>JAWKRF010000011.1:0-310162 GCA_041389745.1 Polyangiaceae bacterium
CCCAGCGCAGCAGCGGCACCCATCGCAGCACCGGCACCCATCGCAGCACCGGCACCCAGCGCAGCAGCGGCACCCAGCGCAGCACCGGCACCCAGCGCAGCAGCGGCACCCAGCGCAGCAGCGGCACCCAGCGCAGCACCGGCAGGTGGCGGCTTCACCCCGCCCCCCGGCAAGGCTTTGCCGTCCGGCGTTCAGCCGCCCTGGCAGTCGCAGGACCCAGGCTTCCAGCCCCCGCACATCCCCGGCAAGCTCCCGCTGCGGCCGCCGGTGCCTCCAGGTCCCCCGGTTCCGCCTTCGGCGCCGGTGCCTCCGGGAAATAGCGTGCCCGGTGCGACCACGGTTCCTGGCGCCGCCAGCGTGCCTCCTCCGGTCGAGCTTCCGCCGCCCAGCTGGCTCGCTCCGAAGCCCAAGGCGGCGTACGCGCCCGGGGTGGAGCAGCAGGACGCTGGCACCGTGGCGTTCGAGGCAGGAGGCTTCGTCCCGCCAACGGGTGTCTCGGAGGGCAGGCCCACGGCCGTCGATGCCGAGCCCCCGCGCCCAGGGCGGCCAGGGATGCCGGTCTTCGCCCGGGAAGAGACTCCGGGCATGGTCCCCGCACCGGCGAAGCACGACTCGCTGGGTTTCAATGTTGCCGCGGGGAAAATGATCCCGCGACAGTCGGAGTCCAGTCAGACGGTCGTTGACGACCCGGCCAAGGTCTCCCCCCTGGCTCCATCCTGGGAGCGCCCTCCCGAGAGCAGCGCGGCGGTCAGGGAACCGAACCTGCCCGCGGGACGCGAGGGCCCAGTTAGCGCGCCGAGCATGCGGGCGGAGGCCCCGACCGACGGCGCAGCGCCCGTGGCAGGCTCGAGCGCGCGCGCGGCGGGAGACGGTGAGCAGCCTCCGCTCGCCGTGGATCGTGGGGCACCCACGGGCTCGCCCGTGCCCGATAAGTTCGCGGCAGCTGGCCCAAAGACCGTTCCCGGGGAGCGTCGTGGCAGGCTCTTCGTTCCCATCGCGGTGACCTCGGCGGCGGTGCTCATGATCGCGACCCTGGGCGTCATCTTCGCTTTGCGGCTCAACTCACGTGGATCAGGGGGGACCACGCCAGCCCCGGCGGCCACTCTGGACGCCGGGGTGGCGACCGGCCCGACCGCGCCGCCCGCCACCGCGCCACCCACCGCCATGCCCTCCAGCGGTCCAGTGGCGCCGCCACCCGGCTCGGATGCCGGAGCGCCTCCGCCCACCTTCGCCAAGGGAGCGAGGACCGGCGACTTTGGCGTCGCCGGGGCGCGTGACGAGGGCGCGCTGCTGCCCGTTCCGGCGCACGCGCCGGTCTGGGGAGAGCCCGATGCGCCGGTGACGTTGGTGGTCTTCGGCGATCTCGACTGCAAGCACACGCGCAGGCTGTTCAGCGTTCTCGACACGCTCAAGAGCGATTTCGGCAAAGACCTGCGTCTCGCCTGGGTGCATACGCCGCTCGACGTGCACCCGAATGCCCTCCACGCCTCCCAGTCGATGGCCGCCCTGACGCGGGAGTATGGCTCCAGCGCCTTCTGGCGCATCCTGGAGGAGTGGGCGCATTCTCCGCAGGCGCCCAACGACGTCAGCATCGTTCGCTGGGGCGCGGATGTCGGGATCCGTGTGGATCCAGCAAAGCTGACAGGGGACAAGCTCGCAGAGAAGCAGGTCGCCGACGATCGCGCGCTGGGCATACGCTTTGGCGTCCGATCTACGCCCACGCTGTACCTGAATGGGGAGTTGATCGAGGGCTTCCACTCCCGGGGCGAGCTACACCGTGCGATTCAGAGCGAGCTATCCGCCACTCGGAGTCTGGTCGCTGCCGGAGTCGACCCGAGCGCCATCTACTCGACCCGGGTGAAGAAGAACCTGATCGACGTGGGAGAGGCCATCCCCGAGCGCCTGTGCCCCGCGCTGCTCGACGCACCGGTGCTGGGGAAGGCCGACGCGCTGGTCACCATCGTCGAGTTCTCCGATTTCGAGTGCACCTACTGCGCGAAGGTCCAGCCGACCCTCAAGCAGCTGCGTGCCCGCTACGGCGACGACCTGCGTCTGGTATGGAAGCACCTCCCGCTCGGCGTCCACGAGCGCGCCCGTCCCGCGGCGACCCTGGCCATCGAGGCTCAGAAGCAGCTCGGCGACCCCGCCTTCTGGCAGGTCCACGACGCGTTGTTCGCTCAGCAAGCCAACCTCTCGGACGCGACGCTACTCAAGATCGCGACCGACGCGGGCCTACCCCCCAGCGTGATGACTGCGATCCGAGGTGACACGCGCCGTCCGCGCATCGAGGCGGACATCCGCGAAGCGGACCGCGTCGGCGCGAAGGGCACTCCGACGTTCTACGTGAACGGTCGCTTGCTGGAAGGCGCCCAGCCACTCTCCAAGTTCGATGAACTCGTCAGCGCCGAACTCAAGGTCGCGCGACGCCTGGTGAGCGGCGGCACCCCGCGGCGGGAGATCTACGACGCGGTCTGTGGCCGACCCTGAGGGTGAGGAGCTACAGCCGGACTTCGACGTGGGTGCGCTTGCGTAGGGTGCGGATCCAGTGCTCGCGCGCCTTGGCCATCTTCTCCATGTAGACGCGGCCCTGGAGCTGATTTCGGGCTTCGTCGTAGGTTGGCAGCTCGCTCTCGGTGCGCTCGACCAGTTTGAGCACGACGAAGGTTCCGCCCAGGCGCACGGGGTCGGAGACATCACCTAGCTCGAGGTTGAGCACCGCGGCGCGTAGGTCCTTGGGCAGCTGACTGGGCAGCTGGCGCGGCAACAGGCCGCCGTTGTCCTTCGTCTTCACGTCGACGGAGTAGCGCCTGGCGAGTCTGCCGAAGTCGTCGCCGGAGCGAGCCTTGCTGGCGATCTGCTTGGCCTGGGAGCGAGCGTTCGCGATCGCGGCGTCGTCAGCACCAGCGGGGATGTTCACCATCACCCATGCCGCGCGGAAAGCGAGCTTCTTCCGCTCCTCCATCACGATCGTCCGGTAGCTGCTCTTCAGATCTTCTTCGGTGATGCGAATTCGACCGGCAATGCGCAGGTTGAGGAGCTTGGCCTCCAGCAGCTGTCGCCTCAGCTCCGAGCGATACTCCGCCTCCGTCATACCGCTGGCCAGCGCCTCGCCGATCAGCTTGTCGACGCTGACCTTGTTCTGGCGCGCGACGCGCACGATCGCGTCATCGATTTCCTTGGCCGTGATGGTGATGCGAGCCTGGTTCGCGGCGCGACGCTCCAGCTCTTCTTCCACCATGCGCTCCAGCACCTCCTTGTAGACCTGGGAGGTCGCCGCGGCGCGCTGAGCACCGGGAGGGGTCTGCTGATAGACTCGGGTCAACACCGGCTTCGCGCGCTGGCGCAGATCCGAGAGCAGGATCGCCTGTTCGCCAACCACAGCAACGACGCGCTCGACGACCGTCGCGGAGGCGGTCTGGGAGCCGGCGAGCAACGCCAGACCGATCAGGCTGGCGGCGAGCTGGAGCTTGCGAGGTGCTCGAATGCGCATGGGGATCGCGCATAGCACAACGTCGGGTCTGCGGAAGCGGATGACTCTGCCCTGACGCTGCGCCTCACCCCCAAACCCTCTTGAAGAGGCATCTGGAGCCCTTTTCCCCGTTCGTTCTTGGGGTGAGCTAGCGCCGCATGTGCTCGCGATCCGCCGTGGTCACGAAGAAACCGCGGGGCCAGTGGCGGTAGTAGGTCGCCCGGAACACCGGCGTGCCGTCTTGATCGTAGTCGTCGGTGAGGCGGCCGACGATGCGCACCAGGGAGCCGATACCCACGCTGTAGCGGCCGAGATCGTCGTCACCGCTGAGCTTCAGCTGAGCATGGACCACGGCGTGCTCTCGATCGCTGACCGTCACTCGGCAGCTGTCCTCGTCTTGGGTGTCGCACAGGTTGCGAGGCTCGAGGGTGCGCACGCTGAGCTTCAGGTAGGCGGTCCCGGCGTCTCCAGAGTCACGCTGTACGACCACTCCGAACAGGCTGATGTTCTTGCCTTGCCACTTCTCGGGGTTGCGCGTCGCCATCACGGGGTCGTACTCGACCGCCCCTTCGAGGGCGCTCTCTTCGGCGTCGAGGGGGGAGTACGTTCGGCTGTGTCCATAGGGTCCAGCCGACGAACAAGCGCACAACACGGAAACGACGGCCAGCGTGAGA
Source organism: Polyangiaceae bacterium (assembly GCA_041389745.1). Taxonomy (GTDB): domain Bacteria; phylum Myxococcota_A; class Polyangia; order Polyangiales; family Polyangiaceae; genus JAHBVY01. Next base: position 4,144 of record JAWKRF010000011.1, read on the forward strand.
ATGCCCCGAACCATACGGGCCCCGTACCACGAGAAGCAGGGTTCTGTCTCGGCGCTTCACCCGAGGCGGGCCAACCGGCGCCTGAGGCCAGCCGCTCCAGCTCAGGCTTTGGCGGCGTCGCTGGCGCGTCGACTGGCGGGAGGCTCAGCGTCGCTGGGCTCGCGAGCGCGGCGCCAGATGCGGACGAATAGCTCCAGCGTGAGCAACGCCAAGAGTGCAAAGGCGACGTGGGGTGAGACGTCGATACGCGATGCTTGAGTGGACTCCGGGCTGGCCAGGCTGGTCTGTGCGGTCGCTTCGGCTCGCCGTCGAAGCTCGTCCGCCGAGAGGCTCACGATGCGGTGGGTGGCCTCACCGCTTTGATCCACACGGTACCGACCCAGGCGGTCTGGTGTCACCCGACGCGTCGCGGGCTGGGATTCATCCGGGCTATCGAGGTCGGCTTCGAGTTCACCCCCGGGGCCCGTCACCTTCAACTCCCCGCTGGCGGGGAACAACCAGGCGACGCCCGCCGTGGTGCGCGCTGGGCCCCCCAAGCGCTCCGCCTGCTGCAACAGATGGTCGAGCAGGGCGAGGAACGCTGGACGCAACGCAAAGTCGCTTTGCTCTGCGGAGATCGGCAGGCCGACCACGTACGCTTGGCCACGACCCACGTTGCGCCGCGCCATGAACGGGCGCCCGTCGGACCAGCGCGCGAGCACCTCCGCGTCGCCGGGCAGCGCGCCCTCGAGTACGGCGCGCCCCTTGGGGGCCAACTGATCGAGGCCGCTGCCGTCGCTGATCAGCCAGGCCAGGCTCGTCGCGTCGAGCCCTGCGACGTCCGTCCCTTCCCAGCGCACCGCGTCCAGAAACGGGTCCAGCTTGGACGCCAGCTGTGCGCGCGCTGCGGCGGGGCCAGCGAACAACACCGCCACCCGGCCTCGCTCGAGCCACTTCTTGATCGCGCTCCGCGCCTCTGGCGAGAGGCCGGCGGGGTCGTCGAGGATCAGCGCTCGGAGCCCATCGAGCTCCTTCGGGTCGTCGGGGGCGAGGGCGAGGGGCTGCACGGACAGATCCGCGTCCAGGGCCGACAGTGCGTGTTCCACCAGCGTGGGTCCGCCGGTGACCGTGCTGCTGCGAGTCGCATCGCTGAGCACGCCGACGCCCATCGCAGCGGCCTTCGGGCTGATGGGGCAGGCGTCGTTCTCTGGCAGATCGTCGCTGCCAGTGATGAACGCCTCCCACCCGTTCACGTCCGAGGGCAGCTCGAGGGTGAGCTCCTGAGAGCCTGTCTGCGAGGCGAGGGGAGCCGCCTTGGGTGGGGCTTCGCTCGCCGCCTTCCCTGCGCTGGGGCCGAGCGCGGGTGTAGCCGGGCGCAGTCGCAGCTCACGACCAGTCGTGGCGCTCGCTTCGCTGCACACCACCTGGGCGCTGACCGTATTTCCGCGCGCAATCGCTCCGACCAGGCCGCAGTCATTGGCGGGCTTCTTCAGCTCGTTCAGCGGCGCGATCACCGGGATCTTCCCCTCCGGGATCGGGTCCCCGGCGAGATCGCTCAGCAGCACCACGCGCTTGTCGGTGTGGGGGAGGCGCTCGAGCGCCGAGCGCGCGAGCTGGGTCGCACCGCTGAGGTCAGTGTCGCGATCCGTTGGGTGCAGCTTGGCGAGGGTCTCCCGCGCCAACGACAGGTCGGTGGTCGCTGCCAGCAGCAGTCGTGCCGGTGATCCAGCTGCCACGATGGCGACGGCGTCGCCTTCCCGTGTGGAGTCGAGTAGCTCCTCGGCGCCGGCCAGGGCCTTCTCGAAGCGACGCTCCCCGCCCGGCAGCTTCGCTCGCATGCTCCCGGAGTCGTCGACCACGATGGCGAGGGCCACCGATGCGCCGCTGCTGCGATCCAGCGCGAGGCGCGAGCAGCGCACGAAGGGCGTCGCGCCCAGCAGCGCGAGCAACAGAATCATTGCCGCGCGGATGCCAAAGAGCGCGCGGTCCTCGAGGCGCGTGCGCTGGCGTGCCACGGGGGGCGAGGTCGGCACCAGCTTGGCGGCGGGGAACTCCCGCTCCTCGGCGCGACCGCGGCGCAGCAGATGTGCGAGCAAGGGCGCGACGACCAGGGCTGCGATCGCCAGCGCCGAGAGCACCAGAAAGCTCATCCGGGGCGGCCCTCCGCGGCGCGGATGATCGCGCGTACCACATCGACCGGGTTGTCGGCGCTATTGCACACCACCAGGCGCCCCCGCCGCCCGACCAGGCGCTGACGCCAGGTCTCTTGGAGCTTGGCCAGCGCCGCCAGGTAGCCGTCGCGGGCCGTCTCAGCGTCCGTTTCCACTAGGTAGCGAGTCTCGGTGGCTCGCAGGCGCAGCGGCCCGCTGAGGCTGAAGTCGGCCTCGAGGGGGTCGAGCACCTGGACCACGATCAGCGTACGGCGCTGCGCCCCCAGGGTCGTGAACTGATCCAGGGCTTCTACAGGGAGATCGAGCAGGTCGCTGAACAGCACGACCACCGCGCCGCGCCGCGTGTGACGAGCCACGGAGGCGATCACTCGCTCGAGCTCCGCGGTATCCATGGGGCCGGGATCGCTGGGTTCGGCTTGCTCGAGGCTGCCCACGATGCGCTCGAAAGCCTCGCGTCCGCCCATCGCCGGCAGCGAGCGCACCCCATCCCCTCCAAGCCACTCGACCGCCACCGGATCGCCAGCGCCAATGGCGATGCGTGCGAGCGCCGCAGCCAGCAGTGACGCGAACGCCAGCTTGGCGCCCTTGGCACGCTCGCTGCGGAAGCCCATGGATGCGCTGGCGTCGACGATCAAGCGCAGCACGCGATCCGTCTCGGTCTCGAACTCCTTGATCATGAGTCGGCCGTGGCGCATCAGCGCGCGATGATCGAGCCAGCGCAGATCGTCCCCGGGCACGTACTCTCGATGGCCGCCAAACTCGATCCCAGCACCCTTGCGGGGGCTGCGGTGCAGGCCGGCATATACGCCGTCCGCGACGGTGCGCGCGGTGAGCCTTAGCGGGGAGAGCTCACCCCAGTCGAGCCCCTTGCTGAGGTTCAGCTCCGGCATCAGCTGGTTCCCAGGCTGACCGCCACGCCTGCCGCGATGCCCAGCAGCGCTGCGACGATGGCCACCAGCAGCCAGAGCCGGCTGTTGCCTCTCTCTGCGTCGGCTTCCGGGCGCGGGTCGAGGGTCACCGCCGCAACGTCCACTTCCGTGCGGCTCAGGCCGTCCGGCAGCTTCATGTCGTGCTGTGTGTCGGTCAGGGACAGATCATCCTTGCTGGGCGGGGCGATCGACTGCGTGTCGTCGGGGCTGGTCAGCGCGCGCTCCAGCGCCTCGCGCAGGTGACGTGCCGAGGGATAGCGCGCCTCCGGTTGTTTCGCCATCGCGTGCAGCACCACGGACTCCAGCGCTGGTGGGATCTGTCGTTCGGGGGCGTGGCTCGAGGGAGGTGCCGGTTCTTCCGTCAGGTGAGCCGTCATGATGCCGATGGGCGTGTTGCCGCGGAACGGCAGCTTGCCGCTGATCAGCTCATACAGCAGAACGCCCGCAGAGTAGATGTCGCTGCGGGCATCGACGTCGTCGCCACGCGCCTGCTCGGGAGCCATGTACTCGGGCGTCCCGAAGACCATGTTCTGCTCGGTGAGTGCGGTGATCGATGCGCTGGCCGAGCCGTGAATCAGCTTGGCCATACCAAAGTCCAGCACCCGCACCCGCGCTCCGTCGAGGCCCTCTTCATCGCCGGCCACGCCCTCCAGGATCACGTTGCCGGGCTTCAGATCGCGGTGTACGACGCCCGAGCCGTGGGCCACTTCGAGCGCCGTGCAGATTTCTGTGAGGATTTTTACCGCGTCGTGGAGGCGCACCCTCACCCCCTGCATGAGCACGTCCAGCGCCGTACCGCTGACCAGCTCCAGAGCCATGTACAGCTGACCATCGGCCTCGCCGAAGTCGAGCAAGCGCACCAGGTGGTCTCCCTCCAGGCGGCGCAGGATGCGCGCCTCGCGGGCGAAGCGCTTGCTGATCTGGTAGTTCTTCACCAGATGACGGTGGAGCACCTTGAGCGCGACCCGCTGGCCGATCTCGGGGCCGGAAAGTGTTTCCCCAGGGAGTTTGATCGAGGTGTTCTCGCGGTCGGAGCTGGGGGACGCAGCATCCACGCACTCGGCGACGTAGACCGAACCGCTCGCTCCGGCGCCTAGCACCTGCTCGATGCGGTAGCGACCCAAGCGACTCCCGCGCTGCAAGCTCGCCGTGGGCTCGCTCACGGACTGGCTCCAGCGTCACCGCTAGCGCTGCCGCTCGGGTCGGGAGTCGGAAGCGCTCGAGTGTTCTCTGCGGGGCCACACGCCGAGATCAGCTTCGGGCTCAGTTCGATGGGGTCGAGTCGCGCGCCTGGATCGTTCTCGAGCCAGGCCTTGCAGGCCGCGGTCGCCAGGCCGACGGCGCCGAGCGCCGCGTAGGCCTCCAGCAGCTGGCGCTGGATGAGCGCTACCTGTGGTCGTGAGAGTTTCCCCATGGCAAGGAAGGTGCCGCCACGACGGATCGCGTCGACGTAGCGCCCGCCGCGCACGTCGCCGAGCAGTGCCGGGAGCTCTGACTCGACTTGCAGCTGGGCGTCTCGCGACTGGCCTTCGGACTCGCCGAGCCGCGCCTCGGCGGCCACCCCGGCGTACTCGCGTCCTTCCTTGGTGAGCGCGAGGTCGGTGAGCGGGACCAGCACCACGTCACCGCGCTGCAGCTTGCGCCCACCCAGGCCGTTGTAGTGATCGAGCACCCAGGCCTTGTTGCGATCGCCGGTGAACTCGTAGGCGATCTTCACGATGTCGTCCCCGTCCTTGACGACCACGCGGAGGTTGAACGGCACGATGATCTCGGAGCCGTCCTTCGGAGGAAGCCACGGTGACGTGTCGTTCGCAGCCGAGAACAGCACGTCCCGATACGTGGCGCCGAGCAGATCCTCGGCGAGCGCGGGCCAGGTGTCGCCGGCCACCACGCGGCGGTGACCGACCGCGGGCACCTCGAGGCGCATGCCCGGGACGATGCGGGTTCCGCCTTCGAGATCGAGGCCATTGGCCGCGACCAGGATCTTCTCGTGCTGGATGCGTCCGTACATGCGCTCTGCGATGCTGGCGAGCGTATCGGGGGGGCGCACCAGGTAGGTGAACGCCGCAGCTGGCTGAGCGAGCGTTGAGAGCATGGCACCCGCGGCCAGCGCGCGAAGCCAGCCTCGGCGACGGCGCGCCCTCGAGGGTCGAGCTGCTTGTCGGCGCTCTCGCGTCACGGCCGAGTTCTAGACTCTTTTCGTGCTGGGGGCAGTGAACTTTGCGTCGTGGCGTCGATCGGCACGCGCTTCAGTAGGTCCTCCAGCTCACGCGCGTTGGCTGGGCGTTCCGCTGCACGTTTTTTCAGGCAACGCATCACGGCGGCGTCGAGTTCTTCTGGGATCTCCAGCTCGGGGTAGCGCTCGCGCATGGGCAGCGGGATCGCGCGCTGGTGTAGCTCGAGCAGCTCTCGCCGCGTTCGCGCCTGGATCGGGATGTCGCCCGTGAGCGCCTCGTACATCAGCACGCCGAAGGCGTAGAGGTCCGAGCGCGGCTCCACCGGCGCGCCGATGCACTGCTCCGGGGACATGTACTCGGGGGTCCCCAGGGTGTAGCCCTCTTCGGTCAGGGCCTCCGCGCTGGAGAGCTTGCTCATGCCGAAGTCCAGCACCTTCACGCTGCCGTCGTCGCAGATGAAGATGTTGCCTGGCTTCAAATCGCGGTGCACCACCCCGAGGCGGTGCGCCGCGTAGAGCCCACGGCAGACCTGGATGAACCAGGGCACCGCGGAGTCGGCCGAGACCCTGCCGTCCTTGCGTAGCAGCTCGGCGAGGCTTTTTCCGCGCAGCAATTCCATGACGACGTAGATCGAGCCGTCGGGCATCTGATCCAGGTCGATGGTGCGGATCACGTTGGTGTGCTCGATGGAGACCTGCACCTGCGCTTCGCGGCGCAGGCGTGCGATCTCTGCGGCGTCGAGGGCCGCGGCGCCGCGCAGCACCTTGATCGCGACCTGTGAGCCCAGGGCGATGTGCTCGGCGGCGTAGACCGCGCCGATGCCCCCGGAGCCGATCTTGCGCAAGATGCGGTATTTGCCGCCGAGCACCGAACCCATGAGTCCGCCGCCCGTCGGCGCGTGAGTCATGCCGCGCAGCTCGAGCCCGCGCTCCAGCGCCGCGATGCGGTTCTTCTCGAAGGTGCGCGACACGCGCTCGCGTCGCACGCGATCCATCAAACCGCCAATCACGCCACCGAGACCCCCGCCCACCACGGCGCCGATCGTGGTCGCGAGCCAGCTGCCGCTGAACGCCACCGACCCTCCGCACACCACCGCGCCGGCGACGGCGGTCACGGGCAGCCGCGTGGCGGCGCTGGGTGCCTCCCAGCGCAGGTGGTAGGTGCAGGTCGCGTCGCCATCCGCGAGGCAAGAGGTCGAGCTCACCACCGCGTCCGGCAACCCCCAGAGCCTGGGCACCGCGGCGAGCTCCGCCTGGCGCGCGATGCACAGCAAGCGATCGTTCTGGGGCGACTCCGCCTCGGGGCGCGGGGCGTAGACCACCTCCGCCTTGCCGACGCCCGCTTCGTTCAGCGTGTACGTGCCGACCCTGGTCGTTTCCGCAGCGTGCGCCGTCAGGTACCGGTAGGCGTCGATCGGCTGAGACGACACGCGCAGCAAGTTCACGTAGGTCCCGAGGGTCTCGGGGTGAGTCATCCACTCGCCTCGATTCCGTATGGCATCGTCACCCAGCGCCGTGCTCAGCGCGCGCAGCGCCCTGCGGGCCGCCGGGACGCTGATCCACTCCGTCTCGTCATCGAGTACCATCGGCGACAAGCCGACCGTGGAGAGCAGCGCGCGTGCGGTCTTCTCGCCCCGTTCATCGCGCAAGCGCAGCAGATAAGGCTTCAAGATGGCCGCGCGCAGCTCTTCCTTGCCGCCCCCGGTATAGGGGATGCTCTGCATGCGGTTCCTGGACGAGCTGGGAGCCTTGCTGCTCATCAGACTCCCCAGCATACAAGGCTGAAGGCTGGTGCACAGCGCGCTTCTCAGGAGCTGCCAAAAGCCCGGATTCAGAGGTCAGGGCTGCTCCGGGTCGGGCAGGCACTCGCCATCCTGACGACCGAAGCTTCGCAGAGCCTGGGGGAGGCCGAAGGCGAGGCGATCTTCATCGATGACTTCGTGTTCGTGAACGTGGGCGCGGGATACTCGTTCTAGCCGGTCATCTGATCACAGCCTTCTGCAAGCCGTGTGCGCTGGCATGTCATTGGTCATGGCTCCAGGATTTGGGGGGGAGGGTGCCCGCCTCTGGGCGACGAGGTGCCCTTGAAACGAGACGCTCCGGCGATGCGAGGCACGCGGTGCGTTCACCGCAACCTCAACGGCCCGGGGCGCTGTCTCGGCGCCAACGACACGCCAGTGGACGTGTCACCGGATGGCAAGACACGCGTTCCCAATTGAAAAAGCACACAAAAGAGGCTGCTCTTGCGACCCCTGGTCAGCTATGGCATCCGGAAACATCCATGACGCGTGCTGAAGAGCCTTCCGCACCAGACGAGCAGCCCACGCTGACTCAGGCTTCGGAGGGGCCTCTCGCGCCCCAGCCTCCGGACAAGCTGCACGTCGCGCCCACGCGTCCACCCGAGGAGTCCAAGTACAAGACCCTGGAGGTGCGCAGCTTCGAGATCAACGAAGTCGACGACCGCCGCGCCCCGACACGCAAGATCGAGCGCAACCAGGTCCAGGCGCTGCTCGACCAGTACGGCATTGGCGGTCAGCTGCCGCCGAACAGCCCGTTGCCCAACTTGAAGGGCACGCCCGTCCCGGGCACGCCCGTACCCCAGAGCGCGGACGTGCCCCAGGTAGCGTCGGGGAGCGACGCGCCTCGCTCTCGGTATCCTCGTGGAAATACTCCGAGCGCCGGAACCTACGCCTGGCTGTGGATCGCGGTGCTGCTCGGCGCGGCGGTCGTCGGCGTGCTCGTCGGTCTGGTGTTGCTCAAGCTGCGCTAGCGCTCGAGGTCGCCTTCGGGGTGCGTCGCAGGGCCGCCGCCGCCAGCAGGCAGAGCATCGGAGTCACGACGAGGTGATAACGATCGTCCCCGAAGAACACGGCGTGGATCAGGGTCGTGGAGCACAAGAGGCCGAACAGGTAACGGCCGACACCGCCATGGAATGGGCGGCCCGGCAGGGGTAGCAATGCAAGCAGCGGCATCAAGGTCGGTAGCCAGAAGAAGGGGTGCTGATCACTGGTGATCGCGTACCCGGCGAGACCGATCAACACGCTGGCGAGCATGGCCTGGCTCACCCAGGCGAGCGTCGTACGATTGCTGTCTTCCTTGCTCTCGCCTTGCCCTGCACCACGTCTACGACCGGCCAGAGGCAGTCCCACCACGGAGAACGCAGCCACGATCAGCAGGCCGCGGTGGAAGCTCGAGAGCAGGTTTCGCCCGGCTACCCGGCGCTGCTCTGGCCACGCCGTGGGGTTCGCCTCTCTCAGGTACTCGATGGCGAACGACTCGTGGTCGTAGGTGTGCCCGAGCTTCTTGGGCATCAGCGCGAGCCAGCGCTTCGGGTCCTTCAGGATCGCCTCTCGCCCAACCTTGGCCCAGCAGCGGTCCTGCTGCACCTGACCGGTGACGATGGGACATCCGTCCTGCGCTCTCAAGGTGCGGAAACGACCGGTCTCCGTGAGGGCGCCGATGGCGAGGTTCCAGCCACCGTTCGTCGACACGAACGCGCAGCCGTCCATGCGGCTGCAGTTGCGGACCGTCCAGGGCATCACGACCGCGAAGGTCACCGCCAGGGTAGCGCCCGCGAGCAGTACCGCGCGCAAGCGCTTTCCGCCGTGGAGCAGCGCCGAGAGCGGGGCGGCGAGCAGCACCGAGGGCCTGACCAGCGTCGCCAGGCCTAGCAGGACCCCCCCGTACGCGGCACCCTTGAGGCGGTCTCGCCGAGCATGAATGACGAGGGCCGCGCCGCTCAGCAGCAGCGCCGTCAGGAGCTCGTTCATCACCACGGCGCTGTACGCGATCAAGCCCGGGTGCAAGGCGATCAGTCCGGCGGCGACTCGCGCGCGATTCGTACTCAGGAAGCGGCGCCCGAGGCGGTGCCCCACGGCAATCTGCAGCGCGCCGATCGCCGCGTTGGCGATCGGTGCCACGAGCAGGCCGGGCCCGAAGATCAGGTACAGGAAGCCAAGGAACGCGCTGTAGCCGACCGGGTAGTGACACCAGGCCTTCCACACCGCCTGGCCCCCGACGATCACGTCCTCGGAGTAGCCGAGGCCCTCCGCGATCCGCGTGGCGCCGAAGTGATAGTAGTGCCCGTCCCACACCGGCTCTCGCGACCAGGCGATGGCGACGTAGAGCCGCGGCAGCAGGCCGAGCAAAGTCACCACCAGCGTGAAGCCCCAGTCGGGGCCTTGCGTGGTGCTTCTGGCCTCCGCCTCACTCACCGATCGAGCTCATCTTCACGGATCCACTCCGTGCGCTTGGCGCCAGGCGCGGTGTCGCTTGAGGTAGCTGCGGCTCACCTGGGCCGGGTCGATCTTGAGGTACTTCGCCACCTCTTGCACGAAGCCGCGCGTGTACACCGCAGCAGGCAGACTCCTGAAGTCCTCGTCTTCGATCGCCTTCAGGTGAGAGACGCTGATCTTGGTGCGATTCGCGATCTCCTCGACCTCGATGCCCAGGCTCTGGCGAACCTTCTTGATCAGCGCCCCGCTGAACTCCGTTTCCGGATGGATTTCCCGGGCGAGCTCAGCGCGGAGCATCGCGCGCTCGGCGGCGAGGGCGGCGTCGACCTCCGGGCGCGGAGGCTGCTCTCCGGCCTCCTCCTCCGGGAAGGTCGACTTGTCGTAGGCGCGACGACGGATCGGGTCGAGCAGGGTGTCGTAGGCCTCGTCGACCCTGGCACGCTCGCGTGCCAGCTCTTCTTCGGTGAGCAGCGACGTCAGCGGGAGGCTGTCCTGCTGGTAGATCTCTCGCTGGCGCTTGTAGGCCCTGCGCAGCTCTTCGTCACTCGCGCCGCGATGCGTCCACAACACCTCGTAGAGCGTCGGCTCCGCAGGGACGATGGGCACGGGCGTGGCGACCTTCGTCTGCTCTCGCGTGGTCGCCAGAGCCAGGATGCGCCGCGCGATGCGCTCGATGTTGCGCGCAGCCTTGCTCGTCGGCGAGTCGATCAGCAGGGGGCGACGCCGCACCACGGAGAGCCACACCGAGTCCTCCTGCTCGATGTGCCCCACGTAGTCGAACTCGACGCCCAGGTAGCGACGGCTCATGTCGCACATCGCGGTGCCGAGGTCATTGTCGGTGCGTAACCGTGCGGAATTGACCACGAGGCGAGGCCGGAGCTTGGCAAGCTCCGCTGCGGCGAGCTCGGCGACGGAGCTGTCGTAGCGAGCGATCGCGCGCACCATCTCGATGGGGGAAGGCAGCGGTGGGAGCGGATCCTGCGCTCGCTCCACCATGCGCACCTTGAAGCGGTCCTTGATCAGCGTACGCCTGAGCTTGCGCTGGAAGAGCGCCCGGGCGAAGCGGTACGTCGCCTCGACAGCGGGAGGCTCCGGTGAGGTGACGCAGAGCCCCAGGTCCGCGGTCAAGAACAGGTCCAGCGTCGCGGGGGTCGTGCCCGCTCCCAGATCCAGAATCACGTAGTCGACGTCGAGCTGACGCAGCCGAAACGCCCACCGCGCCTTGCGCCCGGGCCGCAGGGGGACGGTGGAGTTGCGCGAGTAGGCTTGGGGCAGCAGGAGGAGCCCCGGGACCTGAGTCTTGATTGGAGTCAGTTCCTCTTCCTCGGGCGCGTCTTCGTCGTTTCCCGTGCGGGGCATTGCCTCGCCCAGCATGGTGTGCAGATCGGCGCCGGCGGGGTTTGCGTCGGCCACCACGACCGTGCGTCCGAGCTGGGCCAGATAGACGCCGAGGTTGATCGCGACGATGCTCTTGCCAACACCTCCACGGCCGCCGGCGACCGCGATCACGTGACGCACTACCCGTGGGGCTTCTGCGCCGGGGCCGCTATCCGGGGGCGGTTCCGAGGGATACAGGCTTCCGCTAGACATGAGGTTTGGCTGAGCGCTCGTAGCAGTCGCGCCCGGTGTCGCAAAGGCGTCGATCGCAGCGGGGGAACGGAGGGCAAATCAAGGGAGCTACGCCGGAATCGAGGGAAGAACCACCGCGGTGCGCAGGGTTGAGCGCTGGTTACACGCTGGCTGTTCGCCAGCGCGGCCCGCATGTAGCCCAGATCCGCGTGCGAATCGACTAGTCCACGCAGCCGCCCGCCGCAGAGCGGGTAGCATTGCGCCGCACCTCACACTAGAGTCCCCCAACCATGCCCTCGCTCAGGTCCGTCCTCGGCACAGCAGTGCTCGCGCTTCTGCAATTGAATTTCAGCACTTGCGAAAATCGAAGTGAAGGCACCACGCCGGCCGCCGACTCCGCGACGGTGGAGACGGTGGAGCTTCCGGGCGTGGACACCTCGGAGCTGACTCGGCGCGAGCAGCGGGAGTGGTCCACCTACGTCAGCGATCTGCTGGCGCCCTGTCCTGACCAGCCCGTCAGCATCGCCCAGTGCGTGAAGGAGTCGCGCAAGTGCGAGGCCTGCAAGCCAGCCGCCGACTTCCTGCTCACCCAGGTGCGCCGCGGCCGCGCCCGTTCCCAGGCGGAGGCGGCGTTTCGCGTCCGCTTCTCCACCGACGAGGTCAAGCCCATCGAGCTCGGGGACTCCCCTTCGAAGGGGCCGAAGGACGCACCAGTCACCGTCGTGGAGTGGGCCGACTACGAGTGCCCGCACTGCGGGATGATGGCACCGGTGCTGGATCAGCTGGTCGAGCGCTTCGACGGCCAGGTCCGCTTCGTGTTCAAGAACTACCCCTTGAGCATCCACGAGCACGCCGAGATGGCTGCGCGCGCTGCGGTTGCCGCCGGGAAACAAGGTAAGTTCTGGGAGATGCACGACCTGCTGTTCAAGAAGCAGGCCACCTTCACCAACGACTTCGCTCACTTCGCGAAGGAGCTCGGCCTCGATGTGAAGAAGTTCCTCAAGGACATCGAGAGCGAGGACGTCGCCGATCGGGTGGCGAAGGACAAGAAAGAGGCGGACAAGCTGGGCCTCGAGGGGACGCCGATGATCTACATCAACGGCCGAAACTTCACGAGCGGGTACTTCGATCCGAAGGAGGACCTCGACGACTTCGTGAAGCTCGAGATCAAGCTGCGCACCGGCAAGGACGTCGACCCCAAGCCGCTGCCCAAGGCTTCCGCGACCGCCACGGAAGAGGACGGCGAACAGCCGTCTACCGCGCCCTCGGGAGCGAAGACGGCGCCCAGCGCCAAGGCAGAGGGCAAGGGGAACCCCGGCAAGCCTGCGCCCAGCGCGAACTGAGCCATGAAGTCAGGAATGGAGGGCGAGGGGTGTTTCCCCACGGGACGCCACTATCCCGGCATCGCCCACCTCTTGCGTGTCGTGGCCAGCGGCCTGGCTGACGAGTTCGACGGTCAGACGGAGATGCACCGGTTGCCGGTGGTGAGCATCGACACCGAGACGACGGGGCGCGATCCCAACCTCGATCGCGTGGTCGAGGTGGCTTGCGTGATCTACCGGGAGGGTCAGGTGGTTGCTCGTCACGACTGGCTCGTCAACCCTGGGATGTTGATCCCCAAGGAAGCGTTCGACGTGCACGGCATCAGCGACGAGGACGTGAAGGACAAGCCGCCGTTCTCTGCGGTTGCGCTGGAGATCCTCGAGGCCATGCGCCAGGGTGTACCCCTGGCGTACAACGCCGAGTTCGACCGCGACTTTCTTCACGCCGAGTTCGCCCGCTGTAACCTCGACGTGCCCGATCTGCCTCCCGCGGCTCGCAAGGGGGTCGAGTGGCTCGACCCGCTCACCTGGGCCCGCGAGCTGCAGAAGGAAGAGAAGAGCAAGTCCCTCGGTGACGTGTGCGAGCGTCTGGGGATCGAGATCGGGCGCGCTCACCGTGCCACGGACGACGCTGAAGCCGCGGCGAAGGTCCACGGCATCTTCGCCTCCGACTCCCGCGTGCCCCGCAACTACGCCGCCTTCGTGCTGGAACAGAAGCGTCTCGCCCGCATCTTCGATGACGAGCGCCGCATGTGGCGCCGCGCATAGCCATGAGCCGTCGAGGTTGGGTTTGGGGGTTAGGATCTCTGTTGCTGCTCTCGAGCTGCGCCGGCGAGAAGCGTCCAGCGCAGGCTCCGGACACGATCGTCGTGGGAAACGAGAAGCCGGCGCCCGCCGCCGAGCCCGAAGCCCTCCCGAAGGTGAAGGGCGTCATCGTCTGGTCTCGTCCCGAGGACGCCGATCAGGCGACGAGCTACTGGTTGGATCCCGAGGGTAACGTCCTCAAGCAGGAGCCAGGGATCTTCCTCCTGGCCGATGGCAAGCAGTGGCAGTTCTCCACCGCCAAGGGACGCATGCCCGTCTTCGAGTGCGAGGCGGTGATGGCCGGCACCCCAGCGGAGCCCACGGACTACAAGGAGAGCGTGGTACCCAGCCTGATCGAGGACCGGACGCACCGCGGTTGGGACCTCTGGGAACAACCGTCGCCCGGACCCGAGGAGCGCTACGCCGACTACAGCCAGAGCGTGACTCTGGTGGCCTCTGCCGGCCGCTACCTCGTGCTCGGAGACCACACCTGGGTGTACGGCTGCGGCGCTCATGGCTTCGGCGTGGCGAGCTACACCGCCTACGACCTGCAGAAGAAGGAGAAGGTCTCACTGCTTTCCGACGCGGAAACGTACGCGCTGAAGGGCCACGAGCTGGCCCGCGCCGTGGCGGCGTTCAAGGCCGCGGGCGACGGCTTCGACGAGCCCAGGGAGGAGCAAGTGACGCTGATCAACGCCGTCCCCGAGGTCACCAGCGAAGGTCAGCAACGGGTCCAGCTCGTGTTCAGCATCGGAGCTTGCTACGCCTGCAGTCACGGCGAGGGATCGAGCTACACCGCGACCACGCGAGTCGTCGCCGAGGGCCTACCCCGTGCATTGGCAGAACAGCCGTTGCCCAGAGCGGTCGCGGTCTTCGCAGCAAGCCACGCGATCAGCGGCTGGACGGCGCAGTAGTCGGGCTCCGACGCTCACGCTGCCGGGAGCGTCGCCGCTGGCAATCCATCGAGTCGGGTTCAGCCGCTACGCAGCAGCAGCAGCATGCCAAGGATGGAGAGAGCCAGCACCCCGATGGCAACCGCAGCGACGATGAAGTCCGTCTTGCCCCAGCCAGGCCTGGGGCGGCGTCTGGTGCGGACGGTCGTGTCCAAGCGAGCGTCCTTCTTTGGACGCTGGGCGATGGGTGCAGCCGCGCGGGACGAAGCCGCGGCCTTGCCCGAGGAGCGCGCGTCGCGCACCAGGTCCGATAACACGTCCTCGTCGGCAGGCGTCGGCTCGGCCTCCGCCAGCTTGGTGTCCGGGGGATCGACGGAGTCGTCTGGCGACATGTGTTCGTCGGCGGCGCGCTCGAGCTCCTCGAGGGCCAGTGCGACTGGATCCTCGAAGCGCATGCGGTTGCTTCCAATGCGCAGGATGGCTTGAGCCGGCCAGCGTGTCTCACGCTCCGGAGCGAGCTGCTTGTCGTCGAGGAACGTGCCGTTCTTCGAGTTGAGATCACGCACGAAGACCTTGTCGCCGCGTCGAATGACCTCGCAGTGGCGGCGTGAGGCGTCCTCCTCGTCGAACGCCAGGTCGACGGACTTTCCGCGTCCAATGACGAAGCGGTGCTCGAAGAGGCCGAGCACCAGCTCCCGGCCGGAGTCGGCACCCTCGAAGACCTGGACCTTGACCGACGCCTCCTCGCCCTGGGAGTTCAGCGCGTTGGCGACGAGCGCCAGCGCGAGCTCCTTGGTGCTGTTTGGCGTGGCCAGCTGAGGGGCTACCGGCTTGATCTGCACCTCGAGCCAGACTCGACCTACGCGGATCACGTCTCCACTTCGCAGCACGCGGGGGGACTGAGCGCCCAGGCGCACCGAGCCGACGAACGTGCCGTTCGTGCTGCCTTCGTCGACCACGATGTAGTCGGCGCCCCGCTGGCGAATCGTGGCGTGACGGTGGCTCACGCTGGGGTCTGGAAGTCGGACCTCGCAGCCATCTCCCCGGCCGATCACAACACGGGGGGCATCGAAGCTCAGCTCAGGCGGACTATCCACCTCGCCGGACCGGACGAGAACCGAGATCGGCATCCGCGGCGGATGATGGCACGGGAGCCCTTCTTAGCCAGCAAATTTGGCCCAACTACACGGCCTCACGTATCGGCGGAGTCGGACCCAGGCCGGCGCCCGGGATCCGGGAGGACTCAAATGCAGAAGCAGGATCGCCGAGCGAGCGGCGTCAAACGCGTGCCCGTGCAGACATTGGTCGAGATTTGCGGTCGGGTGCCGGAAGTTCCGGCGTTCGAGGCGCAGAGCATCGAGGTGAGCGGCCGTGGCATGCACGTGCGCACCCGCTATCTGCCTCCGGTCGGGGCGCCGTTGGTCTTGCGCTTCGAGGAGGCGGGGCACCAGATCCTGGTCGAGGGCGAGGTCGCCTGGGCCGAAGACATGGATCGTGGGGGTGAGTTCGGGATCCGCTTCACCGCGCTGGATAGCGGCAGCGTGGACGCACTGAAGAAGCTGTGCGGAATCCGTGCGGAACAGTCCGAGGAACTCGACGAGGAGTACGAGGCTGACGCCGCGGAGCCCGAGGAGGCCAAGCGCAAGCGAAAGGCGCAGGGCACTCGCGTGCGACTGCACATCGATGGCCTCGGCTCACCGATGAAGGCGCAGGTGCGCAGGGCGGGAGGCCGGGCGATGACCGTCGGGTCCAAGCTCGAGTTCCTCAAGCTTGGTCGTCACCTGGACATCGAAGACCTGGATGCGGGGGACCGCTCTGGCGCGGCGATCGAGACGGTCGACGTGATCATCGATCCGCAGTCTCAGGTGCCGCAGCTCGTGGTCTCTCTGGCCTACGACGAGCCCTTCGAGGACGTCACCCCGGAGCCGAGTGTCGTCGACGCTCAGCAGGGTTCGATGCGCGAGTGCTCTGACGCGGAGCTCGACGATGACGAGCTCGACGAGCCCGGACCCGATACCCGCGTCGCGGGGACGCCAGAGCGCGTCGCCGCACGTTCGGTGGCCTCCGAGTTCGACGACGACGAGCTGGATGACGATCCGGACTTCGACTCCGACTACGATGGCGTCGAGGCCGAGTACGACGACGAGCACGAGCCGAGCGTCTTGCAGGCCAAGCTGGGAAGCGCGGCGTCCCAGGCGGGCGAGATCGCCAAGAACACCGGAACCGCGCTGAAGCACGTGGGAGCGAGCGCGGCCTCGAAGGTCGGCGGCTGGATCAAGTCTGCTCGACACAAGAAGGCAGTGAAGGCAGAGGCGCGAGGTCAAACCGCGCCCGCTACACGGAAACAAGGTGCGGGGCGCCGCGTCCAGGGCTCGCCCCCGTCGGGTGTGCTCAGCACCGATGGGCGCCGCCTGCGACCCCAGTCCTTGCGCGGTTCCAAGTTGCCGCCAAGCAGGGCGGCGCGCCAGGAGGCGGCGAGTGAGGCCCCGCCGCCCCGCGCGAAGAAGCTCAAGCGCTATGGAGCGATCGCCGGCGCGGCGGTGATGCTGACCACCGTCGCCGTGCTCGCGATGCGCAAGCCGGCGACCCCTGCCGGGGAGGAAGAAGCGCTCAGCAAGCCCGTCGCTGCCGAGGAGACGCCCCTGGCGCCCAACGAGGACGTCACCAACGTAGACGAGCAGGGCAACCCGATCCCCGCCAACGCCGCCAACCCCCAGCCACAGGAAGATCCACAGGGAAAGACGACACCGAACGGGATCAGCGCAGACGTCCCCCTCTTCGGTCCGACGAACATGGCGCCCACCGAGGCCGCTCCGGTCGACGAAGAGGCCGGGGCTTCGGCGCTGGACGAGCCGGTCGACGACACGCCTCCGGTGGCCGACGAGAGCTGGGACGACGGAGGCGACAAGGCGGACTCGAAGCCCGTGGCCGAGAAGGTCGACCCCAAGAGCGTGAAGCCCTGGGGACGTGGCACGGTCAGCAGGCCGACGATTCACCGCATTCGCCTCGACGGACCCGGCGGTGCCATTCAAGGGGCGATCAACCCGACGGGCTTCGTCGTCGTGATCCCTGGTCGCAAGGTGATGGAGTCTGGTGGATCCATCGCGAAGCGTGACAAGCGCATCGCGCGGGTGAAGACCTCCAACGGAGGCAGCGGCGCTCAGATCACCTTCCAGTTCAAGAACGGGATCCCTGGGTACCGCGTGCGGCTGCGCAAGGACTTCGTCGAGTTCCTGATCAGTGAACCGAAGAAGGGTGGCGCGCTGGCCAAGCGCTAGGCCCGTGTCAGACCGAAGGAGTCGGTCCCTTCGCGAACGAGTCGGGGGGCTCGACTCAGCCAGCCGATGGAGCGCGGTCCGAAGCGGACCGCGCTCTTCCCGCGTCCAGACTGGGTGTTGCCGGGTGTCCGTAGTAGAGCTGCCGCTGTGACGTCGAAGGGCCCCGAGCGAACCCAGGACGCGATGATCAGTCGCGCGTCCTCGCGCGTCCTGCGCTCGTTCCCTGGATTCCAGACCCTCGAGCTGCTCGGCACGGGGCCCATCGCCGATCGCTACAAGGCGCTGCAGCAACCGCTGGGACGCACGGTGCTGATCAAGGCGCTGTCACCGAGCATTCTGCCGTCCTCGCCCTTCGCGGCGAGTCTCGAGCACGAAGCGCGCCTGCTGGCCCAGCTCGAGCACCCGAACCTGCTCAAGCTCTACGACTTCGAGCGCAGCACTGACTCGATGTGGCTCGTGCTCGAGTACGTCGAGGGCGTGAGCTTGCGGGAGCTGCTCGGTGCGGGGGAAGAGGCACGTCGCCTCGAGCCCCTGGAGGCGGTGAGCGTCGCCGTCGAGATCACCCGGGCGCTCGAGCACGCCCACGAGCACGGGATCGTTCACCGCAACCTCCGCCCCGACAACATCCTGCTGACGCCGAGCGGGGGGCTGAAGCTACTGGAGTTTGCCGCGGCCAGTGACGATCGTATCCCCACGGCACCAGAGCTGATGGATGGTGAAGTGGCTGCGCCCGCATACTTCTCACCGGAGCAAATCCTGGGCGAGCCCCCGGACCCTCGCAGCGATCTGTTCGCGCTCGGAGTGATGCTGTACGAGATGCTCGGAGGTCGGCGTCCGTTCGACGGACCCGATCTGCGCTCCACCACGCAGCGTATCCGACACGACGTCCCTCCGGCGCTCTCGCGCCTCGCGCCTCACGTCCCGAGTCAGCTCGATCGCCTGGTCCAGCGCCTGCTGGAGAAGATGCCTGCGGATCGCTTCGGCTCCGCCGCCGAGCTCCACCTCGCGCTCCTGAGCGTGCTCGAAGACGACGGTCGGACTCCCGCAGAGCTGATCCGCCACGCGCTGGGCCGCAACGGGCTGGCTGCGATCGACGACCTCGGCGAGGAGGAGCTCGCGCTGCCGGAGGAGGCGCCGCGCAGTCTGAGCAGCGCGCTGCTCGGCATGCTGGCGGTCTGCGCGCTGATCCTGCTCGGTGGTGTCGTGATTCAAATCATTTCCGCGCGGGATGGATCTGCGCCCAGCGTGAGCCAAGGGTCTCATGCGCTGGAGCTGCGTCCGAGCCAGGCGGGGTACCTGCGAGTCGTGGCGGATCCCTGGGCCTACGTCATCGTCGATGGTGAGAAGGTGGAGACCACGCCCTTCGCCGAGCCCATCCCGCTGAGCCCAGGGACTCACTACGTGCGCCTGGAGCACCCGGCGGCTCCGACCGAACGCCGCACCATCACCCTCGCCCCCGGAGAGAGCATCCTGCTCGACGTGAAGCTCGACGTACCTCGGCGCCCCGAGCCCATCCTGCCCTCACACGACGCCGGGACCGACGCGCCGGTCGAGTCGCCCTGAAGGGACTGGCAGTCGTCGCGCGGAGCAGGGAAGATGAGCGCCGTGGCGCAACTCTCGTCAGCGCTCGAGGAATGGACAGAGCTGCTGGGCTCCGAGGCCGTGGTGCGCCCAGGCCCGGAGCTCGATGGCCTCAATCGCACGACCCAGGCGCGCGAATCGGGCGGGAGTCACGCGGCGCTGGCAGCGCTACGTCCGACCTCTCGCGCGCAGCTGCCAGACTTGCTGCGAGTTGCCGCGAGGCACCAGGTGACGGTCTATCCGAGCAGCGCGGGCAAGAGCTGGGGTCTGGGCACCCGTCAGGCGCCTCGCCCCGCGGTGCTGCTCGACCTGAGCGGGCTGAGGGGCATCAGCGACTTCGATCCTCGGCTGGGGGTGGTTAGCGTCGAACCAGGCGTCACCTTCCAGCAACTCTACGACTACTTGAAGGCTCAGCGCTCGCGCTTCTTCCTCAACGTCACGGGATCTTCGCCTCACGCGAGTGTCCTGGGCAACGCTCTGGAACGGGGCGATGGCGCGGGTCCGTACGCGGATCGCTTCGCGCACGTCTGCAACCTCGAGGTGTTGCTCTCGACGGGAGAGGTGCTGCGGACGGGCTTCGGTAGCTTCCTCGAGGAGCCAGCAGCGGACCTGGCAAGCGTGGCGCGCTGGGGCGTTGGGCCGACCCTCGACGGGCTGTTCTCCCAGTCCGGTCTCGGGATCGTCACCAGGCTCTCGCTCTGGCTGTGCCCGTTGCCGCGCTCTCTGCATCTGGTGAGCTTCGGTCTCGAGGACCCTGGTCGCCTGGGCCGCCTCTGGGATGCGCTGAGCGAGCTCAGGTTGGACGGCACCTTCAACGCCAGCATCGGGCTCTGGAACGACTACCGGGTGGTGTCCAGCGTCGCGCGCCTGCCAGAGGGCGCCGATCGCGGCCGCGCTCTGCCCCGAGCCGCGCTCGAAGCCATGCCCGAGTGGCCGCGGCTGCGCTGGAGCGGTACCACCGCGCTCTACGCCGCGAGTCCCGAACAGGGCCATGCCGCGCGGATACATACAGAGCGCTGCCTGAGGCCGCTGGTCGATCGTCTCGAGTTCTTCGAGGCCAGCGGCGACGCGAGTGTCGGGCGGGAGCTGTTGCACCCGGAGCAGCCCGCGTTCAAGTTCTTGCAAGGCATCCCTCACGAGCACAGCCTCGAGAGCGTCTACTGGCGCAAGCCCCGCGGTGCCCCGCTCAGCGCACCGCTGGATCCAGCCGCCGACGGCTGCGGCGTGAACTGGGTTTGCGCGGCGCTGCCGTTTCGAGGGCGTGATCTGGTGCGAGCAGTCGCGCTCTCCGAGCGGTTGCTCATCGAGCACGGCTTCGAGCCCCTGCTGGCCTGTCTCTCCACCGCTCCCCGCTGCGCGAACCTGGCGCCGCTCATCGTCTACGATCGCGACGAGCCTGGGGCGGACGAGCGCGCTGCGCAGTGCCATGACGCGCTCTACGCCGCGCTCGCCGAGGTCGGCTACCTGCCCTATCGCCTGGGCAGTCAGTCGATGGCTCAGCTACCCCGCGCTCGTGACAGCCGTGCGGAAGTGCTGGAGCGCATCCGCCAGGCGCTCGATCCTGCCGGCGTCTTCGCGCGCCGGTACACCTAGTTCTCCCGCCTAGAGGCCGTCTTCGTCGATACTGATCAGCTCGAGGGCTTGTGCGTGCTCGACGTTCCCTCGCAGCTCCTCCAGGCGCTTCAGGTCCGGCGCGATGTACATCTCCGCGCCGAAGACGCTCAGCATCGCGTTGGGGGCCTGCTCGCACAGCGCCACCAGGCTCGCCAGCAGGCGATCTCCCAGCAGCTCCAGCGCTGGCCGCGTCGCGAGCCACAGATCGCTCGGGATCGGGTTGGACACGACCAGAATCCGTACGGCAACGTCATGCTCGGCGTCCTGGAAGCCGGCGCGCAGGAGGGGCTTGGTCGCGTCTCCGTCCTCGAACACGGCGAAGGTGGCGCCGACCTCGGCCTGACCGCTCACCACGGCATCCACGACGCCGCCATGAGAGAAGCAGAAGATCTCGGTCTTGAAGAGCGTCTGCGGATCCAGGCCCTGGCTCGCCAGGGCGACCCTTGGAAAGACGTAGCCACCCGCCGAGGTCGGCGCGACCCACGCGACGCTGGTGTCCTGGAGCTGCGAGGCGCTGCGCAGCTCCGAGTCCGCGCTGGTGAAGAGCACGCTATGGTAGTGGGCGGCTCCCTGGCGCACCGCGCTCGCCATGGGGATCCCCCCGGCCATCGAGCGGTGGGTCAGCGCCAGAATCGGCGACGTCCACACCACATCCACCTCGCCATCCTCGAAGGCGTGCGCCAGCGCCTCGGGCTTCCGATAGCGGATGAAGATCACGCTGCTGTCGAGCAGCCCCTCCAGCAGGCGCCGCAGGTGCTCGAGCTGCATGGACGTGGTGGGATCGTCCCAGACGGGGACGAGACCGATGGCGATGCGAGTGGCTGGCACGTAACGGGAGCGTACCAGGATGTGCGTTCGTCGCCACGCCCCGACGGCCCCTCGCGCAGAAGTTCAGTCCTTCTTGGGGCCTTCGTTGTATCCGCGCGGACGATACTTGGGATCGACTCCGTTGTGCTTCTCGCCGTTGTAGACCAGGTCTCGGGCCAGGAAGGCGAGCCAGGAGCCTGGGTTCGCGTCCGCCAGATCCAGCAGCTCCTGCTTGTGAGGCTCCCAGGCCTTCTCGTCCCACAGGCACTGCAGCGCCAGGGAGATCAGGTTCTGATCGGCAGGGTTCAGCTCGAAGCCCCGCTTGTAGTAGGGCCAGGCCTCCCCAGCGCGCTGCATGCGGCACAGCGCGTCGCCGTAGTAGATGTGGGCCATTGGCCACTCCGGGGCGAGTTCCATCGCCTTCTTGCCCTCGACCAGGCGCTGCTCCATGAAGCCGCGAGCGCCCAGCATCACGGAGTAGTTGAGGTGCGCCTTGGCGCTGTTCGACGAGCTCTGAGCAGTCGCCCGCCAGAACACCAGGTCGTTGGTGTAGTCGAGAGCGTGCATCCGCGCGCTCTGCAGCTGGAAGACGAAGAAACCGGCGACCAGACTCACGCCCGCCCAGCGACCGAGCTGCTGCATGCGATCGCTCGCACCCTGGAGCACCCGCCAGCGAGAGATGTAGAGCAGCGCCCAGGCGTAGAGCGGTGCTAGCCCGATGACGGGCAGGTACCAGAAGCGCTCCGCCCGCACCGTCGGCAGCAGTACCGGGATGTTGGAGTGGGGGAAGTAAGCGATGGGCACCCAGACGAGCGCCAGCGCCAGCAGCGCGTAGGTGATGACTCGAGGCGACCACAGCGCTCCCTCACCCCCAAACTCCGTGGATGCGCTAGCCGCTTCCGGCTGGGGTTCGCTGGCGGACTCTGACGCGGCGTCTGCGGCCCTGCGTTCGCGCCCGACGCGCACCAACGAAGCGATCCAGAACCCGATCGCGACCAGCGGCGCCAGGAACATCGCCAGTCCGCCCGAGACGATGGTCGGGGTCAACAGCCTGGGCGGTATTGGTTCCTGGGGGAAACTGTAGTCTCCCGCCAGCTTCCAAGGGAACAGCGTCTGACCGATCCCCCGCGCGTAGACGCGCAGCGCGCCAGCGATGCGGTGCGGCATGTCGGCGTCCACCAGCGGGTTGTTGATCGGATCCTTCGGCAACCTGGGCTGGGCGAACCAGGCCATGAAGGCGTGGAGCGCTCGCCGGGCCAGGGGTTCGCTGGCGGGCAGCGGCCTCGTCAGCTCCTCCGGTAGCGCCACCGGGAACCAGCGCTTGCGCAGCTCCGTATACAGCACCAGCGCAGCGACCGCGCCGACCAACGACAGCAGCGCTCGCGGGACTCGCAGTGGCCGCTTCGGGTGCATCAGCGGCGCCAGCACCAGGCCTGCCCAAGCGATCAGGGGCACGGCGACGATCGCGCTCTCCTTGGAGAACAGACCGAACAGCAAGGAGATGAACACGCCGAAGGGCATTGCCCAGGCAGGGAGACGCAAGCACAGGAGAGCCAGCAACACGCCCATCCCGCCCAGCACGTCGGCGATCCCCACCACGCCGGTGACGGCCTCCGTCAACACCGCGCTGGCGAGGAACACGAACCCGGTGAGCCACGCGAAGCCGCGTTTCCGTGGAGCAATGAACATCGCCAAGCGACACAGCAGAGCTGCGTTGATGGCGTGGAACATCAGGTTGACCCAGTGCGGTAACCAAGGGTGCTCGCGGAGTCTCCAGAGCGCGCGCCAGATCAGATTCGGGATCGGGCGGTAGGAGCCGATGCTGCCGGTGGGGGGTAGGCCCCAGAAGTCGCGAGTGAAGGCGTCTCGCCACAGCAGGTGGTCGCCGTTGACGTACGGGTTCGCGAGCAGCGCCTCTTGTTCGTCGAAGATGCAGTTCGTGGTCGGGCTGCGCGTGTAGATCACGGCGACCAGGACCAACGCTGGCAGCAGCGCGTTCCAGAACGTGGGGTCCTGTTCCGTGAAGTAGCGCTTCAACCAGAGCCACGAGCGCAGTGCCAGGTTCGGCTTGGGCGGTGCCTGAGGCGACGGTTCTCGCGGTTGCTCGGCGCCAGCATCCACCGGCTCGGCAGAGGCGTGCTCTGCGGAAGCGTCCGCTGGCTGCTCGGCGATGGGATTCGACCCGGGCACTGCCCGGTCGTATCAGGTTTCGCTGGGTTCTTCGATGGGCCAGATATCTCCCCAGAGGGAACCGCCGCCATCGATGTAGTACGTGGAACCGGTCACGAAGTCATTTTCGCGGCTGGCCAGGAACACGATCACCCGCGACACCTCCTCCACCGTACCGAGGCGCTTGAGCGGGGTGGCCTGCCTCGACAGCTCCAGGGTGCTCTCGCCATACTGGGTGGTGCCCGAGGAGCGGATCGTCCCGGGGGCGCAGGCGTTGACCCGGATGCCGTGGTGGGCCCACTCGACGGCCAGCGTCTTGGTCATGTTGTCCACGCCCGCGCGTGCCGCGCCGGTGTGCACCATCCCCGGGAAGCCTCGGTAGATGTCGGCGATCACGTTCACGATCCGCCCGCGCTTTGCCGGGATCATCGCCCCGTTCGCGACCGCGTGGGTCATGCTGAACAGGCCGATCAGGTTGTTGCGGATCACCGCTTCGAAGCCACGCGAGGAGAGCTGCTCTGCGGGGCAGGGGAACTGGCCGCCGGCGTTGTTCACCAGCACGTCCACGCGACCTGCCTGCTCGACGACCTGCTTGACGAAGGCCTCACAGCTGTCGGGATCTCGCACGTCGGCGATTCCGCCGATGGGTTCGGGCCCGTAGCCCCGCAGGGCCTCGAGCCCCGCGTCGATGTTCTCCTGCTTACGACTGCAGATGGCGACGGTGGCTCCGAGGTACGCCAGCTCACGCGCGGTAGCGAGACCGATGCCCGTGCCGCCGCCGGTGACGATCACCACCTGGCCTTCGAATAGACCCTGAGCGTAGATGCTCTTGAACGACTTCTGAGCGCCAGCCATCACTTCGACGGACTACAGCAAAGAATGCCCGAGCGCCACACTCGAAGTGAAATGTGGTGAGTTCAACTATCAACACGATCGGGTTGGAGCTTCCCTCCACCTCCAGACGTGCGATCTCGTGTGCAAAAGCAGACGCTCGGCGGAGCGCGTCGCGAGCCCTCACGAGCTGCGTCTCCGTGCGCGCCCGCCCTCGAGACCTTCAGACCTCGTGGGGCAGGTTTCGCGTGCGTTTCCCTCGCCCCTTGCGCGTGACTCGGGGCAGCCCCGTCTTGGTGCTGGTCGTGAGCTGGCCACGGTCGTCCTCGCCCAGCAGGAGCCGCTGCGCGCCGGCGTAGGCGATCATCGCCGCGTTGTCGGTGCAGCCTCTGAGCGGTGGAGCAACGACGTGAATGCCGCGCGAGGTGCCGAGCTCCACGGCGCGCGCGCGCAGCTGTCGATTGGCAGCGACGCCGCCGCCGAGCACCACGCAGTCCACCTCCTCATTCGATACCGCGCGGAAAGTTTTGCTGAGCAGCGCCTCGACCACGCGAGTCTGGAAGGCGGCGCACAGGTCCCGAAGGGTCTGGTCGTCGCCTGGGCGACCGTGCTGTTCTACCCAGCGGGCGACGTTGGTCTTCAGGCCCGAGAAGCTGAACTCCAGAGAGTCCCGCTGCGGCATCGGCTTCGCCAGCTTGACGCCTCTCGGGTCGCCCTCCGCCGCCAGGCGGTCGATGACTGGACCGCCGGGATAGCCCAGACCCAGGAGCTTCGCGACCTTGTCGTAGGCCTCGCCAGCGGCGTCGTCTCGAGTGCCCCCGAGCTCGCGGACTCCGGCGGCTTGCTTGGAATCCACGCGGTAAATCGCGGTGTGACCGCCCGACGCGATCAGGGCGACGAAGGGCAGGCGTGGGCTGAGCGGTTCGAGCCCTGGAAAGCGCAGGTACGCTGCGAGCAGATGACCGACCAGGTGATCGACACCGACCAGCGGCAGGCCGCTGGCCCAGGCCAGGCCTTGCGCGAGCTGTACCCCCACCAGCAGCGCGCCCGCCAGACCCGGACGACAGGTCACCGCGATGCCGTCGAGATCCTCGAGCCCGAGCTGGGCGCGCTCGAGCGCCGCTTCGACCACGTAGCGCCCGTTCTTCAGGTGGTCTCGCGACGCGAGCTCCGGCACCACCCCGCCGTACTCGGCGTGGAGCTTCACCTGACTGTGGACGACGTCACTCAGCACCTCGCCTTCGTCGCTGACGATGGAGGCCGCGGTCTCGTCGCAGGACGTCTCGATGCCTAGGACTCGCACGGCGCTGCCATACCATGCATTCGAGGCCTGGCCAGCCGCGCGCCGCCTTCTCCAGCCGTTCAGAAGCCGCAGCTGCCGCTGCTCAGGGACGTGCGGAACAGCGCGAACGCCGGGCGCGGACCGCCGTCGGTCTGGGAGGGGGGCTTGAGCAGGCGCAGCTCGAGCTCGTCGTCGTTCATCAGGCTGACCACTGCCAGCATCGGGCCGCGGCAGGAAGACTCCACCCAGGCCATGAAGTTGTAGTCTCGGCCATCGCCGAACGATAGCTGGCTGAGGGGATCGCTGGAGAGCTCCTGCATCGGGATCAGCGGCGCCGCGTCGAAGGTCGGCTCCGGTGCGCAGGGGCCGTTCACGTCGTTGGAGCTGATGTCGCCCGGGGTGGTGTCCAGGTGCTCGGTGTCCAGAGTCACGCGCACGCGCAGCTCCTGGGAGAAGCCCCCGACGCGCTCTGGCGTGCGGATGAACTCGGCGCCGATGATGTTGCCGCAATACGCCTCGCCAGGGCCGGTGTCGTAGCGCTCGAGATCCTTGCAGCCAATCAGCAGGGCGCTCGAGCCGAGCGCCAGCGCCGCGCTGCGGCCCAGCCTGGACAGCGCGATCATAGCGCCTGCTTCGCGACCGCTCTCAGTCGCGGCTCCGAGTCGTGTTCCGCGAGGTAAGCTGCGATCTGCTTGGCGCGCCCAGCGTCGATCTCGAGCAGCGCCTTGAAGCAGGCCTCGCGTACGATCGCCATCTCGTCCCGCTTGGCGCCTTCGCTGAGCGCCTCGAGCACCTGATCGCTCCTCGCCGCGCTGCCGAGCTGCCCAAGGGTCTCCGCCGCTCGGGCCCTGAGCGTCCACAGCTTCTTCGTGCCGAGCAGCTTGGCGATGGGCGACGTCACGCTGCTGTCCGCCTTTCCGCTGTCGCCGATCGCGGTCAGGGCGGTGAGCTGGACGCTCTCGTCGTGATCAGTCAGACGGGCGACGACCGCGCTGCGCGCCGCGACCTCCGGGCGAGTGGCGAGGAACTGCACCGCGTGGCTGCGCACGTCGGCGGTCGGATGATTCGACAGCGAGATGAACGAGTCCACCGCGCCGTGGGCGATGCGCTCGATGGCGCTGCGCAGCTGCTCGAGCTTCGCCGGGGCGAGCTTGCCGAAGTCCTGGTTGAAGCCTAGGGCGCCCGCCTGGAGCTTCGCCCCGCTGGCGGGGAGCATCTCGGCCACGATCTCTGCGCGCTCCGGGGAGCTCTGGACGGCGCCGCCCACCGACTCGGCCAACGCCGGAGCGAGCTTGATGATGGCGTCCGCTGCTGCGTCCGGGTTCGGGGGTTCGGGGGTGAGGGAAGCCACCAGCTCACGCACATCGACCTTGCCGGAGCGCGGTGGTCGCTCCAGCGCAGAGCCGACACTGAATTTCCCCGTGGCAAGAACGACGGCGGCGGCGCGCGCGGCTTCGCGCTGCCTGTCGTCGGCGCTCAGCCAAGCGGCGGTGATCGCGCGACCGGCGCGAGCGTCCTTGAGGCGCGCGAGCGCAAGGATCGCCTGCCCGCGCACCAAGGGGTCGTTCGCCTCGGCGAGCTGGGCCAGCACGTCCACCTGCTGGGACGCGCCGCGCTCTCCGAGCGCGAAGGCCGCGGCCGCTCGGGGGAGCGGCCCGGCCTCCAGCGAGCGCGCGATCTCCGCGAGACGCCCGGTGTCCTGAGCGGTGCCGACCAGGCCGAGCCCCAGAGCGCCACACGCGCGCACGCTGGGCGCGTCACTCTCCAGGAGCTTGAGCAACAGCGGGCGCGCTCTTGGGTCTTGCATGCGGGCGACGGCGTAGGCCGCGGCAACGAGCACCGGGTCAGCCTCCTCCGAGCGTACTTGGTTCCCCGGGGCAATGAGATCCGAGAGCTTGGGCAACAGCCCAGGGTCCTGAAGCGACGCCACCGCCAGCATCGCCCACACGCGCAGGTCAGCGTCGGCTTTGCCCGTGGCGTAAGCGACCAGCGACGGGCCGGCGCCCTTGTTCTTGATGTGCGAGAGCAGCTCGAGGGCGGTGCGTTGCTGCGTGCCTTGATCGTCGCTCAGCGCGTCCAGCAACGGCTTGACGGCGCGCTCGCCGATCTTCGCCAGCTCGGCGGAGGCCTTCTTCGCTTCCGTCGGGTTCGTGCTCTTGGAGAGGTGCACCAGGGGGAACGCCATGGCGCCGTAGATCTCCACGAGCAGGCGCCGGTAGATGGGCTTGCCAGGGTTGCCCAACGCGACGGGCAGCAGCTCCTTCTCCAACGATTCCAGCGTCCCGCGCCCCAGGTTCAGCTGCATGCTGATGCGGGTCGCCTGACTCACCAGATCTTCGTCGGGGGAGGCGCGAACCACGCGGCGCAGCAGCTGGTCGGCTTCGTCGATCTCTCCGCGGTTGATCAGCAGCTCCGCGAGCTGGAAGTACACCAAGAACAGGCGATCGTTCTTCGCGATGGCCTGACGGAACTGGGCGATCGCCTTGTCGTTGTCCTGGCGTCGCCGGTACATCTCGCCGAGCTTGCGGTGCCCTTCGGCGTCGTCCGGAGATAGCTCCACTGCGCGCGCGGCATACTTGATGGCCGCGTCGTCCTGGTACAGCTCGGCGGCGTAGTTCGCCATGCGCTGGTAGTACTCCCGGGCGCGCTTCGGCTCGACCTTCACCAGTTTCTCTAGCACCGCGATGGCGGCTTTCAGCTTGCGCTGTACGACCAGCACGTGCTCGAGACGCAGGAAGCTCTCGGCGTCGCCCGGGGCTGCGTCGGTGACCTTCTTCAGCACCTTCTCCGCTTCGGAGTAGCGCTTGCGACGGACATGAATTTCCGCAAGGAGACGACCCGCGTCGAGGTCAGGTGGCTTGCTGTTCAGGCGCCGGCTCAGGGGACTGACCTTGTCTTCGAGCTGACCCGAGAGTGACCACAGGGTGACGATGTGCTGGCGCGCTTCCCGGGCGACGTGGGCCGCGCTGGCGTCCAGCAAGAGCGCCTCCCAGATCTTCAGCGCCTGATCGTACTGCGCGCGCTTCTGCGCGCTGGAGGCGCCCGCGCCGGTGCGCTCCAGCGCCAGCGCGTAGGCCTTCTTGTAGTTGGTGAGCTTTGGCGCGAGCTTGACCGCTTCGGCGAGGCTCTCCAGCGCCTCCTTCGGCATGTCGTGCTCGAGGTAGACCTCACCGAGCGTGTAGAGGGCGCGCGCGCGGTTCGGGATCAGACTCATGATGCGCTTCCAGGTGCGCACCGCCTTCTCCTTGTCGCCGTCCTGATAGTAGCGATCCCCCAGGTCGACCAGGTGACGTGGATCTCGCGGATCCCGCGCGAGGCGCTGGAGCACTGCCATCGCGCGCTTGCGCTCCTCCACGCGCTCGTAGAAGTCGACGAGGGCGGCGAGGGTCTCCTCGTCGCCCTTGGAGCGATCCTCGAGCTTCTTCAGGTGTTCCAGCGCCCCCTTGCGATCGCCGCGCTGGATCAGCGCCTCGGCGAGCTGGAACACGAAATCCGGGTTGCGCGGTGCCGCACGGATTAGAGCTTCGTACTGCTTGATGGCCTCCTCGAGCTCGCCCTGGATCTGCAGTAGCTGCACGACCTTGAGGCGAGTCTCGATGTCGCTCGACTTCTTCGCCAGCGCCTCCTGATAGGCCTTGAGGGCCTTCTTTACCTGGCCCGTCTCTTCGTAGAGCGCGCCGAGCATCTTGGCGCGGTAGAAGTCGCGTGACTTCTCCTGCTCCACCATCGTGATCAGCTCGCGCAGCTTGTCTTCCGCGCGGTAGACTTCGACGATCACGTCGTAGATCTCGCGGCGCACGCCGGCCTCCGCGCCGGCTACTCGAAGGGCGCGCTTCAGTGTCTTGAGAGCGTCCTTGGTCTGCTTGGCCTTGGCCTGAGCGCGCCCGAGATCGCGAAGCGCCGGCGCGAGCACGCGGTTGTCACCCGAGGCGTGCTTGACGACGTCTTCGAACTCCTTGACGGCGCGCTCGTACTTCGAGCGCAGCATCAGCTCCCGGCCGAGCTCGGCGCGTACGAAGAAGCTGCCCTTCGCCCGCTTGACCAGCTTGTCGTGATACTCGGACGCTTCCTTGTAGTGCTCCAGGTCCAGCGCGAGTCCCATCAAGGTGCGCAGCGTCTGCTCGATGTCTGCGTCGATCTTGAGTCGTGGCAGCGCCTTCTCGAAGCGTGTGTAGGCGCCCGCTTTGTCACCGCGGTCCTGCAACAGGTGCGCGAGCGCGACCAGCGCGATGTGGTCCTTGGGCCGCTCCTTGATCGCGTCCTCGTAGGTGCTCACCGCGCGATCCATCTGGCCGTCCTGGCGGTAGATCCCCGCCAGCGCGACCTTCGCGTTGTAGGCCTTCTTGCCGCTGCCCTTGGCGAGGGACTCGAGCTCTTCGATCAGCTTGTCGAGCTTGCCATCGCGCTCGCGGTACAGCTGAGCCAGGCGCTGCAGCGGGAACTGGGCGCCTGGTTGCTTGAGCACGATGTCGCGGTAGCGCTTGATCAGCCTGTCGGGATCTTGCTTGCGAGTCGGCTTTGCCTGCGGCTTCTTGCGCTGCGGCTTCGCGCGATGCGGCTTGCCGGCGCCGGGCTTCGAGCGCGTGCGGCCACCGGGGTTGAACTGCGCGTCCGCCGTGCCGCTGAGGCTCAAGCCGATCAACAGAGCCAGCGCCCCACCGGCGCGACCAAGCCAGCGTCCCTTCATGGACAACGAGCGACCTCTCCCCGCAGGCATGGAGCAACCTTAGCAAAAGCCGCCGTGGCGACAGCGGCCGTGCTGCTCGGAGCGAGAAAACCGACGTCAGGTGCAGCAAAATCGCACCTCACCCCCAGGAAAATCCGGCCAGACACCGCGTGGGACGATGCCCAGCGCGCAGGCAGAGAACGAGCCGGGCTCACCTGGAGTGAGACGAACGAGGCCGCGCGACGTTGGGTCAGTTGCCCCCGCCGAAGCCTCCGAAGGGCGTACCACCACCGCCGCCGAACGGCGTGCCGCCGCCGCCGCCACCGAGCAGACCGCCGCACTCGTTGCCACAAGACGTGAAGACGCACTGCACGGAGTTGAACGCCGAGAGCGCCGCGTTGAAGTCCCCGTTGAAGCAGCCGAGCAGACACTGGAAGTCGAGGCCACCACCACCGCCGCCGCCGCCGCCCAGGCACTGGGTGACCGCGCAGATGGCGCCGTCGCGACACGACTGATCCAGCAAGCACTCCTGAGCCTGCGGGCAGCTCTGGCCCACGCAGGAGATGCAGTCGACCACGCCACCGCCACCGCTGCCGCCGCTGCCGCCGTTGCCGCCGTTGCCGCCGTTGCCGCCGCTGCCGTTGCAGTCGCTGCCGCAGGTGGTGCTCTGGCAGGTTCCGAGACCCAGCGCGAGCTGCGCTGGCTGTCCGGTGACGCCGCCGTTCTGCTGAATCACCGACCCGCACGGACCAAGGCACTGGGCGCCGCTGCAGCCCGCGTCCTGCGCGCACTCGTAGATCGCCACGCAGCCGCCGTCGCCCTGACAGGTGTCCCACTCGTCACGACAGCCGTCGCAGGTGCAGACGTCGCAGTCGTCTTGCGCTGCCGCGAGGCAATCGTCTGGCGCTCCACCCGTGGCTCCGCTGCCGCCGAAGCCTGCGTCTCCACCGAATCCGCCTTCGGCTCCCGCGCCTGCGTCTCCACCGAATCCGCCTTCGGCTCCGCTGCCGCCGAAGCCTGCGTCTCCACCGAATCCGCCTTCGGCTCCCGCGCCGCCGCTACCAATCGTGCCGCCGACCCCGCCGCTTCCCTCGGGCACCCCGAAGTCGATGGTGGTGCGCCCACAAGCGGTCGCCCAGAGCAGACCAGAGACCAAGACCAGACCGAGACCTAGCTGACGCTTCGTTGTCGAGACACGCATGTTAAGCAAACTCCATCCGCGCGTTGGGCTCCGTGCGTCGGAGTACGGCGCGGTGCGGGAAGGGGAGGAGGCGAGAGTCTAGCACTCGAGCTGCTCCCGAGAAACGCAGCAGCAGCGATCGCCACGCGATTGTCGAACGCTTCAAGCTTCAAGCTTCGATGAATGCGTGGCTCACCTCCCGCCATGGACGCGGTGGAGTCCGCTTCCAGCCTGCTTGCCTGGATGACGCCGGCAGCAGCCAGGCACCGCTGCTGGAAGATTTCAGCGGAGCACGATCTCCAGCGCGCCTGCCATCGAAGCGCGCAGGCTGCTGGAGAACGCAGTCTCTCGGCGGCCTGCTAGGGCAGCTTGGGCTCCTCGAGCTTGCCCTCGCAGTCCAGCGTCCCCAAGAACGCAACCAGCTGCTTGATCTCTGCATCGGACAGCTTCTTGTCGACCAGGCGCGGGTCCTTGTTGGGGTTGTCGTAGCCACCACCCGCCATGAACTTCACCGCCTCCTCGAGCGTCTTGGCGTGGCCGTCGTGGAAGTAGGGGGCCGACTTGGCGATGTTGCGCAGGCTGGGCGTCTTGAACGCGCCCATGTCCGTGGCGCTCTTCGATATGGCCTTGCGGCCCTCGTCGATCTCCTCTGGCTTCTTGCCCTCGTAACCGACACCTGCGTTGTGGAACGCTCCGTCGGCGACCGCGAAGGCGTCCGAGAACATCGGTGGCGTGTGGCAAGTGTTGCAGCCCGCCTTGCCAACGAACAGCTTCCAGCCAGCGTCCTCTTCACTGCTCATCGCCGACTTGTCGCCGGCCATGGCCTTGTCCCACTTCGTATCCGCGCAGAAAAGCGTGCGCTCGTAGGCGGAGATCGCCTTGGCGATGTTGTCCGGCGTCACGCTGTCCTTCCCGAACACGGCGTCGAACTGCTTCTTGTAGCCTTCGATCTTGGCGATCTCTTTCGCCTTGTCGTCGAGCTTGTCCTTGCCGACCCCCATGTTGCCGCCGGCCCAAGCGCCCTTCATCTGCGCCTCCAGGTTGTCAGCGCGACCGTCCCAGTAGAGCTTCGGCAGGTACGCCACGTT
Source organism: Polyangiaceae bacterium (assembly GCA_041389745.1). GTDB lineage: Bacteria > Myxococcota_A > Polyangia > Polyangiales > Polyangiaceae > JAHBVY01. Next base: position 36,718 of record JAWKRF010000011.1, read on the forward strand.
CCACATCGTCGGCGCGTGGCGAGTGAGCGTCTTGTCTCCAGGGCCGATGGCCAAGGGATCGTGCCCGCCAGTGCCGTCCTCGTTCATGTGGCACGAGTAGCAAGAATGACTCCCGTCGACGCTGAGACGCTTGTCGAAGAACAGCTGATGTCCCAGCTCGACCTTCTCCTTGGTCATCTCGTTGTCGTCGGGGATCTTCAGCTTGAGCAGGTTCTTGGGCGGAATAGGCAGGCCGTTGGCGTCCACGCTCGGCGCCGCGCTCGGCGTCGTCTTGGCGGTGGTCGCCGGCTTCTTCGGTTCGCTCGGCTTGCTCGGTTCACTCGACTTGTCGTCGCAGGCGATCGAGAGCAACGCCGCTGCACTCATCGCGCACACCAGTGTCGTCAGTTGACCCTTCATCGTTTCCTCCTTCGCGCCCAGTTCCGTCGGTTCCCGGGTCGACCGCGTCCGCTTCTCTTGAGCGACGCTCATTCGCACCTGCACGGGCGCGAGACAAACAGCAGTCCCCCAGCCGGCCTCTGCGTAGCCACGAGCAAGCCACGGCGACGGAAACGATGCAACACGTTGTTTAGGGCGATTTGTCGCAACGCGGGCGCGGCGCTGAATGACACCCCGCTGTTTCCCCGATGGCCGCCGTTGACCGCGGCAATGGCCCACGCCGTTGCGTTTCGCCTCCGAGCCGAGGCGACTCCGGGTCGTCGACCCGACTGCGTTCGCTCCGGCCGGACGCCGCCACGCGGCAGCCAGCAGGCCGTGGTCAGTCTAGCTGACAGAGCGAGCGCTCGCGAGACGGCGTGGTCGGCGTCGGCTGTCATCCGGACCAGTCGCCGTGCCTCGCGTCGGCCATCATGCTCCAGGAACGGGATAGTAATTCTCTGTGGAAATATTAGCACCAAGCGGGCGTTTGGTCGTCGAGCGATGTGCTGACGGTCGAGTCAGCGCACGTCGAGGGATGCGGCGGTCTGCGCAGGGAGTGGTTCTTGGACGCACACGGGTTTGCTCGTGGGCGTTCGCCCCCAGCTTCAGCGTCCGACTTCGAGATCTGGGGCGGCGGCACCACGCGTGTGCCAGAACCTGCGCAAGCACCCTCGTTTCTATACCGAAAAACCGCAGGGATATCTGGCCCAGGCTCTGGCGCAGTCCGCGGATCCGCGCTGCAATGAAAGACAGGAGGTTTCTGATGATGCGACGAAGTTCTCGACCCCACGACGGCCTTCGGTCAAGCGGCGTAGGCGGAGTTCTTGCTCTGGTCAGCGTGCTCACCTTCGCCGGCGGCTGCGTGTTCACGAGTGACGATGACGGCGGCAGCAACGGCGGCACGGGTGGCGCCCCCTTCGGTGGTTCGTCGGGGAGCGGAGGCTCTGGTCAGGGCGGCTCTGGTCAGGGCGGCTCCGCACAGGGCGGCTCTGGCGCGCAAGGTGGGACCAACGCCCAGGGTGGTTCCTCGGGGAATTCAGGCGCCGGCGGGACGACGGCCAGCGGCGGGACGACGGCCAGCGGTGGCTCCGGTTCGACTGACGAGCTGGACGCCTTGCGCGACGCGTGTGTGAAGCGCATCAACGACTTCCGGGCGACGGAGGGCAAGCCGCCGTATCAGCGCTGGACCGACGGTGAGGCTTGCGCCGACGAGCAAGCCGGGAAGGACGCGAACGGCGGCGGCGCTCACGGGAACTTCGGCATGTGCAACGAGTTTGCTCAGAACACGTGCCCAGGTTGGGGCAGCTACGATGACGTCGTCCAGAACTGCCTGCAGGCGATGTGGAACGAAGGGCCGGGGGAGCCCTTCAGCGAGCACGGCCACTACATCAACATGTCGAGCGACAAGTACACCAAGGTGGCCTGCGGCTTCTACAAGATGGCCAACGGCAAGATCTGGGCGAGCCAGAACTTCAAGTGACTGCGGCGACGCAGTCGACTGCGGTGAGGCACTCGACTGCGGTGAGGCACTCGACTGCGGTGAGGCACTCGACTGCGGTGAGGCACTCGACTGCGGTGAGGCACTTGACTGCGGTGAGGTAAGGCATCGGCGCGTAGGCTCTCCGGGGCGCGCGCCGATTTTTCGTGTCTCTGGGGAGTTCGCTACCTCCACAAATTGCGGGAGGAAACGCCGCTGCCGAGGCGAGCGGCTCGTGGCGTTACCGGGCGGAATGCCCACGCGGCCTTGCCAACGGCGCCCTCGGTGACTAATGCTCTCTGCCAGTGTCCGCGGATCACGCCAACGATTTACTCGCTTCGGACACCGAAGCGGAAGCCCCTGACAGCACCGAACGGAGAAGCGCGAAGAGTGGTAAGCGCCGCCGTCGCCTTGGCCCGGCGCGCGCAGAAGCCAAGGCGAGGACGCGGCGCGCGTTGCTGGACGCCGCGGAGATGCTGTTCGCCCAGGAGGGCTTCGATCAGCCTGGCCTGGACGTGATCTGCAGCGTCGCGGGGCGCACGCGCGGCGCCTACAACGTCCATTTCGGCAGCCGTGAGGAGCTCGTCGCGGCGGTGGTGTTGCGTGCGCTGGAGCGCTTCGAGGCGGAGTCGACCGCGGAGGAAGCGTGGGATCGATTGCTGCTCCCCGCAGTGAGCAGGGCTGCCCCACCGGCGAGCGATATCGGTGAGCACAGGCGCCTGTCCATGCCGCTGGTCCTCCACGCTGCGGCGCGGATCCCCGAAGTGAAGAACGCGGCGCTCGAGACCTTCGAGCGCGTTCGGCGCTACCTGGGGGAAATGGCTGCCCAGGCGCAAGGCGCCGGCAACCTGCGTTTCAACGCCGCACCGAGCGTGGTCGCCTCGACCTTGCTCGCCACCCGCGTCGGCCTGGAGCTGCTCGAGGCGACGGGGGCCCAGTCGCCCGAGCTGGATCGTGGTGAGCTCCGCGACTTGCTCGCCACGCTGCTGCGCCCCGACGCAGGCGCTCGCCAGGCTCGAGGTTACTGAAGCGCTGAAACGGGAAGCGGGGAAGCGGGGAATGCAGAAGCGTCACGGCTCGTGGGGTGGGTACGGCGTTGCCCTGTATTTCGGTCCGGGCTAGCCTCCCTGGGTCGTGTTCCCCCTGAGAGTCAAGCTGGCCGCCTTGCTGGCGCTGGCAGCCTTGCTGCTGCCGGCGACCTCGCTCGGTCGTGTGCTGACTCTGTGCAAAATGTCCGGGCGCCTCGGCGAGACCTGCTGCTGTCATGGCTCCGGCCATCGCGAAGCGTTGAAGGTGGGCAAGCTGGACGTGCAGCGGGCCAAGGCGAAGCGACCTGGTTGCTGTGAGCAGCGCCTGACCCGGGCGACGCAGATCCTGACGTCCCAGCCCGAGGTGGACGTCCCGGTCGTGCAAGCCGTGTTGATCGCGGAGCTGACGCTGCCCGAGCTGAGCGAACCCCACGCCGGGACCGTGTCGCTGCGCCCCATGGCGCGGGGACCGCCGCCGCTCGGGCCGCCGCTCTACATTCGACACTGCAGCCTGTTGAACTGAATCACGTTTCCGTGGGGTTCGAGCTGGAGCGCCCTGAGCGCGCCCTGGCTGTCGCCTCGCGTTCGTACGTGAACCAAGTCGTCGTGCGTCGCTCGACCGGCGCGCACGTCGCCGCCCCCTGAGCCGGAGTGATCCGGCGGCTCCGCGCTCCGCGGAGACAGGGAGCGCACTCCGAAGTCTGGACCGCCCGCGAAGCGGTCAATCGGGCTCGCGCGAGCGAGCTCCGCGGCTGCAACGGCCTTCCAGGGGCTGCCTGGCGCCGCCTGAACCCGATGCGAGCGCGCCATCAGGCGCGAAGAAGCCAATGACCAACGCTTTCCACTCAGCCACGCGTTCCCCTGCCTGTCTGCTGCTGTGCGTGCTGCTGTGCGCCGGTTGCGCCAGCGCCCAGCGCGCCCACGGCCCGGCTCGCTACTCCGCGAGCTCTGGCGTGAGTCCCACCCGGAGCTCCGCGGACACCGCCGGCATGAGGCGTCAGAAGCAGCTCAGCCGCAAGGCGCTGGTTGGCGCCGTGCTTGCGCGGAACCCGGAGATCGAATCCGTACGGCAAGCGTATGCCGCCGCTCGCGCCCGACCGGCGCAGGTCTCGACGCTCCCCGACCCGATGCTGATGTACGAGTTTGCGCCGCTCTCCATCGGCTCGAGCGACGTCCCCTACGGTCAGACGATCAAGCTCAGCCAGCGCTTTCCCTGGCCGGGCAAGCTCTCGGGAAGCGCAGAGCGCGCCGAGGCCGAGGCGGAGGTGGTCGAGCAACGAGTCGAGGTGACGCGGCTGGATCTCGCGCGCGAAGCCTCCACGCTGTACGACGACTACTGGCTGGTCGGCCGCGCCCTCGAGACGAACGCAGAGCACCGCGCGCTGCTGCAGAAGCTCGCCGAGGCAGTGCGGGTCCAGTACTCCGTTGGTCGCGGCCAGGCGCGAGACCAGGTCGCCGTCGACGTCGAGCTGGCGCAGCTCGAGCGCCAGGACCTGGTCCTCACCTCCGACCTGGAGAGCCTGCGGGCGCGGCTGAACAGCCTGATGCACGAGCCTCCCGAGGCGAGTCTGCCAGAGCCACCGGAGAAGCTCGATGTGCCGACCGAGAAGCCACCGAGCAGCGTCCAGCTCCAGCGGATTGCCCTGGGGAACCGCGCAGAGCTGCGCGCCGTGGACGCCGAGGTTCGCGCGGCGGAGGCCGCCGGCGAGGTCGCCGGGCGCCAGTACTACCCGGACATCACGCTGTCGGGCACCTACACCAGCATGTTCCGCATGACGGAGCACCAGTGGATGCTCGGGGTGGAGCTGCCGCTGCCCATCGCCCAGGGCCCGCGAGATGGTGCCGTGGATGAAGCCAACGCGCGTGCGGCCTCGGCTCGAGGCCGCGTGAAGCAGCTCGCTGACAGGCTGCGCCTCGAGGTCGACGAGCAGCGCCGGCGGCTGGTGCAGGCCATCGACGTGGTGAGGCTCTACGACAAGCGCCTGGTTCCAGTCGCCAAGCAGCAGGTGTCGGTGGCGCTCGTGGCCTACCAGACCTCCGGGACCGACTTCTCCGATGTGATCCTCGCGGAAAATAAGCTGCGAGACGTGCAGCTCGCCCAGTTGATGGCCTGGGCCGAGCTCTCCAAGCGTCGCGCCCAGCTGTGTCGAGCCGTTGGGCAACCCGCGCACCAGTGCAAGCTGGGAGGTGGCAAGTGAGCACCGACGATCCGAAGCCGCCCACGGATCCGGCGGACGAAGCACCCGACGCACAGCGCCCGGCGCTGCAGCCGCAGCGAGCACGCTCCGGGAACCCCTGGCCAGGCCGCATCGTCGCGGTCGTCGTCGCCTGCGCCCTGGTCGGCGTGGGTGTCTACTTCCGCGGTCCGCTGGGCGTCTGGTTCGGGCTCTCGCCTGCTCCCAGCAGAGCGCAGGCGCCGAGCGCTTCGATGGCCGCGATGTCCGGCATGGACATGCAGAAGCCCAGGCCCGCCCCCGAGCGCCCCCCGGAGCTACCCAGGACGCAGTACTCCGCTACCCGCCTGGCGAGTCTCCAGACCGCATTGCTGGCCTACGAAGACCTGCGCGTGGCGCTGGCGAAGGATGCCGCAGACCAGCTCGCGGGGCCAGCGAAGCGCCTCGAGAGCGCGCTGAACGCTGCGCTCCAGGGAGACGAGCTCGATTCGCGTATCCGTAAGGTAATTGAGACGGCGACCGCCAGCGCTCAGGAGATCCAGGGCGTCGATGGCCTGGAGGACGCGCGCAAGGCGTTCGGGGTGCTCTCGAAGCAGGTCGTGGCGCTGGTCGCGAGCGACGAGCGTCTGGCGAAGGGCGAGCACTTGTTCAAGTGCCCCATGGCTGACGGCTATGCCCACTGGATTCAGCCGACGGAGCAGCTCGCGAACCCATACATGGGGCAACGCATGCTCACGTGTGGCTCGGAGGTGAGCCTCGATCAGCACCTTCAGCCCGCCGAGGAGCACGCAGAGCACCCTCACCCCCAGCCCGGGGCCGACGAGATCGCCCACTACACCTGCCCGATGCATCCGTCGGTCAAGCAGTCCACGCCGGGGCAGTGCCCGATCTGCGGCATGGACCTGGTGCCGGTGACCAAGGCCGAGGTGGAGAGCGGCGTGATCATCGTGGACGCCGCGCGGCGCCAGCGCATCGGCGTGAAGCTCGCGACCGTCGAGAAGAAGCGGCTCAAGAAGCAGCTGCGCGCCGTGGGGCGCATCACCTACGACGAGACGCGCATCTTCGACGTGACGGTGAAATTCAAGGGCTTCATCCAGCAGCTCTTCGCGGATGCCACGGGGAAACGTGTGAAGAAGGGGCACTCGCTGTTCACGATCTACAGCCCGGAGATCTACCAGGCGCAGCAGGACCTGATCCTCGCCAGGACCAGCGCGAGCGCCTTTGGCGGAGACGCTGGCCTGCTGAGTAGCGACGCGACCAGGGGCATGGCAGAAGCCGCCGAGCAGCGGCTCAGGTTGCTCGATGTGCCTCGCGGAACCATCCGCCGGGTGGCCAAGAGCGGCAAGCCGATGCGCTACGTGCCCATCGTCAGTCCGGCGAGCGGCTACATCGTGGAGAAGAACGTCTTCGAGGGCTCCGCCGTGGAGCCGGGCATGCGGCTGATGCGCATCGCGGACCTCGACGAGGTGTGGATCGAGACGGAGCTCTACGAGGCGGAGCTGCCCCTCGTGAAGGTGGGCGCGCCAGCGACGGTGACCCTGCCGTATCTGCCGGACAAGAAGTTCGAGGGCAAGGTCAGCTTCGTCTACCCCTACCTCTCTGGCAGCACGCGCACCGGCAAGGTGCGCATCGAGCTGAAGAACCGCGACGTGGAGCTCAAGCCCGACATGTACGCCAACGTCGAGCTGGCGGCGGACCGGGGTGAGCGAGTCGTCGTCCCCGTTTCCGCAGTGATCTACGCCGGGCCTCGGCGCCTGGTGTTCCTGGATTTGGGGGAGGGGAGGCTCAAGCCCCAGGAGATCCAGGTCGGCATCAAGGCCGGCGATGACTACGAGGTGCTCGAAGGGCTGAAGGCAGGGGATCGCGTGGTCAGCAGCGGCAACTTCCTGATCGCCGCCGAGAGCCGGCTGAAGAGCGCCGAGGGACACTGGTGATGCAACCGACCGAGAAGGTTGGCCTGGTTGGCCACGTGATCGCCGCCTGTGCGAAGAACCGCTGGCTCGCGCTCCTGGTGGTCGCGGCGCTCGGGATCTGGGGTGCAATATCCATGCGGAACGGGCCGCTTGACGCGATCCCGGATCTCTCGGACGCGCAGGTGATCGTCTTCACCGAGTGGCCCGGGCGGAGCCCGGACCTGGTGGAGGACCAGATCACCTATCCCATCTCCTCCACGCTGCTCGCCGCGCCGAAGGTCAAGGCGGTGCGCGGCCAGTCGTTCTTCGGGTTGTCCTTCGTCTACGTCGTGTTCGAGGACGGCACGGACATCTACTGGGCGCGCTCGCGGGTGATGGAGTACCTCAACACGGCCCAGTCGAAGCTACCCGATGGAGTGACGCCGAGCATCGGTCCCGACGCGACCGGCGCCGGCTGGGTCTATCAGTACGCCCTGGTCGATTACACAGGGAAACACGATCTGGCAGAGCTCAGGAGCCTGCAGGACTGGAACATCCGCTTCGCGCTCGAGAGCGTGCCTGGCGTCGCCGAGGTGGCCTCGGTGGGTGGGTTCGTGAAGCAGTACCAGGTCAACGTCGATCCGAACAAGCTGCGCAGCTACGGCATCCCGATGAACAAGGTGATCGCCGCGGTGCGCGAAGCCAACCAGGAGGTCGGCGGCCGCACCATCGAGATCGCCGGGCACGAGCAGATGATCCGCGGGCGCGGCTACGTGAAGAAGCTCTCGGATCTGGAGAGCATCGCGCTCAAGGTACGCGACGACGGCACCCCGGTGACGCTGGCGGATGTCGCCGAGGTGCAGTTCGGACCCGACATGCGCCGCGGCGTCGCCGAGCTCAATGGTCAGGGCGAGACCGTGGGCGGCATCGTGGTCATGCGCTACGGGGAGAACGCCCTCAACGTCATCGATCGCGTGGACAGGCGCATGGAGGAGATCGAGCAAGGTCTGCCTGAAGGCGTGCACCTGGAGACGACCTACGACCGCTCGGGGCTGATTCGAGAGTCGATCCAGACCCTGCGCCACACGCTGCTCGAGGAGATGCTCGTGGTGAGCATCGTGATCTTCCTGTTCCTGCTCCACGCGCGCAGTGCGCTGATCCCGGTGCTGACGCTGCCTCTGGGCGTGCTCCTGGCGTTCATCCCCATGTACTACCAGGGGCTGACCATCAGCATCATGAGTCTCGGTGGCATCGCCGTGGCGATCGGCGCGATGGTGGATGCGTCGATCATCCTGATCGAGAACATCCACAAACGCCTCGAGCTTTGGCAGGAGGAGGGGGGGAGAGAGACGCGCTCCGAGGTGATCGTGAAGGCGATGCAAGAGGTGGGACCGAGCGTCTTCTTCTCGCTCCTGATCATCACCGTGAGCTTCCTGCCCGTGTTCACCCTGGAGGCCACCGAAGGCCGGCTGTTCAAGCCGCTGGCCTTCACCAAGACCTACTCCATGGGCTTCGCGGCGATCCTCGCGGTAACGGTGACGCCGGCGCTCGCGGTGCTGCTGATCAAGGGCAAGATCCGCGGGGAGCACAGTAACCCGGTCAACCGCTGGCTGGTGCGCCTGTACGCCCCCGTCGTGCGTCGGGTCGTGCGCCATCGCTACTGGGTGATCGGCGGCGCGGTGCTGGCGATGCTGTTCAGCGTGCCCGCCTTCATGCGTCTGGGGAGCGAGTTCATGCCACCGCTGAACGAGGGCGCCATCCTGTACATGCCGACGGCGCCGCCCGGCATGAGCGTCGGAGAAGCGACCACGGTCCTGCAGTCCATGGATCGTCAGCTCACGCAGTTCCCGGAGGTGCAGAGCGTGTTCGGCAAGATGGGCCGGGCGCGCACACCGACGGATCCGGCCCCGCTCTCGATGGCGGAGATCACCGTTCAGCTCAAGCCGCGCGACCAGTGGCGCCCTGGGCTGACCTGGGACGATCTGGTGAAGGAGATGGATCAGAAGCTCCAGTACCCCGGGATGCCGAACATCTGGTGGATGCCCATTCAAACCCGTACGGAGATGCTGGCTACTGGGATCCGTAGCCAGCTCGGGATCAAGGTGTTCGGAGACTCGCTGAAGGAGATCGAGGAGACGGCGATCTCCATCGAGCATGCCCTCGAGGATCTGCCCGGCACTCGCTCCGCCTTCGCCGAGCGCTCGACGGGGGGGTTCTTCGCCGACTTCGAGATCAACCGCAACGAAGCCGCGCGCCACGGGCTATCCGTCGCCGACATCAACCAGGTGGTGATGAGCGCCATCGGCGGGAGCAACGTGTCCGAGGCCGTGGAGGGCCGCGAGCGCTACCCGATCAACGTGCGCTACGCCCGGGAGTTTCGCGACGATCCCGAGGCGCTGCGGCAAGTGCTGGTGGCCACGCCCGGGGGCGCGCAGATCCCGCTGTCTCAGGTGGCGAAGCTCGACTTCAAGACCGGGCCGCCGATGGTGCGCAGCGAGAGCGGCAAGCTGGTGGGCTTCGTCTTCGTCGACGTGGTGGGGCGGCCCATCGCAGACTACGTGAAGGACGCCAAGCAGCGCGTCAAGGAACGCGTCAGCGTGCCCAACGGCCAGCGCCTGGAGTGGGCGGGGCAGTTCCAGTACTTCGAGCGCGCCAAGGAGAAGCTCGGCTACGTCGTCCCGCTGACGTTGCTCCTGGTGTGCCTGTTGCTCTACCTCAACACCAGGAGCCTCGCGGAAACGGCGATCGTGCTGCTCGCGGTGCCGTTCTCGCTGATCGGCGCGGTTTGGCTGCTCTACCTGCTCGGCTTCAACCTCTCGGTCGCGGTGTGGGTCGGCATCATCGCCCTGGCCGGACTCGACGCCGAGACCGGCGTGGTGATGCTGCTGTACCTCACGCTGGCGCACAAGCGGCGCGTCGAGCGTGGCGAGCTGAACAACGAGCAAGATCTCGAGGAAGCCATCGTCGAGGGCGCCGCCCAGCGCATCCGGCCGAAATTGATGACCGTGCTGACCACGCTGATCGGCCTGGTGCCCGTGCTGTGGAGCACCGGCACCGGCGCCGACGTGATGCAGCGCATCGCAGCGCCCATGGTCGGCGGACTCGTGACGTCATTTCTGCTGGAGCTGACCGTCTATCCGGCGATCTTTGCCATCTGGAAACGGCACACGATTGTACCTCACCCCCAACCCCAGGAGGCCTGAGCTAGGAATAGCGACGCCTCTCCCCGCGGTGTCCGTCTACTGCTGCGCCACCCGCTGACTGCACGGCTTGCTCTTTTCGTCCTTCCCAAGCCCAGCGATCTTCATCGGATCCCAGCTCAGGGAGTCGACGCTGGTTTGCACCTTGTTGCTGATCAGTTCCGCGAGGTTTCCGCTGGTGTAGTTGTCGTGGCGTGAGCCGCAGCTGTCCTTCGGGTCGCCGGCGCCGGTGCTCTGAGGACCCGCGCCGCCGCGCAGCACGAACAGGTTGGTGCCGCCGGTGAACATGGCGATCTGGCGCCACACGCTCTGCCCCAGGTCGTCCATGCCGGAGGCGGCGATGGTGTGCAGCTGGATGCCGCGCTCGGCGGCCTCCTTCACCGACTCGGTGTAGGGCACGTCGTCGTCGTAGTGCAGCTGAGGCGGTGCGTCGCCGATCAGGAACGCCAGGCGGCCGAGGGAGTGGTCGCTCCACTTGAGCTTCGTGAGCGCGACGTGGATGCCCTGATTGACGTGCTCGGGCATGTCGCCTCCACCGTTCGCGCTGAGCGTTGAGACGCGATCTGCGAAGCCGGAGATGTCGGTGGTCATCTGGTGCGTGCGCGTGAGGTACGCGTCGCCCTTGTCCCGGTACTCCACGAGCCCGATGCGCGGCGTGATGCTCATGCCTCGCAGCGTGGAGGCCACCTCCTCGAGGGTGTCCTTCATCGCCGAGATCTCCTCCGACATGGACCCGGTGGTGTCGAGGACGAAGGCGATGTCGAGCACCTTGTTGTCGGGCAGCGCGCGCACCAGCGGGAGCTTGAAGTCGAGGGCTCCGTCCTGCTTGGCGACGCTCAGCTGCTTGGATTGCTCGTGGCCCAGGCAGCTCACGGTGACCTTCAGCAGGTTGCCCTGGAGGCCGGATGCGCGCGGAAACAAGATGGCGCGCCCGTTGGCCTGAGTGGTCAGGATCACGCTGTGGCTCTTCTTGTCCTGCACCTTGAGCTGGCAGTTGGGGATGGGCTGGTTCTTGACGTCGCGCACCACCAGGAAGCGCCGATGGCTGACGTCCATGGGAGCCCCGCGCTGTCCTTCGTTCTTCTGGTACTCGAGGAAGTCGCGGTAGTTGGCGTTGTCGTCCCACTCCCCGGCCTTGACGCCGCGAGCCTGACCCGCGACCGCGCGCTTGCTCGGCTTCGAAGGTCGCGCGACCGTGCCGCCGGTCACGCCCGCGCCGCCCCCACCGCGGCCGACCCCGCTCAGGCCGAGGCCGCCGGCGCCGTAGCTCTCACCGATCTCGTCGCCCCAGGCGCTACCCGAGGCGCCGCTTCGGGCCTTGGGCGCGGTCGCCTTGTGGCTACCCCCAAGGCGCCCGGAGCCGGCTCCGAAGCCCATGCCTGTCCCGGTGCCCGCGCCGTGACCGATCGTCCCCACGGAACCAAGGCCGATGCCCTCACCCTTGCCCCCACCGCCTTCGCCGACGCCCGACTTGGCGTCCGCTTCCTTGCTCGCGGTCTTGCTGGGATCGACCTTCGGGGGCGGTGGATCGACGATCGGTGGCGCCAGCGGTTCCTTCGTCTTTGGATCCGCGGGGAGAGTGACCTCGGCGATGCCCTCGGCAGCGGGCGTCGCCGAGCTGCTCGCGGTGGGCTTCGCTGGAGACGACGGATCGCTCACCGTCTGCTGGCCCTGAGGCGTGCAGGCGGCGATCAGCGCCGCAGCGAACAGCCCCAGGCCGAGGCCAAACCGGCGCTTGACGGGCGAGGTCGAGGGGACGGACTCGAGTCGATCGGGCTCGGGCTGCGAAGACTCGGGTTGCTCGGACAAAGCTTCGCCTGAACGGCGCCGCAGGCAGTGGTCGGCCATCGTGGTGTTCTCCGTGCTGCAGCGCGGCGCGCTGCGAGGCTGTGGTGCGCGGGAGCGCGCTGGTCGGCGTCGAGCGACGCGCACGCCGAGCGCCAAGTGGCTCAGCTGGGCGGCTTAGTCAGCGATGTCCGGGCCAAGTTCCCAGAAAGTTCATCCCCTCCCCGGTGTCGTCGGGGGAGCCGCACCCACATCTGCGGGATTGTCCCTGGCCCGCCAGGCTCTGCGCAGTAGACTCGCGCCCGCCATGACCAGCCAAAGTCGACAGAACCTCAGAGCTTTTCCCCGCGGGCGCAAGGTCAAGGTGGGCCTGATCCAGATGTCCGTCGGCCCCGACAAGGCGGCCAACATCAAGAAGGCGCTGGAGCTGACTCGGGACGCCGCCAGGCGCGGCGCTCAGGTGGTGTGCCTGCAGGAGCTGTTCGCGACCCAGTATTTCTGCCAGGTGGAAGACCAGGGGCTCTTCGATCTCGCCGAGCCCGTACCCGGCCCCAGCACCCAGCCCTTCCAGGCGCTGGCCGCGGAGCTCCGCATCAGCATCATCAGCAGCATCTTCGAGCGCCGCGCCGCCGGCCTCTACCACAACACCGCCGTGGTCCTGGGAGAGCAGGGACAGATCGCCGGGCGCTACCGCAAGATGCACATCCCCGACGATCCGCAGTTCTACGAGAAGTTCTACTTCACGCCGGGCGATCTCGGCTTCGTCGCCATCGACACGCCCTACGCCAAGCTCGGGCCGCTGGTGTGCTGGGATCAGTGGTACCCCGAAGCCGCGCGCCTGACGGCGCTGAAGGGCGCCGAGGTGCTTTTCTATCCCACCGCCATCGGATGGCTCCCCGCGGAAAAGGACCAGTTCGGCGCCAAGCAGCTCTCCGCCTGGCAGACCATCCAGCGCAGCCACGCCATCGCCAATGGTGTCCACGTCGTGGCGGTGAATCGCGTCGGCCAGGAGGGGCCGCCCGACGGTATCCAGTTCTGGGGTCACTCCTTCGTCTGCGATCCCTTCGGCGAGGTGCTGGCCGAAGCCGGTGAGGGTGAAGAGGTGCTGGTCGTCGAGCTGGATCTCAGCGTCAGCGAGGAGACACGGCGCGAGTGGCCTTTCCTCAGGGATCGACGTATCGACGCCTACAGCGGCATCACCAAGCGCTTCGCGGACGAGGACTCGTGAGCAAGAGCATCGGCGCCAGTCGGTCGAGCGACGTGGCGCGCACCCCCAGCGCGCTGGGCTTCCGCATGCCCGCGGAGTGGGAGCCTCAGGCCGCGGTCTGGCTCGCCTGGCCCCATCATCGCACCGACTGGCCAGTGAAGAAGGCGGCCATCTACTGGACCTTCGCCGAGATCGCCCGCCTGATCAGCGAGGTCGAGCGGGTGCGCTTCCTGGTCGCCAATCGCCGGGAGCGCTCCCACGCCACCAAGGTGCTGGGGCTGTCCGGTGTGGATCTGGCTCGAGTCGACTTCGTCGAGGCACAGACCAATCGCTCCTGGACTCGCGACAGTCTGCCGTCCTTCGTCGTCAAGGGGCGAGGCAAGAACCGCGAAGTGGGCGCCGTGAAGTTTCGCTTCGATGGCTGGGGTCGCTATCGCGATCATCAGCTGGACGATGCCGCAGGGATTCAGATCGCGGAGCGCATGCACCACCACTGGCTGCCCACGACCGAGGTGAAGGGCAAGCCTCAGCGGGTGGTGCTCGAGGGCGGCTCCATAGACGTCGACGGCGAGGGCACGATCCTCACCACCGAGCGCTGCCTGCTGCACGGGGAGCACTCGCGCAACGCGTGGCTGGATCGTCCGGGCACCGAGCAGGTGCTGAGTGATTTTCTGGGGGTGAGGAAGGTGCTCTGGTTGCCCGACGGGATCGCGGGTGACGACACCTCGGGGCACGTGGACGACTTCTGTCGCTTCGTCGCTCCCGCCAGGGTCGTGATGTGCGAGGAGAAGAACCGCCGTCACCACAACCACAAGCCGTTGAACGAAGCCCGCGCGCGCCTCCAGGGCGAAACGGACGCGAACGGTCGCAAGATCGAGGTCATCGGCCTGCCGATGCCCCGTGACGTGCGCTACGGCGATCTGATCCTGCCAGCGAGCTACGCGAACTTCCTGTTCGTCAACGGCCGCGTCCTGGTGCCGACCTTCAACGACCCGAACGACTACGTCGCCCTCGGCATCCTGCGCGAGGTGCTGCCGAAGCACGAGGTCGTCGGCGTCTACTGTCGGGATCTGGTGCTCGGTCTCGGCACCATCCACTGCTCGTCCCAGCAAGAGCCGGCCGCGGGGCGCTGAACCCTCACGAGCGGCTCAGTCGCTGAGCGCCGCGCGCAGCTTCTCGCTCAGCTGGTCGACGGTGAACGGCTTGTGCAGCAGCAAGACGCCTTCTTCCAGGACGCCCTGGGCGGCGATAACGTTGTGCGTATAGCCGCTCATGAACACCACCCGCAGATCCGGCCTCTGGGCGCTCAGCGCCTGATACAGGTCCTGGCCGCTCATTCCCGGCATCACCACGTCAGTCAGCAGGACGTCGATCTCGCTCAGGCGCTGGCGGCCGAGCTCGAGCCCTTCCTCGCCGTTCCGCGCGGATATGATCGTGTAACCGAGACGCGTGAGCATGCGCTCCGCCATGCGTCGGACGACGGGCTCGTCCTCCACGACCAGCACCGTGGCGGCGCGGGCGGGCACGCTGGAGCTGCGTTTCTCCGGCCGCTCCGTGCTCGGCAACGGTTCGTCCTCGACCAGGGGGAACAGCACGTCGAAGCGCGTCCCGGTGTCGACGTCGCTGGTCACGCTGATGTGCCCGCGGTGCTGGCGCACGACACCGTAGGTCGTCGCCAGGCCGAGGCCGGTGCCGTGCCCGGGCTTGGTGGTGAAGAACGGCTCGAAGATCTTGGCAAGGACCTCCGTCGACATGCCGGCGCCCGTGTCCTCGACGGTCAGCTGGGCGTAGCGCCCGGGGCTCAGCTCGCTGCCTTCGGGGGGCTCGTGAACCACGAGCAGGCGGGTGCTCAGGGTGAGCACGCCGCCCGAGGGCATCGCCTCCGCGGCGTTGGTCGACAGGTTCAGGACGACCTGCGCGAACTGGTTGGGATCGACCTCGACCAGCAGGGGCTCCACGCTGGGCTGCATACGGATGCTGACGTTCTCGAGGATCAGGCGCCGCAGCAGGCCATGGAACTCCCGCAGCTCGTCGTTCAGGTTGAGACGCCGCACCTCCAGCACCTGGCGGCGACCGAAGGCCAGGAGCTGCTTGGTGAGGCCTGCGGCGCGGCGCGCGGCCTGATCTATTTCCGCGAGGTCTCGCCTGTGCTGGGGCTCGATGTCGGTGTTCTCCAGCAACATCTCGGTGTAGCCGAGGATGGCGGAGAGCAGGTTGTTGAAGTCGTGGGCGATGCCGCCGGCGAGGCGACCCAGGGCCTCCAGGCGCCGGGTCTGCTGGAGCTCCGTCTCGAGCCGACTCTGCTCGCGCTCGGCGCGCTGGCGCGCCTGGATGGCGCTGCTCAGCCTGCTCAGGTCGTTGAGCACCAGACCGATCAGGCGGCCCTGGCTGAGCTCCAGGGGGAAGAGCCGCAGCTCGATGTCTGGCTGGCTCTCGGACTCCTTGAGCAGGGTGCGAAGCTGCAGCTCGCCGGTCTCGACGGCCTGCCTGAAGACTGGCTCGAGGCGCCGCGCCAGGCCCGGGTCGACGTCCTCCAGAGAGGTGCCGACGTGGCTCTCGGCGCCGAGCCCGTTGGCGTCAGCCATCGCGCGGTTCACCCACGCGAAGCGCATCTCGGTGTCGAAGACCGCGATCTGTAGCGGCAGCTCGGCGAAGAACCTGGTCAGCAGCTCCTTGCTGTCGCGAGCCTCCCGCTCGGCGGTCGCGCGCGCCAGGGTGGCGCCGATCAGGCGACCAACCTGGGAAACCAGGGTGGCGTGCCAGGCGCTCCACGAGTTGCCGTCCACGGCTTCCACGCCCAGCGCGGTCACGATGCTGCCGGCGACCTCCGCGGGGACCATGATCTGCGCGTTCAACTGGTAGCGCGTCGCCAGCTCGTCGAGGTTGCTGCCTCGCGGAAACGTATACGGATCGAGCTGCAGCGTATTCCCCCCGCTGAGCTCACCAACGAGCCAGGCGTAGAGACCCTCCGCCGGTCGCGTGAACACGGCCTGCAGATCGGGCACTCCCTGTGCTCGGTGGGCGTAGAGCATCTCCAGGCGCCCAGGCTTGCCGAAGCCCATGATGAAGACCCGGCGCGCCGGCAGGAACGCGGCGAGGCGCCCCAGCGCGGACTGGATCGAGGCGTCGATGCGATCCGACGGGACTCGTATCAGCTCCGCGCTGACCTCGTCCACCAGCGAGCGCGCCTCCGCGTGCCACTGGGGCGTTGGCTCTGGGGGAGTCGCTGGGTCGGCCATGGCACGGGAACCTAGCGGGAGCGCTTCAAGATCACGCGCGCTGCGTCGGGGTGGATGCCGATGATCGTCACCTTGCTGTCGTCGATCTTGCGCGCGCGCAGCATCGCTGGGTTCACCTTCGTCAGCAGCAGCCCGATGAACACACCGAAGCCGACGACGAAGCCGATCAACACGAGCTGCGGCTCCCGCATCACGTAGGGCACCACGAGGCAGCCGATCAGCACCACCACAGCGACCATCGCGAGGCCCTTCGCGCTGCGCCAGCGCGCGTCGCAGTCAGCGCACAGCGGGATCACCATCTTCGCGGTCTTGCGCAGGATCAACATCGCGATCAGCCCGGGCAGCGTACACAGGACGATCAGGATGAAGATGTACGGCGGGTTGTACTGGAACAGGTGATCCTGGAACGAGGTCACGTTCTTCGAGCCACACTTCAGGCATACCTTGGGGAAGGTCGCGGTCTTGTCGATGGAGAGGTCTGCGCCCACCTGTTCCGCGTGGTAGCGTCCGCCGCCGCCCGCGTCGACGTCTGCCTCCTGCGGCGCTTCCTCGGACTCTGGCGGTGCGTATGGATTGTCGGTCACTCGTCCCCCATCGGAGTCCCAGGAAGGCACCCCGTGAAATTTCGGCGCGCGGCCGGGATCGGCAGGCGTCCTCACAAAACTCGAGCCGCCGTCCACTCACGGACGGCGGCGGGAGCATAGCGAGGGTTGCTACGCGAGGGAACGCAGTCGGGCTAGTCGACTCGAGTGACGGCGCCCTCGGCGGCGGAGGAAACCAGCGCAGCGTACTTCGCGAAGACACCGCGGGCGAAGCGCCTGGGCGGGGGCGCGTAGGCCGCGAGACGAGCGTCGATCTCGGCCGGATCCAACTCCACTGAAAGTCGGTTCTGGTCCGTGTCGATCACGATGATGTCACCATCTCTCAGCGCGGCGATGGGGCCCCGCACCACCGCCTCTGGTGCGACGTGACCGATCATCAGCCCGCGGGTGGCGCCGCTGAAGCGGCCGTCCGTGATCAACGCGACGTCCTCACCCAGGCCCTGACCCACGAGCGCAGCGGTGACGCCGAGCATCTCGCGCATTCCGGGGCCGCCCTTCGGACCCTCGTGGCGGATGACGACGACGTCTCCCGCCTTCACCTCGCGCTTCTCGACCGCCGCGAACGCGTCCTCCTCGCACTCGAAGACCCGCGCCGGTCCGCGGTGCTGGGTGCGCTCGTGGCCCGCCATCTTCACCACCGCGCCTTCGGGGGCGAGGTTGCCCTTCAAGATCACCAGGCCGCCGGTCTTCTTGAATGGTTTCTCCGCGGAAGCGATCACCGTCTGACCCGGAGTCTCCTTGGCCTTCTCGCCTTCCTCCGCGATGTTGTGGTCGCTCACCGTCCGGGCGCTGCCGTCGATCAGCTTGCCTTCCACCAGGCGCTTTGCGACCAGCCGGGTGCCCCCGGCCTTGTGCAGATCGAACGCGGTGAACTGCCCCCCCGGCATCAGATCGGTGATGATCGGCGTGCGCTTCGAGATCGTCATGAAGTCGTCGATGTCGAGCTCGATGCCGGCCTCGCGGGCGATCGCCAGGAAGTGCAAGACGGCGTTGGTGGAGCCGCCCGTGGCAGCGACGGAGGCGATGGCGTTCTCGATGGCCGCGCGGTCGACGATGTCGCTCGGCTTGACCCCTTCGTGGAGCAGGCGCATCACGCGCCGACCTGCTTCGCGAGCGGCTTCGTCGCGCTCGGCGACGGTCGCCGGCACACCGCTACCGAAGGCCGCGAGCCCCAGGAACTCCATGGCCATCGCCATGGTGTTCGCGGTGTACTGCCCACCGCAAGCGCCGGCCCCGGGGCACGCCTTCTGGGTGATCTCGTCGAGCTCCTTGTCACTCATCTTGCCCGCGCTGTGGCGGCCGACCGCCTCGAACACGTTCTGGATCGTGACGTCGATCCCGTTGTGTTTCCCGGGGGCAATGGATCCGCTGTACAGCACGAGGCTGGGCAGGTCGAGACGAATCAGCCCCATGGCCGAGCCCGGGATGGTCTTGTCGCAGCCGACGATGGCCACCATGGCGTCGAAGCGACAGCCGTGGCCCATCAGCTCGATGCTGTCGGCGATCACCTCGCGGCTGACCAGCGACGCCTTCATGGCCTGGCTGCCCATGGACACGCCGTCGCTCACGCTGACGGTGTTGAACTCCATGGGCGTGCCGCCGGCTTCCCGCACTCCCTCCTTGACCAGCTCCGCGAGGTGCCGGTGGTTGTAGTTGCAGGGCATGGTCTCGGTCCAGCAGGTGGCGATGCCGACCAGCGGCTTCTTCAGATCCGCGTCGCTGAAGCCGATGGCGTGCAGCATGGCGCGGGAAGGTGCCCGGGAGGGGCCATCGAGCAGAGTGCGGCTCTTTTCGCGAGGATCGTGGGTCATGATGTCTCCGTGGGGCAGCGCCGATTGGCTGCCTCGAGTGCTCCTTGGCGCGGCGGATTCACACCGCCGCGGCTCCTGATCAGTTGGCGCCGCTGCGGGTCGCGCAGCGGAAGCCCAGGTCGACCTCGCGGAAAATCGGCGGGCGCGACTCCCGGCGCTTGCCGCGGAGCTCTTCGGCCTTGCTGCTCTTCCAGCTGCCGCCGCGCACGCTGTAGTCCTCGCCGACGCCGCCGCTCTTGCCGTAGGGGACGTAGCTGGTGCTGGTCCACTCGCTCAGGTTGCCGACCACGTCATAGACGCCCCACACCTGGGGTGGCAGCGACTTGACCGGGCACGGGCCGTCGGTCCGCTTCCAGCAGGCCTTGTTGGCGTCGGGCTGTTTGTTGCCCCAGGGAAAGTCGAGTCGGTCCTCGCCACCGGTCGCCAGCCACTCGAGCTCCGCTTCGCTGGGCAGGCGCTGGCCCTTCCATTTGCAGAAGCGCTCGGCGTCGTCGTGGCTCACGCAGTTGACCGGCAGGTCCTGCTTCTCTTCGAGGTTCTTGGCGAAGCGCGCGGTGCACAGCGTGCTGCGCTGCTCGACGGTCGCGGCGTCGAGCTTCTCGTCGGTCTGGATCGACTCCGGTGGTGCGTCGCAGATGTCGTTCGCCACGCAGGCCTTGTAGGTCTTCAGGTTGACCTCGGTGGCGTCGATGCAGAACGCCTCGACCTTCACCTCGGTCTGGGGCTGCTCGTCGGGGCGGCCCTGACCCTTGGGTGAGCCCATGCGCAGGGTGCCGCCTTCGATGGCCAGCATCCCAGGCGGGCAGTCGCCCTGCGCCGGGTCGGTCGGCGGCGCCGCGATGGGCGCCTCGTCCTGCGTCGGAGCGCTGGTCACCGTCGGCTTCGCCGTGGGCTTGGGGGGCGGCGCCGCGGGTGTGGGCTCGCTGCCGCCGCAGGCGGTGAACGCAGTGAACGCGGCTGCGACAGCCGCCAGCGAGCCGAGGGTCGAGACGCGTCCGAACAGGGTGATCACGGCCGCGTACTTTGCGGAGTGGGTGCCAGCGCGGTCAAGCGCTGGCGTGCAGTTTGCTGCAGGGGACGCAGGGGCGGGTGCGGATTCTTCAGCCGGGCCCCTCACCCCCAACCCCTGCTCAGGCAGGCGAAGATCCTCGGAAAATCTTGCTGGATCATGAATTGCTTTCGAGCTCGGCCGTATAACCCGGGGTTGAAACTCGCGAGTCATCGCTCCAAGGTTGGCCCGCCTGTGAGGGATCTGGCAGACGCAGACGGGGCGCTCTTCGCGCTCGCCGAGGCGTGAGGCAGAGGCTCCTCGGCTCTGAAGCAAGTCATGCGAATTCGTGCCTGGATTGGAATGATCTTGGTGGCCCTGCTGCTGGCGAGCAGCAGCCTGGCGGCGCCGAAGATCCACGTCGTCGAGAAGGGGCACTCGCTGTGGTCCATCGCACGTCGCTACGGCGTGACGGTGACGGCGCTGCGGGCCCGCAACGATCTGAAGAAGGGCGATCCGCTGCAGATCGGTCAGCGCCTGGAAATCCCGCCGAAGGACTGGAAGCCCGACGGTTCCAAGCCGAGTCGAGCCAAGGACGACGACAAGCCGCGCCGCAGCAAGAAGTCGGAGCCCGACTGGGTCACCGCCAAGCCTGCGCCCGAGACGCAGACTCAGAAGACCGTGAAGGAACGCGGGGTGAACCCCTGCAACACGCCGGACCCGGGCTGGGGCACCTACACCCACTGGGATCGCGCGCCGAGCATCGGACAGCTGATCCTGCCCGAGCGCGGCGGCGTCACCCGCGGCGGTGGCTTCGACGTGATGATCCACTTCCATGGCCACGAGCCCGTGCGCAAGGAGTGGGTGAAGGTGATGAGCGGCACGGTTCTGGTCGGCATCGACCTGGGCATTGGCTCCGGGCCCTACGAATCGACCTTCCGCTCGCCGGCCGCGTTCAAGGCGCTGCTCGACTCCATCGAGGAAGCCGTCAAGAAGCACACCGGCAAGAAGAAGGTCTACATCCGCAAGCTCGGGCTCTCCGCCTGGAGCGCGGGCTACGGCGCCGTCGAGTCGATCCTGCGTATCCCCGAGTACGCGAAGATGGTGGACAGCGTGGTGCTACTCGACGGTCTGCACTCGGCGACCACCGAGCCGATGAAGAGCAAGCAGCTCGAGCCCTTCGTGGACTTCGCGAAGCAAGCCTCTCGGCGCCGCAAGTTCATGTTCGTCTCCCACTCGTCGATTATTCCGCCCGGATACGCTTCGACGACCGAGACGGTGCACTACCTGATCAACGAGCTGCGGGGCAAGCCGCGCAAGGCGCGGGCGCGCAAGAGCGATCCCATGGGCCTCGAGCTGATCGATCGCTACGACCGCGGCTTCTTCCACGCCCGCGGGTACAGCGGCAACGACAAGATGGATCACTGCGCCCACATCGGGCTCTACAAGGACGTGCTGAAGGTGCACATCCGGCGCCGCTGGAATAGCCCCCGGGGCTATGGCGCCCGTCGCAGCAAGAAGTAGGGAACAGCCGTCCCTGCGACTGACGGCACCTACATCGGCGCCAGCCTGCGGGCTAGCACTGGTAGACTTGCACCTCCCCGAGTCGTTGGTGATCGCCCTGGCGTTGCCAGTAGCAAAACAGCCGCCCAGACAGAAACAGCACCGCCAGTTCGACGGGCAGTCCTTCGGCTTGGGCGTAGCCAAAGAATGGGTCTTTCTCCAACCAGTTCCAGTTCATGTCCGAGAGGATCGGTCTTGCGTGCCAACTCTTGAGCGCCCTCGCAGGGTTGTTTTCTTGAGCAGCTTTCTCGCGAAAGAACGCCAGTTGTCGCGCTCGCGCTTCTAGTGCCCTGCTGCAGAACTTCGCCCTGAGGGCGAGCTCCCGCGATCGCCCTGGAGGGCTGGAAGAAGAACCACGAGGAAACGCTACAGCGGCGAGAGCTTGCGAATGCGGCTGTCGTGGGCGATCTCGACGATGCGGTTGCGGGTGTCGCCTTCGGCGCGGAAGCGACCGAAGTGTGTGGTGAAGACGCTGACGTCGCTGTTGTTCACCGCGGTCACGGTCTTGCAGTCGGCGACCAGCCCCTTGTCATTTCCGCCGGGAAGCCAGACCTCGGCGATCTTCAGGTCGCAGACGTCGTACAGCGTCCACTGCACCGGGTGCGAAGAGAACCAGCTGGACTGGGACTGATCGACCCTGGCCTTGGAGAGCACCGCGCCGTCGAAGCGCACGCTGTCGGCCCAGTGCTTCGAGAGCGTCGAGGCGCTCTTGCCGTTGAAGTCCTTCTCGTAGCTCAGCAGGTCGGCGTGAGACGCCTTCATGAAGGCGCTGTTCTTGTTGCCGGTGCGGATACCGATCGCGCGCTCGCAGCACAGCGCCATGCGGGAGTCCGAGCGATCGCCGGGCGCCGTCTCCGAGCGAGCTTCGCAGCCGCCGCCACCTCGCGTCACCACGGCGTTGCCGCTGGCCCAGGTCGCCGTCCAGCTGGCGTAGGTGGCGACGGAAGGGTTCGCCGCGCAGGCCTTGAGGTACTGCGTCTCGGTGCACAGCTGTAGCCCCTGGCCCGAGCAAGCCTGAGCCGCCTCGACGAAGTTCTTGCTCTGGTCGCCGGCGCTGCGCTGAGCACCGAAGCCTGGGGTCCAGACACCATTCGACGCCTCACCCTCGCCCACCTGAAAGCGCGAGACGGCAGGGATGGAGGGCGCCGCGGGTACGTCCGGCTGCACGGCGGACTGCGGCTGCACGGCGGACTGCGGCTGTTCCACTGGCTGCGTGGCGGGCACCGGCGGCGACTCGTCCTTGCTCTTGCAGGCGAGCAGCGCCAGGCCTAGGCCAAGTAACCCAACTAGAGCGGTGTGCATGTCACGATTCACTGGCATTACCCTGAGGATACATCACTCGCCGCGGAGGATGGAGCGCAAAACGTGCTCGAAGTCCTTCGAGCCTCGCGGGCTGGCGAGATCAAGCCTCTGAGTCGCGCTCGACGTACGGCTTCGTCGCGCCTCGTGGCGTGCAGCTCCGTTCTCGATGGGGAGTGCACGGTATGCGGACTTAGGTTGAGTTGCTGAGCTGCGTCCTTGTGGGTGTAGCCCCGCTCGAGCAGCGACGCGCTTTCCATGCGGCACCGGATGCGGACCCACGACCCACACGACGCGAGCGCCATGACTGGGTTCCGCCGCGGCGTGGCCAGCTCCGAGCCGGAAGCTCCGCCAGCTGCGCCGCACGCGTCCGCGACGTCGTGCGAGTCGCTCCATGGGCCGTCGGATCTGGGGGTGAGATCAGGCGCAGCCGCCGCCCGAAACACCACGGCCCCAGGTTCCTCAGTCGCCACGGCACGCAGAAAAAGCGCCCAAACCCAGGTGCCAGCGCCACCCCCCTTGAGCACCCGCAGATCTCCGACTAGGTTTCGCCCCCTCGCACGAGTGGCGGAATTGGCAGACGCGCCGGATTTAGGTTCCGGTGCCGCAAGGCGTGGGGGTTCAAGTCCCTCCTCGTGCACCCCATCAGAACGCGTGTCGGTTTCATCGCCGACGTCAGCCGCTGTGGGCTCGGGACTTGGCCTCACCAAAGCCTCCTTGGAGTGGCGGTACGGTCGCTCGTCGACTTCGCTCGGCGCTGAAGAGCCGGGGACAAGTCCCTCCTCGTGCACCCCATCAGAACGCGTGTCGGTGTCATCGCCGACGTCAGCCGCTGTGGGCTCGGGACTTGGCCTCACCGGAGCCTCCTTGGAGTGGCGGTACGGTCAGCTCATTTCCTCAAGAACCCCAACGCTCGCAGGGCGGTCTTGTCGGTGAGCTTCACCCGGGCGATGGCGCTCCACTCGAGGTACCAGGCCCACAGGGCGGCTTCCCGCGCCTTGAGCGCTTCCTTGGTGTCCCGAGGCTCTGGCAGTGCCTCGGGGATACGCTGGATCTCGGCGAGCAGCGCCAGCGCCTGGTCGACGACGTGACGGTCCAGACCGCGCTTGCTCAGGAGCGCCCGGGCGTCTCTCGCCTCGGGGTCCTTGCGCTTCTCGAGCGCTGCCAGGCGCTCGAGGAAGACGCCGACGGAGTTGAGCACGTCGAGGCCCGCGGTCTGGTGAACGTTCAGGAAGAGCTCGTCGTGGATCTTCGGCGAGCGGTGAGCGAGCGTCGCCTTGGCGACGGGGAACCAGTGATTCTCCCAGGCGTCGAGTTCCTCGAGGGTGCGCGGCGACTCGCGCTCCGGTAGCGGCTCGAAGTCGACGGGGCGCAGCTCCCGGAGCAGGCGCCAGCCTTCATCTAGGTCTGGTTCGCCGAACCCGGCGCCCCGCAGCGCGAGGATCGCCTTCGGATTGCTGAGCCCCTGCAGGAACGTGAGGACGCGCTGCGCTTTGTCGGAGGTGGAGAGCTTTGCCATGACGGTCCCCCCGCTTTCGGAGCGTCTCCCCCTTGGTTGCGTCTTGATTCCCCTGATCGGCGCACCTCTCCCCCAAGAAAAGGTCCGGAAGAAACCCTTCAAGAGGCGCTCGGGACCGTGTGGAATTCCGCGCGCCCTGCCCTTCGAGGCGTCGGGACTGCGGGTCCGACGCTCAGCGAGGCGGATTTCAGCGGGATCTGCTGTGGGGGCCCACCTCGCGTTTGGGGGGGAGAGCGATGCGAGCGAGGGGGCAGGAGCTGTCCCGCGGAGCTACTCCGGCCAGCCCCCGTAGGGCACGGTCAGCGCCTCGAGCAGGTGACCGTCGGGATCCTCGAAGTACACGCCGCGGCCACCGTCGTGGGTGTTGATGCGTCCGGCGCGAGACTGCGCTGGGTCGGCCCAGTAGTCCAGGCCCTGCGCCTGGATGCGCTCCAGGATACCGTCGAAGTCCGCTTCGCTGACCAGGAATGCGTAGTGCTGCGGAGCGACGGGCTTGCGAGTCGCCATGTAGTCCAGGGACACGTCGTTGTCCAGGGTCACCACCTGGAAGTGCCCGAAGCGCGTCGGCGCTGGGCGATTGAAAATTGCCGCGAGGAAATGTGCGGAGCGCTCGGGGTCGGTGGAATAGACGATCGTGTGGTTCAGCTGCATGGCTTTGCCTTTCCAGGATCAGATGGCGCGCGAGCTCCGACGTCGCAACGGGATTCGTTGACGGACCAGCAAACGGACACTGGATTGGCAGGCCTGGAGCGCTCGACAGTCCGGTTACCCGTGGAGCGCGCCGGCGCGCTACACTGGCGGAACGTTCATGGGAGCTCGCACGCAGAAACCTGGAAGTATTCGGCGCTACGCGGCGTTCCTGCGGGGCGTGAGCCCGATGAACGTGAAGCTGCCCGAGCTGCGCCGCGCGCTGGAAGGAGCTGGGTTCGCGGACGTGAGGACCGTGCTCACCAGCGGCAACGTGGTGTTCTCCGCGCCCAAGGGCTCGAACCTGGCGTTGGCCCAGGAGCTGGAGGCGGCGATGAGCGCCGGCCTCGACCGTTCGTTCCCGACGATCGTCCGCTCGCTGAGCGCGCTCCAGCGCCTGCTGCGTTCGGATCCGTTCGCCGAATGGGACCTGGATCGGGGGGAGAGGTGCACCGTCACCTTCCTTCGTATTGCCCCACGGAAACGTATCGAGCTTCCGCTGGAACACAAGGGCGTGCGCATCTTGCAGCGCAAGGGCCTCGAGGTCTTCTGCTGCTATCGTGAGGGCGCCGAGACCGCTTTCATCCCGTTCATCGAGAAGACGTTCGGCAAGAACCTCACGACGCGCACCTGGCAGACGCTCGAGAAGGTGGCGCGTTGAGGGGCCTCGGAGCGCTGCTCGGAGTGGCCGCGGCTGCCGCCCTGAGCGTGGCGGTCATCTACTGGCGGAGCGGTGAGGACCAGTCGATGCGGCGTCCAGCCTCGAGCGCCGTGGCCTCGGCCGACGCGGCCCCCGCTCCGACGGACAGTCTACCGTCAGCCTCGAACGCGCCGAGCCCCAAGGTGGCGACCAGCGCTTCTCCCGGTCCGCTCAGCGACGCAGGGGCGGCGACGCTTTCGCAGCGCCTGGAGTCCAACCGGCTCTTGAAGGAAGCAAGGGAGGCAGACGGAGTACGCCAGCTCGACTTGTACGAAAACGCACTGAAGGCCAATCCCGGCAACGTGGACGCGTTGATGGAACTCGGTCAGCTGCGCCTCAACAACGAGGACTGGGAAGACGCCGAGGCGCTCGCCAAGCGCTGTCTGAAGCTCGACAAGCACCGGCTAGGTTGCCGGCAGACCCTCGAGTGGCGCTACACGCGGACCGGCGACTTCGAGTCGGCTGAGGAGCTCTACGAGGGTTGCCTCGAGGAAACATTCGTGAGGTCGGGCTGCCTCGCCTTCAACATCGGTTCGGCGCTACGAGCCGGAGACGTCTCCAAGGCGAAGCAACTTCACGCGAGGCTCGCCGCCTTCGCCCCCAAGTCCGTCGACGCCATCATTTCCGAGGCCGCGATCGCCCGGGAAGAAGGGGACGAGGCCGCTGCTCGCGCCGCGTATGATCGAGGCTGCAAGTTGGGGAATGAGTTTGCTTGCACCTGGCTGGCGCAGCACCCAAGACCGTAGCCTCAGTCGCGGAGTGAGCTTCCGAGATCGATGTAGCTCAGGATCGCTCCCAGGATGCCGAGGGCTCCGAAGAGCAGGCCCTTCCATGCATCTGCTGGTGGCTGGTTCAAGCCTCCAAGCACCAGGGTCGCGCCGAAGGGGCCAGCGCCGACGATGCCGATCACGTTCAACAGCGTCTCATCGATGAACTCGAGGCGCGTGCCTGGTCGCTCTCGCAAGCGTTTTCGTGCGGCAAAGCCTAAGGCGACGTAGCGCCAGGTGCCGAAGGCGAAGATCCCGAGCCAGAGGCCGCAGCTGAGTGCGAAGCGATCCGACGG
Source organism: Polyangiaceae bacterium (assembly GCA_041389745.1). GTDB lineage: Bacteria > Myxococcota_A > Polyangia > Polyangiales > Polyangiaceae > JAHBVY01. Next base: position 63,369 of record JAWKRF010000011.1, read on the forward strand.
CACGAGGTAGGCGGAGATCAGCGCTGCGAGGCACGTGTAGGTCAGGCAGAGCACGCTGCCAACTCTGACGAGGCGAAGCCACTGCATCGGGCTCGGGAGTCTACGTCAGCGCCGGTGATTGGTTTCGTCCGCCGATGACCCCCGCGCTACTCGACGATCTCGGAGTAGGGGCAAAACACTTCGATCACGTCGCGCTCGCAACCGCTCGAGCAGTCGTAGACCGCGGCGCAGCGCGGATCCTGCCGACAGCCGCAGCCGCAGTCCCCGCCGAAGCCTTCGGTATTGGCGGGGCAGGCGTAGTCGATCACGGCGCACTCGTCGGGACTGGTCGCGACGTACTGCGCGCCGCTCAAGCCCTCGCAGGAGCACGCTTTCGTGGTGCAGCCCCAGTCCGCGCCGCTGGCGTTCTCGTAGCACGTGCAAGCGTTGCAGTCGTACACATCGCGCGCCTCCCCACCTGGAGGATACTGGCGGCCATACAGCGTGCAGCTCGGATCGGGCGGCGGCGCGGTGTCCCAGCACCCGGAGACGCAGTAGCGGGTCGTCCCGTCGATGGTCTGCTTGCTTCCCTCGCTGCACGGGTAGCATCCGTGGGGATTCGAACAGTCCTCGCCGCACCGGGGTGTCTTACCGCTTGCGGGCTGTGAGCTCGTCCCCCCACCAGCGCTCGAGCCGGCTGCGCCGCCAGCGCTCGACCCGGCTGCGCCGCCAGCGCTCGAGCCGGCTGCGCCACCAGCGCTCGAGCCGGCTGCGCCGCCAGCGCTCGTACCGCTGCCGCTCACTCCAGCGCTGCCACCGGAGCCCTCTCCCCCCGTCGCTGAGCCTGAACACCCGACGAGCACGCACACCACCACCGACCAAGCTCGCTGCATGCGGAGAGCATAGCCCAAGGGCCCCGCGCGAACCGCTGGGTACGTCGAGACGCGCGGAAACTCTCGAGACTCGCCTTGGTTTCGTCGAGTGATCCGCTAAGCTGCCTCGTGCCCGATCGCCAAGCGACGCCCGAGTTCGAGCCGATAGCGCAGGTCATTCGCGAGGAGCACGTCGAGACGCTGCGCCTGCTGGAGCAGCTCTCCAGCTGCATCGCGAGGCCCGCGACTCCAGACGATGGAGTCGCCGAGGCCAGCAGCTTGACCGTCGCGCTCACGCGCCTGTTGCTCGAAGAACATTTCCCCAGGGAACGAATTCTGATCGAAGAGACCACCTCCCCCGAGGACGAGGCGCGCAAGGCGTTCCTCTATCGGCATCGCCTCTCGACCCAGCTGCTCGGCACGATGGGTCAGTCGCTGAGCGGCGACGAAGAAGCGTGGAAGAGCTTCTGCGTCGCCGCCGACTCCCTCTGCGATCTCCTGAGGCTCCAGATCGAGATGGAAGAGCAGCAGCTCGACCATCTCGTGGCCTGAAGCGGACCGGGCGACGCCGCGGCCAGTTCTAGTCGCCCAGCTCCTTCAGTTTTCGCCACAGCGTGTTGCGGGCCACCCCGAGCACCTTCGCCGCTTCGCTCTGGGAGCCACTGCAGGCGGCGAGCACTCGCCGGATGTGCTCCCGCTCCACTTCCGCCAGGCTGCGTAGATCTGCGGCGGGCGAGAGGTCCGGACGCCGGTTGTGACGCACGCTGTCCGGCAGATCTTCCGCGCCGATGATGGCGCCGAAGGCCAGCGCCGCGCCGTGCTTCACGGCGTTCTGCAGCTCGCGCACGTTGCCTGGCCAGGCGTAGGCGCAGAGTAGCCGTTCGGCTTCCTCGGAGAAGCCGGGGCTCTCCGAGCGCTCCAGCGCCAGGAAATGCTCTGCCAGGGGCAGGATGTCCGCCGTCCGCTCTCTGAGGGGCGGCACCTCCACCGCCAGCACGTTCAGTCGATAGAATAAATCCTCGCGGAACAGGCCCTTGCTGACGAGCGCGGCCAGGTCGCGATGGGTAGCGCACACCACGCGCACGTCCACTGCGAAGGACTGCGTCTCGCCCACTCGGCGGATCTCCCCGTCTTGAAGCACGCGCAGGAACTTGGCCTGCATCGCCAGCGGCATCTCTCCGATCTCGTCGAGGAAGATGGTGCCGCGATGAGCCGCCTCGAACAGTCCGCGCTTGGCGCTGGCGGCGCCGGTGAACGCGCCCTTGCCGTGCCCGAAGACCTCGGACTCCAAGAGGTCCGCCGGCAGCGCCGCGACGTTTATGGCGACGAACGGCTGTTCCGCACGGGAAGAATTCGCGTGCAGGACGCGGGCGACGATCTCCTTGCCGGTGCCCGTCTCACCGTGGACCACGACGGGCGCCTCCGTGCGCGCGAAGCGAGACACGCGCTTGAACAAGGTCTGGATCGCGCAGCTGCGAGCGATCACGTCGGCCCCGCCGTGAGCCCGCGGCACGACGGGGACCATGCCGCAGACGCTGCAAGGGGGGAGAGCGGAGCGCTGCACTCCGAGAGTCTTCGGCAATGCGTCGACATCGTCCAGTGTTCCGAAAACTTCACGCGATCCATCCCAGATCAACGGATCACTCCGCGGGTTGAGTCACGAGCTTCGGCTCCCGAGGCTTGCGCAGCAGGCTGACGGAGAAGACGACGAACGCCAGCGCACCCAGTCCAAACAGCGTATCGCCGAACACCCGCGCCCAGCGCAGCGAGTTCATCAGTGGAGTTTGTAGAAATTCGGGGCTTCGTGCGTACCAGTAGCCGACGTTGACCGAGGCGTTCGTCTGCAGGAGCCCCACGGGCAGCACGCTGAACACGACCATCGAGAACAGGCCCACGTTCATCAGCCAGAAGGCGATCTTCAGCGGCCGCTCGTTCCAGCGGCGATCTGGCGCCGCGGCGCGCACGCAGAACAGCATCAGCGCCAGACCCAGCATGCCGTAGACCCCGAACAGCGCGGCGTGACCGTGCACCGGCGTCGTGTTCAGACCTTGCATGAAGTAGAGCGCGACTGGCGGGTTGATCATGAAGCCGAAGAGGCCGGCGCCGATGGCGTTCCAGAAGGCCACGGCAACGAAGAAGTAGATCGGGTAGCGATACTTCTGCACCCAGCCCCGGTGCCGCGAGAGTCTGAGGTTCTCCCGGGCTTCGTAGCCAATGAACACCAGGGGGACGACCTCGAGGGCGCTGAACACCGCGCCGAGCGCCGCCACCATCGATGGCGTTCCGCTGAAGTACAGGTGGTGCAGCGTGCCGATGATGCCGCCAGCAAGAAAGATCGCCGACGCCATCACCACCGCGCGCTCCGTCGATTTCGGCTCGAGCAAGCCCAGGCGCGCGAACAAGAACGCGAAGACCACCGTCGCGAACACCTCGAAGAAGCCCTCGACCCACAGGTGCACCACCCACCAGCGCCAGTACTCATCCATCGACAGGTGCGTGTGATGTCCATACCCGAGGGCCGCGCCGTAGAAGCCCGCGATGGCCAGCGCGCTGATCACGAACAGCAAGAGCAGCCCCCGACTCGAGTCGTCCTTCCGCCGTAGCGCGGGCCGCACCGCACGCAGCACCAGCGCGACCCAAAGGAACAAGCCGACGAGCAGCGCGATCTGAAAGGCGCGCCCGAGGTCGATGTACTCGTAGCCGCTGTGTCCGAAGTAGAAGCGCAGCGTGTCGTCCTGGAAATGGTGCATCACGCTCAGCCACTGCCCCGCCATCGAGCCCAGGACCACGACCACCAGCGCGCCCAGCAACACGTGCACGCCGAGGCGCTGGTACGGCGGATCGCCGCCGCCGATCGCGGGCGCGACGAACAAGCCAGCCGCCAGCCACGCCGTCGCGATCCAGAAGATCGCGAGCTGCGTGTGCCAGGTGCGCGTGACGACGTACGGCAGCCATTTCGACAGCGGGACGCCGTAGAAGCCGTCGCCCTCGACGCCGAAGTGCGCCGTGACCACGCCCATGGCGATTTGAATCAGGAACAGCAGCACGACCACGCCGAAGTAGAGCAGCGAAGCGCGCTGCGATGGCGTGAGCTTGGCCTTGAGCAAGGGATCGTCCTCTGCGGGAGGCACTGGTTCCGCGTGGATTGGCTGGGCCGCCCGCCACCACACCATGCCTGCGATCCCCGCCAGCAATACGATGATGCTCACGCCGGTCCAGACCACGGCGCCGCCCGTGACCGTGTTGGCGACCAGGGGCTCATGAGGCCAGTTGTTGGTGTAGCTGACGCCCGCTTCCCCTGGGCGGTCGACGCTGGCGGCCCACGAGGTCCAGAAGAAGAACGCGGTCAGCTGCTTCAGCTTCTGCGGGTCGGATTGCGCGCCGGCAGGGATGGCGAACTCCGCGCGGCCGTTGCTGAATACGTCCGTGTAGTGCGCTTGCAGCTTCTCGAGCGCCGCCGCGCGTTCCCTGGACAGCACCAGCACCTGCCTGTCGGCGTCGTAGGCGTTGCTGCGCACGACATTCTGCAGACGCGCGCGCAGCGCGGCTTGCTGCTCCGAGTTCAGCTGCTCGTAGCGCTCTCCGTGATCCGCTTGGGCGTAGGCGTCGAGCATCGAGATCGCCTCGCGGTGCAGGTAGTCGGCGGTCCAGTCGGGAGCGACGTAGCTGCCGTGGCCCCAGACGGAGCCGACTTCCATGCCGCCCATCGCCTGCCACACGTTCTGACCGGTGAGGATCTCGTCCTGACCGATCAGCTCGTGGCCCTCGGCGTCGACGACGCGCGCCGGGATCGGCGCTGCTTCCTGCTCGATGCGATGTCCGGTGTAGAGAAGCACTGCGAACGAGGCGACAATCACCACCACGAGCGCCTTCCAGGGCGTGGTCCACTTCATGACGCGCCCCGTAGCAACACCCGCGCCATGTCGTTTGCTGCGGGAGTTCCTACAATTCCACGGGGCAATTCCCTTCGCGAGTGCGGCGTCTGGGCGCTGGCGGACCTCGCTCGGGGGCGCTGTGCAGCAATTCGCAGTCCCGCGACGGCCCCGTCGCTCGCCCCAGCCTGTTCCAGCTGTTCAATTTTGGAACACCTCGTGGACTCCCCCGGGTTTGGGGGTGAGAAATGCGGCGAAAACGCGCTGTTTGGCGTTGGCCCGAAAGCTGCTCAGTGCCTGCTGAGCGCGATGCACACCCTCTACCTGCTGTCGGTCTACCTGCACATCCTGTGCGCCATCGTCTGGATCGGCGGCATCGCCTTCCTGGTCTTCGTCGTGGTCCCCTGGCTGCGCAGCGGAGGTCAACGCGTGGCGGGATTGTTCCTCAGGGAAACTGGAGCCCGCTTCCGGCGCATCGGCTGGATCTGTTTCGTGGTGCTCCTGGTGACTGGCACCTTCAACCTGTACATGCGGGGCGTGCACCTCGGCGACTTCGTCGACGCGAGCTGGCTGACGTCGCCGTTCGGGCTTATCGTGCAAGCCAAGCTCGGGCTGTTCGTCGCCGTGCTGATCGTGAGCGCCATCCACGACTTCGTCGTCGGTCCCCGCGCCACCCAGGCGATCCTCGCGGACGCGACTTCGCCCGAGACCGCGCGCCTGCGGGTGCAGGCGCAGCGCCTGGGCCGGCTGAACGCCGTCCTGGCGCTGCTCCTGGTCGCGGTCGCCGTCACTCTGGTTCGAGGTGTTCCATGGTAGAAGTACGACGCATCACCGAGTACCTGACGCTGGACCACCAGCGTCTGCATCGGGAGCTCGAAGCGTCGACCGAGGGCGGCGCGTTTCACCCCGGGCCGTACGCGCGCTTTCGCGCTGGACTGCTGCGGCACATCGGGCTCGAGGAGAAGCTGCTGTTCCCCGCGGTAAGGCGCGCCTCGGGTGAGCTGCCAGAGGGAGCGGCTCGGCTGCGCATCGAGCACGGGGCGCTCACGTCGCTCTTGGTGCCGACCCCGGACGTCGCGCTGGTGAGAGAGATCGCCTCGCTGCTGGATGGGCATGACGCGCAAGAAGAGGCGGGAGGGGTCTACGCGCGCTGCGAGGAGGCGCTCGGGGAAGCGGTGAGTCGGGAGCTGACCCGGGAGGCCGAACGGCGCGCCTCACCCCCGCTGATGCCGCACTACGATGGCCCGACGGTGCATCGAACGGCGGCCTCGGCGCTGGCCGCAGCTCAGCACGCAAGGCGCAAGCGCTAGCAGGGGGTTGAAGGACATGCTGCCAATCCAACAGCCAGCTAGGCGCGGAAGGGACGCTTGAATGGCACAGCTGATCCAACTCACCGAACCGCGGCCCCAGGTCGACGCGCGCGGCTTCGCGCTGTTCGACAAGGGCTTTCGGGTGTTCTTCGCCCTGGCGTCGCTCCACGCCGCGCTCTTCGTACCGGCGTGGGTGCTGATGGTGACCGGCTTCCTGCCGATGACCGCCAGCGGCATGAGCTGGCATGGTCACGAGATGCTGTTTGGCTTCGCGGTCGCGGTGATCGCCGGCTTCTTGCTCACCGCAGCGAGCAACTGGACGGGGAGGGAGACGGCGCGGGGCGTGTTCCTTGGCTCGCTTGCCGGCGTGTGGTTGCTGGGGCGCGCCGCGCCGTTCGTGTTGCCCGGTGGTCTGGCTGCGGCCGTGGACCTGGCGTTCTTGCCGCTGGTCATGCTCGCCCTGGGACGCGCGATTGTTCCCACGCGGAACCGGAGGAACTACGGCTTCCTGGGGCTGCTCGCGCTGCTCGAACTCCTGAGCGCGCTGCATCACGCCGGCGGGCTCGGCTGGCTCCCGGGTTGGGAGCGCAAGGCACAGCTGCTGGCCGTGGACGTGATCGCGATCATCATCTGCGTGATGACGGCGCGAGTGCTGCCGATGTTCACGCGCAATGCGACGGGCTTCGACGTGAAGCGTCGCCCCTTGGCGGAGCGCGCCGCGCTGGTCGGGCTCGGAGCCGTGCTGGCGCTCGGTGTGGCTGACGCGCCGGCGTGGGCGGTATCGAGCGTAGCCGGACTGACGGCGCTGGCGCTGGTCGTTCGAAGCTGGGGCTGGGGCTTTCGGGCGAGCCTCGGCACCCCGCTGCTCTGGGTCTTGCACCTGGGGAACGCGTTCCTCGCGCTGTCACTTGCGCTGCGCGCCGTGCCGAGCCTGGCGTCGTCTCAGATCGCACTGCATGCGTTCACGCTGGGTTGCCTGGCGATGCTGTGCCTTGGCATGATGGCGCGCGTTTCCCTGGGGCACACGGGGCGCGCGCTGGCGCCCTCGGGCGCCGTCGAGGTGAGCTTCTGGCTGTTGCTGGTCTCCGTCGGCGCGCGAGTGGTGGCACCCTGGCTGCTGCCAGCCTTCTATCGAGGTCAGCTGCTGGTCGCGGGGGTGGCCTGGAGCCTGGCCTTCGGGGTGTTCCTCGTGGCGTCCTTGCCGATGTGGCTGCGCGCACGGGTCGACGGCAAGCCTGGCTGATCCCGGTCGGCCGACTCTGTAGGAGCTGGGGGATTACCTCAAGGAAATCGGTGTGCTCGGCGCGCCCCGGGAAACTCAGCTGATTTGCCCGCTTGCCGACGGGGGTGTCGCTGGTTGCCTCGATGACGCGAGGTGGGCAATGGGGAGTTGTTTGCACCTTGTGACACGAAGCGCGGGGCGGCGCGAGATGAGCGCTTGAATGCCGACGTCGTCCGCGTAACAAACACGTGTGGCTAGCTCCCGCCCCCCGCGCTCGGCCCAGGTTCTGCTGGTCGATGACGAACCGATGTTGCTGCGCGCCCTGAGCCGCCACCTGGAGCACGCCGGCTACGGCGTCACGACGTGCATCGATGGTGCGAGCGCCGTCGACGCGCTGGAGGAGGGGGAGTTCGACGTGGTGATCAGCGACGTGGCGATGCCGGAGATGTCCGGAATCGAGTTGCTGCGCGCGATCCGCGGGCGGCACCACAGCTTGCCGGTGGTGCTGATGTCCGGTGCCCCCGACGTCGAGTCCGCCGTGGACGCCCTGAAGCACGGGGCCCTCCGCTACCTGCTCAAGCCGATCGCCGCCAGCGAGCTGCTCGAGGTGGTAGCCCGCGCAGTGCGCTTGCGCGCGCTGGCGTTGGTCCAGCGCGAGACACTGGCCGTGCTGGGCACCGGGCTAGGTTGCCCCGGGGAAATTGCGACGCTCGAGGCGGAGTTCAGTCAAGCCGTCGCGTCGCTCTGGATGGCTTTTCAGCCGCTGCTGAGTGCCAAGGACCGGAGCGTGTTCGGCTACGAAGCCCTGCTGCGCACGCAGGGCAGCCTGTACGAGCCGAGCGCGATGCTCGACGCCGCCGAGCGCCTCGACGCCGTGTGGTCCCTCGGCCGCGTGATCCGGGCACAGGTGGCCTGGCAGCTCGCCCGCTCGGACGCGTCGTCGGTGATGTTCGTCAACCTGCACCCCTGGGATCTGATGGATCCGGAGTTGTTCGCACCCGATGCGCCGCTCAGTCAGCTCGCAGAGCGGGTCGTCCTGGAGATCACCGAGCGGGTGGCGCTCGACCGCGTCGAGGACACTCAGGGTCGAGTGAACCTGCTGCGAGGCCTTGGCTACCGCATCGCGGTGGATGACCTCGGCGCGGGCTACGCGGGGCTTGCCAGCTTCGCTCAGCTCGAGCCTGAGATCGTGAAGCTAGACATCTCGCTCGTTCGCGGCGTCCACTCGAGCCTGGTGAAGCGTCGTCTCGTATCTTCGATGGTGACGCTGTGCCAGGAGCTCGGGTCGCTGGTGGTCGCCGAGGGCATCGAGACCGAAGCCGAGCGGGACGTACTCGTGGATCTCGGCTGCGATCTGCTTCAGGGCTTTCGCTTTGCGCGACCTGGGCCTGCGTTGCCCCGGGCGAGCTGGTAGCCGTTGGGTCCAGCGTTGCCCCTGCGCGGAAACGAGCGTTCCAGTCGCTAGAGCATCGCGAGCATCTGCGCTTCGGCGCAGCGAGCCCTTAGTCGCGCCATGGGTGCGGTCGGCGGGACGACGACGAAGTACTTACCAGCTCGCGACTTCCAGAGCGGAACTGACGAAATGGCGTCGTCCAGGGTGCCCAGGCGCTCCGCAGCGGCAGCGAACAGCGGGTCTTCCGGGTCCTTCAGGAAGAGCAGCCAGCTCGCGCGGCGCAGGATCGGGAGCTGCTCTTCGAGCAACGCACGCGCCGTGAGCACCACCCCTAGAGCGCGTGTTTCAACGAAGCAAACAATGGGCGGTGGTCCACCGTCGAGGAAGCGCAGCTTCTTCAGGTACTCGACGTATGCGCCAAGCGAGCTCCGCGGGGCGTCGATGATGCGCGCCAGATCGCCTTCGGCGCTCCACAGCGCCGTGCGCAGCTGTTCGTCTTCGGGCAAGCCTTGGGGCGCCAGAATGGGTCGTAGCATGGGAGTTCACGCGCCGGGGGCGAGGCGCTCCGTGGATTGACGCGCGGAACCTAGGGAGTCACGGCGGGAATTACCACCACCCCCGCGGGTGTACCCGTTCGCTGACGCTACTGCGCAGACTAGCAGCTCCTGGACGTTCGGCCTGGACCTGCATCGCGACGCGCGAAACGGAAGGCGATGAAGCTGCTGGTTCATGATTCTATGCGGAAAAATGGACGTGGAGGGTCGTGCTGCATGATGTGCCGTAAGGTAGCTTTGCCCGACCCACGTCCTACGTTTGACGGATGGTGCGTGAGGGGAGACGACGCCACGCTTCAGTGTAGACGTGGAGGTCGTATGGACTCGCTGCTGTTTCATCCCAAGTTGGTTCACCTGCCCATCGCGCTCGCGGTGTTGATGCCGCTGATCGCGGGGGGATTGCTCCTCGCCTGGTGGCGCGAGTGGCTCCCTCGGCGCGCCTGGCTGGGCGCCGTCCTGCTCCAGCTGGTGCTGGTCGTCTCGGGGGTCGGAGCGCTCTGGAGCGGAGAAGCCGACGAAGATCGCGTGGAGCGCGTGGTCGCCGAGAGCTACATCGAGGCGCACGAGCACGCCGCGAAGCGCTTCGTGCTGGCGAGCGGCGTGGTGCTGGGCTTGATGCTGATCGGCGTTGCCGTGTCCGAGAAACGCTTCGGACGCGCCGTCGCCGGTGTCGCCACGGCGGGTACCCTGGGAGTCCTGGCGCTCGGTTATCAGACGGGAGAAGCCGGCGGGCGCCTGGTCTACACGCATGGCGCGGCCCAGGCCTATCAGGGCACGAGTTTCCAGAAGGATATGCCGACGGTCGCCGCGACAGCGGAGGAAGACGATGACGATGACTGAACGCGCGTCGCAGGTTGAGCTGGCGCGCCTCACCCCCGGAGGAGTCTAGGCAGGAGCTTGCATCCGAACCAGGCGCACTCCGTCGGCTACCGGCATCAGCGTATCCAGCCACTGTCGCCCGCCGTGTCGGTACCGCAGCTGAACTGCGTGTCCGGCTCCAAGATGCGAGGGTACGTCGGTGAGCCCCAGAGCCGCCGCGCTGGAGTGAGCAAAGGCGCGGGACTTGACCCGGACCTCGAGGAGCTCGCTGCACTGCTCGATGTCGTTCAGGAGGGAGGACAGGACGCCTGGAGAGAGCACGGCGTCTTGCAGATCGGGTAGCGCGAGCTCCTCGTCACTCATCGGATTTCGTTGCCTTGGGGATCAAATCGGGGACGCCGACCTGCGTCGTCTCCACGGCGGGCAGATCCCGGCGCAGCTCGACGTTGAGGGAGGTCGGAGGCTTGCCTCGCTTGGCGTAGAAGGAGTCCAGGGAGAACTCCTCCGCGTCTGCCTTCTTCGATGATTCTTGCCGAAACAGGCCCAGGAAGCCGCGGCGCGATAGGTTGGCCATGAGTCATCTCCCGGTGGGGGTGTCGCTGCTCGAGGTGCGTTGGTCCAGAGTCGCACTCGACGCGTGGCACTGCACGCAGTTCTGGCGCTCGGGGTGGCTGGTGCGCAGGCCCACCTTGCCGGTCGGGCCGTGACAGCTGATGCAGGTCTCTCGCATGCGCGTCGGGTGAGGCATCGTCGGCGGCGCGCCATCCCACGCGCGCGCGCCGTGCCCCGGAGATTTCCAACCCTCGAAGGTGTTCTCTCGAGCTATGCCAGGTTTGCCTCCGGCGCGCGGATCCTGGCTGAGGGTGTGGCACTGGAAGCAGCTGTCGTAGCGTGGGTGGCTCATGCGAGGAGCGAGCTTGCCGGCAATGTTGGCGCCCTTCTCGTGGCAGGTCAGGCAATCGGGCGCGCGCGTGTCGTTGACCTGATGAGGGATGCTCGGCGGAGCGCCCCAGTAGGCCCGTGTTTTTTCCCGCGCGGCAATGGCCTCGGTGAAGCTCTGCTCGTCAGGCGGGCCCTTCGGCGGGGTGCGATCCACGGCGTCCAAGAAGCGCTGGACCTGTGAGGGGTGGAGGTCGCCGAGCACGCCACGGTCTCTGGAACGCAGGTCGCGGTACGACGGCGTTGGGTCCGCGCCGCGTCCCAGCTCTCCGGTGTCTCGCACGGGCGCAACCACCGGAGGCTGCTTCAACCCAGTGAAGAAGCCGACGAAGGCGACCGCCACGACGCAGGCCGCGGCCAGCTGCCAACCCCTGCGGCTAGTTCCAGGCTCGGCCATGCTCGGACCTCATCCGACCTTTCGAATGCGTACGGCGCATTTCTTGTAGTCCGGCTGCTTGGAGAACGGGTCATACGCTTCGAGGGTCAGCAGGTTCGCCAGCAGGGTCTCGTCGAAGAACGGGATGAAGGTGCTTCCGCGCGGAGGGCGTCCGCGACCGTTCAACCACACGCTCAGCTCCAGCTTGCCGCGGCGACTCTCCACCAGCACCCGCTCGCCGTTGCCAATCCCCAGCTCATGGGCGTCGTCGGGGTGCATCTCGATGTAGCTCCCCGGCATGGAGCGGCGGAGCTGCGGGATGCGCATCGTCAGCGTTCCGGTGTGCCAGTGCTCGATCACGCGCCCAGTGCAGAGCCAGAATGGATACTCCTTGTCGGGGGACTCTGGCGGCGGCTCGTACGGGCGGAACCAGATCTGCGCGCGATGATCGTGGGTCGTCGAGTGGTAGAAGTCGATCGGGCGGGACTTCTCTGCGTAGGGATCGTCGAAGCTCGCGAAGCGAAACTTCGTCTCGCGCCAGCTGCCGTCCTTCTGCTGGACGACGGGCCAGCGCAGGCCGCGCGCCTTGGTGTATTCCTCGTAGGGGGCGAGGTCCTTGTGCTTGAGCCGCGTGAACTTGCGGTACTCCTCGAACAGGTGCTCGTCGACGTTCACGTCGTAGTAGTGGGCGAAGTCCCAGATGGGCACTTCCTTGCCGTCCTTCTCGATGTGAAACAGGAACTTCCCATCGCGGTCCTTCATCCCCTCGTTGCCTAGCTCGAGCAGGCGATGAGCCACGGCGATCAGCTGCCAGCAGTCGTCTCGCGCCTCGCCAGGCGGCTTGACCATCTTGAACCACTGCTGGGTGCGGCGTTCTGAGTTGCCGAAGACGCCGTTCTTCTCCACCCACAGCGCGCTCGGGAGCACCAGGTCGGCGTGCTCGGTCGTTGCCGTGGGGTAAACATCGCTGACGATCAGGAATTTTCCCGGGATCTTCCGGCTGGGGAAGAACAGCTGGTTCAAGTTGGGGAGCGTCTGTCCGGGGTTCGTGACCTGCACCCAGATGGTCGAGATGTCGCCGCCCTGATCTTTCGGCGTGGAGAAGCGCTTCCACATCTCGACCGTGTGGTAGCCCGGCTTGGCGCTGACGCGCCCAGCGGGCACGTTCCAGATCTCCTCCGCGTGCTTGCGGTGGTCGGCGTTGGCCACGACGCGCCCTCCTGGGAGAGCGTGGGCCAGCGTGCCCACCTCCCGCACGGTCCCGCACGCCGAGGGCTGTCCGGTCAAGCTCGTCGGCGCGTCCCCTGGCTTGCCGAAATGGCCGCTCAGCAGGTGGACGGCGTGCACCAGGTTGTTGATGGCTGTGCCTCGGGTGTGCTGGTTCATGCCCATGCACCAGAGGCTCGTGATCTTGAGCGACTTGTCCGCGAACAGGTCGGCGAGCATGCGGATCTTTGCAGCCGGAACACCGCTGATCTCCGCGACCTTCTCCGGCGTGTAGCTCGCGATGGCTTGCTTGTAGGCCTCGAAGCTCATCTCCTTGCCGTTGAGCGTGGCCGGCTCGTCCTGCTCGCGGAAGGCGCAGTTCTTCTCCACGAAGTCGCGGTCCCAGGCGCCGCGTGCGATCAGCTGCTGCGCGATGCCGTTGGCGATCGCCAGGTCGGTCTGAGGCTTGAACTCGAGGTACTCGTCGGCGAACTCCGTGGTGCGTGTTCGGCGCGTGCCGATGTCGATCAGCTTCACCCTCTCCCCCCGAGACCGTCGATCCATCACCCGCGAGAACAACACCGGGTGCATCTCCGCCGGGTTGTTTCCCCAGGTAATCAGCACATCGCAGTTGTCTAGGTCGTCGTAGCAGCCGGCGGGTTCATCCACGCCATACGTGCTCAGGAAGCCCGTGACGGCGGATGCCATGCACAGCCGCGCATTGGGGTCGACCTGATTCGAGCCGAGGCCTCCCTTGACCAGCTTGTTGGCGGCGTAGCCCTCGGGGATGGTCCACTGGCCGCTGCCATACATGGCGAAGCCCTTGGGATCGGCCTGGATGCGCTCGGCGATGGTGTCGATGGCTTCCTTCCATGAGATGGGGACGAGCTTGCCGTTCTTGCGCAGCAGCGGCTTGGTGAGCCGATCCTTGCCGTAGAGCGCGAGACCGACGTGGTAGCCCTTCATGCACAGCAGGCCCTTGTTCACCTCGGCCTTGGCGTCGCCCTGGATGGCGACCACCTTGCCGCCCTTCACGCCCACCTGCACGTGGCAGCCAGTGCCGCAGAATCTGCATGGGGCCTTCTGGAAGCGAACGCCGTCCACTTCACGCGGCGCTTCCGCGCTGGACTCCTCGGCTGCGAGCCGGGTCGCGGCGAGGGTCGCTGCAGCCATCGCCGAACTGCGAATGAAGTCTCGTCGTTGCATTTCAGAGTTCCTCGTCCTGGAAGTCGACGCTCACGACATCGACGAAGTCGACGCCGGGCAGTCGCATCAGCGCCTCGGTCAATTTCCGTGCGGCACTCAGGGTGGGCGCCTCGGTGACGACCGGTAGCTTGCGGCCCTGGGCGGCTCCCACGGTGACGTCAGGAAGCAGACGCAGCGCGGCGAGGACTTCCTCGGAGCGCTCGCTGCGCGTCGTGATCACGAGTCCGCTGATGGGCATGGCGATCCGGGGCTAGCAAGGCACGCGCCAGAGGCTCCCACGCGCAGTTTGCGCGAGTTTGGCGGGTCTTTCGCGAGCTCTCGGCGCGAGCAGGTCCTCGCGGGGCGTAGGAACTGCGCGGGTCAGGCGAGGGCTCGCAGAATGTGCGGGAGTTTAGCCTGTTCCACTTCGGAACATGTGTGTTCCAGCCTGGAGCGAACGAAGATTTTCCGCGTGGATCGGCGCGCGCGCAAAGGCTTCGTCGTGTCTGGCATGGTGGATGCTTTTGCGCGACCGTGCTGCGAATTCTCTCCTGCTGTGTGCTCCTGACGCTGCTTGGCTGCAACCGCACGCCGGTGGAGCGAGGGAAGGCGCCAGCGCCGAGCGCCAAGGTGTTCGGTACCCGCATTCACCAGCCGGACCGGCTGACCAGCGTGAAGACCGACGTCCAATCGAGTCATGGCGCTGATCTGCGGGTGAGCTGCGTGACCTGCCACTCCGCGCGCGGTCCGCGACCGCTCCCGAAGCAGGCCTCCGAGCTGAAGGAGTTTCATGTTGGAATGAAGTTTCAGCACGGAAAACTCGAATGTGGGAGCTGCCATGACGACTCCGCGCCTCACCGGCTGCTGCACCTGGCCAGCGGTGAGAAGGTGGAGATGCCGCAGGCCATGAGGCTCTGTGCGCAGTGCCATGGCCCCCAGAAGCGCGACTACGACCACGGAGCTCACGGGGGCATGAACGGCTACTGGGATCGCTCGCGAGGGGAGCGGGTGAGGAACAACTGCGTCGACTGCCACGACCCCCACAGCCCTGCCATTCCCAGATCCGCGCCGGTTCTCCCGCCACGAGACCGCTACCTCGAGCACGCGAGCGCCGAAGGTACCGGGAGGAAACATGACTGAAGCGAACCCAGAGCCCAAGAACGCGGGGCGCCGTCGTGCACTCAAGGTGCTGGGGGCCACGCTGGGCGCCACCGCCTTCGCCGCGGCGATGGAGCCGCTCAAGGCCTGGACCGATGACCTGACGTTCGATCAGTTCATGCAGCGTCACTACCGCGAACTCACACCCGAGCAGCTGCAGGCCGTGCTCCGTCGGGTCGAAGCCGAGACCAAGGAGAAGTACGGTCGCGAGGTGCACTGCGAGGACGTGCGCCCCATGGAGGGCGTCGAGTTCGGCTACGCGCTGAACCTCAGCGTGTGTATCGGCTGCCGCAAGTGCGCGGAGGCCTGCCACCACGAGAACAACCACGACCGCCGCACCAACAACTCGTACATCCGGGTGATCGAGATGGAGCAGGGCAGCCTCGATCTCGAGAAGGGGAACACCACCTACGATCACGCCGTGCCGGCGCCAGGCAAGTACTACATGCCGGTGCAGTGCCAGCAGTGCGACAACGCCCCCTGCGTGAAGGTTTGCCCCGTGCAGGCCACCTGGAAAGAGTCCGATGGCATCGTGGTCGTCGACTACGACTGGTGCATCGGTTGCCGCTACTGCGAAGCCGCTTGCCCCTATCACGCGCGTCGCTTCAACTGGGAAGCTCCAGAGATCGACGCCGAGGACATCAACCCCGAGCAGTCCTACCTCTCGAACCGCATCCGTCCCCAAGGCGTGGTCGAGAAGTGCACGTTCTGCTTGCATCGAACGCGCAAAGGGCGTCTCCCGGCCTGCCTCGAGGCGTGCCCGACGGGGGCGCGAGTCTTCGGCAATCTGCTCGATCCCGATAGCGAGATCCGCTGGGTGCTCGAGAACAAGCGCGTGTTCGTACTCAAGGAAGAACTCGGCGCCAAGCCTCGGTTCTTCTACTTCTTCGATAATTAACCACGGGGAAATCTTCAATGAGTCGTGACAGCCACGTGGTGAGCTACCCCAGGTTCCTGCTCCGAGTGCTCCGCATGAGCCTCGACGGAGGCTGGCGCTTCTATGTGTGGATGACTGTGCTCACCGCGATCGCGCTGGTGGGGGCCAACGCCTGGGCACATCAGGTGGCCAACGGGATGACCGTGACCGGCATGACCGACCAGGTCTCCTGGGGGCTGTACATCGCCAACTTCACGTTTGGAGTCGGCCTGGCCGCCGGCGCGGTGATGATGGTGATCCCGGCCTACCTGTACGACGACCACGACATGCACGACGTCGTGCTGGTCGGGGAGTTGCTGGCGATCGCGGCGATCACGGTTTGCCTGCTGTTCATCACCGTCGATCTCGGAAGGCCCGATCGGTTCTGGCACATCATCCCCGGACTGGGGCGCTTCAACTGGCCCATCTCGATGCTGACCTGGGACGTGATCGTGTTGAACGGCTACCTGCTGCTGAACCTCCACGTGGCCGGCTACATGATCTACACGCGCTATCTCGGAAGGAAGCCGAACCGGCGCTGGTACGTGCCCTTCGTCTTTCTGAGCATCTTCTGGGCGATCAGCATCCACAGCGTCACGGCGTTTCTCTACAGCGGTCTCGGGGGTAGGCCGTTCTGGAACTCTGCGCTCCTGGCGCCGCGCTTCATCGCGTCCGCGTTCATCACCGGGCCGGCGTTCGTGATCCTTCTGCTGCAGCTCATGCAGCGCTTCTCGAGTTTCCGTAAGGCGGCAGGCCCAGTGCGGACGCTGACCAGGGTCATGCGTATCACAGTCTTGCTCAACCTGTTCATGCTGGGGTCGGAGCTATTCACCGAGTTCTACACCGGCGGACACCACGCGGTCGCAGCTCAGTATCTGTTCTTTGGGCTGCACGGGCATGACGCGCTGGTGCCCTGGATCTGGACAGCGGTCGCGCTGAACGTCGCCTCGGCGCTCTTGCTCCACGTGCCCGCGTTGAAACGTACGAGCTGGGCCCTCAACGCCGCGTGCGTCGCTGCCTTCGCCGGCGTCTGGATCGAGAAAGGCATGGGGTTGATCATCCCGGGCTTCGTCCCCAGTACGCTGCACGAGATCGTCGAGTACGTGCCGACTCTGACCGAGTGGAAGATTACCGCGGGGATTTGGGCGTTCGGATTCATGCTGCTGACCGTCGCCGTGAAGGTGGCTCTGCCCGTGCTCAGCGGCGAGCTGCGGCATCGGGATATCGAAGCGGATGCAGCGCACGACGAGGCGGTGTCGCCCGCCGAGTGAGGATGAATTGCAATGAGGAACGGATCATCATTTTCGCTGGGCAGAAGGACGTGTGCTGTCCTGGTGTTCGCGGCGCTTGGGCTGTCGGTGTGCTCGAACGCGGGAGCACAGGCACGCGCTGACTCCGAGGTCACCCTCACCCCCTACGCGCAGATCATCGTCAACGCCGGGATGAACACGGGCACGGCGGCGCCCTCTCAAGAGGCTCCCGTTGGTGCTCCAGCCGGATCGAACGTGGGTGACGGCTTGCCAACCGACGGTTCCTTCGTGCTGACGAGCAGGCAGTCTCGCGTCGGCCTGAAGGGACAGTACGTCCTCGAGAACGACCTCGACGCGACCGCGACCGTGGAGATCGACTTCTGGGGGCTGCACGAAGACGGTGGGCCGACGGGCATCACGCAGCCGGGGCCTCGCCTGCGCCTGGGCTATGCGGACATCGGAGGCAAGTCCTGGCGGGTCTTTGCCGGACAGACCTGGAGCGTGGTCACGCCGAGGCTGCCGATGAGCATCAGCCACTCTGCGATCGTTCTGCACACCGGCAGCGGAGCGCTGTGGCAGCGTCTACCTCAGCTTGGCGTCAGCCTCGATCAAGCCCTCGACGGGGGAGAGGGCGAGCAGCGTCTCGGCGTGAAGCTCGCCGTGGTGCGATCCGTGAGCGGCGAACCGGGCGCGGGCGTCATCACACGGGCAGACAACGCCGACCCAGGCGCAGCCAGTCAGTTGCCGGGCGGAGAAGCCCACGCTGGGTATGAGAGCAAGCTGTTCGCCTTCGGGGTTGGTGGGCGCTTTGCGCGCGAGAAGTTCCTCACCGTCGACGCGGCGGGCGTCGCTGGTGACGTGAGCGTCTCGAGTTGGCTAGCAAGCCTGGACGCGAAGCTCACGACCGACTGGTTCTGGCTCGGGGGTCAGGGCTGGACGGGGGAGAACTTGAACGGGATGTTCAGCCGTCAGGGCGTGCTGCTCACTCGCGGGTCCACGGATCCCGCGCAGCCAGCGTTCGCGGAGGTCCGAGATGTCGAGGCGTTGCCGGCGATGGGTGGCTGGGTCGAGCTGGGGGTGCCGGTCGTCGAGAGCCTCAAGATCGTGGCCTCGGTGGGAGCCGAAGTCGGTGATGAAGACAAGCTTCCCGTGGGCGCAGCCAAGAGCAACCTCGGGCTGTTTGGCGGCGTGTTCTACTCACCGGTCAAGCGCCTGACCACGAGCCTCGAATACTACCGCACGGATACGAGATATCGCGCTGTCCCAGGCGCGCCGGACGAGCTGCGTCAAGGACTCAACGACAACCTGACCCTGAACGCGAAGCTCGAACTCTAGCAGGAGTCAACGGTGTTCCAATTCGATGATCGCCCCTTCATTGCAATCTGGGAGACGACGCGCGCGTGTGACCTGCAGTGCTTGCACTGCAGAGCTTGCGCGATGCCGACCTCTCACCCCGACGAGCTCACCAACGGCGAGGCCAGGGCGCTCCTGGAGCAGCTGGCTGCGGCCAGCGTTCCCCTCGTGGTGCTGACCGGGGGGGATCCCGCGAAGCGCAGCGACTTGGTGGAGCTGGTGGGGTTCGGCAAGCGACTGGGACTCGAGATGGGGCTCACGCCGTCGGCGACGCCGCTGGTGACCTACGATCTGCTTCGTTCCTTGAAGGCGGCCGGGTTGGGGCGGTTGGCGATCAGCGTCGATGGGAGTGAGGCAGAGCTGCACGACGCGTTCCGCGGCGTGGCAGGCAGCTTCGACACGTCACTGCGGATTCTTCAGGACGCTGCGTCGCTGGGTATCCCGACCCAGATCAACACGACGGTTCGCGCGGGCGTCGGTGATCTGCTCGAGCCCACGAGCCGCCTGGTCGAGGCGCTTGGGTGCGTGCTCTGGAGCGTGTTCTTCGTGGTTCCAACAGGGCGCGCGAACGCGAGCCTGCTGCTGGATCCCGACGACGTCGAGCAGCAGCTGAATCAGCTGGCGGACATCTCGAAGCGCGTGCCCTTCGCCATCAAGACGACAGCCGCTCCACACTATCGGCGTGTGCTGGCTCAACGCAAGAGCGCTGGAGACGTGGCCGTGAGGCCCGCGCGCTATGTCCGAGGGCGCTCGGCGCTCACCGTCAACGAGGGACGCGGAATGCTCTTCGTCTCGCACACGGGAGACGTCTATCCGAGTGGCTTCTTGCCGATCTCGTGCGGAAACATTCGAGACCGAGACCCGATCGACATCTACCGCAGCCACCCGCTCTTCGAATCGCTGCGCGACCCGGATGCGCTCAGCGGGAAGTGCGGCGCCTGCGAGTATCGCGTCAAGTGTGGTGGTTCGAGAGCCAGGGCCTACGCCATGAGCGGCGACTACCTGGGCTCTGACGAGTCGTGTGCCTATTTGCCGCCAGGCTACGACGCGAGGTCCGCGAAGCGTCATCTGGCGTGCGTGGATTGACCAGGCGGGGCTCGTGGGCAGCGGCACTAGCTAGACTACCGGGACGTAACCGGAGCTGGAGTCGCAGTCCCGCGGAGAGCGCGTGCGCGTCGCTGCTTCGAGTAGGTCGCGTCGGGTCAGGATGCCGATTGGTCGTCGCGTGGGACCGGTGCTGATCACCACGATGCGTCCCACCCCGCTCTGGAGCATGTGGTCCGCCGCCTCTCTCGCCGTGTGATCGGGATACGCCACGACCGCGACGTTGGACACGATCTCGTGCACGTTCAGCGAGCCGTTCTGTGCCTGGAGATCGGCGTGGTCGACGACTCCGACTAGCTGCGCGTTGCGGGTGACAGGGTAGATCTGGTGCGGCGTGTGAGCGGCGATCGCTCGCGCATGAGCGACCGTGATGTCTGCATCGATGGTTACCAGTTGCCGCGTGGCAATATCTCCGACGTGGATCAACTCGAGATTGTCCGCTCTTCGTCGAAACCCGGGCAGCCTGATCAGCGTGGGCTAGCCGCCGGCCCGCAGGTTCTCAGGGGGTAGCGCCGACCCATCGACGCCGCCGAATTGCGGTGGCTATCTCTCGTTCTTGCAACGGAATGGGAGGTGACCAGCGATGGGTCGGCAGCGAGATCTTATCACGCAGATTCTTGGGTACCGAGGATGGAAGGTGAGGAGCTGGCGCTGGGAAAGCGCGGACGGGAGGGCCATCGTCCCGCTTCGAAACCACGTCCCGGCCGACGCGGTGCTTGTGATCGAGCTTGAGCGCCGCTGGGCCGCTCGGTGCAGCCACTGCCTGGCGATCTGTTCGAAGCTCCACGAGCGTGGGAAGGTGCGCCGCTGGGAGGAGCTGCCGGCCATCGGGCACCGCGTGGTTCTGGAGTATGCGCCGGAGCGAGTCAAGTGCAAGGCATGTGGCAGCTGCCCCACGGAACTACTTGCCTGGGCCGACCCGAAGCAACGGCAAACTCGGCGCTTACAGCACCACCTGGCGTTGGATGCGCTGTCGATGCCGCTGACGCATGTCGCGGTCAAGTACAGACTCTCATGGCGGACCGTGCGCCGGTCCGAGGTCGCTGCCTTCGAGCGGTGGCACTCCACCAGACCCGAAAGCCCGCTCGAGGAGGTGGGGCTCGATGAGAAGTGGCTGGGACGACGCCACAAGAGCGGGCACAAGTTCGTCACCATCGCGAGCAACCTCCGCTCCGGGGAGCCTGTCTGGATTGGTTACGGTCGCAGCGAGGCGGACGTCAAACGTTTCCTCGACACACTGACGGCGGAAAAGAAGTCCAAGATCAAGCTGTTCGCCTGCGACATGCACAAGCCGTTTCATGCGGCGATTCGCAGCGACGAGCAACTGGCTCACGCGGCGATCGTTCACGACCCTTTCCACATCATGAAGCGCGCCGGCGAAGCTGTTACCGAGCTGAGGCGGCAGATTTTCTTCCGTGCGGGACCGGAGCTGCGCGCCATCGGTCGGGGCACACGCTGGCTGGTACTGAGACCGTGGGAGCGACTTGGCGAGGAAGACCAAATCAAGCTCAACAAGCTGTTCGCCCTGAACAACAAACTGATGCGCGCCTACCAGGTGCTCGAGGAACTGCGTGAGGCACTCAAAGCCCCGGATGGCGCAACCATGCGGAAAGCGCTTCAGCACATACTTTACCGCACAGAAAAGAAATCGAACGTTCCGATGCGAAAGCTCCACGACTCCTTACGCGGCCACTACGATGGCATCGTCGCGCTGGCAGAGCATCGGCCGCCCACCGGTCGCCTCGAGGCGCTCAACAACAATTGGGAGACGCTCGTCCGCCGCGGCCGAGGCTACCGCGACCACCAATACCTATTCCGCAAGCTGCAGTTCATCACCGCAAACCCTGTCCGCACCGCTCAAGGAGCGGATCGCTTCCTCGCTTTGGGGCTGGCGGCACCAACCAGCGCTGCGGCATGAACCAACCGGCGCCTGGCATGATCCTCGGCTCTTGAGACGGTCACGCGATCTCAAGCTGCGAGGACCGTGTCAGGCGCCGCGCGGAAACTCGATGAGTCTGCCCGGATTCGGCATAAGAGCCAGATTGTCGACGCTGTACTGAGAGCCTACGCGGACGCCGCGCCGGGCGAGCTTCTCGGTCATGATCGTGTTCGGCATCATCAAACCGGACACGAAGTACGCCGCGGTGCACGCTCCAAGCAGCGGGAGCAGTCCGATCGGTTGCCTGGTGCACTCGAACGCGAACACGACGGAGGCGAGCAGTGCCCGCGAGGCTCCGGCGAACATGGCGGCCATTCCAATCAGGGCGCCGATGCGAGGATCGATCTGGTGCCCCGGCAACGCCTCGGCGACGACTCGAGCGCCGAGTGCGCCGAGGGCACCGCCGATCGTGAAGAGCGGGGCCAACGTGCCGCCCGAGGTTCCGCTACCCAATGCGATCAGCCAGGAAGCCAACTTGGCTACGCAAAGAGTCAGCAGAACACCGCCAAGCAGATCACCCCGTAGCGTCTCCTCGATGTTGACGTAGCCGACTCCCAGGGTACGGGGAGCGACGTAGCCAATGACTCCAACTGCCAGTCCGCCGATCGCAGGCCACCAAGGCCACGCGATCGGGAGGCGTTCGAAGCCATCTTCGACCGCGTAGAGTAAACGCGTGATCGCGACTGAGCAGACCCCGATGAACGCTCCAAGCCCCACATAGGTCGTGAGCGCCACTGCCCCCGGCTCCTGAACGTTTGCCATGGGGAATATAGGACTCGAGCCGACGAACGCGAACCTCACCGCGGTGGCTACACACGCCGCCAGAGCGACGGGCACGAGTGATCGCGAGCGATACTCGAAGAGTAGCAGTTCGATCGCGAGCAGAACCGCAGACACCGGGCTGCCGAAGGTGGCCGCCATGCCCGCGGCGGCTCCCGCGGCGAGGAGCGTCTTGCGTTCATGGGATGTCACGGGAACGAGCTGGCCTAGCGTGGATCCGAGGGCTCCGCCCGTGGCGATGATGGGGCCCTCAGCTCCGAAAGGGCCTCCGGTGCCGATGGCGATCGCCGCCGAGATCGGCTTCAGGAGCGTCATGCGTTTGGGGATCTTCGCGTCGTTGAGCAGGATCTGCTCCATGGCCTCCGGGATCCCGTGTCCCCGGATCGCCCGTGAACCGAAGCGGGCCATTGCTCCCACCATCAGGCCGCCGACCACCGGGATCGCGATCACCCAGAGACCCAGACGGTTCATCGATGGATCTGCGCCTTGCAAGTCGAGGCGCTGGTGAAAGGCGACACTCGTGATGAGCGCGATCAATCTCGTGAGGGCTTGTGCTCCCAACGCGGCCGCGATCGCGACCAGCATGGCAAGACCCGTGATCACTGCCACGCGGCGGTTCAGTGTCGGCAGGCGTTCCGGGAGACGAAGAGACGTCAGCCGACGCTCGAGTGTTGGCGCCAACGGGATCCCTCGCTCGAGGTTCGATTCACTCATCGCCGTTGCCCTCCAAGAACATGCGCGGCACGAGGTCGTCAGCGCCCACCGCTTCCACCAGCAGCTCCAGTGACTGGGCGATCTGTCGGCGCTTGCCCAGGGGCAACTGCGCCAGGCCCTCCGCCATCCGCACTTGCGGCAGATCCTTCGCCCGCGCCACTGCCCGCTTGCCGGTCGCCGTCAATCGAAGAGTCACGCGGCGCTTGTCTCCGGGGTCTGGCGTGCGGGCGACGAGCCCACGGGTTGCGAGTTTGCTCACGACGACGGATACCGAGCTTGGGTCAGTCATCGTTCGCTCCGCGAGCTCACGAATGGACGCGCTCCCCCCCTGGTTGAGCTGCACCAGCACGAACAGCTGCGCGGTGCTCAGCTTGGCGTTTCTCGAGCCGTTCTCCAGGCGGAGGAAGCGCACCAGGCGACGTAGCGAGGCCAGGATTCTGGCGGTCTCCGGGTTTGCATTGCTTGAAGCATGGGATCCCATGGATTTTCATCTCGTCTAGCCCTATCCTGGTTCGACTTCAAGGCCACACGTGGCGCGGCCTCGATCTCGGGGGGAAGGAGTCGTGCGCTTCTCCCCCGGTCACTCGTTTCACACCTGTGTTCGAGCGTGATGGTCATTTATTGCCCGGCGGAAAAAACAAGGAACGGGAGACTTGGGGCTAGATATGTCCACGGAAGCAGCGATGACGGTCCACTCTCTGGAACTCCACATCGCCGAGTTGCGCAGCGAAGTGGCCTTCAAGAAGGAAGGGCGTGCTGCGCGCACGCTGATGCGCGCGCCCGATCTGCGCGTGGTGCTGGTGGCGCTGAAGGAAGGAGCTCCCATCGCCCAGCACCGCATCGATGCGTCTGCGGTCGTCCAGGTCGTGTCCGGTGTCGTGCGGCTTCACTGGGCTTCTGGAAGCGCAACCCTCGAGCGCGGGGAGTGTGCGATGTTGGTCGCTGGCCTCGAGCACGACGCCGTAGCGGTGGTCGACAGCGCCTTGCTGCTGACGTTCCCGTGGGGCGCGGGGCGCTAGTGGAAGGACCGCGCCTTCAGCGCGTGGTCTTCGAGGTGACGGCGCCGGCGCGTGTCGGCCTCGAGGCGCTCGAGCTCGGCGGCAACGTGCGATAGCTCAGGCATTGGTGGCTCGGCGGCGAGGATGCTTCGAACGCGTGATGGAGGCCTGGCTAGCCCCTCTCGAGGTAGTCACCCCGAGCCTTGAACTCGTCCAGCAGGGCTTGCTTGGCTGCGTCCGACAGCACCTGTTCGGCCATCACGAACAGCGCGTTGTTTTCCTTGCGGATGTGAATCCGCATCAGCTCGACGAAGCCCGAGGCTGCCGCAACGAACGACTCGCGGTCGATCAGTCCCTGCTGGGCGATTGCGGCCATGGTCCGAACGAACCTGCGTCCGAGGTCGTGTTCGTGCAGCATGACGGGCACCGGACCCGAAGTCGCTGGCATGCCGGCGCGAAGCAGCGCAGGAAACAGGAACTGCTCTTCCTTCTCGTGATGGAACCGATCGACGTAGTCGACGAGGAATCGAACCAGCTCCGACGCCTCCTCGCTCGGGATCTCGACTCCTGCGTCGAGGTGTCCGGCCAGTGCTTCGAGTCGATCGAGCGCGTCGAGGATGGTGGCGTGCTCGCGCCGCAGGATTTCGGTAGGTTGGGCAGACATTGACACTCCTTTCTTCGAACCTCAGCACGTTTCGCGCCAGCTAGCGGAGTGCTGCTCCTGGCGGCAGGAGCACCTGGGGCCGAGTCGATCCGTTCCACTTCGGAACTGCTGGAACACCAGGTTTCAGGGGCCGCGGCGCGCACGGGCGACACCGATCTCTTGGCGGCGCGACGCGTGCTTTTCCGTGCACTACTTAGTGTCTGTGCTACACCAAGCGGGTCATGTCACTCAAACAAGTCGCTCGCGATACCCTCGCGATCTGCGACGCGGGGTCCTACGTCGGTCCCTCGGGGGAACGGATCGAGCTTGGTCCGCAGATCGAGGCGGCGATCAGGGGCACGCGTCTCTACGAACCCAAAGAACTCGATGACCTCCTGGCCTTGCCTGGGGGGGAGGGGGAAGCTCCGCGCGTCGAGGTCAGCGATGAAACGACGCAGCTCGGCGCTCAGCGCCTGGTGAAGGAAGGCGAGACGGAGGTCGCGCTGCTGAACTTTGCTTCTGCGAGGAATCCCGGTGGTGGCTTCATCAACGGCGCGAAGGCTCAGGAAGAAGACGTCACCCGCTGTTCCGCCCTGCATCCCTGCCTGACGTCGCCCGCCGTGGAGGAGTACTACCGCGTGAACCGTGCGATGGACTCGATGCTCTACACGGATCACCTGATCTACTCGCCAAGGGTGCCCTTCTTTCGCTCACGCAGCACCGATCTGCTGGATGAGCCGTTCCTGGCCAGCGTCATCACGGCGCCTGCGCCGAACGCAGGCGAGGCGCTGAAGCGCGATCCCGATTGCTCCGACGAGATCGAGGAGACGCTGCGTCGCCGTGCGGCAAAGGTGCTGATGGTCGCGGCGGCGCAGCAGCATCGCGTGCTCGTGCTCGGCGCCTGGGGCTGCGGCGTCTTTCGCAACCGCCCGGACCAGGTGGCGGACGCTTTCGGCAAGCACCTGAGCTCCCCGCGCTTCCGCGGTTGCTTCGATCGCGTGCTGTTCGCCGTCCTCGATCGCAGTCCGGACCGTCAGACGCTGAGCGCGTTCGAGCGGCGCTTCGGCCGCTGAGTCAGTCCGCAGAAACCAGGCGTCGCAGCAGCAGGTTGTCCGCCATGCGGTAGCCCTCGCTCGTGCTCTGGATCACCGCCTGGTCAGCGCCGACGGTCTTGCGGATCGCCGAGACGGCGGTGTGCAGCCGAGCGTCGTGGCGCAGTGGGTGATAGGCATCGAGCTCCCAGGCGCGCACGATCAAGTCCTCCTTGCTGACTGGTCCGGGGCTGTCGGCCAGTAGCTCGAGCAGACGCCAGAGCAGCGGGCGGCTCTTGAGGTTGGTGCTCCTGCCAGCGATCCAGAGCTCGCTGCCTCGCGGGTCCATTCCCGCGGGGATCAGGTCGCCGCCGGCTTCTCGACCGCGGCTACACGGGGCGACCTCGATGCGCACCCCGGAGCGCCGGCGCTGAGCCTCCAGGAGCAGCTCCTCGTAGCGGCTGAGGGGTATGTCCTCGCCGAGCAGGGCCCTCGCTCGCCGCCGGACTGGCGGCGACTCGGACTCTGCCAGGCGCTCGAGCCCGAGCGGATCGACGTTGCCCAGCCCGCCCCCGAGGCGCACCAGCGCGGCAAGCTGCAGCGCCCAGTCCAGTCCCAGCGCGTGCGCGAGGCTCTCGAACTCGCCAAGGCTACGAGAGAGAGGGGCGTGATCGGCGCTCGACACGAGTTCGCACTCGAGCTGTGTGGTGAGCGCGGCGAGTTCGATCAGCCGATAGTCACTGCCGCGCGCCAGCTTGCGCCCGCGCTCCGCTGCGGCGACGGCGCCCTCGACGTCGTCATGGGTCAACGCGCGAAAGGCGAACACGTAGGCTGCGGTGGCGGCGACCTCGGGGTGCTGAGCTTCGGCCAGCTCAGGAGGGGCGTCGTCGAGCCCCCACGCGCCGCGATGCGCGAAATGGTGCAGACGATGCAGGTCGTCGTGCTCGGACGTGCTGGGGCCGCTCGGCGCGAGGTCTGCGCTGGGTGGCTCGCCCATGGCGAAGGCGATCTTGCAGCGCGCGCCCTGCACCGCGGCCAGCAAGTCGAGGCGCTGGTACTCGCGGGCGGCGGCTTCGACGCTCGGGCACGCCTCGAGCGCCTCGCGGAAACGTCCTCTGGCGAGCATCAGCTGCACGTCGAAGAACTGGGTGAAGGCTCGCTGGAACGCAGAGCCGGACATCTTGCGCAGGCGGCCGAGGAAGATGTCCGTCTCGGCCAGCTCCCCGCAGTCGAAAGAAGCGCCGAGCGCGAGGAACAGCAGGCGAGCCGGGCCAAGGCCGTGCAGCCGCGCCGCGCGTTTCTCGGCGAGCAGCGGTCGCACGACGTCGCGGGCGCGGCGGATCGCCCCCGCAGTGTACAAGACCCAGCCAAGCCCCCGGCGCAGGTCGCCGTTCCGATCGTCGAGGTCCGACAACCGCGGCTCGATGCGCTTGGCGAGGGCGACGGACTCCGCGTGCTCGGTGCATTGTCCCAGGGCAACGGCGAGCAGGATGTCGCGCTCGACGCTCTCGCTGGTCGAGCTGGGACGTAGGCCCTCGAGCAGCGTGCGCGCCGCCTGGGGCTGGTGGGAGTCGAGTGCGGTGTTCGCGCGCAGGATGTTCGCCGAGAACGCGATGGCCCGCGCTTCGCAGGCTTCGGCGTCGCGCGCCAGCTCGTCTGCTGCTTGCTGGGCTTCGGGGAAGCGCCCGGCGATGCGCAGGAGCTTGGCCCAGCGCAGGCGATCCAGGAGCGCTGGATCCGCGGGCAAGCTCAAGCTGCGAATGGATCTTGGATCCGCCAGCTCCACGGCGACCTCGAGGCGAGCGCTCGCCAGCCGTGGATCGCTCAGGTTCTCGAGCAGGCGCCACAGATGCGCTTCGTAGCCTCGCTCGATCAGCGCCGCGAGGTGCTGCTCGAGCAGGCGCTTTGCTGCCTCGATATCGCTTCCGTGAAGAAACAGACGCAGAGCTTCCAGCCAGGCGAAGGGCTCGCTCTCCCCCGCCAACACACGCGCTGCACTCGCCTGGAGCCTCGCGACCTCGCTCGACTCGAGCCCGGCCCGCATCAGGCTGCGCTGGGCGTCATGGATGCGCACGCCTGCCGGAGTCCGTTCGAGCAGGCCCCTGCGCACGAGTGTGTCGAGGTCGATGGGCTCGTGGAGGCGCTGGACGACCGCAGCGCCGAGGGGCAGCTCGATCATGGACAGCAGCTGTAGCAAGGGGCGCGCGCTCCGGGGCACGTCCGCCAGCGGATCATCACCGCTCTCGAGGTCCGAGCCAGAGAGCAGACGCAGCAGCCGCCAGGGTGAGCCTCCGGCGCGATGGATCAGCTCTGATTCTGGTTCGCGATCGGGGAACCAGGCGCTGGCCATTCTCTCGAGATCTGGCTCGTCGAATCCGCTCAGCGCCAAGGACTGACCCAGCGCGACATCGAGCTCCAGTCGCTCGCGTCCGATGGCGATCCAGCGACTGGTCGTCGCGTGCTGCGCGAGCGCGGCCAGCAGGTCCAGGAGATCGCCCTGGGGCAGGTGCTGCACGTCGTCCAGCACGATCCAGCAGCCCCCAGTCGTCGCCCGCTCGTGCTCGACCTCGAGTTCTGCGAGGTCGAGGGTCGTGGCGACCAAGGACTCCCGGTTCGCCAGCAGGGGCTTGAGGTCGATGTTCAGCTGGTGCACCCCGACCAGCGCGCTCACCAGTGTGCTCAGGCTCTGTTCCAGAGTGGCCTCTGGCGCCAGCCGCAGCACCAGCGTTCTTGGAACGCTCCGGGGGAATCGCGTGTGCAGTGTGCGCTGCACCAGCGCGGTCTTGCCGATCCCGCTGGGACCCCAGACCATGACCAGCGGCCCGCGCTCGAGCGCCCGCGCCAATCCGTCGACCTCGGCCCCGCGCCCGACCCACACCGGTGGCGGGTTGGGTAGACGCAGGGACAGAGGCAGGGAACGGCGCAGGGACTCCAGCTTGGACATGGGGAAGTTCACGGGGGCCAGCGCGTCCGTAGTCTTACGTTGGCGCCACGGCGATTCTTCACGGAAAACAGTACTTACCGCTACCCACCTGGGTGCAGTCCCAGAACGTGGGGCAGTCGGCGAAGCTGGTGCACGCCTGGGTGCAGATCCCATCGTCCAGGGTACTGCCGCTCTTGTTCAAGCAGTCGTAAGCACCCGGACAGTCTTCGAGGATCACCGAGCACTTCTGACCCCACGCGTCGCTGCCCGTGCCACCGCTCCCGCCGTTGTCGCTTCCGCCGCTTCCGCCGTCGCCGCCGCTGCCGCCGTTGGCGCCTCCCGAGCAGGGCGCCTCGCAGCTGGGCGAGTCACAGCCTTCGTTGACCAGACAGGCGCGACAGGCGTCGGGGAGATCTCCGCAGACCGACGAGCATTGACTGGAGTCGACGCCGCACTGGGCGAGGGCATCGCACACCTGCGTACAGCCCGGGGCGTTGCCAGTGCCCCCGTTGCCGCTGCCTCCGTTGCCGCTGCCTCCGTTGGTGTTCCCGGTGCCTCCGTTGCCGCTGCCGCCGGAGTTACCCCCGCCTCCTCCGCCATCGCTGCCTCCGCAGGCCACCATCACGCCCAGCGCCAGCGCGCCAACTGTCCAGCGCCAGACACCCCGTTGCTGGAATCCAAGTCCTGAACTCATGTGAATGCTCCTTTCGGCGAAGCCAAGCTCCGTTGCATCGGCGTACGCAGGAGCCGCACTGAGCGCGCCCTGAGGTCCACCAAGCTCGACTGAGCCGAGCTGAGCGCGCAGCCGCCACCCTCGCGGAACGTGGTCGAGCGACCAGCCATCCAAGCCCCTTGGTTTTTAGGGGGAGAGGAGCGCTCCACAGCGAGGCGGGATCAGTCGTCGACTGGAATGTCCGCGCCTGCGACGTACGGATGCAGCAGCGCGTCAGGGACGAAGCCCTTCACCCGATTCGACTCGAGCTCGAGCGTACCCAGCAGTCTTCCGCGCCTGGCCCGGGTGCCGAACACCCCGGCGTCCTCGGCCAGACGCAGCTCCAGACTAGATTTCTTTGGGGAAATATAGACCCCGTAGCCTTCGAGCAAGCCGTGACCGGAGATCACCAGCTCGAGCCTGCTGGGAGGGCAGCCTGGCGTCGACTTGGGGTCCAGCTGATAGAACCGGCACTCGGGGTAGTCTGGATGGGACGGCTTCGACTTGCAGCTGGTGAACTTCAGCGGCTCGCGCAGCGCTGAAGGCAGCGGCGCGGCGCAGCCTGGCCTGGCCGCGGACGTCGAGGGTGCGCTCCGGAGCTCGGGAGCGCTGGACCCGGCGCTGGCATCCCGGTCACGCGCTTCACAACCGAGCGCAGCGCAAGCGAGCAACAGCCACTTCACTCCCCCAGTCTAGCGGCTTCACCCTGTCCCACGCACCACGGCCGCGCTTCTTGCTCTCGACGGGGGGCGAGCCACAGGAACCGAGTAGGCGAGCTTGGCATGCAGGGAGTCTTCGTGGGGCGGAGCGTACTACGCTCTCGTGGGGGATCCATGGGCGAGACTCAGCTACTCGTGGAGCGGTTTCTCGTGCGCCACTTCGTGGACCACGCGTCGGGCTACTTGACGACGCTTGCGGCCGGATTTGCGACGCTGTCCTTCGCGGGACGGCGCGCCGAGTGGATCTTCGCGATTGGCTGGTGCATCAAGACCTGGTTCGGGTTAGCGCGAAGCCGAGGGTGCGCCGGTGTGGTTGGAAGCTGCTCGAGCAATCAGCCGATACGCTGAAGATCTCGCTCGACGACGCTGAGGTCGTGGTCATCCGCTTCGACTCCGACGATGCGCTTCAGCTGACGACTCCAGAAGGCAAGGGCGCGCAGCGCTTCATTCGCAGTGGCCGCTCGATTCGAGGCAACTGACGCAGCTCAGCTCTTCTTGCTGACTTCGTTCGGGTCGACGCCGTGTCGGCGCATCATGCGGTAGAGGGTGCTGCGGGCAACGCCGAGGCGCTTGGCGGCGAGGGAGACGTTGCCGGCGACTTCCTGCAGGGCCCGCCGTACGGCCCAGCCTTGAGCCTCTTGAAGCTGATTCTCCGCGGAAACGCTGGGAGGAGTCGCTTCCTGGTTCTCTACCAGATCGGGGGGGAGGTGCGCTATCTCGACTCGAGTCGAGCCGTGGGCCAGCACCAGAGCGACGTCGAGGGTGCTCTTCAGCTCTCGCACGTTGCCTGGCCACGGGTGGCGCTCGATGAAGCCTTCGACCTCCTCGGAGAGCTGCGGCGTTGGCACTATTTCTTGCTTGATCGCCAGCTGGGTCAGGAGATGTCGCGCGAGGCTCACCCTGTCGTTGCGCGAACGCAGCGGCGGCAACGTGACCGTGGCGCCCTTGAGTCGGTAGTAGAGATCTTTGCGGAAACTACCTGAGTCGACCAGAGCAGGCAGATCGCGACAGGTGGCGCAGAGCACGCGGACGTCGGCTTGCTCCGGCTTCGGGTCGCCCACGCGATGGTAGGTGCCCGACTCCAGGAAGCGCAGCAGCGCGGCCTGCATCGCCAGCGGCATCTCCCCGACCTCGTCCAGGAAGAGCGTGCCGCCCCGCGCGGCGTGGAGCACGCCGTGGCGACCCCCTTTCTCGGCGCCGGTGAAGGCGCCGGCCGCGTAGCCGAAGAGCTCGCTCTCGAGCAGCGAAGGCGTGATCGAGCCGCAGTTCACCGCCACGAAGGGGCCGTCCCGGCGGTTGCTGGCCTGGTGGATGGCGCTTGCGAGCAGCTCCTTGCCAGAGCCGGTTTCCGCGAGGAGCATGACCGGGATGTCGCTCGGCGCGATGCGTGCCGCCCAGTCGAGAGCCGCGCGGGTCGGGGCGTCCTCCGCGAAGATCTCCGAGAAGGCTTCGCGCTTCGGTGTCGGGGTCAGCCTGGGTGGCGGGGGCGCGCTCGCGGCACGCGTCACCGGGTCCATGAAGACCAACAGCGCGATCACCCGCCCACTGCTCTCGATGGGCTCGGCGTGGATGCGGTGAGCTCGACGGCTGACCGGTGAATACACCTCGAGGCTGTCCGCGGTCAGGGCGAGCCGCGACAGCTCCTCGAAGTCCAGGCCCAGCAGAGCGCCCACGTCTCGAGAGACGTCGCTCCCGGCGAAGAGCTGCCGCGCAGGGGCGTTCAGACGCGAAACGCGACCGGGAGGTTCAACCAGCGCGACGGGGCAGTTCATGCGCTCCAGGCTGCGCCCCAGAGCGCGCGTCACCGCCGCGCCCGCCAGGGAGTACGCCCTGAGACGCAACAGCTCGCTGAGCGCCGACGCGGCCGCCATCACCGCAGAGGCGATGCTGTCGTCCGCGCGAGTCACCATCGACGTCGCGTCCAGCACGGCGACGGCGGAGCCGTCGGCGTCGAGCACGGGCGCCGCGTAGCACACCAGGCCGTGGTAAGCGCGCGCGAAGTGTGCCGTGCCGTGCACCACGACGGGTCTCCCCGCGGCAATGGCTGTGCCTATTGCGTTGGTACCGCGCACGGCTTCACTCCAGCTTGCGCCTTCCATCAGCAGCACCCGGCGGGCTTCGGTCGCGAAGGCTCCGCCTCCCGCCGCGCTGACGATCACGCCGTCCATGTCGGACACCAGCAGCATGTAGTCCTGGCTGCTGACGTTCGCCGCGGTGCGCTGCAGCACCTCGAAGCCGTCGTGGAGCACGGGCTGGATGCGCTCGGCTCGCTCCTGCAGCTCGCTTCCGCGAGTCAGCGCGTCCTCGGGCTTGGGGCCGTCGATGGGCGCGCCCAGGGAGCGAGAGCGTTCCCAGTGACCGACCACCGGGAGGTGAGCGCCGAACGCAATCCCGCGCGGGTGCCTGGCCTGGAAGTCCAGCCAAGTTCCCTCCGTCGCGTGATCGAGCAGCAGCGGATCGAGCACTTTCAAGAAGCCTATGCTCCCCCCCGCACCCGAACAAGCGCGGGTCGTTTCTGATTCGTTTCGCGACACCTGACCTGTTGCGGCTCGCTCCACCCAGAACGGCATGAACGGCGAAGTCTCAAGCTTTTCCGCAGTGTTTCGCGTTGGCTCGCGCCGTGCAGTGGCGTGCCCTCGCAGGCGACAGCCGGAGGAGGAAATCATGCGCTACGAACGACCCAATTCAGCAGGCTCGAAGGTCAACTACCAGTCCCGCTACGCGAACTTCATCGGGGGGGAGTGGGTGAAGCCCAAGAAGGAGCAGTACTTCGAGAACATCTCTCCGGTTACCGGGAAGCCGTTCTGTGAGATCCCGCGCTCCACCGCCGAGGACATCGAGCTGGCCCTCGACGCGGCGCACTCCGCCAAGGTGAAGTGGGGCAAGACCCCGGTCGCCGAGCGCGCTCAGATCCTGAATCGCGTCGCGGACGTGATGCAGGAGAACCTGGAGATGCTCGCCGTCTCCGAGACCTGGGACAACGGCAAACCCGTACGGGAAACCCTGGCGGCGGATCTGCCCCTGGCCATCGATCACTTCCGCTACTTCGCGGGCTGCTTGCGCAGCGAAGAGGGCAGCATGGCCGAGCTCGACGAGCACACCGTGAGCTACCACGTGAAGGAGCCCCTGGGCGTCGTCGGGCAGATCATCCCCTGGAACTTCCCGCTGTTGATGGCGGCGTGGAAGCTCGCGCCCGCGCTCGCCGCTGGCAACGCGGTAGTGCTCAAGCCCGCGGAGCAAACGCCATCGACCATCCTGCTGTTCGCTGAGCTGATCAGCAAGGTGTTGCCCCCCGGGGTCCTGAACATCGTCAACGGCTTTGGCGTGGAAGCGGGCAAACCGCTGGCGCAGAACCGTCGGGTTTCCAAGGTGGCTTTCACCGGGGAAACGACCACGGGGCGGCTCATCATGCAGTACGCCTCCGAGAACCTGATCCCGGTGACGCTCGAGCTCGGTGGCAAGAGCCCGAACATCTTCTTCGGCGACGTCTGGGACCAGGACGACGCGTTCCGACAGAAGGCCCTCGAGGGCTTCGCGATG
The DNA here is from genome assembly GCA_041389745.1 of Polyangiaceae bacterium. Taxonomy (GTDB): domain Bacteria; phylum Myxococcota_A; class Polyangia; order Polyangiales; family Polyangiaceae; genus JAHBVY01. The sequence continues at coordinate 96,876 of JAWKRF010000011.1, forward strand.
TTCGCGCTGAATCAGGGCGAGGTCTGCACCTGTCCCTCTCGCGCGCTGGTCGACAAGAAGATCTACGGCGCCTTCATGGATAGCGCCGTGGCGCGTGCGGCGCGAGCTCAGCCGGGCAATCCCCTCGACACCGACACGAAGCTCGGCGCTCAGGCTTCGAACGATCAACTGGAGAAGATCCTGTCCTACATCGACATCGGCAAGAAGGAGGGCGCCAAGGTGCTCACGGGCGGTGAGCGCGTGCGCCTCGACGGCATGGAAGATGGCTACTACGTCGCGCCGACGGTGTTCGAAGGCAACAACTCCATGCGGATTTTCCAGGAGGAGATCTTCGGGCCGGTGGTCAGCGTCACTTCCTTCGATGGCTTCGACGACGCGATCCAGATGGCGAACGACACGCTCTACGGTCTGGGGGCCGGCGTGTGGACGCGCAACGCGCACACTGCGTATCGCGCGGCGCGAGCCATCGAGGCGGGCCGCGTCTGGACCAACTGCTACCACCTGTATCCCGCGCACGCGGCGTTCGGTGGCTACAAGCAGTCAGGCATCGGCCGCGAGACGCACAAGATGATGCTCGAGCATTACCAGCAGACGAAGAACATCCTCGTCAGCTACGACGAGAACCCGATGGGCTTCTTCTAGGGAGATCCGCCGCATGTCAGCGTCTCCTGACAGCGAGCCCGCGCCGACTCCCGAGACGGAGCCGGCGCGGGTCGATGCGACCCCCGCGGCCCTCGAGCTGATCGCGAAGCTGATCGAGCTGCACGGTCCGCTGATGTTTCACCAGTCGGGCGGGTGCTGCGACGGCAGCGCGCCCATGTGCTACCCGCGGGGCGAGCTGCGCCTTGGGGAGCGCGACGTCAAGCTCGGCGAGGTCGGGGAGACTCCGTTCTACATTGGCGGCGATCAGTACGAGCGCTGGAAGCACACGCGCCTCACCCTGGACGTCGTCCCAGGACGCGGCTCTGGTTTCTCACTGGAGGCCCCCGAGGGCGTGCGCTTCATCATTCGCTCCGACGTGTGTCGCGTGTGAGCACGGCTTCGAGGTAGCTGCGCCTCACCCCCGACCGACCCGCCCCCGGGAGCCGGGATGTCGTGGTCAGACTCGTCTCAGGTGGGCAAGCTGCCACGGCGTCCCCGCTTGGATCCGCGGGGATGAGGCTCGGGACGAGTTGGCCCGGTGCCTGCAACGTTTCTGGCATGACCATCTTCGAACGACTACGAGCCGATCACGACGTTCAACGCACCCTGATGAAGCTGCTGGTGAAGACCCACGGGGACTCTCGCGGGCGCCAGGAGCTCTTTCAGCGACTGAAACGTGCCATGGATACCCACGCCGAGGCAGAGGAGCGCGCCTTCTACGCGCCGTTGCTGTCTACCGACATGGGCCGCGAGCACGCCGCGCACTCCGTCAAGGAGCACGAAGAGCTGCGAAGCAAGCTCGAGGAGCTGGAGCAGCACGACATGAGCAGCTCCGGCTGGGTCGCCAAGGCGAAGGTGCTGTGCGAGCTGAACGAGCATCACATGGACGAAGAGGAGCATCAGATCTTCCAGGTCGCGGGCAGAGCGCTCAGCGACGCCGAGAAGCAGCGCATGCTCAAGGAGTTCGAGGCCTACTACGAGCAGGCGCAAGCCGCCGAGTAGTGCTGCTTGCCAGGGCCCCGGTGCCATGACACCGATCCCTGGGTGACTCCCCTCGCACTCGCCCTCTGGGAACTCCCCCAAAACCTGCTCGGCGCCGGGTTACTCGGCGTGCACCGCGTGCTCCGCGGCGCGAAGAGCGAAGCCCGCGAGCGCCAGCGCCTGTTCATAGAGTCCGAGTGGGTCGCTGTTTCCCTGGGGTACTTCGTGTTCTGGACGGAGCCCAAGCCCTCGCGGCACTTCTTCCTGGACGCAGCCACCAGGGACCACGAGTTCGGTCACACGCTGCAGTCGCGCTTGCTGGGGCCGCTCTACCTGCCGCTGGTCGGCTTGCCCTCGGTTTCGCGTGTCGCCTATGCCATTGCCTACCGCGAGCTGACAGGCAGGCGCTGGCGCCACTACTTCGACGGCTGGCCGGAGAAGCAGGCGGATCGCTATGGCAGCGTGGACCGCGCGGCGGCTCGCCGGAGTTGGCCCGTGGACTGACCCACGGCTCACCTCACGAACCCCTCCGCGGCCTCGCCCCGCGTCAGCCGCACGGGCGGCGATCGAGCAGACCACGCACGCGCTCCGCCAGGACGCCTGGCGTGAAGGGCTTGCGCAAGAACGGGAAGCGCTCGGCGTCCGCGTACTCCGGGACCGCTTCGGCAAAGCCGCTCACCAACAGCACCGGGAGCTGGGGGAAGCGCTTGCGCAGCTCGCTCGCGAGCACGTGCCCCGACATGCCTGGCAGCCGCACGTCGCTCACCAGCAGAGCGACAGTCTCCAGATCCGGCAGCTCGAGCGCCAGCTCCGCGGACTCGGCGCTGCTCACGCGATAGCCCAGCGCGCACAGCGCTCGCACCGTCGTGCGACGCACCAGTGGATCGTCCTCCACCACCAGCAGATGCTCCAACCCACCGATGCTCTTTCGCATCGACGCTGGCGGTGCAAGCGGGGTCGTCGAGGTGCTGATGGGCAGCCAGATGTCGAATCGCGTGCCCTCTCCAGGAGTTGTATCCACGAGGATACTCCCGTCGAGCTGGGTCACGATGCCATGCACCGTCGCCAGGCCGAGGCCGGTCCCGCGCCCCTCGCGTTTGGTGGTGTAGAACGGCTCGAAGATGTGCTGGACCACGTCCGCGCTCATGCCGTGGCCGGTGTCCGAGATCTGTATCAGCACCGACTCGACACCTGCCGTTGCGACCACCCGCGGCGGCACACTGCGCCTGGTCGAGATGCGCAGGATGCCTCCGTCGGGCATGGCGTCCCGCGCGTTGACGGCGAGGTTCAGCAGCACCAGCTGGAACTGACCCGGGTCCCCGTTGACCAGCGCCTCCTCGGCGTCGAGATCCGTGGTCAGGCGCACCCTCTCCCCCAGAGCCCGTTGCAGCAGGGTACGTGCGGCGCCGATCTGTTGATCGATCTCGAAGGTCTGGGAGACCCCGACCTGCTTGCGGCCGAAAGCCAGCAAGGAGCGCGTGAGTTCTGCCGCGCGGCTGAACGCGGACTCCAGGTCGGCCTTGGCTTCCGCCGCGTGGGCATCCTGTGTGGCATCCCAGTGGTCCGAGGCACCCCACATCACGGTGAGCAGGTTGTTGAAGTCGTGGGCCACGGAGCCCGCGAGGCGCGCCAGCGCCTCCATCTTCTGGGAGTGGACGAGCTGCGCCTCGAGCAGCTTCAGGTCGGTGACCTCCTGAACGCCGCCAATCACTCCGACCGGTTTGCCGTGCTCGTCCAGTTGCGGCAGCGCACGGTCCTTGAGCCAGCGTACCTGTCCGTGACGATCGATCACGCGGTACTCGCTGACGAAGGGCTTTCCAGCGTTGAGCGCGATGGCGAGCTCGGCGGCGTCGGGGATGTCATCCGGATGAATCAGGTTCATCCACCCGCCGCGCTCCTCGACGTCCTTGGGCGTGTAGCTCGTGGCCCGCTCCAGGGAGCCGGCTAGGATGGTGGGCACCAGAGACTTCAGATCCGATTCGTAGACGTAGTCCGACGCCAGCTGAGAGTAGAGCCGCAGCCGTTCTTCACTTCGCTGCAGCTCGTGCTCGAAGTCTTTCTGCGGGGTGATGTCCCGCACAGCGCCGACCATGTACAGCGGCGTGCCGTTGGCGTCGCTGACGATGGCGCCGCGACCCTCGACCCAGCGGTAGTCGCCACCCTCGGTCTGCACTCGATAGGTCATGCACTCTTCACTGAGTTCCCCCGCGAGCCCTGCCTGGATCGAGCTGGCGAGCAGCTCGCGATCCGTCGGATGGATCAGGTGCAGGAAGTCCTGGAGCTTGGTCGGTAGGTTGCCGTGGGGAAGCGGAAGCGTGTGTCCGACCGTGTCGGACCAGCGCACCACGTCGGAGTTCGGATCCCAGACCCAGATCGCGACTCCCGAGGCGCGCAGCGCGTGCTCGATCTCGGCGGCGGTGAAGCCCTGAATCGTTTCCCCTGGCATCCGAACGCAAAACTACCCGAGTGAGCAGGGGGAGACTAGCGAGCTGGCTCGGAGAAGTAGATACTGCGTGGCTACGGGTCGTTCGCCCGCACGTTCTTCCCCACGGCGCGCAGGCGTCGCACGAGCTGCGTCGTTCCGGCGTGCTCTCGCCAGAACCCGCTGCTTCCGCCGCTGCTGGTCATGCGGATGTAGACGCCGTCGGCGTCCGCCAGCACAGCGCGGGCGTTCGCTGCTCTCGGGTGCTTCTCGAGCCAGGCGGTGTACACCTCGAGAGCGCGCCACCGCTCGTCACCGCGTTCCATGGCCCGCTCGATGGCGCGGCGCTCCTTGCCCCGCTTCAGACCCTGGTAGTGCGTGCTCAGTCCGCGCAGGAACCCGGGATCGACGCTCGAGAAGAGCTGCCCATGGTGCGCCGCCAGGAAGCTGGCATAGGCGAGCCGGTCGGTCTTCTCGAGTTGCGCGGCTGAAGCATAGGCGTCCTTGCGCGCTTGGGAGCGCACTTCCTGCGAAGCCTGCTTCCAGTTCCTGGCGCGCGCCGCGAGTTCCCCCTGGACCAGCGCCCCGAGCTCTCCGGACGCGCGCTCGCGCTCGGCGCGCAGCTGCGCATCGCTCAGGGCCACGCGCACCAGGTAGCGCTGAGAATCCAGGGACAGCTTGGGTAGCCTCAGCGCGCGCTCCGGGTGCTTCGCCTTCAGATACAGACCGCCCAGCATGGCCGCCTGCTGAGCATCCGCCGGGGTGCGCTCGAGCTGTTGCCTTGCGGAAGTCAATCTTCCGTGCTTGGCCAGCGCGATGGCGCGCGCCTTCGCCCAGAACGTCGTCGGTGCTCTTCGCGACGCGGGAAACTGGGCCGGCAGCGCGGCGCTCTTGGCTCGAGCGGCCGCCCAGTGCAGCAAGCGTTCTTGCAGATTGACCGACCACTTCGTCCTGGGTTGGGTCTCGGAGAGCTTCCAGAGTTCGTCCCAGCGCCCCGCGCTCAGCGTGTCCCGGTTGGTGAGCGCCGTCAGTAGCACCGGATCGGTGACTCTCGAGAGCGCGAGCGCGCTCGGGTGATTACCAGTGCGCAACAGGTAGAACATCTCGCTCGCCGCGCGCTGGGGGCGGCGCTGGTACACGTCGATCAGGATGTCCCAGGCGGCGTCGAGATCGTCTGCGAAGAACTCGATGCGCACGCCCCAGAGGCGCACGTCGTCAGCCAAGGGGTGCTTCGGGTAGTTTCGGAGCCAGTCGTCCTTGTCTTTTCGCAGGGAAGCGAACGTGGATTTGGGGGTGAGGCGCGCCACTTGGTCCTTCCAGCCGCTCGGGATGTCGCGGGTCAAGCGCCGCTTCAGCTGCGAGCGCTCTACCAGCGCGCTGGTTTGCTGGGGACTGCCGGCCCAGTATGCGGCACGCTTCGCCTTGCTCAGCGACTTCAGGCTGGGCCTCACGTCCAGCAACAGCGCGGCGCGCTCGGCCACGCGATTGAACTGGGAAGCCGTCAGCGACGGCAGGTCGAGCCAGGTGTCGAGCACTCGCCGGGCCTCACGCTCTGCAGCGTCGAGATCTCCAGCGGCCATCGCCGCGTCGAGCTTCGTGTTCGAGAGCGAGACCCGTGTCGGCTCATCGTGGCGAAACCGTTCGAGCTCCGCGAACGCCTTCGGGTCGCTCGCAAGCAGCGGGTAAGTGAAGCCGAGCTCCTGCGCGCGGCTCCACTGCCAGTCCTCTTCGGTGTAGGTCAGCTGGCTCAGGTGCCCCTCCAGCGGCCGCAGCACGCCGAGGTCACCGTAGTCAGGACCGCCACAGGCGACGGCGGCTCGCGGCGCGGCGCTGAACCAAAGCACCAGCGCCGCGAACAGGCACCACGCGCTGCGTTCCAGCAACATCCAGCAAGGCCGACGCGTCACGACCGACTCCCTCCAGCGGCGAGGCTGCGGAACACGTCATCGGTGTCCTGGTTCGCGGCGAACACCCAGGTGCCCCGATACAGCGGATCCGAGCGGAACGAGATCGAGCGCTCGAGCCAGCAGCCGTGATTCGTCGCCGCCGCCGGGAGCGTTTTGCCGGTCGCTCTGCGCGCCCGCTCGAAGGCTCCGACGCCGATGCGGAACGGCAAGCCATGGCGCCGCAGCTGCGCAGCGAGTCGTCGCTGGTTCGCTGCGTTGCAGTCGAGCCCGGTGTCGAAGAGCTGGAGGATGGTGCCGTCGACGGCGCCTTGCAGGCGCTCGCCGTAGTCTGGATCGGAGAGGTGACTCGGGATGCTGGTAATCCACAGGGAAACGAACCCGAGGGGGCCCTTGCGCAGCACCTTCAGCGTGTCTGCCCAGAGCCCGAGCTTGCTCACCGGGACGTCGTAGTCCAGCTGTAGCTCGACGAGCTCCACGCCGCTCTTGCCGACGTCGAGCAAGAGCGGGTTGACGAGCGTCTCGAGGCGCTCGGCGAACGCCTTCGGCCCCTGGTCGCTCAGCGCGGGGTGGACGCTGTCCTCCAGGCGAATGACGGCGGCCACGCGGCGCGCTCCGGTCGCCGCGGGCGTGATCCCTCGAGTGACTCGCAGCTGGTCTGCTTCGCGCTTCACGCTGCCCACCAGCAGCGCCGGTACCAGCGCGGTGTCTCTTGCGTGGGCCTCGTCGAAGCGCTGGGCGTCCCGCGTCGTCCACACCCACTGCCCGAGCTGACGCGGGGGCGCCGCTTCGGCAAGGGCTGCTGGAGGCTTCGGGGGCGCCGCGGCTCGCAGCGCCAGCGTCGCAGGCAGGGCTCCCACGGCGAGCAGGAGGCCTGCCCAGCGCAGTCTTGGGGATCGGGGACGCATGGCTTCGTTCTCGTGGTTACGAGAGCAAAACGCCAGAAACCTGCGAGCTTCTTCCCCGCTGCTCGAGGCGCACGCCCCGGCTCGGTCGCGCACGCCGAATCCTCTGGGAAGCGGCGCTCAGCGCTCGGGCAGCGGGATGAACTCCGCCTCGTCCCCAGGAACTCTTCGGAACCGCCGGCTGGTCCCGCTCCGCGTCAGCTCCAGCCACTCCGCCTTGGCCTCGTCGATGCGCCCACGCTGGCTGGAGACGAAGTTCCACCACAGGTGTCGCTCGCCGTCGAGCGGCGCGCCGCCGAGCAGCATCACTCGAGCGTCTCGCGTCGCCTTGATGCGGGCCCCCTCACCCCCGGAGAAGACGGCCATCTGACCCACGCTGACCGGGACGCATTCCGCGTCGGGCCCCAGGGCTTCGAGCTCGCCCACGGCGACGTACGCCGCGCGCTCCGCGTATCCGCTCGGCAACTCCAGGCTCGCTCCAGCCGCCAGCTCGGCGTCGACGTAGAACATCGGCGAGTGCACCTTCACCGGCGAGCGCTCGCCGTAGGCCTCTCCAGCCAGGACTCGCAGCCTCACGCCGTCACGGTCCAGCGCGGGCATTCCTTCCGCAGGGTAATGCTCGAAGCGCGGGTCGATCTCCTCGTCGACCGTGGGCAGTCCGAGCCAGACCTGGATGCCGTGCAGGTTCTCGATGGGCTCTTCGGGCATGCGCTCGGAGTGCACGATCCCGCGCCCGGCGGTCATCCAGTTCACGGCGCCGGGGCGGATCACCTGTTGCGATCCGAGGCTGTCGCGATGCAGGATCGCGCCCTCGAAGAGGTAGGTCACCGTGGCCAGATTGATGTGGGGGTGAGGGCGGACCTGCATGCCGCCTTCGAGGCGCCCGCCAGGCTCGCCGAAGTGATCGAAGAAGATGAACGGACCGACTCGACGTCGCTCGATAGCCGGCAGCACTCGCCGCACTTCGAGCCCTCCGAGATCCTTGCCGCGCCCGTCGATCAGCGTCTCGAGGTGAGAGACGTGGCTGCAGTCGATGCACTCGGCGGGCTCTGGGTTGGTGCGTACGCTCACGAAAGCTCCTCGGGCTGCCAGGCGCAGGGATTGCGCCCCTTCTTGCGTGTGACTCCGGCGGCGGTCGGTGTAAAGGGGCTGTCGCGATGAGCCTGATTGATGACGATCTTCCGCCTCACGACGTCATGAGCGTGCTCCAGAGCCTGGCTCTGCCTCCGTCGACGCATCCGCCGCGGGTCTTGATCCTGTACGGGTCGCTGCGGGAGAAGAGCTTCAGTCGCTACCTGGCAGAGGAGTGCGAGCGGGTGCTGACCCGCTTCGGCGCCGAGGCGCGCATCTTCAAGCCGAATGGCTTGCCAGTCTTCGATCGGCTGTCAAACGAGCACCCCGAAGTGCAGCGACTGCGCCAGCTGTCGATCTGGTCCGAGGCTCACGTGTGGGTCAGCCCGGAGCAGCATGGCGCGATGACCGCAGCCTTCAAGAACCAGATCGACTGGCTGCCGCTGTCCGACGGCGCCGTGCGGCCGACTCAGGGGCGCACCCTGGCGGTGCTGGAGGTCAGCGGCGGTTCCCAGTCGTACAACGCCGTGAATCAGCTGCGCATCCTCGGACGCTGGATGCGCATGTTCACCATTCCCAATCAGTCCTCGGTGCCCCAGGCCTGGCGCGAGTTCGACGACGACGGACGCATGAAGCCTTCGAGCTATCGGGATCGCGTCGTGGACGTGATGGAGGAGCTGTTCCGTGTCACCTTGCTGATGCGCGACCGCGTCGATGTCCTGACCACGCGCTACAGCGAGCAGAAGCAGCTGCGCGAGGCGGGCCAGCTCAAGAAGGGACTGGGCGTCTGAGCTAGGAGCATTACCGCGCGGTATCAGTGCCCAGAGAGTCGCCGTGCGAGGTGTAGGAGCGCGAAGCGGCGAGCGCTCGAACGCCTTGCTGACGCGCCGGAGCGACCTGGCCGAGCGCTGCCGCAACCTCGAGGCAAGCCAGCGTCTCCCGGGCGGACCCCATGGCCGTGTGAAAGCGCGCTGCTTGATTGCGCCCACGGCTGTAGGAGCCCTCAGCGACGTTGAGCGCGATGGATGACTGCGCGCGTTGGAGCTGCTTTGCCAGGTTTGGATCCGCGAGGAAAATCCGCTTGGAGAGCGGACGGATGAGCGTGATGGTTTCGAGAATGAACGGATAGATTTCGAGCATTGAGTGACTCCTTTCGATCGCCCGATCCCTCCGCCGGCGAGTCGCAGGCGCTGTCCAGGCTGCGAGCGCAGCGAGCACCGGGCGCAGCCCGGCTCCCCCCTGGACGGCGCCGAGCACGCCGGCAAGCTCGGAAATGAGCGAGCTAGAGTTGGAGCCAGTGTTGGAGTGAGTGCCCGAGATGGAGCTAGCGCGGGCGCGTGTGTTTGCGTTCGGCGTTTGCGCCGCGCGAGCAGCCTGCCGGCCAGGCGCAGCCGAAGCCGGCTAGCCCTGTGCGTGTAGCGGGGCTAGCGAAGCGAAGCCCCGCGAGGCTCGTGAGACCCTGCCGGCCAGGCGCAGCCGAAGCCGGCTAGCCTCGTGAGTGTAGCGGGGCCAGCGCAGCGAAGCCCCGCGAGCCTCGTGAGACGAGCCGGGCCAGGCGCAGCCGAAGCCCGGCCAACCTTTAGCGATCTCCTGGCACGACTCGAAAGAACCCCGAGCGCCCACTGTTGTGCAACCCGAACGCCCACCCCAACCCGAACGCCCACCCCAACCCGAACGCCCACCCCAACCCGAACGCTAACCCCAACCCAAACCCTTGCCCTCCCCGGAAATCCCGACAAAGAACCCAAGCGCAAGATGGCAAGCAAAGGCCGCCCCTACCGCACCTTCGAGTTCAACGGCTTCACGATCCTGGTTGGTCGCGGTGACGCGGAGAACGACGAGCTCTCGTTTCGTGTCGCCAAGCAGCGGGACACCTGGCTGCATGTCGGCGGTGGAACGCCGGGCAGCCACGTGGTGATCCAGCGCCCGGAGACTGGTGAAGAGCCGAACCGGGAGGTCCTGGAGTACGCAGCGAAGCTGGCTGCCTGGTTCTCCAAGGCCCGCAACGCCAAGCGCGTTGAAGTGCACTACTGCCCGGCGAGCCACGTGAAGAAGCCGCGGGGCGCTCCCCGCGGCTTGGTTCAACTGAGCAGCTTCAAAAGTATCCGTGTGGCACCAGAGCTGCCTGAGGTCGACGCGTCGGAACTCGACTGAGCGCCGTCACTCGCTCAGCTGAGCGGCTCTCGTGATCAGCCCGAAGAACTCGCCGCGCAGCGGGTCCTCGCCCTGGGTCTGAGCGGCGATGCTCAGGATATCACCGAAGCGCTTGCCCTGAGAGTGCTTGGATCCTCGCAGGATCTCGGCGAACTCGACGACTCCTGCAGCGAAGCGGAAGTCGCTGCTCGCCGCGTCGAAGCTCGCGACCGCCTCGGCCAGATCGAAGTCGAAGGTCAGCTCCTTGCTCACGTCTTCATCGGGTTCCTTGTAGCGCAAGCGCACGGTGGCCATGCGACCCTCGCTGAGGTCCAGGTCGCGCTCGAGCTCGTAGAACGAGGTCACGAAGTGCCCTGCGCCGAGGTCGCCGGAGTCGACCGTGTCGTCCGTGAACTGATCGTTTCCGAGGACGCGGTTCTCATAGCCGATCAGCCGGTAGCGCTGGACCACGTCCTGATTGAACTCGACCTGGATCTTCACGTCCTTCGCGATCACCTGCAGGGTACCCACCAGGTTGTCGCCGAGCACGTGCATGGCCTCGTTCTGCTTGTCGATCAGCGCGTAGTTGCCGTCGCCGTGATCCGCCAGCTGCTCCATGAACGCGTCGTTGGCCGAGGTGCCGAAGCCGAGCACCGAGAGGGTGATGCCCTTGGCGCGATACGCCTCGATTTCGTCGATCAGGGCGTCTCCGGTGAGCCCGACGTTGAAGTCGCCGTCGGTGCACAGCACGACGCGGTTGACGCCGTTGCTGCGGAAGGCGCTCTCGGCCATTCCATAGGCGGTCTGAATCCCCGCGGCACCATTCGTCCCGCCTCTGGCCTCGAGTCGGTCGATCTGATCGAGGATCTCGCTCTTCTTCTGAACCTCGGTCGGCTGCATCTCGAAGCGCACGGTGCCCGCGTAGACCACGATTCCGAGGCGGTCCGTCGGCTCCAGGCGCTTGACGAGCTGGCGCAGGGACCATTTGACGAGCGGTAGCTTGTTCGTGGCGCCCATCGAGCCCGAAGCGTCGATCAGGAACACCAGATTCGCTGGCTTGCGCTCCTCGGGTGGAACCTGCTTGCCCTTGATGCCGATGCGAAACAGATCTTGGTCCGCCTCGCCGAACTTCGACGGCGCCAGCTCGAAGCTCACGCTGAAGGGATCCGCCGTGGGCTCCGGGTAGGCATAGCGGAAGTAGTTCGTGTACTCCTCCACGCGCACGCTGAGTGGGTCGGGTAGGCTCCCAGCGGTGATGCTCTGGCGCATCGCGGTGTAGCTGCCGGTGTCCACGTCGGCGCCGAACGTCGATGTGTTCTCCACCGAGGTCTCGACCCAGTCGTTCTCCTCGAGCGCTGGTGTGCCTCCCGCGTATCCGCCGCTACCGGTGCCGCCAGTCCCGTAGCCGCCTCCGCCGCCTGCGCCGAAGCTCCCGCCGTTCGCCCCGCTACCGCCATAGCCGTCGCCCGCGTAGCCGCTACCCCCCGTGCCGTAGCCGCCGCCTTCGGCGTAGCCGCTGCCGCCGTTGGCTCCGCTGCCACCAGCCCCAACGTGGGTCGAACCGCCGGCGCCCCCGTCGCCCAGGCTCGCACCAGAGCCCGAGTCGGAGGCGCCACAGGCGACCAGCGTCGAGAGGATCAGGCTGGCTGCAGGCCAGGCTAGGAAGGACATCAGGCGGTGCGACATGGGGCCTCCAGGGTGAGTCGTGTGTCAGAGTTTCCGGAAGGCCCATATCAAGACCTGTGCCGAGCCTCGTTGCAGCTGAATCGGGCCGCGCTCGACCAATGGCACAGGTTGACACGACGCCCGCGAGGATCGGCACCGTGGCGCTTCCCTGCAGGGGCTGGGTCCGGCCAGAGTGGAGGCATGCGTCCCGCGATGAGTCTCTGGAGTTTGCTGCTTTGCGCGTGTGCGGTGGGTCGAGGCGAGCAGACGCCGGTTGTCCAGGCACCACGCCAGGTGGCCTCCGCCTCACAGGCTTCATCCGCCGGGAAAAGCCCGACGACGCCGTCCCCGACCTTCCGCCTCGAGCCTGCCCAGAAGGAGCCCTACTGCGACTGGAAGGGCGTCGACGCGCAGGCGGTGGACGCCGCGAATCAGGAGCTACTGCTGAGCGACGCTGCGCGCGCCCGCGCGCTGGCCACTCACTTGCCTTTCGGCGTGCCTCCCCCCCGATCCAGGCGGCAGACGCTGCGCGTCCTGAAGCAGTTCGTGATCGAGTACGACTCCGACCTCCGTGCGCCGACCTGGACTGCCTACCGTCTGGAGTCGAAGGACGTCTCCGAGGCCGAGCGGCTGGAAGCGTTCCGCGCGGATCCGTTCTTGGCTGAGGAGGCGCGCGCCGAGTGTCGAGACTACGAGGAGCCGATCTTCGACAGCGGGCATCTGGTGCCTCGCGCGGACATGAACCGCAGCGAGAGCGCGATGCTCAATACCTTCCTGCTCTCCAACATGACACCCCAGCACTGCGCCACGAATCGTGGTCCCTGGCTGGTGCTGGAGGACCTCGTGCGGCAGTGGGCCGCCGAGGGGCCGCTCCTGATCTACAGCGGAGCGCTCTATGACTGGTATCCTCCCGAAGGTGAGGACCCTCCGGAGCAGGTCCCTCGCATGCGCTCGATGCGTTACCCAGTGGAAATGGGTGAGGTGAGACGCGTGGCCGTGCCATCGCACTTGTTCAAGGTCGTGATCCGTCTGCGCCCCGCCGCTGTCGGTGCACCCATCGAGACCATCGCGCTGTTGCTGCCGAACTCTCCGCGGAAGGTGCCCAAGCAGAAGCTCGAGGCCTACCTCGAGTCGGCGCTCGTGAACCCTGGTCGGCTGGAGCGTCTGACGGGGGTGCGGTTCTTCCCGCACCTGCATCGCGACGCGCCAGCGCTGGAGGCGACGCTGCTCACGCGGCGTGCCGCTTCGCTATGGCCCCACGAACGGCTCGCGCCCCAGCTGACGGGGCGCTGCAAGGACGGCTACCCCGACTACTGAGCCGACGCGCTGCCGCGAGCGCACAGAATCGGCTTGAAGGAGCGTCCTAGCATGCTAGCATGCTAAAGAGCTAGCAGATGGTGGACCAGGTCAAGCAGTTCAACGTCTACCTCCCACTCGAGGTCATCCGAGAGCTGAAGCACTACGCAGTGGAGAGTGAGCAGTCGCTCTCCGCGATCGTCACCGAGGCCGTGCGCGAGTACTTGGCGCGGAAGAACAGGAGCAAACATGGCAGCAAGCGGAGTTGAAGGGATCCTGATCGAGACCCACAACTGGGGAAAGACGGTCGCCTTTTGGCAGGGGCTGGGCTTCGAGCTCGAGTTCGAGACGGATCACCACTCCGGGCAGCTGCGGCACCCAGCGGGCGGACCTTACTTGTTCGTCGCCGAGCGCCCGCCGGAGCAGGAGCTGACGATACAGCTGATGATGCACACCACGGATCCGAGCAGCTTCGTGCCTCCTGCGTCCGGAACCGTGGAGACGCCGTTCGGCGAGACCCACTGGGGGGCATTGGAGATGGCCTTGCTCGACCCTGACGGGCGTCGGGTCAGCATCCAGACGCCCCCCGCGGGGCAAGCCTGAGAGGGAGCACGGTATGACTGGAAATAGGGCCGTCCCGGATCACACGGCAGTGCGCGTCGCGTTGTGGCGCGCGCTCCACGTCGAGATCGACCCGGAGCCTCACGTCTTCGACGACACGCTCGGTCTGCAGCTGGCGAACCCTGGTGAGGACTGGCGTAACCGTGGGGATATGATCCCCAACGACAGCGGCATGGGGCGCGTGTCGATCGTCACGCGTGCGCGCTTCGTGGAGGACCGCCTGCTCGAGGAGCTGGAGCGCGGCGTGGGACAGTACGTGATCCTGGGCGCCGGTCTCGACACCTTCTGCCAGCGGCGCAAGGAGCTCCTGTCTCGCCTCCGGGTGTTCGAGATCGACCATCCAGATACTCAAGCCTGGAAGCGCGCTCGTCTGGCCGAGCTGGGTTACGGGGCCGACGCGCAGCCGACGTTCGTTCCGGTCGACTTCGAAGCGGGGGAGTCCTGGTGGAGCAAGCTGAAGCAGGCGGGCTTCGACGGCTCCAGCCCCGCGATCGTCGCCTCCACGGGGGTGAGCATGTACCTCACGGCCGAGGCGATCGTCGAGACGCTGCGCGAGGTCAGCACCTTGGCGCCGGGGTCGACCTTCGTCATGACCTATATCCTGCGGCACGAGCTGCTGAACGACTGGGAGCGAGCACTCCGCGTGCGCATCGAGGCGATGGCAGCGGCGTCGAACACGCCGTTCATCAGCTTCTTTTCCCCGCAGGAAATCTGTGACCTGGCAAAGGAGTGCGGCTTCAAGGCCGCGAGCTACGTGACCGCTGACGAGCTGACCGAGCGCTACCTGCAAGCGATGGGCGTGCGGCAGCTGCAGTCCGAGCAGCTGCTGGTCGCCACCACCTGAGCCCTACTTCACCTGCTCGGGGACGCAGACGCCGTCCTGGCACTTCTCGTTGCTCTCGCAGGCGCCGTCGTCCTGACAGGGCTTGCGGACGATCTTCGCTACCCACTGCGCGATGTGGTTCCCCGTGGTGATGTCCTGGAAGGGGAGGCGGAACGCGGGCGCCGCGGGATCGCCGCTGCCGACCCTGGTTGGATCGAAGGCGGCCATCCACAGCTGAGTCGTTGACCCAGCGCTGAGCCGCACGCCATACGCGCGATCGCTGGAGAAGGTGAAATACATGACCGGGTGCGAGTTCGCGGTGTGCACGCCGGGTGCCCACTTCGGCCAAGACGTCCAGCCCGGGTCGCTGACTGCGTCCAACCGCGTCGGGGAGCCGCCACTCTTCGGCACGACCCAGAGCTCGCCGTCGACGGTGTTGGAGAACGAGTCCGTGTTGCTCGCGGAGCGGTTGTAGAGCACCCACTGGCTGTCGGGAGACCACGCGGGATAGTAGTTGTTCTCACCCTGGGACTGGACCAGTGGTGTGCCTGCTCCAAATTTCCCAGCGCTAAATGGAGCGGTGTAGAGGCTGCCCCCGGTGATGCCGGGAGTCGCGACGGGCGGTGGCGCGCTGGAGGAGGAGTAGACCAAGGACGAGCCATCGGGAGACCAGTCCGGCATGGTGCCGTTCGCGACCACCTGGGAGTTGACGTCCACCCCGCTGTTGGCGTCGCGCCAGCCAATCGACTTGCCGTTGGAGTACAGTAGCTGGCCACCGTCGGGAGAGAACGAGAAGAAGTTCGCGGCTCCGGTCACGGGCCCGCTGGAGCCCTGGACCGCGACCTTGGTAGCGATGTCGAACTCGGTGTAGGGCGCGGGCGCCGGGATGTCCTTGCCGACGACGATCTTGCGCCCGTCGGGCGATACCGCGTGGCACCCGACGCAGACGCCGGCGCCGGCCTGCTGGGGCGTGAGGTAGAGTTCGGCGGTCGCGAGCGCGTAGCCGAAGTCGTATCGCTGGATCACGCCAACGTCGTTCCAGTAGTAGAGGCCCCCGACGATGTCCTCCAGGCTGAAGGAGATCTGGCGCTCCTCGCTGATGCCGACGGTCCCCGGGTTCGCGCCGTCCACACCCCGCATCGAGTAGCTCACAGGCGCCGCACCGCGAGCGCCGTCCGCCAGCTTCTCCCAGAAGGTCTGATCCGGCGAGTACACGCAGCCCTGACCCACGGCCTCGCAGCCGATGTACACGATCAGATCGAGTTTTTCTGCGTGGAATGTAACTTCGAAGAGTGTCTGACCGGGGCCCGGGACGAAGTGCAACTCGAGGCTGTTCATGTTCGGCGGTACGATCACTCCGCTCTCGGGGTAGACCCACTCCGGCGCTGCGGCGACGGGCTCCCCACCGAACTTGTCTGGGGCGTCGGCGCCCGCACCAGGACCGATCACGACGATGGTCTCCTTCTGCATGCCCGCGTCGCCGTCGCCACCGATGCCGAGGATGGCGCCGGTGCCCCCGCTGCCTTGACCACCCGCGCTGGTGCCTCCCTGACCGCTGACCTGGTTCTTGTCAGCGGAGTTGGCGGAGCAGGCTGCGGCGGCGATGACGCTAGACGTCAAAGCCAGGGTGGCGAGGCGGGAGCGGAGCATGGCTCTGGTGTCACCGCTCTCGCGTCCCCGGTCAAGGCTTTACCGCGCGGGATCAGTCGGTAGCGAGGCTCACCCGAAAGGCGGTCTGCTCGTCTTCACGCCTCGGATCACGGATGGCATCGATCAGCGCCGCCATCTCGCCGAAGCTCATGTCGCCCGGAGTGTGGAGCACGGCGAGGTCCTGTTCCCCATCCCCTGCGGCGCGATGGCTACCAAACTGCGTCCACTGTTCCTTCACCCGTTCATCCAGATCGACGAAGGTCAGCTGCCCGTTGCGCTCGCGAGTCCGCCTTTCCACGTCGACTTGACTGACCACCGTGTCGCCCTTGCGCCAGCTGAGGATGACTCGTCCGCGACTGCGGGCGTCGACGTGAAAGACGGTCGGTTTCTCCTGCCTGACCACACCGGCTTCACCTGGCGCCCGCACCGTTGCCTCCAGTCGGCTCTGAGCCGACCACACCGCGGTGACCAGCAGGAAGGAGATCAGGCACAGCAGGAAGTCGATGTAGGGGACCAGCGGTACCTCGTGATTCAACGCCCGCTTGCCTCCACCATTGCCCACGCTCAGTCCCGCCATCGGCGCCTCCAGTCGGTTTGAACGCTGGCGCCACGCCAGCCCTCAGCGCAGACCCCCGCGGGTGCGTGCAGCTTTGCAGGATTCTCGGCGCCGTCGACGCGTTCGATTCTCCGCGGAACTTTGCGGCGCACTCAGCAAAGAGCGCGCAGCGCCCGAGCCACGCAAGGCGCGCACCGCCTCCAGGCACACGATCGTCGAGAACAGACGGAGCGCTCGTTCCACGACGCTGCGGTGCCCCAGCGTGGTCGGATCGAAGCTCCCGCTGTAGATTCGCTGCGAGAGCCATCCGGCGAGTGGCCCGTGGGCTCTACGAAAGCCAGGAGGCATGACACCTTGTCCAACGACGACACCCGACTCGCCGAGCTGAAGCTCCTCGCCCCCATCTCCTATCAGCTCGAGGTCCCCGCGAAGCATCCGAGCTGGCGGCTCCTGGTGGAGGCCTACGCCAAGCCGCCCCGCGCCTACCACAATCTGGGTCACGTCGTCGCTGTCGCTCGCGCGTTCAGCCGCGTCAAGGGACAGCTCGAGCGCCAGGCGGAGGTCTACGCTGCAGTGCTGTTTCACGACGCGGTCTACGAGCTCGGCGCGGAGCACGACGAGAGCAACGAGGTGAAGAGCGCGCGCCTGTGTCACGAGGTGCTCTCGGGTGCCCTCACCCCCAAGGGAGTCGATCACGCCTGCGATCTGATCCGTGCCACCCAGCATCACGTGAAGCTGCGCGGCACCGCGAAGGGCGATCTCGCGTACTTTCTCGACTGCGATCTGTCGGTTCTGGGCGCTGCTCCCGAGGACTACGAACGCTACGTTCGTGGTATCCGTGAGGAATACAGCTATCTGCCGCCGGGCGCTTTCGACGTGGGGCGCATGGCGTGGCTCCGCGGCATGCTGGGTCGAAGTCGCGACGGAGAGCCGCATCCAGCTGCTGCCGAGCAAGAACCACGAATCTTCTCCACCGACGCCTTCGAACAGGGGCTCGGGGACCGTGCCCGCGCAAACCTGCGACACGAGCTGGCCGGCTACGAGCGCTCGGCAGGCGCGCCCATCTAGCTCCCGCCTCCTCCATACCGAACAGCCTGCTAGAGTTCCCGCGCCATCCAGCTGTCGCAGCCAAAGTGCCCGGTGCGTCCGAGCGGCGCCGCGAGCGTCTCGAAGCCCAGGGAGCGATACAGCGCTCGGGCGCGGGTCATGTGCTCCAGCGTCTCCAGGTAGCAGCGAGTGAAGCCGGCGGCTTTGGCCTGCTCGAGGATGCGCGTCAAGAGGCGTCGCCCGATGCCGTGACCCCGTGCTTCCGGGAGGAAATACATCTTGCGCAGCTCGCAGGTCTTGCCGTCGCCACCCTCGAGCGGCGCGAACCCCGCGCCCCCGACGACCCGTCCACCGCGAGTGACCACGTGGTACGCCGCTCGCTTGCCGCGATAGGCCTGAGACATGTGATCGACCTCGGGGTCGTTGATCGCGTAGCCGGGCCCCTCGGCGCCGTACTCCGGCATGACACGACGGATGATGCCCGCGATCTCCGGGTCGTCTTCGGGGCGACAGCTGCGGATCTCGAACTCTCGACGCACTCGCGCGTTCTGGAGAGCCCTGGCGTAGCACGCCATGCCCTCGACGATCTGCAGGCGCACCGGCTCGCGCAGGTCTTCCAGGGCGGCGACTACCTGCTGATCGGCGAACTCGTGAATCCGCCGAAGCTTGTGCTTGCCCTTGGTGCTCAGGGTCCAGGGGCGCTTGCGTCGATCCCCCGCGTCGCGTTCGCTGATCAGCTCGGCCCGCTCGAGTGACGCGAGCACACGAGAGATCCCCGACTTGTCGAGCTGGAGGCTGTCGCATAGCTGGCTCGCGGTGCGCACGCCATGACGACCCAGCTCGATCAGCACGTGGCACTGCGCAGGGGTGACCCCGAGGTCCGAGAGCCTGCTGTCGAGCATCCCCAGTTCGCGAAATACCGTGCGGGATGCTTCCCGGAGCTGCGCGGTCTGCGCGGCCAAGAAGTCCGCCGGTTTGCCTTTACCTTGCCCTCTCGCATTCATTTGGTTGATAGATGCAACTAAATGGAGGCGAATGTCAATCGCTGGTGTTCGAGGCGCTGCGGTTGACCTGGCGAGGGTCCCGGCGGAAGATCCAGGGGTGGGGGATGCTCGGATCGCGCCGGAAGTGGCCACCAAGGGCAGCATCGTCCTGCCCATGATCAAGTTGATGCGGCAGAACCGTCAGCGCGCGCTGCGGATCCTCCCCGAGGACTTGCATCACTACCTCGACGAGCGAGTGATCGTGACCCACTGGTACCCCGGCAGCGACCATCACCGCCTCACCCGGGTCATGGGCGAGCTCGTGGACAACGACTGGGAGCTGCTGGGCCGCGGACTTGCGCTCGCGGAACTGACCGGCGCCTACCGCCACGTGCTGAAGTCCAGAGAGCCGGTGCGCACGCTGCGCGCGCTGCCTGGTCTCTGGAAGCTGAACCACAACACCGGCGACCTCGACGTGCAGTGGGATGCACCCGTGGCCACCGTGGTCGTGAAGAACTGGGGACTCGCCCTGCAGGAACACGTCGCGATCATGCGCGCGTACATGTTGCAGCTACTCGAGCTGTGCGACGCGATCGCGCCTCGAGTCCGAGTGACTCGTCACGAACCCCCTCCCGATTCCCTGGTGATCGTCGAGTCGGAGTTCGGTGAGCCAGCGCTCAAGTAGGCGGGGGTCGTGCCGAGGCGGCGCGCCGACGTCTGACGAGCGCGACTACTTCCGCAAGGAAGCGTATCAGCCCTTCCAGCGCCAGCGCGCCCGCGCTGCTCACCGCTGCCCAGCCTGGCCACAGGATGCGCGAGCGCGAGAACAGCTCGAAGGTCAGGGCGAAGAACACGGCAAATCCGATCACGGCGTTGGTCAGCAGCCCGAGCGTCGCCGGGAACAACCGCCAGTCCGGATCGATGCGAACGCTCCGCCAGAGCAAGAACAGGCTGAGCACGCTGAGCACCGCCAGCAGCCAGGCGCCCTCACTCACCAGATCCCAGCCACTGTGCAGGTGCGCTTCACCCGGCTGGCCGTTGCAGCCGCTGACCTCCGTGCGCTTCCAGTCGAGGGGGAGCAGCGCCGCGATCAGCGTCAGGCAGACAGGGCGGATCCAGAGGCCCCTGGGCGGGCGGCTCCGGCGCGTGTCTTGGCTCGGCTGCACCGCCTGAGTGTAGCGCGGCGCCCGGGCTGGGCGTCGCTCAGTGTAGGCCGACGATCTCCCAGCCTGAGTCGCCCAGTCGGATGTCGACGTCCTCCGCCGCGGGTCGGTCGGGTAGCCCAGGCATGGTCAGGATGGGACCGCAGCGCGCGACGATGAAGCCCGCGCCGTTGGACACGTCCAGTCCCGTGACGTGGAGCGTGTGTCCGAGGGGCCGGCCGCGCAGCGCCTGGTCGTCGCTGATCGAGAGGTGAGTCTTCGCGATGCACACGGGCAGACGTTCGAGGTCCCAGCGCTGGATGCGCGCCAGATCGGCCCGAGCGTCCGCGCTCAGCTCCACCGACGCGGCCCCCAGGACCAGCGTGGCGATGCGTTCGAGCTTCTTCTCGACTGGATCTCCCAGCTCGTAGACCAGCCTGGGTGCTGGCGCGGGCCCCTCGAGGCGCTCGTTGACCTTCCGTGCCAGCTCCTCACCCCCAGCACCACCGTCACTGAAGACGCTGGTCTCCGCGCTCGACACGTTCAGGGCATCCAGCCGCTCGCGTAGCGTGGCCAGCTCTTCAGGAGAGTCGTCCGGGTAGCGATTGATCGCGACGATCGGCTGCGCGAACCCCAGCTCCCGAATCGCGCTCAGGTGTGCCTCCAGGTTCGACATCCCGGAGGAAACAGCTGATACGTCGGGGCCCTGCTGGAAGTCAGCGCCGCCGTGGTGACGGAGGGCGCGCACGGTAGCGACACAGACGACCACGTGGGGCGCGAAGCCCTGGGTGCGGCCGACCAGGTCGAGGAACTTGAAGCCCCCGAGATCGAAGGCGAAGCCCCCTTCCGTGACCACGACGTCGGCTAGCCGCAGCGCGAGTCGGGTCTGGATCGAGGAACTCGTGCCCTGCGCGATGTTCGCGAACGGTCCGCCATGCAGCATCACCGGACTCCCCTCGACCGTGGTGACGAGGTTGGGGGAGAGGGCGTCCAACAGGATGGCGGCCATGGCGCCATGCACGTTCAGCTGCTCGGCGAACACAGGTTCCCCGCGGATATTTTCTCCGACGATGATGCGTCCCAGGCGTCGCTTCGCATCGCCAGGGTCCGTCGCCATGCACAGGATGGCCATGACCTCGCTCGCCGCGGTGATCACGAAGCGCTCGCTGCGCTGCGGTCCGCGCCGCGTCGCCAGCCCCACCTCGATCTTGCGCAGCGCCCGATCGTTCATGTCCAGGGTTCGCGGCCACGAGATGCGAGCTGGATCGAGCTCCAACCGATTGCCAGCGAACACGTGGTTGTCGATCACCGCGGACAGCAGGTTGTGGGCGGCGCTGATGGCGTGGATGTCGCCGGTGAAGTGCAGGTTGATCCGCTCCGAGGGGATCACCCGGGCTCTACCGCCACCGACGGCCCCTCCCTTGCGTCCGAACAGCGGACCCATCGAGGGCTCACGCAGCGCACCGATCGCACGCACTCCGGAGCGGCACAACGCATCCACGAGGCCGACCGCGACGGTGGTCTTCCCCTCCCCGGCGGGGGTCGGCGTGAGCGCGGTGACCAGCACCAGACGACCTTGCCGTGGGGAAGCGATTGTCAGTCGTTCGGCGTCGAGCTTGAGCACGTCGTCGCCAAACCAGCGCGTGGCCTTGGAGTCGACGTCGAGGCGCGCGACGGCACGCCCCAGCGCCGAGTCGGGCTGTCTCTTCATGAGTCTCGGGCTCTTCTTCGGGGGGGGAGGGGAGGGGCGCTACTTGTCGTTGCCGAGTTCTTCGAGGAGCTGTGCCCAGCTCTCACCAGAGTCGATCATCAACTCCCTGGCGATCTCCTCGAGGGCTTCTCGCTCCGAAGGGTCGACTGCTTCGGGCTGATCGAGGGCGCTGGCGGTGGTGCGCGCGATGGCCTCGGCGTATGCAAGCAGCTGTGGGAGTTCGCTGAAATCGACTTCCATGTCGTCCTCCGCCATCGACAGCAGGTGCAGGTCGTGGAGGCCCTCCTTGAAGTAGGCCTTGCTCGGGCGCTGCTTGAGCCACCCATCCAGCACGTGGACGCCATCGGCGCTCAGCTCGAAATGGCGCGACGCGAGCGCGTGAATGCGCTCCGCCTGGACGTCTTCCATCTTCCCGTCGGCCCACGCGACGTAGACCAGCGGCAGGAGCTTGATGACGCGGTAGTCGTCGGGATTGATACCGAGATGCTTCAGCGAAGCCTTGAGTCGATCGCGCTGCATAGAACCCCCGCAGTGTGCATCCGTTGTGCCAGTGCAACGAATGCGTCTTGCAGCCTATTCCAGCTGGCTTTGCCTGTGAAGCTCACGCAGCGCCTGCGTCGTTGATGTCCCTGGGGCGCAAATGTTGCTGGCGCGACCTGCTCTTGGTCCGTGGTCCAGGGGCCAAGGTCGGCTGCGCTCTCGCTCGGCCACGCGCACCGTCGGTGGTCAGGTGTGGGAGCTGACGGGGCTCGCGTGAACAGGTGTTTGGCGACTCATCGCGCCCGACGGGCTAGACTGCTCGCTGTGAAGGCTCTGAAATTTGGGGTGCTGGCGGCGCTTTGTCTGCCCAGCTTCTTGCTGGGTGCGTGCGGCTCGGACGATGGCAGCACGGTGGGCGGTGGGAACGAGGTCTTCGGGGGGGCCGGTGGCGGAGGCAGCGGCGGGACCGGCGGCACCGCCGGCGGCGCCGACGGGGGTTCCGGCGGCTTTCTGGACGGCGGCGGACAGAAGATCACGGCGATCTCCATCGATCCGCCCACGGCGACGCTGACTTCGACCGACGGGTCCCAGCCGACGCAGACCTTTCGCGTCGTGGCGACGCTCCAGGGCGGCGGGATGAAGGACATCAGCGACGCCGATCTCACCCTCGCCCCCCTGTCCCTGGGCGAGATAGATCCCGCGAGCGGCGTGTTCACTGCCAACGGGATCGTGGGTGGCTCCGCGGTCTTGACCGCCACCCTCGCAGACGACTCCGCGGTGAGCGCCACGGCGACCATCACGGTCAACCTCGAGCGGACGCTGTTCGCGGGGGGAGCGCCGATGGATTCGGGTACTCACTTCGGCACGCTGGTTCAAGACGCTGGCAGAGCTGCCGGCCTGGTGTATCCCCTGGACCAGGCCGTGATGCCGCAGAACGTTTTCCCCGCGGATGTGCAGTGGCTCAACGGAGCCGCGGGGGACATCTTCCGCGTCACGCTGGAGAAGCCACACGCTGCGGTGACCGCCTACGTGCTGCACGGTGGCGCTGGTTTCAACAACGACTATCTGGTCGACGTGGGGGCCTGGCGTTCCATCGCTCAGACCGATCCCGACGACCCGGCGACGATCCGCGTGGACCGCTGGGATTCTGCGGCGAACGAGGCGATCCAGGCCGAGACGCCTGTCGAAGTCACCTTCGCCAAGGGGGCGCTGACCGGCAGCGTCTACTACTGGGACATTCAGGAAACGCGGATCAAGCGCATCGACGACGGCACCGGTACCGCGGTCTCCTTCATGCCCACGCCGCCGGCGAGTTCTGGTGGCGGTCAGAACTGCATCGGTTGCCACTCGGTTTCCAACAGCGGTCGCTACATGGCAGGCCGCCTCGGCCCCGGCAACAACATCGGCGGCGTGTTCGACCTGACGGCGGACCTCACTGGCAATCCGCCGCCGTCCCTTTGGCCGATCAACGACGGCTCCCTCAAGTGGTGGGACAGCTCCTGGAGTCCGGACGACACTCGCCTGGTCGTGAGTTTCCAGGCGGATAGCACTCGCGAGATCAAGATCTACGATCCCTTCGCTGGCACCGAGGTGGCGGTCACAGGAACGCTTCCCAGCGGCTTGCAGCCGTCTTGGTCGCCGAGTGGTGCCAAGATCGCCTACGTGTCCGACGCCAACAGCTGGGGTGGACAGTTCACTGCGGGGAACATCTCCATCCTGGACGTCACTGGTCCCGACACGTTTGGCGGCGTGACCCAGGTCCACGTGGCCTCTTCGCTGTCCGCCCAGCCCGAAGGCGGCGTCGCCGATAGCTATCCAACCTGGGCGCCGGACTCGGGGCGCATCGTGTTTGCGCACGGAACTGGATCACGCAGCGACGCACCCGATGGCAAGGTCTCGGCGCTCTACATCATGAACGCCGATGGCAGCAACGTCCTGCGCTTGGACAAGGCCTGCGGCGCCGGCGTCGACAACTTCCAGCCGAACTTCTCCCCGTTTGACGAGGGCGGCTATTTCTGGGTCGTGTTCCTCTCCAGACGAGACTACGGAAACGCAACCGCTGGTACGCGGGGCACTCAGCGTCAGCAACTCTGGGTCGCGGCCATCGGCAAGGATGGCACCGTGGACCCGAGCCACGTGCCGTACTGGCTACCGGGACAAGACCCTCAGCACAAGAACATCGCTGCCTTCTACGCGCCGCGCGCGTGTCGCGAGGATGGCGACTCGTGTGCGGTGAACAGCGAATGCTGCGGTGGAGACTGCCGACCCGACATGAGCGGCAACCTGGTGTGTGCGCCGCCGCCACCGGAGAAGTGCCGTCAGCTGAACGAGACCTGCTCTACCTCCGCGGACTGCTGCGATGAGCGAGAGTGCGTGAACAACGTCTGCGTGGATCAAATCCCGAAGTAGAGCTGTCCAGCTAGAGTCCGGCTTGCTCGGCGCAGCGTGGGCGCCGCGTTCGACTCGCTCCTCGCCCCGGGGTCGTGCTGCAGCGCGTGAACCACTCATCGAGCTCGGGGAGGGCATTCGATGAACTCAACCGGCGCGGGCGGCGGGGGATGACCGCCGCTCGCGGTCGAGTCAGGACCTTCATCGAGTCACTGGCGCTCCGCCCACGCGCTCGCGCCCCGCTGCGCCAGCCCTCGCGAGACAAAACGATCCCGACAACCTCTTTCGTCGCGACTGAGCCTGTTCAGCTTGCTGTCGTTGCTGGCAGACTCTCGCGCGCAAGGAGGCGGCTGTGAGACGAGGGACAGGCTTGAGTGGAGTGACCAGCGCGTCGGCGGCGCTGATCGCTGTTTGTCTCGCCGGCAATGCAGGGGCACAGACCGGGGGCGCACCTTCAACTACGCCGCCCCCCGAGGAGGCTGCGCCGGCGCGCGCAAAGCGCGCCGTCGAGTTCTCCGCGGGCGCAAAGGCGCTGCTTGGTGGGAGTCTGTGGGGCACGCCTGAAAATATTCCAGGTGGATATGAAGGCCTGGGCTTCGCGGGGTCTGCGGGCGGCTTCGCGTACGGCGGCGCAGGGTACTTCGAGGCGCGCTTCATCGAGTACCTCGGGCTGGAGTTCGACATCGGCTTCGGCCACACCAAGCTCGGGCGGACCGTGACCTACAACGGCACGGTGGACGTGGATGAGAGCGTGGAGATGTCGGAGACGCGCGTGGGCTTGCTGTTCAAGGGCGTCATCCCGACGCCTTTCGGTCGCTTCTGGCTGGGGCTCGGGCCGCTGAAGGTCTTCTCGGGGGACCCCGACGCCCAGCTCGAGGGGGCAACCTTTCCCGACGGATTCATACAGGCGAAGGCCAAGGACTCGACCATGCTCGACATGGGGCTCGGCCTCGTGATCCACGCGGGTGACGTGATCGAGATCCCCGTCGAGCTACGGGCGGCGAAGAACCTCAGCCAGGAAGCCGACTGGGACCAGCGCGTGAAGCTGCAACAGACTGGCACTCAGGTCACTGGCTATGAAGTCACCGCGCAGAGCAGCTGGGACTTCCGTCTGGGCTTCGGCATCGGCGCGCGCTTCTAGGCGCGCCCCTGTGGTGGCCGCTTTCTGGCGCGTTCGTCTTCGTGGCGCGCCGTTGCACTTGCTTGGAGACGCTGTGGCGACACGACTTGGCTTGATGGGAACGCTGGCGGCGACGCTGTCCATGAGCGCCGTGGCGCTCGCGCAAACCCCGCCACCTTATCCGACGGCGCAGCCCTATCCGCCGGCGCAGCCCTATCCGCCGGCGCCACAGCAGCCCTATGGTCCGCCGCCCTATGGCTCACAGCCCTACGGTGCGCAGCCCTACCCGCCGCAGACGGCTCCAGCGCGTCCCGCCGAGCCCCGTGAGGAAGAGCGGCCGTTCGCTGCTTCGGCGGGCCTGAAGGTACTGCTCGGAGGGAGCGTCTGGACAGCCCCGGACGACGTCCCCGATGGGTACGAAGGGCTCGGATTCTCCGGCGTCGGGGGTGGCTTCGGGTACGGCGCCGCGCTCTACGCCGAGGGGCGTATCGCCACCTACCTGGGGCTCGAGTTCGACCTCGGGTACGATCACACGACTCTGCGGCGTCAGGTGACGTTCGACAAGGTCGTCGATGGCGATGAGAGCTTCGTATCCTCCGGGATCTGGTTCGGTTTCCTGATCAAGGGCGTCATCCCGACCCAGTTCGGTCGCTTCTGGTTGGGGTTGGGGCCGAGGTTCATGAACCCCAGCAGCAACGAAGCCAAGCTGGACAGTCAGGACATCCCGGTGGAAGCCGGCGCGGTCCAAGCGAAGGGCGAGAGTTCGACGATGCTGGACATGGCCGTTGGTCTGGTGATTCACGCAGACGAGACCGTGGAAATCCCCATCGAGCTGCGCGCCGCCAAGAACCTCAGCCAGGACGCGAGCTGGCGGGATCGCGTCGACGTCAAGGAGCTCGACGCCGCAGGGCAGGTCACGAGCTACGAAGTGAAGGCGCAGAGCTCCTGGGACTTTCGCCTCGGCGTCGGGATCGGCGCGCGCTTCTAGTGTCCTGACACGAACAATGACTGACGAAGTGGCGGGGCGATCTCGGACCGCCCCGGCCGCCGCTAGCTCAGAGCTCGGTCGAGCAGTTCTTGCTGGATCACGTGCAGCCCGAGGATGTGGTTCAGCAGGATGTCGTTGCGGACAGCCTTGGCGTGGTCCGTCTCTCGGGCTGAATCCGCGAGGAACTTGCTCAGGCGCTCTGGGTCGAAGAGCCCCAAGGCCTTGACGTGGTCTGGGGTCAGGCGCTCGTTCAAGATCTCGTCGATTGCCTGCCGCTTCTTGCGGTCGGTGTGCGCTGGCGGCGCCATGAAGGCGAACTTCTCGCGCTCGTACAACACCTGGGGCAGCACGCCGCGCATCGCCTCGCGGAGGACCCACTTCTCGATGCCCTGCTCGCTGATGCGGAGTCGTGGCGGTAGGGTGCGCGCGAACTCCGCGACATGCTGATCGAGGAACGCCGGACGCGACTCCATCGAGTTGGCCATGTCTACCCGATCGCCTCCCCAGGTCAGGATCTGACCCTCGAGCATGGTCTTGATCCAGGTGTACTGGACCTTGTCGAGGGGGTGGCGCCCCTTGAGCTTGTGGGCGTCGAGCTTGTCGGCGATGGCCTGCACCGGGTCGTAGTCCCTGAGTTCTTCGAGCACGCCGTCGGCGAGCAGCGGGCGTCCCTGAGCCAGCGTGAGGAGCCAGCTCTGAAGCCAGGACGGCGTGAAGCCGACGAGCTCGTCGAACGCCGGATGCGCGGCATCTTCCTCGGTCAACACCGAGCCCTTGAACACGGCGTTGCGCTCGGCCATCGCGGACTCCGCAGCGCTACCCCGTACCGCGAACTCCGGCGCGTGTCGGAACATGTCGCGCTTGAAGAACACGTAGCCACCAAAGAGCTCATCGCTGCCTTCGCCGGTCACCACGACCTTGTAGCCGCATTCCCGCACGCGCTTGCTCATGTGCCACTTGGCGACGCCCAGGGTGTTGTAGAACGTGCGCTCGGAGTGCCACACCGTGCGAATGAAGCTGTCCCCGTACAGCTCCTCGGCACCGAGTTCCAGGATCTCCTGATCGGCGCCGGTGCTCATCGCCATTTCGGTGGCGATGGCGGCTTCGTCGTAGGCCTTGTTGTCGAAGCTGATGGTGAAGGCCTTCACCGGTGACTGTTGCAGGGCGGTGGCCAAGCCGAGCATGGAGCAGCTGTCGATGCCGCCGCTCAGGTAGCAGCCCACGGGAACGTCGGCCTCCAGACGTGCGCTCACCGCGTCCACGAGTCGGTCCTGTACCCCGCGGATATAAGGGCGAGGATCGGGATCCGGGTCGTGATCTTTCGCGTCGGGGAAGTCCATGTCCCAGTAACGATGCACGCGGCCTATCAGGCGCCCGGCTTGCTCCTGCACGATCAACATACAGCCGGGCTCGAGGGCGTGGATCTCCTCGAAGGACGTGGTCCCGGGGACCATCACCTGCATCAGCTGATTCAGCGCCGCCTTCTTGTCGAGCCTGCGCGGTACGTCGGGGTGAGCCAGCAGCGCTTTGCACTCCGAGCCGTAGACCAGCAGGTTGTCCTTCAGGTGATAGTACAGCGGCTTGATGCCAAAGCGGTCTCGCACCAGGACCAGCCGCTTCTCCTGCTCGTCGAAGATCGCGACAGCGAACTCGCCTCGCAGCTGCTCGACGAAGTCCAGCCCATAGCGCATGTAGTGGAAGAGCGCGGTCTCGCTATCGCTCTTGGTGCTGAAGCGTTTGCCCTCGCATACATATTCTGCGCGGATTTTTTTGTAGTCGTATAGCTCGCCGTTGGACGTCAGCACCAGTCCCTGCTGGCGCGCGAACAGCGGCTGTTGGCCCGTCCTCAGATCGATGATCGTGAGCCGGGTGTGTCCCATGGCCAGGCCGCGTTCGCGGTCAATGTGACTGCCGCTGCCGTCGGGGCCGCGATGATGCAGTCGAGCCATCATTCGACCGAGCAAGGCGTCCGCGTTGCCCGGTAGCTTTCCAGGTTGCCAGAACCCAACGATTCCACACATGGTGGTCTCCTATTGGTGAGCCCGCGGTGCGGGCAGGTAATGTTGCGCGCCGCAGGCGCAGGGCCGATGCGTCGCGGTCAGTGGTTCCTCGCCAATGCCTGGGAGGACTCACCGGGTGACTCGTCTCACTGCGTGAGCAGGCGGATGCCGCCAGGAATGGCCGCCACGCGACCGAGCAGACAGATCAGGATCGCCTGGCGGATGAACACGGCGCCAGCCGCCTGCGCGAAGTAGAGATTGTGCGAAGTGCCGTCCAGGGACGTGTCGAGCTCCGAGCGCCTGGCCATCGGGTGGAGGATCACTGCTTCGGGCTTGAGCTTGCTCTCGGAGTGTAGCTTGTAACGGCTATCCAGTGTCTTGTAGCTGTCGCCCAGCAGCGCGATCGAGTTCATGTAAACGACGTCCAGACACTCGGTGACGTCCTCGATGTTGTTCGTGATCTCGACGGTCACGCTGCTTTCGGCGACCCAGGCAGTGAGCTCTGCGCCCAACGGGTCCGCCATCTCGGAGATCACCGTGATCTTCGTGATCCCGGCGGCGAAGGTCAGCGCCATGCGCATGAAGCTCTTCACCGCGCGCATGTTGCCTGGCGTTCCGACGATGCCGAGGTGGATGCGCTGAGACTCCGGTACCTCGGGCGCAGAGAGGATCGGCCGCCACTTCAGCAGCGTGTACCAGTCGACCAGCGCCTGGGTCGGGTGTTCGCCGGAGCCATTGCCCGCGTTGATCAGCGGTAGCTGGAGGTTCGTGCGGATGCGACGCACCGCGTCCGTTTCCGTGTGGCGCATGATGACGAGGTCGCCATAGGTGTTCATCATCTCCCCGATGTCCTCGAGGCTCTCGCCCTTCGCGGCTCCCGTCGTCCGCCCATCGGGCACGCTGAGCACCTTGCCGTCGAGGCGCAGCACGGCGCTCTCGAAGGACAGGCGAGTGCGCGTGCTCGCCTCGAAGAAGGCGGTGATCACCAGCTTCCCGTCCAGCGGATGGTGGCTGGCCACCTCGGACAGCTCCAGCAGCGCGGCGAATCGCGAGAGCTCCACGATCATCTCGCGATCGAACTGCCCGGCGTGGACCACCGACTGCCCGTTGAGCTGTTCCAGGCGGTCGAAGTCGATGCGTTTGTCGTTGTTGGTGAGTATCTCGTTCGGGTCGAGTCGACGACCCTTGGAGTTGGAGTGAAACGGGCCAGGCCCCGAGTGGATGCCGTCCGCAAGCTCTACCACAGCTTCCCCTCCTTCAAGTCACGCAAGAGCAGCACGATTACCAGGACGGCGCCGAACGCGGTCAGCGCGACACCGCCGTAAACCAGGAACTCAAAAAATCCGAGTGGAAATATCATTCTGCGCCTCCAGCCGGCTGGGGTGCGAGGTTTGCTTCCTCCGACTCCGTGTCGGACGAGATCTCGGGATTCAGGTCGGCCCAGTCGAACGAGTGAGGCGCGATCCAGGTGCTCACCAGCACGCAGGTCATGGAGATCACCGTGCCCACCAGCGCCGCCACGTACCAAGCCACGAGGAAGTAGGCGCAGAGGCCACCCAAGCTGCCGAGTAGCATTCCCAGGGCTGCGCCCGTCGGGTTCGTCTTCTTCGAGTAGAGGCCCATGGCGATGGGCCAGATCGTGCTCGCGACCAGCGCCCCAGCGAAGAACAGCACCGTGGCGAGAGTGCCGATGCGGGGCAGGCACACCAGCCAGGTCACTACGCCCAGACCGGCGATCACCCAGCTCGAGATCTTCTCGAGCTTGGCGTCGTTCGCCTTTGGCATGATGAACTGCTGGATCACGTCCTTGGTGATCAGATCTGCCGTCGCCGCCAGCAGGCTGTCGATGCTGGAGGCGATCGAGGAGAACACCACGACGAACACCACGATGGCCCCAGCGAACCCCAGGAGCTTCCCGGCCACCACGGGACCGACCATATCCGGTCGCACGATGTTGACGTCGAGCAAAGGGGCTGCCAGCGCGATGAAGCCGGCCGCCACGGGGATGGGCAGCCACAACAGGCCGCCAAGCATGTAGGCCTTCTTCCCGATACCTTCGCGCATGGCAAATGCGCGACTCCACCAGACGTTGCTGTGGAAGATCTCTCCCAGACCGAACAGCAGGTTGTTGAACACCGCCATGATTGCCGCGGGGAACAAGACATGCATCAGCGCCGGACGCGTCGCCTGGGTGTGGGCGTGGACCTGAGAGAGATCGACCTGAGTGAGCGTCGCGACCGCGACCACGACCACGCCGACCAGGATGATGAAGCTCTGGATGAAGTCGGTGCCAATGACCGCGTAGAGCCCGCCGAACAGGGTGTACATCACACAGACGCCCAGCACGACGGTCATGCCGAACTCGTAGCGGATGCCGCTCAGCGCCTCGAGCAACGTTCCGCCGGCCATGGCCATGCTGATCATCCAGGTCAGCGCGTAGAACAGGCTGATTGCCAGGAACAGCAGGTACGCCGCGCGCCCGTAGCGGAGCCGGACGAACTCGCCACTGGTGTATCCACGAGGCATCAACTGCCGGATGCGTTGCGCCATGGGCGCGAACAGGAACAGGCCGAAGGACGCCGTCGAGTACGCGAGCATGCCCCAGATGCCGAACTCCAGCGCGAACTGGGGAGCGAGCATCGTGGTGTTGGAGGTGACCCAGGTCGCCACCGCGGTGGCAGTGCCGAGGGCCAGGCCCACGCTGCGCCCGGCCAGCATGTAGCCGTCGAGGCCAGAGGCCTTCTTCCCCCAGTAGCGACCCAGCAGGATCCAGGCGACGCTGAACAGAGCCAGCAGCAGCCAGCCCGTGGTCTCGGGCAGGATGGTCTCGTTGATCATGGTTTCAGCTCGGCTCGACTTTCCGAGTGCCGTTCAGGACCACGAATACGGTGGCCAAGAAGACGAGTGCGCCCACCGCCATCAGCCCGAGGGCCCGCGTCCGCGACCAGTGCGTGACGACCAGCTCCTGCGGCTCGGACCAGGTGCTCCAAGCGGCCTCGCCCTGCCGCGCGCGCACCCGGTAGTAGTACGAGCCATCGAGCATGCCGGACACGAAGCGGCCCTGATCGGGGCCGCGATAGAGCGTCTTGGGGTTCTCGAAGTCCGGGTCTGTTGCGCGCTGCAGTTCGTAGGTCGGTTCGGGGCCCGACTCGTGTTCGGCCTTCCAGGTCAGCGAGGAGCTACCCGCTTGCGACTCGAGGCGTGTGTCCCCAAGCATCCTTGGCTGGAGCTGCTCGGCTTGCGCCGAGGCCGCGAACAAGCACCAGGCCAGCGGCAGCGCCAGCAGCAGCGCGCCACGAAACACGGACGGGAAGCCTCGTGACTGGCCCCTCGGGTCACGACTTCGTCGGTCCAGGCACCGCGAAACGGACATACAGCGGGGGCGTTCGCTACCCGAGAGCAGCGCGGCGGGAGCCGCGGCACGGAAACTCTGTCTGAGGGAGATCTGACTGAATCTGCGGCTACTTCGAACGGAACTTACACAAAGGATCGGTCGCTCTCCCTTTCCAAGGACTCGTGCACCCTAACGGCATCGCCCCGGGATTGCCACCCGCACACCCATTCAGTTCGGGGAAACTCGCTACACTCGGCCACCGACGCTGTGTCATACGCGCGCATCGACTCGGATCGGAGTAATCTCGGGTACCTTCGACTCACTCCTTCGCGCTTCAGCATCCGCGCGGCGAGCCAGCGTGCGATGCAGGAAACGAGCATGATTTGGCACTGAGAAGACTCCCCGATCTGCTGTTCGACGAGCCACTGCCGCGGCTCGATCTCCAGCGATTGCAGCGGGTCGTCTCGTTCGTCTACGCGGCAGGTGACTCGGGCGGTGCTCTCGCCGATGCCCTGTGTTGTGTGCGTCCCATCGACAGCGCGTTCGAACCGGCCTGTTTCGCGCGCGACGTCTTCCTCGATGACCTCGTCTCGAGCGTCTTCTCCGTGACCCTCGGTGGACACGAGTACGGCGTCTCGATGGAGTACGCGCTGAACGTCGTCTCGACTCCACCTCGCCAGGCTGAAGACGTCGACTACCGTCGCGGCATCCTCGATGAGTTGATGCGCCGCTCGGAGTTGGTCGAGCGCGTGGGAGAGACCTTCACCAGCGTGGCGCGGCTGAAGCAGCACCTCGAGGACTCGGATCCGTCGAACCCGGTTGAGTCCATTCGGCGTCGCCTCGACCTGCTCGAGGACGTACGCGAGGTGCTGCTCGGGCTGGAAGCGTTCGCCGGTTGCGAGTCTGGGCTGTCGCGTCTCGCGGACTGGGCCAGCGGGCAGCGCGCCCGACCGGAGTTTGCCCGGCTGAAGGAGCTACTCGACTTCGAGGCCAACCTGTCGCTGATGGATCTGCGGGTGCGCGTTGGCGCCGACGGTCGGCTTCGTGGCTTCGAGATCGTGAAGCTGGAGGAGAACGTCAAGAACCGCTTCTACCTCACCCCCATCAAGCGCTGGGCGAACCGCGTTCGCATGTGGTTCAGAGGCTATCGCTTCGGCGAGCACGAGCTTCTTTCCCGCCTGGTCGACTCCGTCTTCGCGGCGTTCGAGGCGGAAGTCGCTTCGATGCTGCAGCTCGAGTTCGATCTCGGGATCTACCTGGGGCAGCTTCAGTTCCGCGCCCGGGCTCAACGCGCCCGGCTCGAGATGTGTTCTGCCCGCCTCTCGGGTGGGGGTGAGGGGAGCCGTATCGAGCGGCTGTTCAATCCGTTGTTGCTCGCGCACGGGGTGGACCCGATTCCGTGCGACATCGAGTTCGGGGGTAGCCGGACGGTGCTGGTGGTCACGGGCCCGAACTCCGGCGGCAAGACGCGACTCCTGCAGTCGCTTGCCTTCGCTCAGCTGCTGGCGGAGGGTGGGTGGTTGGTGCCAGCGGCGAACGCACGCTTGGAGCGCTCAGGTGGCCTGTTCGCCTCGTTGATCGAGGAGCCCGCGGCCGATCAGCGGGAAGGGCGCCTCGGGAGCGAGCTTCTGCGTATCCGCAGGGTATTCGAGCACGCAAGGCCCGGAGCGCTGGTGTTGCTCGACGAGCTCTGCTCCGGCACCAACCCGTCCGAAGGTGAACAGCTGTTCGAACTGGTGGTGGAGCTGTTGTTCGAGCTCAGGCCGCGAGCCTTCGTCACGACACATTTCCTCGAGCTGGCTCAGCGCTTGGAGCGGGAGCTGAAGCCTGATCACCCCGGCGAGCTAGGCTTCCTCCAGGTGGAGCTCGATCAGGACACGGTCCCGACGTTCGGATTCGTGCCTGGTGTCGCCAGCACCTCGCTCGCCCGTGAGACCGCGTCGCGCTTGGGGGTGACGCGCGACGAGCTGCTCGGCCTGATCCGCCGCCATCCGGCGCTGCCCGCCGCATCCGATCCGCCGCGCGACGCTGAGCCCGAGAGTGCGCAAGCGGTGGATGCGCCGTTTGATTCCCTGCGGCAGAGCTAGCGAATCAACCGGTGACGTCGGTGATCGCTGCGACCAGCTGCGGCAGGTTCTTGCTCGTGATGCCCGCGACGTTGATGCGGCCGGAGCGAACCATGTAGACGCCGTGCTTCTGGGTGAGCTGATCGACCTCCTCGGGGGAGAGACCAGTGTACGAGAACATGCCCTTTTGCTTGAGCATGAAGCCGAAGTCGCGCTTCGCACCCGAGGCTTTCAGTGCCTCGACGAGCTTTCCGCGTAGATCGCGGAGGCGCGCGCGCATGCCACTCACCTCCTGCTCCCACAACGTCTTGAGCTCGGGGTTCGTCAGCACCGCTGTCACGAGCGCTCCGCCGTGGCGCGCCGGGTTCGAGTAGTTCGTGCGGATGGCGATCTTGACGTGGCTGAACACTCGGGCCGCCTCGTCGCTGCTCTCGCCAACGAAGGTCAGGGCGCCGACGCGCTCGTTGTAGAGGCTGAAGTTCTTCGAGAACGAGCTCGCGACGAAGAATGGGGCCTGGCCCCTGGCGAAGGTGCGAATGCTTGCCACGTCCTCGTCGAGGCCATCACCGAAGCCCTGATAGGCGGTGTCGAACAGCGTCAGGAAGCCGCGCTCGGCTTGGACCTTCTGGATCTCTTGCCACTGCTCTGGTGTGGGATCGAAGCCCGTCGGGTTGTGGCAGCTCGCGTGCAGCAGGACGAGATCCTGAGCGTCGGCCCTCGCCAGATCCTCGAGCATTCCCTCCAGGTCTATCCCCCTGCGCTCGGCGTCGTAGTAGCGGTAGCTCTTCACTTCGAGCCCCGCCGCCTTGAAGATCGCGTTGTGGTTCGCCCAAGTCGGGTCGCTCAACCAGACCTTGCCTGGACGATGCTTGGCGACGAAGTCTGCCGCGACCCGCAGCGCCCCGGTGCCGCCGGGGGTCTGCGCGGTCATGGCGCGGGCGCCGAGATCCGAGGCGAGCGCACCGAGCAGCAGCTGCCTGACCTCCTTGCCGTAGGTCTCCGGACCGGTGATGGGCAAGTAGCTACGGTCGATGTCTGATTCCGCAAGGATTTTCTCCGCGCGGTGTACGCACTCCAACGAAGGCGTCTTGCCCTCGTCGTTCTTGAACACGCCAACGCCGAGGTTGATCTTGGTATCTCGAGGATCGGCGCGGAAGGCTTCAGTGAGACCGAGGATGGGATCGGCGGGTGCGCTCTCGAGACGTTCGAACATGGCTCTCCTTGGCATCCGGGGAAGCAGTCTTGGATGCGACGGGCGAAATCTGCCCCGCCCGCTCCCGGGGTCAACCGAAGACTGCAGATCGGCCAATTCTGCTGTGCCAACCTGGGCCGGGAGCGAGCCGGGGCCCTTGGAGGGCGGGTCACCTCGCCTGCTCGCTCCGACTCACGGCTCTGGTATGTTGTTTGCTGCATGGGGGCAGCCGCAATCGACCCTGACTCCGAACGGACGGCTCCAAACCCATGACTCGACTCGCTCTGCTCACGGTCCTGAGCCTCGGACTCGCACAGATCACCGCCTGTGGCGGAGACTCCAACGACTCCGCGGGCGGAGCGGGGAGCGCGGGCGTCGCAGGCTCCGCGGCGGCGGGCAGCGCGGGCGGTGCCGGCGGCACCGCCGGGGCAGCTGGCGTCGGCGGGAGCGGCGGCGTCGGCGGTACCCTGAGTGCCACGCGGAAATGTGGCGATGGAGAGCCGTGCTCTGTTGGCGCCAGCTGCGCCTACAGCGGCATCGAGAGTGGGGTCCGCTGCGAGTGCGACGCCAGCAGGCACTTCCTGTGCGACGCTTGGTCGAGCGCAGGAGCGCCGCCCTTCGAGGCGTGCAACGAGAACACCCGGGAGCCGGGCGCTGGTGGTGGCTCGGGAGAACCCTTCAGCTGCAGTCATACGAATGGCTATTGCACCCGCACCTGCAGCGAAGGCAGCTGTACGGTCACCTGCGAAGGCAGCGGTCCAGCGGAGCCGGAGCCGGGCATGGAGTGCGCGGCGAGCTACTGCGATCAGGACTACTGGGGGTGGGGCGGCTGTGAGATGGCGGACGGCGACTCCTGCAACTACCAGCTCGACTGTGGTGGGCCCGGGGTGGTCACCTCCATCGAGGGCTCCTGCGAATAGGGTCAACGGGGTTCGAGGATGACCACCGGAATCACACGCTCGGTCCAGCTCTGGTAGTCGCCGAAGTCGGCATACATCTCGAGCAGTCGTGGCCAAAGCTCGGCGCGCTCCTCCGCGCTCGCCGTGCGAGCCTCGAGCTCTAGGATTTCCTTGCGGATTTGTACCTCGCACTCCGGATTGGCTTGCAGGTTCAAGTACCACTGTGGGTGCCTGGGTAGCCCACCCTGGGACGCGACGACGACGACTCGCTCCCCGTCGCGCAGGTAGAGGAGCGGCGTGGTGCGTGGTTGCCCGGACTTGCGCCCCACGGTGGTCAGCAGGCAAACGGGCGCGCCCCTCAGGAAGCGTCCACCGACTCGCCCTCCAGACTTGCGATACACCCAGGTGTTGGCCTGGGACATCCAGCGCATGATGCGGGGCACGAGGGGCGAGTCGAGGCCGTTGGGTCGAGGCTTGGGCATGGTCTTCGTCTTCGTTCTTAGACTTCCGTCAGGCCGGGCAGCAAGCGTGCGCGGACGCGTTGGGCCACCTCCGGAGTGCAGTAACGGGAGACGTCTTCCCCCGCGAGCACGAGCTCCTTCAAGCGGCTGCTGCTGACGTCGCTCAGGTCTGGCTCGGCAGCGAGCAGCACGGTGGCGATCTCCGGAGCCAGTCGGCGGTTCTCAGCGGCCATGTCGGTTTCGTAGGCTGCGTCCGACGCGCCCCGGATACCCCGCACCAGGACATTGGCGCAGATGCGCCGAGCGTAGTCGACGACCAGCCCGCGCGTGTGTCCAGAGCTGACGTTGGGAAGCGGGCCCAGCACCTCCTCCAGCATCTCGAGGCGCTCGTGGACGCTGAACGTGGCCTGCTTGTCCGGGTTGTCCGCAACGAGCACGCGAACGTGAGTGAACAGCCGCGCAGCCTGCTGTACCACCGAGCGGTGCCCCTCGGTGATCGGATCGAACGTTCCCGCGTAGACGGCGATCGTCATGGCGTGTCCATGGTACGTCGATGATCGGCGTCAGCGGTAGGCTTCCACCAGAGCGCGTCCTTCGGCCGGACACGTCTAGAGCACCCTGAGCAGCTCATCGAAGACCTCGCCAACCGGGGCGTTCAGCGTCAGTGCTGCGTGCTCGTGGCCTCGGGTGTCTCCCAAGTTGACTATGGCGACTGGCTTGCCTTCCTGAGCCGCGCGGCGCACGAAGCGGAAGCCGGAGAAGACGACCAGGGACGATCCTGCGACGAGCAAGCCATCCGCTGCGTCGAAGAGCCCCCAAGCGCGATCCACGACGGGCCGAGGGACTCCCTCTCCGAAGAACACCACGTTGGGCTTCAGCACCCCTCCGCATCGCTCACAAGCGGCCAGCTGGAAGCCCTCGACCTCGCCCAGCCCCAGCTCGGCGTCACCGTCTGGTGCGAGCTCCACCCGGCGCGCATCCCAGCCGGGATTCAGCTCGAGCAGCCGCTCCTGTAAGCGGTCACGGCACGAGAGGTCGCCGCATCCAAGGCAACGCACTTCGGCCAGCGCACCATGCAGCTCGACCAGCTCGCGCCCGCCGGCTTTGGTGTGGAGCCGGTCCACGTTCTGCGTGATGACCCCGGTGACCTTGCCCCGTCTCTCCAGCTCGGCGAGCGCGCTGTGGGTCCGGTTCGGT
The DNA here is from genome assembly GCA_041389745.1 of Polyangiaceae bacterium. Taxonomy (GTDB): domain Bacteria; phylum Myxococcota_A; class Polyangia; order Polyangiales; family Polyangiaceae; genus JAHBVY01. The sequence continues at coordinate 134,553 of JAWKRF010000011.1, forward strand.
GATGCCTCACGGAAACGTGGCCAGCCGATCACGCTCCGCGCCCAGTACCGCTGGCGTCCCGCGACACTGCTCGTGAACTCCTTGTACTGGATGGGATTCCGAGCCCGCCGCGCCGTCTCGGGACCGCGGTAGTCCGGGATCCCGCTCTCCGTGCTGACGCCCGCACCCGTGAGCACGGTCCAGCGACCTCGTCCCATCAGGTCAGCGAGTCGTCGAACGTGATCGGCGCCGACCCGGCCGCTGGTCGTGGAGGCGAAACCGGCCTGCATGGGAGTGGCATAGGACAGTGCACGTCGGAGGACCAGCCGACCTCTCGCTCTCGGTGACGACCGCTCCCCAGAGTGTGTGATTCTACTGGCACTTCTGGATTCCGGGAGCTAAGGCTCCGACCCACAGAGACGCCGAGGTCTTGCTTCGGTGTCCGGCGATGAAGCTACCCCTCCCGGCGACGCTCTCCTCGAGCGTGTCGCGAGCTGGCGAGTAGGCCGCCGTCCCTTCCGATTGGAGGAGTTCCATGCAGCTCTGGTCTGCCTTGTTCACCCTGGTCCTGGTGCTCGATCCGCTGGGCAACCTGCCCGTCTGCGTTTCCCTGATGAAGTCGGTCCCCGAGGGGCGTCGCCGCCGAGTCCTCGCGCGTGAAGCGCTCGTGGCGCTCGTCGCCTTGCTGCTATTTCTGTTCTTCGGTCCCCAGCTGCTGTCCTTGATGGGGGTGAGCGGTCCAGCGGTGCGCATCGGTGGTGGCGTCATCTTCTTCCTGCTCGCCCTGCGCATGATCTTCCCCGACCTCGGGGCGATCACGGGAGACGCCGAGGACCTCGAGCGCGAACCCTTCGTGGTGCCGATCGCCATTCCCTTGATGGCTGGGCCCTCCGCGCTGGCGTCAGTGACGCTGCTCTCCAACACCCACCCAGGGCAGGTGTGGATGTGGCTGGGAGCCGTGATTGGTGCGTGGGCCATCGCGTCCGTCGTGCTGCTGTTCGCGCCTGACGTGCATCGGCTGATCGGACACCGGGGTGAGCTGGTGACGCAGCGTCTGATGGGTACTCTGCTCGTGATCATCGGTGTGCACATGATCATGACTGGTGTCGGAGGCTACCTTCCCCTCTCCCCCAACCCTGCTCGAGGCTGACCTCAGCGGCAGATCTGGGCACAAAACGCGAACCGCCTCGCTTCCAGGCGAGGCGGCTCAGCGAAGGTGGTTCCCCGTGGATTAGAGTTGCTCGAGGAACTCGATCAGATCGCGCTTCTGGTGACGGTTCAAATGAATCGGGTAGTCGCGTCCATCCTTCGAGTGGTTGTACTGAGGGCTGTCGAAGTAGTCGACCACTTCTTCCAGCGTGGCGGCCGAGTTGTCGTGGAAGTACGGGGCTGCGTCCTTGATCCCCCTGAGCTGCGGGACCTTGAAGCGACCCACGTCCTCCGATCGCGCCGTGCTGGCGGCGAGGCCGACGTCGAAGGTCACGGTCAAGTTCCGTGTGGTACCGTCTTCGTTGGCCAGCGGTAGGACGATTGGGTCGAAGCCGCTCCCGGTGTACTCGGTGAAGCGCAGGTTGTGCTTGTTCGCCTCGGCCACTCCGACGTTGTAGAACTTGCCCACCGGCGGCGCGAAGCCCGGGTTGTCGACGCTACGCTCCGACTGGCCGGTGCCCAGGGCCTCGATGTTTTCGAGGCCGTTGAACACGTTCGGCGTGTTGTGGCAGCTGAAGCAGTACTTGTCGAAGACCTTCTTTCCGCGCTTCTGGGCCCTCGTGAAGATCGGCACCGTGTAGTAGGGATCGTCGACCAGGGTGTCGTACATCGGGTCGTTTGGATCGCGGAGAGCGTTCAACACGGGGTCGCTGACCTGCGCGAACATGAAGGCCTCCATGTCGTTCGCGGTGGGTACCGGGAACAGATCATCGAATCGCTCGTCGCTCGTCTGCGTGTGGCTGAACACCGCGCCGCGCGCCGTCTCGAACATCACGCGACCACGACCATCGTTGAGGAAGCCGTTGTTGAAGGCCACGTTGATCAACTGGATCGATTTGCGCCAGAAGAAGACTCGGCGATAGGGATCCGTCTGATCGCGCTGGGGGTTGAAGCGATTGGGACGATACTTGATCAAACCACGCAGGTTCAGGTTGTCCATCGCATCGGGGTCACCGGCCGCGTCGGCATCGATTCCCGTGAACAGCGTATCCGTCAGAGGAATGCTGTCCGTGAGCGGCAGCGACGGTAGGCCGAAGCGTGCGCCGGCGCCGCGGTGGCAGGTGAAGCAGCTTCTGCCGTTGCTGACGACCTCGCCTCCGTAGGCCACGGACGCGCCCTCGAACAGCGCCTCCGTGGTGTCCTCGGTTTCCAGGTCGCTGGCGATGCCGAACTTCTTGCGCCCGTTCTCGGCGTCCGCACCCGGCTGGAGTGGGTTGAAGCGAACCCGCTCTTCCAGGTGGAGGCTCCTACTTCCGGATGGAACCAGCCTGTTGCCATGGCCGTGGCCGTGGCCGCGATTGTGGCCGCGGAGCTCCTGGTTGGTGCTGGAGGTAACCGGCTCGTCACCGGTCGCTCCCTGGCTGCACGCCGCGAAACCTCCGCTGAGGGTCATCGCGACAACTAGACTCAAAGTGCTCGTCTTCGTCATGACGTCCTCCTCAATCAGGGGCTAGGTGGTGGGCAGAAGTTGATGCCTTTGGTGTGGACCGGCTGGAAGTAGTCAGCACACTGACCAGCTCCCGGCCACGGTCGGATGGGTGGTGCGACGCTGGCGAACGCCGCGTCGATATCGAGCGACCAGCCCTTCGGGACCACGCCGCCAACCAGCGTGGTGTTGCTGAAGCTGCCGATCAGAGTCTGCAGCGGCGGGTCGGTGAAGGCGACGGCAGGCTCGACGGTGATATCGAACAGCATGCCGGAGCGCACGTAGTCAGAGAACGGCGGAGCATCCGCGACCGTCGAAGGCGGCGTCATGTAGGGACGCAACTCCGACAGATCCACGCGGTAGGGGTTCACGCCGCACAGGTTGGGGGGCGGGAAGGTGAAGAGGTGATGCCCGAGCTCCGGCCGATCGCCGCGTCGAACGTGGTCGAACGGGAAGGTCCACTCGAGATCCACGTCGCCGTTGTGCTTCGGCTGGAACTTCGGCGTGGGGAACATCTTGAGCGTGGGGAAGGGAACCACGATCGGCGAAGGGGGCGTGTCGAAGTCCCACGAGCTCCCCATCAGATCCAAGGTCACCGGATCGTAGTAGAAGTCGAGCATCGGGCCGCTCGCCACGAGCCACAGCTGGTAGTAGCCGTCTTCGATGTCCTCCGGCTCGGGCAGGAAGGCGTTGGGGAAGAAGTTGACCCCTTCCGTGCGGTCGACGTCCGGGAAGCGGTCGAGCACGCCCTTGCCGGTGGCTCGCACCTTGACCCAGTTCTCCTCTTCATCCCACTTGATGTCGAGCTTCACCTCGCCGTCGCACTTCCGGGTCTTGAGTACGGTGAGCTCGAAGGGAATGGCTCCGCCGCGATGTAGCGGGATTTCCATCTCCCCCTTCTCGTAGGTGCCTGCGGAGGCAGGGGTGGTCTGGTGGTTGTGCGTCGCATAGCTGCCCGTGGAGGCAAACGCCGAGGCGATTCCGACGCTCAACCCCATCATGAGGCCGAGTCTCTTCCGCTTCCTTGTGGAAGCGTTTCCTTGAACTGTCTTCATGCCACCTCCGCTACTGCTCGAGAGCCTGTCTTCTACATACGTGAATCGACGTCAGAACCTTTGCGCCTTCAGGCGCTCGCTTCTGAAAAATGCCTTCGGATGCACTCGCGCCCGATCTCGCATGTCACTGCGATGCTCCTCGTCCTCGAAGCGTTCGCCTCTGGGGGCGCAGCGGGGCCAAACGCGAGCGCGCTGGTTCGCTTGCGCGGTGGAACGGCTCGAGAGTGTTTCCACATGAGTATTCTCGGGAGAGCGCGGGAAAACGCTTCGGGAATCGATGGCGAGGGTCGAAGGCCGGAGCAGAGGGGGGCCGCTCCGAGTGGATGTACATTTCCCGGTGGACAGATGTCGGCGGGAAGCGCCCGAGCATCTGATGTCTCATACACGGGAGTACGAGGTCAAATCGTTTTCCCATTGGAACAGAAGATTGCTCCTACGCTATCGCCACCAATCCTACGGGCGCCCACCTTTGGTTGGGTCCGACCTGCGCTGTCTTCCGGCTGCGCTGTCTTCTGGCTGCTCGTGAATCTGCTCTCGATTTCTGGAGGCGCAGTTTCCTCGAGGCGCAGTTTCCTGGAGGCGCAGTTTCCTCGAGGCGCAGTTTCCTGGAGGCGCAGGCTTCTGGGTGCGTATGGCTCCTACGCACGCGCACCTTTGGCTGCGTCCGGCTTCCGACCAGGTTGCTGCGGCTCTCGAGGAGCTTGGAGCCGCGCGGCAACCAGCTGGCCGCCGCGAGCGCGCGTTCGTGCAGGCGAGGTGGCGGTGGCACTGGGGGGCATCAAGCGCTCGCTCGGTGCGCGCACTTATACAAGCGCGGGCCAGAGCCTGGAGCCGCACGGCAACCTGGTACCGCGGATCGCCTACAAAACGGCGACGGGCACGTGAATACGTGCCCGTCGGTCGCGCCGGCTTGGCAGTGAATTACGCGTGGCGACCCTTGGCCAGGAGCGTCTGTAGCTTGTTCTCAGAGTAGCCAAACGCCTTGCCCAGAGCGCGGACGGCGAGCCCTTGCTTCTCACCTATCCCGCCGTCCTTCCAGGCAACCGCACTGGCGACGACGAACACGCCGTCGCGCAGCCCTTCGTCCTCCAGAGTGCCGGCGATCGACTCGAACCGGGCGTCCCGTCCCTCGGACTCCAGCCCTTCACCTGCGTACTCGAGCATCCCGGCGATCGCGTCTGTGTCCACGTCCCCTTCCGTGAGCTTCACGAAGCCTTCGATCAACGTGTGAGTCTCGTTCTCGCTGAGCGAGCCGTCAGCGACCGCCACGATGTACGCCGCCTCGACCATCGCCCCCAGGATCGCCAAGCCTTCTGACTCGGCTCGAGCCTCACGCTCTGCTGCCAGGGCTTGCTGCACCTCATCCATGCCATCCAACGCGTTCTCGATGTCGCTCATGAGTCCTCCTCAGCCCTTCGGCGTACACCATTCCCGCCAGGGGGTCAGCGACGTTGCGCAGACAGGGCCAGAGGTACGTGCTTTTCCCGGGCCTGGTGGGGGGAGAGGCACGCCCGAGCGCTGTCCGCCGAGCGCTGTCCTCCGAGCGCTGTCCTCCGAGTCCGACGCGCCGTCTCTTGCCAGCGGCATTGCGTGAAACCCAGCGCACAGACACCCAGCGCACAGACACCCTGCGCACAGACACCCTGCGCACAGACACCCAGCGCACAGACACCCTGCGCACAGCAAGGCGAGCGGGGCATTCCGTACGGAACACCCCGCTCGCCGTGTCGGTTGCTTGCTACCGCGACTCAGTTGCTGCCGCCGGTGCCACCGGTGGTTCCGCCGGTTCCGCCGGTGGTTCCGCCGGTTCCGCCGGTGGTTCCGCCAGAGCCGCCGGTGGTTCCGCCAGAGCCGCCAGTGGTGCCTCCGGAGCCGCCAGTGGTGCCTCCAGAGCCGCCGGTGCTGCCACCGGAGCCACCAGTCGCGCCAGAGCCGCCGGTCGCGCCAGAGCCGCCGGTCGCGCCGGAGCCGCCGGTCGCGCCAGAGCCGCCGGTCGCGCCAGAGCCGCCGGTCGCGCCAGAGCCACCGGTCGCGCCGGTGCCCGACCCGCCAGAGCCGCCGCCGTCGTCGTCATCGCTACAGCCAACCAGGGCCAGAGCGCCAGCGCAGAGCAGGAGTGCCCCGATGTTAAGGACCTTGTGTTTCATGCTTAGTCTACTCCGTGTGGAAATGTTGTTGGTTCACACCTTTGGTGGGGTGGGACCATGCCCGTGTCCCGTTGCCGTGACTCGAGCGGACCGTTCGTACTGATCGTTTACCCATCAGTGCGAAGCGTTCTTTGATTGCGCCTCCACGGACGCTTCTCATCGAGGTGAACCCCCGGGACCAGCCCGAGCGTTCAACGCTTCTGCTAGCACTATGCCAACAGCTCGACCGTTCGTACTGTAGCGCAGCCTGACCAATTGGACTGCACAAGGTCAACTCGTATGCAGCTTTTTTTGGCTGCAAGATCTGAGCGCTCGTTTCCTTGAGGCGGCGCTTGGTAATGCCGTGCGGATTCCAGCTATGACATTCATGTCAGGGGCTCAGCCCCTGCGCGCTCTCACCGCGGGCAGGCTTCTCCGATGCTCGCGTTTGGAAAATCTGGACTCGCGTTCGCCTGGCGAGCGGAGAGCGGGAATACTGGGCGGGCGAGCTGGTTCGAAAGCGTGGACATTCGCTGCACGGAAATAGAGCAGAACGTTGTGAGCGAGCGATCGGGACTGGCGGCCGGGGAATTTTTCCCTGCCGCGAACAGCCGCTGAAAGAGCATCCCGCTCGAGACTCTCGAACCCACCGAAGACCGGTTTCGAGACTGTTTCGATCCGAGATTTCCGGCGCGCCTGACTTTGGGATCAGACCCCTGGAGCTTCGCTCTGGTCAGCTGGTGAAAGCCGAGGGGAGGTCGGATCCGTGGCGCCCCTCAGTTGCAGGGAGCTTGACCCGTTGCGTGTGGGCAGTGGAGCGTGGGGTTGCTCTCGTCCACGGCGTTCTGCAGGTGCTTCTCGACGCAGCCCTGCCTCATCGAATCGTAGCCCTCGTACGCGCTGATGCAGGCCGTCTCGTCCGCGTAACGGTCAGCGCCCCCGTAGGTGCACACCGTCTCGTACTTCGCACAAAACGCTTCCGCCGCGTTGGCAGCTCCGCCGCTTCCCCCGGTTCCAGACCCCGCGGAACCGCCACCGGTGCCCCCCGTCGTCGCGCCGGCGCTGCCACCAGTCGAACCGCCGGCGCCACCATTCACGGAGCCACCCGAGCCACCACTCGCGCTGGTGCCAGCGCTCGCGCCGCTGCCACCCGAGCCGCCGCTGGTGCCACCCGAACCACCCGCTCCAGACCCACCACTGCCACCCGAGCCTCCACCGTCGTCGTCGCTGCTGCAGCCGCCGAGCCAGACGGTGGTGCTGAGGAGGCAGGCAGAGCCAATGGAAAGCAGTCTGAGTGTGCGCATCGTGTCGTCCCCGAAGTTGGTCACCCAGCGGGTGGGATAAGCCTCGACGTAACGATTCGGTGTCGAGTTCGCGAAGCCTGACGACAAGGGCGTCGATTGGTCAAGTCGGCTGCAATCCTGGATCCGGCGCTGATTCTCCCCGCTGGATGCGTTGCTCGACGCTCGTGGAGCGGTGCCCCTCCCCCCCAATCAAGCATTGGGATCGTGCAGGTGACAAAAACCATCGGGATCCAGGCTGAAGGGGCCACCCCCCAAGCCGACCTCGTAAGCGGTACATGTTGCAGCCCGAGGGTGGAGCATCTGCAGGATAATGCCTGCAGAGAAATCGCCAGTGGCTCGCGCCGAACAACCGTCCCGCCAGGTCAGGGCGAGCGCTGGGCGCTCGGCTCGCCTCGTCAGGTGGCGATTGGGTTTCGAAGCCGTGTCCGGACTCCGGCTGCGACCAGCGGACAACGCCAAACGCACGTTCGTCTCCTCACGGAGACCAACACGCGAGGCGTCTTCGGGTGCCCGCTGGAATGTGCTTTCTCACACGAATCTCGTCGTCCCGCGCGCTAGGCTTGTGGCTCCGGTGATGGACAGCGAGAACCCAATCAGCATGCGTTGGGCGCGGGTCGTTGAAGCGACCTCTCGCACTCCGCTGCCGATGTCCGAGCTGCGGCTTCGCGCGGGCGACCTGCTCGGCGAATTCACGTTGCTGATGAAGCTCGCGCAGGGGGGCATGGCGACGATCTGGGTTGCCGCGCGGAAAGCAAGTGATGGGCGTCCAGAGCTGGTGGCCATCAAGACGATGCTGCCACACCTCTGCGGTGACCATGCGTTCGTCAGCATGTTCCTGGACGAGGTGGGCCTGCTCACCGCGATTCACCACCCGAACGTGATCGAGGTGCGTGACGTTGGCTTGCACTACGGCTTGCCCTATGTCGCCCTCGAGTGGATCGACGGAGACAGCCTCGGGCAGCTGATGACCGAGGTGACCAGCCGAGGGGAGCAGCTGCCGCTCAACGTGATGTTGCGGATAGTCGGAGAGTGTTGCTTGGGCTTGCACGTGGCCCATGAGCTGCGCAACGAGCGTGGTGAGTTGGCTGGTGTCATCCACCGCGACGTCTCTCCCGCGAACATCGTCACGGGCGCCAGCGGGGACGTGAAACTCATCGACTTCGGGGTCGCGACCGCCGTCGATCGCCTGAGTGAGCAAACCGGCACGGGCGTGTACAAGGGCAAGGTCACCTACATGGCGCCGGAGCAGGCGATGCGCCTGAAGATCGACCGGCGTGCCGACGTCTGGGCGGCCGGGGTCGTTCTTTACCGTATGGTAACTGGGCGGACCCCCTACCAGGGCTCGATGCTCGAGGTGTTTCAACAGCTCAAGCTGGGGGCGCCCTACACGCCCCTGCCTCGTAGCGTGCCCAAACCCCTGGCAGACGTGATCCACGGCGCGCTGCGGCGGGATCGGGAGCAGCGCTACCAGACCGCAGCCGACTTCCGGCGGGGTATTCAGTTCGCTGCGGCGCAGCTCTGCGAGCCGCTGGCCAAGGACCAGTTCGCGCAGTACGTCCGGCGCTACCTTGGCGAGAAGCTGTCCACCCAGCGCGCGCAGATCCTCGAGGCGATGGTCAGTATCGAGTTCACCTGAACGTCGCTGGACGAACCGTGTCGCTGGCGGCGGGTCGAGAGACACCGCTACCGGTCAAGAACCAGCCTGCTAGAGCAGGCGGCAGTACTTCTCGCCGCTCGGAGGCTTTCCGTAGGGTACCGAACTCGACGCCGGCCTGAGGTAGATGTGACCATCACCCAGGGGCTTTGGGATGATGGCCCCTGAGGTCAGCGGACGACCGAAGCGCGCGTTCTCCACGATGACGATGATGTCGTCGCCGTCTTGCTTGAAGCCCCAGTACGAGGCTCCCAGGCTGTCCTCCGGCTCGCCCTGGCAGGTCTGTCCTTCGGAGCTCAAGCCCAGTACGAGCTGGCTACTCGGGTCGGTACGCGGGATCGGCCCTTGCCAGACGAAGCTGGGATCCGTCGGTTGCCCCAGCTTGAGCGCCAGGCAGCTGCAAGGTGAGGCGGTCTTCTTCGCTTCATCCGTCAGCCCGACGTCGTGACGCGCGCCGAGCAGGGCATAGTCGCCCTCCAACGGGGCCTCGTCCAGGCTCCGGTCGACCGGCGTGAGCGGCTCGTCGAAGTCCTTGGTCTCCTGCTCCTCGCCTGCGTTGATGTTCGCGTTGGCGCTCAACGAAGCGCGACATCCCGAGGCGCTCAGGGCGACGAGCCCCAGCGCGCCCAGCGTCACGGCCAGGCTGCGGCTCGGCCGCCTGGCTGCGCGTGGAGCAACTCGACTCGGCCTGGAGGCAAGGGTTTGACGGGTCATGCTTCAAAAGCGTGTCATCGAGCCCAGTTCCTGGGCAACTCTTATGCTTGGTGTCGTCGCTGGGCTAACCTTGCGAGGTGGACATCGATGCCCTGAAGGCCAGCCTCGCCACTACTTCGACGTTGCGTCCGCACGGCAAAGTCAGGGCCGTGACCGGCCTGTCGCTGCGCGCCAGCCTTCCTGGGGGACGCGTCGGGGACGTCGTGCTGGTGCGCCGGCGAGGCGAACCGCTGGAGGCGGAGATCGTCGGGTTCGTCGAGGGGGAGGTGGTCGCGATGCCACTGGGTAGCCTCGACGGTGTTGGCCCGGATGACCCGGTGGAGAGCCTCGGCACTCCGCTTCAGGTCAACGTCGGCGCCAGCATGCTGGGGCGCGTCCTCGATGGCCTCGGGCGCCCGTTGGGCGAGCCACTCCGCGGGCCACTCGAGCGCGTCCCGGTGGATCGCGCCCCGCCAGCCGCGCTCGATCGACGTCCAGTGGAGGCTCCCCTCGCGACCGGCGTGCGAGCCATCGACGGGTTGATGACGCTGGGCGTGGGACAGCGCGTCGGTCTGTTCGCCGGTTCGGGAGTGGGCAAGAGCACGTTGCTCGGTGCGATAGCGCGCGGAACCCAGGCTGAGGTGGTCGTCGTCGCTCTGGTCGGCGAGCGAGGCCGAGAGGTCAATGAGTTCCTCGAACACGCCCTGGGGAAACAAGGACTCGCGCGCTCGGTCGTGGTGATCGCGACCAGCGACGCGCCGGCCCTCGAGCGCTTGAAGGCGGCGCAGGTGGCGACGGCGATAGCGGAGTACTTCCGCGATCAGGGCAACAGCGTCATGTTGCTCGTCGACTCGATCACGCGCTTCGCGCGTGCCCAGCGTGAGGTCGGGCTCGCGGCAGGCGAGCCCCCCGCCCGTCGCGGCTATCCACCGAGCGTCTTCGCGATGTTGCCTCGCTTGCTGGAGCGCAGCGGTCAAGGAGCGCGGGGCTCGATCACTGCACTCTATACCGTGCTCGTCGAGGGCGGGGACCTGGATGAGCCGATAGCGGACGAAGTCCGAGGTATCCTCGACGGCCACATCGTCATGGAACGCAAGATCGCTGCGCGGGGCCACTACCCGGCGATCGACGTGCCTGGTTCACTGTCCCGGGTGATGCCTCAGGTGGTGTCTGCGGAGCATCTGCAGGCGTCGGCTCGTATTCGCAGCTTGCTCGGTGCCTACGAGGAGAAGCGCGACCTGATCACCCTCGGGGCGTACGCCAAGGGGAGCGACCCCTTGGTGGACCGTGCGATTGCCGCGCAGGGCGAGCTCTCGAGGTTCTTGCAGCAGTCTCCTCATGAGGCCGAAGGCTTCGATGACTGCATCCAGCGCCTGACGCAGCTGACTCAGCGATTTCGCTGAGCGCTGGGGGGGTCGCGTGTCTCGCTCACTCACCGCGCATGCTCCAACAGGTTCCGCGGGGAACCACTCTAGCTGTGCGCCGATTGGCTCAGCCGGTCAGCTCGGCGTCCAGCTCCGCCAGCAGCTTCTTGGCCTTGCGAGAGAGCTTCTTCGGGACTGCTACGTTGACGAAGATGTGGAGATCCCCGCGGGCGCGCCGATCGAGTCGCGGGATACCCTTGCCGCGCACCGTGAGCACGGTTCCTGGCTGGGTGCCCTTCGGCACCTCCACCTGCACGGTGCTCTGATCGGGTAGTTCGACGTCCAACTCCGTACCCAGGGCGGCCTCGGAGAAGGCGATGACCTCGCGCACCAGCAAGTCGGGGCCATCCCGCTCCCAGCGCTCGTCTGGCGCCACCTCGACGTCGACGTAGAGATCACCCGATGGCGCCCCCTCCGGCCCTGGCATGCCTTGGCCCGAGACTCGGAGTCTCACTCCGGAATCCACGCCGGCGGGGAAGGTGACGAGCACCTTCCGCTCCTTGAGCACCTGCCCCTGGCCCTTGCAGTCTCCGCACGGATTCGTAATGACCCGGCCCTGCCCCTGGCAGGAAGGGCAAGTCGTGCTGAACATGATGAAGCCACGCTGGGTCGCGACCTGCCCTGCTCCGCCGCAGTGGCGGCAGGTCTCTGCCTTGCTGCCTTCTGCGGCGCCGCTGCCCTTGCAGGTGTCGCAGGGAGCGGCTCCTCGGACCTTCACTTCCTTCTTGCATCCAACGAAGGCCTCCTCGAGCGTCAGGCGCGTCTCGACGCGGATGTCTTGACCTCTCGCAGGGCGCCGTCGCCCTGCGGCTCCGCCGGCGCCACCGAAGAAGTCCGAGAACAGATCCTGGAAGTGACTGAAGATGTCGCCAATGCCAGCGCCCTGGAAGTCGAAGCCAGCGCCGCCCAGGCCAGCGTGCCCGAAGCGATCGTAGGCAGCGCGCTTCTCCGCGTCCGAGAGCACGCTGTAGGCCTCGGTCGCTTCCTTGAACGACGTCTCCGCCTCGGGGTTGCCCGGGTTTCGGTCGGGGTGAAACTTGACCGCGAGCTTCTTGTACGCTTTGCGGATTTCGTCGTCGCCAGCGTCCTTCTGGACGCCCAAAACTTCGTAGTAGTCGCGCTTGCTCATGGGGGGATTCACGGGGCCACGCTTTCGAGCGCGGACGCTGTCGGGTTCCGCGCCTGTTCGGGTTGGAAGGCCGCTTCTTCGCCTTGCGCAGCGGTGCGACGCGGCCGCCTAGGCTAAGTCGGGATCGCGCTCTGTCAACGCGGGCCGCTGGTATCGGACACGGAGGATGCCTGGTTTGCCTGTAGCTGAGCGATCAGTGCCGCTTTTCGCTGCAGCTCGGCGCGGGCGCTTGCGAGTTGACGAGAGAGCTGAACCTCGGATTCTCCGGCTCCCAGGCTGGCAAGCCGGCCTTCGAGCTCTTCGATGGACCAACGAGCCGCTTCCAGGTCGGCCTGCAGCAGAGCGTTCTGTTCGGCGATCTCGGCCACACGGGACTCCTCGAGGGGAACCCGGGGCGGTGGGGCAAGGGGGGGAGAGTGCGCCTCATCGGCGCTGGGCGATCCTGAACTCCCCTGGGCTGCTTGCTCCTGCAGACGCTCTCGCAAGTCGAGCAGCTCTGCGACCAGCTGCTTGCCGATACGCTCGGCGGTCAGCAACTCGGTCTCGAGGCGTCGAACCTCTGCGCCTCTTTCGCGCAGCGCCTGCTCCAGACGATTCAGTTCCTCGGCGCTCTCCCGCGCTCCGAGCACCGTCGCCTCGGCGAGTCCCTTCTCGGCTTCCTTCAGTTTTGTTTCCGCGAGGCGAAGTTCACCCTGGAGTCTTCCTGCGCGGTCCCGCGCCGCCTCGCGCTGCTCGTCGCTCTGCTTCAGCCTGTCTTCGAGCTGAGTACGCTCCCGCTCTGCGCGCTCCGCGCGTTGCTCGGCTCGGCGTCGCTCCGCCTCGAGCTCCTTGAGCTTGCCTTCGAGACGGCCGGCCTCTCGGTCCTGCTGTTGCTGATGCGCACCGCTCTCGCTGAGCACCTCGAGTTCGCGTCGCGCCGCGTCCAGCTCGCTCGCCAGGCTGCTCCACTTGCGGCTTGCCTTGTCGAACTCGGTCTGGATGCTGTCGGCGCGTGCGTCAGCGGCTGCGGCTCGCGCCTCGAGCTCGGAGATCCAGCGTCCGCGCTTGTCGATTTCACGCTCCAGATCGGCGATGCGTCGCACGCGCGCGGCGTCGTCCTTGGACGCAGCCTCCTTCGCCGCCTGCGCTGCCTGATTCTTGGCGGCTTCGAGCTTCGCCGCCTGTTCCCCGCGGTTCGAGTGGGTCTCGGCGAGCTGAGCCTGCAGGCGCTCGAGCTCGCCCTCCAGCTTCTCCAGGCGACCGCGGGCGCTGCGTTCTCTCGCTACCACCGCGTCATGTTGCCTGGTGGAAATATTTCCGCCTCTTTGCGTGAGCGCGTCTCGCGCGGAGAGCTGTATCACGGCGAACTCGTCGAGCTTGAGTTCGCGCTGGCTAGCCAGGGCGACGAAGTACTCCGGTTCCTCCGCGCCGCCCGGGACGTAGCCGTTGTCGAGTGACACGGTTGGCTCGCTCTCCGGGGCGAAGTCAACCACCGCGTAGGCGACGAACGGCGTCTGGCCGAGCATGCGGACTTCCTCGAACTCGCTGCTCACCGCGTCGTACAGTTCGTAGTAGCTGAGCTTCGCCGGGGCGGTGGCGGGCAACAGCGAGATTCGCACATCAGGATTCCGCGTGGCAACGAGTGCGGCGCCTCGGGGGCCCAGGCAGCGCTTGACCTTGCGGAGCAATCCCAGCGGATCGGCTTCGGCGCTGAGATCCTCGACGATGGCCACGTCGAAGGCGCCATCACGCACGGCCAGGCCACCTTCGCCGAGAGGAGCGTAGGAGACGCTGCGCGAGGTGTTGCGAGTCGCCGCTTCGGTGACCCGGGAACTGTCGGGATCGTATACGTGAACCAGCCGAGCTCCACGCTCGAGCAACCGCTCGGCGATGTCCGAGCTGGAGTCGCCGAACACGATCGCTCGCCTTCCCTCAAGCAGGCTCTCAACATAGGCGGCGAGCGCTACGCTCGGTCGCAAGATTTCGCGTTCAGCCATCGTCGCTTTCTGGATCCGCGCCGCTTGCGCGAACAACCACTCTTACTCGTTGGGCTCGTGAGGCGCCGTCTCGCTTTTATGCAACACGGCGAGCGGAGGGTAGCCCCGACGTAGGAAAGCGGGCCATTTTCGCGCCACCGACCTCACTCCTCCTCCCGCGACGCTCCCGCGGCCACGGAGCAAGCGTTCAGCTCGTGGTCAGGGCTGGCGGCACGGCTTGGGGACGACGCAGGGGCTCCCGCAGTTCAACGCCATGGCGTAGAGGCCGACCTGTTTCGGCTTGGTGCGTCCAAGGCCGGTGCTCGCCAAGCACATCATCACGGCGTCCGGCACACCTTGCTCTCCGGTCGGCGAGATGCAGAGGTGGTTGACGCAGGTGCCGTCCTTCTCGCCCATCGCCGGGGGACAGTCCGCGTCGCCATTGCACTCGAGCGCGCGGCAGTCGCCCGGGGCCGGTGTCCCGCCCTCGGCGACGTTGCACACGCCGACCAGTCGCGCTTCGGCGCTCAGGGTCAACTGCGGCTTGTCCGCTGGAGCTTCCTCTCCACTCACTTGCTTCAGCTTGCAGATCCCGTTGCGATCGCACTCGGCTTCGAACGTGCGTCCTTCGGTGTCCTTGAGCGTTCGCTTGCTGATCCGACGGCAGGCGGGCAGGAGCGCACAGGCAAGCACCAGCGCGCCCGCGCAGCGGAGCCCGCGAACGTAGCGCGAGCTGGGGGAGAGGCCGGTCGAGTTCACCAAGTGACTCTACTGGCCTCGTGCGTCGGGACCAATCACTTGCTGACGGCTCGCGCCCCTCGGGGCGAATCGCTCCGGGAGGCACGTCCGAATATTGCGACATCCAGGGCTGGGCGCGCTGCCTTGCGGTCGGCTACCTTCCCCGCATCATGACCCAGCAGTCGTCCTCGGATGCGCCTCGGATCCACCGCCGCACGCTGGTCGTGGACGGTATCACCCCGGTGGGGGCCTACGCGGCGTTGCGCTGCAACGCTGGCGACGGGTCATTCCTGCTCGAGAGCGTGGTGCCAGGGGAGCGCTGGGGGCGCTACTCGATCCTCGGATATCGACCTCGGCGCGTGATCACCCTGTTCGGCGAGCAGGGGGTCGATCCATACGAGCGCCTCAAGCAGCTCGCGCCGACGGGCTTCGCCGAGGATGCAGACGTCGCGGAGCGCTTCGCTCGCGCCTACGTCGGCCTGATCCCCTACGACATCGTGCACTTCGCGACCAAGGTCGACCCCTGGCCCGGCGCGCCTCCCGTGGTCGCACGTTTGCTCGCTGACGCGACCGTGATCGTGTTCGACAACTTGAATCACACCGCCACCATCGCCGCTCAATCAGAGGCCGACCTGGACCTTGCGGTGAAGGAGCTCAGCCAGGTGCCCGCGCTGACTCCTCTCTCTCCCCCCGATCCTCAGCAGATCCCCGGGGATCTAGACGTGGACACCTCCGACGCCGCCTATGGCGAGACCGTCGAGCGGGTCAAGGAGTACATCCGCGCGGGAGATGCCTTTCAAGTCGTGCCCGCCCGCACCTTCTCCGTTCCGGCTCGCGGAGCGGATGCCCTCGACGTGTATCGGGCGATGCGCGTCCTGTCCCCAGCGCCGTACATGTACCTACTCGAGTTACCCGAGCGCGACGGTGCTGAAGAGGTGGCGGTGATTGGGGCCAGCCCGGAGACCCTGGTGCGAGTCGAGGGACACCAGATCACGCTGCGACCGATTGCCGGCACTCGTCGTCGTGGGCGCACACCCGAGGAAGACGACGCGCTCGCGGCGGAGATGATGGCGGATCCCAAGGAGATCGCCGAGCACGTCATGCTGATCGATCTTGCGCGCAACGACATCGGTCGTGTGGCGCGCGCGGGTAGCGTCGAGGTACCACAGCGCATGAGCGTCGAACGCTACAGCCACGTGATGCACATCACCAGCGAGGTGGTTGGGGAGCTCAAACAGCGCATGGGCCCATGGGACGTCCTCAGGGCGACCTTTCCTGCTGGTACGCTGAGCGGTGCGCCCAAGGTGCGTGCGATGCAGATCATCCGTGAACTCGAGCCGCGTCCGCGCTTCGCCTATGGTGGCGCCGTGGGCTACGTGACTCGGGGCACGGACCTCGACTTCGCGATCGCCATTCGCACGGTCGTGAAGCGCGGAGGGCGCTTCGAGGTCACCGCAGGCGCTGGCCTGGTAGCTGACAGTGTTCCAGCGCTCGAGGCCAAGGAGACCCGCAACAAGGCGCGCGCGGCGCTTGCTGCCATCGCCGCCGCGGTACCGAGCAAGGAGTAGCGGTTGGTTTCATGTCACTGATCGATGAAAATGCGTATGGGCTCTGGTTCTCCTACTTCGAGATAGAGGACGACGAGTACGGCCTCGAGCCCGACGACTTCGTGGGGCGCTTCTTGCGCTTTCGTGGAATTGTCGTTTCCGCGCTGCAAGAGAAGCCTCCGACCGAGGGGTATCGCCTGACCTACCTTGGTCACGCGCTGTACGTGGAGTTCGCTGAAGGCGACGAGTGCAACGACCCGTTCAGCGTGTTGAAGCATGTGCGCGCGACCCTGGAGGACGCAGAGATCCCCAGCGTCGCGGTGCTGACTCACGGCAGCCGTTGGGTCCCCGACGGTGAAGTCGAACCGAGCGAGGTCGCCCACGTCTCCTACCCGAGCGAGCCACTCCGTCGCGCGCTCTACGCCGATACTGCCACGCGTCCCGCGGAGGATGAGGAGGCCGTCGAGGGCTGGGGCCCGGGGCTCTACGTGGACACCGAAGCCATCGAATCCATGGGGAAAACGTTGAAGAATGCGCCCACGGCCCTGGCCGTGGCCAGCGCGACGTTCTATCGCTTTGGGCGCTGAGGCGATCGGCTGGCGCAGGCTCGCTCAGGTGTCGAGAGCTCTCAGCGGGGACGCCTGGCCTGGCTCTTGCTCAGGGCTCGAGCATGTCCCAGATGCTTCGCTCCCAGAGCTGCGCTCCCAGCGCGAAACCCCTTGAATCGAGCCTGGAAGGCCAGTCGTCGCTTGCGGCGTCGGCGCCCGGCGCGGCCGCGCGGGATCTCCTGGATCCCAAGCCGCGGATCCACCGGATCCGGAAGGCCGCGTCGCGTCGTCAGCACGGCGTCGAGCCGGCTCAAGGCGCGAGTGGGTCGGGTGGTCACGGCAGCTTCGTCCGCTCCTCGAGGACGCGGAGGTGCCTGCTCGCGTTGGCCCTGGCCTTCGCAGGCTGCTCCGCGGATTCCGGAGCGGACAGCAGCGGCGCTCAGGCTGGCAGCGGCGCTCAGGGGGGCAGTGGCGCTCAGGCTGGCAGCGGCGCTCAGGGGGGCAGCGGCGCTCAGGGCGGCAGCGGCGCTCAGGGGGGCAGCGGTTCCGCAGGGCAATCTGGTGGCGGTACGGGCGCGCTCGAAGGCTGTGCGCCGATTGACGCCACCAGCTATGACTTCAGCGACCACGTGCCCCCCTCCCAGGCTCCCCCGGGCGGTCGATCTCCAAGTCAGGTCCCGATGTTCGTGACCATCGGCTGGGACGACAATGGCTACTCCGGCCTCGAGGGCAGCGCCGGGACGGGGGCGATGGCCTGGGCCGTGAAGATGCTCGCCGCGCGCCGTCACGCCGACGGGACACCGATTCACAACACCTTCTACCTGACATCGGTGTATGGCAACACGTGGATGAGCGAGAGCCCGACCTTCGTCAAGCGGGCCTGGCGCCAGGCCTACGAAGCGGGACACGAGATCGGTATCCATACGGATAAGCATGATCATGGATCGGGCTTCGACGCGACGCGCTGGGACGCCGAGGTGACGCTACCGCTCGATCTGTTGACGGCTCCCTTCGACCCGAGCGAGGACGACTTCTCTCCCGATCCGGAAGCGGGCATCGGGGTGCCGTCGGGTGACATCGTTGGGTTCCGTACGCCCTTCCTCGAGTACAGCGACGCGCTCTTCGACGTGTTGAAACAGCACGACGTCTGGTACGACACCAGCATCGAAGAGGGGTGGCAGCCAGAGCAAGACGGCACCAACTTCAACTGGCCGTTCACCTTGGATGACGGCAGCCCCGCGCACGACCTGCTCGTCGAGTGGGGCACCAAGGCAGAGCCTCTCAGGGCCCATCCCGGGCTGTGGGAGATGCCGGTGTATCCCTTGGTGGTGCCTCCTGATTCAGTGGCCGGGCAGTACGGCATTCAGCCCGGCCTGCGCACGAAGCTCCACGCGCTCCAGTCTTGGTTCGACGTGGACAGCGGGAAGATCACCGGCTTCGACTACAACCTCTGGGTCTCCTTCAAGCTCTCGAAGGCAGAATTCGTTGCCACGCTGAAATACAGTCTGGATCTACGACTGCAGGGCAACCGTGCCCCGTTCATGCTGGGCGCCCACACGGACTACTACTCGAGCAAGTACACGGCGCCGGAGAACGCCGACAGCCAGGAACGCCAGGAAGCCATCGAGGAGTTTCTCGACTACGCGCTGAGTAAGCCCGAAGTTCGCGTCGTTTCCGTGAAGGACGTCCTGACCTGGGTGCGCTCGTGCAACTGAACGGCGAAGACGCGTGGAGATCCACGAGAGCGGTCCCGTCCGCGCAGACGGTGGAGCCTGCGGGGGTGAGAAGCCCAGTGCCTAGGACCGAGCTCCGCCTTGCAAACACTCGTAGATCGTATGGCTGAGGCGCCGCGCCCGTGGGGAGCGGATGTGGTAGGCCATCTTGTTGGTCACGTAGGCGATGGCGAGCTGGTTCTCCGGGTCACACCAGCCCATCGAACCACCTGCGCCAGGGTGTCCGAAGCTGGTCTGGTTCGGCGAGAACATGCCGAGTTCTTCCTTGAGGAAACCCTGGCTCCAGCCGAGTGGCTTGCGCAGCACGCGATCCTGCGCCGACCATGACTGGCGCTCGAGCACGGGGCCGATGGTCTCCGCCTTCACGAGCCGCACGCCGTCGACGGCGCCTCCAAGCGCGAGCGCCGTGTAGACGCGGCACAGGCCGCGCGCGCTCAGCAAGGCGTTGGCCCAGGGCAGCTCGAGGGCGTGGACCCGGCGTGAGTTGAAGTTGTCGATGCCGCGGGGTCCAAGCTCTGCTGGATGGGCGAACGCGCGCGCGGCGTCACCGCCGGAGACGACCTGACGAAACACGCGTCCCTCGTTGGTGCTCAAGAGCAGCTGAGGCACGATGTGAAACACGCGTTCTCGAGTGGTCGCGGCGTAGTTCCTCGCGACTCGCGACTCCAGGTCCTCGGGGAGCCCCAGGTAGACGTCGGCGCCTAGCGGCTCCGCGATCTCGCGCCGCATGAAGCTGCCCAGGCTCTCGCCCTGGACGCGCTTGAACAGCTCCTGGGCGTACAGGCCATAGGTGACGCCATGGTAGCCCTGATTCGTGTCGGGTATCCAGCTAGGCACCTGTTCCGCGAGGATTTGGGAGACGCGCTCGGGCTGGTTCTCGATCAGCTCGAGCGTGATCGGAGTCGAGACGCCGATCAGCCCGGCTCGGTGGTTGAGCAAGCAGCGGACGCTGATCTCGGCCTTGCCGCGCTGAGCGAACTCTGGCCAGTAGCTCGCGACCGGCGCGTCGTAGTCGAGCCTGCCGCGATCCGCGAGCATCAGGAAGCACAGCGCCACCAGGCCCTTGGTGCTCGAGAACCCGGTGCTCAGCGTATCGGGCTGCCACGGGATCTGGCGTTCGCGATCCCGCGCGCCGCCCCACAGGTCGACCACGACGCGGCCAGCTTGCGAAACGCAGAGGGCCGCGCCCCATTCCTCGCCGCTCTGGAAGCTCTCATCCAGGACGGCGCGAACCGCGTCGAAGCCAGGGGCGACCTCGCCCTTGAGTGCGAAGTCCAGTCGTCGAACGGGCGCG
This sequence comes from Polyangiaceae bacterium, assembly GCA_041389745.1. Classification (GTDB taxonomy): domain Bacteria; phylum Myxococcota_A; class Polyangia; order Polyangiales; family Polyangiaceae; genus JAHBVY01. The sequence goes on from JAWKRF010000011.1 coordinate 154,367, forward strand.
GCGCTCATCGACTAGAGCCAACCCGCGTCGCGATACCAGTCGGCGGTGATGCGCGCACCCTCATCGAAGAGCACCTGTGGCTCCCAGTCGAGCGCCTGCTTGGTCCGTTCCGCGCTGCACACCCAGTGAGGCGCGAACAGCTCGTTGAGCTTGTCGCGGGTGAGCATCACCGGCTTGTTCGCCACCTTGCCGTAGAGTTCACTGCCGAGCGCGGCCGTGGTCATGATGGGGCGAGGGATGGGGAAGCGGAGCCAGGCGCGCTTGCCGAGCGCCTGCTCCACCTGCTCCACCATGTCCGAGAACTTGTAAGCGCGGCCATCTTCCACGAAGAACGCTTCTCCGCTCGGCGTATCCGCAAATACCGCACGGATACATGCCGCCGCCGCGTCTGCGCCGTAGATCATGCTGACGCGGTTCTCGGTGGTGCCGAAGTACGGTAGCACTCGCGCCTTCACGGCCTTGAAGAAGGCGAGGATCTCCTGATCTCGCGGGCCGTAGATGGCAGGCGGACGGATGATCGTGACGGGCAGCTCGTCCTTCTTCGCGCGGACGGCGTGCTCGGCCGCAAGCTTGCTGCGCCCATAGTGTGTAACCGGCCCCGGCGCGTTGTCGGGGTCGACCGGGCTGCCATCGTCGCTGGGACCCACGGCCGCGAGGCTGCTCACGAGGACGAAGCGCTTGATGCGCTCCTTGTGCTTCAGCGCGGCGTCGAGCAGGTTCACGGTGCCGCCGCAGTTGGTGCGGTGGAACTCCTCTGGCTTCTTGGCTTTCACCAGCCCTGCGGAGTGAATCACGGCATCGACTCCGTCGACCGCGCGCTCGAGACTGGGAACGTCGCTGATGGCGCCGTCCGCGAACTCGATGCCACCCAGCTTCTCGAGGAAGCTCTTGTTGCTCGACTTGCGTACGAGCGCGCGCACGGTGTGGCCCTGTTGCGTGAGCTGCTCGGCGATGTGTGAGCCGAGAAAACCCGAACCTCCGGTGAGCAGAATCTTCATGATCGTTGTCCCTCAGATTTCGCGCTCGTACATGCGGTAGCGCTTGTAGATCTTGCCGCCCATGAACTTGATCCCGACGTTCACCGGACCGTTGTCCTCGAGGGTCCACGAGAGCTCGCCCCACTCGACTCCCAGCTCCTTCGCTGCGTCGTTCATCCTGGCGTAGAGGTAGGTGCTGAGTGGCGCGTACTTGCGCACGTGACGGTATTTCTTGCGGATCCCCAGGATGATCAGGCGCGCCTGGGTCGGCCCCTTGACCTTCAGTCGGTAGAGGAGCTTCGCAATTCCCGTGGGGAAAAGCGAACCGTTCAGATCCTGGATCATGGCGTTGATGTTGGGCAATGCCAAGGCCACGGCCGCCGCCTCGCCGTCGATTTCCGTGATGTAGGCGAGCTTCGGGATCAGGATGAGCTTCATGTCGGAGGCCATCTTCGACAGCTCCTTCTCCGTCAGCGGAACGAAGCCCCAGTTCTCGCTCCAGGCGTCGTTGTAGATGTCCATGATCGTACGGACATCGCCCTCGAGGTTCTTCATGTCCACGGTGCGGGTTCGCACCTCCGGCATTGCCTCGACGTCCGCCTGGGCCTTGCGAGCCCTTCTCGGCACCTCACCGACGGTGTAGCGCCAGGCGTAGAGGTCCTTGACCTTCTCGAAGCCGGCGCCCTTGATCAGCGCGTCCTGATAGGGGCGGTGGTGCGTCATCATGATCATCGGCGGCGTGTCGAAGCCGTCGACGAGGTTGCCGATCTCTTCGTTGATGCACAGGCTCTGGGGTCCGCGAACGCGCTTCATCCCTCGATCCGCGAGCCAGCGGCGAGCGTTGTCCAGCAAGGCCGTCGCGACCTCCTGGTCGTCGATGGTGTCGAGGAATCCAAAGAAGCCGGTGTCGTCGTTGTAGCGACTCAGGTGTTCGCGATCGATGGATGCCGTGCAGCGCCCCACGCAGAAGCCGCTGCGATAGGCCGTGAAGATCACCGCTTCACCGTGCTCGAAGAACGGATTCTTCAGGCTCAGGCGATCCTTGATCTCCATGTTCAGCGGCCGCACGTACTGCGGGTCATCGCGGTAGATGTGATCCACCACGTTGAGGAAGTCTTTCAGGTTTCCGCCGATCGGCGTCTCGCGGATTTCCACAGCCATCGCGGCGCAGCGAACACCGCAGAGCCGGCGCTGTCAACGCTGCAAGCGAAGTCCGGCGCACCTCACCCCCAAACCCGAGAGTCGTCGAGGCGGCGCCACAAAACGACAGAAGGCGGTCGCCTGCGACGACCGCCCTCCATGAGATGTATCCGCCGGTATCAGCTGATCACGCCGTACTTCTTCCCGACGGCGCGGAAGGCCTCCAGGCCGCGATCGAGGTGCTCACGCTCATGGGTCGCCATGTAGCTTGTGCGCAGCATCGCGTGCTTGGGAGGAACGCCGGGCGAGATGAACGGGTTGGTGTAGATCCCGTGCTCTTCGAGGAGCTCGCGCCACATCATGAGCGTGCGCAGATCCTGACGGATGTAGATCGGGATGACCGCTGTCTCCGTCTTGCCCAGCTCGAAGCCCATCTTCTCCAGCTCGTTCTTCATGTAGGTGAAGTTCTCGCGCAGCTTGGCGATGCGCCAGGGTTCCTCACGCATCATGTCGAAGGCCGCCATCGCAGCCGCCACGCTGGGCGGCGCCGCGGAGGCGGCGAACATGAACGACGGGGCGAAGTGACGGATGTAGTCGAGCACCTTGCGCTCGCCAACCAGCCAGCCGCCGATGCTCGCCAAGGACTTCGAGAACGTGCCGCCCACCAGGTCGACCTGATCCATCAAGCCGAAGTGCGCCGCCGTGCCCTTGCCCTCAGGCCCGATCACGCCGAGTGCGTGGGCGTCGTCGACGAACAGGCGCGCACCGTGCTTCTTCACGATCGGCACGATCTCGTCGAGGTGCGCGATCTCACCTTCGGCGCTGAACACGCCGTCGGTGATCACCAGCGCGCCCTCGCTGTCTTCCAGCTTGCTCAGCCGATCGTCGAGAGACTTCGCGTCGTTGTGCCGGTAGCGGACCATGCGCGCGCCAGCGGACTGCCCCAAGCGGACGCCGTCATACAGCGAGGCGTGCACGTTGCGATCGATCACCGCGACGCTGCTCTTGTTGCTGAGCAGTGCTGAGAGGCTCGCGATGTTCACCTGGTACCCGGTGGTGAAGACGAGCGCTGCTTCCGTGCCGAACCACGCGGCGAGCTTCTCCTCGAACTCCTCGTGGAGCTTCATCGAGCCGTTCACGAGGCGCGAGCCCGTCATGCTGGTTCCGAAGCGATCGATGGCCGCTTGCGCTGCCTCGCGGACCTTGGGATGCGTGGTCAGCCCGAGGTAGTTGTTCGAGCCGAACATCACCACGCGCTTGCCGTCGATCTCGGCTTCCGGGCCGTCGTTGAAATCGAGGGGGCGGAAGAACGGGTACATGCCCATCTTCCGGGCGTTGTCCGCTGCCGTGAACTTGTAGGCCTTCTCGAAGACGTCGCGCCCGCCGATGCTGGCGAGGCTCGAGCGCTCCTTCATCGACTCACCGAGGTCGTCGGAGCCCTTCACGGTCACGCCGCTACTCACGGCGACGCGCACGCCGTTGCCATTCTTGTGGCCGTTCTTTCCATGGCCGTTCTTGTGGCCGTTCTTGTGGCCGTTGATCCCGTTGTCACTGGGGTGCTCGTCCAGTGCCGGGTCGATGTTGGGCAGGCCGTGACCGTTCTTCAGGATGTCCCACGCCGCCGCGAAGCGACCCCGCGCGTCCATCACTCCTTCGGCCGCCTTCATCACGCGATCATCGGAGATGAAGCGCATCATCGCGGGGCTGGTGGCCACCTTGCGGCCACGGTCGACAATCTTGTCCTTAAAGCTCATGGGAGACTCCCTGAAACGATCCGTGATGCAACGTCCGCCGGCTCGCCGAGACCCACCTCGGCGCTGCGAAGTCGGAGACGAACAAACGCCACGAATTCGTTGCAAACGGCGCTCGGAAGCTAGCGGCGAGGATCGGATCAGTCAATCAACGTGCAGAGCCCAAGTGGTCAATCCAATGGCTGAGTGGATTGACCAGCAGTGGCGTGCCGCGAAGGGGAACACGCAGCGATCAAGTTGCGCAGTCCGGTCCGCTCAGGAGCGCTCCCGAGGAAGGCCACACGTTTTCCAGAGCAGCATTCAACTCGACCTCCTGCAGGTAGAGCCCGTCGGGGGGAGCGGTCATCCCGAGGTCGTTGCGATCCAGGCTCACCAGAGCCCGTTTTACAGCACCCCGCGCCAGGCGGCCACGCCCCACGTCGACCAGAGTCCCCACGATGATGCGGACCATGTTGTACATGAAGCGATTCCCCTCGATGTCGAAGTAGAGGACGCGGGGGTCGTCGCGGCTGGGCTGGAGAGTGGCGCGAAGAATTCTGCGCACCGTCTCGGTGCGCTCGTCTTTCGCCCCGCGGAAGGCGGCGAAGTCGTGCTCGCCCAGCAGGTCCGCTGCCTCATCACGCATCGACTCGAGGTCCAGACGCGCGTAGTGACGCCAGGCCCGTCGCTCCCAGAACGGGTCACGGGCGTCCGAGCAGACCAACACGTAGCGGTACCACTTGCGAGTCGCCAGCAAGCTCGGTTCCAGGCCGGCTGCCACCTTCGCCACGCGCACCACCGAGATCTCGTCGGGCAGGTGCTGGGCGAGGCCGAGCAGCCAGCCCCGCGGGTTGATGTCCTTGTCCGTATCGAAGCAGGCGAGCTGACCACGAGCGTGTACGCCCTTATCCGTGCGGCTACATACTCGGAGTGGGGTCGCCCGTGGGTCCATCGCGGCAATGGCGCCGTCTACCTCGCCGGCCACGGTGCGCAGCCCTTGTTGGCGAGCGATCCCGTGGAAGAGGTGGCCGTCGTACGCGAGCGTCAACAGGATGCCATTGGCACGCTTTGGGATCCGCGGCTCGAGGCTCTTTTCGTCGAGGCGCTGGACCGCCGAGGCTTCCCCCGACTCATCGCTCGTCATAGGCTTGCGCGCTCAGTTGTTTCCCTGGGGAAGCGGTTTCGGCAAGAACCAACCCCGCGCGGGAAAACGTCGGGCTCAGTTGGTGCCGCCCGTGCCGCCGGTCGTGCCGCCACTTCCCGCGGTGCCGCTGGTGTTGCCGGTGCCGCCGCTGGTGTTGCCGGTGCCGCCGCTGGTGGTTTGGCCAAGCCCCGTGTCGTCAGCGCCCGTCACGCAGTTTTCCTTGATCAGGTTCGTCTGGTCCGGTTGGGACGCGTTCTCCGGATTCTGGATATGCGGGGCAGAGCCGGCGGCGCCGTACGCGGTGCGGTCGTCGTCGGTGTAGCGGTTGTGGTAGAGCGGCGCTTCCGAGCAGTTCGGGGTGGCCCCGTCACCCGAGCAGCCGATCAGGCTGAAGCCAGGAGCGACACACGCAGCAAGCAAGACAATCCAGCGCATAGGAACTTCCTCTCGCCACGGAACTCCATCCGGGGCGCTCTGTCAACTCCGCTGCCGTGAGGGGGAGGGCCGTCAGCCGCCTGTGTTGGGCTTGAAGCTGACCGGAACTGCGACGTCCACGCAGCCACCAGCAGGTGCCGGCAGACCTCCGCTGCGCAACGCGGGAGCCACGCAGCTCGCGCCCACACCGCCGAAATCCTGCGTGATGCTCACGCTGCAGGCCTGCCCGGTGGGACCCACTCGTACCTGCGCCATCACCGTCCCCGAGAGTCCGGAGTTGGCGCGGAGCATGCGTTCGTAGCAGCGGCGAGCGGACGCGGCGCGGCCTGCGAGCGCCGAGCGCAGCGCCGGGGTGACCGTGCCCTTGCATGGGCCGGCGCACCCGCCGCCGCCGCCACCCTTCACGGGTGTCTTGGTGGCGGTCTTCTTCTCCACGTCTGGACCTGCGTCCTCGATCTTTGGTGGGGGCGGCGGCGGCGCCTCCAGCACCGGCTTCGGTGTCGTCGTCGCCACCGGCGGCGGCGGGGGAGGCGTCTCCTCTTCCTCGCTGCCGGAGAACTTCCAGAAGATCAGGCCACCTGCGACCACCACCATGAGCAGGGTGACTACGATGAAGCCGCTTCCGGACTTGGTAGGCGGCGTGGGGGTCGAATCAGCCATCAACGTCTCCTAGAGGGATTCGCGCTCGGTCGGCGCGACAAGAGCAACTCGTGCCCACCTTGGGGAACCACCCGATCGAATTGCGGACCGGTGATCCGCGATGGGCCTCGAACCGCGTGCCCGGGCACTGCGCCCGAGCGTACAAGACCCCAGCCGCGAAACCCAAAGCAATTGGCAACCTTCGGGGCACTTTGCTGCGGAATAAACTTGAAGGGTTTCGGTCAGTTTCCAGGCATCGAAGGCTGGTCGCCCAGAGCCCTGCGTTTGGTCTCGCCCGCGCGGCAGCGGACGCCCGGCGGAGCGCGGTTCGACTAGGGCGCCATCGTGGTGTCGGTTGACGGTCGTGGCGCGAACCAGCTTAACCCCGAGTCTCCCCAGACGCGTCGCTGACCGGGAACGAGCTGGCTCGGGGGGGCCGAACGAAGGGGTCGGTCGCCTCGGTGACCAATCACGACTATCGCCTTGGAGTTCAGCAGCTCTCGGTCCAGGAGCTCGCCCAGCGTCTCTGCGACGCGCTCGGCGATGGGCCACGGTGGATCGCAAAGCACCAGGTCGAACGGCGCCTGGCGCAATAGCGCCTTCCGGGCGCGCTCCACCCTGAGGGGGAGCAGCGTGGCGCGCTCGCTGACTCGCAGCGTCTCGAGGTTGTGGCGGATGGCGTCCAAGGCGCCACGATCCGGGTCCACGAAGCTGGCGTGTCGCGCGCCGCGACTCAGCGCTTCGATGCCCAGCGCGCCGCTACCCGCGCACAGATCGGCGACGTTCGACCCGCTTATATCCCCGAGGATATCGAACAGGGCTTCGCGAACTCGAGCTGCGGTGGGCCGTGTCGTGAGCCCTGCAGGCGTCCGCAGCGGCCGCCCGCGGAACTCACCCCCGATGATCCGTACGCTCAGGCGAGAACTCCTTGCTTGGACATGGTCGATGACGGTCCCTGCCTCGCCTCAGAAGCTGAGGGTCACGCGGAAGCGCCCACCGCGGGGTCCAACGGCGGTGTCGAAGCGCGGTGCGTAGGATGCCGTATGGGGCTCGTCGTCTGCGGTCAGGAACAGATAGGCACCCACGCCACCAATCACCGCGCCCGCGCCCGCAAACACGAACTGAAGCGTCTGGAAGGTGCTCGCGCTGGAGCACTGGTCGGAGATCTCGCTGGGATCCGGCGCGCCCACGAAGGTCTTGCCGGCGTCCGCAGAGTCACACACGTCTTCGCCTTCACTCACCGAGTTGCGGTAGCGATCGAAGCCGTCGTCGTTGTTGATGGAGTTGACCTTGATTGCCGAGTAGACGGCGCCGACCAACAGCGCCGCGCCGACACCCATTCCGGCTATACCAATCACCTTCTTGGTGTTCATCGGCTTGCCAGTGTCGAAGCCCACTTCACCCCCGCCGTCGACCGCGGCCGCGGTACCGCGCATGGCGATCTCCAGCTCGGCGCTCTGGCCCTGCACGACCGTTATGTCTCGGCTCTCGTCGCCGAACCCGGGAGCGCGAAGCACGATCGTGTGCTCGCCACCGGGCAGCGTCAGCTCCGCGCGCCCGCTGACGAAGCTCGTTGGGGCGGCGCCGTCCACGCTCACCGTCTTTGCTTGCTTGGACACGATGACCAGTTTCCCTGGGGCAGTACCCACGAGATCGGCGAAGGCCACCTCTGCGATCTGCAACAGCGTCTCGTCGGACGCGTCGGAGAGGTTCTCGGAGTACTTGACCTGAGTCTCCTTGCCGCCTTCGCCGTCGTAGAGATGCAGCGTGCCGACGACGTCCTTGCCCTGCTTCTCCAGCGAGCCCCACACGAAGTGCTTCGACTTCACTCGCTCCGAGATCTTCTGTAGGCACGCTTCATCGGGCGTCGTCTTGCACCCGAGCGCCGCCGTGAGCACCTCCAGGGAGAAGTCGCCCTTGCCGAGCGTCCAACCGCCGGAGCGATCGACAGCCCGCTTCAGAGCGATGCTCAGCGCCTCTGCTTGTTCGTAGGCGGTGTCGCTGTAGAGCGTCAGCACCTGCACGAGTTGCTTCTCAGCCTTCGACTGGGCGAGGGCGCTATGAGACGACAACAGCGTCAGCGTGAAGACAAGGCAGGCAAGGGCTCGAACTAGAACACGCATTTTCTCGACATTTACCCCGCCGCCGGGCGAGTGACGAGGGGTAATCTCGTCGCTCCCGTGGGCGCCCGCTAGGTCGTCTCGATCTTGCTCCACATCTGGCGTCGCATCTTCTGCCGTGTGCGATCCTTGCGCGTGATCGCACGGACCGCTCCCCAGGCGGCGAGCAGGGAGCCCTCCTGGCCCAGAGCGGGGAGCACGGTCCGACCCACCAGATAGGTTCCAGGGATCGGTCCACGAATCGGCTCACCTCCCAGCTCGAGGAAGCCGGGTGTGTCCACTGACCACAGGTACTCCATGGGTTCGGGCCCCGCGACGCCGCCGGGTAGGTGAATCCGGTCAATCTCGTGTCGGCGTCGATTGCGCATTTCCCAGAGTGGGAGGCCATCGTGCGGGGAGTCCACGACCAGCGCGTGCTCCTCGGCGAAGGGGAGGTGGGTGCGGAGCGTCGAGAGCACCGCTTCGCGCGCCTCGAGCAGGGTGAGCGAGCCCCGGCTTGGCAGGATGGTCTCCGCGGTCAACACCTCGAGTGGCTCCGTGTCCCGCTGGAGCTCGCGATTGAAGCGCGGCCCTCGTTGAAGGTGAACCACGGGGCGTCGGGGGTTCTTTGGTCCAGCTTGCTCTCGAGAGTTGCCTTGCGGAAGCAGAAAGGACTCCGTCGGAAGCTGCTTGGGGAGCGCCCGCGACGGAACGCACAGGGTGACGACGAAGCGGCCCGCGTTGACGCTGAGTCTGGGCCAGTCCTTGCGCGCGCGGCTGGTGATGCCCTCGCCACCAGCCAGGTCGGCCACCGCCTCTCCCGACAGATCGCTGACCACGGAGCCGGTGCCGACTGGTTCCTCTTCGCCGTCTTCGAGCACGCCGACCACCTGGCCCCGACGCACCACCAGCTCTTGGGCGCGTTGCCCCAGCCTGTACTCGCCGCCGTGCGCGCGGATGCGATCCAGGAAGAAGCTCTCGAGCTCGCTCTCGCCGCCCGGCAGCGCGTGCACGCCGCGAGTCCAGGCGCCATGGAGCCTCGCGAGCGCAAGTGGGGGGAGCTGCTCGCCCGGCACTGCCAGGTCGGTCGCGAACCCCGCAGGAATCGTCGTTACCTCACGGTAGGCGTGGCCGGTAGGGAACTTCGCGAGCAGATCTTGCGCGGTCTCCCCCGACACCAGCGGTAGGTCCCGCACCACCCGGTTGGTCTCGAAGCGCTCCCAGAAGGTGCCCGGAGGCCAGACCGCATCGCGCTCGAAGGCAGCGTCGATGGCGGCGTTGTACTCGGAGAAGTTGGCGTAGAGTTCGTCCACGAGCTGGCGCACTTCCGGGAACTCGCGCTCGATCTCCCGGGCGAAGAGCTCGGACTCTGGGGGGATCTCGACGGTACGCTCGGGTGACAAGACCGCGAACATCGGATCGAGCTGCCTCGTCCTGCGCTTGAACGTGGTGGCCTGCGCGAGTTCTTGCAGGATCCGCAGCCACACCGGAGAGGCGGCTGCGAGCAGGGTGAACGTGCGGCGACGCAGGGGAAAGCCCTCGAAGTCGTAGGTCGCAGGCTTGCTGCCCTGTCCGAGGATCAACACGCGGAAGTCGCGCCTCGCGAGCAGCGCTGCGGTCGCCAGGCAGCCAATGGAGCGGCCGAGCACGACCACGTCGTAGTAGCGGGTCGGCGTCACGAAAAACGCACCCTCCGCCGACCGTCGCTGGCCGCGTCGAGCTCCACGCCACCCTGAGCGATGCGCTGCAGCACCTCGACCAACAGCGCGTGCTCCTGCTCCAGAAGCCGCGCTTCGAGGCTCTCCAGCGTCTCGCCCGGTGCTACCGAGATGGCGCGCTGATCGATGATCGGCCCGGTGTCAGTGCCGTGATCGACGAAGTGAACCGTGCAACCCGTCACCCGCACTCCATACTCGAGGGCCTGCGCCTGTGCACGCACGCCAGGAAAGGCTGGCAGGAGCGATGGGTGCACGTTGACGATTCGGTCGCGGAACGACTCGACGAAGTGCGGCGTCAGGAGACGCATGAACCCGGCCAGCACCACCCAATCCACCCCAGCGCTGCGCAGGTTCTCGACCAGCTCGCGATCGAACGCCTCACGGCTGGGGAACCGTTCGTGATCCAGCACCCGTGTCGGCACACCAGCGGACTCTGCGCGCTCCAGCGCAGGCGCGTTGGGCCGATTGGAGAGCACCAGACGTACGTCGACGTCGAGCCTGCCGCCTCTGCGTGCATCGAGGATGGCCTGCAGGTTCGAACCTCGGCCAGACACCAGTACCCCGACTCGCAGCGTCATGACTCCAGGACTTCGACGCTGGGTTCGCGGTCGCCCTCCACCTCCACTCGCCCGAGTCGCCACGCTCGTTCCCCTGCGGATTCGAGCGTCGAGAGCGCGAGGTCAGCAGCACCTTCATCCACGACGGCGACCATACCGATGCCCAGGTTGAAGGTCTTGCGCATCTCGTCCTCGTCCACCGGGCCTCCCCGCTGGATCAGGTCGAAGAGCGCGTGTCGCTCGTGATCGAGGCGCACCTTGGCGAGGCTGCCCTCGGGGAGGATACGGGGCAGGTTGCCGACCAGGCCTCCACCCGTGACGTGACACAGCGCGTGCAGCGCACCGTCCAGCTTCTCGTTCAGCGCTCGCACCGAGCGGGCGTAGATGCGCGTCGGGGTCAGGAGCGCTTCGCCAAGCAGCACGCCCAGCTCGGGGATCTCTTCGCCGAGCTTCAGGCCCATCTCCTCTTCCAGCACGCGGCGCGCGAGTGAGTAGCCGTTGGAATGAATCCCCGAGGAAGCGATGGCGATAAGCGCGTCCCCGTGCTTTACCCGGCGGGCGCCGAGCACCTTCGACGCGGAGACGACCCCGACGGCGAAGCCAGCCAGATCGTACTCGCCGGGCGGATACATGCTCGGGAGTTCCGCCGTCTCACCGCCGATCAGCGCGCACCCGGCGAGCTTGCAGCCATGCGCGATGCCGCTGACCACCTGTTCGGCGACGTCGACTTCGAGCTTGCCACAGCCGAAGTAGTCGAGGAAATACAGCGGGCGGGCGCCAGTGGTGATCACGTCGTTCACGCACATCGCCACGAGGTCCTGGCCCACGGTGTCGTGCTTGTGGGTTGCGAAGGCGAGCTTCAGCTTGGTGCCCACTCCGTCTGTACCGCTGACCAGCAGCGGGTCCTGGATGTCGGCGGGCAAGCGCACCATGCCCGCGAAGCCGCCGACGTCGTCCACGACCTCGGGGATACGCGTGGCGAGCGCCAGCGGCTTGATGCGGCGAACCAGTTCGTCCCCAGCTTCGATGTCCACGCCGCTCTGCTTGTAGGTGACGCTCATGTTCGTAGGCTCCATTGGCAGGAGGTGTCTGTCGTCCTGGTCAGGATTGCACGGCCACCCGCCGTGCGGAGAAGGCTGCGATGTTCGCACGCGGCTCTTGGCCCAGCACGCAGCGAGTCACGATTTCCGCGGTGATTGGCGCGAGCAAGATCCCGTTGCGGTAATGCCCGGTGGCTAGCACCAGGCCGTCCACCGCGCAGTCTCCGAGGATCGGCCAGTGGTCGGGAGTGTAGGGACGGAAGTTCGACCAGCTGTCGCTGAGCTCCGCGTCGGCGAGCGCTGGGCAGAGGTCGATGGCCGCGTCGAGTAGCTCGCGCACTGCCTTGGCAGTGACCCGCTTCTCGTAGCCGACGAACTCGAGGGTCGACCCCACCAGCACCCGCCCGTCGTCCCGAGGCACCAAATAGCAACGCGGCCCAAAGACGATGCGGGTCAGGGGCGGCGTGCGACACGTCAGCTCGAGTACCTGGCCGCGCGCGGGGACGATGCTGGGGCGCGGCAGGGGGACACCTGGGATCAGCGTCGACCAGCTACCCGCTGCGAGAATCACCCGCTCCGCCGCGAGCCGTGTGCCCCCCTCGAGGACCACGCCGCGCACCCGTTGACTCGTGTCGTCGATGTCCAGCGCTTGGACATAGCTACCGCTGCGAAACGTCGCGCCGGCGCTCTGCGCCGCGAGCTGCAATGCGCGGAACAGCTTGCGCGGGTCGACTCGTGAATCCTCAGGGAAATCGACCGCGCCCGCGAGGGACTGACTCAGCCTGGGCTCGAGCGTGCGCAGGGCGCGCTTGCCCAGAAACGCAGCGCCCAGGTGTCGCCTCTGCCAGCCGAACTGTCGCTTGAGCTGATCCAGGCGCTCCTTTCCGAAGGCGACGCGCATGGTGCCGCTCGGGCGCAGCTCGATGTCGATACCCGTGGCCCTGGCGAGCCCCTTCGCCCAGGCCGGGTACAGCGAGCGGCTCTGCAGGCACAGCTCCGTCATCGCGTCGAGCTCGTGAGACTCCACCTGTCCCCCGAGGATCCCCGCCGCGGCGCTCGAGGCTTCGGCCCCAGGGATGCTGCGCTCCAGCACGACCACGGAGCAACCGCGCTTGGCGAGTTGCCACGCCGACGCGCAGCCCATGAGGCCGCCGCCGACTATGAGAACACTCGGTCGGGCCATTGCGGCGGTTGGTGTGCCCGAAAGCGGCGGCGATTTCGAGGGACAAATGCGCGCGCCGAGCGCCGAGGCGCCTCAGGCAGAATCCCTTGCCGGCCGCCACAGGCGGTAGAGGCCGAACGCGTTGAAGCCCGCGAAGGCCACGAAGAGCAGCGTCAGGCCCACGGCCCAGCGGGATCCACCGGGCGCGTGCCCATCCATCAGCAGCCAGGCGTCCCTGGGCATCGTGCCCCCACTGGAGGCGACGGCGCGGTCGAGATCGTCGTGGCTCAGTCCCGAGCGCTCGATGGGAACCAGGCGACCAACGAAGGACGAAGGGGGTACGAAGTGCGGGCCCTCGAGGCCCTCGGGCACTCGCACCTCGACCCAGATGCGGTCGTTACCCGCGACGTGGGCCAGGCGATAGGAGTCGCTCTCGAGTGGCCGCGAGTAGCGGACGGCGCTGTCGCTGGCCAGCAGCGCCTCTCCACGCACGTACTGGTTCGCGAGCTGCGGACTCAGCTGAACGTCCGTCAGGTACCCAAGGTCCCGTGGGGCGCCAGTCACCATCGCGTAGGCTGCCTGACCGCGCAGCGCGTAAGCCATGACCAGGGAGAGCACCAGCGTCACGCTCATCGTGACGAGGGTGAGCCGTCGGCCCGGCCGCCGCGGTTCGGGCAGCGCCTCCAGATCGGGATCCCTCGAGAGTCCGAGCTCGAGCCCCGTTGATACCGTTTCCTCTGCGCTCACGTGTGCTTCGCTCAGTCTAAACCATTCCACGAGCCTGCGAAGCGCGGCGGTGCTGGAGAAGCGAGCGCCAAGCCAGAGGGCCGGGGAACGTTGGTGTGGGTCGCTCGGACAACCGGTCGCCCGCGGAGTTCCTGGACTTACGTATGCGCGTGTTTCGGCCGTTCGTCGGTGCTTTCCAGGCCACGAGATTGGATTGCGAGGTGCTCTAGGATAGGCTCTCAATCCGACCCGTCGAGGAGGGACATGGCTCAGCCGAAGCACATCATCTGCCCGTCCTGTGGCTTCAAGAACGCCACTCCGCTGCCCAACAACCGCTGTGTTTCCTGCGGAGCGAAGATCGAGGACATCAAGCGCACGCTCTCCCGTCAGGAAGAGCTCGAGCGGCGCTATCAGCAAGAGGGCTTCAGCCTGATGTGGTTTGGGGTCTCGCTGGTGATCATGGGCGTGTTGACCGCGGCGCTCGTCGTCGGGCTGCCCATCGTGGTTCCGATGCTGGACTTCGAGGGCTCCGCCGGCATGGTCGTGGCGATCCCGGTTTGGTTCGTGGGTGGCATGCTGGTTGGACTCATCTCTCCAGGAAAGACCTTCATCGAGCCCGTGGTGGCGGCGTTCCTGATCGCGATGCCGACAGCGTTTCTGCTGTTCGGGAACCAGACGGTGAAGACCATGCCGGCGTTCATGTACGCGTTGATGAGCGCGGTCGGTGTGCTCTTCACCCTGATCGGCGCGTACATCGGCGAGCGCATCCAGATGGGGCCGCCCCCCAAGGTCGCGGAGTAGACGATTTCGACCTCCGCCTTCCCGGCGCTGCCAACTCCTCGGGCTGGCAGCGTCTTGCTTTTTTTCTTGGGGGTGAGCCTAGTCACCGCGTGCGACGGCGAGAAGCAGCAGCGCGACGAAGCCGCGAGCCTGAGCCGCGCGGTGGACGAGCTCCGCGACGCCCCCAATAGCGACAAGGCGCCGAAGCTGAAAGCACTCCGCGCACTGGGCTGTAACCACGCGGATACATGTGGCTTCCGCGATCAGTGCGCGGAGGCGTATGCCGAGCACGTGAAGGGGCTCGAGGGCATCGCCAAGGCCAAGGCCATGGACGACCCGTTCATGTCAGCGGCCGAACTCAGGAAGGCCGAGGAGACGCTCAAAGCCGCCGAGGCCAAGACCGGTGCTTGCGCGGATCGACAGGGAGCGCTGGTGCGTCAGTACCGCCTTCGTGATCTGCGTTGAGCGGTCCACGAGTGGCGCGACCTCGGGATCAATGGCACTGGATCGGACCGTAGGGAAGCGAGTCACTGACAGCGAAGCCGAGCTGCAGGTCGTCGCGATGACTGGAGCCGAGGTAGTGGTGGATCTCTTCGGTCACACCGCCGATGGCGGTGTTCGCCCCCGGCCCGGTCTCATAGCCTGCGGCGGCGACCACCGCGCGGCCGTTGGCGGGGTTCTTGATGATCATGCGCGTGCCCGCCGCGGGCTTGTTGCGCCAGTACATGTTCACGTACCAGGCTTCGGCGACCACCGGCAGCGGAACTCCCGTGGAGCCTTGCCCGTACTCTGAGCCGCCCTCGCCGGCCGGGGCCCATGGCTCGCTGCGCGTCATCCCGTATCCCGTCGCCGCTTGGCTCAGGCCGTAGTGGCGAGCGATCTGATCAGTGAAGCTCGAAGGCCAGCCCCCTCCGAAGTCGTCATCGACCGTGACCAGGTGAGCCTCCTTCACGACCGGTCCCGTGGCAGGGGTGCGCAGGTAGCGATAGGTCTTCCCGTCGTTGGGGTCCGTCGCTTCGAAGCAGTCGAGTGACGCATCGCAGCTGGTCCAGAACATCTTCAGATCCAGCGGGTAGGTCGCGCAGTCCCCCGCTGCAGCAGGGCTGAAAGCCACGTCGAGTGTATATCCACCCGGATACTCGATCCCGTTCGAGTCAGCCCAGGTGTCCACGACCACGTAGTAGCTCCCCGCCGCGATGTCGTAGTCGAAGCTCGCATCGTCGCGCACGAGGCAGCCAGCACCGCTCGGCGAGTCGAGCAGGTGGACGTCGACGTCCACGCCGTCGGCGTCGGCCACGCTGACGCTGAGGCGCCCGGCTTCAGGCACGTCCACCTGGTACACCACTTCTGGCCCAGACTCGCTCGTGCCCGGCGCGCAGTCGTAGGTGTCCACCGCGTCGCTCGAAGCGCTGGTGGTATCCCTCTCATCCGAGTAGGGGAAGCTCTGAATCGGGATCGGGTTGCAGAAGGTCCCGAGGGAGCAATTCCCCCCGGAACCACCCGAGCCGCCAGCGCCGGAGCCTCCGTTCCCGGCACCTCCACCAGTCGCCCCAGCGTTTCCACCGCCCGTACCACCGCCGCTCGCGGCCGCGGACGACCCTCCGATACCGGCGCTGGCGCCTTCGCTCCCGCCACCGCCGGAGCTGGAACAAGCGGACCCAAGCGCCAGCAGTGAGAGCGCGCCGACCGCCATGCTGCGTCGAAGGATCCAGCTCGCGTTGGGCGGTCGCGCCGAGAACCAAACCATCCGCGCATTATGCCGGTGGAAAAGCGGGGCAGCGAGGGACTACCAGCTGTCGTCGCTGCTCGAGTTCGATTCTTCGGTCGCAGAAGCGCCACCACCCCAGCGCCAGCTGAGGTTCACGAACCCGCCGTAGCGAAAGACGAAGTCGTCGGACTGTTCCGCGCCAGCGCTGCCCTCGGAGCTCATCACGCCAACTCCGGCCTCTGGTCCCACGTCGAGAGCCAGCGCCGAAGACAGGCTCCAGCGCACCAGAGGGGCAACCCGACCGTGCAAGAACGTGCGGTTCGTGCGCAGCTTGGTCTTGTGCACCTCATAGCCCCCACCGACTCCGATCCCCAGCTCCCACGCCGGCGCCAGGCCGACGAACCAGAGGTTCGCCGCCGAGGCCGCCCAGCCAGTCGACGAGCTGATACCGGTGCTGCCTGACTTGATGTAGCGGCCGCGCACCTCGAGCTCCATTCCGGGCGTGTAGCGGTAGCCCAGTCGCGCGCCGACGCCGGTGGAGTTCTCTGGCAGGCCCTTGTCACTCCAGAATGCGTAGTCCAGGTGAACGCCGAGCATCCACGGCGCGGCGGCGGGGGACGGCTCGGTCGCCGGTTCCTTCGCCGCTGGTTCCGCCCGGGGTTTCGCGACGGCTCCTTTCGCGACGGGGGCTTTCGCGGGCTCTTCTGCGGGGCCCGGGGGTAACGTCTGGGCCGCGGCGGGCGCTGCGAGCAACGGCGCCAGCAAGCAGACCGTAGCCATGCTGGTGCGGGCAGCCGTTGGCAAGTGGACTCTGCGCTGACGCCGGATCATTCGAACAGTCTAACCGACTTGTCGACTGAGCGGCGAGCCCTCACGGCTTGCCTGGGTTCACCACCTTGGGCTTCTTCTGCGCGCCGCTGGTTGGAGGATTCGCACTCGGCGCCGCGCCGCTGCTCGGTGCAGCGCTGCCAGCTGAAGCCGCACCGCCGCTAGCGCCAGGCGGCGCCGCAGGACGCGAGGACGCCCAGGTGACACGACCGAAGCGCGCTGCCTTGTGGAAATTGCCCTGACCGAGGATCGGGCTCCAGGCGACCCCGCCGTTGTTCTCCATGGCGTAGAAGTTCATGCGCCAGGTGTCGCCTGGCTTGGGGGGCGCTTGCTTGGCCTTGCTGAACGACTTCCAGGGGATCGCGACCTCGACCACGTAGCCTTGATCCTCGTCATCGTCGTCGTCCAGGGTGCCGTTGATGGTCACGGCGCTCTTCAGCTTGGCCGACCAATCCTGGTGTCCGAAGGGACCGTCGGGCTCGACCTTGGGCTTGTTGTAGTCGTCGAACTGGGAGTCGAAGACCAGGTTCTGCGGGTTGATCTGGATCTCGTAGTAGTCCTTGTTGTCCCCATCACCATCCGGATCCGTCATGATCTCGACGGTGTCCTTCGTCCAGAGGTGAGGATCCGTTTGCTTCGCGTCGAAGCCGCCGGTGACCTTCTTGTCCTTGATCTCGAAGCCCAGATACAGGTGCTCTTGATCCCACAAGAGCTTCACGCTTCCGTTCACCGGGAAGCGTGCGTTGGGCTTCCCGCTGCGAACGTCGATGAAAGGCCCGGTGCTCGCCGCGCCCTTCCAAGCCGCTTCGTCCAGCTTGCCGTCGATCTGGATGGTCTGCCCCTCCAGCAGGTCCGTCACGCGTAGGCTGGGCAAGCCCGAGCGAGGTACCGCGCCCGGCGTGACGCCAGTGTTGAGCGTCGCGACGATGGCGCGGTTGTGGGCGTCCTTGGGGCCGCTCTTGATCGGTATCCGCGAGGTATCCTTCCAGATCCCCGTGGTGATCTGCAGCTTGGT
This sequence comes from Polyangiaceae bacterium, assembly GCA_041389745.1. Lineage (GTDB taxonomy): Bacteria > Myxococcota_A > Polyangia > Polyangiales > Polyangiaceae > JAHBVY01. The sequence goes on from JAWKRF010000011.1 coordinate 172,065, forward strand.
CGTCTTGATGCTGGCGGGTACGGTGAACTCTTGCTCGTCCACGTATACCTTTCCGGCCTCCCAGGCGCTCGGCCACATCGCCTGATGGTTGCCCTCGAGCTGGCGCAGCGGACCGACGTTGTCGATGTTGAGGATGCGCTCCCCCGAGCCATCGAGGACGTGAGTGAACAGGTTCCAGCCCTCCTCTCCGAGGGGCTGCTTGACCTGCCAGTACATCGTGACCTTCAGCTTCGAGCCGGGGCGCACGACGCCCTTGGGCTCGACCCTGGCACCCAGCAGCGTGATCTTGCCGTCGAAGTCAGCGTTCAGCTTGGTGCCGACGTCCGCCGGTGGGCTGGCGAGCACGAACTTCGCCAGCGCGGCCTTGTCCACCTTCTTTCCGCCGGAATCATCGACGCACGCCGTGCAGAGACCACACAGCGCAGCGAGCAGCAGCGGGCGAGCGCTGCTTCGAATACATGCCCAGCTCGAACCCTTCATCACCCCTCGCGCTCGATCACTGATTGACTGGTAGGAGCACCACCAGCGCTCGATTCTTGTCGTCGGTTACGCCGCCGATCACGTCCAGGCGCACCACTCCGGTCCAGACCCCGACCGCGAGGGTGATGAACGGCGTGTTCAAGTCCTTCGGCAGCTCGATGTCTTGCTCGTCGACGTAGAGCTTGCCTGGTTGCCAGGAGGAAATGCTCCCGGCGCTCCGCAGCGGACCCACCGTGTCGAAGTTCGCCAGCTGACGACCGCTCGAGTCGAGCAGGTGCGTGAACAGGCGCCAGTCACCCTTCGGCGGCTTGGAGCCGCGCCAGTAGAAGGTGATCTTGACGTGGCCGCCAGGCTGCACGCTGGTCTGCTCGACCTTGTAGCCCTCCAGAGAGACGCGGCTTCCGAAGTCGAAGTGGCGCCTGACAGCGCCCTCCGGGAGCTCGGAGACGGCGAGCGCCTCCATCTGCTCGTTGGGGCCGGCCGTGGCTTCGCCCGCGTCGCCTTGAGGTTCGACGCAGGCGCCGAGCCAGAGCAAACTCACCCCCAAGAACAGACTGGGAAGGAACCCTGTAGCGAATCCTCGCGGATTCAAGCGATCAGTCAAAGAATAAGTGCGATCCATCGCCTCTCCTCGCATCGACTACTTGCGACCCTTCTTGCGGGCCGAGCGCTGCGCTTTGCGTGCGTTCTTCCGCTGGTTCTTCTCGCTCTTGGAGAGCTTGCGCATCTGTGGGGTCTCTTGACCCGCTCCAGGCATTCCCATTCCAGGCATCCCCGGCATTCCAGGCATTCCGGGGAAGCCCATGCCCGGCATCCCTGGGAAGCCGCCCATGCCTGGCATGCCCGGCATTCCGCCGCCCTGCTTCATGGCCTTGCGCATGTTGCGCGCCATGTTGAGGTTCTTCATTCAGGGGATCTTGCCGAGCAGGCCATCGCCCATGCCGCCCATGCCGCCCATCATCTGCTTCATGAACAGGAACTTCTGTACCAGCTCGCTCACGCCCTGCTCGGGCTGACCGGACCCGCGGGAGATGCGGGACACGCGGGTGGGTTCCCGGATCAGCATGTTGGGGTCGCGCTTCTCCCCGGGCGTCATCGACTGGATCATGGCCTCGATGCGCGTGAGCTCGTTGTCGTCGAGGTTGACTCCGGGCGGAACCATACCACCGAGGCCTGGCATCTTCTCCACCAGGTCTTTCAGTGAGCCCATCTGGCGGATCATGCGCACCTGATTGAGGAAGTCCTCGAGGGTGAACTCGCCGCTCATCATGCGGGCGGCGTCCTCTTCGGCCTTCTTCTGGTCGATGACGTCCTCGAAGTCCTTCATCAGGCCAACGACGTCACCCATGCCGAGGATACGTCCCGCCATGCCTTCCGGGCGGAACTCCTCGAGCTTGTCCGACGTCTCGCCCATGCCTGCATAGAGGATGGGCGCGCCGGTGACCTCCTTGACCGAGATCGCCGCGCCGCCGCGGGCGTCGCCGTCGAGCTTCGTCAGGATCACGCCGCTGATGCCCAGGCGTTCGTTGAAGGCCGCCGCGGTCTTCACGGAGTCCTGGCCGATCATCGCGTCGATGACCAGGAAGATGTTCTCGGGGCTGACGCCGCCCTTGATGTCACCGAGCTCCTGCATCAGGGCCTCGTCGATCGCGAGGCGGCCAGCGGTGTCGTAGATGATGACGTCGCGTCCGAGCTTCTTGGCTTCGGCCGGCGCTGCCTTGCAGATGTCCACGGGGCTGGCGTCCGGGATGTTGAACACGGGGACATCGATCTGCTCGCCCAAGACCTTGAGCTGCTCTACGGCGGCCGGACGCTGCATGTCTGCGGCGACGAGCAACGGCTTCTTGCCCTCGCCCTTGAGCATGCGTGCGAGCTTGGCGGAGCTGGTCGTCTTGCCCGAGCCCTGCAGACCGACCATCATGATGCCGGTCTTGCCGCTGGGGGCGAACTGGATGCGGTCGCCTTCGTAGTCCATCATCGCCACCAGCTCGTCGTGGCAGATCTTGATGAACTGGTCCCCCGCGGAAACGGTCTGGGCAGCACCCTTGTGCTTGACCTTGACCTGCACCGTGGCGCCGAGGGCCTTCTCCTCGACTCGCGCCAGGAAGCGCTTGACCACTCCCAGCTCGACGTCTGCTTCGAGCAGGGACAGGCGCACCTCTCGCAAGGCGGCCTGGATGTTCTTTTCGTTCAGCTCCGTCAGCCCCGCGAGGCGGTTCTGGGCTTCCTTGAATCCTCTTTTGAGCGCGTCAAACACGGCGCCCCGGTCTTAGTGTGGAGTGCGTCCCTTCGCAATCGCAGACCCGATTCGCCACGCTCGAAGCCGCATGTTTCTGATGGTTCCCCGGGTTTTCTGGCTGATCGAGGCACGAAGGAAGGGGGTTCGGGGGTGAGGCGCCCCACTCAGCGCTGCGCGAGCTGGAGGATGCGCTGGTAGATTTCCCGCCGCGGACGCCCGGTGTGCTCCGCGAGCTCCTGAGCCAGATCCCTGGCCGAGCGGCCCTCGGCGAGGCCGCGCCGGATGGCGGCGTCCAGGTCCTCCGTGCTCACCTCGACCTTGGTCGGGCTGTGAGGTCCGAGCACCAGGGTCAGCTCGCCTCGCCATTCTGCGCGTTCGGCCAGCTCCTGCACGCTGCCCCACACGAACTCTTCGTGGAGCTTGGTGAGCTCGCGCCCGACGCACACCTCGCGCGAGGGCGTCAGCGCCGCGAGATCCTCGAGCGTCTGCTGGGCGCGGTTCGGCGACTCGAAGAGCACCACTGCCTCCGGCGTCGTCTGGATGCGCTCGAGGGCCTCGCGCCGCGCGCTGCCCTTGCGTGGCAGGAACCCCACGAAGCGAAACCCACCGTCGACGAGGCCGGAGGTGGCGACGGCGGTGGTCACCGCGCTGGGCCCTGGCACGCTCTCGATCTTGATGCTGCGCTCACGCGCCGCACGCACCAGCTGGCTCCCAGGGTCGCTGACACCAGGCATGCCCGCATCGGTGACCAATGCGATGGACTCTCCCGCTTCGAGCCGCTGCACCAAGCCAGCGACTCGCGAGGCGATCTGGTGGCTCTCGATGCTCTCCAGCGGCTTCTTGCTGATGCCCAGATGACTGAGCAGCTTCTTCGTGTGTCGTGTGTCCTCTGCGGCGACGCGATCGACCTGCTTGAGCACGCGGATCGCGCGCTGGCTGAGATCCTCCAGGTTGCCGATCGGAGTCCCGACCACGAACAGAGTGCTCACATCAGGCGCCGATCTCGACGGCGTCTCCGAGTCTTTCCCTGAGGAACTCCCGAAGGCGCCCGATCATGCGCGCCTCGAGCTGACGGACGCGCTCTCGAGAGACCCCGAACTCGTTGCCCAGCTCCTGGAGCGTCAGCGGATCCTCGGCGACGGTGCGCTTGTCGAAGATCGTCGCTTCCTTGCCTTTCAGCGTCTCCCGGAACTCCTCCAGGTGCTGGCGCACCAGATCCGAGAGCTCGGCGCTCTCGGTCATCAGATCGGGGCCCTGGTCGGACGTGGGCATCAGATCCAAGCGGCTCGTCTGGCGCCCATCGGCGTCACCGACGGGCGCGTCCAGGGACGCGTCGCCGCGAGCCAAGCGCTTCTCCATCATGACGACGTCCTTCTTGTCGACGTCGAGGCGCTTGGCGATCTCCTCGTGGGTCGGCTCGATGCCCATCTGCGCGAGGCGCTGCTTCTCCTTGTTCAGGTTGAAGAACAGCTTGCGCTGGGCCTGGGTGGTGCCGATCTTCACCAGGCGCCAGTTGTTGAGGATGAAGCGCAGCATGTAGGCGCGGATCCACCACGCCGCATAGGATGAGAGCTTCACGCCTCGATAGGGGTCGTAGCGCTTCACCGCCTGCATCAAGCCGATGTTCCCCTCCTGGATGAGGTCCATCATGTTGCGGTAGGCGCGGCGGTACTCGTAGGCGAGCTTCACGACCAGCCGCAGGTTGGTGGTCACGAGCTTGGCGGCGGCGTCCACGTCGCCACCCTCGGTGTATTTGATCGCCAGCTGGCGCTGATCTTCCGCGCTCAGCACGGGATGGCGCTGCACCTCGCGCATGTACATCGCCAGCGGGTCGATGGTGCTGAGCGCGGTCTCCTTGGACTTCGGGGCTGGGACCTTCTCGAGCTCGCGTTCGTCGATGACCTCGGCTTCGGCCTCGACGACATCCCCGTCTTCGAGATCGTCGTCGGATTCGTCCGTATCGTCGTCGCTCTCCTCGCCATCGACTTCTTCGGCGGTCGTTTCGACTTCGAGCACCGGCTCGCTGCGACGCTTGCCAGCGCGCTGCTTCTTGGTGCTCTTCTTCGTGGTCTTCTTGGCTGCCAACGTAAGCGCGTCCTTGATCGGGTTCCCTGAGTGGGCGGGTCCCGAGGTTGTGACGCGACGCGAGGTGGGTCAAGCGGAGGTAGTCAGCGGATGTCGATTCACGGCAGAGTGCGTGCGTTTGTCTGATTTCATCCCCCCGCCTTGCTGCAGCTGACCACTTGAAGGTCGACGGAGCGTTCAGTGCCGCCACTGCCATCGTCTTGCTCGGCCACCCAAGCCACTGCGCTGCTGAGCGCTCCCATTTCTCCAGCGTCGACCTCGACGGCGATCCCGGTGGCCAGCTGGATGACTTCGTGATTCCAGACTCTGACGCTGCCGTCGAGCCCGAGCTGTGAGATGTGGACGCCCCGCTTGTCCTGGGTGTTCGAGCCCATCGTGAGGCGACCGAACTCCGATCCGCCGTGACCTGGCTCGAAGTAGCCGTTGGCTATGGTCGCGATAACGGGCAGGTTGGGTGGCGATGCGGTCGTGGGGGGACTGGCGGGATCGAAAGTGCCCCAGCGGAAGCGGCCATCCGTGAAGCTCGCGTCCATATCCAGACTCATCATGGCTATCTGCCCAGTCGTAGTCGATGGATAGAGGAAGTTGAGCGAGGGGCCCTGCACTCCGTAGTCGATTTGTTGGGAGTCGAAGCTGGGGGAGTAGCGCAGCTCGCCGACCAGGGTGGTCTCGTCGGACAACGAGTAGAACTGGCTCGCTCCGATGGTCACCATACTCCTGAGGTCGTAGCTCGAAGTGAAGAGGGCTGTCGACGCGCCGTCGACGAATACCTCGCCTGTGCGGCACTGGCCGGCGAAGTGCTGGTTCGTCTTGTCGAAGTAGAATGCGCTCTCGTGGATGTTTCCGGGGCAGGGGTCGTCGAGGACGGTGCGCACCAGGCTCGTGTCCGACTTGTCCGCGTCCAAAGACACGAGGGAGCCATCGTGACCCTGGAAGTGGATCGTATCGCCGGTCACAACTGCTTCCTCAGGGAAAAATGCCTCGGTCAGATCGAGGGATCTAGAGTCGATCACTTGCCCGGTTTCCGTGAACGTCTTGACCAGCACCTTTCGTGTGGCGGTGCTGTTGCTCAGGGCTGCCAACACGTGGATCTGGTCAGAGCCCTGATCCGTCGCGAGCTTGAGCAGCACATGGTCGAAGCCGGTCAACTCCGCGGGAGAGAAGATGCGCTTCGGCGTGCCTTGATTGACGCAGTTGAACGTCGTGGGGCTACCGCCCGTCCCGGCCGTGCCCCCCGTCCCGGCCATGCCGCTGCTACCTCCCACACCACCGGTCCCCGCGTCTCCGCCGGTGCCAGCGCCGCCCGCTGAACCGCCCGATCCTGCTACCCCTCCCGCCGCGCCGGTGCCGCCTGCTCCGCCCTGACCGCCGGTGGCACCGCTGCCCCCCGCGCCGCCGCTCTCGGCTTCGTGGAAGTCGCCCAGCCCAATCAGCTGGCCACAGCCCGGGATACCGATCAGCGCCAGAGTGATGAGGCCAGCTCGACCTGAAAAAGACATGCTGGACTTGAGGGGGGTCATGCTTCTCTCAGAAGTTGCCGGTGACGAACAGCCCGTTCGTCCTCGGGCCAAACACCGGCGTCACGTTGGCGAAGCGACTGCTCTTCTGCTTGGCCTTGGCGCTGGAACTGCTTCCCTGGGTCAGGAGCAACACGACGCCCGTGATCGCTGCGGCAGCGCCCACACCCACGCCGATGGTGGAGATCAGCGCCTTCCCCTCCGCGCTGTCGATCTCGTCCTGCCCTGCGGGAGTGCACTCCTTGTTGGGGCACAGCGTCGGGTCGTTCTCCGCGTCGCTCGCCTGGTTGCTCGCTAGCATCCCGAACACCAGACCCGCGCCGATGAACACGCCGCCACCGCCGATCAGGACCCACGGCAGCACGCCCGAACCGCCAGCGCCGTCCGGTGTCGAGAGATCGCCGCTGACCGGGCCATCGGCGCCTTCCCCGGCGTCGGGGTCCACCGAGAGCGGGGGAATGCGCACGATCTGGGCGTCCCCGCTGGGGCCGACCTCGACCGTCGTGGTCCAGGGCCGGTAGCCAGGCGCGGTGACCTTGATCTCGTGCTTGCCCGGATCCACCGCTACCGGAGTGCCCAGGCTACCAACCGCAATCAACTCTCCGTCGCGTGTTACCTGGAGACCATCGACCTTGCTCTTCGGCGGCACGAGCTCGAGCTTCGAGAGATTCGGCTCCAGCTCCGCCGCGGCGTCGTGCGCGAACTTCATCTGCTCGTCGCGATTGAGGTTCCGCGCTAGCGTTTCCGCCGACTTGTACTCCGCCCAGGCGGAGGCGGTGCGCCCCAGCGCCTTGTAACAGCCGGCGAGGTTGATCAGCGTGCCCGGGGACGGATCGGCCTTCTGGCTAGCCTCGAACTTGGGGCAGGCGTCGGCGGGGTTGCCGGCGTCCATCAGCCGCCGTCCTTCCTGGAACAGCGACTCGGCCAGCGCCTTGTCCTCGGCGTGGGCGCTCGAGGCGAAGCCAAGGCAAAGCGAGAGGCCTAGTGCAGCTAAGATAGTGCGGTGCTTGATCATGGTGACGCTCTTGAGAGGACCGCATCATGACCCGCGGGCCGCCGAATGCCAACGCCTTCGGCGGCGTTTTGGGCTGCCTTGCGGATCTCTCTCGACCGCGAGGTCGGGGGCGGGGGACGGAGCTGGCAGGTAGGTTCGGGACGTTTCCGCGCGGTCTGGAGCCGTGGAGGCGGGATTGGGGGGGTGAGGAGCAACAGCTCGAGGCGGTGCGGACCGTCTCCCGCGTTGCTCTTAACCCCCTGAAATTCATGATTTAAGGCAGCTGGAGCTGGCTCTGGGGAGCTCCGTAGTACCTCACTCCTGGAGCATCGCAAGCCCGGTCGCGCGGCCGGTTCGCCAGGAACCGACCTCAGGCGTCAGACCGCGTGCTCTCCAGCCAGGGTCGTAGAGGTTCAATTCTCAGGTCCTCCCCACACCCTCTCAGCTGTTCAGCGACACTGGCCCAACGCCCTCTGGGGGCCAGTCGAATCACGGACATCGCTCCGTCCTCTCCAAAAAACGTGAAGAGGCTCGATGAGCGATTGCCTCTCAAGCTCTCAAGGCTTCGCTTGGCGAGGCGCCGTACGTCCGAGTCGGCGGTGGGCGGCGTTGGCATCTGCAGGTAGCGCATCGAGCTCACAATCAGAGCCGGAGCAAGCTGCGTCGCAGCGTCGAGGGCTTGACGCGAGCGCACAAGATTGCCTGCGTCGTGCTCGACTACGGCCAGTGCGAGGTGAGCTCCGAGTCGCGTTGGCGTGGCGTGAGTTGCGTGACGAAGGCACTCCAACGCGGCTTCGAGTCGACCTAGGGCGAACATCACTTCCCCTTGGTACGCATGGGTCGCCTCTTGGGGCAGTCGGCCGAAGTATTGCCCCCCCTCGTCCCACGCCGCCAGCGCCTCTTGGTGGCGGCCGAGGCGCGCGAGCGCCGCACCGCGACCGACGTATCCCCAGCGGGTTCGCGAGGCGTGCCAGACTTGGCAGAACTCCTCCAGGGCTTCCTCGTAACGCCCGACCCAGAGTAACATTTCCGCGCGATAAGTCTTCAGGAACGGGATGCAATCGCCGAACGTGTCGGGCGGCGTAAACTGTGAGAGTACCTCGTCCAGCGGGGTCGTCATCAGGTTGCGCTGCAGGCGTTCAGCTCGAGTGCGAGCCGTCTCCACGCGCAATCGCTCCAGCGTACCGGCCCGCACCCGAGTTGGCGTCGCGGAGTAGTTCCCACCGAGCTGGGCCACCACCCGCTCGAGCAACTCGAAGACGGGGTTGTGTCCCCGCGCGTACGCGTTTGCTACCGCTTCACACCCGGCGACCTGGCTGAGGATTTCACGGGCTTGAAAGTCGTTTGCGCCATGCAAGATGTGTCCGGCGCGGGCACTTCGGGAGCCGTGCTTCATGATGAAGGGTACTAAGCTCTTGAATCCGCCCGGAAGCATGCGTCGGACGCGGCCCGTCTGAACCAGAGCGTTCCAGAGATAGGACGCCGGGTGCGTCCCGGTCAGCTCGCCCTTTTGTGCTAGCAAGTGGCTTGCGCGCGTGAGTTCCCCGCGCTCCACTAGTGCCCGAACCCGCCACAACCTGGCTTCAGTGCTTTCCACGGAACGCAGCGTCCGTTCGGCGTCGTCGTAGCGCTTTTCCAGCACTTGGCACGCCCCAACCACGAGGCGCGCGGTGTCGCTAGAGCCTATCGCGAGGGCCTCTCTGGCGAGGGTTTTAGCTTCTGGGATCCGAAGTTGAAACAGCTGCAGCTGCGCTAGTCGCGCGATCCTCTCCGCGCTCGCGTTCCGTTCGACGGCGCGTCGTAGCAGCGCGCCATATTCTTCGAACGCTCCTACTTCGAGGAGCGCATCGGCGGCCCAGTCGATTTCGAGTTCGGATGGCTCCAATGGCCACAGCCGCTCGCTGGTCTTCCGGGCGAGATCGAGCTCTGCGAGGTCGGCGTAACACATGAGCTCGCGAGCAATCAACGTGGCGCTGGGGGCAATCTGACTTGCCATGCGGAAACAATAGGCTGCCGCTCCCGGGCGCTCGAAGCTCTGCAACAGGCGGCCTAGTTCCTCGAACTCATCTGCGTCGCGGGCCAGTTCCACCGCGCCTTCCGCGAGCTCGATAGCCTCGAGAGGTCTTCCCGCGAGTCGCAATAGAAGCCCTACGGCCAACTTGGACGCGAAGGTCCAGGAGGGGGTTGGTGATTGAAGCTCCTCCCAGGCGAGAGAGAGCGAGCGGAGGGTGTCGTCTTGAATCGCGAGATCCAGCGCTGTCGCGATGCGGTTGGATCGAGAGTCCGTGGCGGGTGTCCTTTGGGCCCGTGACTCGTGGACGGTGTGGGTGAGGGCCTTGATTTCGGCGTCGCCAAGCCGTGCGAGCACTGCAGTCTTCGAGCGCGCCAGGCCTGACGAGTCCGTTAGGGTGCCCTGTTCCCAACGTCCCCTCACAGCACTCCCATCCAGGTCCAACACGAGATCGCGAAAGCCCTTTTCCGGGTGAACGTAGCGTAAAGCGAGGCCCGTTGGACTCACCAGCACTCTCGCTGGCTGGATCCCAAGGGGCCAGGTTTCCATCCAGGAAGGGATTGGAAGCCTCGCGTTCCTCATGCCCGAACGATAGCCGTGAAATCTGTCAGGTGCGCGCGGTTTCCCTCACCTTACTAAGAAGGCCGCGTGGTTCACATCCCCAACCAAGGGTTCTGGAGCACCGTCCGCGTGACCGGTCCACCGGAAGTTCCGCGTCAAACGTGACCACAGCACCAAGTTAACCTTGGAAGTGGGAGACCGAGTCAGTGACATTAATCCCGTGGGGAAAAGATGCTGGGGTGACGAGTTCACGTGGGCACTTTGGCTCTCCCGCGTCGGTGAGGGCTTTGGTAGAAGCTTGGTTGCCGCGTTGTGACCGCGAGGTCGGGTGCTCGGGGTCGAGGCGCGGCAGGCAGGTTCGGAACGTTTCCGCGCGGTCCTGGGCCAGGAAAGGGGTTTGGGGGCGAGGAGCAGCTGCTCGAGGCGGCGCGGGCGGTTTCCCTGCGTTGCTCCTAACCCCCTGAAATTCATGATCTAAGGCAGCTGGAGCTGGCTCTGAGGAGCCGGGAACCTCAGTTTGGGCTTGTGGTAACTCATTTTTGAGTTACTAAGTCGCCTGGAGGAGATGTCATGAACCAGTCCGTCAGCGCCCAGGCCCCCCGCGTCGCGTACTTTTGCATGGAGTTCGGCCTCGACGAGAAGCTCCCCATCTACTCAGGTGGGCTCGGCGTCCTCGCAGGGGACGCGATGAAGGCCGCGAAGGACGCCGAGGTGCCGCTCGTGGGGATCGGCATCTTCTGGAATCAGGGCTACACGATCCAGAGCCTGGGTAAGGACGGTCGCGTTGTCGACACCAATCAGCCCACGCTCCGCGAGGGCTTGGAGCCAACCGGCATCGAGTTCTCGTTGAAGATCCGGGACAAGCTGATCCCGGTCACCGCGCTCAAGTGTGAGCTGTTCGGTTCGGCGCCGCTCTACTTGCTCGAACCGGTAAACGAGGTGGACCGCTGGCTCACCCGCCGTCTGTATGGGGGAAATGACGACGACCGAGTGGCGCAAGAGGTGTTGCTGGGCGTGGGAGGCGTGCGGCTCCTGCGCGCGTTGGGACACGAAGTCGACGTCTACCACTTCAACGAGGGACATGCGGCGTTTGCAGGGCTGGAGCTGATCCGCGAGGAGATGAGCGCTGGGCTCGAGTTCTTCGCTGCCTGGAAGGCGGTACGGCGAAAGGTCGTGTTCACGACTCACACGCCGGTCGTGGCTGGGAACGAGGTCCACCCGTTGTCGCGCCTGTTCGAGCAAGGCGCCGACATTGGCTGCTTCACCAAGGATCAGCTCGCGCGCATCGGTGGCGACCCCTTCGGAATGACTGTGGCGGGGCTCCGCCTTTCGCGCATCGCAAACGGCGTCGCTCAGCTCCACGGGGAAACATCCCGGAAGATGTGGGCGCACATCAGGCACGCGTCGCCGATCGTCGCGATCACCAATGGAGTGCACCAGGGCACCTGGCAAGATGGGCGGATCCGGAACAGCTACGCGGACACGCTCTGGGACGCTCACCAGGATCTCAAGTGGGAGCTGATCGACGAGGTCGAGCGCCGTACCGGCGTCAAGCTCGCGGTGGACAAGCTGCTTGTTGGCTTCGCGCGCCGTGCGGCCACCTACAAGCGCGCGGACTTGATTTTCGGCGACTCCGAGCGCCTGGAGCCGCTCCTCAAGAGCGGAAAGCTACAGCTGGTGTTCAGCGGCAAGGCGCACCCGAAAGACCTGCCGGGCAAGGCGGTGATCGAGCGCATCGCGCAGATGACCAAGCGTTACCCGCAGAGCGTCGTGTTCCTGCAGAACTACGACATGCAGCTAGGGCGCATCCTTACGCGCGGCGCCGATGTCTGGCTGAACAATCCGCGCCGGCCGATGGAGGCGTCGGGAACCAGCGGCATGAAGGCTGCGATGAACGGCGTGCTCAACTGCAGCGTGCTCGACGGTTGGTGGCCCGAAGGCTGTGAACACGGTGTTACAGGTTGGCAGATCGGTGGCGGATACGAAGGCGATGATCAAGACGCGCACGATCAGCAGGATTTGATCCGCGTGCTTACCCAAGAGGTGATCCCCACATACTACCAGTATCCGCACCGCTGGCGGCAGATGATGCGCTCCTCGATCGAGATGAGCGAGACCAAGTTCTCCGCGGCGCGCATGCTGTCTGAGTACTACTCGAAGCTTTACCCTAGCGGTTCCGGACTCACGTCCTTCGACGGCATCGAGCGCACGGTGATGAACAGCGAGCCTCTCGTCGGCGCTAGCGCTGCGTTCTAAGGCACTGGACGACTTGGACTAGGGGGCGTCGGCGCCGGCTGGTTCTAGACCGGTCTTGGCGAGCGCCCACTCGCGGAACCACAGATCCGAGAACTCACAGCCGCGATACGCCGCGAAATAGGGGCCGCCCAACGTGAAGTGGACGAGCTTCGCGTGGGGGTTGTCTGGATACTCGCCGACCAGGTGGTTCCAGGTGGTCGGGAGCTGACCAACTTCGTCGTCCTGAAGCCAGTTGAAGCGATGCAGGTCGAGGCCGCTCGCCGTCGCGACGAATGATGGCTCCAGTGCCCGACAACGCGCGGTGTTGAGCAGCATGACGCTCGACCAGTTCTTGCGTGGGTACGCAGTCTGTACGTTGCCGCCGAACTTGGTTGCGTCTCGCGGCGTGTAGTCGTGCTTGACGACCATCACCGCGAACCGGTCGTCGCGCAGCTCCCAGAGCTCCCGAACGTCGCTTCGGGCCAACATGTCGCAGTCCATGAACAGCGCCCAGCCTGAGTAGCCGCAGAGATAGGGAACCAGGAAGCGACTGAAGGCGAAGTCCGTCGACTGACGCGCGTCGCGTGGACGCTGGAAGCAGTGGGCGACGCTTGTCAGCGACAAGGGCGTGATGCTCAGCGGGCCGCTCGCTTGTCGGAGCAGGCTGTGGGCGAGCACGTGGTAGGCTACGCTCTCTCGCGGGTCGTAGCCTATGAAGATTCGGACAGCTTCCATCGTGCCGGAACGGTGTTGGTTCGTACTCCCCGGTCGCAGAATCCGCACGCGCGGAGTGCGCTGAGTATGGACAATCCCAAGTTCGAAAAGAAGGACGTTTCGGGCGTCCACATCGGGGGGACGCTCGTGACCCAGCGCAGTCCTCTTATCCTGATCGCCGGCCCCTGTGTCGTGGAGAGCGAGAGCCTGGTCCTGGAAATCGCGCAGTCGCTGGTCGAACTCACCGCAAAGCTCAAGCTGCCGTTCGTCTTCAAGGCGAGCTTCGAGAAGGCGAATCGAACCTCGGGGGAGTCGTTTCGAGGCGTCGGTTTGGAGCGCGGACTGAAGGCCCTCGAAGAGGTGAAGCGTCAGACCTCGGCTTTGGTTCTGACCGATGTGCATGAAGACACGCCGATCGATGAAGTGGCGGCCGTCGTCGACGTTCTGCAGACGCCCGCGTTCCTCTGCCGCCAGACCAACTACCTCGAACGTGTGGCTCGGGCAGGCCTACCGGTTCACGTAAAGAAGGGCCAGTTCCTCGCACCTCAGGACATGCAGCATGTGGTGCAGAAGCTCCGCTCGACGGGCAACGACCAGGTCATGGTGTGCGAGCGCGGCGTGAGCTTTGGCTACCACAACCTGGTCGTCGACATGCGCGCGCTCGGGATCTTGCGGGGCACCGGCTGCCCAGTGACGTTCGATGCGACGCACTCCGTGCAGCGTCCAGGAGGCCTCGGTGATCGCTCTGGTGGCGACCGGCAGATGATCCCGTTGCTTGCTCGAGCCGCCGTCGCAGCGGGGGTCGCGGGGCTCTTCATGGAGACTCACCCCCGCCCGGGCGAAGCGCTGAGTGATGGCCCCAACTCCTGGCCACTCGCACGCATGGGGGCACTGCTGGAGAGCGTGCTCGAAATTGATTCCGTGGTGAAACGCTTTGAACTCCTGGAGGAGAGCGCGACGTGACGAGCGACGTGCACGTCGTCATCCCGGCTCGCTACGCTTCGAGTCGCCTGCCAGCGAAGCCGCTCGTCGATCTGGGCGGGCAGCCGTTGGTGCAGCGCACCTATCGGCGCGCGCAGCAAAGCGGCTTCAGCACCTTGGTCGCCGTTGACGATGAGCGCATCGCCAAGGCGGTTCGCAGGTTTGGCGGCGAACTCTTGCTGACGCCGCCGGACTTGCCCTCGGGCACAGACCGCGCCGCGTACGTCGCGACCGAGCTTGGTTGGTCTGACGACGACATCGTGATCAACCTCCAGGTCGACGAGCCCTTTTTCCCGCCTGCCCATTTGGTAGCCCTTGCTGCTGCGCTGAGGTCGGACAGCCACCACGCCATCTGCACGCTGGCCTGCCCTCTGGATGACCCGGTAGAGATCGCTGACGAGAACTGCGTGAAGGTCGTGTGCACCCTCGACGGGAGCGCGCTCTACTTCAGTCGAGCACCTATCCCCTGGAAGCGGGGTGGGATGGGGCCCGCCCCAAAAGGGGTCTTGCGTCACATCGGAGTGTACGCCTATCGAGTGCGCGCCCTCCGGCGTCTTTGCGAGCTGGAGCCGAGCCCGGCGGAGCTCACGGAGTCCCTGGAGCAGCTGCGTGCGCTGGAGAATCGTTTGTCTATTCGCGTCATCGTTGCTGACGATGTTCCTCCCCGCGGCATCGACGTAGAGGCGGACTTACAACGCGCCCGAGAGTTTCTCGCTCAGGCGAGCGAGCAAGATTAGGGAGAGGCACCGATGAAGACGACCTACCGAGTGTGCACGCTGTGCGAAGCAACCTGCGGGATCGCCGTAGACGTGCAAGATGGCAAAGTCACGAAGATCGCTGGTGACGCCTCGGACCCGTTTTCTCGAGGCTACATCTGTCCCAAAGCCTTCGGCATGAAAGGCCTCCAAGAGGATCCGGATCGTCTGCGCACGCCGTTGATCAAGAATACGGACGGCACGTTCCGCGTGGCTGGCTGGGACGAGGCCATCGACTTCGCGCTGAGCGGTCTGAACCGCGTGAGGCAGCAATACGGAAACGACTCCCTCGCAACCTACGCAGGGAACCCGAACGCTCACAGTCTGCACGCGATGATTTACGGACCGGTGCTCACCAAGGCTCTGCAGACGAAGCATCGCTACAGCGCGAGTTCTGCTGATCAGCTTCCAAAAATGATCAGCTGCGGACTCATGTTCGGCGGCGGGCTGACGGTGCCCATCCCCGACTTGGACAAGACCAAGTACTTGCTGATGCTGGGGGCCAATCCGATGGTCAGCAACGGTAGCCTGATGACCGCGCCCGGCATCAAGCATCGGCTACGAGCGATTCGTGAGCGAGGGGGCAAGGTCGTCGTCGTCGACCCTCGCCGCACGGAAACATGCGCTGAGGCACACGAACACCTACCCATCCGCCCTGGGACGGACGCAGCCTTCGTGCTCGCGCTGGTGAACGTCGTGCTCCAAGACGGTGCCGCTCAGTTCGAGCGCCTCGCTGGGGTCACGCTCGGGTTGTCCGAGGTGACCCAGGCGATCGGCGCGTTCACCCCTGCGAAGGTGAGCGCGTTTTGCGGCATCCCAGAGGCTGTCATCGTTCGGGTGGCGCGGGAGTTCGCCGCCGCGGATTGCGCCGCGTGCTACGGCCGCATTGGCACCACCTGTCAGGAGTTTGGTACCCTCGCGAGCTGGGCGATCGACGTGCTCAACATCGTCACCGGCAACCTGGATCGCGAAGGCGGGGTGATGTTCCCATTGCCCGCAGCGGCTCGCGGCGGCAACCGTCTCGACACGGATGGTCCTGGCCGCGGCACCAAGTTTGGGCGCTGGACGTCGAGCGTTCGCGGGCTCTGGGAGGCGTTCGGAGAGTTGCCGGTCTCCGTGCTGGCGGAAGAAATCCTGGATGCCGAGGAGAGCCAGAGGGTGCGTGGGATGGTCACGGTTGCAGGCAACCCACTGCTCAGCGCTCCGGGCACGAACCGCTTGGAAGCGGCGTTCGCGTCTCTCGAGTTCATGGTTTCCGTCGACATCTACCTGAACGAGACGACACGTCACGCGGACGTGATCTTGCCTCCTCCACCGCCGTTGGAGCGAGAGTCTTACGATCTGGTGTTCTACCAGCTATCCGTACGGAACATCGCGAAGTTCTCCCCCGCCGTGCTGCCGCGCGCGCCCGGCGTGTTGGACGAGTGGGAGATCCTGCTGAGCCTAGCGACCGGGCTGATGGGGGGACGGATGCCGCTCAAGCAGGCCGACGACTTCTTGCTCGCGCAGCTGATCTCTCAGGAGATATCGGGGAACAACCTTCGCTTCGCTGGGCTCGAATCGAAAGCCGTGCGGAAAGAACTGGGGGAGCAGCCTGGACCGCAACGGGTGCTCGACTTGTTCCTACGTCTGGGGCCATACGGCGATGGCTTTGGTCAGCGGCCCGAGGGCTTGAACCTCGAGAGGTTGAAGGCGGATGAGCACGGGCGCGACCTTGGCCCGCTGCAACCGAGATTGCCTGGGGTACTGAACACCAAGAGCGGGAAGATCGAGCTCTGGAGCGAGCTGATCAGCGCTGAGGTAGAGCGCCACGCTCAAGCGCTCGATGCATCTCGGGAAGCGAAGTTGCGTTTGATCGGTCGTCGACACTTGAGGAGCAACAACTCGTGGATGCACAATGTGCATGCGCTGGCAAAGGGGCCCGAGCGCTGCACCTTGCTGATGCACCCCGCCGACGCCGAGCGCCTCGGACTTCAAACTGGTGACAAGACCACGCTGCGTAGCCGCGTTGGAAGTTTGAGTGTGCTGGTCGAAGTGTCGGATGAGATCATGGAGGGTGTCGTATCGATGCCCCACGGATGGGGTCATATCGCACAAGGGACACGCCAAGGGGTGGCCTCGGAGCGGCCGGGGGCCAACGTCAATATGCTTTCGGATCCGGAGTTCCTCGACGTCTCCGGCAACGCGGCGTTCAACGGAGTGCCCGTGGAGGTTCTGACCGAGTGAGCGGACCCATGCCCAAGTCTACGATCGCAGCACAGGCGGAGACCCTCGCGTGCGCGGCCGAGACGGTAGGTCGCGTTCTCCGAGCGCTCGACGAGCCGGTGCACGAGCCCCTCGAGGGGGTCGTCTTCGAGGCGTCAGAGAATCCGTTGGACCGCGTGGCGCGGGAACTAACGACGTGGCTTGCCCGAGAGCGTCGAGAGCTGCGCAAGCTCGAGTTGGCGGGTGACCCCGCGCGCCTCAGAGATGCGCGCGGGGACCACGCCCGACTCTGGGAAATTGCCGTGCCTAGCCTGCGTGCTCTCGGTAGAGACTTGAGCCACGCGGAAAATCTCGCCCAGGTAATCGCTGGTTTCCCGACCCAAGAGCGAATCGCCTTGGATGCCGAGAGTTCGGTTGATCAGCGCGCAATGCTGGAGAACGAGTTCGAGCAAGTGAAGCTCCGGGTTCGACTTGGTTTGCTCAGGCTGGCTGCTAGCGCAAGTGGTGATGAGGCGGCGCGCTGGGACGAGCCGATCGACAGCGTCAAGAAGCAGCAGACCGCGCTCGAGCTCGAGCGGATAGAGTTGGTTCGACAAAAGGGGGAGGGCCACAGCTGGCAAGACGAGGAAGCAGCAGGAAAGGCGAAGCTCTTGAGCGGCGAAACCGCGAAAGGGAAGAGCTTGGTGGACCGCGCCGCCGCGGCACGCGCTCGCTACGACGCGATTCACAAGTTTGGTCCCTTGGCACCGTTGCGCGGCATGCTCCAGCGCATCGAGGACGGTACACTCTCCCTCGCGGAGTTCCCGGACAGCGCACGCGCGCGACGCTGGACCAAGCTCCAGTCACTGCTCTCGCGGCGCTCACCGTTCATTCTAGGCTCGAGTCACCATGATGATGATCTCGCTGTCGCCAGCGCGCTGTTCAGGAACGCTCGTCAGTCGGGTGACCTACTGCTAGTAGTCGCTCCGAGGAATATTCTCAGGGGCAGCGATATCGTCGCCGACCTCAGCGCAGCGGGCTTCAAGGTCGAGTCGGTGGAAGAACTGGACGACCTGCATGAACCAGAAGTGGTCGTGCTAGATGTGCTTGGGTTCTTGATGCCGCTCTATCAGCAGGCATGCGGCGCGTTCATCGGTGGCGGTCTGCATGGGGTTCGCGACCACAACTACTTCGAGCCTCTGCTGTTTGGGACGCCGACGTGGACTGGGCCCCATCACTACTGGTCTCCCGAGCGCTGGCGATTGCTTCAAGCGCACGCGCCCGAGCTAGTTCGCGTGCTCGCCCCGGCAAAGCTCGACAGGTTGCCTGAAGAGCTGATTCTGAGCGACAACTCAAGCGAGGCTCGAGTGAGGCGCCGTCGCCGCATACAGCCTTTCCTCGAGGAAGCAGAGCGCCGGGCAGTAGAAGGGTTGCGCTCCTTGCCTTCGTCCAAGCTCGACCTGCTGAGGCAACTCCGCGCTGAGCCTGAACTCATCGAGACCTGCCCGGAGCGCGAGGAGCTGGTCTATTGGAACTTCGTGAAGTTCGTGACATCACCAAATGCAGTGACGATCGAGGGTGATTGGCAGCCGTACTGGCGCCTGACGAATCACGTGGGCTACCTCCTCGATCTGTTGGATGGGTAGAGGCTTCAGCCGCGCTGGATGAGCCAGACGCCACCTGCCAACAACAAGATGCCTGCGATGCGGGCCAACGTAACGGGGCGAATGCCATACCCGAGCAAGCCGAAGTGATCGATCACTACACTCGCGATTAGCTGGCCCATCACGAGAGACGCGATGAGCAAGGCTGCTCCGAGTCTTGGCGCGGCAACCACTCCGGCGAGCACCAGCGCAGCGCCACACAGGCCACCCAAGTAGGCCCACCACGGTGCACCGGCGACCGCAGTCCATTTGGGGATTCCAGTTCTTGCGACCAGAGCTGCGAGAGTCAGTACCACGAGGCCGCCGCCGAAGTTGACAATGCCCGCGAGGAAGGGGTGGCCCAGGTTCCGCCGCAGCTCCGCGTTGATCCCAGCCTGGGCTGGCAACGCGACACCCACCAGCACGACGAGGACGACGAAGAAGGTTTGACCGCCAGGCATTGGGCTCTCGTACACCGAGGCCCCCAGGTTGCGCAACGCGGGCGGCGCTGCCCTGGGCCCTGGATCGAGATGGGGTTAGGCTGAGCTGTGCATTGGCATGACTCACTGCGGCAGACCTCGCGAGCCACCCTGGTTGCGTTTGTTCTGACTTTCGCCTGTCACGATGAACAGGTCCCCCCGCTGGCGAGGCCCAGCGTGGCAGCGAAGACTGTTGCCTCAGGGCAACAAAAAGAGGAGTCAACGGCTGCGCCTTTCGCTTCTTCCAGCGTCGCTGCTGTAGCCCCTTCAGCCAGCTCCAGCGCGCCGCCGACCCCTCGCCAGGCCGACATGGAGCGCGTGCACGCGCTCGCCAAGGAAGCTCGAGAACTCTCCACGGATCAATTCTTGA
The DNA here is from genome assembly GCA_041389745.1 of Polyangiaceae bacterium. Classification (GTDB taxonomy): domain Bacteria; phylum Myxococcota_A; class Polyangia; order Polyangiales; family Polyangiaceae; genus JAHBVY01. The sequence goes on from JAWKRF010000011.1 coordinate 191,313, forward strand.
TCTGGCAAGACGGCGCCGTCCTCGAACACTTCGGGGACCAGGGCACGCCGATCCAGAGCATGTCCATCACCAAGAGCGTGCTCGGCCTCGCCGCTCTGATCTTGATCCAAGAGCGCAAGCTGCGCCTCGATCAGCCGGTCGCTGACTTTTTTCCCTCCTGGAAGACAGGGGAAAAGGCCAAGGTCTTGGTGAAGCACCTGCTCACTCACTCGAGTGGGCTCTCAGAGCCCAAGAGCACCCTGCGCATATACCGCAGCGAAGATTTCGTTCAGTTCGCTCTCGACTCCGAGCTCGAAGCGAAGCCCGGAGAACGCTTCATTTACGGAAACAGCGCAAGCAATCTCCTGAGTGGTGTGATCGAGAAGGCGAGCGGCCAGCGTAGCGATCGCTTTGTGGCGGAGCGCCTGTTCAAGCCGCTCGGGATCACACGCTACTGGTGGAGTCTCGACAAAGCCAAACACGCTCACGGGATGTCGGGGCTGCATATCAACGCGGAAGGCCTGCTGAAAATTGGACGGCTGGTGCTGGGGGAGAGGACCAGCTCGGAACCGCCGGCAGCCGCCCCAAAGCCGCTGATTGACCCAGCGCTCTTGCGGCGTGCCACTGCCGAGGTTGCATCGGTGCAACCGAATCACAAGCGCTTGGGGCTCCTCTGGTGGCTGATCCCTGAGACGACCGAACTCGTTCTCACTCGCGAAAATATTGCCGCGTGGCAAAATGCGAACGTTGCCCCGGCCTTCGTCGAGCAAATGAGACCGCTGGTCGATCGCCGCTTTGGCTCAGCCGAGGAGTATCGCAAAGCCGTCAAGGAGCTACGTCCCGACGACCCCGAGCTCAAGCGATGGGACGAGCTGACCTGGAAAGCGGGTCTGGCTGACGTGACTTACCGCTTTGGTCCGATCATCGGTGCGTACTCGGCGGGGACACTAGGCCAGTACCTGGTCATTCTTCCGAGAGACCACCTGATCGCCGTGCGTATGCGCAAGCCGCCCAAGCGGCGGAAGGAACATGACCCCGATGATTTCCCCGGCTTCATCGATCGCGTGCGTGAGCTGGTCGAGCCGGGGTAACTCGCATACACTAGCGCGATGTCTCGGCGTCAGCTGCGAGATCAACGCACCATCGAGAGCGCTCTCAGAGGCTTATTGGTAGCGGTGTTGCTGTTGGTTCCGGTCAGCGCGCTGGCAGATGCGGCGCCCGAACCTGAGCACGGTTGCGGTTGTGAGACGACGAACGACCCGCGTACGTACACGGCGCTGTCCGTCGCCTTCATGGGCCTCGGTTTGGTCTTGTTTCGGCGGTCTCGGCGCGCGCGAGGCTGACCTTCGGGCTGCTCGGTGAGCTTGATGTCCGGCGCTATCCTCGAAGAGATCGCGGCTCGATTGGAGCCGAAACTCGCCTCGGTCTTTCGACGCTTCGTTACGGACGCGCTCACTTTGGAGGCATCCGTCCGTCGTACCCGCGATGGCGCGTTCCGAGGCGATCGCATGATAGTCGAGGGAGCTCCAGCAGGACTCGAAGTCGCGCTCGCTGCCTGCCTGGACGTGCCTGTTTCCGTGCGCTTCGCTCATTTTCGTGCGGCGGCACATGGGCTGGGGTTGAGCTGTATCGCCGGCTGGGACGGCGAGAAGCGTACGGTCAAGCTGTACGTCAACGCCTCGGATTCTTCAAGCGCGGTACGAGCTGGGCTTGCCAACGAAGTAGGCTTGCCAGGAGAACTCGAACCTCACGTAGTGGGTGTCAATGCTTCTGCCTCAGGCGAAGAGCTGAAGTATTACTCGCAGTACGAGAGCGAGGAAGGGCTTCCATTCACCCTTTCGGACATCGCATCCGCACTCGTAGAACGAGTCCGGGGCAAAGGGCTGCTCTCTGGATTGATAGTAAGCAACGACTTTTCGCTCGAGGCGCGGACTGTCGTGCCACGCACCCTGTTCGTGGGGCTGCGGGAGGCAGACCCGCGTGACCTTGAGGAAACGCTCTCCTCTCTGCCTGGATGGAGCGTCGACGAGCTCATTCGTCGGCTGCCGTTTCCCCCTGCTTCGCCTAGCTTTGTGGGGTTGTCCCTCGCGGAGCCTGGCTCATGGACGACGTATTTCAAGTCCCAAGGGTCCAGCGCCCAGTATTCTCTGAATCCTCTCGGCTCGTTCGCGACGTCCTCGGGAGAGGTGGCCATCCACTCGGAACCGGACCGACCGGGCACGCGAGCCTACGCACGAGTGGCTGGTCGGGCACTGTCGTACCGTCTCAGTCAGGGGCAGGTGTCGAATGAAGAACTCGAACGACTCTTCGCCTGGCTTACTCAGTCGCTCGAACGCTCCGGAGTGTTGGAAGGCCGCCCGCCTCAGCCTTGGCAGCTGGTGTCCTCCAAGCCGTGATCGGAATCTAGGACGCCTCTGACTCGAGGCGTCCGGGGCTTGGACGTGTGCGCGCAGATAGGTCGCGCTCCCAACGTGCTGTGCGTTCGAGCAACATCCCCGCTCGACCTGCCGCTTCTTCCGCGCGGTCAGGGCTTAGAGCTCGAACCATTCGCTCGGACGCGGTGATGCACGCCGCGTAGATCCGACGGTAGACCTCTGGCACCTTGAAGGGGTCACCGGAGCCCGCGAGATTCCAGGCGTAACAGCAGTGAAATGGGTTGCCCTCTGGTGGGGGCATCAGCTCGAGGCGCCTACGCAGGTCAGGAACACCGTCCTTCACATTCCCCATGGAAAGGTGCGCGCGTGACTCCTTGCGCAACTCAATCACCGTGTGACAAGGGAAGATGCCGCCGTCCGTGTCCACGCCGAGCATCTTGATCCCCCACAGGCAAGCATGCCCGTGCTCCGGATCGGCGAACAGGAACTGCTGGCCAATTTCGTGGACGCCAATGCACTCGTTGTATGCGAGCGAGACATCATGTCCCTTTCGCTCGTGCTCCACCAGCAGGTCGGCGCAGTAGTTCAGGGCCTCTTCCATCGCGCGGAGCGATGCTTCGGGCCAAGGGACCGTCGAAACCGGCATGAAGCAGATCTTCACTCCGGGTTTTTCTGCCAGGAAACTCAGCACGTGCTCGACAGAGCGGGCGAAGTAGGCTGCGGTGTCTGGGCCGACCGTGATGCGAACCTGGGGACGCAGGCGATAACGCTCGCGGAGCAGCTCGAAGATCGGTTCAACGTCCGCGCTCGCTCCGCGACCATCTGGGTAGATTCTGAGCTTATCTCCGGCCTCAGGCACGCCGTCCCAGCTCACCGTGATCTCGATGTGGTGTTGGTTGAAGTAGTCGACGCGGCTCTCGTTCGTGAGGAGACCGTTGGTGCACATCAGGAAGTCGTGCACCCCGTTCGCTTCGCCACCTTCGATCAGATGCTCAAGCGCCTTCCAGGCGACCTGAGGTTCGCCGCCGAACGGCACGAGCTGAACCGGTTCGTCGAGAGCGCCTACGCCATTGGCCAGGTGATCGAGGTCGTCCAGACCGATGCGCTCCCGGCGATGGATTGCTTCGCAGTAAGTGCAAGCCAAATTGCAGGCGGTGGTCAGGTTGACCGAGACAATGAGAGGGCGCTCTTCCTGCACCCAGGTATGTTCACATGGGCATGCTGGCGTCGCAAGGGTAACGCTTGAGCTGAGCTGGTCGTCGCGCTCAAGGGTATCGTTGTGATCGAAGGCGAGCCGGACAATTTCCGTACGTTCCGCCACACTCAAGCGTCGTGTCGCACGCCAAGTTGCTGTTCCTCGGGCTACGTTCCTGGCGCTACCCGAGAGGCTTACGCCTTGAACCGCGCGTAGCGGACCTGCTTCCGCGCCGGTGAGGACATTGCGTTGGAACTGAACCATACGAGTCGAACTCGCTGAGTGGAGAGTTCCGCGCGGAATCGGTTGTCTAAGGTCAGGCCGCTCCGCCTCGAGCAGCTGAACCCTCCGCGAGTCTAGCCGTTCATTCCTCGGCGGGATCTTCGCGGCAGAGCATGAACCAGGCGGACATCGGCTTGCCCTTGTAGGCGCGGCCGATCGAGATGTGCTCGCTGACCTTGCGCATGTAGTCCTTCATCCCGGCGTAGACGAAGCGACCGAGCTTCTTCTCGTTGGGGATGATCACCGGCCAGCTCTCGGGCTTCTTCGGTGGGATCTTGGTGTAGTTGATCACGAACTCGCTGGGCGCTTCCTTGTCCTTCTCGCGGTCGACCGAGTGGGCGACGTAGTAGCCAGGACCGGTCGCCCAATCCAAACTCTGGTGATTGTATCCCCAGAGATCCCCGGATTCGTCGTCCGCGAGGCAGAAGCGCTTCTGGAAGTAGTTGTGCGCAGGCAGGGTGTTCTTTCCGTGGTGAATCACTTCCTGCAACGGGTCGGTTCCGCTCGGCACGAAGAAGTCGGCGTCGGCTTCCTCGCCTTCGAACAGATCCCACAAGGCCTTTTGATCGTCTGGCGTGGCTTGCTCCATCACGAGCATGCGCGCCTTGTGATCCATGCGATCCAGCGCCTCGGTGATGCGCTGCTTGGTGTGGTCGTCGCGGTGGCCCAGGAGCATTGTTCGGATAGTCACGGCGGGCCGACTATAGCGCGCTGCGCAAACGTGGCGACCTCCTGGCACGCCAATTCGGGTGGCTCGGCGCTGCCCCGAACGTGGTAGCGCGTTCGGGCCCAGGGACGGCGCGGTGTGCCTAACCCCCTAGAATAGAAGAGGAATCTGCTGGGGCGAACTGACATCGCGTCAGATCGACGGCTAGCTAAGCGCATGCTCAGAGCGCGACCTTGTGACCTGCCACTGGGCGCTCCTGCAACAGGATGAAGGTGTCGAGCTTCACCTTCTCGAGGTCTTTCGTGGACGCGCCGAGGTCGTAGACCAAGCCCCACTCGATGCCTTCATCTGCAGAGAGGAAGATGTTGCTGGAGTCCTTGCAGGCGGCGGCGCGCTTTTCGATGGTTTCGCCGGTCATGCTCAAGTCGGGTCCCGCGAAGCCCTTACTGCGCTTCGTCGCGGTGCCGCCTGCGAGTTTCCACACGGCAGTGCCGCGATCCTTGAGCACGGTGGCTACTATGCTGCAGGCAGGGGCGCTAGTCAGTTTGCTCTGCGCGGTGAAGCTCAAGCTGGCGTGGAACGAAGGTCGCGTCTCGGTCTTGACCACGATGTGGGTCGCGCCGAGCTTGAACAGGCCGTCGAACATCGCCATCACCCAGTCGAGCTTGGCCTTACGATCCACGGCGAGAGGCACGTCTTTGCCGTCGATGTGCTGTTTTTCTTCGTCGAGCGCCTTCGTCAGCCGCTCTCTGCCATCATTCTTCTCGATCAGGATTGGGGAGAAGCCGACCTTGGGGCCCTCTGACGTCACGCTGAACTCCGTTGGCCCTTTGGGAATCGGAACCGAGTCGATGGGCGGCGGCTTGATCGTGTCGCTTGGGGCGGCGAACGGGTTCTTGTTTGGCGGCGGGTCGTCACACCCCAAGCTGATGAAGGCGCCACAGAACAGCGCGAACGTGGGAACGATGATGGAACGACGAAGGAGCATTGCGAGCATCATGGAGGTTTGGGGGTGAGGAAAGCTTGCCCAAACCCGGGCTGAGTCTCACTGATTTGCCCGCGGCTCGAAACCCCGAAAGCTACTCCAAGCGCCCTAGTTCCCGTGTGAGCACAGCCTTCGACCACGCCAGCGCGCGGCAACGCTGCGCCGCGCGCTCAGCGCGGGGGCCTAGCGGCGGGGGTCAATCGCCACAGCAGATAGCGGGATGTGCGCCCGATACGCTTCACCCTAGCTCCGAGCCGCCGCTCCTTCTCGGCGTACGAGCTCGGCACGAGCGCGTACTCGGCGCGTCCGTTCGCGCAGCTCAAGACCTCCTGCAAGTCGGTTCGTTGCGTGAAGTAGCCCTGGTGTTCGGAGTTGTAGAAGAACGCGGGGTTTCGGTCCACCGAGACGAAGCGCGCCCCCGGCGACAGCCGACTTCTCAGCAGGCCTGCAGTGATCAGGACGTCTTTATCCGCGTGGTAAAATCCACGATGCTCGCCGCGCTTCGTCTCCGAAAAGAGCACGCTGTAGGCGTTCCAACCGTGGAGCGCGATCAGTGCCAGCAGCAGCGCGACGTTGCAGAAGCGTTGCGCTGGCAGACCCTCCATCAACCGGGCCATGCCTCGACCCGCTAGCAGGCTGATCGGTACCACCGCGGGGAGCTGATAGTAGACGTGAGTTTCGTTGCCCTTGAGCACCGCCGCGACGAAGCAGCCGAAGCCCAGCAGCCAGACGCCGTAGAGACGCGTACGCCGCTCGCTCAGACCAGCACCGAGCCCTAGCAGCGCCAGCGTGAGCGCACCCCAACCAGCGACGCTCGAGACGACGCGCTCGCTCAGCGTGCGCCAGGGGCTGGCTGAACTGAACAGAGCCCAGCTCGAGAACTTGCTCTCTGCCCGGTCCCCCCATACCCCGAAGGTCCAAGGGAAGCGATGTGCATACCAATACCACGCGGAACCGAACGCAAGCACGGTCGCTCCCCACACCCAGAGGCGCCACTCGCGCGGTGCGCGTCGCACGCCGAAGGCGGATAGTACGAGATAGAGCGCCGGCAAGCCCATGAACAGATTTGGGGCCTTGATCATCAGCATCCCGCCGCCCCACAGCGCGCTCAGGCCTAGTTGGACGTCGGGGTGGTGCCTCCACTTCTTGGGCTCGTGCCGCGGGGCGTCGCGGGACGCTAGCCAGCGCTCCAGGTGATACAAGAACGCGACACCAAAACAGAGCGCGGGGCCGTCGGGCTGCGGCGTGCGCGTGAAGAAGATGGAGAGAGGCAGCGTCGAGAAGACCAACAAGGTCGCGCAGCCCTCGAACTTGCTCGCGCCGAGGAGTCGCGCCAAGCGGTAGAGAAAGAGCGCCGTGAGGGCGTAGAACGCGATGCTGACGCAGCGCAGGTACCAGGGCGGAGGGAACCTGACTCCGAGCAGCCTTAGCGGGATCGAAGAAAGCCAAGCGGAAATAGGTAGTTCGGCCTCGACCAAGCCGAAGGGCGCATCAGCTACCTCACAGGGCTGGCGATCCGCGCGGGGTGAAAACGGATTCAGGGTCTCGATGAGGTAGCCGTGCGCAAAGCCGGCGCTGTCCGCCTGCCGCCAAGAGTGGAAGTCCGCGATCGCCGGGTCTCTGAGGTGAATACAGCGCAGACCGATGCCGAACAGGACGATGACCAGCGCCGCGAGCAGCGTGAGCCAGCGCGTGCGTTCGCCTGCGTGCGGCGCCTGTGTTGCCTCGGACGACATCTGCGTTGCGAATCGATAGTCGAACTTTTACGCCGCCGAAACGTGCTAGCACCCGAGCCATGGCCCCCCCTTCATACAGCGAGCTCGCGGAGCTCTCCGCCATCGCGACACAGGTCGCATCCGAAGCAGCGGACCTGGTGTTCAGCGCCTGGCGCACGCGACCCGAGATCAGCAAGAAGCAGCCAAAAGACCTGGTCACAGAGTGGGATGTCAAGAGCGAGCAGCTGATCCTGAAGCGCCTCGGGGAGCTCGCCCCTTACGCGATCCTTGCGGAGGAGAGTGGCCTGACGGGAGAAGCAGACTCGGCTGCCCCCAGGTGGGTGTGCGACCCAATCGACGGCACCACGAACTTCGCTCATGGGCATCCGATTTGGTGCGTGAGCATCGGTTTGATGTACAGAGACGAACCGCTGTGCGGCGCCGTCGTATCGCCCACCATTCGCACGACTTGGAGCGGCTACAAGGGCGGAGGGTCGAAACGCAACGGCGATCCCGTCGAGGTGAGTCGCACTGCGGTGTTGGCCGAGGCGCTCCTCGCAACTGGTTTCCCTCCGGAAAGAGAACGGGCGCCGTACAACAACTTCGAGAGCTTCGAGCGCATCAAGAAGCGGGCGCTCGCCGTGCGGCGCTGCGGCTCGGCCGCGATGGACCTGTGCTTCGTTGCGGACGGCACCTACGATGGCTACTGGGAGCGGCGGGTCCATGTGTGGGACCTCGCGGCGGCTGCGGCAATACAGCTGGCTGCGGGGGGGCGCCTGACGTCACTCGCTGGTGGGCCTGCGCGCCTGGAGAAGGGACACGTGCTCGGCACCAACGGTATGGTGCATGACGAGCTGCTAGCGCTGCTCGCGGATCTGCTCGAAGAGAACCCCGCAAACATGTGACGTCCAAGTAACGCTTGGTTGACGAGCGTGAGGCAGCTATTTTGGTACGGTGAAGCTAGCGGGGGCAAGCCTTGTGTGTGTGTTGGCGCTAGCGCTTGCCGGATGCGGGGAAGATAGTCCCGGGCCCAGTCGATCGCCGTATCCGCGCGATAATGAACTGCGCATGAACCAGGTCCAGCTCAAGGGCACCCACAACAGCTACCACATCGCGCAAGACCCGCCGCCGGTGCCAGAGCTTGGCTACTCGTTCGAGCCCCTGGACGTGCAGCTCGAAGAGCAAGGTGTTCGCAAGTTCGAATTCGACACGAACTACGTGCAATCGAGTGACACGATCGAGGTATTCCACATCCTGATCGTGGACGAAGGCACCCACTGTAGGATGTTCGTGGATTGCTTGCGCACGATCGAGAATTGGTCGAGCGCGCACCCGGGGCATGTCCCGCTGTTCATTCAAATCGAGCCGAAGGGGCAGTTCCCGGGGTGGCTCGGGGAGGAGTTCTTCGAGAAGTTCGAGGGTGAGATCTTGAGAGCTTTCCCCAGGGAACGAATCATCACGCCAGACGACGTGCAGGGTCAAGCGTCCACGCTCCGCGAAGCCGTGACATCGACTGGTTGGCCCACGCTGGGTGCAGCCCGGGGTAAGGTGATGTTCTTCATCAACGATCGCTCCGACTTCGCCCAGGCGTATTCGCGGAACTTCACCAGTACCGAGGGTCGCTTGATGTTCGCGGAGAGCGAACCCGACGAAGACATCGAGGCAGTGCGTATCCTGAACGGCGCCATGGACCAGTTCGATGCCATCCGAGAGGCGGTGCGCGCTGGCTTCATCGTGCGCACTCGCGACGGCGGAGCTGAGAGCCCCGAGGTGTTGCAGAGCGCTCTCGACAGCGGAGCTCAGATCATCAGCACGGACTATCCGGCTTTGGTCGCCGGCACGGACTACGTGGTCGAGATCCCCGGCGGGACACCAGGGCGCTGCAATCCGCTCATCGCGCCGGACGGGTGTGAGTCCGCGGACATCGAGAGCCCCGAGCGGCTGCGTTGAACGGGGCACGTGGCAGTGGCAGTCCTAGTCCCCCATGAGACCTTCGAGCAAGCTGGTGAGGTCGTCGTTGTCATCGACGCGTACGCCTGCCTGTCGGAAACCTTCGCTCAGCTTACCGACAAGCTCCTCTTGGTAGGTGTCCGAAGAGGCCCACGGGATCCCGCCGTTGTCGAACAGTGCTTGCACGCGCTCCCCAAAGTAGAGCCGATCGACCCGCGCCGCTTGGACGTAGGGAGCCAGTCGCTCGACGAACCGGTCTACGTTCATCGGAAGCGCGGGCTGCACTACGAGGCAAGTGGTCAGCCCTGCGGTGCTGCAGGCTTCGAGCGCTCGGACCCGATTCTCGATGCTGTCCGCCCCGGGTTCGAATAGTTTCCGCAATGCGTCGTTATCCGTGGGGATCGAGAAGCCCACTGCTGCGCGCGAAGTCCTCAGTAACTCAAGGTCTTGGAGGAGGCGAGATTCCCGCGTTAGGATCACGGGCCTGAATCCTTTCGGCGCCATCAATTGCAAGCACCCACGCGTAATCCGGTAGCGTTTCTCCAGCGGCTGGTACGGATCTGTGAGAATCGGGCTCATACGAACCAACCCCGGGACGACGTGCTCCACCTCGTGGCTCAGGACGTCCATGGCGTTTACCTTCACGTCGACCCATTTGCCCCAGGGCGGGGAACCCAAGCCCTCCAAGCGTCGAGAGAAGGCCGCGCGTTCTGCAACATAACAGTAGCGGCAGCCGATCATGCACCCCGCGTACGGATTCAAGTAGTAGCGGCGATCCCCCTCGGGTATGAGCATGCGATCGGCGTGGATCTCTCGAACCACCGCGCGCCCAGCTTCGATGGCGGCTACCTCCGGAAGCGTAGTCTCTCTCCTCGAGATGTAGCGGACCACTCCGTCCACCAGTGCTCTGCCCCGTGCATCGAGCTCCGGGCTGTCCTGGAACTGGGTCCGTGCGCAAACGTTGAACAGCCTCGTCCGGGTGTAGCAGTCCAGCGTCGGGTTGACCTGCTCAAGCTCGATCAACACCGTCTTGTTCTCGCGAGCGAACACCAACGAGATGCCTTGCTCTTGATCCCACGAGACGAGGCGCCAGCCAGACGCTTGTGGCCCTGCGGAGACGAGAGGGCCCAGCAACTTGTCGACGAAGCCCGTCTTACGTAGGACTGGCAGCCGCCGAGCCGCTCGATTGCTCATGGGGACAGACTCAGAGTCATGCTTCCCGATTCACGCCAGATGCTTTCTCGGACGGTGCGCCCGCTGTACCATGCGCTTCCGATATCCGTGTGGATATAGCAGGCGGCATCCTAGCTGGCGGAACAGGCACCGAAGGCGTCGCCCTCTGTCGAGCACTCCGGAGAGCTGGGGTTACCCTGAACGCACTCGAGCTGTGTCGCAGTGTCGAGGCAAGCGGTGAGTGCCTTGAGTTCGGCCTGGCACGCTCCGAGCGACGCGTCCGTGCAGCCCCGGATGCAGTTCTCCAGGTCCGTGGGCGTGTAGCCGCAAGTGTCTTTTGCCTTCTCGCAGACGGTGTTGCACGGCTGATACACGTAGACATCGGCGGAAGCCTCCATGCCTCCGTCTTGGGCGGTTCCACCAGTGCCGCCGCTCGTGGTACCGCCGCCGGTTCCACCCGCGCCGCCGGCTCCACCCGCGCCGCCGGTTCCACTAGTCGAGGCACCGCTGCCCCCATCACCCGCGGAGCCGCTGGCACCTCCGTTGGACGTGCCTCCTGAAGACCCTCCGGCGCCACCACTTCCACCGCCTGGAGAGTCGTCCGAGCTACAGCCCCACGCTCCCAACAGTCCGACCAACCCAACTACGAGTAAGCGCTTCACGAAGCGAGTAGGCACCGATCACCAAGTGAAGTCAAGCGCTAGCAAACGTCTCAATTGCATCTGGCAATTAACATGCTCGCATTACCGCCGGAGGTGGGCCGCCGCCTCATGGGTGAGTTCCAACGCCCATACACGCCATCGAGCCTAGCCCCCGAACGTCGCCCCTACGCCAGCACTCCTTGCACCACTTCTCGCGACTCATGCCCGGGTCCGACCCGGCGGCTAACATGGGCACCGGGCGCCGGTGGTAGGCATTGCCGCGCGGTAGTAACTGGAGACCAACCGTCAGGCGCTGGGGGATCATGCGCGAGCTAGCAAAGATACTCGAGTGGCCCAGACTCCCGCACGCGTTCGATGGGTCGCGGCGAAGCGCAACGATGCGATCCTGCGTGCTACCTCAAAGAGACCGTCGGCGCCTCACAGCGCGGCGCGGCCGCACCGCTTTCGACTCAGCGCTTGGGTCGACTGCGCAACCCATTCCGCGAGAAGGCGCACGGAGTCGCGCTAGAAGGCTCGCACGGCAAGCTCAAAAGCCCTTGGGGGCCAAATCACGCGACGCCACGTGGCGAGGAGCTTCTGGCCTTTGGAAAGGCGCTCCTGCCGACCCTAGCGCGACCATGATTGCCGCCACGGTTTGCTTGACCTGTACCGCGTGGCTCAGGCTGACCTTCTGAGCCGTATCCCCGCGGATCACAGCCTGGAAGTGACGCAGCATGTTTGCGTGTTCGCTTACGCTTCGGGAGACTGGGGCCATGGACCATGAGCCAGCGTGGAGGCGCCCGACGTGGACGCTCTGACCAGAGCGAAGCCAACGAGAGGTTACGCCATGTGCGAGCTCACGGATGATCTCGAGCTCGTCGACATCCGACGTATAGTCGAACTTCAGCTCCACCTGGCCCTCCGGGCCAGTGAGAGAAAAGGCCAGTTTGAGGGGTTTCCCGGCGCCCTCATATCGTGCGGAAACGAGCGTGGCGGCCCCGCCCAACTGTCGCGACGCCAGTACCGCCTGGTGGTAGACCAGCTCGCTCAGCGCTTGGTGGTTCCAGCTCGTTGGGGCTCCCGGGGCGTGGGGAGGCAGACGGCGGTAGATTGAGGTCAGCTTGCCGGGTCGGTCGAGGAAGTCGAGTAGCCCCGGCGCGAACAGGACGTTGTGAGCAGGCATGGCGATGGAGTCTCCGAGGGCAGCCTCCAGCGCGAGCGTATCTTCGATCGTCTCTCCGACGGGTTTTTCTACAAGGACGGGGTGACCGCGCTTGATGCACAACTCCGCGAGCTCACGATGCGCGCGGGTGGCTGCTGCGATAACTACGAGGTCTGGGTTCACCACGTCGAGTGCATGCGCGGCTTCGTTCCAGCCCGAAGCGTCGAAGCTAGTTGCGAGCCAATCGTGCATGTGTGGTGAAACGACCGCGTCGAGCACCAGCTGTTCGACTTCCGTGATGGCGTTGCCGAGTCGCCTTGCCTGCCCGGAACTCCCGAACATCAGGACTCGATCCGGGCGCGACCGCCGCTCCTGCGGCAGGACTGGCAGGAAACGCTTTGGGCTGAATCCAGGTTTAGTCCTTAGGTCCTCGATCAGCTTGAGCTCCAAGTCTGGGTCACGCAGCGGAGATGGTGCTTCTTCGAAGGTCTTGGGGAAGTACTCCACCAATGTCTTGGGCGGCGTGGCCGGCACGAAGTCTGCTGCGTTGATGGGGGGGCCGCGAAGCGGCTTCAGCTCGTCCAAACCGTAGCGTTCGGCATAGGGCCGCCACACGCCCGTACAGTGCTTTGAATAGCGACACTCGTCGCACTGTGCGGCTCGGACTTTTTGCTCCGCGTCTTCGGCCACCGCCTCGTGCTCGATGAACAGGATGTCCGACCAGGCTCTGAACGGGCCCAAGAAGCAGGGGGGCGTACCCTGCCGCGCGCCGATGTAGAAGGGCTGCCCGATTTCGATGCACCTATGTGCCGCGCGCATCAAGTGAGGCGAGACCTCGCTCAGCTTGGGGATTAGCCCAACGTTCTCTAGGGCGCGGTACTGGGGGGTGATCATCGTAAACGAGATGATCGGCTTCCCGTCGAAGCGCTCGCGCACCAACTCGACGAACTGGGTGAGATACGGAAAGTTCCGTGTGTTGATTACGTGGTTCAGAGTCACCAAAACACCACGCTCGATCAGCGCCTTGGTGCCGCGCAACGTGCGCTCAAAGTCACCTTGCTTCAGGGTCAGGACTTGGGAAAGCGCTTCGTCATGGGCGTGGAGGGAAATGAACGCGTGAGTGAGGCCCGCGTTCACGAGTTTCTCTACGCGGGCAGTGCTCGTTAGCGAGACTGCATTCGTGCACAAATCGACTTCGGGGATGCCGCAGCGCCTGGCGACCTCGATGAAGTCCGCCAGGCGAGGTGACAGCGTGGGTTCACCGCCCGTGAAGTTTACACGTTGGACCCCACGCCGAGCTGCGCGCGCGATCAAGCGGTAGGTCTTGTCCGGGTCTTCCCAGTGGTTCTGGGCGGTCTCGTTTACACTACAAAACACGCAGTCCTGGTTGCAGTTGACCGTGGGACGAAGAATCAGCCAGTTCAGCTGCTTTGCGTGTTCTCTTTGGCGAGCGTTCCATCGCCGACGCTTGGAGTTGTCTCGGTGCTTCAGCGTGGCGGGGATCCGATTCAGAGCCTGCAGGCCAGCGTCGGAGCCTGCTCGTAGGTGCCACTCGCGAATGCCTGGGCAGAATCGCGCACTGCAACCGCCGCACGCGGCACCACGAGCAAACCCCTCGGTCTTTGATTTATTGCCATGCGGATTATACCGGATGAGCTCCATCAGGTCCTCTGAGCCTTTGAAGACGCAGGGGGGGATTCCGCAACGGGCAGGCAGCTTCGGCGCGATGTCGAGCGCTTGGCAGTGCCGGATGGCGGCGACGAGGTGTGGTCCCAATCGGTCCCAACTCTCCGGCACGAGCGTTCGCGGCTGGGGCTCCGCCGGCACCAAGAACTGCGCGGCCGCTAGTTCGGGAACTGCGCGTTTCGCGAGGTTCAGCAGTTCAGTCAGGTTCTGGAGCCTGGCGGGGAGTAACGGGATCTCCAGCTCGATTGCGAGTCCGGCGTCCGCGCATGCTCGCATGCCTACCAGCGTTCTAACCAGTGTATCTTGCTTGCCCGCGATCCGATCGTGGACCGGCGCTCGAGCGGAGAAGAGCGGGACCATGACAGACGACACTCCGAGGTTGCGCAGCTGGACGGCATGGGTTGGGAGAGTGATGTCGAGCAATGGGCTGCGTATCGCGATGTCAACCACGCCTGCGCTGCGAGCGCGGGAGCACAGGTCTGCGATGTTGCTGGCCGCGACGGCTCCGCGAATAACCAGCCTCTCGGCGCCGGATAGCTCGGCAACCAGACTCGCTGGGGTCGGCGTGTTTCGACAGTCGCATACCGAGCAACTCAGCTCGCAATGCCCCGGGAGTCGAACGGCGATGCCCCTAGAAGCGCCCAACCAGTCTCCCTCCAGAGCCGCTGTGCATAGAATCAGGATACCACAACGGCCCGAGCCTGCGTGGGCTCCCGAGGCCATTGGGCTACGACCTCGGACGGGGTGGGGGAGCGAGGTTTGGCTAGGGCAGGATCCGGTCCGGATCGCCCAGGAACTCGAAGTGCATCGTGTCCATCAGAGTGTCGCGCCCCAGCCAGTAGAAGCCGTACTTCTCGAAGGAGTCTATCCAGCAGCGCGTGAGTGAGGTGCGCTCGTAGATCGATTTTGCCTTCTTCTTGCAGAGCGGATGATCCGGCCACGGATCGACGCAGCCACAGCACGGGTTACGGCCAGTGTCGATATCGATCGCGATGCCGAACAGGTGATTCGAGATCTCACCACCGCGGTATGTGTTGGATACCCGCAAACCGCCGATGCCCTTGGCGGTGTACTTCTCGTCGTCGTCTTTGCAGTTCTGCTTGATGCGGTGCTCGACGCAGATCAGCGCAGGCTCGAGCTTCTCGTGGATCTGAATGGGGAGACCCATGAAGCGCATGCTCGTGACCTGCTCCGTGACTGCGGCACCGGCGTACTTCTCCAGATGGAACCCCGGGATGTATCCATAAGTTTCCGCGCGGTATTTAACCGCTCGCTGGTGTGCCTTGGGGCGAAGCTGGTCGTTCTTGACGAAGCTCGAGCGCACGAGGAAGCTCTTTGGTGACTGATAGCGACAGCCCCGGTACTTCTTGGCGCCCTTCCAGGCCTTCAGCTTCTTCTTGAAGGCGGCGCGCTCCTTCTTCCATTTCTCCCGGCGCGCGCTGTCCACCTTGGTCTTGGCGCGGGGTGGCTTGGCCGCGGGGGCCTCGACGGGCGTCTCCGCGTCGTCGTCCGCCGCGCGCGCCAGCGTCCCGAACACTGCAATAGACAGCAGCGAAACGGCGAGGATCGAGGCGATGCGGAGAAGGCGATGACTCATGGTTCAGCGAGCGAAAGGTGGGCTCAGGCTCAGTCCTGACGACCGGGTTTGGCTCCGTCGGACGGAACAGCGCGAGAAAACTTCAGTGCGCACCACCACTTGCGCGCATGCTCGTAGCGCAGATCGTGGAGCGACGCCCGTCGACTCGTGTTCTCTTTTCCGCCAAACTCCCGAACTTGCGGGCCACGCCCCATGGCACGCGCCGCTCAAGACTTGGCCCAGAGCAGCCAGCTGGCGGATGGTCTAGGGCAGCGCGTCCAGTCGTTCGGCGATGTGCTATTTGCCACACGCGGGGCGCCCAGGTGAAGCGAACCCGTGTGTCAGCGAGTCATGAATAACCCGAGTCTCTTCGAGCAGTTAGGTGGTGAGCCAAAGCTCAGGGCGATCATCGATCGCTTCGTCGACCGGGTATTCGACGACGTCATGATCGGCTTCTTCTTCAGGCGTGCGAATCGTCAGCGCATCAAGGCGAAGGAATACGAGTTCGCTGCGGGGCATTTGGGCGCAGACGTGGAGTACACGGGGCGGCCACTTGCGGAGGCGCACGCCGCGCATCCGATCATGGGCGGACAGTTTCTTCGCCGCCTGAAGATTCTTGAAGAGGTCTTGGACGAGTTTGAGGTGCCACCGGAAGTGAGGCGGCATTGGGTCCTGCACACAGAGGCGAACCGCGGGCAGGTCACGCGGGATGCTGGCAGCGACTGCGATCCCATCGCAGCCGCCCAGCGTGCGCGGTCGACCAAGGAGCAGACGAGATGAGTCGGTTTCAGGCTTCCCCACCGTTTACACGCGAGCTCGGCAGGGTTGAGCGCGCCTCCAAGGTGCGTGTTGGCGCGTTGATCTGTCTGGTGAGCGGCCTCGGCGCTTGCGCCACCGCGGGCAACGCCTGGATGGAAGAGCCGCTGGTCCCCGGCGATGAGAATTTCTCTGGGGAAATACTGGAACCCAAATCTCGCAGTAGCCCTCCTCCCCCGCGTCCAGTCTCCGCGCGGACCTTGGGCGTCCCGAAGCAGAGGGAGCCGGGTGATCCCGTCGACACCTCGAAGCTTCAGGGAAAGGTGCTGGGGAAGTTTCGCAACACCTACTACGACTTCCCGAGCGAGGCGGACTACAAGGGTGACGCCGTTGCGCTCAAGGACGCGCAGTGCCGCACGATCAAGGACGTGCCCAAGGAGTTCCATGATCGAGTCTGCGTTCAGGGCAGTGGGACGCTGCTCAGCGGACAGACGGTCAGCTTCAATCGCCGCGACTGCGAATGCGCTAGCGTGTGCCCTCGCACCAAGCAAAAGATCTGCTTCGATGCCTTGAGTCCCGAGAACTTTCCTTGGGGGAGAGGCGCGACGGGTTCCGCCATAACTCCCCTCCTGACCGTCGCGGCAGACACCAGTGTGTTGCCGTTAGGAACCAGCGTCTTCATCCCCGAGTATGAGGGTATGCCTGTCGATGACCAGGGCACCCGGCACGACGGCTGCTTCATCGTTCAGGATCGGGGGACCAAGGTGAAGGGCAAGCACGTCGACGTCTTCACGGGGCAGGAGACGGTCACGCGGGTCTGGAACTCGCTCGTGCCCAGCAATCAAGGGGTCACGGTGGTGCTCGACAGTCCCAGGTGTCGCCGGGCGCCGTTGCCGACCATGCCTGCTCCCGAGCGTCGTCGCGACCGTGAGCGTCGTGGCCGCGACTGACGCCGTGGATCAGGGAGGCTGGAACTCCTCCCCCCCGAACCGGTCGATGTAGTCCTGGCGCACGCCACCGCACTGGCTCCTCAGACTACAGCTCGCGCAGCGTGCGAAGAACTCTCCTCCCTCGATGGGTGATTCCTCCAGCATGAAGTGATAACCGCCAGGGTTGCCGACCAACAGACCCAGCTCCGCAGCGTGGAAGCGACACTGAGCGTGACTCCGGGGCACCGTGCACGGTGGAGTGTGAAGCGACGTGATGAAGTCAGCACGTGAGCTGAGCTTCAGATCAATTGCCGCAAGGATATATGGCATGACTTCGGTGATGCGCGGCATCTCGGCCAGCACTTCAGGGTCCGGGTTGCCCACGGCGGAGAGCAACCAGAGATTGAAGCGCTGCAGTCCGAGATGGAAGAAGCGCTCGATCAGCTCGGGAAGCCTCGCGGCAGAACTCCGATAGAGCAACACATCGCCCTCGAGCCTCAGGCCGGCTTGCTTGCTGGTCTCGATGCCTCGCAGCAGTAGATCGAAGCAGCCCGGAGTCGCGGTGAGGCGGTCGTGGATCTCGGAGTCTGCACCCTTGAGGGAAAAGCTGACATCGGTGAGCCCAGCTGCGCGGAGCTTCTGCACGAACTCTGGATAGGCGAGCAGCATGCCGTTGGTCTGCAGCTTGACGTCAGTGTAGCCGAGCTTTCTTGCCGTACGTATCGTTGGCAGGAGGTCCTTGCGCAGCGTCGGCTCACCGCCGCCAAGCCACAGCTTGCTAGCGCCACGACGCTTGCCAAGCTCGAGGAAGCTCAAGATCTCGCGACCACTCATCGAGTCGCCGCTGTCGCTTACACTGAAGCAGCCGAGGCAGCGATTGTTGCAGCGATAGTCCGGGCTGATCTCCAGCCACTTGAGCCGCGGGCCAGCAGACATCGTCTCGCGCGCTATTCAGCGCTCATAGCCGCCGATTCAGCGTCTTCAGGCACTGTTTCTTCAGGCACTGGTACGAACTCGTCCCAGCCGTTGCGGCTGAGGTAGTTGACCCACACGCCTTCACAGCGCGGCTCGTAGCGGCAGCGCTTACACTCCGCGCGCTTCTGCCGCATCAGGCCGTCCAGGTCGGCGCGGGTGATGGCGACCACGTCCTTGCCATCGTGCTCGGCTTTGCGCCCGAGCAGTGCTTCCGCGGGGATTAATCCATCGCCATTCGCCGCGGGCTCGTAGTGCACGTAGGACTCGACGTAGCCGCGGTTGAAGTCGGGGATCTCCGTGGTGGTGCAGAGCGGGATGTCTACCAAGAAGGCTTGCACTTCCGACTCGTGCTTTTGTGCCTCATCCAGGAACTCGCGCATCTCCCGCGCAGTCTCGGTGTAGGTCGGGAAGATGTGCTCGAAATAGGTGTCGGCTCGGCCGTTGGCCTGCATCACGTTGAACACTACCTGTTGCACGCCGTGTTCCCTGAGGAAACGATAGATGTCTAGCAGGTGAGGCAGGTTACGCTTGGTGAGCACCGTGCTGGTGTGGAGCTCCACGCCGTAGCGCGCGTATTTAGCCACCACGTCGAGGCCTGCCACCGTCTGCTCGAAGCTTTTCGGAGTGCGCGTCAGGCCCTCGTGGAGGCGCTTGTTGTGGCCGTGAATCGAGATGTAGAAGCGGTTCATCCCGGCGGCGATCAGCCCGCGAGCGTACTTCTCGTACGAGAGCGCGCGCCCGTTGGTCATGGTGCTGATGCGGTGCACGCCTGCTTCTTTCGCCCATTTCACCCATTGGGGCAGGCGCGGATTGGTGGTGGGTTCGCCCGAGGTAAAGCAGACTTCTTCCGCGCCCTGCTTCTCTTTCAGGATGAACTTCACGCGGGCGTCGTCGGTCTGGCTGTTCGTCTCGTAGCGGGCGTCCCGGTCCTCTTCCATGCAGAAGACGCAGTTGTTGTTGCAGATAGCGCCCGTGAGGATGTGCACCCGCTCGTCGCGGTTCCGAATGCGCTCCTCGATGCCCTCCATCGCCGGCAGCATACCACGCTCGCGCTTCGGCGCTCGATGGGCGACAATAGAGCCATGAGTCGCAAGAGCCTCGTCCTCAATCCACCGCACTGGATTGAACGTGGTACGCGCTCGGATCCCCTGTTCGCCAGCCTGGCGGCTTTCGAGCTACTGAGCGCGCTACGTGCTCAGGTGCTGCTGGCCCAGGCAGATCACGACGTCTGCTGGCTGGACGCCTTCACGCAGCCGGGCAGCGGCCTGGTCTGGAACGGCGACGTGGGGGTGCTGGGCGGGGGCGTGGAAGCGCTCCTCACCCGCGTCCCTCCAGCCATAGAAACAGCCTGGGTTGTATGTGCTGAATGCTCCCACCACGCCGAAGCGGACCTTCTCGCGCTGGTCGCGGGGCTCAAAGCGCGGGGTGTGGCGATAATCCACTTGGTTTTGGGATCGGGGGAGAGTTGCTCCGAAGCGCTCCGCGCGGAGGTGACTCGCAGTGTTCGCTTCGACGACGCGCTGCAGGAAGCCGGCGGTCGCGTCGTGCCGCGCTGGGACACCACCGACCTCGAGGCGCTTGGAGCGTTCCACGAGCGGGTCGCGAAAGGTCTTGGGTGGCCGCCGCCCAACGGGCTGGTGCTGCCGGTGCGGCTCGTGGACGAAGCGCTTGACCTGGCGCGCATGGGACAGCTCGCCAGAGCCCAGAGCCTGTATCTACTGGATTTCGATGCTTCCGACGCCGCGGAGCGCACTCGAGCCGAGGCACTGGCCGAGGCGTGCCTTGCCGACGGTCCCGAGCTGATCGTGCGTTTCGAGATAGGGGCCCCCGGCCAGAGCGCCACACGGGCCAACGAGATCCTCGCCGTCGCCATGGACTTGTGGGATCGTTTCCGCGCGTATCCAGACGCCATCTTCGAGGAAGCGGGCAGCGCCGAGATGCCCGCTTCACTGGTCGCCGACTTCAAGTGGACCTTCGACCGGCGCCGGAGCGCGTCGAGCGGCCCCGAGAAGGTGATCATGAACCTCACCTACGCGTGCAACAACCACTGCACGTTCTGCGCAGTCGGCACGCGCACCCAGCTACATGGGCACACGGCGAGTCAGCGAGAGCACCTGCTCGAGTACCGCAAGCGTGGAGTCACCATGGTGGACTTCGACGGCGGAGAGCCGACGCTCCACCCCGACTTGCTCGGCACCCTGCGCTACGCCAAGGCGATCGGCTACCGGAACATCAACGTCACCACCAATGGACGCCTCGCCTACTACGATGATTTCGCGCGGAAACTGGTAAACTCAGGGCTCACCACCTTGCTCTTCTCCGTGCACGGCGCCAATGCGCGTGCCCATGCTCAGCAAGTCGGCGTCGCTGAAGCCTTCGAGCAGACCACCGGAGGTATAAAGAACTGCGTCAAGCATGCGCCCCCCGGCGTAGCGCTTGGCATGAACGTGACGCTCACCAAGAGCAACACGGCGCAGCTCGGTCAGCTGTGTCAGCTCGCGTGGGATCTCGGTTTGCGGTGGATCAACATCCAGTTTCTGACTCCCTTCGGTCGGGCTACCAAGATGATTGCTCCGGACACGGCAGAGGCGGCTGCGATCACCATGCAAGTGATCGACGAGTGGAAGGATCGCATGAAGGTGCAGATCATCAATCTGCCGTTTTGCTACATGCCAGGCTACGAAGCGCACCTGGAGGGCGATCTGCTCAAGCTCGCGCGCCACATGATTTTCGTGAACAACGAGGATGTGAACCTGGCCGAGTATCTAGCCGAGCGCCGGGTGCGCAAGCCGGAGTGCGAAGGCTGCTCCCGAGCGGTGTTCTGTGGCGGCTTCTATGAACTCGAGTCCGTGCCCGAGCCGCCGTGGCTGGTGAGTCCGGAGGACCTCGTGAAGAAGCCGACACACGCGGGCTCGGCGGCCGAGTAGCCTTGACCAACGTGCGAAGCGTAGCGCGAACTGGGAAGGAGCTTGAGTACCAGAACCGCAAACGGGCCCAGCCGGAACACTAGCCTGCTGGTCCCAAATCAAGCGCTTGCGTGATGCGAAGGTGGGCTCGTTCGCGCTCGGTTCGAGCCGGCGCGCGCAGAGCGCAGCTTGCCGCCGCGATCTGCTGGGCTGCTGATGGCTTGGCTTGTCAAGGTCATGCATTTTCGTAGGGTTGGAGGTTAACTTCAGGAGTCCAAGGCTGGGCACTATCGTGTTAGCCTTGGGGTACGTGCAAAGGGACCTCCGGTGTGGTTGTTTGGTTTGGCAACCCCAACAACACCGGGCTTTTCAGACAAATTCCCGCTCGACGAGGATTCGAGCGCTAGATCGGGGACTAGTCCTGGCTCAGATTGGCTTGGATTCGATCACACCCAGTTCCGTAAGGAAACTTCCAACACGGTGGAAAGCCTCGCTGCGGCCGAGCTGCAGCAGATGACCGCCGGGCCAGGTCTCGAGGGGTGCGTCGAAGTGCCCCGCGAGACGTCGGGCGTGGCGCAGCGGGGTGATGCGGTCGGCCTCGGCGCCGATGATCAGCAGTCGTTCCTTTGGCGTCCGCAGCGGACGGTGAAGAGGACTCACGGCTCGGTGCACCCGATCCAGGGCTTCGTACTCCAGTAGCTGCTCCCTCGGGTTGCTGCCGAGGCGACCCTGGTCACGGGCGAAGTCGGCGAGGGAGGCGAGGGGGATCATGGGGACAGCGAAGGCCAGGTCCGCCTCCAGAGTCGCGAGCAGCGACGTGGTGTAGCCGCCGAGGCTCATGCCCATCGCGCCCACCTTCGGGTGACCCTTCTCGCGCAGCCAGCCGATGAAGTCTCGCAGGTCGCCCATCGCCTGGCGGAAGCCCTCGTTGCTGAAGCGCGGATCCGAACCCGGAAACGGCGGCGGCGCCTTGCGCTCGGGCTCGCCGCGCACGGCGTGAAAGGGCAACACGAAGAGCGCAACGTCGAGCCCTTGCTTGAACAGCCACTTGACCGGCCAGACTCGCTCCTCGGTCACGAACTGCCCGCCGAGGTAGCCATGGATCAGCACGATGACGGGGCGCGGCGCTCGGCGCTCGTGACGGAAGAGCCGCACGGCAGCCTGGGCGTTCGCGCCGAAGCGGGCGTACCGCTCATCTAAATCCGGGAGGAAACATACGTAGTCGCTGCGCCAGACGAGGTCCTCGACGACGCCGGCCGCGCTGCCGCTTTCGCCGGTGCGCCGCACCTGGCGGCGCACCGGATCGATGAGCCGTGGTGAGCGAAAGAAGCGCTCTCCAGCGTCTGCGTAGGCGTCGGCGATGTGAGTCAAAGCCTCCAAGCGCTGGTCGTGGCTCAAGCTGTCCGCGCGCGAGCCGCGCCGCTTGGCGCTCGCAGTGGCGGCGAGGGCAGCCGCGCGATCGACGGCGGCTGCGGCGCCTCCTACCAGGCTGGAGAACAGGCTCTTCTGCGATCGCTTGGCCATTCGCTGACGGTTCATGCGAGCTCACTCACAAGCGCTCGCTCACCAGATCCTTGAGCGCTGGCTTGAGCACCTTCCCGACGGGGTTGCGCGGGAACTCGTCGAAGCGCAGGATCCGCTTGGGCACCTTGTAGGCGGCGATGTGTTGCTTCGCCCAGTCGCGAAGGGTGCTCTCCTCGATTTCGCCTTCCTGGCCAGGGCGCGCCAAGATGCTCGCCACCGCGATCTCTCCCCAGGTCTCGTCGGGGATGCCCACCACGGCGACGTCGGCGACCGCTGGGTGCTCACGGAACACCTCCTCGATCTCCAGCGCCGAGAGCTTGTAGCCGCCGCTCTTCAGGATATCGACGCTGGTGCGACCGAGGATGCGGCAGTAGCCCTCTTCGTCCCACGTGGCGGTGTCGCCGCTCTTGAACCAACCATCGACGAAGCTCTCGCGCGTCGCCTCGGGGTTGCCGTCGTAGCCAGCGAAGACGCTGGGCCCCTTGATCCAGATCTCTCCGGATTGCCCTGGGGAAACATCCTGGCCGGCCTCGTCCACGATACGGATCTCCATGCCGGGCAGCGGCTTGCCGCATGAGCCCGGCTTGCGCTTTCCGGCCACGGGGTTGGTCATGCCGACGCCGATCTCGGTCATGCCGAAGCGCTCCAAGGGGTAGCTACCCGAGAGCTCCTCCCAGCGCGAGCCGATGGTGGTCGGCAGCGCGGCTGAGCCGCTGGTCACCAGGCGCAGCCCCTTGGCGTGCTCGCGCCAGCGCGCCTGGACGTCGGGGGGCGCCGCGTCCAGCGCGTCCAGCAGCTTCTTGTGCATCGTCGGCACACCCATCAGGACGTTGGCGTCCTTCATCGCTTCCCACATGCGAGTCGCGTCGAAGCGCTGGAGCATCTGCGTGCGACTACCGGCGAGCAGCGAGACGAAGAGCGCGATCCCCAGGCCGTGCAAGTGATGCAGCGGTAGGCAGTGCAGGAGCGAGTCGCTGGGCTGCCAGTTCCAGGCTTCAGCGACCAGGCGCGCGAGCTCTCCCAGGTTGCGGTGGGTGATCAACGCCCCTTTGGGCTTGCCGGTGGTGCCGCTGGTGTACAGGATCACCGCGGGCTGCGCGTTCATCGGCAATGAATCCGTGAGGAAAAGATTCTCGTGACGACGCAGCGACTCGATGTCCAGCAAGGGTACGTCCCCGAGCGGTTCGTCGCGGGACTGAAGCTCAGCGCGCATGTCCTCGGAGACGATGATGGCCTGGGCTCCGGACGCCTCGACGAACCACTGCTGCTCCACGGGCGGATGCAGGTGGCTGAGCGGCACGGCGATGGCGCCAGCCAGGGTGATCCCGAAGAAGCTCTCGACCCAGCCGCTGCCCTGCGCCACCAGCATGGCGACGCGCGGGGGCTCTGCGTCATCAGCCCCAGTCAGGCCCTGGGCCGCCAAGGCAGCGGCCACACGGCGCACTCTCTCCCCCAAGACCCGGAAACTCACCGTCTCGGCTTCGTCGACGATCGCTGGCGCCGAGTTGTCAGGGCGCGCGGCGGCGAAGAAGCGTTGCAGGAGCAGGCTCGACCGGGGATCGCTCATCACGGGCTCGGGCGTAGCGCAAGCTGTCGACTGTGCCAAAGCAACATTTCCAGGGTGCCGATTTCGCGTAGCCAGGGCTGGTTGTGCGGGCCGGGTACTTCACGCAGGACGTGAGGCACGCCGAGCTCGCCGAGGCGCTTCGAGAGCACGCGATTCGCCTCCAGGTACGGATCCTGACTCGAGCTCTCGAAATGCAGAGCTCGTGGTCCGTAGTCTGAAATCAGGTCCGCGATGCGCTGGGCGTAGAGCCTGGCCTGAGGCACGCCATACGCGCTCTGAACGCCGCCGTAGGCCGCGAAGAGCTGCGGCTTGCGCAGGAAGACCTCCATGCCCACGTAGCCGCCGAGGGAACAACCGTCGAGCCCGGTGTGCAGGTGGTGCGGGCTGGCTGGAAATCGTTTCCGTACGGTTGGTAGGAGCGTCTCCTCGATCCAGTCTGCGTAGCGATCCAGCGTCTGGGACGCGGGCTGCAGCTTGTAGGGGTTGGGCGTCACCGGGCAGACCAGGATCAGGTCGCGAAACGGCCGCTGCTCGAGGCTCTGGTTCAGCTCCTCGAGGCGCGTATCCGTGAGGTAGCGAAGGTTGGGTAGCGTGCGAGCGACGGGTGCTCGCTTGAGACGCTCGTAAGTCGTGACCAGGCCGTAGCGCTCGCCCCACGCATGGATACCCAGGAGTTCGTTTCCGGTCTCCCCGAGGCCGTGGAGCAGTACCAGCACCGGGAGCGGATGCTCCGGCAGGGGCTTTGGGGTCAGCACCAGAGAGCGGCGAGCGATGCGCGAGTCACCGGGTAGCTGCAGGTCGTGGACGTCGACCGAGTCGGAGCTGGGAGTCGCGGCGCGGCTACGGCGGGCGGCGGTGAGAGGGGCCAGCATGGCAGCGCCACCCAGCAACAGCTCCCGTCGGCTCGGCCGCATGCGCTCACCCATGACCCTCGCCTTAGCACGGAGCGGCCTTTCGCGTGCTGGGCTGGGGTCTGCGGCGCTGTGGACGTTCCTTTGTCAGGCGCCTCGTGGGTTTTGCTACTCTTCGTTTAGATGTCCCGCGTTCCTTTCATCAAGAACCTGATGACGCCCTTCCCGTTCACCATCGAGGGTTCCGCCTCGCTGGAGGACGCGGAGGCGATGTTCGACAAGCACGACATCAGTCACCTGCCGGTGGCTCATGCAGGAAAGCTCTCGGGCGTGATCACCAAGCACGATCTGTTGCGGGCCCAGGCAGAGCGCGAAGCGGATCAGCTGAGCGTCGGTGACGTCGCGGTCAGTGACCCCTACGTCGTCGACCTGCATACTCGCGCCGACGAGGTACTGCACGAGATGAGCCTCCGGCACATTGGGAGCGTGCTGGTGACGCGTGAGGGCAAGCTCGCGGGTATCTACACCGCGAACGACGCGATGCGCGACTTCGCGGAGCACCTCGCAGCCCAGGAGCCCCCAAACACCGTCGCATAGGCGGTTTTCGGTGACGCTGCCAGCAGCAGCTCAGAGGTTGTCGGGCATCGACACCTGGCGTTCCTGCTTCTCCACGCGCTTGGCGATCGCTTCGACGATGGCGAGGTACTCCTCGCTGCTCAGCGCGTCGCCGTTGGGCTTCGCATCCTCGTAGTACACCGCATACATCTGGGTCTTTCGCGGGGGGACGAGCTTCACGCTATCGAGGCGTGAGACGAAGACGCGCAGGGTCGTCTCCGCGCGACCGAGCTCGATCTCGATGCGCTTCTGGCGCGGTCCCCGCACCATCAGCACCTCGAAGCCCTTCACCCGGTCCCCACGCTTCAATCCGTCCAGGAGCGCGGTGGCCTCTTCAGTGACCACGAGTTGTTGCTGCTGGGCCTGTTCGGCGTGTTGCTTGGCGGCGTTCGTGATGGTCTGGGCGCCGTGCTCTCGCAGGTCTTTGACGTAGGGGTAGACGATGAAAATGGCGAGCAACAGCGTGACGAGGACGGGGATGGCCGCGCCTTTGACGTCGAGCGAGGTGCGCTTCTCCTGCGCCTCCGCCGGCTGCTCCTGGCTCTCCGGCTGCTCCTGGCTCTCCGGCTGCTCTCGAGGTTCAGTCTTCTCTGGCTCGCTCATTGTCTTCCTGGGGGGGCGCGGCGGCCAAGGGAGTCGCTCGCACGCCCAGCATCCAGCTGCCTAGCGCAGCCATCAGCACGCCACCAGCGACGACCAGGAGCGGGATGGTCTTGTCGTCCCCCTGATCCCCGGCAAACCGCGCGGCGCACAGCACTGC
The DNA here is from genome assembly GCA_041389745.1 of Polyangiaceae bacterium. Taxonomy (GTDB): domain Bacteria; phylum Myxococcota_A; class Polyangia; order Polyangiales; family Polyangiaceae; genus JAHBVY01. The sequence continues at coordinate 217,582 of JAWKRF010000011.1, forward strand.
TCCGTTGTAGACCATGTGCGCCAGCATCGACGGCAACACGGAGCCTGTGCGCAGGCGGATCCAGCCAAAACCAAGGCCCAGGATCATGGTCCCGACGCTCTGCACCAGATCCATGTGGACCATCCCGAAGAGCACGCTCGGCACGAACCAAGCGACCCAGTACCAGGGCACGAAGAGCCGCGTCACAAAACCGCGGAACAGCGCCTCTTCGACCAACCCTGGAAGCACCGCGACGCACAGCATGAGCAGCGTGAACGTGAGGGGCGGAGCGCCTGCGGCGATGCGCACGACCGCCTCGGAAGCGGTCTCCACGTCGAACGCCCGTTGGATGGCCTGGGCGATGCCGAGCGCCAGCGGGGTGATGCCGAAGACGACGAGCAACGCTCCGAGAAACGAAGCCGCGCTGGGGCGACCCACGGGGAAGCACTGCCGAAGCGCTTCACGCGTGCTGACTCCCTGATATCGGCGCCAAAAGCGAGCAGCGCCGAGCGCGACCAGGGCCACAGCGCTCTGCGTGACTGCTGCGCCGATCACCAGCCAGGTCGGGTTCTTGACCGCTTCCTGCACATTTACGCCGCTCAGTACCGCGCCCAGGCCGAGCAGCAAGACCGCGGCATACATCGCCGCCACGGTGATGAACGCGGTCGCGCCCGCGAACAGCAGGTGGATGCCGAGGTGGGGTTCGGGGGAAGTCGCTTCGGACACGGAGGTTTGGGCGGCTTTGGGCGTACACCGTAGGGAAGCCGTTGGGTTGGGCGTCAACTACCTTCGATTGCAACAACTTGCCACTCATGCTCGGTTCCTTGGAGGATCTGCGAGCTCCCGAATGGCGAATCAGCGGGCTTGGGTTATCGTCTGACCCGGGAGCGAGGTAAGCATGCTTTTCAAGTCAGGCACGATAGTCTTTTTCGCTGGTTTGGTTGGATACGTGGCGCTCCTCGGAGCCTGCTCGGACACCAAATCCAGCAGTAGCTCCGTCAAGACTCGCGAGGGCTTCTGCGAAGCCTGGGGGAAAGCGGCGTGCAATGACAGCGTGGTCACCGCCTGTTCCGGAGACGGTGCGGATGCGACTGGCTGCACGGGGACCCAGCAGACCGCCTGCCTCGGCGCAGTCGGGGAAACCTACGACCCGACGAACGCGGCGGACTGCATCGAGGCGGTTCAGAAGGCGTACAAGGACGCCAAGCTCACTCGCTCCGAGGTCGACCTGCTGGAGCTCAAGAGCGGCGCTTGCGCCGAGCTCTTCGTGGGGCCGAAGAGCGAGGGCCAGAGCTGCGACGGGGACGCCGACTGCGACACCGTCGGCGGCTATCGTTGCTTCGGGGAGTCGCCGACGTGTCAGATCCCTACGGAAGTAAGTGGCGGCGGGAAGTGTAGCGACCCTGCGGCGGTGTGTGCGACGGGCTTCTACTGCGATGGCACCAACTGTCTGCAAGCCATCGGCGAAGGTCAGAGCTGCGTCGACGAGCCCTGCACGGAGGATCTGATCTGTCTCGCGGGCACCTGCACGGCCAAGACGGCCAATTTCCAGGACTGCACCGCAAACGCTGAGTGCCAGTCGGGCCTGTGTGACATCCCCAAGGGAGCCTCGTCCGGGCTCTGCGTCACCTCGTTCGATCTCGGCGTCACCAGCAACACCTGCACGACCTTGCGCTGAAAGTGCCGGGTGCGCGCGTTCAACGGTTACCCCCGCGAGCCGCGAGCTGACAACACCCTCAGCGCTCGGCCAACGCGCGCAGCACCCGCGCGTGCAGACCGCCGAAGGCGCCGTTCGAGAGCAGCGCAACGACGCTGCCAGTTCTTGCGTGCTCGACAATCGCGCTCAGCACTTCATCCACGCTCCGAGCGGCGAGCGCGGGGATCCCCTGCGCCTCTACCTCTCGCGCTATCCGTGCGGTATCGAGGGCTTCTTCCGGGGCCAGCCCCGCGCGGCCCAACGGCGCCAGGATGACCCGCGAGGCCGCCTTGAACGCAATAGGATACTCTTCCTGGTGGATGCCGCGACAGGCGGTCGCGCTGCGTGGCTCGAACACCGCGAGCAGCTCGGCCCCGGGGTGACGCGAGCGCAGCGCTGCCAAGGTCTCACGCACCGCAGTGGGATGATGCGCGAAGTCGTCGTAGACGAAGCAGCCGTCCGGCTCCCCGAGCAACTCCTGGCGGCGCTTGATCCCCGCGAACTCCGCCAGGCCGGGCACCATGCGATCGAAGCGCGCGCCATAGCCCTGAGCGCAGGCGCCCAGCGCCGCGATGGTGTTGGACAGGTTGTGGCGCCCCGAGAGCGGGGAGGCGACGCGCCCCACCAGAACGCCGCCCGCGAAGAGATCGAAGGTCGTCCCGCTTGGTGAGCTCTCCGCAGGCGCTCCGAGCCAGTGGGGCGCGACGCCGTGAGTCGGCTCGCCCTCGATGGCGTACCAGGCGACCTGACACGTCGCGTGCTGCTTGACCAGCTCGACGACCTGGGCGTCGGAGGCGTTGGCGACCATCAGGCCTGCGGTCGGCAGGCTCTGGATGAAGGCCGCAAATGCTGCACGGTAGCTCTCTTCGCTGGGGTAGATGTCGATGTGGTCGTGTTCGATGGAGGTGAGGATCGCGACCCTGGGCCGGTAGTGGAGGAACTTGGCCGTCTTCTCGAAGAATGCGGTGTCGTACTCATCGCCCTCGATCACGAACGGCGGCCGGGCTGCGTCCGCGGGTCTGGACTCGTTGCTGCCGAGGCTGACCTTTTGTTTAGCCGCACGGAAACTCTTGCCGAAGTTCTTCGGGATGCCTCCCACGAGGTAGCCCGGCTCGAGCCCTGCTCGGTCGAGCAGCCAGGCGCAGAGCGATGTCGTCGTGGTCTTGCCGTGGGTTCCAGCGACGACCAGCGGCCATGTGCCCTCGAGCGCGAAACGCTGCAGCGCGCCGGCGATGTGCGTGTACTCGAGTCCCCCATCGATCGCCGCGCGTGCCTCTGGGTTGTTCGAGCGACAGACGTTGCCGATAACCACCAGATCCGGGGCGGGCTCGAGGTGCCGCGGGTCGAAGCCCGTGAGGCAATCCACGCCCCACTCGCGAAGGGCCGGGCCCATCGGCGGATCGAAGCTCACGTCGCTGCCGCTGACGTGGTGACCAAGCTGCTTCAAGAGGCCCGCGAGTGCCCCCATCCCCGTGCCCGCGACCGCCACGACATGAATGTGCATCGCCCGCCAGGTACCACGATCTGGCTCGACTGGTGGAGTATCGGGCACGGCCACGGGCGTGCGTTCGGAGTTGCTGAACGGGAGCGCCGGTTGGCATGACTCCGTACGTTGGTGTAGTTGTGGGAGCCTGTATGAAGATTGACGCGAAGCTCAAGAGTCAGACCCCCGCGTTCTCGTTCGAGTTTTTCCCGCCCAAGAACGAAGAGGGGATGCGCACCCTGTTCGACACCGTCGCCGAGCTCAAGCAGCTCGATCCGACCTATGTCTCCGTCACCTACGGCGCTGGTGGCAGTACCCGTCGCCTCACGGTCGAGCTGGTCGAGCGCATCCAGCGCGAGACGGGCATCGATGCCATGGCGCACCTCACCTGCGTTGGCGCCACCCGGGACGAGATCGGCGGCGTGCTCGGGGACCTGAAGAAAGCTGGCATCCAGAACGTGCTGGCCTTGCGGGGCGATCCGCCGAAAGGCCAAGCGAAGTTCGAACGCCCCGAGGGCGGCTTCGGCTACGCGAACGAGCTCGCGGAGTACATCCGCGGAGGCCACGATTTCTGCATCGCCGGCGCCTGCTACCCGGAGATGCACCCCGAGGCTGCGAGCTCCGACGCTGACATGGATGCGCTCAAGCGCAAGGTCGACGCTGGAGCCAGCGTGCTCATCACGCAGCTCTTCTTCGACCCCAACGTGTACCTGCATTTCGTCGAGCGCTGCCGTGCGGCAGGTATCGACGCGCCGATCATCGCCGGCATCATGCCGGTGACGAACACCGCCCAGGTCAAGCGCTTCACCGCGATGTGCGGCGCGAGCATCCCGGGTCCGCTGCTGCAGCGTCTCGAGCAGACGGGGGGTGAACGCAGTGAGGTGCGCAAGGTCGGCGTGGAGCATGCCATCTTGCAGTGCCAGAGGCTGCTCGAGGCAGGCGCGCCTGGGCTACACTTCTACACGTTGAACCGCAGCACGGCGACGCGAGAGATCCTCAAGGCGCTCAAATAGCGTTGTCTCACCCCCGACCCTGAAGGCTGAGGCGTCGGGAGATACAAATGACGAAGAGCTGCACGAGTTTCCGTGCGGCTTTTCTGTGGGATGCTCCTGGCTACTTGCGGATCACCACGTGGACCGGTGGCTCGTCCTTGGGCCACTGGATCACGCTGTTCCAGCCGTCGGGGATCTGCGCGGTGATCCAGCGGAAGACGTGGTTCGCGTCGTAGGGCGTGAGGTGCACGTCACCGTTCGTGTGCTCGATGCCGAAACGGTCGTGCCAGTAGGCACCGTGCAGGCGCTGACCGGAGTCCAGCTCGATCACCCAGGGCGTGTCGTAGGAGTCCCAGTAGTGCGCGACCTTGGTCGGGTCGAGCGTCGTGGCGGTCACGTACTTGGCGGTGACCTTGAACTCGCCGCGCTTGGTCACGGCTTCACCCTCGTCGTCGAGGCGGTTACGTCCGACGCTGACCAGCGTGGTGTAGACCGGCTTCGTGCCCTCGTAGAGCACCATCGACCCGGTGACGATGCTGATGTCGATCCAGCGCTCGTCCGCCTTGGCGAACTCCGGGAAGTTCTCCCGGCGACGAATCGTGGTCACGTCGCGGTGGCGCACGAAGCGATCGTCGTTGGTCTCCCAGTAGCGCAGCCCATTTACCTCACGGTATTTCCCCGTGAGCATGATGGTCTGGTGATACTCGAGCTTGCCCTGCTTCTCGGCGTCGCCCTTCTCGACCTGCCAGGCGCGCACGCCGCGCTTGACCACGAAGGCGACGGGCAACTCGACGCCGTTGCCGAGCTCCACGCCCTTGAAGTCGGTGTACTCGGCCTTCTTCAGGTCCTCCGCCTTCACGAAGCGTCCGTCGGTCATCATGCCCAGGCGAAGCTGGTTGCCTTCGGGCCCCGTCGCGCTCCAGGAGCCGACGATGGCGAGCCCGCTGCGGCCGCGGATCTTGCCGACCTCCTGCACCGCGTGATCGTTGGCCGGATCACGCTGAAAGATTGGCGTCGTCTTCGTCGTACGGGCGTAGGCATAGGGCAGCGGAGCGTCGAGCTTCGGCTGCTGAGCCATCGCGATCAGCGTCGGGTGACTGAGCTCGGTCGTGGCTTGCTCGCCCGCGCAGACGAAGCCGCGAGGGCGGATCGGGTACCAGCCACCTTCACAGCCGTCCTTCGAGTAGGGCTCGTCGGCGCGGGGCACCATGGCGCCCGCGTGCAGGTGACCGATCACCTTGCCCTCCTTCGAGGGTCGGTCCATCACCTTGGTGACGTAGCTGATCGCTCCGAGCCGGGGTCCGTCCGCCGGTGGCACGGGAACGTTGGGGATCTCGTCGGAGCTGCCCTTGGACAGCTGGGGCGCTTGCTCGCCGTCACCGCCGTTGCAGCCGAACAGCAGCGCCGAGCACGTGACGGCCAAGGCCGTGGGTACAGTCCATCGTGCGCGCATCATGATCCTCGGCTGTCATGACTCGCGCAGGTTGGCCCAGTTTTCGGCACACGGTTTTGTCGTGTAAGCTGGCCTGGGTTTGGGGGTTAGGACACACATGCGCACGTCGAAACTGCTGGTCTCGCTCGGGTTGTCCGTGTTCGCTCTGGGTGCCGTGCTGCTCTCTCCGCACAGCGCCAGCGCTGGAGCGACTCGTGCTGCAGTGCTCGCCAGCGGCACCTACGACATCACCGACGGTCGAAACGCCGATGGGTCGAGCTATCAAGGCCTCGTCCAGGTCGCGCAGACCGGAAGCGTCGTGCATCTGCGCTGGGATCTCGGCGGCGTGAAGAACACCCATCAGGGGGTGGGGTTGCTCGACGGAAACCGGCTCGCGGTGGCCTGGACTGCGTCGCCGAGCGGCGGCGTGGTGATCTACAAAGTCCACGGCGGAACGCTGAACGGGCGCTGGGCGAGCTATGGCAGCACCAGCGAAGCCGTCGAGAACCTCAAGGGACCTGGCGGCTTGAACGGCGACTACCGCATCACGCTCGGGACCAACGAAGCCGGTGGCCACTACACGGGTAGGGTCCACATCGCGCCACAGGGCGCGAGCCATGCGCTGACGTGGGACCTGGACTCGGGCGAGCACTACACCGGAGTTGGGGTGCTGAGTGGTGACTTGCTGACGGTCGGCTGGGGCGCGGGTAGCGGCGCAGTGGTCTACGACATCCGAGGTGATCGGCTGAACGGGCGCTGGGCGAGCCCCGGAGACACCAAGCTCGGCAAAGAAGAGCTGAAGCTCAAGGCCAGGCCCAAGGCCAAGGCTCCCAAGCAGCCGCGCAAGCAACCGGCGCCTCGCCAGAAGCTCGAGCCGCCCCGCCAGAGGAGCTAGCCCCTTCGCCGAGCGATCGCCTGGGCCAGGGTGTGGAGCAGCGAGTCCACCCAGGGCCCCGGGTCCTTGAGCTGGGAGAAATCGCCGCTTCTCAGGTGCTCGGCGCTCAGGTGCTCGATGGCGCGGGAGTAGTCCGCCGGGTCCGCCGTGAAGTAGCCCCGCTGCTGCAACCCGGCGACGAAGCCGCTCACGTTGCCCTGGGTGGCCGCTTTCGTTGCCTCGGGGTAACGTTCGTGCAGCGTGCGCACGTAGTCGAGGGCGCCGGCTTCGGGGCTCGCGTAGGTGCGAAAGCGGCTCTGGATGGCTACCCGCTGGTCGCCATGGCCCTCGTGCGTCTTCAGCACAGCGCTGCCCCCTCCCGGCGCCTGACCCTTCAGTCCGCCGAAGTTGTAGCCCCGCATGGAGCGGCCGCGGCCGGTCTCGAGCGCCCACTGCGCCCACATCAGGCCGAGCGTCTTCGAGCTGGGTGGCTGTCCCGTCACCTGCTCCCAGGCTTGGCCGAGCAGGCGTGATGCCTCACTGCCCGTCAGTCGCGTGGGGCCGCCGGCCAAGGCGAGTTGAGCATCGAACCTCGATGCCTCGCCGTGCCGCTCAGCGAGGCGCGACTCTCCGGGTCCTGTCGAGGATGCTGCCGTGTGGAATCGATTCGTGGAGGCACGGAGACCTCCTTGGACGGGATCGGACATGGTCCTGGAGTCGGTTCTCCGCGGCGGGTGTTGCCTGGAAAAACGGCTGCTGGCGCGCGCGGCTTTCCGCTGGCGCTAGAACGCGCATGTTTCGCAGCTGATACCGGCGCAGCGCGCGCAGGCTGCTATCCTCGCCCCTTCATGCTTTCGGTTGACACTGGAATTCATCCTTCGAGCTTGGTCCTGCGTCGCGTGGTGTGGCTCCCGCTGCTCCTCGCTGGCTGCGTCGCCTGCGCCTCTACCGAGAATCCCCAGTCGGTGGTGGTGATCAACGGAGGCACCGGGGGGAGCGGCGCAGCGGGGGGAAGCGCTGGCGCTTCGGGCGCGAGCGGCGGCGTTGGCGCGACTGGGGGCAGCGCCTCGATGGGAGGCACCGGAGCGACGGCCGGCGCCGGCGGCAGCGGCGCGATGGGGGGGGTCGGTGGCGCGACGGGAGGAACCGCTGGTCTGGCCAGCGGCGGAGCCGCCGGCGGTGCGGGTGTCGGTGGCAGCGCCGGTGTCGGTGGCAGCGCCGGTACCGCGGGGAATCAGACCGGTGGGGCGGGCGGCAGCGGCGGCGCCGGTGCGGTGAACCTGTTCTTCAGCGAGTACATGGAAGACGGCCAGAACAAGGGAGTGGAGATCTACAACGCGGGTGCGCCGATCGATCTGTCGATGTGCGTGCTTCGCGTGTACTTCAACGGTAGCTCCACGGCTACGCCGGACATCCAGCTGGACTCCAAGACCCTCGAGAATGACCAGGTTCACACGGTGTGTGGAACCGACACCGCGGCGGGAGGGCTGTGCCAGCAGGTCGCCACCAACAAGTTGATTCATAGCGGCGACGACGCGATCGAGCTGGTGTGCAACGGCACGACCCTCGACGTGATCGGAATCATTGGTAGCGATCCCGGCAGCGGTTGGTCGGGCGGAGGTATCTCCACCAACGACCAGACGCTCTGGCGCAAGTGCAGCGTGACCAAGGGGAACCCCAGCGGGTTCAGCGACCCATCCATCGAGTGGGAATCGCCGACCAGCGGCGCGAAGCTCGACTATTCGAATTTCGGGCAGAAGAGCTGTCCTTGATCGCTCCGAGATCGCATCTCGGTGCACAAAACCAAAGCGGCCTCGCTCGCGCGAGACCGCTCGGTCCCTGGTGCCGTTACACCAGCTAGTTGCCCGTGCCGCCGGCTCCCGCATCTGGTTCGATGCAGCCGGTGGCCGGAGGCGCCTCACACGTGCAGCCCGGCTTGGGGATGTCGGGATTCCGTGGGTCGCCACACTTGCTTCCGCTCACGTCGGGCGGCGGAGGAACGTCGACCACGGGGCCCGGGGTGACCTGCTTCGCGATGAAGTCGATGCCGAAGCTGAGCGCGTCACAGGTGGCGTCGGGAACCGGATCGTTGCTGTTCGCCAGGAGGTCGACGGTCTGGTTCAGGTAGCCGATCGTCGTGGTGTACGAGTCGCACAGGTTCTCGCAGAAGCCGATCTCACGGAAGGACGTGATCTGGTCTCCTGGCTTGATCGACCCACCCATCGTCGCCTCGGTGAACGACCACAGCTCGCTCTGCGGGTCTTGGACGAGCTGCGCTGCCATGACGGCGTTCTGAAGCACCAGCCGCATGCCCGGAGTGTTGGCGTTCTTGCCGTTGAACCACATCTCCGTGTTCGGCGGGAAGTTGGCGATCACCCAACCGTTTCTCACGTAGGCAGCCGCGTCGGCCCACTTCGAGTTCTGGATCTGACCGTCCGCCGGGGGCGCCGCCGGGTCGATGTCACGCTTCGAAAATTGCCACTGCTTGGTGAGGGGCTGGGGCGCCTGCTCGATCCAGTCCGCCTTCAGCGGATCGGCGTTCGTGTCGCCGTCCCGGCAGGTCCAGCTCGCGGGCGAAGTAACGCCCGTCGAGGAATACAGATCCACGCGGACGCTGCTGTCCTCCCCCGTGCCGTTGTAGTTCGAAATCTTGAAGATGATCCCCATGGAACCGCGATGGATCGCGCAGTTCCAGTCGTTCTCGTTCAGCCGGAACGGGCCGCCTACGATGGGGGACAGGGACGCGATACCGAAGAGCTGACCGATGGCGTTGTCGCGGCAGAGGTCGCCGTCGAAGACGTTCTGCAGGTCATTCTTGCACGCCTTCAGCTTCAGCCCCGGGCAGCTATCCTGGGCCGCGCCCGTGAGCGTTCCGTCAGGCCAGGTTGCAGCGTTGCACACGCGATCGAGGTTGAAACCGATCCCCTTCCAACCGTTCTCGTCGATCTCGCCGATGATGTCTTCATCTGCCAGGCTCGACACCCCCCCGAACCGCACCCGGTTCATGACCACGTAGATCGGCCCCACGTCGCCGTCCGCGGTGTTGCTGGGACGCTGGTCGACGACCGGAACGCCCTCGGTGGGGCACTCCATGTTCTCGCCTTCCATGTCGTTCCAGAACTTGTCGGTGCTGGAGTTCCCGCTGCCACCGCTGCCGCTGTTCCCACCAGCACCGCCAGTGCCGCCCGTGGGGCCTCCATCGCCTCCGACCAGCAAGGACGAGTCGTAGACGTTGCAAGCGGCCATCAGGCTGCCGGAACAGGCAGCGAAGAGGCCGGCTCGTTTCAAGTTTCGAAGCAAGTTGGAGTTCATCGAGTGTTGGCCCCGTGATCGCAGAGTGAAGCGCCACCCCCCTTTACGCACTCCCCCTGAGCGCGAGTCGGAGACGGCTCCGAACCATGAGTCTAGCGCGGTCCGGAAATCCTCTCAAACCTCGTGAGGTTGTCCATTCGTCGGCCAGCGCGATTTATCCGCGTCGAGCGCAGTGCGACCGAGCCGCCAGAGCCCGTGCGGGCAGGCAGGGCCCGTGGGGGGGGGAGAGGCGCAGGGTTTCTGAGAGGCGCAGGGTTTCCGAGAGCCGCAGGGTTTCCGAGAGGCGCAGGGTTTCCGAGAGGCGCAGGGTTTCTGAGAGGCGCAGGTTTGTGGGGGGAGAGGCGCAGGGGTATCAGCCCGAGCGCCCTCCCGTAGCACCTACGGGCGCGCGGGTGAGCCGTGATGGCGGCACCAGCCAGCTGGGTGTCGCCGCCTGCTGCGCCACGAAACCCCCACAGATCACCCTGTAGTGGCAGCTCTCACATCGCTCGTCGTGGTGACGCTGAGAGCGCTGGTAGTCGCGCAGACCGATTGGCTCGAGGGAGATGTGGCGCCGTACGCCTCCGCTCTCGTCGAGCTTCAATAAGTCGACTTCGAACAGTCGTTCGAACCCGGGCAGGATGCACATGGGCAGATTTTTCACGCAGAAACTGAGTGCGTCTCCGTGGCGAGCCAGGGCCTCGAGCAAGTGGCCGCCCAGCTCTTCGAGGTCGTAGGCGAGGTCAGCTTGGTCGGGGCCTCCAGGCTCGAGACCAAGCAGGCCGACGTTCCTCACCCCCGAACCTGCCAGCAGACCGAAGAGGTTCGATAGGTCGCGCTGGTTCTGCCGGGTGAGCGTCACCTGCGCGCCAACGAGTTGCCCCGTCGGCGCGCGGCGCAGGAGCTGCTCGAGTCCGCTCCGGGTCTGCTCGAAGGCACCGGGATCGCCCACCAGGGCGTCGTGTAGAGCGGCGTTCGAGCCGTGGAGGCTGACCCAGATCGCGTCGAGGCCGCATGCCGTGAGGCGGGCGGCGTACTCTGGATAGCTCGCCAGGCGACCGTTGGTGGTCAAGCTGACGTGCTCGTAGCCGATGCGGCGGCTCACCTCGATCAGGCGGAACAGGTTGTGGCTGAGAGTTGGTTCGCCACCGTCGAGCGTCAGCCTGCGTGCGCCGCGCCGATACTCGTCGAGCAGGCGGGCGGCGAAGGCGCGCAAGCGGTCCGAGTCGGTCGCGGGCGGTCTAATGCCCTGCGGAAGCGCTGGCTCGCGTCCCACGGCGCAGAACCCGCAGGCATTGTTGCACTGGTAGTTCACCGCCAGGTTCACCTCGCCTGGGGCACGGAGAGCCTCCATGCGGCGGTCGAAGCTATGCTTGAAGCGCACCAAGTCGCCACTGCTGAAGCTGGGTGTCTCCAGGCTCGGCTTGCCCTGGAAATGGGGACCCCAGTCCCGGACCATCGGTAACGCCATGGCGCCACGACTCGTCGCTTCGCGAGCCAAGCGGGTGCCGGGGAGCGGGGTCGCGAACTGCACACTTGGTTCCGCGCTGAACCGTTCGAAGAGATCGAGCGCGAACTCCAGGGTGCCGTTGATCTCTGCGGCGGATTCGCCCGGCATGCCGATGATGTAGTGAACCAGGAGCCTCACGCCTGCTGCCTGAGCGCGCTCTGCGGTCTGCACGATGGCGCGCAGGTCCAGCTGCTTGCCGACCACCTGATCGACGACTCGCTGCACTCCGCTCTCCGCGGAGATGCTCAGCGTCGTGAGGTGCCCGTGCATCGCGGCGAGGTGCTTCGGGCGGACGTAGTCGGCGCGCACCCCGTTCGGGATCTCGAAGTGCAGGTCACGCTCGGCGAGCAACTCCATCAGCGCGTCGAAATGCCGCTCGTTGACGTTCGCGAGCTCGTCCAGGAGGTGGACGCTGCGGGCGCCGTGCTGCTGCAACCAGTCGAGGTGGGCGGCAAGGCGCTGGGGAGAGTAGCGACGCTGCGTCTTGGGTCTTCCAGCGGGCAGCCCTGGGTTGCTCGAGCAGTGCGCGCATCGAAAAGGGCACCCGCGGCTCGAGAGCATCGGCAGGTGATCGGCGTCGATGGGGAAGGCCCAGTGCGGCCTGCCGAGGCCCGCCATCACCGAGCGGTGGAAGGCGAAGTAGGCTCGCGTGTCGACCAGGTCCCAGGCCGGCAGCGGCAATCGATTCAGATCGATTTCCGGGCCGACGTTTCCGTCACGCACCTCGCGGTTCGTCGGACGGCCGTCTCTGACGAGCGTCTCCACCCATGGCACGAGGTGGCCCTCGGCCTCGTAGCGCAGGAGACCATCGACCTCCGGGTAGGCTTCGAGGATGGATTCGCTCGGAGCGTCCACCACGTGCTGCCCCGACTGATACAGATCCGCGAGCAGGATGGGCCGCTGCGGCGCCTCTGCCCGGAGTCTCTCGAGCAGCTCGCCCAGGGCGCGGTCGCGAGTCGGCGGACGCTGGAACGGGGTGTAGGCGACCAGGGAGACGTCCCACGGCGGCGCGCCTGCGGTCAGGGCTTCCACTCCCACGCCGAGGCGCACCAATCCGTCGCGGAGCGGCTCCAGGCGCGCGCCAGGCCGGGCCAGAGCGTCTCGCAGCGACACCTGGTGGCCCGCTGCGCGCAGCACGGCGGCCGCCTGCACCGCTCCCAGATCTGCGAAGTAGGGGTAGTCGATGAAGTCGCGGGAGATCTCGAGTGGGGCGAACCACACCGCGACGCGCGCCATTGCCGGAGAATAGCCCACGGATCGCCGACTCACTACGATTACGGGTTGACCCTCGGCGGGGTGGGAGCCCACATAGCGACGGCGATATGCTGCGACGAAGCTCGATGTCCGTCTCACCCATGCAGGCTCTGGCTCCGCTCTGCGGGCTGCTGACCGGTGTCTTCGCCGTGTCGAGCCTGTGGTCCGCGCCCGCGCTCGCCCAAACCAGCGCAGGCGAGGGCGCAGCCGCAGCCGCAGAGGCGGGCGGAGAGAAGGCCAAGGCCGCTGCAGACTCGGACAGCTGGGACGGTGACTACGACATCAAGTACCAGCGCCGCTCCGACGTGATGCTGAGCCTGACCGTCGGGGGGCTCAACGGCTTCGTCTCCGGCTACCCCAACGACGTCGACAAGATCGATCAACCAGAGTTCAAGGCCACCACGGACGCCGCCGTTGGTTGGAGCGGCACGGGGGTCTTGGGTGTCACGTTCCGCGACTGGCTGGCGTTCGGCATCGGCTACTCTCAGCAAGGCTTCAACGGAAATGGGCAAAAGGGTAGCGCCTACTTCTTTTTGTTCCGCACGGAAGCATACCCGCTGTTCAACCAGTCGGACCTGGGCAAGAACCTCGGGTTCGCGATCACCGGCGGCCTCGGGAACGTGAAGCTCGAGAAGGACGGAGAGACCACGGCCGACGGCGGCGCGGTCAGCATGGTCGGAGTCGGCGCGTTCTGGGAAGGCCTGCAGCTGGGCCAGCTGTCGGTCGGTCCGGCGCTGGACTACCAGTTCGTGTTCAGCGAGCCGCTGGTCGCCCACCTGACGACGCTCGGCGTGCGAGGGGTGTTCTACGGGGGGCCGTGACCGCGGCCAGCGTGCCTCACACGCGTCCGCTCACCACCCGCTCGTGCCCCCCATAGTCCCGCCTCCGCTCGACCCCGGCGTACCCGAGCGACTCCAGCAGCTCACTGGCCCGCTGTGCTTGGTCATGGTGCAGCTCCATCGCGAGCACTCCCCCAGCCTTCAGATAGCTCCTCGCCTCTTCGCCGATGCGGCGCACGAAGTGCATGCCATCGTCGCCGCCGTCGAGCGCCATCCCTGGCTCGAACTCCCGGATGTCGGCGTCGAGTGTCGAGATCTCCCCGCTGGGAATGTACGGGGGGTTGGCGGTGATCAGGTCGAAACCACGGCCTCGGGGAACGTCCATGAAGAGGTCGCTCTTCTGCCAGCACATGCCCCAGACTGCGCCCAGGCGCAGGGCGTTCTCACGGGCCAAGCTCAGAGCATCGTCGGATAGATCGCTACCGACCACACGCCAGGTTGGGCGTTCCTTGTGGAAGGCGATCGCGACGCACCCGCTGCCGGTGCAGAGGTCCAGCGCCGTCCCGAAAGAGGCGATGTCTCGCGTCCGCTCCAGGGCGACCTCGACGAGGGTCTCGGTGTCCGGGCGCGGGATCAGCGCTCTCGAATCCGTGCGGAATTTGAGTCCCCAGAACTCGCGCTCGCCGAGGATGTAGGCGATGGGCTCGCTCGCGCGGCGACGCTTGATCAGTCCACGATAGGTGGCGAGCTCTTCTGTCGAAAGCGGGCGAGCCGAGTCGGTGATCAACTGAACGCGGCTCAGGCTCAGGCACTCACCCAGCAGCAACTCGGCGTCCAGGCGCGGCGCGCTCAGACCGCGCTTTGCAAAGTCCTCCTGGGCCCAGCGTAGGACCCTGCCAATGGTCCAGCTCTCCTCCGTCATGGGGATCAGGTGCTCGCGGTCGCCTCGGCGACCAGCCCTTCGACGTGGGACCTGAGCTGCGCGAGGCGCTCGGGTGTCTGCGCTTCGAACCGAAGAACGATGATGGGACCCGTGTTCGAAGCCCGGGCCAGCGCCCAGGAGCCGTCCGGGTAGGAGACGCGGACGCCGTCGATGTCGCTCAGCTCGCCGTCGCCGCTGAGAGCCTGCTTGACTCGTTCCACCACGGCGAACTTCTTGTCATCGGGACAGTCCATGCGGATTTCGGGCGTGGTGTGTCCCTGGGGGAGATCGCTGAGCAGCTCGGAGATGGTCTGCCCCGTGTGACTCAGGATCTCCAGCAGTCGGAGCGCGGCGTAGATACCATCATCGAAGCCGAAGTATCGATCGGCGAAGAAGAAATGCCCGCTCATTTCGCCCGCCAGCGCGGCGTGCTCTTGCTTCATCTTGCTCTTGATCAGCGAGTGTCCGGTGCGCCACATGATGGGCTTGCCGCCATGCTTGGCGATGTCGTCGTACATCGACTGCGAGCACTTCACCTCGCCGATCACCGCGGCGCCGGGGCGCTGCTCCAGCACACGTCGAGCGAACAACGCGAGGAGTCGGTCGCCCCAGATGACGCTGCCGTCCCGGTCCACGACTCCCAGACGATCTGCGTCGCCGTCGAAGGCGATGCCCACGTCGGCACCTTCCCTCGCCATCGTGGTCATCAGGTCCTTCAGGTTCTCCACGACGGTCGGATCCGGGTGGTGATTGGGAAAGCTACCGTTCATGTCGCAGAACAGCTGGATCGGC
Organism: Polyangiaceae bacterium; assembly: GCA_041389745.1. GTDB lineage: Bacteria > Myxococcota_A > Polyangia > Polyangiales > Polyangiaceae > JAHBVY01. The sequence continues at coordinate 232,586 of JAWKRF010000011.1, forward strand.
TCCACGCCGCAGCCTTTGAGCGCCTGCACACCGAGGGGGCCGCCCGCCCCGTTTCCAGCGTCGAGCACCACCTTGAGCTTGCGTTGCCCTAGGGAAATGTCCTGGCGAAGCTGGCTCAGATAGGCTTCCTGGATGGGCACGGTCTCGATCGACCCACGGCTGCGCTCGGTGAGTTCGCCTCCGCTGGCGAGCTCTTTCAGTGCCCGGATGTCGTCGCCGAAGAACGACGCCTTGCCCTTCATGATCTTGAAGCCGTTCTCGTTGCCCGGGTTGTGGCTTCCCGTGATCATCACCCCACCGTCGGCGTCCAGGTGATGGACTCCGAAATAGACCAGAGGTGTGGGGCCGACGCCGATGTCCGTCACGTGCGCGCCGCCGCTGGTCAGCCCTTGGAGTAGCGCTTCGAATAGACGCGGGCCCGACGCGCGGCAGTCTCGACCAACCACGACGTGTGGCGCCTTCCCGCTGGCCGGGCGCAGCAACCTCGCCAGACCAGCACCGATGCGACGCGTGACCTCGTCCGTCAGGTCGCGGTCGGCGACTCCGCGGATGTCGTACTCACGGAAGATATGGGCGGGAAAGCTCGATTCGGCGCTCATGCGGCGGAGGGCATAGCAGAGCCCGCCTCCGGAGGCGCGCTCAACGCGCAGACCCCGCCAAGCATCTCCTCCCGAGGTGGGACCACGCGCAGACCGCAGCACCTCACCCCCCAAACCCGGGCGCTAGCCGAAATCGACGAATGTGAATAGTGCGAAGTCAAACTCTCAACAACGGGTTAGATGGCCGGAAGCCGCATTTCCAAGTCCATGGAATGCCGCAACAAAACCTCGTTCTAGTCACTTATACGCAGTTTTCTGCTGGTTTCTTGGGGGAGAGGGAACTGGAGCGGACGTTCGATTGCCCTTGGAGCGCACCGGGCGGTTGGGTTAGACACACGCCCGTCATGGACACCCCCTCTGTCGAACGACCCCGCCGGGGTAACTCCAAGGAGCGCGTCCTGCGCGCCGCCGGTTACCTCTTCTCACGTCAAGGTTACGCCGCCACCAGCGTCGATGAGATCGCGACCCGTGCGCAAGCGTCGCCCTCGAGCATCTACTGGCACTTCAAGGGTGGCAAGGAAGACATCCTGGTTGCCGTGCTCGAGCAGGCCGCGAAGACGTACATGCGGCGCCTGGCGAATCAGGTGCAAGAAGGGCGCACCATGCTCGAGAAGATCGACATCTTCTTGGCCGACGTGCGCCAGCAAGTGGAAGAGCAGCCGGATACGCTGCGCCTGATCATGCAGATCGCCCTCGAGCGTTCCCATGCGGATAGCGGGGTGCGTACCCGCATCCAGAACATCTATCGGAATTACCGTGCGGCAATGGTCGAGGAGATGCGCAAGCTGGTCCCTGACGAGGAGACCCGGCGTCTCGAGCGGTCCGCCTTCCTCGTCGTCGGTCTGCTCGAGGGGATCTTCCTGCAGTGGCAGCTCGACTCGGAAGACGTCGACATCGACGGTGCCCTCCAGCTGCTGAGAGTACTCATCTATCGGCAGTACGCCGGTCGCAACGTGCGCATCCCGCCGCTGCCGAACGTGCGTCCCAGCTCGCCGCTCGCGGCAAGTGTCCCGCCCGAGGACGACGAAGGTGTCACCGGCGACGCGGTGGCGAGCGCCGAGGAAGCGCTGGCGGCAGCTCGGGTCAACAGCGGTCCAGTGTTCGCCGCGGAGTAGAGCGACGAAGGCGGCTCAGCAGGCCCCTGCTCAAGCGCATCGACGAGGCGCCGCTCGACCTTCGGTTGGACGGCGCCTCGCTGCATCTCGCGCAGCTCAGCCCTCGTTGGTCTGACGAATGCGGCAGGCCTTGGGTTCCGAGCAGCTGGCGCCAGCGTCCGTGTACCAGTGTCCGCTCAAGTAATAGAGTTCGCCCCCTGTCTCCGAGGGCAGCCAGACCATGACCGGAGGGGCGTAGTAGCAGTTGTCGGGCGCCTGCACGTAGGCGCCGTCGCGCCACTCCCAGCGCCGCCCCACGTACTCCCAGCGCCCGTCGACCCACACGCACGGCGGCCCTGGATCCGCAGGGAGCTCCTCCACCTCGGCCGGGGGCGGTGGGAAATCGACCACCTCGGGCTCCGAGCCGTTCACGGGGTGGCTCCCGACCCGTGCCCGCCGTAGCTCGCTGCCGCACCCCACGAGCCCCAGCAGCGCCAGACCCACCGAGAGACAGCTGAGCCGTAAATCCCTACGGATAAGGTTCAAGGTCATACGCCTAGCATCCAGGCCTGGAGTTCGGAGAGCAGGTACGGCCCGAAGAACTGGTACTCGATGATCGCGAGCACGAGGAAGGGGCCGAAGGCCAGGCGGGCCTGAGAGAAGCTGCCATCGGACTCGTGCGCGAGCGGATCTGCCTCGAGTTCGGCGAGCAGTGCTTCACGCTCCTCTCCCTCCGCCGCCTCGATGGCCAGCAACAGCTCCTCGCGTTGTCGTTGCACTGCCTCAGGCTCGTTGATCTGTCCTCGGCTCAGCAGCATGACGATGGCGCCCAGCGTCCCCTGGAAGGCGCCGACGAAGAGCGCAAACAGGGCTCCGGCCCAGCCGAACCACGCGCCGGCCAGGAGCAGCAGCTTCGCGTCCCCCAGGCCCATCCCCGCCTGACCGCGGAGCTTGCGGTAGAGCAAGTCGAAGGGCAGCCATACCATCAAGAACCCAGTGGCGCCGCCGATCAGCGACTGCTTCCAGTCGATATCGGGCCGCACGAAGCTGGTTGCGAAGCCGAGCGCTGCGCCGCCCAGAGTGATCTCGTCCGGCAGGATCATGTGCTCGAGATCGATGAACGCGGCGGCAACGAGGCCGAGGCTCAGAGCGAGGTGGGCGCAGAACAACCCGAGCGCCTTCCAGATGCTGGTGTCGGAGGGCAGCCCCATCACGATCACCTCGATGATCGCGTAGGCTGCCAGACCACCCACCAGCTCGATCAGTGGGTACCGCGGTGATATCGGCGCCTTGCAGCACCGGGCCTTGCCGCGCAGAAACACCCAGCTCAGCACCGGGATGTTGTCGTAACCCCGAATCGGCGTGCCGCAGTGCGGGCACGCGCTGCCTGGATACGCGAGATTCTCTCCGCGTGGGAGGCGGTAGATCACCACGTTCAGGAAGCTGCCGAAAGCCAGCCCAAACGGGATCGCGAACGCCAGCAGGAAGACGTGGGGGAAGTCGCTCAGAGGCAAGGCCTCGAATCTACACCAACTGGGGGATCGAGACAGGTGAGCGCGGGGGCTAGCGCTGGGGCTCCTCCGCGAGGAGTCGGTCCAGCTGTCCGCTGCGGTCGAGCGCGGAGAGCTCGGAGTAGCCGCCGATCGAGCGGTCGTTGATGAAAATCTGGGGGACGGTGTGCTGGCCGGTGGCTTCGCGAAGCCACGCGCGCCGCTCCAGGTCGCCGGACACGTCGATTTCCTCGAACGGCACGCCCTTGCCCTTCAGCAGGAAGTTGGCCCGGATGCAGTACGGACAGAACCGGGTGCGGTAGACGACGATACTCGCGGACACGCCTCTCGATCTAAGTCAGCTTGGCCGATCGCGCCAGACCCACGTTCTCTCGGCGGTCGTCGTCCGCATCGCACCTCCAGGGCGGTCGCCGGGGCGCTCGTGCCAGCCTTGCGCCACGTCGGGAGCTTTGGCCGCTGCCCAGACCGGAGTAGTAAGGGGCATGGCCGAAGCCACGACCAAGCTCAGCCTCGCCCGCTTCCGCCCTGACGCGAAGGCGTTGGTTGCCGGGGCGCAGACCCTGGCAGACGAGCGCAAGCACGCCGAAGTGACTCCGCTTCACCTGCTGTTCCGTGCCCTGGATCGCGATCCAGGTGTGACCCACGTGCTGCGCACCGCGAAGATCGACCCCACGCTGTTGCTCTCTGCCTCGGAGCAAAAGCTCTCCGAGCTTCCGAGCAGCAATGACGAGGCATACCTCTCGGCGCGGCTGCTCGATCTCTTGGAGCGCGCCGAGCGCGAGGCGGAGCGCGACCATGTCGAGCAAGTTGGCGTGGAGCAACTCCTGAACGCGCTGTCCCAGGAAATCGGCGGGTCCACGGGCGAGATCCTGGAAGCCGCGGGCATCCGACCAGGGAGCTTGCGAGAGCACGTTTCCGCGTTGATACAAGTTCCGCGACCAATGGTGCGTCCTGTCGGTGATTCCCCCTTTGCGCCCCGAGACCTGGTGGAGCTGGCGCGGTCCGGTACGTTGGACCCGATGATCGGACGTGACAACGAGCTGCGCCGCCTGATCACGATCCTCGAGCGTCGACACAAGCAGCACCCGCTGCTGGTCGGGGAACCGGGAGTCGGCAAGGGCGCAGTCGTGCGTGGCCTGGCGATGCGACTCGCGAAGGGGGACGTGCCCACGTCGTTGGTGGGGGTGCGGCTCCTGGAGCTGGATCCCGGACAGCTGCTGTCGGGGCCGCGCTTGCGCGGAGAGATGGAAGAGCGCGTCAAGCGCTTGCTCGGGTCGCTGAATGACGAGCGCGGGAACAACGTGCTGTTCGTCCGCGGCATCGATACCCTGCTCGGTCAGACTGGCACTAGCTCTGCGGTAGGCGAGCTGATCTCGGTCGCGCTTCAGCGTGGGGAGCTGCGCATGCTCGGCACGACGACTCCGGAAGGGCTGCGCAAGCTTCAGGAGCGTGACGGGAATCTGTTGCGGGTGTTCACCACCCTCGACGTGGCGGAGCCATCCACCGCTCAGGCGATCGAGATCCTGCGCGGAATCACCATCAAGTACGAAGAACGCCATGACATCCAGATCAGCGACAGCGCCATCGTCGCGGCGGTACACCTCGCGAAGCGCTATCTCCAGGATCGTTTCCTCCCGGATAGTGCCGTGGACCTGCTGGACGAGGCTGCGGCGTCCTATCGTGTGGAGCAGGATGGTCTGCCCCGGGAGGCCGACGGAGCGCTGCGGCGCCTCGAGTCACTCGAGGCTCAGCTGCGGAGCCTGGCAGACGCGGAGGACCCCGCGAGCGTCAAGACGCGCGACTCGCTGCTGAAGGAGCGAGACGACCTGGAGCCCCGGGTTCGAGAGCTGCGCACCCGCGCCGAGAGCCGCCGTGGGGCGGTCGCGGCCATGCGGGCGCTGGACAGCGAGCTCACTCAGGCGCTCGGGGAGCAGGAGAAGGCTCAGGGCTCCAAGGACTTCGCCCGGCTCGGGGAGCTCGAGCACGTGACGATCCCCAGCCTGAGGACTCGCCTCGAGACGGCGCAGGCCGCGGTGCGCAAGCTCGGGCTGGGCACGAAGCCGAGCCCCTTGAACGACGCGGTGGTGGCGGAGACGCTCGCTGCCTGGACCGGCATCCCAGTGGCAAAGATGCTGGAGGAAGAGGCGGAGAAGCTGCTGCAGATGGAGCAGCGCCTGGAGCAACGAGTCGTCGGGCAGGACGACGCCGTGCGCGCGGTCAGCAAGGCCGTCCGGAGGGGCCGAGTGGGGTTGCGAGATCCAGGCAAGCCCATTGGCTCTTTCCTGTTTCTCGGGCCGAGCGGCGTGGGAAAGACCGAGCTGGCGAAGGCTGTGGCGGAGTTCTTGTTCGACGATGAACTCGCGCTCACGCGACTGGACATGAGTGAGTTCGCCGAACGCCACATGGCGCAGCGCTTGATCGGGGCTCCCCCGGGATACGCCGACAGTGAACAGGGAGGCTTCCTGACCGAGGCGGTGCGGCGGCGACCCTACTCGGTGCTCTTGTTCGACGAGGTGGAGAAGGCCCATCAGGACGTGTTCAACCTGCTACTTCAGGTACTGGATGATGGACGCCTCACCGATGGCCGCGGGAGGCTCGCGGACTTCTCCAACACAGTGGTCATCCTCACGAGCAACATCGCCTCCCAGCGCATCCTCGACACGCAGCCCGCGCTCTTCGAGAGCGAGGACGGGCGCGAGGCGCTGCGTGACGTTTTGCTCGATGAGTTGGGCGCCTTCTTCCGTCCGGAGTTTCTGAATCGGGTCGACGATGTGGTCGTGTTCCGGCCGCTGCTGCGGCCGCATCTGCTGAAGATCGTCGATATTCAGCTCAGCAAGGTGAGGCGAATGCTGGAGGATCGCGGGCTCGACGTCGTGGTCGACGACGAAGCGAAGCAGCGCCTGGTGGAACTCGGGTACGAGCCAGCGCTCGGTGCGCGGCCGCTCAAGCGGGCGATCGTACGTGAGGTTCAGGATCCACTCGCGGAGTCAATCCTCGGTAAACGCGTGAGTCCGGGGACGCGCCTACGGGTTCGGTGGTTGGATGACGAGTTCGCCATCACCAGTGAATCCATGTGAGAACTCCGGGCGGCGCAGTCCTCGTCGGGTCTCGGGCGGGCCGAGCGGGCGTCCACTAAGTTGCAGTTGCTACGTCGCGTCATGCAAATGAGTGCAGTGCCTCGGACTGCCCGTCCGCTGGCGTTCTGCGACCGCCGGCGTGCGGGCGTGTGGTTTCCAGGGCGTTCCAGGTCCTACACATCCGGTGTGTCGGGACGGCCGGCCCGTTGACGAAACCTGCGAAAATAAAGGACACTCCTACCTGGAGGCTTGTCATTATGAAGAGCGAGAAAGTCAGCCGCCGGGAAGCTGCACGGACGTTGGGATTGGGTGCGGCGGCCTCGGCCGTGCTGGTGAGTGGTGTCGGAAGTGCAGCCCCTGCAGAGCAGAGGGGCGTTTCCGCAGGGGCGTCGCACGAGCAAGCAGCGTGCCCGGAGGAGGGTTCCAAGGCTGTTTCCGCGGAGACACAGGCGGCTTTCGAGCTGGTCTCGCCGCTGGTCGCCGGAAGTCAGCTCGGGGCGTGGAAGGTGCTGGCCGTCTTGCCGTTGCGTGAGGGCGCGATCAGCCTCGTGATGGCCCACGGAAACGACGAGCGGTTCCAGCTCGATGTGGTCGCGCGTGGCAGTCAGCGCGCTCCCGGCGAGACCGACTTCTTTCAGGTGATGGTGGTCAATCGCGGCAATGGATCGACCTCGACGAGCGAGGCCGAGGGGCTCGCGGCGATGGCTCTTGCGGACGTGATTCGAACGAATGAACACTCCGTCGACCGCGCTGGCTTTCTGTCATTGGAGTTGCGCACGACACGGGCACGGGACCACCTCCACGAAGTCACCGAGAGCTAGCCGGTGCGCCGGGTCCAGCTTGCGGCGATCTGCAACAACCGCTGCGTGTTCTGCGCGCAGAACACGGCTTTCCATGAGGAAACCGCGGCTGTTGAGGATTCCGTGCTGGAGCAGATCTCAGAGTCGCCCTTGATGCTGGTTGGGGGAGAGCCCACGCTGGTGAGCAACCTGGAGCATCAGATCACTGCGCTCCATGCGCGCGGCATCGAGGTCCATGTTCAGACCAACGCGCGGCGCCTCGCGCGGGACCCCGCTCTGGCACCGAGGCTGGCGGCGGCGGGGCTGCGCGGCGCGGAGGTCGCGCTGCACGGCCCTACCGCAGCCGTCCACGACTACCACACGCAAGCGCCAGGGAGCTTTCGCGAGACCGTGATCGGGGTGCGCTCGCTGGTGGGCGCGCGGATCGAGGTCGTGCTGACGACCTTGGTGACCCGCTCCAACTTTCGACATCTGTCCGAGTGGGTACGTCTGGCGTCTGCCCTGGGCGTGGCGCGGGCCGAGATGCGCTCCGTGCTCCCGGTGGGGCGCGCCGCAGTCCGTCCTCGGCTGGAGCCGCCTCATGAGCTCGCGATGCCCCACGTCCGTGCGGCGCAGGATCATGCCCGGCGTGTCGGGTTGAAGTGCGACGCGCGTCCGGCGGCCATCGAGGATTTCGTCGCGACTGGCGCAGAAAGCGCCCGCCAGGTAATATCCATAGAGAAATTGAAGAGCGCGACCGCGCTCGCTGATACTTCCAACCACCGCCCAGCGGCTCCCAGGACGGGGGAATGGTCACCTGCGTAAGGTTCAACCAAGTCCAGAGGTAAACCACATGGCCCGCAGACTCAGCACTACTTGTCGTTTGTTCGTCGGAACTGTCTTGCTCTCCAGCGTCGCCGGACTGGTGGGATGTGCCTCGGGTGGTGAGGCAGAGACGACCACCGCCAACGGCGGCAACGGTGGGGACGGAGGTATCGGCGGCGTCGGGGGAGCGAGCGGAGGCTCCGCTGGTTCGTCGACCGCGGGTTCCAGTTCCGGTGGTAGCGGCGTGGGTGGATTCGCCGGCATGGGCGGGGCGACCGCTGGGGGTAGCGCTGGCATGGGTGGTGTCGGGGGCTCCGGCACCGCGGGCGTTGGTGGAGCGATTGGTGGCAGCGGCGGCACCACTGGGGGTAGTGGCGGCGTCGGTGGGACGGGCACGGGAGGGGCTGGCGGGACCAGCGCCGCCCAGGAGGTCTGCGACGGGCTCGACAACAACGGCAACAACCAGATCGACGAGGGTGACCCCGGCGGTGGAGACCCGTGCACCGTGGCGGGGGAGCAGGGAGAGTGTGCGAAGGGGACGCTGCATTGCGTGTCTGCGCAGCTCCGCTGCCAGCCCGACAATGTCCCTTCTCAGGAGCTGTGCGACGACCTGGACAACGACTGCGACGGCAACGTGGACGAGAACAATCCCGAAGGTGCGCAGGCGTGCAACACCGGGCTAGACGGGATCTGTGCGCTGGGTGAAACGCGCTGTGATACGTCGGCTTCGCCGCACCGTGTGGTGTGTGATCCCAACGTTACCCCGGGGACACGCACCGAGAGCTGCAACAATCTCGACGACAACTGCGACGGCACGGCTGACGAGGGAAATCCGGGCGGAAATATGTCATGCATGGTCGCCTCCCTCAAGGGGCCCTGCGCGGCTGGAATCACCGACTGCGCGGGGGGACAGCTGAGCTGCGTGCAGCAGGTGTTCCCCAGCTCCGAGCTGTGTGACGGAGTCGACAATGATTGTGACGGTGCTCTCGACAACCCCCCGAGTGGTCAGCAGCTACCTGGCGTCGGGGATGTGTGCAGTGTCACGGGCGCGAAGGGGCAGTGTGCGATCGGGACCCAGGCCTGCGCGGGAGGGGGCTTCCAATGCAACCCGAGCTACTCCTCCCGAGACGAGCGCTGCGACGCCAAGGACGATGACTGCGACGGATCCACTGACGAGGACAGCGCGCTCAACATGTGCACCCGCAACTGCTGGGATCTCGGTCTGCTCACGACGGGGCAGCCGATCCCCAACGTCACCTCGGTAACGCTGGCGTGCAATGCAGGGGCTTGTGAGCTGAACCAGGCCTCCTGTCCGCCAGGTCAGAAGGACGCCAACGGCAACATCTGCGACGGCTGCGAGGCTCAGGCGTGCCCAACCACCGCCAACGCGACGTGTGGATCACCCCAGCAGCTGACCGGAACGGTGAACGGCCAGATCGTGAACCTGAACGGAACCGCGTACTTCTACGTCAGCTTGAACAAGCCGAACCCGCTGTCGAATCAGAGCTGGAATCCAACCATCACCCTGTCCGCAGCCTCCAAGGCCAACGGCTACCAGATGGATATCCTGTCGAACTGCTCGACGGCGGTGACGTGCCCCGTCCCCAACGGCAATGGTACCTCGAGGAACGGCATCAACGTCACCCAGTGGTCGATGGACTACGCCTCCATTCGCAACCCGAACTGCACCTTGTTCAACACCAAGAACGAGACCCAGGGTCACTGCTCCGACAAGTCGACGCCGCCAGGCACCATCATCGTCCGACTGACCCGTACCTCGATCCCGGGAGGCGGGTCGAACCCGGAGTGCAATCAGTTCAGCCTGAGCTTTACGCAGTGAGGTGGGATCGCACCCTTGACTCCGGAATGGGTTAGGGAAACAACGCGGAGTACATGTCCGACCTCGATGTGAAGCAAGCGGATGGTGCAGTCACCATCACGTTCGACGAAGGCCTCTACCCCAAGGACGCGATCTATGGCGCGGCCTATATCTTCATCGATCGTTGCTACGTGAAGCTGGATCGCGACGGGGGAAAGATCTCGGTCCGCCTGAAGCTCAAGCCCAGCGTCGAACGTGAGGTCGACGCGTTGGTGGGTGAGTTCGAGAACGAGATCCTTGGTCAGGCCTGGCGTCGCATGATCACGGACGAGAACCGTGAGCTCATCCAGCAGGTGACGAATCAGGCCGTGGCAGGAGCGGCCGGTCCCCCGGGGCTCGATGACTTGCTCGACATGAACATCGACGACGACACCGCCTTCGAAGACCCGCTGGGCATCGCCATGAGCTGGGAAGACAAGTACAAGAAGGTCAGCAAGGCGGAGCCCTTCGACGAACGCGGCGACCCGAAGGGCGAAGGCGAAGGCGAAGAGAACCCGGAGCCCAAGGAGGGCGCATGATCGAGCTGCGGTTCGACCCGGACCTCTACTCCGCGGAGGCCATCGAGGGAGCTCTCCTGCTCTACGGGGACTTCGCGGAGCTCAGCCTCGACAAGCAGGTCGACGCCTACGTCGTGCGCCTGGCGAGCCGAGGAGAGCACCCCGAGCAGGTCCTCGCCGATGAGTTCGCCAACTACTGTCTGGGAGCGACCATCGAGACGCGTCCCGACTGAGCGCTGGGTCGGCTCCGAAGCCGTTCCCTGCTACGGTTCACGGGTGAGCGGGCAGCCAGCTCAGCGTGTCGACGGAACAGCACCAGGCCAGACGGGTGACGTGGGGCTGCGCTCGAACTCACTCAATTTCGTGATCGGGCCAGGGGTGCCATGGCCCAGCGACGAGGCCTGCCCGTTGCTCGGCGCCCATCCGGGCTTCGATCGCGCGCGCACGCTGTGGCTCTCGCTGAAAGGACAGATCCGGCTCTGCGAGACCCACACTTCAGACTTCAGTCGCGAAGAGCTGCTCCAGATCAAGGATGGATACGGTCAGCTCTACGTCGACGTCTCCCGCAAGCTCGCTCCAGACGACTTCGCGCGAGACCTGAGGAAGCTACAGGAGCGCCCGGAGTGCCGGCGCTGTCACTTCCGTGCGGAATGTGGTGGGGCGTGGGGCGCGCTCGCGACCGACGTCTTCTCGAGAGACGAGGGACGATTGCTCGAGCTACTGACCGGCCTGCGGGGGCGCGTCCTCGACATCGGATGTGGGGATGGCCCGTACCTCACGGCCATCGAACCTTCGGTGCTCGAGGGGTGTGTCAGCTATGTTGGGATCGATCCGGACGCTCAACGTCTCGCCGTCTTGAAGCAACGCTATCCCTGGGCGGACTTCCGCGCGCTCGCGGCGGAGATCGGCTTCGACTCGTTGTCGGGTACCTTCGATCACGTGTTGCTCCTACGGAGCTTCAATCATCTACGAAGTCCGCGCGAAACGTTGGAACGGGCTCTAGCGCGGGTTTCCCCAGGTGGTACGTTGACCCTCGTGGACAACGTCGCATATGGCCTGGTGCGTGAGAGGGAGCTCGCTCGCCGTGCGGAAGCGAGCGCGGCTGAGCACGAGCACTTCCGCAATGCCGACGCACGGCAAGCGCTCGAGTTGCTCCGAGGTCTCCCGCTGGAGTTGGTCGAGGTTCACGAGGTCACCCCCGCGAGCAGCAACCAGTGGCTCATCCATCTCAGAGTCGATCCCACCCGCAGGCTGGAGTTGAATTCATGATCGCCGAACACGACGCAGTACAGCCCGCCACCCTGACATCGGCCGAAGACGAGCTGCAGAAGGTGGAGAGCCATGAAGAGGCTGCACACGAGAAGCGCAACTGGGTGCGGCTCAGCTACGACTGCAACAACAAGTGCACGTTCTGCCTCGACTCGCTGGCGCACGTGGGCACGATGCGCAGCAACATGGATGTGAAGATCCAGATCGTCGAGGGGCGCAAGAAGGGAGCGAGTCGACTGATCCTGAGTGGAGGGGAGCCGACGATGCACCCCAACTTCCTGGAGTTCGTGAAGCTCGGGAAGCGCGCTGGATACCCCAAGGTCCAGACGGTGACGAACGGACGAATGTTCGCCTACCCAGAGTTCTTGGAGCGGGCCGCCGAGAACGGTCTGGACGAGATCACCTTCTCTCTACATGGACACAACGCCAAGCTTCACGATGCCCTGGTGGCGACCCCGGGAGCGTTCGTTCAGGAGACCGCTGGGCTGAAGGCGGCCCTGGCGTCGAGACGCTTCATCGTCAACGTCGACATCGTAATCAACAAGCAGAACGTGAAGCACCTGCCCGAGATGCTCGAGACCTTCATCTCGTGGGGCGTTCAGGAGTTCGACCTGCTTCACATCATTCCTTTCGGAAATGCCTGGGGACCCGCGAAGGAGCACCTCTTCTACGACCTCGAGGGCAACGAAGAGGCCCTCCGCCGCGCTTTCGAGTACTCCAAGAGACCCGACGTTCACATCTGGCTCAACCGGTTCCCCCCGCCGTTCACCGAAGGCTTCGAGGAGCTGATTCAGGACCCATACAAGATGAACGACGAGGTGCGCGGGCGTCGTGAAGAGTTCGATCGCTACCTGAGCATCGGGCGCAAGCTGAGCTGCAGACAACCGGAGCGCTGTCACTACTGCTACCTGAATCAACTCTGCGATGGTCTCGACGATGCCATCGCAGAGCGCCAGCACGAGCGCGTGGATGAACTGCGACTGGTGGCTCCGGCGCCGCTCTCGGGTCAACTTCCGCAGGCAGCAGCGTTGCGGCTGGTCGCTCCCGACGTCAGCGCGGCGCGGGAGCTAGTTCAGGATGCTCATGCGAGCCTCGCCGAGAGCCCTGATTTGTTCCTGGAGCTGGTGGACTATGGCGGTCTTGCCGCTGCGCTGGAGGACGGGAAGTTCGCCGGTCTGGACCTGAGACGCTGCTACGTCGACTCACCCGAGCAAGCGCGAGCTCTGTTCGAGATCGACGCCGCGTTCGAGGTGTGCGTTGCCTTGACTCAGTCCACCAGGGCGTTGATCGACGAGCAACGAGACAACCCGAGGCTCGGGTTGAGCCAGCCGAACTACGATCGAGTCACCGAGCAACTCAGACAGGACGTCGACCTTCGCGGGACGCTGGATGAGTTGCCGGAAAATATCCCTCTGGAAAATATTCCAGCGTGCATCTCCGGTCGATTGCCACGAGCCGCGTCAAGGCGCCTCGACGCGGCGATGCTTGGGCCGGACGCGCGTGTGGACATGGGCAAGTACACGCAGCGCTATATCGCCGACCGCTACTACACGAAGAGCCGTCGCTGCAAGGACTGTCAGTACGACGCGAGCTGTCGAGGTGTGCACATCAACTTCGTGCGAGCCCATGGCTACAAGCAGCTGGAACCTGTGAAGGCCTGACGTCCCAGCGCACGACTCGTGTCGTCGCTCGCTGCGCCAGCGCGAGAGCTCAGCGCTGCCGGGCGCGCTCGAGAAACTGCTTGGCTGCGGTCTTGTTGCCGGAGTCGGGGCGCGTCGCGTAGCGATAGGGGCGTGGCGCTTGCTTGTCGTACAGGCAGGCGATCTGCGACTCCAGGTTGGCCAGCGCGGCGTCGTCCTTGTCGCTGGCCACTCGCGAGAGACTCCTCGCCAGGGGCTCGCACACCGGAGCTTCGGGTAGCTCGAGTTCCGACGTCGGGCAGCAGTCTCGCTGGATGGTGGCGATCGCTGCGAGCTCGTACCACGACAAGAGGGACCACTCACGCATCCCGGCGCTGATCTGTCCTTGACCGCCAACGACGATCTTTCGGTGCAGCTCCTTCGCGAGCTTTCGCGGGTCGTGCTCCTCGCAGAGGTTGGCGAGCCTGGGCTCGCCAGTCGCGAAGGTTCCCTCGGGGAAATGACTCACGACGCAAGCCGTGGGATCGGTCGCTGCGGCTGGTGCACTCGACACCGCGGGGCTGGGGGTCGGCGGGGCGGCGACTGAAGGCGCTGCAACGCTGGTGGTCGCTGACGGTGCCTGGGTCGGAGCCGGTCTGGGCCTTGCTGGGGTCGTGGGCTCGTTACGCAGGATCAGCAACGCGACGGCCCCGACCGCGACCATCGCAGCGAGCAACAACATCAGCAGTGAACCCCCGGTACGCTTGGCAGCCGGCTTCGCCGCGGCCTTCACCTGCGTCTCGATGTCTGCTTGGGAGACGTTGCCGCTCGGCGGGAGCGTATCCATGCGGCGTCGATAGGCGGCCGCTTCTTCGTTTATGACGATGGTCGGCGGATGCAGGCCAGGCTCCGGAAGCGGAGCAGAGCCCGAGTGCGCAAACTCGTCCGCGTTGGTACCTCCAGGGGCTGCAGGTACCAGCTCGAGCTCTCGCAGGTCTTCTTGCGTGAAGCGACCGGTCTCTTCTTCCGCGTCCGCGAAGCTGTACGGAGCGCGTGCGCTGGGTACCGCCGGCGCGGTCTGCTCCGCCGGGGTGTCTTGAAAGCGAGGGTGTTCCGCGCTGCGAGCGGCGTCGCGGAGCGCTCGTTCCCCTGCTGCGAGCGCAGCGTGGGCCTGGGCGAGGTGTCGAATGTCCGACGGGAGCGCTGGAGCCGTGTGATCGTCCCAGGCGCGAGCTGGCGTGACGACTGGGGGGAGGGGAGTCTGGGGCTCGTCGCCAGCCGGCACCTCGCGAGCCGGCTCCCCAGGGGGATTGACCGCGGGCATCTCCGAGCTCGGGCGGGCGGCCTGGGCCAGCTTCTGGAGGTCCGTGGGGAGCGCTGGCGCGGTCGCCTCGTCCGTGAACGATATCGGCGCGTAGCGCTCGAGTGGCGCGGAGACGGGCTCGAGCGGTGGGTTCTCGAGCGCCTCACGCTGGTTCGGCGCCGGTTGCGGGCTCGGGGACGACCCGGGCGACGTGCCGGCCTGTCGCGGGTGCTCCGATGCGGGTCGCGCCGCAGGCTGGGTTCCGGGGGGAAACGCTGTCTGCCGGGCGACCGGCGGAGGCGGACGGGTCGACACCCGAGGCTCGAGCCCCTCGACGTCGGCGCCCCGACGGATCCAATCGACGAGCGCCTGTTCCAGCTCGGCTGCGGTCTGGCCGCTGCCGTCGAGCTGAAAGCTGGTCTCGAGTATCGCCTGCAGCTGAGCGTCGTCGACGCCTCGTGATGCGATGGGCGCGAAGTCTGCATTCAGGATCGCCTTGGCCAGCGCGTCACGGTTACCACCCCGGAAGGGCTGCGCACGAGCCAGCGCGAGGTAGAGCAGGCCAGTGAGCGCCCAGACGTCGTCTTCGGGGCTTGGCCCTCCCCCCTGGACCCGACCAGGAGAACAGAACGCGCCGCTCGGAGGCGCCATCAAATGGGTGAACACTGGAACGACGCCGTCGCGCACCACGATGACGCTGCGGGGACTGATCGCGCCGAGCACCGCGCCGCGCGCATGAATCTCCTTGAGCGCTCGAGCGAGACGCATCAGCCAGTTCACGGCGCGCGGGATCGGAACGGAGGCGGTCTCCACGCGTTGGTGGAGCGTACGTCCAGACACGTGCTCTGCGACTACCAGTGCCTGAGTGGAGAGGTCGACGCCCCGAGGCAGCTGCTGCGGGTCTGCGTCGTCGAGCACGTGGTGCACCCGCGCGAGGTGTGGGTTCTCCCATCCAACCAGCGGCACTAGGGTTCTCGCGCGGGGAATCGGCAGGCTGCCGACCACGACCTGACGTCCCGACTCCTCGTCTCGCGCGATCCAGGCAACGCTCTTGCCGGATTTGGCGAGCGACTGCTGAAAACGGAAGCGCCCGAGGAGGGGAGATGGGTCGTTCATGCCGAGGGCGAACCCATAGCGAGTGGGTCGAAGGTCAGGACGGCGCGCTGAGCGCGTCCGGGTCAGCGGTTCTGCCGAGCGCAGACGGGACGGCACGGGCGCAACGTTGCCCGCGGGGAGTCAGACTGTGTCGTTGCTCAAGTCACTTTGCCAGACCAAACACCATCTCCAGCGGGTTGTAAACGCTGCGATAACGCCGTCGTCCCGCGCAGATCCCGCGTTCTCCCAGGCTCGAGCCCGGCACGGCGCGTTTTTGCTGCGCGCTTGGCTTGCTCTGTCCAAACCCGCGGTAGCCCGAGCGACGCTTCACGTGTCGCGGCTGCTTGAGGGGCGAGTCCTCAAGCGCCAGACTGAACCCAAGGCTTGCGCTGCCTGCTCGGTGTTGGGCTTGCACGGGGGCCTGCCGGCGGCTACACGGAGGCCGCGTCTGGTTTTCCACCTCTCCCGCTGCTCCGTGCAGCACCAGCCGCAGCTGAACGAGAGTTTAGCTACGGAAGTGGGCACCTGGACCACTCACAACGTTCGTTGACGCCACTGGCGTCAGATTGCGGATCGCCGCGAGCAACCCTCACCGCACGTATCCGCTCGGAGGAAGTCACATGGAGCATCTTGGCCCGGTCCGTAGCGAGTACGGCCTCGAGAACCACGGCATCGTCAACGCGAAGCGTGTGTACTGGAACCTCTCTCGGAGCGTGTTGCTCGAAGAGGCCGTGCGGCGCGGCGAAGGACACGTCAGCGCTGCAGGCGCCATCGTGGTCAACACCGGCAAGTACACGGGGCGCTCGCCCAACGACAAGTTCATCGTCCGCGAGTCGTTCAGCGGCGAGAAGATCGACTGGGGCAAGGTCAACCGCGAGTTCGAGGCCAGCAAGTTCGACCTGCTGCACGCGCGACTGTCCGCGTACATGCAGGGCAAGGAGCTCTACGTTCAGGACTGTCGCGGGGGCGCTGCCAAGGACCACGCGCTGGACCTGCGCGTCGTGAGCACCAGCGCCGTCCACTCGCTGTTCGCCCGCACCATGTTCCTGCGACCCACGAAGGAAGAGCGCGCCAAGCACGTTCCGCAGTTCACTGTGCTGCACGCTCCGGAGTTCAAGGCGGACCCCACGATCGATGGCACGCACAGCGAAGCCTTCGTGATCGTCAACTACGAGAAGAAGCTCTGCCTGATCGGTGGCACTGCCTACGCGGGCGAGATCAAGAAGAGCGTGTTCAGCGTGCTCAACTACCTGTTGCCGCTGAAGGGTGTGTTTCCGATGCACGCTTCCGTGAACGTCGGCCCCAGCGGCGACTCCGCCGTGTTCTTCGGCCTGAGCGGCACCGGAAAGACGACGCTCTCGGCGGACCCCGCGCGTGAGCTGATCGGTGACGACGAGCACGGCTGGGCCGATGACTGCGTGTTCAACTTCGAGGGCGGCTGCTACGCCAAGGCGATTCGCCTGTCTCAGGAGGCGGAGCCGGATATCTGGCAAGCCGTGCACTCCTACGCGACGATCCTCGAGAACGTCGTGATGGACGAGTGGACCCGCGAGCTCGACCTGGACTCCGTGGATCTCACCGAGAACACCCGCGCTGCCTACATGCTGGGCCGTATCCGCAACGCGTCCCAGAGCGGTGTTGCCAAGGGTCACCCGAAGAACGTGATCATGCTGACCGCAGACGCGTACGGTGTGTTGCCTCCGATCGCCCGCCTCACCCCGGCACAGGCCATGTACCACTTCATCTCGGGCTACACCGCCAAGGTGGCGGGTACCGAGCGCGGAGTGACCGAGCCCCAGGCCACCTTCAGCGCGTGCTTCGGTGGGCCCTTCTTGCCGATGCACCCCACGGTCTACGCCAAGATGCTCGGGGAGAAGCTCGAGAAGAGCGGCGCCGCCGTTTGGCTCGTGAACACCGGTTGGACCGGTGGTCCCTACGGAACCGGCAAGCGCATGAGCATCGCCCATACCCGCGCGATGGTGAGTGCCGCCCTGGAAGGCAAGCTCAAGGACGTGAAGACGACTCCGGATCCGGTGTTTGGCGTCGGCGTTCCCGAGTCGGTGCCCGGCGTGCCTGCCGAGGTGCTGCAGCCGCGCAACACCTGGGCCGACAAGGAGGCGTACGACAGCAAGGCCAAGCTCCTCGCCGCCTTGTTCGAGGAGAACTTCCAGAAGTACGCAGACCACGCGACGGACGACGTGAAGGCCGCGGGACCCAAGCCCTGAGCAGGCTCTAATCCCTGAGGAAACGGCGCCCCTGGCGCCGTTTCTGTTTTGTCACCGCGTGTTCAGAACACCGCGGCGGCGCTGAGCGCGATCAGCTGTGAGCGCTCCAGGCGGGGCAGGCCGCCCACGGTCACGCGTTGTCCGTCCCGAGTGACTCCGCGGTTCTCGTGGTAGATGTCCCCCGTGACCTTGCTGTGCAGCGAGAAGGTGTAGAGCGCGCCTACCGAGAGCCACCCATCCAGCAAGTCGTAGTTCAGGCCGACTCCGAGCGGGTACTCGATGAACACACCGGCCTGGCTATCGGTCAGGTGAAAGCCCTCCTCTGTGTCGATGTGATCGACTCGAAGCTTGCCCCATCCGACCCCGATCACGCCAAACGCCCGTAGGTCGCCTGCCCGCCAGGTGGGCTCCAGCGTGAAGCGCAGTGAGAAGCTCGAGACGTCGGGATAGCTCCCGCTCTCGACTCCGTCGACCAGCGGCTTGCCGTCTACCGCGTGAGACGCATTGACGTAGCTGACCCGCGCGCTGAGGAAGCGCCAGACGTCGGTCTTCAGGTACCCGCCCCAGGTGAATGCTGGCGAGTAGCTCAGTCGGTCGTCGTCGCCGTCGCGCAGGCTGAGTCCGAGCAGCGGACCGACCTCGAGGGTCTTGAGCCGCCTGAGCGGTGGGGAAGCGGGCACGCTTTCAGGCTGCTGTTCGTCGGCGCGGGGCTCCGGGGGTTCCTTGCCGCTCCCAACGATCTGCAGATCCTCATCCAGCTCTTCGACGGAGCGACGCTTCTTCACCTGCGGGAAATCGTCTTCGTCGTCGTCTTCGTCGTCTGTGTCGGCCTCAGGTTCGTCCTTCGGTGTGGCGCCGTCCGCCTCGTCCTCATCATCGTCGTCGGTCGATGCGGCGGCTTCGTCTGCCTTCTTCGGGGGTGAGGGTGCGCTGGCGCCAGCCGCAGCTGGCTCCTTGGCTTTGGGTTGCGCTTTGGCGGGTAGCACCGTTCCCCCGAGTATCCCCAGCATCGAGAGCAAGGCGATGCTGCCGCAGAGCCACCTCGGGGAGCGTCGATGCGCGCAAGCGTGCCCCACATCGCCACCTATGATGCCGCGTGGAAACAGATGCCGCTCTGGGCCTGGGTGGGCGCGCCTGGACATGCGTGTCACGCCCGCAACGTCGCTCCGACGGCGCGCTCCGCTTGCTCGACGGCACGGGCGTGCGCCTTGTCGACTTCCTTGTCCGTCAACGTTCGCGCGTGGTCTGGATCGCTGGCTGCCTTGGGGTCGCGATACACCACGCGGAAAGCCAAGGATCGATGGCCTGCCGGCAGATCTCCTCCCACGAAGCTGTCGAAGAGCTCCACGGACTCGCAGAGATCTCCCGCGGCCTCGCTGATCAAGGAGCGTAGCTGACCGGCCTGGACATCGGCGCCGACGACCAGTGCAACGTCTCGTGTGACCGCGGGTAGGCGAGGAATGGGCTTGAACTTCGGGCGCTGCGCGCCGAGCTCCTCGAGGGCTACCACGTCGAGCTCGATCACCTGGGCGTCACCGTCGAGGTCCAGCGCGTCCACCACATCCGGATGCAGCGGCCCCAGGCGGCCGACGCGCTGGCCGTCGACGAGCAGGTAGCCAGCTCCTCGCGGATGCAGATGCAGGGTGTCTGGCTCACCGGCTGCGCTCCGAACCTCGACCGAGCGATTGAGCAGGCGCTCCACGATCTCTACCGCGGTCCCCTTGGCGTCGTAGACGTCATGGCGCTGCGGCTTGCCGGTCAGGTACTGGGGACGAGGCCCGGCGAGCACGGCGGCGAAGCTGCTCCTCTCCTCTGGTAGCTGGCCGAGGTCCTCGGCGTCGAGCGGGCGGATCCGCTGCCGGGTCTCGCTCTGCCTCGCGGTTTGCGGCGCGAGGAACAGGGGTCCGACGCTGAACAATCGCAGGGTCTGTTCTCCGCGGCGTCGCGCGCGGCGCAGAGCTTCTAGCAGCCCGGGGAGCAGGCTCGTGCGCAGGACGCTGCGCTCTTCCGTCAGGGGGTTCTGGAGGCGAACCACGGGCCTGGGCGCATGAAGTGCGCCGAGCTCGCGCTCCGAGACGAAGGCGTAGGTGATCGCTTCGGAGAGGCCCAGGTTGGCGGCAAGTCCGCAGAGCTTGCCTTCCAGGCCGGGATCTCGTGGCTTCTGCGGCGCGATGGCTGGCAATTCCGTGGGGATCTTGTCTAGCCCGGCGACTCGCGCCACCTCCTCGATCAGGTCCACTTCACGCCCGATGTCGGGGCGATGCGCAGCCCCCCGGACCTTCGCCTGGTTTGCATCTGCCTCCAGCACCTCTAGCCCGAGGCGTCGCAGCGTCTCCAGCGAGTGCTCGAAGTCGAGGTCTGCGCCGAGCAGCGCCGTCTGTCGCGCGTGGCGTAGCCGGATCTCGGGGAGGCTCGGCAACTCGCCCTTGGCATGGATGGCGCCAGCGACCACGCTGCCACCTGCCAGTTCACACAGCAGCGCCGCGGCTCGGTCGAGGACCTGCGCTACCTGACTGAAATCGACGCCACGCTCGAAGCGGTAGCTGGATTCCGTCGAGAGCCCCTGGCGCCGACTGGTGCGTCGGACGCCGCTGGGCGTGAAGTAGGCGCACTCGAGCAGCACGTCCTGCGTATCCGAGCGGATTTCGCTGTTCTCTCCCCCCATGATCCCGGCCAGGGCGACCGGCCCCTCGGCGTCACAGATGACGAGATCGTCGCTGCTCAGCTCGCGATCGACCCCGTCGAGGGTGCGGAACGGTTCAGCGTCTCGCGCGCGTCGGACGATCACGTGCTTCCCGCGCACCAGGCTCAGGTCGAAGGCGTGCATCGGCTGCCCGAACTCCATCAACAGCAGGTTCGTGATGTCGACGACGTTGGAGATGGGGCGAATGCCCAGTGAGTTCAGGCGCCACTGCAGCCAGAGTGGGCTTGGCGCGATCTCGACTCCCTGGACTACCCGAGCGCCGTAGTGGGGGCAGCGTTCGGTGTCGTGGTTGTCGATGCGGATCAGGGTGCTCAGGTCCTGATTCGCGGTGCGTCCCGCCGTCTCGGTGCTGGGCAGCTTCCACTCGAGATCATAGAGGGCCGCCACCTCTCGAGCGATGCCCACGTGCCCCAGGGCGTCCGGACGATTCGGGGTAATCGATACCTCGAGGATCCAGTCCTGGCACTCCGGCAGCGCCTCTGGGAGGGGGGTGCCTGGCTTCAGACCTGCCGGCAAGATCAGGATGCCTTCAGAATCTTCGGCGAGGCCAAGCTCCTTCTCGCTGCACAACATGCCCTCGCTGACCACGCCGCCGATGGGACGCGGCTCCAGGGTCAAGTTCACGGCAGGTAGATAAGTGCCGATCCCGGCGAGTGCCACCAGACCACCCGGGCCAGGGACGTTGCTCGCGCCGCAAACCACCGTCTGCTCCCGATCTCCCAAGGCGACGGTGACCAGACGTAGCTTGTCGCGAGATGGGTGAGGCTCGACGCGCCGCACTTCGGCGACTCTCACTGCTTCGAGGCCCGCACCAACGCGCTCGATTCCATCCAGCTCCAGACCCGATGCCGTCAAACGTTCGCCCAGCTCCTCGGCCGAGGCCTCGAGTCCGGGAACCAGCTGCTGAAGCCAGCGTAGGGAGATCCGCATGAGGCGGGCCATTTAGCATGGCTGTTTGGCCGTGGGAGCAAACACCCGGACCGTGCGGCTCGAGCCAGAAAACACCGCTTCCGGCTGCCGTTCCGGGCCGCAACACCCCTTGCAGTCTCGCCAGAATGGCAGCCTCCCCGCCGCCCCTCGGGAATACGGGGGAAAGTCATGGGTTTTGGCGGCTGGCGGCAGTACGTGCCCCACGCATACCGCCAAGTTGACAGCAGTGAAGCCACCGCTAGGATGCCGCCGCCTCGATGCCGGCCCCGGGCCTGCCCTGGGGTTGGGCGTCGCCGCGAGTCCGCGGCGTCCCAGCGGCCGAAAGATTCAAGGCGCGCGCCACGCGCCCAACAACACCCGAGTCGAGTCAGGCGCAGGCCGCTCAACTGGGGCACAGGAGGTCGGATGGCAACCGACGTGATGATCGAAGCCAACTCGCTGGGTAAGCGATTTGGCTCAGTCAAAGCTCTAGACAAGATTAGCTTCGAAGTTCGCAAGGGCGAGGTGGTCGGCTTTCTGGGCCCGAACGGTGCCGGCAAGTCCACCACCATGCGCATCCTGACCTGCTTCATCGCGCCCACCAGCGGCTCGGCGAAGGTGCACGGGATCGACGTCTTCGAGGACCCGCTCGCCGTGCGCGAGAAGATCGGGTACCTCCCTCAGCGCGCGCCGCTCTACACCGACATGACCGTGTGGGAGTACCTCGAGTTTACCTCGCGGATCCGCGGCATCGACTCCGGGAGCTTCACCAACCGGCTGAAGAAGGTGGTCGAGGTGTGCGGCCTGGCGCAGGTGCTCGGCAAGGACATCGGAACGCTGTCTCACGGCTATCGTCAGCGTGTTGGTCTCGGGCAAGCCCTGATTCACGATCCTCCGATCTTGATCCTGGACGAGCCGACCGCCGACCTCGATCCCAACGAGAAGGCGGAGCTGCTCAAGTACATCAAGCGCATCGGCAAGGACCGCACGATTCTCCTCAGCACTCACAATCTGAGTGAAGTGGAAGAAGCCTGTGCGCGCGCCATCATCGTCAGCAAGGGTCGGGTGGTGGCCGATGGTGTCCTCGACGACATCCGGGCCCGCCAGGGCCGGCTTCGGTACACCGTGACGATCGACGAGAAGAACGCCGTCAAGGGCAGCGCCCCCAAGGCGGAAGAAGTTGCCGCGGCGCTACGCGCGCTCAAGGACGCGAGCAATGTTCGTGAGCTGCCGACCGACGAGAAGGCGCACAAGTTCGAGCTGGTGAGCCCTGAGAACGTGGACCTGCGCGGTGAGCTCTTCCGCGTGGCGTTCGACAAGGGCTGGATGCTGCTCGAGTTGCGTCGAGATGCTCAGAGTCTGGACGCGGTCTTCCGCGACTTGACCAAGGGCGACGAGGCCAAGGATCGTGGCCGCAAGGTGGATGACGCCGTCGATGAAGAGTTCGGCGACGACGAAGACGACGAGGATTACGACGACGAGGAAGAGGAAGAGGACGACAGCGAAGCGTCCGCCTCCGACGAGTCCGAGGACGAAGACGAAGAGTCCGACGACGACGACGACGACGAGTCGGACGACGACGAGGACGATGAGGAGGACAAGAAGTAATGTCGCCCTTGGTCACCATTGCGAGGCGTGAGTTCCGTTCCTACTGGGACTCCCCGCTCGCCTACGTTGTGATCTGTCTAGGGTTCTTGGCGCTTGGAGTGGTGTTCTTCACCAACATCCTCGACCAGGGCTTCTGGCAGGTCGACCGCGCCAGCCTGCAGAGCATGTTCGAGTTCGCCCCGTTGGGCCTGATCGTGCTCGTGCCGGTCATCACCATGCGGCTGATGGCCGAGGAGCGCCGCTCCGGCACTCTGGAGATGCTGATCACCCTGCCCGTGAAGGACAGCGACGTGGTGATGGGCAAGTACCTCGGCGCCTTCGGGCTGGTCCTGGTGCTGATCGCAGCGACGCTCATCTACCCCATCGCCATGTTCAAGTGGCCCTGGGATCTGGGCGCCATCGACATGAACCCGGTGTGGAGCGCCTATCTGGGCTTGCTGCTCTACAGCGCCGCGACCGTGGCCATCGGACTGCTCATCAGCTCACTGACCGATTCCCAGGCCGTCGCGTTCTTCATCACGTTGATCGTGCTGGCAGCGCTCTGGGTGTTGGGGGTTGGTGCCGAGCACACCAATGGCGTCGTGAGTGACGTGCTGGCCTACGCGAGCACCAGGTCACGGCTCGAAGGCTTCATCAAGGGCCTGATAGACACCCGCGACATCGTGTTCTTCCTCAGCATCACGGTGCTCTGCTTGGTCTTCTCTTTCCGCGCCCTCGAGCGGCGCAAGTGGGCGTGAGTCATGGCAGGTCAGGACAACCGGCGTAAGGCCGCAGCCCAGACGGGGCTGTACCTCATCGTCATCACCGCGATCGTGGTGGTGGCGAACATCCTCAGTGCGGGCCTCTACACGCAGAAGGATGTCACCAAGAACGAGCGCTACACGCTGAGCGAAGGCTCCGCGAGCCTGGTCAAGAGCCTCAAGGGGCCGCTGCAGGTGGACGCCTACGTCACCCGCGGCCTCGCCAGCCTCGACACCTACGTTCGCGACCTCACGGATCTGCTCAAGCAGTACGAGAAGAAGGGTGGCGAGAACTTCAAGTTCACGATCATCGAGCCCAAGACCGACGAGGAGAAGAAGGCAGCGGGCGAAGAGGGCTTGCAGGAGATGCCCTTCGCCGAGCTCAGCCAGACCAAGGATCAGTCTGCGGCGATCACTCAGGGCTACATGGGCCTGGTGTTCAAGTACGGCAGCGAGAAGCTGGTCATTCCGGCGCTCGACACTCGCCGAGTGGATGGTCTCGAGTTCTGGATCAGCAACAAGATCCGCGAGATCCGCGATAAGGCCGACGAGAACGAGTACAAGATCGGGGTCATCACCGGTAAGGACGAGCTCAAGCTGACGGACAACAACCTGATCGCGCGTCAGCAAGGTCAGCAGAGCCCCAGCATCCAGCAGATCCTCACGAACGCCTTCCCCTTCTACAAGTTCGAGGACGTCGACCTGAAGGACGGCGAGACGGAGATCGATCCCAAGCTTCGCGGCTTGATCATCACGCAGCCTCGCAAGGACTACACCGACAAGGAGCTGCGTCGCATCGACCAGTTCCTGATGCGAGGCGGCAAGTCCCTGGTGGTCTGGGCCTCGGCGGTCACCTTGAAGCCGAACGACGCGACCATGAAGGCCGAGCTGAGCACTCACGGCCTGGAGAAGCTGCTCGATGGCTACGGCATCAAGATGAACAAGGACGCCGTGCTCGACCATGACGCCCAGTTCCGTCTGCCCATCCTCACCCAGAGCGGCGTCGCCGCGATCGGTCACCCTGGCATCGTCCACGCGGTCAACGAGGGAGACGGAGACGAGGCCACCGAGATGCTCGACGACTCGTTCGCCGGCTTCTTCCGCATGGGTGAGATGGCGATCCCGTTCCCCTCCAGCCTCGAGCTCGAGAAGGACAAGCAGCCTGACGCGACGATCAAGTCGGTGGCTCGCACCTCTCAGGGTGCCACCGTGACGACCGCGGACACCGTCGATATGTCACTGTTCTCCGACAGCGGCATCAAGAAGTGGACCGCCGAGGGTGACCCCAAGAGCTACATCATCGCCGCGACCGTCGAGGCAGAACCAGGCAAGGGCAAGCTGAAGGCGGCGCTCGGATCGGGCGACGGTATCGACGTCGCGGCCTCGACGGACGACGCGCGCGTCCTCGTGGTCAGCTCCAGCGAGTTCATCACCAACCCCTTCGCCTACGCGGGCAACGGTCCAGAGATGGGCGGGCAGTTCGCGATGTTCGGCGGTATGGGCGGGGACAAGCAGCTGCAGCAGTTCGCGCAGCCCTACGCCCAGCGCTATCTCACCAACACCATCCTCAGCGTGAAGAACACTCTGGACTGGATGAGCGGTGACGCCGACCTCCTGGCTGCGAGCGCGAAGCTGATGGGTGATCCCAACGTCAGCTACAAGGACGCCAACATCCAGAAGATCAAACCGACGGACGACGAGGACACTCAGAAGGCCAAGGCGGAAGCCAACAAGCAGGCTCGCGACAAGCTGCAGAGCAACGTGCAGTACACGCTGATCTTCGGCATGCCGCTGTTCTTCATGGCCTTCGGATTCGTCCGTTGGCAACTGCGCAACAGCAAGCGTGCTCAGATGAAGCTCTGAGCCGCTTGCCTCGAACGCGCCGCGAGGCGCAGTGATGACAATTCCGCGCGGGTATAGGCGCCTCTGAGTCGAGGCGCCTACCGGCGGAGCGGTAAACAGGAACACAACTATGGCAATGGGTACAGAAACCAAGCTCTATGTCGCTGTCGGCGTGCTCGCCGTTTTGGGCGGAGCCCTCTACCTGAACTCCAAGAGCAACAAGGAAGAGGCGGAGAGCTACACCCAGGCGGGACGCGCCGCCGAGCTGCCGCCGATCACCTTCACCGACGACGATCTGAAGAAGATCGACAAGCTGGTGATCGAGAAGGGTGCGGACGAAGACGGCGGCGCACCGGCCGAGTTCGAGCTGACCAAGTCTGGCGAGGAGTGGAAGCTCACCAAGCCGGTCGCCTACAAGGCGAATCAGGCCAACGTGAAGAGCCTGCTGGACGCCTTGAAGCGCCTGAAGACCAGCGAGCAGATCAGCTCGAGCAAGGACCAGTACGAGAAGTTCGGCGTGGCTGACGGCAAGGGCCTCCACGTCGTCGTCTACCAGGGGGGCACCGTGAAGGCGGACCTGCGCTTCGGCGAAGGCGGTACCCGCGGTCAGATGGCGCGCATCGGCGACAAGGAGGGCGTCTTCAGCGTGAAGGGCTACTCCAGCTTCACGTTCGATCGCGACGCCAAGGGCTGGCGCGATCTGGGGATCCTCAAGTTCGACGAGAAGGAGGTCGAGAGCGTCGACCTCACGAACGAACACGGCGAGTACACGTTCACCAAGGACGGAGACAAGTGGACCGCCAAGTACAAGAAGCCCAAGGCGCTCGGCGCCGGGAAGATCGACGACTTCGACTCAGCGAAGGTCGGAGACCTGCTGCGCGCGTTCAAGGCCCTGAACGCCGCGGGCTTCGGTGATGGCAAGAAGCTCGCCGACATCGGCCTGGAGCCCCCCAAAGGCCAGCTCACCATCAAGCTGAAGGAGGGCAGCGCCACCCACGTCATTTCCGTGGGGGACAAGGCTGACGGCTCGAACGTCTACGCCAAGGTGAACGGCAACGACCAGATCTTCCAGATCAGCTCCTGGGCTGCTGACTGGGTCACCGCCGAGCCCAGCAAGTTCACCGCCAAGAAGGACGACAAGGACAAGGCCGAAGGTGGAGCCAAGCCACCGGGCGGCATGCCTGGCGGTATCGATCTGAGTCAGCTCGGCGGAGCTCACCCCGGGCACGACGACGAGTAGCCGTTCGAGTACGGACAGCCCAGCGGCTCGGCTCCAGGAGGAGCTGGGCCGCACGGCTTTTGTGCGATGCCGGTGGGCAAGCGTGGCATGGCAGCTCCGGCACGGTGTGATAGGCCCCACCTGATGAGAGGCGGCCCACTCGTTCGTTCGATCGTGCTCTTCGCGCTGATTGTTCAGGCTTGCGCTCCGGTCGAGGCTCGTCCTGGTGAGACGGCACGCGCGAATGTCAGCGCCCAAGCGCGGAGTAGCAGCGCCCCCAGCGCAGCTGCTCTGGCGAGCGCGCCGCCCACGAATGCGGCGCCGACGATGGACTGGGACGCGGTCACGCCAACCGCCGTGCCAGGCGCAGATGGCTGCAAGGTCTCGGGAAAGCTGAGTGACGTTGCGCTGTCCGTTGATGGCGAGGAGGCTGGGACGTTCCTCAAGATTCGCGGCGGTGCTGTCGGGGAATTGATACTCGTGCCCGGCGGGCAGTCCGCGGCGCGCCTTGCGTTCGGCGTAGCTCGGTTCGACACCGGTGTGTCCCTCGACGGCACCAGGTTTCATCTCAAGCAGCAACCCTCACCCCTCGGAGGCGTGCTCTACTTGAGCGACTCGGCCGAGTTCAGCGTGTCGGGCGGTAACTCCGAGACGCTCAAGCTACGTCATCGGTCGCGCTGGTATCATATCCGCTGGGTAAAAGAGCCCGAGGTGGAGGCTCCGTGCGCCGGCCTCGGTTGGGGGCGGTCCCGGCTGCCGGATTGGCCGGTATCGAAGGAGCGCCTCTACTCTGGACAGGCAGCGATACCCGTCCGCGCGACTCCTTCCTCGAGCGTGGTCGCGGAGCTGACCTCGGAAGCTGGCCTCGACGCGGTGGCGCTCGCCAGCCAGAGTGACCTGGTCAAGGTTCAGGTGACCCTGTCGGATGGTGTGTTGATCGGCTGGACGCCCAGGTCGGCTTGGACTGACAGACCCTCACCCGTGAAGCGCGACCCGCCGGGAGGCAGTGGGTTCGCCATCGCGCGACCCCGACGTGTGAACTGCGCGCCGGGCACCCCGCTCCTCCTGGAAAAACGTGGGAGGCTGTACACCGTCGGCAGGCTGCGGGACACGCCTCGCCAGCCGGGTGAGCGGAACGCCGACTGGCGGCTCCGCGAGAACGGCATTCGCCTCGAACTGGACTGGCCTCAGCCTGTGAAGGCCAGGCGATGGTTCGTGCTCCAAGACGATCTACGGGTTACGAACATGTACTGGCATGACGGGCTGAAGGGCCGCTTCGTCGTGCCTTCGAGCGCGGACGCCTGCTCACTCGCCGGACAACCCTAGAGCAGGCTGCGGAAGAGCCGCGTTCCCAGCGGCCGGATCTAGTGCGAGTCCGTGCAGGCACGGTGGTGGTCGAGCGGCACGGTGTTCTTCAACACCCTGCGAATCTGTGATTCGCTGAACAAGTCAACATCCTGCTAGCTCGTGGCGTAGCCGGTGACCAGCGCCTGGGCCAGCAGCCCCCAGCCGTCGATGGCCACGAACAACAACAGCTTGAACGGCAAGCTCACCTGGGTGGGGTTCATCATCTGCATCCCCAGGGAAAGCAGGACGTTCCCGACCACGAGATCGATCACCAGGAAGGGCAAGTAGAGCGCGAAGCCCAGCGCGAAGGCTTCGAGCAGCTCCGTGACCATGAAGCTCGGGATCAAGACGACCAGGTCGTCCTTCCCGACTCGGTCCCGCTCGGCTTCGGGCCTCGCTGTCTTGGCCAGCTCGAAGAAGCGCTTCTTCTCTCGCTCCGAGGCGTTCGCGCGCATGAAATCGCGCAACGGTTCCACCGCGGCCTTGAACACGCCCGCCACCAGGACCGGCGTGTCCTGCACGGCCTCTCCTTGCCACAGGGGCTCCGCGCGGTCGGCTATGCGGCTCCCCACGGGCGCCATCGCCAATAGAGTCAGTGCGCCGGCAAGGGCCATGACCAGGGTGTTC
Source organism: Polyangiaceae bacterium (assembly GCA_041389745.1). GTDB lineage: Bacteria > Myxococcota_A > Polyangia > Polyangiales > Polyangiaceae > JAHBVY01. The sequence continues at coordinate 261,354 of JAWKRF010000011.1, forward strand.
GAGGGCACACCCTGAGCGCCGATGGCCCCGCGAACAATCTGAAGCACCGTGGAGATCTTCACGAACGCCGTCACCGTCATGAACGCGAACGGCAGGATCGCGACCAGTGCGAGGGCGACGACCAGCGCGATGGGGCGCGTCAGCAAGTCGTCGGTCGTCGCTGGATTCTTGGCTTGAGCGTGTGCGACCCACGGCGCGAGCCAGAACCCTACCGAGCAGAGCAGCTGAAGGAGGCGCTTCACGCTTCGTCCTCCGCTCGTTCGGGTTCGGGGGTGAGGACCGCTGCGACCGGATCGCTTGGAGTTTTTTCCACGCGAATATTCTTCTTCGGGGGCGCCTTCAACACGCGGCCGAGGACATCGGAGAACGCTGCGGGCTCCTTCACGTCGAACTCCAGTTCACCTTCTTCGAGCTCTGCGAGTCTTGCCAGTCCCGCTTCACTGGCGCCGATCACGACGACCTTGGTGCCGATCTTCACCAGGTAGACGGCGCGGCGACCTTCGAGGGGCAAGCGACCCACCAACTGCAGCGGGCCACTCTGACGCCCGACGCCCATGCGTCGCGCGGCGGAGAGCACGAGCACGGCCAACGCGATCACCGCCAGCAGAGTGACGAGCGTCTCTACGAGGTAGGAGGCCACCGGAGACAGCCCGCCCGCCAGCCAGGGCGCGACGCCGCTCAGGGACAGACTCGGGGGTGGCACCAGCGCAGGGTAATACAGGCTCCTCGGTGAGCTACGGCGTAGTTTGTCTGCGGGGGACGAACCTGCACTTCAGTGCATATCCCACATTGACGCGCCGCTTCCGAAGCGCTAGCCGCGCCTCATCGTGGCTCTGGTCGTTCAGAAGTTTGGTGGCACCTCGGTTGGCTCTCTCGAGCGCATGGCGAACGTTGCCGAGCGCGCCATCAAGACCGCGGCCGAGGGCAATCAGGTCGTGATGATCGTCTCCGCGATGGCGGGAGAGACGAACCGCCTGCTCGGTCTCGCAGGTGAGATCACCAGCGTGCCCGACGCTCGAGAACTCGACGTGCTGGCTTCCACTGGAGAGCAAGTCAGCGCGGCGCTCGTGGCCATGACCCTGCAGAAGCTCGGGCATCCGGCTCAGAGCCTGCTGGGCTCTCAGATCCGGATCCGCACGGACGGCGCGTTCACCAAGGCGCGCATCCTCGAGATCGAAGGCTCCAAGCTCCTCGACACGGTCAACGCCGGGAAGATCGCCGTGGTAGCAGGCTTTCAGGGCATCGACGATCACGGCAACATCAACACCCTGGGGCGAGGCGGCTCCGACACCACCGCCGTCGCCATCGCCGCGGCGATCAAAGCCGATGTCTGCGAGATCTACACAGACGTCGATGGTGTCTACACCACTGACCCAAACATCTGCCCCAAGGCCAAGAAGATCGAACGCATCAGCTTCGAAGAGATGCTGGAACTAGCCAGCCTCGGCGCGAAGGTGCTGCAGATCCGCTCGGTCGAGGTGGGCATGAAATACGGAGTACCGATCCACGTGCGCTCGTCATTTTCTGATCGCTCCGGCACGATCGTGACCGGTGAAGAAGGCCTGGAGAAAGTGGTCGTCACTGGCATCGCTTACGACAAGAGCGAAGCCAAGGTGCAGATGATCAACGTTCCCGACCGGCCCGGTGTCGTGGCTTCGGTCTTTGGCATGCTTGCTGAGAAGAACGTGTCCGTGGACATGATCATCCAGAGCCCGTCGAGGGAGAGCGGGAGCACCACCGACGTCACGTTCACCGTGCCAAAGGCCGATCTGGCTCGCACCAAGGAGAACATCGAGGAGTGTACTCGCTCGATTGGCGGAGCCGCGATCGAATACGATCCGGACATTGTCAAGGTCTCCATCGTGGGCCTGGGAATGCGCTCTCACGCGGGCGTAGCGTCGCGCATGTTTCAGATCCTCGCGGCAGAGGGCATCAACATCCAGGCAATCAGCACCAGCGAGATCAAGGTGAGCTGCTTGATGGCGAGCAAGTACACCGAGCTCGCAGTGCGCGCCCTGCACACTGGCTTCGGGCTCGACAGGGAGCCAGCCGAAGAGAGCATCGGCTGAACGACGCGCGGTTGCGTGACCTCGCGCGCCGTGGTGATCCTGACGGGGGTCAGCAAGAGTCGGGGTCAGCGAGAGTCGGGGTCCATGAGACGCCGCGACCAGAAGCCGAGGTAGAGCAAGGAGAGCAGCATCGCTGGCAGCGCCGACCACAGCGTGGGAGACCTCCACAGCGACGCTGCAGCGGCGCAGAGCCCCAGCGCGATCATCGCGTGGTACACATGGAGGGGCTTTCGTGAGGGGTCGCGCAGCAGCTGCGCGAGCTGCAGCAGTCCCAGGATCGCCGACAGGATCAACACCGAGATGGTGAAGCTGCCGGGGACGAGCAGCGTCGGATCTCCCCCGCGAGCTGGATCGAAGGCGCCGACGCCCGCCGACTGCTCGGCGATGACGCCGACGCTCAGGGGCAACGCGGTCACGATGACGCCGAGGGTGCTCAGCGCGTGCGCCAGGAGCAGGCTGGGGTTGAGTTTGCTCGCCATCTCTCAGCGTGCCGCGCGGATTTGCGCCAGCTGCCAGGTGCCCACGACGTTGCGTAGCTGCTGTTCCGTGCCCTGGCCAACTCCACTGCTCAGCACCCGGGGACGCCGATCCTCGACGACCACCCTGACCTCCGCCTGCCTCACCCGCGCCCGAGTCAAGACGTCCTCCAGGTCGGCGTACAGGCGTGGAGGCGCCTTGCCGCGGGCGAGTCGCGGCTTGCCATCGCGCACCTTCACGCAAAACAGCTCGTTCGCCCGACGCAGGCCGAGCCCAAACAGGAGCGCCACCACTCCGATTGCGAGCAGGATCCAGGACACGTTGCGGTCTTCTAGCGGCTAGGCTGCGTCGACGCAAAGTCGACCCTTACTGGGCGCTTGACCGGGGTGCTTTCCCCTGCAATCTAGCCCACGTGACCGCAATGGACGAACAGCTACCACGGCGTTTCGGGCGCTTCGTACTGTTCGACAAGATCGGCGAAGGCGGTATGGCGCGGATCTACCTCGCGAAGAGCTCGACGGGGCTCGGCGGGGAGCGAAGGGTCGTGGTCAAGCAGATCCTGCCGCTCTTGTCCGACAACTCCGAGTTCAGTCGACTCTTCATCGACGAGGCCAAGCTCAGCGCGAAGCTGACTCACGGCAGTATCGCTCAGGTGATCGATCTGGGGAGGGACGACGGGCGGCTCTATATCGCGATGGAGTACGTCGAGGGCTTCGACCTTCGCGAGTTGCTGCGGGCGTGCTCCAAAAAGCAGATCCCCCTACCGGTAGAGTTCGCGCTGTTGATCGTCACGGAGATCCTGCGCGCGTTGGACTACGCCCACCGCAAGCGCGACGAGGACGGAAGGAAGCTCGGCATCGTCCACCGCGATGTATCCCCCTCCAACGTGCTGATCAGCTTCGAAGGCGAAATCAAGCTGTGTGACTTCGGCATCGCGCGCGCGATGGGCAGCGGGGATGACGTTCCGGAAGAGGCCATCCAGGGCAAGGCAGGCTACATGAGCCCGGAGGCCGCGAACGGTGAGCAACTGGACGGTCGCGCTGATGTCTTTGCCGCGGGGATCATGCTGTGGGAGCTGCTCGCTGGCAGGCGGCTCTACCGCTCCCCGAAGGGCTCGTCGGGGCCGAGCCTGGAGCAAGCTCAGCGGGCAGAGATCCCGGAATTGCCGTCTCGTGGCTATCCCAACGAGGAGCGTCTCCACGCCATCGCCACGAAGCTCCTGAGCAAGGACCGGGAGGGGCGCTTCGCGTCGGCTCACGATGCCCTGCGGGAGCTGGAGGCCTACGTCGCCGAGAACTCGTTGGTGGCGAGCCCGTTGCGCTTCGGGGAGTGGTTGATGGAGCACTTTGGCGCCGAGATCCTCGAGCGTCGCCGGCACAACGAACAGGCGGCGAACGAGGTGCTGGATCAGGAGCTAGAAGGAACCCTGGGGAAACAGCCCAGCCAGGAGCAGCTGGGCAAGCCCAGGGAAGCTTCGAGCTTGAGCGCAGGCAACGCCGACGTGCAGATCCCCGCGGCCTTCTCCGATCGTTCTCCCAAGAGCGATCCGGTCTTCGAGCCGCCGCCGCCATCGCTGCAGGCCTTCGTCCGACCATCGGAGCCAGCGCCAGAGAGCAGCAGCAAGGCATGGGTCTGGATGGTGCTGGTGGGCCTGGCGATCGTCGCCGTCGCCGTCTACTTCATGACTCGCCCAGGGCCCGCGCCCTGAACGCCTCGAGGCGGTGATGAGCTTCGCGCGGGTGGCGGTACCAGTGCCGCTCGGACAGGCGTTCAGCTACAGGGTGCCCGAGGCGCTGACTGGAGACGTCCGCGAGGGGGCACGAGTGCTGGTTAGCTTTGGCCGACGCAAGGTGCTCGGCGTCGTCGTTCGCCTCGAGGAAACGACTGACGTGCCCGAGGAGAAGATCAAGCCACTGCTCGCGGTGGTGGATCCAGAACCGGTGCTACCCCCGGAGCTCTTGGCCTTCTTGGTGGAGCTCGCCCGTTACTACCTGGCGCCGGTGGGGGAGGTGATGCGCCTGGCGTTGCCCGCTCTCGAGCGTACTGCTGCCGAGCGCCTCGACCAAGCTGGGCTACTCGAAGGAGTCGACGTGCAGGCGGTGGGCAAGCTCGTGCAGGTGGTGCGAGCGCTTCCCCGAGGGGTGGGCGTGGCGGTTCCCAAGCTGCGCTCCAAGCAGGCCCAGCAGATCCTCGAGGAGTTACGCGAACTCGGGGATTGGGTGAGCGTGAGTGACCTCGAACGCCAGCACAAGAGTGCCCGCGCTGCGATCAAGCGGCTGTCCGAGCTCGGGTTGGTCGAGCTGGACAAGCAGGCCCGCGCGGCGGATCCCTTCTTTGCCGACGCGAAGCGCGACGTCGCTCCAACCTTAACGGAAGCTCAGGAAGGGGCGGTCAAGGCGGTGCTGCCGACGTTGAAGCGTCACGGCTTCGCCGCGTTCTTGCTCCACGGCGTGACGGGATCGGGAAAGACGGAGGTCTACTTGCGCTTGGTCCAGCGTTGTTTGGAGCTTGGGCGGGGGGCCATCGTTCTGGTGCCGGAAATCGCCCTGACGCCGCAGCTCGTCGGGCGCTTTCGATCGCGTGTCGGCGACGCGATCGCAGTGCTCCACAGCGGACTCACGGATCGCGAGCGTCAGGCGATGTGGAAGCGCCTGCGCTCGGGCGAGCTGAAGGTCGCGGTCGGGGCTCGCTCAGCGCTGTTCGCGCCGGTTCCCGATCTGTCGCTGATCGTCGTTGACGAGGAGCATGATGGATCCTTCAAGCAGGAGGAGGGGGTCCGCTACAACGCCCGCGACATGGCGCTCCTACGCGCCCACCGTGCCGGAGCGGTCTGCGTGCTCGGGTCGGCGACGCCGTCTCTGGGAAGTATCCATGCGGTAACTGAGGGGCGCATGGAGCACCTGGTCTTGCCAGATCGCGCTCACGCCAGCGCGGCGTTGCCCCAGGTCGAGATCGTCGACCTGAGGCGCATGGGAGCCGGACCGTCCGGAGACAAACTCATCAGCCTACCTCTGCACCGAGCGCTCGAGCGCACGCTGCAGGCCAGGGAGCAGGCCATCCTGTTCCTGAACCGTCGCGGCTTTGCGCCGTCGCTCACCTGCGGGAGCTGCGGGCAAGTCGCTGACTGTCCGAACTGCTCGGTGGCATTGACCTATCATCGTGCCCGCGGGGAGCGCTTGGTCTGCCACTACTGCGACTACACGGCGCAGGCTCCCGCGCGCTGTCCGCGCTGCGGTGCGCCTGGCATGGTCGATGAGGGGGCAGGAACCGAGCGCATCGAGGCGCTCCTGAAAGCGAGCTTCCCCGAAGCGCGAGTCGCTAGGCTCGATCGAGACGTCGCCGCGGGACTGAAGAGCGAACGTATCCTGGACGCCGTGCGCCGCGGAGAGGTGGACATCTTGGTTGGCACCCAGATGGTGACCAAGGGGCATGACCTACCCTCGGTGACGCTGGTCGGAGTGCTGAACGCCGATGCGGCGCTGAGCATGCCTGATTTCCGTGCGGCAGAGAGAACGTTTCAGCTCCTGGTGCAGGTCGCGGGTCGCGCCGGTCGCGGCGACTCGCCGGGCACGGTGTTGATCCAGACGCGGCAACCGGATCACCCGGCGATCAAGAGCGCCTTGACTCATGACGTGAGTGCGTTCGTGGAGCGCGAGCTGCGCGATCGCGAGGAGCTGGGTTATCCGCCGTTCTCCCATGTCGCCCTGGTGCGCGTCGACGCGACGTTCGAAGGCGCAGCGCACGAGGTTGCGCGCCAAGTCGCGGTACTCGGGCGACGCATGGCGGGAGACCACCTCGAGCTCGAGGTGAGGGGACCTGCGCCGAGCCCGCTTTCCCGTTTGCGCAACCGCTATCGCTTTCAGGTCATGCTGCGAGCCACCGAGCGCAAGGCCCTGCGACCAGCGCTTCTGGCCATCGTGCGAGGGCGCTGGGACCGACGGGTGCGGGTCAGCGTCGACGTCGATCCCATGAGCATGCTGTAAGGCCAGCTGCCCTCGCGCGTTGCCCGCACGCCGCGCTCAGCGAGCACTGCGACGTCGCCCCGCCTCGCAAACAGTGATAAGCCCCCGTCCCATGCCGTCCTCGCGTTGCCTCCGGTCGTTGCTCGCAGCGGCCGCGCTCATGAGCTGTCTCGGCTGGGGTGAGGCGGCCCACGCGTTCGAGCGACAGTGGCATCTGGGGGCAGGCGTCGGTGTGGCTGGCTTCCCGAGCATCGAGAACAGCTACGTTCCGCTCAACGGGGAGAGCCTCAGGCCTCCTGCGGTTGGCGTGTACACGGCGTACGGCATCAGTGACTACTTCGACTGGCGCCTGGAGCTGACGTGGGGATTGCACAGCCTGGACGGTGCCCCCGAGCAGCCGATCGCGGATTTCGAGACGACTCATGTCGTTTCCGCGTCGAGCGGGCTCTCGTACAAGCTCGACGTGATCGACTGGATCCCCTACCTCGGGGTCATGCTCGGCTACTATGGCTACTTCGGTGGTCCGCATCTGACGAGCGACGGGCTGGCCGAAGGCGCCGGGAGCGATCTCGGCGCGTCGCTCGTGCTTGGACTGGATCATGCGTTGAACCGCGACTTCGCGGTGGGAGTGCAGCTGCGCTACGATCGACTTCTCTCGGGCGAGGATTATTTCATCGGGCAGCTGCGTTTCGAACACACCTGGGGCTTCTGAGGCGGAGCTCGGTGGCAGACCTCTGGTCCTCCCCAACCCTGTAAGCTCGCGGAAGCACAACAACTCTACGTTCAGTGTTGGGTAGGAGGCGAGCGTGTCGCTCGCGGCTGGATCGTGCGCACAAGCAGGCGTTGGAAGCAGCCGTCCAGGCCCCTGGTGCTCCGCGGTCGTGGGTCCGGCAGCGCGTGGGGAGTCAACATATTTGCGGGTTGGGTGGGGGCTCGTGCTACCCCATACACCGAGGTCGAGGTGGCGCTAGAGAGGCTAGGAACGAGGTTGGCGACGCTGCGCTGGGCGGGCCGCTTCGCCCACTGGGTGATCGCGGGGTCCACGTTGAGCGCGGGTTGCGCTCAGCAAAAGGCCGGTGAGGGGCCGCCCCCGGAGGCGGGGACGAGCGCGGCCCAGGTCGCTCCGCCAGCTCCAACGCGAGAGCCAGCGGGGCAAGCGCCGCCGGATGAGGATTTTCGGCCGGCGATGCGGGTGGGGGACTGGGTACTGGCCGCCCGCATCCTCGATCGGTCTCCCGAGACGGTACGCAAGACGCCCGCTGCGCGCTTCGCTCGGGCTCACGCGGCCGCCCAGCTCGGGGAGTATCGCGTGTGCGTCGAGCGCCTGGATGGCCTCGAAGCAGAGCTCCCGGTGCTCGCCTCGGAGATCGCGGAGGCGCGAGCTCACTGTCAGCTCGAGGTCGGTCCCTTCGAGGCTGCTGCGAAGTACTTCGGTCAGAAGGACACGTCCAGAGACCTAATCCGTGCGGCAACGGCGTTCGAGCGAGCCAAGCAACCGGAGAAGGCCAAGGCCATGGTGGCGCAGGTGATTGTCCGAGAGATCAAGCGTCGCGCCCACTCCCACGGTCGCCGCAAGGCGTCGCGCGTGCGAGCGTCCCTGCGACGGGAGGCAGACGCTCGGGAGATCCGTGCGCGCATCTACGATCTCGAGCAGAAGCCAAAGCTCGCCGAGGCCGACCGCCACTGGATCGCGACGCAGGTGCCCGCCCAGGCGCCGCCCAGTGGAGACACGTCCAGGCAACTCAACAAGCAGCAACGCTACGAGCGCGCGATGGAGTTCGCGCGGGACGGTGACATCGCGCACACCGACGCCGAGCTCGAGCTGCTGGCAAGCTCTCCTGGTGGCGCTATCCCCGAGAAGGAGCTGGTGCACGCAAGGGGCTGGGCGCGCTACATGGCGCGGCACTACAAGGACGCGGCGCCGCTGCTCGAGCAGGCCAGCGCGCTGGGCTCTCAGCATGCGATCCGCGACTACTACTATGCCGCGAAGGCATGGTCTCGCGCCGACGAAGACCAGCGGGCCATCGAGATGTACGAGCGCCTGATGGTGCGCTATTCGTCCAGCAGCTACGCCGATCACGCGCGCTACATGGCCGCGCGCTTGCGCTACATCCTCGGGGACTGGAAGGGCGCCGAGAAGGCCTACAAGGGCTACCTCGCGAAGTACCCTCGCAAGGGACAGCACAGCAGCGACGCGCGCTATGAGCTGGCCATCACCTGGCTCGCTGGGGAGAAGCCCGCCGACGCCCAGCGGGTGCTCGCCGAGCTCGAGAAGGAGGAGAAGGACCCTCGTGACAAGGCGCGACTCGTCGAGCTGCTCGGCGTCGCGCTGGCCGCCCAGGGCAAGCAGCCGGATGCGGTGAAACGTTTCCGTGAGGTGATCGACGAGCGCCCGCTGTCGTTCGCTGCGCTGATGGCGACCGCTCGCCTGAAGCAGCTCGGGCAGAGCCCGCCGCCGCCCATCGCTCCTCCGGAGAGCAGCAAGTCGCCTGGACCGCTCGCGCTGAGCCTGCCTCCCAAGGTGAAGGCGCTGCATGACTCGGGCCTGTCGCTGCGCGCCGAGTCGGAGCTCGAGCGTGTGGAGTCGAGCTTCAAGAAGTCCTTCGCCGATCGAGCCGACGAGGCCCTGTGTCGCACCTACGCGATGCTGGGAAGCGCTGCGCGACGCTACCGTGTCGGACAGCGTGCGGTGCGCTGGGCGGACCTGAACACCGCGCCCAGCGCGGCCAATCGCTGGGCTTGGGAATGCATCTATCCCGAGCCATTCGTGGAAGCCGTCGAGAACGAAGCACGCAAGAACTCTCTACCTCGCGGATTGGTCTACGCGCTGATGCGCCAGGAGAGCGGCTTCCGTCCTCATGTGGTCTCTCCGGCCAAGGCGGTCGGACTGATGCAGCTGATCCCACCGACCGCCCGGAACGTCGCCACGGAGCTGTCCGTGGACTACAGGCCGGAGCTGCTGCGCTTGCCCGCGTACAACATCCGCTTCGGGAGCTACTACCTGAAGAAGGTGCTGGATCAGTTCTCCGGCAGCGTTCCTCTCGCTCTCGCCGCCTACAACGCGGGTCCGAACGCGGTAGGTCGCTGGCTCAAGACCGGCCACAAGCTGCCCCTGGACGTCTTCGTCGCGCGGATTCCGTACGGAGAAACGCGCGGCTACGTCGCACGGGTCGTTGGCAACCTGGCGCGCTACGCCTACCTCGAAGGCGGAGAAGCAGCTGTGCCAGAGCTTCCGCTCCAGCTGCCGAGCGATGTCCAGGTGCCCGACGACGCCTATTGAACTCGCCTTGGCGAGGCCGGCCAGCTCACTCCGCCGGAGACGCGTCGCTGAGCGCGAGCTCCGTCGCCGGGATCGGCTCCACTCGTGACTTGAGCCAGGCGATGGTCTGCGCCTCATCACGCAAGGGCGCGCCAGGGAGCTGAACCACCCGCTTGGCCAGGCTCTTCCAGGCGCCGACCATCAGCATCAGCCAGACCTGGAAATAGTCGACCCCATCGAAGACCACGGCGTCCTCGCGCCCGTAGACCTCCCTGTTGTCCTCGAATTCTGCGGGGTAATCGCTGAAGTGACAGCGCGCCTTGACGTGGTGATGGATATGGTAGCCGTCGTTGAAGCAGCGGCGATTGTAACGGGTGTTGATGCACGTGATGCTGTTGCGGTACGCGACCTCCGGGGACGCGGCGTCGATGAACGCGTGCTGCGTCCAGTTGCCCATCATCATCAGCGTGCGAACGATGATCACCGGCAGCACGAACACCACCAGCGTCGCTTGCCAGTTCACGTATGCCAGACCCGCGATGACCAACCAGAAGCTCGTCTCGCCGATCACCAGTCGGCGCAGCATCTTCTTGTTGCCCTTCTCGAGGTGATACGCAGCGAGATCGTACAGCCCGAGGAACATGAAGCGCAGGTAGTACCTGAGCCAGTGAACGAAGCGGTCCCGTTTGAAGTGCATCGTGGAGGAGGTGTCTCGCTCCAGGTTGTTCTCCGGGTGATGCATGCCCATGTGGTGGACGAAGTAGCTCTCGGGCGTTTCCCCGAAGAAAGGCCCGAGGCACCACGGGATCACGTTGTTCAGCAGCCGGTACTGCTTCTTGAACAGCACGCGATGCGATGTGCAGTGCAGCATCAGGATGAAGCGGTCCACCACCCAGGCGAACCACAGCACCCAGTACACGGGCACCACGTACCAGAAGTAGTCGCCCGCGAAGAACAGCCCGATGCCCAGGCAGGCAACCACGGCACATTGCAGCATCAGGTGCAGGAAGGGCAGATCGCGAGGGTCTTGAATCAGCTGAACCAGCTTGGCGTCGAGGGCTTTCACTTCAGTCTCTGAAAAAGCAGGGTGGTTCGTTGGTGCAGGGGCGCACGGAGGGCACCACCAGGTCACCCAAAGGACACAGGCGTCCGGAGGTTAAACCACTTGTCCAGGCCTGGCGAGGTCGCTGCCCGTCGACTCCACGGATTCGCGGAGTAGCGGCTGGTGTCCGGCGCTGACGCCAGGGAGGGGCGAGGGTTTTCGCGCGAAAGCGCGCGGGGGCAAGCGCAGGAGGTGCGAACTGAGCTTCGCACTGCGCGGGGGCTTCATGCGCTCCGCTGAAGCTCGGCGCGCGACATCGCCACCAATGAATTCCTGTGTGGAAATGTATGGAGTGAGGGAAGCTCACATCTGCGCTGTCCGGTTTACCTCCGTCGTGAAGTCTGCGAGGAACCCTTGGCCACCCACCGGAGGAAATATCCATGCGCCTGCTCGTTCGCTCTAGCGGGGTGTCGAGAAGCACCCCGCCAATCAACAACCGCCGTGCCTGCGCGGACTCGCACCAGATCCGGCTCTCGCACGGTGCCTGCGATGCGCCTCCCGGGCGCATCCCTCCTCACCTGCATGGGGTTTCGCGAGTGCGAGCGTGCTCAATCCGCGCGGATCAGCGCGCAGGCTGCTGGAAGATGCAGTTCATCAGCGGCCTGCTCGCTTCACTCACGTGTATCGTCCTGATGACGACTGGCTGCAGCAGCGCCAGCGACGACGGAGGAGAGAGCCGCGGCAACGCGCAGCAGGGAGAGAACTGCAGCACGGATCTCGACTGCGCGGATGAGCGTGCTCGCTGCAGTCCCCAGCACGTGTGTACCGGAGCGCTGACGAAGGGGTCCTACTCGCAGAGCTGCACCATGGACACGATCGCTCAGTGTCCAGGCTACCTCTGCCTGTTGCCGGAGAACGGCGCGGACGGCGTCTGTAGCTATCAGTGCGCGAACAACGAGATGTGCGCCGAGGGGCTCTGCATCCTCCTGCCTGGCGCTGGTCAGGTCTGCCTCAAACCGTGCGACGGCAACGCGGACTGCAACGATGGCTATACCTGCCTGCGGGATCCAGGGGGAAACGGCAACGTCTGCTGGATCTCTGGCTGAAACGCTCCCTCCAAGTAGCAGCGGGGTCACACGTCGCCACGCCTCGTAGTTCACGCGTTTGGCTAACTTCCCCGCAAATTCTGGAGTACGTTGCGCCGAGCAACTGGCCTGAGCCTTGCTCGGGCAGAGGCTCGCGACCCTTCGTCGCGTCACTTGCTTTGGAGGACCCTATGTTGAAACGGATGATCAGGGCGTCGCTTGCCCTGGGTGTGCTCGGCTTGCTCTCGGCCTGCAGCGGGAGCGATGGTGGATCGAGCCAAACGCGCGGCACGGCCCAGAAGGGGGAGGCATGCGAGGAGGATCTGGATTGCGCGGAGGAGCTCGCGCAGTGCCATCCACAGGGCGTCTGCACGGGCGCGCTGACGAGCGAGGCGCTGGAGACCGAGTGCAGCGAGGGCAACGCGGACATCTGCGCCGGCTTTGCCTGTCTCGTCCTGAATGCCAATGCCCAGGGCAAGACCGGGCTGTGCACCTACAAGTGCGAAAGTAACGCCGACTGCGGACAGGGCGTCTGCGTGGAGCTGTCCGGCGCCGGCAAGGTGTGCCTCAGTCCCTGCCAGGACAGCAGCGACTGCTCCAACGGCTTCGTGTGCGTGGCCGATCCGGGGGGAAGCGGTAGCGCCTGCCTGGTGGAGCCTGCAGCGGGCTGAACCTGGAGACCAAGACGGCGCTGGAGTCTACTCCTCCAGCGCCCAGGTCAGCCTGAGCCAGGCCAGGAGCTCGCTCTCCTTCTCGTCGATCGTGCCGACCGTCGCGAGCTGGAAGAGTTCCGCGTAGATCAGCTCGCGCGCCGGCTGACGCTGGATGCCGCGAGCGAGGTCCTTGACGCCGTCCTCACTGAGGTCGAGCGCTTCGAGCTTGTCATTGAGCTCGTCGTAGTGGGCGGGGCCGATCTGGTCGGCGAAGACGCGCATCTCTCGAGCCTCGTCTTCGCTGACCACGCCGTCGCTGGCTGCCAGCAGCTTGAGAAGCGAAATCGCGCTCAGCAGCTCCTCTTCCGTCAGATCCTGAAACTCGAAGTCGGCCATTCGTTTCCTTCTGATTCTGGTTGGCGTCAGCCAGCGTAGTCCTTCAGGCAGCTCAGCAGGCTACCGATCTCCTCGTCGGTGCCCACCGTGATGCGCAGCCCATCATCCAACAGGCGCTCCGCGAAGTAACGCACCAAAATGCCGTGAGCCTTCAGGTGCTCGAAGGCGCCGCGCGCAAGCTCTACGCGGCTCTTGCCCGTCCGGGCCTCGGGCGCACGGGCGAACACGAAGTTGGCTGAGCTGGGCAGCACCTCGTAGCCGAGGTCCATCAGCCCCGTGCTGAGCCGCTCCCGGGTCTCGACCACCCTGGCGACGTTCTGCTCGGTCCAGGTCGTGTCGCGCAGGCTCGCCGCGCCCGCGACGATGGCCAGACGATCGAGGTTGTACGAGTCCTTCACCTTGTTCAGACCCTGGATGATCTCCTCGGAGGCGAACGCGAGCCCAAGCCGCATTCCCGCAAGGGAATGGCTCTTCGAGAACGTGCGCAGCACCACGACGTTTGGCTCGCTGGTCGCCAGCTCGAGCGCGTTGGTCGAGCTGAAGGCGGCGTAGGCTTCGTCCACCACCAGCACCCCTCGCTTCAGGCTGCGAGCTAGCTCCCGGAGCTTCTGCGTCTCGTGCTGGGTGCCCGACGGCGAGTTCGGCGTTGCGACGAATATCAGCTTGGCGTCACAGCCATACAGCGCGGAAGGCAGGTTGAAATCGCTGTCGAAGTCGCAGGTCTGCACGCCGGCGCCCGCCGCGGCAGCCAGCGTTCGATACAGCACGTAGGTCGGGTAGGGATACGCGATGGCTTCGTTCGGCTCGAGGAACGCGCGGAACAGCAGCGCGAGCAGCTCGTCCGAGCCGTTGCCATGCAGAATTTGGTTGGCGGGGACTCCCGTTACTTCGCTGGCCGCCTCGCGCAGCGCGCTCGCCGCCGGGTCGCTGTACAGGCGCAAGCGCTCAGCGCCGTTCTGTAGCTCCGCCTGAATCGCCGGCAGCACGCTCGGACTCGGTGGATAGGGGTTCTCGTTGGTATTCAGCTTGATGATCTTGGTGCCAGCCCTTGGTTGTTCACCCGGCACGTAGCCAACCATCGCCTCGACACTCTTGCGGAACAGCGTCATCTCGAAACTCTTCTTGCGGGGCTCCCTGTCGAGCCGCGCGGAGCCTAGTATTTTCCGACGCTCTCCGCTGCCGGAGTCGACAACGAGGTGCCGAAGTCGAAGCTGCCGTCGCTGGCCCAGGTAGCAGCGAAGGCGTCGCGCACCACGAGCTCGGCGGCTTTGCCCCGAGGGTTGAAGCCCCACTCCGCCTCCTGAGAGAGGTCGTCGGGGTCGGCGTACATGCGCCACACGAAGTACCCAACGAACCACGGCTCATCGATGAGTGGCGCGATCAGCGCAGCGTAGGCGTCGGCCTGGGCGGCTTGGTTGATCTCCACGTCCTTCATGTTGTCGGGCCACTCCCACGGCTTGATCGCCGGGTCGGTACGGGTCGTGTATCCGATCTCGGTGAATACGACAGGCTTACTCCATGCCTTGGCCAGGGCGCCAATCCGCTGGCTCACGTCTCGAGCACCCTGGAGCAGACGGCTCACCTTCGAGCCTTCCTCTTGCGCGAGGGGAAAGAAGGCGTTGACGCCGATCACGTCCAGTTCCCCGAGGATCACGGTTTGCTCGACGTCGTCCCAGTTCGCCGCATAGGTCAGCGGACCGGAGTAGACCTGGCGGACCTCGGAGATCAGCGCGCTGAACGACGGCGCCCGGGTCGTCGTCACCCAGCTCCGCAGCTCCACACCCAGGCTGAGTAAATCGACGTGAGTCGCCTCTGCGAGCTTGGCCCAGTTCAGCAAGAATGCGCCGTAGCTCCTCCGCCAGCGCTCCCAGCCGGCGTCGTCCGCGGGATCGATCTCCGCCCGCCAGCCGCCACTCTCCACCCACAGGTGTGGCACGAGCATCACGCGCAGACCTTGGGCGTGAGCTTGCTCCACCGCGTGCTGGAGGGCGACGAAGTTCTCCTTGAACGGAGCCTCGAAGGTCGGATCGACTCCAGTAGAGCTCAGGTCCCAGACCCGGCCGAAGGGGGTGAGGGAGACCCAGGTGCCGCCCAGGCGCCGCGTCTCTCGCAGGGTGCGTTGGTAAGCCTCGCTGCCGTAGCCGAGCCCCGGGTGCAGCGAACTCTCGATGGGACCGATGGTCATGCCGCGGATGGCGCCGCGGCGCGGCCACTCTGCCTGGCTGTCGAACGACCGAGTCTGACCCAGGTATTGCCACGCGGATTCACTCGGCAACAGCTGAACCTGGTGATGAGCGCGTGCGGAGCCGCTCGGCGCGAGGGCGGCGACGCCGAGGGCCGATGCGGTGAGCAGGACGCACGTCGACCTTCGGGTTCTCATCAGACGCCTACTCGACTCGCCGTTCGCTCGAGCAGCGTGTGGTCCACGTCGCGCACGTGGGCCACCACCGCGTCGGCTCCAGCGCCCGCCAGCTCCGGCTCTGGATAGCTATGAGCCACCGCGACGCAGGTCAGCTCCGCGGCCTTGGCGGCTTCGATGCCACTGAGAGAGTCTTCGATCACCAGCACCTGGCGAGGCTCCAGGTTCGGCGCGCGTTCTCGCAGCTTCGCGAGGCCGATCAGGTAGCCTTCCGGATCAGGCTTGGAGCGCTCGGTGTCCTCGGCCGCCACGATGAACTCCACGTGGCTCCTCACCCCCAAGACCCGGAGACCCAGCTCGATCTCCGGGCGCAACGCGCCGCTGACCACCCCCACCGCTCCGAAGCTCGCGCAGCGCGCCACCAGCGCCGCCGCGCCCTCGAAGACCTGCAGGCTCTGCTCGGCGCGGTCCATGTAAATCGGGAACTTCGTGCGCACGAGCTCGTCCACCCGCTCGCGCTCGGCGGGTAGGCCGTGGGCCCGGAGGATGGCTTCGAACGCGCCGACGTCGTCGAACCCGAGGTACTGGTCCCAGTAGTCCGCCTCGCTGAGAGTTATCCCCAGCGGGGCGAGGGTGTCTTGAAAGGCCGCGAGGTGGACGTGCTCGTCATCGACCAAGACGCCGTTGAAGTCGAACAAGGTGCAGGCAAACACGGAGGGGCTCCACGGGCGTCACCACGCCGACACGGCCGAGCAGTGAGCGAGAAAGACGGAGCCGGGTGAATAACACGCTCAAGGGCTGCAGCCAGCCAGTCACTACCGGTCTTATGTCCGCGCCTGACGGGCCGTTCGATGGAACGCCAGGGTTTGTCCGCCAGCGAGCCGTCGGGGCCAGCGCGCCTCGACCGCGCTTGGCTGGCAATGCCCGCTTGCCCGCACCCTTTCCGGCGTGTCAGCTTGAACTCCGAGCGTCCTTGTGCAAGGTTCCGCCCGGCTTATCGGCGTTCTTCGCAGAGCATTACAGCATGAGTAAAGGCGATCTTTTGGAAATGGAGGGCACCATTCAGGATGCCCTCGGTGGTGGTCAGTACACCATCAAACTCGACCAGGGTGACGCGACGGTGCGTGCCCAGCTGTCCGGTCGTATGCGACGTCACCACATCCGCGTGCTCCCTGGAGATCGCGTGCGCGTGGCCGTCTCCCCGTATGACCTGACCCATGGCCTGATCGTTTACCGCGGTCGCACGAACTGACTCCATCGGCGGCGGTCGCCGATGTCAGTCCGTAGCCTGCCCCTGCCGCCGAGCCCTTTGGGTTCAGGCGGCGTTTGGCGTTCGTACAGCGCGGCCCTCGTGCTGGGGCTCGCGGCGTCCATCACCGCGTGCGACGAACCGGAGCCGCCCAGGCGCGACGAGTCCCCCATGATCGTCGTGCCTGATCCACCACCGGCTCCCTCGCCAAGACTGCTGTATCTGCCGGACGGCGGGGACAAGGCGCCTCCCGAGGCTCCGGCGCTCGCGCCCCAGCTGGGGATGCCCCAGCTGGGTAGCGTCTCCCGATGCCCCGCGGAAATGGTGGACATCCGCGGCAAGTACTGCATCGATCGCTACGAGGCCCAGCTCGTCGACAGCCTGAAGGAGCGCGCGCTGAGCCCCTTCTACTCACCCGAGGCGCGCAAGGCGAAGCGGGAGTTCGGCTACTGGCAGAAGCACGCCCTCGAGGTGGGCTCCGAGCAGGCGCGCTCCAAGCCTCTGCCGTTGTTGCCTGGCTGGCAGCTGACGGAGCACTACGAACCCAAGGCCATGAGTGCTCAGGGCGTGCTCCCCAACGGCTACCTCACGGCTCACGACGCCGAGAAGGCGTGCAGGAACGTGGGCAAGCGCCTGTGCACCGAGGAGGAGTGGGTCACCGCCTGCAAGGGCGAACAGCAGCGCCAGTTTCCGTACGGCGACAAGTATCAGCCGGGGACCTGCAACGTCTTTCGCGAGGCGCATCCTGCGCACGTGCTGCACGACGATGCTTCTCGTGGCCACCTGGACCCGCGTCTGAACCAGGTGTCATCCAGCGCGGGGCCGCTCCTGCGCAAGACCGGCGCTACGCCGGAATGTCGGAGCAGGTGGGGCAACGACGCCGTCTACGACATGGTTGGCAACCTGGACGAGTGGATCGACGACCCAGGAGGCGTCTTCGTGGGTGGCTTCTTCTCGCGCAGCACCAAGAACGGCTGCCTCGCGAGCGTTCATGCACATCCACCCGAGTACTACGACTACAGCCTCGGAGTGCGTTGCTGCTTCAGCCAAGTGCCCTAGCTGGGTGTTGAAGGAAAGCCTGCCCATCAACGCCAGCGCGCCAGCGCCTGTTGAGCCCCACAGGGGACCGCGCCTGGCCGAGGCGTCCGTGCAGGAGCCTTTCGCGGTCAAGCGAGCCCCGTGATACTGAGAGGCATGAAGGGGATTGCGTGGATCGTGGCCGCGCTGCTGGGCTGTGTGCTGGCGTGCTGGTCGGCGCCGACTCGAGCCTGTGGTGTGTGGAGTGGGGTGTTGGTTCCGCCGAGGCCGGCAGACGAACAGGTCCTGATGGTGTGGGACGAGCAAACCCAGATAGAGCATTTCGTGCGCCAGGTGCGCTTCAGCGACGCCAAGGAGCCGTTCGGCTTCGTCGTTCCGACACCGACCCGTCCACGGCTCCACGAGATCGAGAAGGAGCCCTGGGAGCTGCTGACGAAGCGCTGCAACCCGAGCTGGAGCGGAACCGGGAGTGCTTTCGGCTCCGGCATCGGCCTTGGCAGCATCGGGACTCTGGGCAGGGGCGCTGGAAGTGGTCTCGGCGCGGCGCCCGCGGTGCACGTGCTCGAAGAGAGGCGGCTCGGCGACTTCAAGGCGTTCGTACTCCAGGCCACCGACGCCAAGGAATTTTCTGCGTGGTTGAAGAAGAACCGCTTCAAGGGCACGCCCGAACTCGAAGCGTGGCTTCATCACTACGTCGAACTCGAGTTCTACTTCGTTGCGCTCCGCTACGAGGGTTCGCAGAAGCAGAAGGCCAAAGGCGGCGTGCAGGCGAGCGACGAGCTGATCAGCAAGACCGTGCACATCAGCTTCAAGACGGCCAACCCGTATTACCCGTATCTGGAGCCCCTCACCAAAGCGGGCATCAAGCCGCCAGCGGAGCGCAAGCTGCAAGTCTGGTTCGTGAGCGATCGCGTGATGCAGCCCGTCGCTCGCTACTGGGGGGAGGGGAGAGCCTCGGGCGCCCTCGTACGGCCCTGGAGCGAGGCCTACCCATGTGACGGTCGCATCGAGGAGCTGAGCAAGGCGCTCGCAGGCGACCTTGCTCAAGACGTGAAGAAGCGCCAGCGCGTCCAGGTGTTCGCCGATCTGAAGACCTCCAGAGAGGGCTATGGCGACGTGTTGCTGGTGCCCATGGAGCCCGATGCTTGCAGCGGGGACTGTGCAAAGCAGCGAGAGTCGTTGGCCAGGCTCCTCGAAGCGGATGTGGAGCTGCGGCGTGATGCGAAACCGACGACGACCGACGCTCCTGCTCCCTATCTCGCTCCGGCGTCGTGCGCTCTGCAACCGCAGGGAAACGGTAGATCACCATTGCCGTGGTTCGCGTTGGCGACGGTGGTCGGAATCGCCGCCAGACGTCGTCGCGGCCGCGGTGTCGCGGGGCTGCTCGTGGCAAGCGGCCTGCTGCTCCTGGGGTGTGAGAAGACCAGCGCCCCCAGCGTCTCCGGTTCGAGCGCGTCGACTCCTGCGACGAGCGGTGCCCAGTCCACCCCCGCACCCACGGCCACCAACAGCGTCCGCGAGCCGAAGCTGGAACTCCCCGAGGCTCCTGGCGAGGTCCACGCCAAGCTCGTCTCGCTCCTGGGAGGCAGACTCGGCGGCGTGGACATCCCCGTTCAGGCGACGGACGCGCGGACCGGAATCGGGGCCGTGACGGATGCGCTGCCTCGCGGGTTGCCCTCGCCAGGCGCTCTGGCGGCGCGCTGCACGCCCGGCAGGAATTCGGAGGCGTTGGTTCGCGTGGAAATCGATCACGACGCTGCGGGGACCCCCGTTCTCGTGATGGGCCCGATCTCCGACGCAGCGAAGCAGTGCATCACCCAGGCCCTGCGCGAAGTGCCCCACGAGAAGCTCGAAGCCGGCAAACAGCGCTTCGCTCTGGGCTTCGGCCCCAACACGCCAGAGCAGAAGAAGCTCCAGCGCCGTTTCAGCTACGCGTTCGGCGTCAATGCCGGACCGGCGCGGAACGTCATGCGCATGCGCTTGACGGACGTCGTCGTCACGGGTCGCTTGCCCAAGGAGGTGGTGCAGCGCATTCAACGCCGCTACTACGGGCGTATCCGGCTGTGCGCGGAGCGATCGCCGGACAAGACGCTCAGAGAGCTCAGCCTGAGCTACGTCATCGACGCAGAAGGCAACGTCAAGAACGTTCGAACCAAGCCGGACGGAGGCTCAGCGGGCAGCTGTATCCGCACGGCGCTCTCGATGTCGAAGTTCCCCAAGCCAGAGAGCGGACTCGTCAGCGTGAAGGGCAAGCTCAGCTTCGAGCGCCCCGAGTGATCCTTCCAGTCAGCTCGGGGCGTGGTAGGTCAAAGCCTCGCGGAAACGACGGGGCTCAGGGAGAGCCGGGTTGTGCGTTGGTGAGGGCTGCTGGGACCTCCCCACAGTAGACTCGGGGAGAGCCGACGTTGGGCTGAATCTTGATCAGCGCCTCCGCAAACTCGTTGCAGGTTCCTCCGTGTCCGCAATGGGCAACGTAGGCGGTCGCGCCTTCGTTCCACTTCACGTCATACTGATTGAAGGAAACCTGCCAGGCGGTGCCGGGCTCGACACTGTCGACCACCTTCCACTTGTCCGGATTGGCGGTCAGCACACCGCGCACCCGTGCCCACTCCTTCGCGTGGTCACCGGATTTCGACACCAGCAACACCGCGTGCGCCTTCGTGCAGCCTTCGGCGGTCTTGGTCACGCTGCCCGCAAGGGCCACCGTCGTCACCAAGGCCATTCCGAGTCCCAGAGCCGTCTGAACCATCCGTCGTGCGTTCACATCTGCCTCCTGTCGGCGACCAGCAGCGGCGCCGTCTCGAGCCACGTCACGGCACCGTCACCAGCGCCTCGATGGATCAGAAACGCTATCCTGCCCGGACGTAGTTCCAAGCCCAAAGTGCAAACCGTACGGATCTCGAACGGTTCTCGGCTCCGTGAACCGGGTCGAAGCCGCGCATGCGCTCGCGGCTCACTGGGCGGCGGCGCAAGCACCGCTGCCCAGCGCGGCGGCGCAGGCGCTGGGATCCTCGATCGCCCTTCCGCACGCCGCCACCCGGCACTCGATGAAGTCCCCGCTGTCGGTCGGGGCGCCATGCTCTGGTATGCCGCTCGCTTCCGCCTGGCACTCCGCTTCGGCAACGACGTGATCCTCACCCCACACACGGTGGTAGTCGTCGTGGCAGTCGTTGAGCATGCATTCGCAGTAGCTGCGCACGGTCTCGCTCACGTCGCCTCCCATTCCGCCACCACCGGCTGAGCCACCGCCGGAGCCGCCGTTTCCGTGGCTGCCGCCAGGGCCGCTGCCTCCAGCGCCGGGACCACATCGAGAGCAGGTGTCGCCGCTGCTGCAGGCCGCGAAGGGGAGCGTACCGAGTCCCAAGACCAGGCAGATGAGCGCGCGGCGCAGGCACGCGGACGCCTGGCCGACGCTGCGTGTGCGACGGCTGGGTTCCGCGTGGCACCGAGCAGCTGCGGCGTGGGGCAGGCGGGGGCTTGGGGCTGTCGAGTTCGAGTTCTTCACTGAGATCTCTGGTGGCTTGGGTTTCGTCCGCTCGAGGCTAGCGGTTCTTGCACTCCGCGTAGCGCTGGATGAAGTAGAGGAAGGCCTGGTAGGCGACGTCCTCCTGGTCCTTGAACTTGGTGTGACCTCCGTGCTCGACGCCTCCAGCCTCCTCGGCCAGAGGCTTGAGCAGCAGCCAGCTCTTCTCTGGTTTATCTGTGCGGATATATCCTGAGGACTCTACGTTGTGCAGCGTGGCCAGCGATGCGACGTCGCAGACCTGGGAAGCGTTGATCCACTTCGGAGCGTCATCCTCGGGCTTGGTGCTGTCGAAGTGGCACGGATAGCAGCGCCCGCGCCAGCGGTAGATGCTGTCGGCGAACAGCTGCTCCAGCTGCTTGTCATCGCAGCCTCCCTCGTCAGGGATATCCAGCACCGCAGGCTCCCGTTTGGCGACGCACACGTCGCCCCCTGCCTGACTGGTGCAGGTCACCCCGGCGCAGACCTGATCGCCGCATTCGCTCTGGTAGCGGAGGAATGATCGAAAGGCCTGAAACTCGAGGCTTGCTGCGCTCGGGCTGAGTGGAGAGCTCGGCGCAGCGCGAGCGATCCAGGCCAAGACCAGACTGTTGTCGGGATCGTCGGGATCGGCGAGCCCTTCCGCTTCGAGGCAAGCCATCGTCTCGCAGGGCGTCTCACGGGCGAAGGCTGCCAGGTTCACCCCGGTGAGGTGGCACTGGTTGCAGCTGGAAGGATGCTCATCGCTCAGCAGGGGTTGGATCTTGCGCTTGAAGAGCGCCAGGTTGTCTTCGGCGGTGCAGGCGTAGTCGTCCTCCGTCGTGGCGCAGCTCGGCAGCGCGCTGCCCGCGAGCGCGCTACCCAGGAGCAGCGACCAGAGCAGGCGCCGCCAGCCGTCGGAGCGGCGTCGGCTGCGCTCACCACACACCGCTCCAGTGTCGCAGATTTCGTCCGTCGGAGGGGCCGTACCGGCGAGACGTTCCGCACGTGACCACGTGTCGCACGCCAGGCCGCTGGCTGGTGACCTGAAGCTGGGGTATCCGCTGGCCGTTGGTGTGTGAAGCCCAGCCAATCGCGGCCGGGGAGTCTGAGTGTTGTCTGCGTTCACCTGCTTTCAAAGACGTTTGGTCCGACTCGCGGTGGCTGGGAGCCTGGTGGCTTGCGGCTGGGCGTCAGCGGTGGCGTGCTCCTCGAGCAGCGAAGCCGGAGTCGAGGCGACGCTGATGCTGAGCAGCGTCGGTGAGCCCCCCATGCGAGACGGGGTTCGCAGCTTCTACACCGATCGCGGCTATCAGGTGCAGCTCAGCGCGGGGTTCCTGGTGCTGGAGCACCTCGAGCTACAGCCGTGCGTGGATGGCACGGCGCTCGCTCGGATGTGGGCGCCGGCCGTGGCCTTCGCTCACACTGGAGGCAACCCGCGTCGCCTCGCCGCTCCCGTCTTGGTGGATCTCACCCAGCGGACCCGCGAGTTCGAGCTGGGGAGCATCAAGCCTCCTGCTGGACGCTACTGCGCCTTCCAGCAGTCCCTCGGCCCTTCCGATGCGGACACGCCCGGTGTCTCGCCCGACCGCGTCGGGCAGAGCTTGCGCCTCGAGCTGCTCGTCAGCGGCGGCACCCTCGACGAGTCGAGGGAGGTGAGCTTGGTGTCCGACTCCGTGTTCGACGGATTCTATCCTCTGGAGCCGATGTTGCTCGATGACGCTCATCGCCACGTGACGCTCCAGATCGCGCACACCGGAGTCACCTGGTTCGATGGCATCGACTTCGCGACCGCGGACGACGAGCGGGTGCTGCAGAAGTTCCTGCGCAACTTCCGTGACTCCGTCGAGGTGTCGTGGCGGTGAGCGCCCGACGGGCGTTGCTCAGTGGCTGCGTGATCGCTTCAGTGCTCGGGGTCGAGGCGTCGGCGTCGGCGTGCGCTGCCTGCGGTTGCGGCGACCCCACCCTGACCGTCATGGGCAGTGAGAAGCCCTTCGCTGGGCGTTTCCGTACGGCGCTGTCGGCGTCCTGGCGTCGCGACACCATGGGCTATGCCGGCGAGGACGAGGTCGTGCTCACCGAGCGGCGCCTGGATCTACGCGTGGCTTGGGCACCCACGCCTTGGGCGTTCTTGGAGGCTGGTCTGCCGCTGCTCGACCGAGAGACGCGTGACGTGACTCTCGCCGAAGCGAGGACGACGGGGCAGGGTGACGCCGAGATGCGCGCGAAGCTGTTCGTGTTTCAGGACGATGTGCGCCCCACGCATCTGGTGGCAGTGACCCCTGGGGTGCAGCTGCCGACCGGGCAGCTGCAGCGGGACTCCGATGGCGAGTTGCTGCCAATGGAGGCTCAGCCGACGGCGGGGGCCGTGTCGGCGCTGCTGGGCGCTTCCTACGCGTTCTTCTCGGAACCCTGGAGTTTCTACACCAGCCTGAACGCTTCGCACCCGCTCGGGGAGGTCGAAGGGTTTCGCCTCAGCTCCTCGCTGCGCGGCACGCTAGCCCTGCAGTTCCAGGCGCTGGACTGGCTGGCGCTTCGCGCCGGTCCAGATTTCCGTGTGGATAGTCGGGCGAAAGATAGCGGTGAGACGGACCCTCACAGCGGTGGCTTCATCGCCTTCGCCACGCTCGACGTCGTCGTGAGTCCGATCGAGGATTGGTTGATCGGGGGAGGGGTGAACATCCCGGTGCTCAACGAGCTGAACGGTCGCCACGACGAGTCGCCCATCTGGCGAGCCTCGGTCACTGCGGATTGGTAGCTCGGCTCGGCCCCGGTCTCTCGACACCTGCTACTGATGGGTTGGCGTCGGAGGGCGAGCCTTGAAGTGCCTCGAAGCCCAACTCAACGCTTCGTTGACCTGGTTCCACGAAGCCCAGCTCGCGACGCTCCTCGTGTCCACCCCCGTCTCGCGCCCTGCCTGGTTCGCGTAGATCACGAACAGGAAGCCTTCCACCGCCCGTCGGCTCATCCCCGTGAGCATTTGCACGCTCTCATCGAGCAGCCGTCCCTGCAACTCCATCGGGGTCGGAAGCCAGGTGTGGTGCCGCGGGTGGCCGTCCTCGTCGAAGTCGATGATCTCGTCCGCGGCCCGCAGCATGCAGACCTCGATTGCGAGATCCGGATGCTCCAACGACGCGCGCCGCACGCCGAGCAGCTTTCGAGTTTCCACCCGTAAATGCGGTCGACGGTTTGCGAGCTCGGCGAGCGGGAGGAAGAGTGTGCTCGCGCTGGACGCGTCGAAGAACAGCCGATCCCAGCTTGGGTCGTGAGCCATGCTGCGCAGGTTCTCGCGCAGGCGAAAGCCGAGCTCGAACAGGATCTGCTGTTCGGGATGGGGCAGATCGAAGAGCTTCTCTCGCCCCCCGAGCCAGGTCATCAGTTCGACCCAGGTGTTCTCGACGATGCGTCTAAGTTGAGCTGGATTGAGCGGCATGAGGCTGAGCAGTCCAGACTAACTCAGTTCTCGCGCCGCATCACGATGGCTCGACTGCCCGTCGGGTCGTCGTCGAGCACCCAACGGATGGAGTGCTCGTCATCCAGCTTGAAGTGGACCTTGTCCGTCCCGCCGTTCTGTCGGTTCACCTTCAGCCAGACGTCGTTCTGATGAGCACGAACGACCTCGTAGGCCCCGCTCCTCGGGTCCTCGGCGGGGATGATCACCGTGAGCTGACTGTCCGAGAACTCCATGCTGGTGCCCTTCGCCCAACCCGTTGCGGCAGCGATCTTGTCGTCGTCGAAGTTCTCGACGGCCTGGCCTATCCAGCGTCCTTCGAGCTTGCGATTGATCGGGTGACCACAGGCTGTGCAGAGCAGCAAGGCGGCGATGGTGAGGGGGACCAGCTTCGACATCACTTCGTAATGGTAGGGGATCCACCTACATTGGGCGCAAGTTCCCGACACGGGATTCTTGCGGGATTGCCGCCGAAAGCGCGCTGCTCCCATGCCCTGGCGTGGTCCTCCCTGCGCCGCCGGGCCACGCACCGCACGGGTGGTCAGTGTCGCCCGCAGCGCTTGGGGCGGGCTTCGCAGGCGACGCCGGAGACAGGGCTAGTGGCGCTGACCCAGCGTGACGCGGCGTGCCGCCTCGCGAGCGCTCCCTGGCTTCACCTGGACGCCAGCCATCCGCGCCCGAACACAGCTCTCGACGGCGGGTGAGAGCGGCGGCTCGAAGGAGAGCCAGTCCAGCTTGCCTTCGGCGGTCACGGCGAGCTTGAGCTGAGTCGACGCGCTGACTCGCACCCCGCCGACTTCCGGTGTCTCCTTCACGAAGCAGGTCTGCGAAGCTGCGCTCAGCTGTTCGAGCGCGCCGTCCAGGCTCAGGTCGCTCGTCGGGCGCGGCCCAACGGGCCGACTGGTGGGCTCGATGGGGCCAACCACTGGCTCAGCAGCGACCGTCGGCGCGTCGACGTTGCCCTCCAGATTCGCGCCGCGCTTGGCGCCATCCAAGCTGAATTCCCCAGCGGCCGGCGCTCTGAGTACCCAGCCGTCGGTGTCCCCGGGCTCGCCGGCGAGCCCCACGACGACCGTGCCGTGAGCAACATCGACCTTCGCGTGCTGTTCCTGGAGATCCACCCGGAACTGGGTCCCGCGAACTGCGATGCGGGTCTCGCCTGCCTGGATCGCGAAGCTCTCCGGTAGGTGTCGGGGTACGACGCTGGCGTCGATCACACCTTGCTCCAACCTGACGGTGAGGTAGCGACCCGTCGACACCAGGCGGGCGCGCCCGCCTGGGCCGAGAGTCCAGGTAGCGCGACCTGCGTGCTCGACCACCACGGGCGCGCCCTCGCTCTTGATCAAGCGCCCGACTTCCAGCCGATCGCCGTCCAGGACTTCACCGGCGTTCTGCGCCGTAGTCGTGGGGCTGGCCTCTGGTGGTCGCTTCAGCGCGAACAAGCCCGCGACCAGCACGGCCGCAGCGACCGCCAGCGCCGTCCAGATGCGATACCTTGTGGGTGGTCGCCGTGAGTCGTTGGCCGCGTCGTCGGCGTCGAGCGGCAGCACTGGGGCTTCGAAGCGTCCGCTCTCGCACGCGGCGATGCGTGTCATCAGGCGCGCCTCGACGCGCTCCCAGTCGAGATCGAGCGGCGCGCAGTCCTGCGCCTCACGAACCACGTGATCCAGTGCGTCGAGCGCCGTTCGCTCTTCCGGGCTGAGGTCCAGCTCGTTCATCGGGTCCTGCGCCATGCGCTCGTCGTCCGGCTTCGCCATCACTCGTCTCCCGCTGGCTCGCCGCGGGAACGCTTGCTGCGTTCGAATCCGCTGGCCAGTGCCGCGAGGCAGGGCTCGCCGAGCAACAGCTCAGCCAGCTCCTTGCGCGCGTAGAAAAGTCGAGTTCGCACCGTGAGTACCGGTGCATCCACGATCTCGGAGATCTCCTGGGGGCTGACCCCTTCGAGCTCGTGGAGCACGAATACCTGGCGCTTCTTCTCGCTGAGGTTCTCAAGCAATGAGTAGAAAGCGCGTACCCGCTGGTTGCGGGCCGCTTGCGCATCGGGGAGCGGCGCGTGGTCCTCCGCTGGTGCCGCCTGCGCCTCGTCGGTGTATTTCGGGCGACTCTTGAGCGCGCGGCGGTTCATCAAGACCACGTTGACGGTGATTCGGTAGAGCCAAGTGGAGAAGCGAGCTTCCGAGCGGAAGTCGTTGATGCTGCGGTGAACCTGCAAGAACACGTCTTGCACCAGATCCTCCACTTCGTTCTTCTGTGGACCGATCATGCGCTGGATGAGTCGCGCCACATCCCCCCGGTGGCGGGTGAACAGCGCGGTGAACGCTGCCTGGTCGCCGCGTTGAACACGGGCCACCAGTGCTGCGCTCTCGTCCGTCGACGAAGCCTGCTGGCTCATTCGCCCCCTGCTCCTCGCTGGACTACTCGGCGCACTCCCCCGATCTTTCAGGGGATTCGAGGCTTTGGGCCAGCCCGAAGTTGGGTTGTGTGCGTCGGCGACCAGAAACACGTCCTCGGTCAGATGCGCGACGTGCCTCGAGGTTCATCTCGTCGCTGCCTCGGACTCGGGTTCTCGCCACAAACGCGAACAGGCACGACGCCGTGCGGCGTACGTGCCTGGGAGCTGTGCGTCTTCGAGATCAGAACAGGGCGCGCAGGTCGACCGGGTCCTGCTTGCGCTGCTCGAGCACACGGTTCACTGCGCGCAGCAGGCGGGTCTTCGCCGGACCGGAGATGGTCTTGCCCTGACTCGCGCTCTCCAGCAGCCGAGGTGTCACCGGGCGCCCCGAGCGCCGCTTCGGCGCGTCGCTCTTCTCGCCCTCGTCGTCCGAGTCCGAGCCCTTCTTCTTCCTCGCTGCGAGACGCACCGCGCGATCCTCCGGGCGGAGCTTCTCGATCTGCTTGCTGGAGCTGATGAGGCGGCGGGGGTCGATCTTCTTCTCTTGCAGAAACTCAGCGAACTTGGTGGCCATGACGTGCTCCACGCTTTGCCGCGAGCGGGACGCTCGACGGGGATGTTTGGGTTTCGCGTCTCCAACGACGCGAGTCCTGGTCAGCGCGCACTGAACGGATGCCGGCCATGCCGGACCCTCCAGGGGGGCGGCACCATAGCAGCGCTGCTGGGCTCGTCCAGGGGGAAACGGGAGGTGGCCAGTGCAGCGAGAGGCTTTGATTTGGCGATGGCCCGCGCAACCATGCGCCATGACCGAAGCGACGACCATCGACGCCGAGCTCGCGGCTGCAAGCGCCGCGGTACACCGCCACGCCCAGGAGACGCCGCGCGTCGGCCTGGTGCTGGGCTCCGGCCTGGGTGCTTTTGGAGACGAGCTCGAGCAGCTCGTGAAGGTTTCCTATGACTCGATCCCTCACATGGCCCAGTCCACGGTGGTGGGACACGCTGGCAACCTCTGCCTTGGACGCGTGGGTGAGGTGCCTGTCGCGTGCCTGCAAGGACGCGTGCACTGCTACGAAGGGCACGCGCTCGAGCGAGTCGTGTTCGGAGTGCGGCTCCTCGCCGAGCTGGGTTGCCGTGCGGTACTGTTGACCAACGCCGCGGGGGGCATCGCCGAGGGCCTCAGCCCGGGCGACCTGATGCTGATCGTGGACCACATCAACCTGATGGGACGCAACCCGCTGGTCGGTCCCAACCAGGAACCGTACCCACGCTTTCCGGACATGAGTCGGGCCTACGACGTGGAGCTCTGCCATTCGGCGCGGCAAGCCGCTTCCATCGCTGGCGTCGAGCTCCGTGAGGGAGTGTACGCCGGCGTGCTCGGGCCGAGCTATGAGACTCCCGCCGAGATACGCATGCTACGCACGCTCGGCGCGGACGCGGTCGGGATGAGCACCGTGCCGGAAGTGATCGCCTTGCGCCATCGCGGCGTCCGAGTCGGAGCCCTGAGCTGTATCACCAACCTGGCCGCGGGACTCGGCGGCGAGCTGTCTCACGACGAGGTGAAGGAGGTTGCTGACCGGGTCAAAGGCTCCTTCACTCGGGTGCTGCGCCAGTGGGTGCTGGCCGCGGGAGCCGTGGTGAGTTCGCAGGTGGAGGGCTAGTGGCCCGACCGCCGGGCAAGCGTGCCGAGTCCAGTCAGCCAGAGCAGGCCAGGTCGAAGTCTCGAGATCCCAACGCCGTGTTGTTCCGTGGGGCTACGGTCGTCACGTGTGACGCCCAGGACCAGGTGCTGCGAGCCGATGTACTGGTGGAGCACGGGCGGATCTCGAGGGTGGGGAGAGTGCGACCGACTCACCCCGTGGAGGTCATCGATGCTCGCGACCGACTGCTGCTGCCAGGGCTAGTCATGGCTCACGTGCACCTCTGCCAGGTGCTGCTCAGGGGCATGGCGGACGATCTGCCCCTCCTCGACTGGCTGGCGAAGCGGATCTGGCCGCTGGAGGCGGCGCATAGCGAGCGCAGCATGCGAGCCAGCGCCGAGCTCGGGTTGGCCGAGATGCTGACAGCGGGAGTGACGACCATCCTGGACCTGGGCACCGTTCACCATCACGACGTGGTCTTCGACGCCTGCGTCAGGTCGGGAATGCGCACCTTCGGCGGGAAATCCCTGATGGACCAGGGCTCCCAGGTGCCTGCCAGGCTCAAGGAGACTACCGCGCAGTCGCTGCGGGACGCGGAACGCCTGGCTGATACCTGGGAGAAGCACGATTCCGGGAGGATTCGCTATGCGTGGATACCGCGCTTCATTCTCTCGTGTTCGGAGGCGCAGATCCGCGGTGCGATCCAGAGAGCCCACGACCGTGGTGCGCTCTTCCACACCCACGCCGCCGAGCATCCGGGAGAGAAGCGCGCCGTTCGCGAAGCCGTGGGCGGCGACGACGTGGACGTCTTGCGGCGCTGGGGCATGCGCGGGCCACGCGCCTCCATCGCCCATGGCGTGCAGCTCACCTCGCGCCAGATGCGCCAGCTGGCGAAGGACCAAGTCGGCGTGGTTCACTGTCCCAGCGCGAACCTCAAGCTTGGCAGCGGGATCGCCCGGGTGCACGAGCTGCGTCGAGCCGGGGTCACGGTTGCTGTCGGTGCGGACGGTGCCCCCTGCAACAACAACCTCGACCCCTGGCGCGAGATGCGGCTCGCCGCTCAGCTCTCGAGTCCCATCGCAGGCCCAGGCGCCCTGCCCGCTCGCGCTGCTTTGCGTATGCTCACCATCGACGCGGCTCGCCTGCTGGGCGTCGACGCCGAGCAGGGAAGCATCGAGGTCGGCAAGCGCGCCGATCTGATCGTCGTGCGCCGCGACGAACTGCACACCTTGCCCGCGCTCGATCCGATCGGAACGCTCGTCTACGCCAGCCAGGCTCGCGACGTGGAGCAGGTGCTGGTCGGCGGTCAGTGGGCCGTGAGGGACGGCCGGCTGCTCACGCTGGACGTCGCCGAAGTGCGCGCGAAGGCGAAGAGCGAGGCTCCGCGGCTGATGCGCCGCGCAGGGCTGCGCTGAGCATCTCGCGGAGCAGACGGGCGCCCCCTCACCCCCAAACCCCGCGCGGCTCGGGTGGGCTGCTCGCCGGGCTCGCCTGAGGGCTCACGAGCGGCTAGCGTTGGCGTTGGATGCGCATCGATCGCGAACGGTTCCTGTGGCTGACGGCGGCACTCTCGGGGTGCCATGGCGGTGGGGCGGTCGGGGAGCCCACCAACATCGTGATCGCCGCGCCGACGCCCGCCAAGAAGCACCCGCGCGACGAGACGGATCTGCCGGAGGCCTCGGGGAACTCCCTGGCGTCGCGCTGCTCCAAGCTGCGCGCGTCTCAGCCGAGCGACGATGGCGAAGTGGCGCCCTACGGAGTCCGCTCGTGTCAGCTGGTGGGAGAGCTGTGTGAGCACATGGCCGAGGAACTGCTACCCGGCGTCGCCGAGCGGGGTATCAGCTGTCTGGAAGACATGGACCCCGCGTGTGACGCCTGCTCGATGGCGAACTGCACCACTTCCGCGCTGGAGAGCCTCGAGCCGGGGGAGGTGCGTGAGTGTGACGACATCGGGCCTACCTCCGAGGGCTACACCGACCAGTACCTCGTGGATACGTGCAAGCGCTATGCATCGGGAATGAACACCAAGGGGCGTCAGCGCTTCGCGTCGTGCCTGGCGGAGAACCGCTACATGGGCGTGCGCTTCTGTCTCTGGGAGCGCACGGACAACCCCTGCTACAGTGGTGGATACCCGTCCTACGAATAGGCGTTGCCGTGCGGCACGAATCGATCGCCGGACACCTCAGCCTCGTCGCTCCTCTGGGCGCCCCATCGTCGGCACCAGCGCGATCGCGCTGATCACGGCGAGCACGACGAACACCCAGAACAGCTTCTGCCAGCCGTAGTGCTCGCTGACCGTCGCGGTCACGTAGCCCTGGGCCACGGCGCCGATCGACCCGAGACCGTTCACGAAGCCGGTCGCCGTGGCGGCTGCGTGGGGTCCCCCAGCGTCCTGCGCGGCGGCGCCGCTGAGCAACGAGTCGGGGCCGTAGAGCATGGCGCCCACCAGCGCCAGGACCGCGACGTTGGCGCCCACGCTGGTGGTGCCGAGGCCGGCGTAGGCGACGAGCGCCCCGGCCAAGCCGAGCAGCGAGACTGCGCTCAAGGCGGCGCGGCTCAAGCGGATGCGATCACTCAGTAGACCGATCACGATCACGCCGCCGATGCCGCCAGCTTCGAACGCGCTGGCGACGTCGCTCGCGGTGAGCGCGTCGTAGCTGAGCTTCTTCGAGAGGTAGTAGGGCAGCCAGAACAGCAGGCTGTAGCGGATCAGCTTGATGCAGAAGTACGCGCCGCCGTAGCACCACACGGTGCGCGAGCCGAGCAAGGCCCTACGCGCCGCCTTGCGGGTCTCCTCCAGACGCTCCTGGGACCCTGCGCCGGGTTCGCCGTTGGGCTTCGAGGTGAGCCGCGCGCCTGGTCCCGGCCGCACGAAGACCAGCACCAGCGCGGCCACGAGCACCAGCCAGAGCGCAGGCCCATGGAAGGCTGCCCTCCAGCCATACGCGCCGAGCAAGCGGCTGGCCATGAAGTTCGCGGCGATGCTCCCCACCATGTAGCAGGTCGCCCAGAACGCCATCACCGTGCCGCGGGTCCTCGGCTCCGTCCACTCCGCCATGGCGCGGTTGTTGCCTGGCCAGCCGCTCGACTGCGCCAAGCCGTTGATCGTGAAGAAGACCCCGAAAAGTATCCCGGCGGAAACTGACCCGAAGAGCGCGACGCAGGCAGCCGAGAGCAGCATGCCGAGGCCGACCAGGCGGCGTGCACCGAGCCGGTCACCGAGCAAGCCGTTGACGAACTGGCCGAGAGCATAAGCGCTGAGGTACGCCGTCTCGATGCTCGCGAAGAGATACGTCGACACGCCGAGCTGGTCGTGCATCGTCTTCTTCGCGACGCTGAGCCCTTTGCGGCCGACGTAGTAACTCGCGTAGGACAGCCAGGTGATGCCCCAGACCACGAAGCGGTAGCGCGTGCTGAAGCTCGCGTTGGCGAGGGCCTTGGTGGGCTTCGTCTGCGTGCCCGCGGGCGCGTCGACGTCGCTGGATTCGGACTCAGCCGAGTCGGTCATGGAGCGCTAACCTCTGGCTCTGACCCTACGCGCTGGGCAGACGACGTTGGGGCAACGATTCAGTGACACTCATAGCAAGAGAGCTGGGGTCGAGGCTAGCGAACGCCGATCAGTCATGGCAGAGGACGACGATGCGCCTCGTGAGCCTGACCTGCTCCAACACCGAGATCGTGCACAGCCTCGGCTACGCGGCGCAGCTCGTCGGTGTGGATGACCACAGCGACTACCCCGCGGATGTCGTGGCGAAGCTTCCGCGCGTGGGTCCGGATCTCTCGGTGGACCCAGAGAAGGTGGCGGCGCTCGAGCCGGATCTGGTGCTGGCCTCGCTGACTGTCCCTGGACACGAGAAGGTGGCCGCGAGCCTGGAGGCCAGGGGGCTACCGCTGCTGGTCACGGAGCCGATCAGCGTCGAAGACGTCTACGCTGACGTGCGGCTGGTCGCCGAACGGCTCCTGGAATTTCCTGAGGGAATTGGTGCGCTGGAGCGAGCCGAGCGCGTGATAGCCGACATGCGCCGTGAACTCACGCCTGCCTCGGGCGCCGAGCCGCGCCCCCAGATCCTGGTGGAGTGGTGGCCCCGGCCCGTGATAGTGCCCGGGCGAGACAGCTGGGTGAACCAGTTGCTCGAGGTGGCAGGGGCGCAGAACCCGTTCGCGGGGCGAGCCGTCAAGAGCACGCCCATCGAGCACGAGGAGGCCCTGGCGAAACCCCCCGACGCGGTCGTCATCGCCTGGTGCGGCGTCCACGTCGACAAGTACCGTCCGAGCAAGGTCTACGAGCGAGCGGCGTGGCGCGATGTCCCCGCGCTGAAGGAGCGCCGCGTCTATCGTGTGCCAGAAGCCTACCTCGGTCGCCCGTCGCCCCGCTTGGTCGACGGAGCGCGTGCCTTTCGTAGCATCACCCGCGACGTGCTCGAGGGTCGCTCGGCGCCGCCGGATGCATTACCGCGCGGTATTACCTTGGGAGACGTCTAGCGAATCTCGCCTCCAGCCGATTCAGCGGAGAATCAGGCAGCTAGAACGCTAGGGGCCGCCCTCGATCGCGGCCGGCGGATCCGTCAAGCCTTCGCGCATGAACCGCAGGAGCAAGCGCTTCTCCTCGACGCTGAGCTCGAGCCTGCGCACGTCGGGGTCCTGGTTCTCCAGGTCGATGCCCAGGCCTCGAGCGCCCCCCTGGTCGTAGAAGTCCACGACCTGCTCCAGCGTCTGGAACGCGCCGTTGTGGAAGTACGGAGCGCTGAGCGCGATGTCACGCAGGCTCGGGGTCTTGAATACGTGACGATCGTTCTCGGAGCGCGTCACCTCGAAGCGCCCCAGGTCCGGATCGAGACGCTTGGAGTGAGGGTGCTCAGGCACTCCAATCGCAACGAAGACGCTGATCGCGAAGTCGTTGGGGCGAGTGCCAGCGAACAGTGGCGGCACGTGACAGCGCGCGCAGCGGGCTTTGCCTGCGAACAGGTCGAGGCCGTCCGACAGATCCTTGGACAGCGCCGGACCTCCTCTGGCGAAGCGGTCGAGTGGAGACTCGCCCGGGGCGAGCCGCGCGGACTGGAACGCCGAGAGCGCTGCACCGACGTTCGCCGCGGTGACGCCATCGCCGAACTCCCGGCTGAAGGCGCCAGCGAGTTCGGTGTCCTTGCTCAGGCGCTCCACCAGCTCCTCGGCGCTGATGCCCATTTCCGCGCGAGAATGAATCACTCGCTGGGCCTGACGTTTCGCGGTCAGGAGCCGGCCGTCCCAGAGAAAGGACGCCTGGCTCGCGGTGTAGAGCAGACTCGGGACGTTGCGCAGGACCGGCACGCCAGGGTCCAGGGAGACGGCGCGCGGCTTGCCATCTGCATAGCCGCGTGACGGCTGGTGGCACGTCGCGCACGAGCGGGTGCCGTCCTTGGAGAGCCGCCTGTCGAAGAACAGCCTCTTGCCCAGTTCCACGCGGGATTCGGGGGGGAGGGAACGCGGCGCTGGCAGGCTGAGCACGGACACGGCGACGTCGGTCCTCTCCCCCACCTGCACGCGCTCCGCGTAGGCCGCCGCACGCATCGGTTCGAAGGGCCAGTCCAGAGTCAGATCGGTCGCGCTGCCGTTCGCCAAGCGCAGCAAGCGGCGCACCTCCAGGCCGAGGTCACCCGTCTGACGCACGATCGCAGCCCGCCCGCTGAGCGGAGGAGCTGCGATCAGCGCTGCGTCATCGCCGGCGGCAATTCGCTGCGCGAGCGCGTCGAGCGCGTCGTTCAGGCGCTTGCGCTCGGCGGCCTTCACCTCGAGCAGCGCGGCGCCCTCACGGATGCCGCGCAGCAGGCCTCGAGAATCCGCGCGGATGCCAGCGTCGAGGAGGGACGTCTCCGCGGTCGACTCGAGGAGCACTCCTCCCAGCTCCAGCGCCATGTGGGAGAGGCGTCGGGAGCTCTTGATCGGAGACTCGGGGAACGTCTTCAGCTGGTGCTCTATCAGGCGCAGCGCCGAGCGGATCTGGAAGACATGCTTCGAGGCGCCGTCACAGCGGCCGCTCTCCAGGGCCGCGTCGAGCGCCCCGAGTCGCCCGCCGCCCTCGACGCTGGGGCGCTCCGGGCCGAGCAGCACCTCTGCCGCCTCGCGCTCGGCGATGCGCCACCAGGCCTTCCCGGCGAAGACCGCGGAGCGGAGCCGTAGGTAGGCCGGGCTGACCTGACAGCTGCGTTCGATGTCGAGGCCATCCAGGGCGCGGAGCGCCTCCAGGGCGTAGCCGCGTGAGAGCGCGTTGAAGGGTCGGGATGGCACCTGCGCAGGCGTCGCGGAGGTCGACGCGCTGGGCTCGCTGCCTGACTTCGACTCGCGCTCGCAGCTCGCGGTACCCATCAGAGCCAGTGCCGCGAGGAGATGAAAGGCGCTGCTCGCTACTCGTTCCAGATGCTCTCGCACTTTGCCAGACGCTCTTGGTTGATCGCCACGTCGGGCACCTCGAGGCTCGAGCGCTCCGGCGGTGCGTCGAAGTCGAACAGATCGAAGGGCGCCTCCGCGTTGGCGTCGCGATTCGTGAGCGCGGGGATGGTGAAGCGCGCCTGGATGAAGCGCAGGATCGAGGTGTGATCGTACACGTTGTGGCTCACGTAGCCTTGCTTCGCGAACGGCGACACCACGAAGAAGGGGACTCGTACCCCATACATATCGAAGGCTTCGTCATCGGCGAGCGAGTCCCGCCGATCGTCGGGAGCGCAGGCCTTCGGCGGGGGCACGTGGTCGTACAGGCCACCGTGCTCGTCGTAGGTGATGAACAGCGCGGAGCGCTCCCAGTTGGGGCTCTTGACCAGCGCGCGCACGACTCCGGCCATCCAGTTCTGGCCGATGTCGACTTGAGCCGGCGGGTGCTCGTCGATGCCCTCCCAGCTCCGCACGTCGGGCCCTGGATCGACGATCGCTACCTGGGGCAGCGTGCCCGCCTCGGCGTCGGCGTAGTAGTCGTCCATGGAGTGGAAGCGGCCCTCGCCCTGGTACTTGAAGTACTCGTCGAGCAGCATCGCCATGCTGGGTGTGTTCTGGTGATAGAACTTCCAGTCGAGCTGACGCTCGTTCAGGTACGTGAAGATCGTCTTGTCCACTTCCTGAGGGAAATCGTTGCCCTTCTCGCCGAAGCTCGTGGCGGCCCACAGGTACTCACGATTGGGCCAGGTGGCCCCCGGAACGGAGCAGAAGTAGCGGTCTCCGATGGAGAAGTTCTTGGCCATCCAGTAGACGAGCGGCACGTCCTCTTCGGTGTTGTAGGTGAGCGCTCGCTTGCCTTCGATGAACTCCAGGCTGGCGTTCATGGGGGTCTCGTGATTGCCGCTGGCCTCGGTAACGAAGCCATCCATCTTGCCGCCGTTGATCTGCCGATGGACGGACGCCCAGCTGTGAGGTGTATCCGCGAAGCAATAGGCGGTGTCCGGCGTGGGCGTGACCTGAGCCCCTTCCTCGTCGGGATTGGTGTACGTTTCGGGCGCGACGTCTGCGTCGATGCCGATGCTGCGGATCCCCTGCAGGTAGTGATCGAAGGAGCGGTTCTCGGACATGATCACCAGGATGTGATCGATGGGGATGTCCTTACCCATCGGCGTGCCGGCGGCGTGGGTCTCCTTGGGCAGCGCTCCTGCCTGGTACTGACAGGAGGTTCGCCCCGTCGCCGCCGCCTCCGAGGTCGGCGCCGTTACCTCACGGTTCCATTCTTCTGGACCGGGAAGCGTTTCCGCTCCTGCGCTTCCGCCAGAGGCCGTTCCGCCGCTCCCGCTGCCTCCGCTGCCCAGCTGCTCCTGAGAGCTGCTGTCCTCGGAGCTACAGGCAGCGAGCACCAGCAAGCCGCCCAGCGCCGACAGAGCGCCCAGGGAAGCGCGGCGCAGGGCGCGGTGCGAAGAGTGAGCGGAGTGTTTCATGGCGGGAGTCTCCTCGAAGTCGGAGCGGGTCGCAATCGAATCATGACCCATGGGTCATGGTTTTCGTGAGCGCAGAGACGCTGCCCTGCGAGCCGCGATAGTCTAGCCCTGAGCCGAACCGCTGTCCGGAAGACAGCGCGGACAGTCTCCAGGCGCGGTGTGACGTTTCCTCGTGCGGCGTGTGACGAACGCGGATCCGAGCGCGCCCATCGCCTTCGCCCATCGCGATTGGCGCGCTCCGCGCAAGGAGCAGCGCTCAGTCGAAGGCTCGTTGCTCGGCTTCTTCGATGCGCTCGAGGGCGGCGGCCAGGGCGTCCTTGGCGGACTCGAGGGAACTCTGATCGTCCTGCCACTTCTGGCGCGCCTTCGCGTACTTGCCTTGTTCGCTGCTCAGGGCGCTGCGGGTGCTCGCCAGGTCGCCTTGCGTCGACGCGAGCTCGGCTTCCAGCGCCGTGATGCGCTGGTCCTTCTCGGCGCCGGCCGCCTGGCTCTCGGCCAGCTCTTGCTTGGTCGCCGCCAGCTCTGCTTCCAGGGTGGCGATGCGCCCGTCCTTCTGTTCACCGGCCTCTCGAGCCGCCGCCAGCTCACCTTGCGTTTCCTCGAGGTTTGCCTTGAGCTCGCCGATCGTCTGATCCCGTTCGGCGATGGTTTGGTTCGCCGCGTCGCGCTCCTCGGTGCGCGTCGCCAGCTCGCTCTGCAACTCGGCGATGGCGGCGTCACGAGCCTCGATGGTCTGGTTCGCCGCGTCGCGCTCTTCCGTGCGCGAGTGCAGATCCGCGGTCAGACCGGCGATGGTGGCGTCGCGAGCCTCGATGGTCTGGTTGGCGTCGTCCCGTTCCTGGGTGCGGGTGGCCAGGTCGCCTCGCAGGTCGACGATGGTGGCGTCACGGCTCTCGATGGTCTGGTTCGCGGCGTCGCGCTCTTCGGTGCGGGTCGTGAGCTCGCTCTGCAACTCGGCGATGGTGGCGTCACGGCTCTCGATGGTCTGGTTCGCGGCGTCGCGCTCTTCGGTGCGCGTCGCGAGCTCGCTCTGCAACTCGGCGATGGTGGCGTCGCGCGCCTCGATGGTCTCGTTGGCTGTGTTGCGTTCCTGGGTGCGGGTGGCGAGGTTCGAGGTGAGTTCGTCGATCGTGGCGTCGCGCTCGCCGATCGCCTGGTTCGCCTCTTCCAGCTCCTGGGTGCGCTCTGCCAGGGAGGCGTTGACTGCAGCGATGCTGGCGTCGCGGCTCTCGATGGTCTGGTTGGCGGCGTCGCGCTCCTCGGTGCGGGTGGCGAGGTCGCTCTGCAGCGCGGCGATGCTGGTGTCCCGCGTCTCGATGGTCTGCTGGGCCTGCTCGAGCTCGTTTCCGCGCGATTCCAGGTCGACCTCCAGGCTCCGGATCTGGCTGTCGCGGGCCTCGATGGTCTCATTCGCGGTGTCGCGCTCTTCCGTGCGCGCCTGGAGATCCGCGCTCAGGGAGGCGATGCGCGCGTCTCGCTCGGCCTCCGCCTGCTCCTTGGCCTGCCTCAGCTCCGCAAGCTCCGCCTTGGTGCCTTCGTGGGCTGCGGTGAGGGAGGTCTCGAGCGCAGCACGTTCCGCTTCCAGCTCGGCCTCGCGCGCGGCCAGCTGCTCAGCCGCCTCACGCGCCGCCGCATCCATCTGTTCCGCGTGCTCGGCCTTGAGCTTGGATAGCGCCTCTTCGTTGGCCCGGTGGAGCGCGGCGAGTCTCGAGTCGTGTTCCTTCTTGAGCTCTGCCTCCCTCGCGGAAATTGCCGCAGCCTGCGCTTCGGTCGCCTCTTCCGCTGCGGCAGCCAGGGCCTCTTCCTGCGCGCTCGCGGCAGCCGCAGCCGCGCTGGACAGCGCCGCAGCCTGAGCCTCTGCGGCGTCTTCCGCTGCCCTGGCAAGCGCCTCTTGCTTCTCCGCCTCTGCGGCTTCGAGCGCGGCCTGGTGGTCAGCGGCGGTCGCGGCATCCTTGGCGTCGCGCGCCGCGAGCTGCGCTTCGTGGGCGGACTTCAGCTCCGCGACCTCGTTGCGGGCTGCTTGCAGCTCGGCGCTCAGCTTCTCGGCCTTGCGCTTGAAGTCGTCGGCGCGTTTGCTCGCCTGCTCCTTGTCGGCGAGGTAGCTCTCGCTCTTCTTGCGCTCGTCGTGGGCCTCCCGATCCATGCTGAGGATGCGATCGTTGAGGTCTGCCTTCTCGCGTTCGAGGCCCAGCGAAGCATCGCGCAGGTTGAGCAGCTCCTTGTCCTTGTTGGTCAGCTGATCGCGAAGGTCCAGGATCTCCTTGTCCTTCTTGTTCAGCGCCTCACGCAGGTCGAGGAACTCGCGAGCGGAGCCGCCGCCCTTGCCGGCCGAGGCCTTGGCCTTGGCTTCGTCCACCTCGCGTCGGAGCCGCTGGACCTCGGCATCGCGCGCCGCGTCTCGCCCGGCCTGGTCCTCCAGCTCCGTGACCTTCGCCCGCGCCTCTCTCAGCGCGATCTCCAGCTCGTCGCTCTTCCCCTTGAGCTTGGCGATCTCCTCGCGGAGCCGCGCGGAATCACCGCTCTCCATCGGCCGCGGCGGAATGCTGGTGGGAGTCCGGGGTGCGGCGGGCACCTCGCTCGGTCCCGGGGCGGAGGCCATCGGGGGACGAGCGGGCGGGGCGGTCTCCGGAGCTGGCGCGTCGGACTCTGCGGCGACGGACTCCGGAGCGATTGACTCGGGCTCGAGCTCGACCGACTCCGGCTCCACCTCGACGGATTCCGGCTCCACCTCGATGGACTCGGGGGCCGCCTCTTCCGCAACGGGCTCGACGGCTTGTTCTGGCTCGTCGAGCAGTGCGCCGAATGCAGCTTCGGTGAAGCTGTCCACTTCGTCGTCGACCGAGCTCGCCGGCGCTGCGTCACGCGCCTTGGCGGCAGCCAGCGCCTCCTCCAAGCCCGGTGGGCGCTCCATCACCTGGGTGCCTTCGTTCTCGATCTCGTCGTCGATCGCCAGGGGCTCGGCGTCCTCGAAGTCGATGTCATCGTCGATGACGATGTCCTCTTCGTCCATCGGCTCGGCGGCGCCCTCGCTCAGGTCGATGCGGCTGCCGATGCGTTGAAACAAGTCCACCATGTCGATGGGCTTGCGCAGGTAATCCTCGGCGCGAGTGCGCAGCCGTCGGTGCTGCTCGAACGTCTCTTCCGTGCTGTCACTGCTCATGATGATCAGCGGCACGTCCTTCAGTCCCGGATCGCGCTTCAGCTTGTTGCAGACGGAGAAGCCGTTCATGCGCGGCAGCTCGATCGTCAGCAGGATCAGGTCCGGCTTGTCACTGGCCGCCGCCTGAAGCCCGACGTTGGCGTCGTCCACCACGGTGGGTGTCGCGCCACGAGCGGTGAGCTCGGCTTGGAGCACGTTGGCGAATTCAGGGTCGCTCTCGAAGACCAGTACCTTGGGCATGTAGAAATCGCTTCCGCGGGATGGGTGAGTCGACGGCTCGATACGGCGCAAGTACCCGGAAACCGGGACTTCGCACCATAGGAAGCCCCTGATTCAGGGTCAACGACGACAGCGCTCGACCTCCCTCGAACGCCTGGTTCGCCAAGCCCTGGGAGGAGGCAGCGAGGGATCACTCGGCTGACTCCCTCGAGCGTGTGGGTGCTCGCACGACAGCTGCCAGGCCGACTCAGGCTTTGCGGCGAGCCTTCTCCTCGTGGCCCGAGAGCCCCATGCGCTGCGCGAGGACCTCCACGACTTGCTTCAGCTCGAGGCCTCGAGCCTCGAGACCAACCAGCGCGTGATACAGGACGTCCGCGGCTTCATCCAGGACTCGCTCATCGCTCTCCTCTCGGATCGCGTGGGCGAGCTCACCCGCTTCTTCCTCGATCTTTTCACCGATGCGCTCGGCCCCCGCTTGGAGCAGCGATTTGGTGTAGCTCTTCTCCGCGGTGGACTGGGTGCGCGCGTGAATCACGGCGCTCAACTCGAACAGCGCCGCGCTCGGTTGAGGCTCCAGGGTCTCCCCATCCTCGGCCTGGAAGAAACAACTCTGCCGGCCCGTGTGGCAGCTGGGACCCACTGGATCGACGAGGGCGAGCAAGGTGTCCCCGTCACAGTCAGCGCTCAGGCTGTGCAGCTTGAGGTGATTGCCTGACGTTTCCCCCTTCACCCAGAGCGCCTGACGGGAACGGCTGAAGAACGTCACCAGGCCTGAGTCCAGCGTCTGGTGCAGCGCCTCCTGGTTCATCCAGGCCAGCATACGGACCTGGCCCGTGATGCGGTCCTGCACCACCACCGGCACTAGGCCGCGCTCGTCGAACTGGAGCTTCATCGCGCGTGCACCCTAGCATCCTCCTCACCCCTCACGAGCGCGTGAGGCCACGCCGCGACGGTCTTCGATGGGCGACCTGGCGGAGGTCGATTCCCGGGGTTTGGGGGGGAGACGCCCCCAGCAGTCTTCGCGGCCGACGGGGGTGCGGCCCCTCTGAACTGGGCGAAACACCCTCAAAAATAGGTAGATTCGTGTTGGCGCAGAACATGCAACCTTCCCAGCGAAGGATTTTGGGTGGCGTTGGCTCCAGGACGCTGCTCGCAGGAGGAACCCATGGCTCGCAGCATTCTATCCCGGACCGCTCTCCTATTCGCCCTGCCTCTGGCAGGGCTCACCGGACTCTTGGCTCCAGTTAGCTGTACGAACGAACCCGCTGAGGAGCCGACGGGCGAGACCTTCCAGAAGATCATCTACGCCGTGCGTCAGCACACGACGGTGAACGGAGACAACGTCGACATCGACGTCTCTGGAGGCATGGGCCAGGTCATGGACTACCAGCGCTACAACCCCGGGGCGCGCCTGGAGATCCGCGACCTCGGGACCGGCAAGACCGAGAACATCATCGAGGACAAGCGCTTCGAGAAGGCGGACGTCTCGAGCCTGGACGTGAGCTTCGACGCCACGAAGGTCGTCTTCAGCATGAAGCTGTCGGGCGACGACAACTATCACCTCTACGTCGCCGATCTGGACAAGGGCGACCAGGGTTGGAACATCCACCAGCTCACCTTTGGCCCGGTCGACGACCTCAACCCCGTGTGGGTCGCTGGCGGGCGGATCGCCTTCATCACGAACCAGCCCTACACGGAGATGGGCACCCGCGCCGACGAGTACAACCACGCGCGCATCGTCTCCCAGATCGCGACCATCACGGAGGAGGGCGGTGACGCCGACCGCAAGCTCTGCTCCCAGAACCTCTCGCACACCATCACGCTGTTCGCGATGAAGTCCGGCCAGATCGCGTTCAGCCGCTGGGAGCACCTGGAGAACGTCAACGACGTCAAGCTGTTCGCCATGAATCCGGACTGCACGCAGATGGTCGCGGTGGCGGGACAGCACGACAAGTCCTTCAACAGCCTGGTCCAGGTGGTGGAGACCAACGAGCCCAACGTCTTCATCGGCGTCGGCACCGACCGCAAGGGCACCATCCAGGCGGGCGCGCTGATCAAGGTGAACGTGCAGACCGACGGTCGCCCCGATACCTTCGACGAGGACACCCCGGAGTACGACGTGTTGACGCCCAGCGTTCCGCGCGGAATGGAGCCGTCCCCTGTGGGTCGCTATCGCGCGCCTGCTGTGTTGCCTGACGGCCGCATCCTCACGTCGTGGGCAGACGGCACCGTGAATGAGATCGACGAGCTCGCTCTCACCCCCCCCGATTTCGGCATCTACATCTACAACCCCGAGACGCAACGCAACGAGCTGGTGGTCAACTACGAAGGGTCCTGGGAGCTCTACGCCAAGCCCATCGTCAAGCGTAACGAGCCCCAGGTGCGTGGGTCGATCCAGAACACTCAGGACTCCACGGTCCCGGTCGTGCTCGGATCCATCGACGTCAGCCGGACCTCGCTGTTCAGCCTGCATGGCAACCGAGTCAGCGGTGCGCAGTTCGACAACACGCCCCTGGACGAGGCGCTCAAGCAAGCCGTCAAGGTGCGCATCATCGAGGGTTTCTCCTCGGAGGCGGCGACTGGCGCTCGCATGTTTGGCCTGACGATGGCGGAAGGCGCGGCGATGCTCGGCGAAGCGACCGTCCACGAGGACGGCAGCTGGATGGCCTCGATTCCGCCTTATGTCCCGGTCCATTTGCAGGCAGTCGACGAGTTCGACATGGCCATCCGCAACCAGACGACCTGGATTCAGGGCATGCCCGGTGAAGACCGGGTCTGCGGCGGCTGCCACGAGCGCCGCACGGAAGCGAACCTCCCCGGTGAGCAGCAGCAGACGGCAGCGGCCGCCTTCGGCGCCGAGAACTTCATGAAGCCAATCGCCGAGCGAACCGAGTATCCCTGGGCCTACGCCTCGGACGCATTCAAGGGCAACGAGATCCAGGCGCTACTCAACGAGAAGTGCACCTCCTGCCACAACGAGACCACGAACGGCAGCGGTGCCCAGGAGTTCTACACCATCACCGAGACCAACGCGATCACGGGCGAGGTGTACGAGTCCGAGCCCATCCCGCGCATGGACCTGACGGATCGCGCGATCACGGTCACGTACGACAACGAGACGAAGGCCTGGCCGGCGTCCTACGTGTCGATCTTCTACCCCTCGGCCCTGGAGATGGAGATGGGCATGGGGGACGTCACCGTCCAGGGCAACGTGCCGCCCGCCTGGGGCTTGCCGAGCGACGCGCGCAACAGCGCGTTGATCGAGAAGCTGAACATCACCAGCTCGCTGAACCCGAGCAAGTACGCCTGGCCGCTCGGCGAGGCGTTCAGCAAGGATATCCACGGGGGAACGCGGACCCTGCACCCCGACGACGTGGGCATCGAGCTGACTCGTGAGGAGCGCATGATGCTGATCCGCGCCATCGACATGGGCGGCCAGTTCTACGCCCGACAGAACACCGGCTTCGAGCCCTTCACCAACGACCCGGTCAAGGGCAAGGAATACTGAGACTCAAGGAATCGAGGGAAAGCGTCATGAAGAGCAACATGAAGAGCAAGCTTGCCGCGGCCCTGGTTCTGGGGCTCGGTCTAACCGCAGCGCAGAGCCAGGCGGAGCCTACCGTCCAGAGCACCCAAGCCGGGCGCTCCACCGTCTACAAGGACCTCAGCCCGTCCTCTCTGGAAGATCTGAGTTCGCCGGAACGCATCATCGCGGTGACGCGCGGAAGCAGCGGCGCCAGCGAGATCTATGGCGTGCTGGAGCAGGGCGAGAAGGTGGAGTGTATGCAGTGCGTGCCGTACGTGGCCGAGCTGTTGACTGACAAGAACCCGCGCACCCGAGAGATCAGCGCCTGGTGGCTCAGGCGCCGGGTGTTCGGGGTGTTTGGCAAGGGTGAGGTCTACAGTCAGGTCGTCGACCGCCTTCAGGATTCGAGCCAGCCAGCGCTCCAGCGCGCGTACGCTGCGGAAGCGCTCGGGGAGTTCCTCAC
The DNA here is from genome assembly GCA_041389745.1 of Polyangiaceae bacterium. GTDB lineage: Bacteria > Myxococcota_A > Polyangia > Polyangiales > Polyangiaceae > JAHBVY01. The sequence goes on from JAWKRF010000011.1 coordinate 305,161, forward strand.
TCAGAGCAGCGTCAAGTTCGTCGCCAAGTCAGCGATGGAAGACCCCGACGCCATCGTGCGTGTGGCCTCCGTGAAGGCGCTCCAGCGCCTCAACACGCAGGGCCCGAACGGCGAGGTCGGCGCCGCGATGGCTGATCCTGACGAGGAAGTGCGGATGACGGCGCTGCGAGCGTCCACCCACATCAACGTCTTCACTGACGTCGAGATGGTGGTCGAGCGTATCGACGACGAATCCGCACGGGTACGCACTCGCGCCGCAGAGACGTTGGGCGCCATGCGGGCCACCGACGCGGTGGTCGGGCTGATCGCGCTGGCGCAGAGCGACTCGGACGCCAACGTTCGCAAGGCGGCGGTTGCGGCGCTCGGCAACATCGGAGACCAGTCAGCGCGCCCGGCGGTGGAAGCGGCGCTCAAGGACAGCGACTCGCTCGTGCGCGATGCGGCGAAGATAGCTTTGCGTTCGCTCTGATTCGTCAGAGCGCGCGCGGAAGGTGCAGCCGCCTTGGGCAGGTGGCTTCGATACTGTCGGCTTGCTCTCCTATTGGCAGTATCAGCGTCTCTGGGTGCCGAGGTAGGGGACGACCTCGGAGGTGGCTGCCAATTGGCGGCGGACGCGCATCGGGCAAGCCCGGGTCGCGACACACTACGGTGTTCGCGACCCGTTTTTTTTGCGCCCACGCGAGCTGACGCCGCGCCTGGGGTTTAGTGCTATGTTTCACGGGATGCGGAAGGGACTTACGGCGACTTCGCTGCTCCTGGTCTTCGCCTCGGCGTTCAGTTGTAGCCGCGAGGAGAGCGAACCCACGACGACGTTCTACGATCGCAACATCGCGCCCACGCTGATCCAGAGCTGTGTGACGAGCCCGTCGGGATCTCAGTGCCACGTCACCGCCGACGATCGCGGAAACGCGCTGGGGAACCTCAGCCTGGAGAGCTACGAGGATCTCCAGCTGAGACGCGATCTGTTCATCAACTACGGCCCCTATGGCTTGCCCAACTTGCTGCTCAAGACGGTCCCCCCGTTTCAGATGCGGCTCACCAGCTGGGATAACCAGGTGGAAATTATCACCACCGATATCCCTCACGCCGGGGGCTCGATCTTCGACCGCTCGAGCTCGTCGCTCCTGGCCTTGCTGCGCTGGATCGAGCGAGGCGCTACCGAGAACAATGGTGTGCGGCAAGAAGACAAGGTGCCTCAGCTGCCCTGCTCCAACGTCCTCGGGTCCGACCCGGACTTCGATCCGACGACTGACCCGCCGGACGCGGACTTCGCCAGCTTTCGTGACAACGTCAACGGAGTACTGGCCGACAGCTGCGCCGCCGGCAACTGCCACGGCTCACCGCCCAACTCGCTCTACCTGACGTGTGGCGCCTCGCCAGAAGAGATCCGCTGGAACTACTTCGCCGCCAGTGGCTACGTCTCCTCGGATCCGCCTGCGAGCGAGGTCCTGCGTCGCACCCTGGCGCCAGGCCAGGGCGGGACGTATCACGAAGGCGGGACGATCTTCGAGTCGACCGACGCTCAGGGCTACCGCGACATCCTGGGGTGGGCGACAGAGAAGGGCGGACCTAGCGGAGTCCCGACCAACGCTGGCTTCCAGTTCTTCGCCAGCCGCGTGCAACCGATGCTGGCGAAGAAGGGGTGCATGATCATCGGCTGTCACTCGCCCGCGATGTTCCACGACTACCGTCTGCGCGGCGGTAGCGGCGGTCACTTCGGTCTGCCAGCCACTCGGCGCAACTATGGGCTGACCTTGGAGCAGGTCGCGCTGGAGTCGACCACCCCCAACGCTTCACGACTGGTGCGCAAGAACCTGGATCCGAACACTCAGGACGGCATCCTGCATCGCGGCGGTGCGTTGCTGGCTTCGCAAGGAGCGGACCCGGCGACCTGCGATCTGGATGCTGCAGCCAACGGTCCCCTCGACGATCAGCCGCCCTACTGTGTCATTGCCGCGTGGATTGCTCTGGAGAAGCAGGAGCGCTTGTCTGGCGCGTTGCCCTTGTCGGGCTTCGTGTACGTCAAGCGACCGCCGCGCAGCGGGAGAGACGCGCCTCAAGACTGGGACGACTACCAGCCTGGAGCCGACCTGATGCGGCGTGGTGCCAGCGTGGCGGCGGACGGTGTGATCAGCGTCGACGGCAGCGAGGAGAGCCTGCTCGCCGGTTGTGGGCTCTCCGTGGCCAGCGCCGACGTGCGGAGACCACAGGTGTCCTGGGATGGTCAACGCATCGCCTTCTCCGCGCGATCTGGCGCCGATCAGGCCTTCAAGGTCTATGTGATCGACGGCACGAGCTGCGCGGTGGAGCCGACCATCGACGCCGCGCCCGTCGACGACGCGGGAAACCCAATCACCACGAACGGGGAGCTGGTACACAACTTCGACCCGACCTTCGCGCCCGACGGGCGCATCGTCTTCGCGTCTACCCGCGGAAACACCAAGAACACCAAGGTCTTCAGCTACCAGGGACCCCAGCGCACGCCTGCAGATCCCTCCAAGCTGAACGTCAACCTCTACGTCGCCGAAGACGGCAAGGTGCGACAGCTGACGTTCCTGCTCAATCAAGAGTTGCTGCCGTCGTTCATGAGCGATGGGCGTCTGATCTTCACGACCGAGAAGCGCACGCCAGGCTTCTATCAACTCGCTGGCCGGCGTCAGAACCTGGACGGGGGCGACTACCACCCGCTCTTCGCTCAGCGCGCAACCGTGGGATTCGATCAGTTCACCGAGATCGTCGAGCTGTCGGACAAGAACCTCGCGGCGATCTTCAGCGAGAAGGGCGCGGCGCATGGCGCGGGCACGTTGGGCGTCGTCAATCGCAGCATCGGCATCGATCAGCGTTCTCAGGACGAGGCTGACTACACGCGAGACCCCAGCGCGATCGGCTACCCAGCGCCCGCGTTCTACCAGCACTCGATCCGTATCCCCGATGGTCGCGCCACGGGGCACCTGGACCAGACGGATGGTGCCTACCGTAGTCCCTCGCCGCTGCCCAACGGACGCGTGGTCATCAGCTACGCCAGCGGCGTGAGTGATCTGGGGAACTTCAGCGGCAACTTCGACATCTACGAGATCAACCCCTCGACCGGGGGACGCACGGCTCTGATCCAGGATGCTCAGGATCTGCTGTGGCCCGTTGCGATCTACGCCCGGCAGAACCGCGAGGTGTTCAAGAGTCGAGCCGACGAAGCCAATGGTTCGACCCGCGTGTTCACCGATCCCGAGCGTTCGGATCGCTCCGACATCACGGTGCTCGACTTCCCTGTGCTCTCGAGTCTGCTGTTCCAGAACACGCGAAGCGGCCGCGACCTGCCGCCCAACGGCCCGATCTCGATCTACGAGAGCCTGCCTCCCGAGCCGGGCGTCACCAGCTTCGACCAAGGTGGGAAGTTCGTCACCAGCGATGACTTCGGTCAGGTCTACGCGCGGCGTCGCCTCGTCGGAGTGGTTCAGCCTCTGCAGGACGGTTCCGCGCGAGTCCAGATCCCAGGGGGCGTGCCCATCGTCCTGGCACCCCAGATCGCGCTGGCTGGTGATAGCGAGCCTCGCATGCATTTCCAGCGCGAGGAGATGCAGTTCTATCCAGGGGAATGGGTGAAGCAGAGCTTCCAACGCCAGTTCTTCAACGGCCTGTGTGGCGGGTGTCACGGATCGGTGAGTGGTCTCGAGAAGCAGGTGGCGCTCAACCCCGACATCCTCACCTCCGCTTCAGCGGTGTCTGCGCGAGACCACGAACCCAGCAAGGGGTTGCAGCCAGGCGGGGACTTCATCGGACCTCCGTTCGACTGACGGCGGTTCAGAAACTCAGCAGAAACTTGGGCGCGCTTCGACGCGTGTGGGTGTTTCTGCGACACCAAACGGTTGTTCGGTTTCCGTTGGCTCTGGGGCCGACTCGGCGATAACGTAGAGCGTTATGGCTCGCTTGCTGCCGTACTTGCGCCCACTCGGCGCCGTCTTATTTTCCGCGGGGATTATCGCTGCGTGCGCCGAGGGCGGCGCGCTCCCACCACTGAAGCCATCGAAGAACGGGGGCACCGGGGGCACGGGAGTCGATGCTTCACCCACCGGCGGCTCGACCAACGCGGGCGCGGCCGGGAGCGGCGTAGGCGCCATGGGGGGTGACACGGTCGGCGGCGACGGCACGGGAGCAACCGGAGGCAGCAGCACGGGGGCCACGGGTGGCAGCGCTACTGGTGGCACGGGCGGCACTGGCAACGCCGGTAGCGGAGGCATGGGCAACGCTGGCACGGGGAACGCGGGCAGCGGCGGCTCTGGGAACGGGGGCGCAGGCGGCACCGGCAACGGCGGCTCCGGAGGGACCGGAAACGGCGGAAGCGGCGGCTCGTCCTGTGAGATCGTCAAGTACGACTTCGATGGCTGCAACGACGGCTGGACCAACACCGGCAACGCGGACTGGGCTTGCGGCAATCCCAGCGCCGGCCCAGGCAGCGATCACACCAGCGGTACAGGCAAGGCCTGGTCCACGAGCCCCACTGGCAACCAGGGCAACTGCACCGATGGTTCACTCGAATCCCCGGTGATCGACCTGAGCGGGGCAGGTAGCAACCTGCGGCTTCGTTACTGGCACTGGTACGACTTCAGGCAATGCAACGGCACCTTCTTCGGGTGCAACATCGCTTGCGTCGTGGACACCGATGCCTACGCCGGAGGTGTCGTGGAGGTGAAGAACGCCGGGGGCTCCTGGGTCAAGCTGACCCCGAGCAGCGGCGGCAAGATCGAGTGCTACTACGTGGACAGCGATGGTGGAGCCACGTGTTCGCCGTGCGCGCTGGACGGCACTCGCGGCTACTCGGGGACGAGCGGCGGCTGGGTACAGCAGGAGGTCGACATCTCCGCGTACGCCCACTCGGCCTTCCAGGTTCGCTTCCACTCTGCGAGTTACGCCTCGGATCTCTGCCATCCAGGTACGCCGGGCTGGACGGTGGACGACGTACGCATCGCGCCCGCCGGCTGCCCTTGATAGAAAAGCCCAGCGCCCC
>JAWKRF010000012.1:0-297409 GCA_041389745.1 Polyangiaceae bacterium
CTACCATCGCACACCGCACTCGTCGCTCATGGGCAAGACTCCAGCGGAAGCGTTCGAGGTCGCTCCTCGCAAGCCCGTCGATGAGACGCTGCTCTCCGAAGCGCTCGTGGCGCGAGGACGCCGCCGCATCCGACGGGACGGCACGGTGCAGATCGCCGGCACGGACTTCGAGGTCGCTCAAGGCTTCCTCGCCGGACGCCTCGTCCCCATCGGTCGCTCGTTTCTCGACCCCAGGTCGCCTCCCTGGGTCGAGCACGAAGATCAACGATTTACCCTCACCCCCGTGGATCCCAAGAAGAGTGGATCGCGGAAACGGAGCAGCAGTCTGCGTCAAGGCATCGACGCGGTCGCCTTCGATCCGCCTGGCGTGCTGCTCGACCAGGTGCTCGGCCGAAAGGCAGGTGAGTCGTGAGCGCACGTTGGCTGACCCACTTTGGGCTCGAGGCTTCACCCTTCTCCAAAGAAATCATCGATGGCGATCTCTGGGTGCCGGCCTCACGCAAGCCCGTCGTCGATGATCTCGTCGAGACCTGCGAAGAGCACGGCCACGCCCTGCTCACCGGCGAGCCCGGCGTAGGTAAGTCTCGTGTCCTGCGAGCCCTGCGCCGTCGTCTCCCGGACGCGGGCTTTCGTCTGACCTACTGCCACAACGCAACGCTCGGTCGTCGGGACTTCTATCGCCAGCTTTGCCTGGCGCTGGGGCTGTCACCCAAAGCCACCGCAGCCGCGGTGTTCTACGAGGTATCGACGCACATCCAGGAGCTCGGCGAGCAACGGGTCCACCCCGTCTTCCTCCTCGACGAGGCTCACCTGCTGCATCAGGACGTCCTCGATCACCTGCATATCCTCGCCAACTACGACTGGGACAGCCGCCCGTTGCTGTCGTTGATCCTCGTGGGGCTCCCGGAGATGAGCGAGCGCCTCCGTCTGCGAAGGAATCGCTCCCTCTGGTCACGCATCCACACGCGGCTCCAACTCGGCGAGGCCGACCCCGACGACACTGCCGAGTACGTGGCGCATCGGATCACCCAAGCCGGCGGCAAACCCGCGATCGTAGACGCGGACGCGCTCGCCATGCTCCACGAAGCCGCTGGCGGGCGTCTGCGAGACATCGATCGTATCGCCACCAACGCGCTCAAACGCGCGGCGCTGCGCAAGCTAAAGAAGGTCGACCGCCACACAATAGAGGACGTCGCCGCCGCGGCTGACTGACAACCAACCATGGCCATCGCGTCGCGACACCAACCGGTCAACACGCGATGGTCATCGCCCCGCGAGCAACACCGCTCAAGCTGCGATGCCCATCAACTGTCGCGAGCAGAGGGACATCGCTGGAGGTGCTCTGGAACAGCTGGGTTTGCCGCTGGTATTCTCCGCGACCCTTATGCGATTGCCCTCGTTCTGCAAGCGGGCAAACTCTATGGGCTCGAGTCGTCTGGACGAGATCTAGCGCAGGGGAAGATTTGCGCTTTTGCGCAGAAGATGTTGACCGGGGGTGACGACACTTTAGCAGCATAGAACAGATTGAAACAGGCTACTGGGATGGCTTGCGATACTGAAACGAGGTACTCAGGGTGACCCGCGTGGGGCTTCCAAGCTTGTGGCTAGTCGGCTACCCGTTGGTCTTTCTTTCGGCGATGCTCGCCTCTTACTCCCGCAGTCTCTTGGCGATTGTTGTGTGGTTGACGATCATGGTGTTCCTGCCCGCCGAGCATTTGGCTCGATTTGGGCGCCCGTGGACGCGGTCGATATTGCTTTTGGTCGGTCAGGTCGTGCTCTGGATTGCGGGAAGCCAGGTTGGGCACACGATGCGGTTTTCCCGTCATGTCGAAGAACCGGGATGCTCGCTTGAGCCTGCCCCCAGTTCACGGACACCCAATATAGCGCGATAATGCGCAAGGAGTGTCCACGGGTGGGGATCAGGCTCAGAGCCTCCACCCGCCCCCGTTGGGTTGCTACACGAGTTCTGGGTCGGAGCTGTCTCAGGCTTCATTGACGCGAAGCTCGCGGAGCGGCGCCAGGATGCTCGCGCGTCAGCACCCGAAGCGCAGCGGCGAGTGCTTTCGGCAGCGCCGGGAAGCTGCTCGCTGCAGAGATCGCCGAAGGAAGGGCAAGCAGGACCCTTCCCATCTGCCGGCGGCGCTCGCCCACTTCGACTCATCCTGCACCAGGAGGGTCGGACGCTTGAGGTTACCGCGCGGCACTGGCCCGCGAGGAGACGCAGGGCTGCGCGCGCCAGATCGATGCCGGATCTGGGACGCGATGGTTGAACTCGGAGAATACGAAGATGCAGTCCGATTCCCCGAGGATATACACAACTCGCTCACGACCTTTGCTGCCGTTCTGCGGCGGGAGTCGCGCGGACGCCGGAACGGGTCGTGGCTGCCAGACCCTGGAGAGTCGCTATGCTCTTTACTTCAAATTGATCGCTCTCGCGCCGAGACGAAGCGCAGAAGCTCCTGGAACAAGCGGCGCAGGTGCCCGCGCCGGCAGCGTATCGGCCCGTATTGTTGCGGTCGGCCCTGTACGGCAGGGAGGTCGAGGACGCCAGTGGCTGCACAAGAGGCGAAGCTGGCGTCCCAGGCAACTCGAGGAGCTACGTCAGCTGCTAGCCGCGCTGACCGCTGCGCCAAGCATCGGACGCCGGTAGCAGCGGCTCTGCACGAGACCCTGGCATGATCGCTCTTCGTTTGAGGCTCCCAGCGCTCGCGGCTGGCATTCAGTTCGGGGCGGGCAGCGACCTTCCATGCAACGTTTGCCCGCGACGCCGCGCAGTGCCAGTTTTGCATGGCAGGGCATGGAAATTGGATGGCGTTTCAGAGGGTAAAATGGGCCGAAGCAGTCACAGATCTCGGCGACGGTCTGAGCGAAAGAGCGGCTAGACCGCTTCACGGAACTACGGACTCAAGAAGAACTACGTGGTCCCCATGAGAGGACTGCTCGGACTCGGTCTGCTTGCTTGGATCCTTTGCGCCGTCGCTTGCGGGAGCCAGGCGCCAGCGCAGCGGCCCGCGGCGCCGCCAGTTGTGGTTTCCGCGGCTCCGCCAGAACCCGAGGCGGCTTCGCCACAGTGCACCGACGACGCTGCCGTGCTCGAACAGGGCAAGGCACTCGAGAGCAAGGGCGAGCTCGAAGCTGCGATTGGGGTGTATGCGCCGTGCGTCGACGAGCTCGCGGAGCGGCTTGGGATGCTCGCGCGTCGGCACCCAGAAGCGCGGCGAGTGCTCGAGCGGCGCCGGGAAGCACTCGCTGCAGAGATCGCCGAAGGGAAGGGCAAGCAGGACCCTTCCATCTGCCGGCGGCTCGCCCACTTCGACTCCATCCTGCACCAGGAGGGTCGGACGCTCGAGGTTTACCGCGCGGCACTGGCCCACGAGGAGACGCAGGACTGCGCGCGCCAGATCCAGTCGCGGATCTGGGACGCGATGGTTGAACTCGGAGAATACGAAGATGCAGTCCGATTCCCCGAGGATATACACAACTCGCTCACGACCTTTGCTGCCGTTCTGCGAGTCGCGCGGACGCCGGAACAGAGGATGTTGGTCGCCAGCTCCCTGGAGAGTCGCTATGGCCTCTACTTCGAAGCGTTGATCGCGCTCTCGCGCCGCGACGAAGCGCAGAAGCTCCTGGAACAAGCGGCGCAGGTGCCCGCGCCGGCACGCGTTTGGCCCGTATTGTTGCGGTCGGCGCTGTACGGCGGGGAGGTCGAGGACGCCGAGTGGCTGTTGGAAGAGGCGGAGAAGCTTGCGTCTCCCGCGCAACTCGAGGAGCTACGTCAGCAGCTAGCCGCGCTGACCGCTGCGCCAAGCATCGGACGCCGTAAGTAGCGGTTCATGCGCGAGACCCTGTGCGTCATCTCTGCGAGTCGGATTGGCGCAGTGGCTCCGGTCACCGTCCACCGATTTCTTGACCCGCGCTGTTGGGGCGCCACGCCGCGAAACGCGGTATCCTTCGTCCATGTCAGCGTTGAAGGTTCACGTCGAGAACGGCCGCATCAAGGTAGACGAGGCTACGGATTTGCCAAACGGAACCGAGGTTTGCTTGGTTCCCGCAGACCAGCTCGGAGACCTCGTACTGGTGGGGGGCGACGGTCTGGGCTAGTCGGCGGCGGCGGTCTTGGTTCACCGAAACCCGAGGCCCACGCTGAACTCGACGCCGCGGGTCGCGGCGTAGTCGGGGTACTTCGGGTCGATGGCGTCGCCGTGGGTCAGCACCCACCAGGCGTTGCCGCCAAAGAGCAGGTCGACGTCCGACTTCTCGGACTCGCTCAGCCGGAGTGCCACGGCGAAGGGAACGTGGAGCCTCAACTCCCTGCGGATCAGGCTGGCCGAGGCAGGGAAGGGGCCCTCCTTCGGTAGATCTTCGGGCGGCACGCGCTCCTCGGGCAGGTTCATCCAGTGCAGCTCCGTGCCGGCGCTCAGGTAGCCGTCGAGGACCAGCGCGACCGGGCCGAGGCGCTTGCTCAGGTCGACTCCCAGACGCGCCCAGGGGCTCGGCGGGAGCACTCTCACCCCCGCCCCCGCGGCAAGCGCCAGGGAGAACGGCGCGCCCTCGCTCTCCTGAATGGGGCCGAAGCGCGCTTCCCCAAGGTAACGACCCATGGCGATGACGCCACCCACCTCCCAGCGCTCGCCGAGCTTGCCCCGTACGGCAACCTGAGGGGATGGGAAGATGGCGGTCTTGCTCTCGACGCGCTCACCGTTGCTCAGCACCACCCGCTGGGGCTCGTAGTTGACGATGGGCAACGAGCCATCGACGGACAGCGAGTGCCGCGTGATCTCTCCGGTGCGGGGTGCGGCACCGGGAACGCAGCCGCCCAGACTCACCAGCCCGGCGACGAGGCAACAAGAAAGAAGTCGCACGCCCGGCCTACGTCTGCTCGCAGAGAGACCTTCCCAGGGCGGCTTGCTCGCAGCGCTCCCCGTGCTCCGTCGTGCCGGTTGAGCGTAGACCAGCGTGCCCACACCATTTCCGCTTCGGTGCAGCTTTGAGCGCGTCAGCCTCCGAGGTCGGTACCAACTCGGAGTCGGTCCAGATAGCGTTCGTAGACATAGGTGCGATCTCGCTTCTTGCCGGTGGTCTCCACGAGCACGCCCACTGCGAGCAAGCTCTCGATGGCCCGACCCGCCGTGGGTTTCGTAGTGTTGAGCAGTCGGGTTACACTGGCCAGGCTGACCACGGGGTGACGCGGGAGAAGCTCGAACAGTCGAAGCGCCGCCACGGTGGTTGATTCGCTTGCGAGCGTGCGGGTTCTGTCATCGGCGACAAGGCCGTAGAGTTCCCGTGCGGAAGCAACCGACTCGTTCGCGATCGTCGTCACCCCCTCGAGAAAGAAGGCTAGCCAACCCTCCCAGTCTCCGTTGGTGCGGACGTTCGTGAGGCGCTGGTAGTATTCCGTGCGGTGTTTCTTGAGATACAGGCTCAGGTAGAGCAGCGGTTGCGTCAGCAGGCCCCAGTGCTCGAGGAGTAGGGTGATCAAGAGCCGGCCGATGCGTCCGTTTCCGTCCGAGCACGGGTGAATCGTCTCGAACTGAACATGAATCAACCCCGCGCGAATCAATGGCGGTAGCGGGTCTTCCGCGTGCACGTACTTCTCGAGCGCGCCCAGCAAACCACCCAGGGCATGAGGCGGGGGAGGGACGAAGGCTGCGTTGCCAGGGCGTGAGCCCCCGACCCAGTTCTGCGTCGTCCGTACTTCACCCGGTTGCTTCTCAGCGCCGCGGACCCCCTTCATCAAGCGTGCGTGGATCTCGTTCAATAGTCGCACGGAAATTGGCAGGCCTTGGGGCGCTGTCAGCAACTACCTCGAGGCCGTGCACTTCGCGCGAACTCAGAATCGAGTTCTCTCGAACCGCCCTGTAGAACGCCGCTTCATCGCCCAGCTACTCGGAAAGAACTCGTTACCAGTCGCGCAGGTTAGTAAAGGAGTCTTTACTAGCATCGTCAGCTAATCAAGTAATCGTTACTAGCGGCGGACTCCCGCTCGAGGGCCAGCGCCAAGCGTCGCTGACGGATGTAGCTCTCAAGGGTCTCCTTGGTGAGCGCCTCGTCTGCTCCCTTTCCCCTTCTCTTGGGGGTGAGGAGCAACGTAGAGCCGAGCGCCCGACTTCTGACATCTTGTGCGCTCGTGAATCTATCCCACCGACGCGCCATACCGCGCGGCAGCGCTTTTCGACGCTGCTCAGGGAATGCGCCCCTGCTACGCTGGTTCCCACTCCTGATGGCTCGCTCCCCTGCACGCGCCGAGAAGCTCGAGTCCGTCGCGCGGCGCACGTGGGATGCGCTGGACCTCGGGCTCGCGTTCCTCGGCTGGCCCGGGGTCGTCCTCCAGGTTGCGTTGACGGTGGTGCTCTTGCCGATTGCCTATCTGGGGTACGCGGTGCAACGCTCGCGGCGGGCGAACCAATCAGGGCCGAAGTAGACTCACGTCCATGCAACCGTCAAAAGCTCACGTGAGAGACGGTCGCCTCGTGGTGGAACGAGAATCGCTCCGCGACGTTGCCTCCTCGAATGGGTTCCTCTCCCCCAAACCCCCAGAAAATCCCCTTGCATGGGGAGATCGCCGCTGCGCGCACGGCAGCGTTCCTGTGACGCAACACTGGCCGGGGTGGACGCGCCGGGGGGATCGCTCCATGCATGGCTCTCGTCGTCACATGGGAGCGAAGGACTGAGCAATGACCGAGAGCTACACGCCGCCGAAGGTTTGGACCTGGGACAAGGAGAGCGGAGGCAACTTCGCCAACATCAACCGGCCCATCGCGGGTGCGACTCACGAGAAGGAGCTGCCGGTCGGGGAGCACCCGTTCCAGCTCTACTCACTGGCGACGCCCAACGGGCAGAAGGTGACGATCCTGTTCGAGGAGCTGCTCGAGGCGGGTCACGACGCCGAGTACGACGCCTGGCTGATCAACATCATGGAAGGCGATCAGTTCGGGAGCGGCTTCGTCGACATCAACCCGAACTCGAAGATCCCCGCGCTGCTCGACAGGAGCGGCAAGGAGCCCCAGCGAGTGTTCGAGTCGGGGTCGATCTTGTTTTACCTCGCGGAAAAATTTGGCGCCTTCCTGCCCAAGGATGCGAGCAAGCGCGCCGAGGCGCTGAACTGGCTCTTCTGGCAGATGGGCGCGGCGCCCCTGCTCGGCGGCGGCTTTGGGCACTTCTATGCGTACGCGCCGACCAAGCTGGAGTACCCGATCAACCGCTACGCGATGGAGGTCAAGCGCCAGCTCGACGTCCTCGACCGACGCCTGGCGGATCACGAGTTCCTCGCGGATGAATACTCCATCGCCGACATGGCGATCTGGCCCTGGTACGGCGGCCTGGTGAAGAACAAGGCGTACAACGCGGCGGAGTTTCTCTCGGCCCACGAGTACAAGAACGTCTTGCGCTGGACCGAGCAGATCGCCGAGCGCCCGGGCGTGCGCCGCGGCCGCGTCGTCAACAAGAGCTGGGGCGACGAGCCCGGCCTCGCCGAGCGTCACGGCAAGAGCGATTTCGAGAAGCTGAAGTAGGACTTCACTCGCGGGATCTCCCAGGCGCCTCCACGAGGGGCCATACTCGCGAGAAGCATGAGTCTCAGAACCTCCCAGCTGCTCCTGATTGCGTTGCTCGGCGGCGGACTGGGAGCCTGGTACGGCGTGCGGACCGCAGCGCGTGGGGACGCGGCGCTGCTGCAGCGGACCCAGACGGCGGAGCGCAGCGGGGCCGACGCGTACTTCTGCTTCGCACCGCCTGACCGGGCGTACGCGAAGCTCGCCGCGCGCCTGGGTGAGCTCGAGACTCGAGGGCGCGAGCGCGAAACGGACACCGAAACCGACGCCAGCGTCATCCAGCAGGCCCGAGTTCAGCTGGCGATGCTGAACGAGCGCCTCGGGCGGGCGGGGCCAGCGAATGCTCAGTGGGCTCGAGCGCTCGAGGGCTGCAGCGGCGAGGCCTGCAAGCGGGAGACCTGGCGCGAGCAGGCGCAGAAGGCATGCAAGCCGTGAGCGAGGATACGTCGCCCTCGCGCGGGAAGGATGCCGCAGGGAAACGCACGAGGCGCTGGTCCAAGGTCTACGCGTTTCCCGCGTTCGTCGTCGGCGCAGGCGTCGGCTTCTTCGTGGCTACGGTGGCTACTTCGCGGGCTGCGGAGCGTTTCCCGAGGCTGCTCTCGGTGCAGCTGGATCACGCGCGCGTGGTGTTCTGCCACGCGCCGCCGGAGCAGAGCCTGCCCGTCGTTGAAGAGTACGTGAACTGGTCCGTCAGCACCGAAGACCACCTGAGCCGCCACGGAGTCGAGTTGCTGAGTGAGCAGGCGATCCTCCAGGAGCGCACCGAGTCTCCGAGGGCGGACGCAAGCTGGGAGAAGGCCGAGCAGACTTGCCGCGCCGCGGGGAACGCCGCCTGTGGGCGCGAGGCGCTGCGTTCTCTTGCGGAAGCAGCTTGCGCAGCTCGCTAGGAGCTGGAGCGAGGGCGGCGCCGTGGAGTGGAGCCAGGCGTGCTGCCGGCGAAACCCGGTAGGGCGTAGTCGCGTTTCGGGCAGGCTGCGGACTCGGGCGTCGTAGGAGACTCCATGAGCAACCAGACTGGGTTCGGCTGGGCGTTGGCGGGCGCGTTGCTCTGCGTCGCGCCTGGATGTGGCGGAGAGGCAGCGAGTGACCAGACGGGAGTCGGACAAGCGGGCTCAGCGGCGCGGCCGGAGCCGCTGCCTCGGGAGGGCACCAGCGGCGCGCCAGGGACCGGCGGCAGCTCCGGAGCGTCGGCGGCGCTGGCGCCGGAGGTGCGCCAGACACCGGCGCCCGAGGATGCCGCGATCGACGCCTTCGCTGGCTACGCGGAGGCGGCCCGCTGGCGTTCAACCATGTTGCGTCGAAGACACCGCTACGACCGGGCTGGCTGCGAAGCGTACGTCGAGGCATCGTTCAGCAGCTCAAGGAACAAGCGAGAGCCGGGTGGCGGCTGGACATCACCTGAGCAAAGAACACCTTGGTCCGGTGCGTGCAGGACCAGCTCGCCGCGGCGAAGGTATGCGAGGCAGCTGCGAGAGCTGCCACATCTGAAGCGGCGACCAGCCCCTGGGAGGAATGCGCTGACGTCTCGAGTGGCGATCTGGCCAGCGGTCTGGGGTGCGCTGTATCCACGACCACGAAGGCACCAAGCGCGCTGCTTTGGTCACGAGAACGTCAGGCGGGTGAGCCCTGCAACTGGACCAGCGGAGAAAGGCGCGTTCTCAGGTTTGGCGACGAAGAAGGACTACATCGATACTGCGTCGTTTCCGAGGGGAACGCATGCGGGGCGATGAGTGCGTTCCGATAGCGGGTCAGCCGGGCGATGAGTGTCAGATGTTCTCTCTTGCGTGAGCGGCAACTACCGCGCGGACGTGGGGTACGCTCCCAGCCGCATGGGCGAAGCGTGTCCGGGCTTCACCGAGGATGGCTGCGCGAGCGGACTGTTCTGCAGCGCGGACACCGGCGGCAACGGCGTAGTGCGAGGCGAAGCGCGCTGACGGAGCCATGCGAGTTCGCGAAGCAGTGCGCGTCTGGCCTCTGCTTCATGCAGCAGTGCGGGTTGAAGGCGCCCAGCACCACCACCGCCCAGTGTGGCGGTTGACTCCGGCGGACCTATTGGCCGGGGCGCTAGTCGAACACCACGGTGGATCCGTCTCCCCGTGTGACCGTGGGAGACCCGCCTCCCGGCGGATACGTGACCGAATAGGGGAACGCCGCAGGGACGCCTGGGCCATATTGGTCCTATCCTACGCGCCTCATGGCCCGAGTGACCCCGAAACAGGCCGAAAAGCTGCTCCTCGAGCTGCGCGAGAGCAACGACCGCGGCGCAATCCACTGGTTCTCCCCCCCTGAACCCGACCCCGAGCAGTGGCCGCCTGGTGCCGAGCTGGCTCCAGAGATCCTGCGAGCGTTCTGGCGTGACGTCTCCCTCGGGGACGAAGTGGACATACCGGGAGCGCTTCGTCCGCAGGCAGCACTGGCCGCGGAGACGAGCGCCGCGCACGGTCCACCCGAGGAGGCTTCGGGTTCGTTCCCTGGCGGTTGGCGATTGATGGATCAGCTCGATGGTAGTGCGTTCGCCATCGACGCGAACGAGGCGCTGTGGCGACTTCCAGGGGAGAAGGACCGGAGAGCCGGTAGGACGCCTGCTCAGCTGACCAAGAAGTCGGGCAAGCCGCTGGGGCTGGTGGAGTGGCTGCGCGGCCGCGTCGCCGAAGCTCTGTCGCTCGTCCCCGACCGGGTTGCGGCGGACGCCGAGGAGCTGCGAGTCATCGCCCCCATTCGAAGGCTCCCCGAGGCCTGGTTGCTCGCGGATGGCCTGAAGTCGCTCGTGCTCGGGGCCACCCGACTCCGCGAGCTGCCCGCACGACTTGGAGAGTTGACGGAGCTTCGGCAACTCGTGATCGACGCACCGCTCGAAGCGCTGCCACCAGAGCTGGCGCGAGCGACTCGACTCGAGACGTTGAAGCTCACGAATACCCGCCTCGAG
The DNA here is from genome assembly GCA_041389745.1 of Polyangiaceae bacterium. Classification (GTDB taxonomy): domain Bacteria; phylum Myxococcota_A; class Polyangia; order Polyangiales; family Polyangiaceae; genus JAHBVY01. Next base: position 10,477 of record JAWKRF010000012.1, read on the forward strand.
GCGCTTCCCGAGTGGCTGGGTGAGTTCGAAGAGCTGCAGGTCCTGGAGGTGCAGAGCGGTCCGCTCAGAGAGCTCCCCGAGGCGCTGTGCTCGTCGCCTCGTCTACGCTCGCTCACGCTCAATCAGCTCGCCCTGGAGCGACTACCCGACGCGCTCGGTCGTTGCTCGGCGCTTCAGGAGCTACACCTGCAGCGTCTCCCGGTCTCGACGCTTCCCAGCCTCGCTGACGTGCCGTTGACCCGGGTCGTGTTGTCGAGCCTGGAGCTCAGCGCGGTGCCGCCGCTTCCGACCTCCCTCTCCCAGCTGGAGCTGTCCGAGCTGCCTCTGGACGAGCCGGCTCTGGACCGCGTGCTGTCACCGTTGGAGCGGCTGCAGACGCTCGTGCTCCGGGGCCTGAAGCCTGAGTTGGTTCGCCTGCCGCGACTCCCAGCGCTCGAGACCTTGCGCCTCTACGCCTGTGGGCTGCGTGACCTGCCGAGGGAAGTCGCTCAGCTCAGCGCCCTGCGCACGCTGTGTCTGGACCAGAACCCGCTGACGTCCTTGCCTGACTGGGTATTCGAGCTACCGAACCTCGAGCGCCTCTATCTCTACCACACGCCTTTCCGGGAGGAACAGATCCAGAGCTATCGTGCGAGCCATGCGGCGCTGAAGATCCAGTGGCTCGCGCCCCTCGGAGACGGCGCGTGAGCTGGGCTGGCGCAGCGGGTGCCCGACTCTCCGCGCTGCGGGCTGCGGGCACGCGGTGCTTTGGCTCCGAGGTGCACGGCTTCTTGCTGGCGCCGCCCCTGGCGGGGGAGCAGCTCTCGAGCCTCACCGACTCGGTGGCGCTGCCCGCAGACTACCTCGCCTTCCTCGAGCAAGCCGGAGCGCATGGCGCCGGGCCGGGTTATGGACTGCTGCCTCCGGTGAACGTTTGCGACTGGGAGCACGAGTTCCCCGCGGCGCATGACTGGGCACCGAACATGAGCGACCCCGCCGAGCGCGCCGTGGTGGAGGGGCTCGGCGGCGACTACTACAGCGACTTCTGGACCCGTGGCTGCGTCCCGCTCGCCGATTGGGGCTGCGGCATCGTGAGCCTGCTGCTCGTGAATGCTCCAGCGCCGGTCCTGGGGTGCGTGTTCGTCGACGTGCGCTGGGCCGGGCTGGGGATCCGACAAACCCACGCGTCCTTTCGCGACTTCTACCAGAGCTGGCTCGGTCTCGCGGAGCGCGGTGAGCTAGCGGTGAACGTCCCGATCCCGCTGGGTACCTGCGCGAACTGGAACGCGCTCGACAACCTTCTTTCGGGGGAGAGAGAGCGCCTTGGGGCGTCGGCTTCCGATGCCTCGGTGTTGCAGGCCCTGCGCGACATCCCCGATGGCGGTATCGTGCAAGCAACCGACGAGGACAGCGCATACTACCGCGCTGGCGATCGACTGCGGGCGTGCCCAGCGTGTTCCGCGAGGATTCAAGACTACGTGAGGCGTGGCTTCATGCGTCCGGGGCAACTCGCGCCGGGGTGTGACCTTCGCTCGCTCGCGCAGTGGAAGGCCGCGGCCAGCTGAGGCGCGTGTCTGGAGCGCAGCGGGGGCGCTACATGCACGCGCCCAGGCCCTCGTCGCCGTATCCCAGGATGTCCTCACAAGTGCCCTGGAAGCAGTCGTCGCCGTCCAGGCGACACAGCTGGGTGCACTCTTGCTCCGATGAGCTGATCGCCACGCAAGCTCCGATGTAGAACTCGTTGAGCGGCCCACATGGGGCTCCGGCTTCCGTCTGCGGATCGCAGGGCGATCCGACGTCGGCGGGATCCCCAGGCTCCGGGGTGCAGACGCCGCCGATCACGCAGTGTTCGCCGTTCGTGCACCCGCCGTAGGCCCAGTAGTCGCAGCTCCGCATGCACCAGGGCGCTTCCCCGGGGCGCTCGATGCACAGGTGGCCCTGGATACAGCCCGTGGACGTGTCGCTGTCCACGCCACTGCATGCTCCGAGGTGTCCGCCCTGACCGTCGTTCAGGCAAATGCCGTAGCCCTGGAGGTCGGCCACACAGGTCTGTCCGCTATTGCAACCCTGAGACACGATGCAGCTGCGCGCGCAGTACCCCGCGTCCGCGCCCGGGACTTGTCGAACGCACACGTCGCCCTGGCAGTACCGCGAGGAATCGCACTCGGGCTCGATGCAGCGCAGCGTGTCCGGGTCGCAGACGTGGCTCGCACATTGCTCTCCTCGCGTGCAGTCGGCGCCCACCGGGCCGCCGCCGCTGCCAGCGCTGCCGCCGTTCCCGCCGCCTCCCGCCGCACCAGCGCTACCCGAGCTTCCACCGCTTCCCGCAGCGCCGCCGCTGCCAGCGGCACCTCCCGTACCGCCCTGACCGTTGCCTCCGCTGCCTCCCGTTCCGTCGACGACACACGTCTGCTCGCCACCCTCGGCGGGCGCAGCCTGGCCGGTCAGGTTGTCGACCAGACATTGCACCGTGCTCTCGGGGATCGCTCGCTTTGCCAGCACGCCCTGAGTGCAGTTCAAGAACGTGCCAGCGCAAGCCAGGCCCGTTGCGCACTCCTCCTTCACCTGACTGACCAGGGAGTCGCTGAATGGCAGGATGGCCTTGCCAACGATCGCGGTGTCCGGGTTGTCTTCGCTGAAGAACGCCGCCTCACAGCCCGGCGCGCCGAACGCGCACTCGGAACAGAAGGCCGCCGCGAGTTCCTTGTGAGCTTGGGTGGGGGTGAGGGAGCCGAAGCCGGCACCGAGACACGACGTCATCGATCCTTCCCCGCCATTGATGCACTCGCTGACCCCGTCGAGAAACGGCTCGCTCAGCAGGTCCACGATGCTCGAGCAATCGGTCACCAGCGCCGAGTCGCAGGGAGTGGCGGCGCCGCATTCGTTGACGTACGTCTCGAGTGATTTGCAGAGCCGCTCGCCTGGTGTCAGCTGAGTCGAAGGGTTCGCGCTCCCGGCGTCATCGCTGCTCGAACAGGCCAACGGAAGCAGGACCAGGGATGCGAAGGAGAGACGAAGTAAGTGAGTCATTGTATTGCTGTGGGGAAAATATAGAGCAGTGGAATTTGCGTAGGGGAAAGAGTCTGGCAGGTCGGTCCCTGAACGCACACTCGCGCCAGTCGATGCTCGTTTAGCGGCAAAAATCTCAATTAAGTCAAAGGTTTGCTGGCGGCGTGTGAAGAATGCTCGCCAACGTGCTCGCCGTCCTGGTTCGCCCTTGCAGGACTTGATATGGGCGATCGTGGTGGCAGCGAAGCGCAGATCGAAGGACCGGACTTCAGCGAAACCGCGGCGTATGCCGCGCACTCGGCAGGGGCTACAGATCGTCGAGAGCGTGCTCATCGCTGCTGAGCGTGCCGTAGGTGCTGGCGGCTCGGTGAGCTCGATCCGGATGAACGACCTCGCGCGCGACGCTGGCGTCAGCGTGGGCTCGGTCTACCACTACTTCCCGAATCGCCAGGCGATCGTCGCGGAGCTCGCGCGCCGCCTCGAGTCCCGCGGGCTCGAGCTGGCGACGGAGGCCGTCAGCGCTTCAGGGCCGCAGTCGACCCGAGAGGCGGTGGGAGCACTCGTCCGCCTGCTGCGATCCGCGCGTCTGGGGGAGCCCGCCATGCGCCGCTCCCTGCTCCGTGACGTGCCCGCTCGGTGGATCGAGGACCACACGCGCCAAGTCGATGAGACGGTGCAGGCCATGCTGGTCGACTGGCTCAGCCAGCGCGAGACCGAGATCCGTGCGTGCGATCTGGAGCTTCAGGTCTTCATCGTGTGTCACGCCGTCGAGGCAGTCGCCGAGCGCGCGCAGCTCTACCGTCCGGCGCTCCTGGAGTCCGAAGCATTCTGGGAGGCGCTGAGCGAGCTCGCCTGGCGCTTCCTGCGCGCCGATGCCGCGATCGGCAGCGCGGAGGACGCTTCGGAGGGTGGGGGAGAGAACCGGTAGCCTTTGACTGGAGCTCGTGGCATGGCCTTGGACCTGACCTCGCGTGTGCTAGCGTCCCCGCGGCGATGCGTCAGTGGACCCCCGTACAAGCTGCCGTCGGCGTGGCCCTGCTCGGATCGGTGCTGGCGGCGGCGATCCCGAGCTTCTTCGAGAACCTGCATGCCTCCCGCCTCGCAGAGCCGGTGGACGGCCTGAAGCGGCTGGCGACGCGGGCCACGGCGCTCGCTGCGGGGCGACCAGCGGAGGTCGCTTATCCAGAGTCCGTGCCGCTGACGCCCGCGGAGGTGCCGATGGGCAAGCTCGCGACGGATCCTCCTGGGACCTGGGACAACCCGACCTGGCGTCAGCTGGAGTTCGAGTGGACGGTGCCTCACGCCTACTCGTTCGCCTTCGAGAGCCGGAACGCCAAGGGCCACAGCACGTTTCGCGCCTGGGCACATGGGGATTTGGACGGCGACGGGCTTCGCAGTACCTTCGAGATCTCGGGCGAGACGAAGGACGGTGAGCTTCCGGTCGTCTTCCCCATGGATATCCAGCGTGAAGTCGAATAGTCCCCGCCCCGAACAGCCAGCCGAGCCGCCCCCAGCGGCGCCGAAGAGCGACCTGCAGACGTTGCTGTGTGTGCTCCTGATGCTGATCTGTGGCCTCGGCGTCGCGTTGAACCACTCGTCGCTGATCGAGCGCCACGCCGTCCTGAAGGCCAAGAACGACGTCTACCCGCTGCCGAGCCCCGACCAGACGGTCGTCGCCAGCCTCGGTTACCGTGCGGCAATGGCGGATCTGATCTACGCCCACGTGCTGGTGTCCTATGGTCAACACATCCAGGAGCGGCGTGGCTTCGACTTCGTCGGCGAGTACCTCGACACCATCGCAACCCTGGACCCGAAATTCGCTGATCCCTATCGCTACGCGGATACCTTCCTGGTCCTGCAGGCGAAGAAGCCCACTCAGGCCGACTATTTCAAGGCGCGGGAGATCTTCGAGCGCGGCATGAAGGAGCTGCCCAACGACAGCTTCCTCTGGCTCACCGCAGGCCAGTACATCGCCTACATCGCGCCGCCCCACCTGGGAGACGAGAAGCTGTTCAAGCAGTGGCGCCTGGACGGCGCGCGCGTGCTGGCTCGCGCCTGTGAGCTGGTCGGCACCAACGAGAACCTGCCTTATCAGTGCATCACCGCGGCTACGCTCTTCTCGAGCGCTGGCGAAGAGGAAGCCACGGAGCGGTTTCTCGAGCGGGTGCTGGCGGTGAGCGACGATCCAGAGATCCAGAAGATGGCGCTCGGATACATGCAGACGAAGCTCTCCAAGAGCGCGCGGGACCGCGTCCAGCGCCGGCTGGATCGCCTCAAGGCCGCGCGGGACGAGACGCTGCCAGCGGTGGGCAAGGACCGCTTCCTGGTGATTGGGCCGCCCCTCGAGGCTGACAGAGCGGCGGGGCGCTGCGATGGGCGGTCGCCGAGCGAGGCAGCGGCACCTGGCGATCCCATCGTCTGGTGCACCAGCGACTGGACGGATTGGGAAGCCGGGGCGGAGCTGCGCGAGGCGGTGCGACGCGGGCGCTGACGCTGGTTGGACGGCGGTGTCTCACCCCCGAACCCGGGCCACGAGGCCAAACGGGTGTACGAGCGCCAGGCGCCCCGAGTCCCGCATAGAGGACTCGAGGCGCTCATCGTCCGCGACGAGGTCAGGGGAAGCGAACGGCGACGGTCACGCTCTTGCCGGCGTCGACCTTCGCGCTGCGCACCTTGCGGCCATGCTCCGGATGGACGAACACCACGGTGTGATTCCCTGGGGAGACGCTGATGCCGGTCTTGGGGGTCTGGCCCAGCGGCCGCCCGTCGAGGATCACGTTGGAGACGGGGATCGAGTTGATGTTGATGGTGCCGTTGCCGGTTGCCGCGGGTGGCTCGGCTCCGCCCCCGGTCGGCGGCTTGGTTCCGCCCCCCGTCGCCACGGGTTGCTTCTCTGGCGGGGGCTCCTTGCCCACCTCGAACATCGAGATCTCGAAGGTCTTCTCTGCCTGACCGTCCTCGAAGACGATGTCCTTCTTGTAGTTGCTGAAGCCCTTCTTCGTGGCCTCGATGCGGTACGGCTTGTCGGTGGTGATGTCGATCTTGAGGCCACGATCGCCGCTCAGCTTGTCCTGGGGGATCGGCCGGCGGTCGCTGCCGCTCACCAGCACCACGCGGGCACCCGCTGCGTTCTGGCCGAGCTTGATGTGGGCGAGGCCCTTCTTCACCTTGAGCTTGAGCGGACCGATGTCCTTCATCTTGTCCTGCTCGACGGTGACCTTCTGCTCCCAGGGTTCGAAGCGATCGCTGCCGGCGATCTTCAGCACCTTCTCGCCGGGAGTCATGTCCTTGAGCTCCTGGGGGAGGGGGCCGATCTCCTTGCCGTCGACGAAGAGCTTCAGCCCGGTGCCTTCTGCGGTGACCTTTACGCCGGTGCCGCCGGTGGCGGGGGCGAGATCGATCTTCAGCAGCGCCTCGTCTCCGCCCGGAACCTTGATCGCCTGATCGGCGGTCTCCTGATAGCCGGAGGCGACCACACGCACCATATGCGTGCCGGCCTCGATATCCTTGAGGATACACGGGGAGGCTTCGCACTTCTTGGCGCCATCCACGTAGACCTGGAGTGCATCGACGGCGCGGTTGTTGGGCCCGGCGACGGTGACGACGAGCTTGCCCGTGCCCGGCGGGCGCAAGAGCAGAATCGCAGCCGCCACCAGGCCCACGACCAGCAAGGCCGCGACGGCGAGCAGCGCCGAGCGCGCGCCCGAGCTCTGGGGTGGCGCCTGCATCACGGCCTGAGCCGGCATCGGCTGCATCGACTGGGGTTGCATCGATTGCGGCGCGGCCTGCGGCTGCATCGACTGCGGCGGCATCTGCAGCGTCTGGCCCATGCCAGGCTGCATGCTGGGTGGCGCACTCATGGGCGGAGGCGGTGGAGCGCCGCTCGAGACCAAGCCAGCGGCGGAGGCTGGCGGGGGAGGCGCGCCGGCGGCTGGAGGCGGCGCACTGCGCAAGAGCGCGCGCGCGGCGTCTTCCGTGCCGGACTTGTCGTAGATCGCGGTCTTCTCGTCCTCGTCGTCCCAGTCCATGTCCACGGGCGCCGCGGTCGATGGCGGCGGTGGGCGTGGGGGTAGGCTGCCGCGCTGCGAGGGCACCGCGGGTGGTGGAAGACTGCCTCCCGCGCGGCTCGTCGGCGGTCCCGGGGGACCAGACGTGCGACTCGGCGGCGCCGGACCCCGGCTTGGCGGCGGCGCAGGCGCGGCCGTCGGGGCGGGCAGCCCCAACAGGGTCTTCTGGCGCGGCGCGGGCGGGGGCGTCGGCGGTCTGGCTGAGGGCGGTCCGGAGGGGGGCGCGGGTGCGCTGGGCCCACTGGGCATCTGCACGGTCTGACGCTTCTTGTTGGCTAGGCCGTCGAAGACGTCGAGATCGCTTCCGCCTTTGTCGCTCATGCGGTTCTCCTGATGGACTCCAAGACTAGGGACGGGACTCTGTGCGTTCTGTGGGAAGGTGCCGTGCATGAAGCGTTTGGCGCTTTCCCGACCTGAAGCCTCCCACCGACTCGAGGTGGCAGAAGACCCGTGAGATGCCTTGGAACTTTGAGGGTTTCGGGGCAGCCCACGCTGCGCGAACGCGCGCAAGTCGTCGTCGAATTCTGACGCCGTAGCGTACCTTTCGTTCACATCTTTGGCGAGCGCCTTCAAGACGATCTTGTCGAGTTCCGACGGGATTTCGCGCGGAGTCTCGGAGGCGGTGGCTGCCTTTGACGGTGAAACAATCTCTCGAGAGCGGATCATCGAGATGAGCACGACCTCGTTGCTGGCGTTGAACAGGCGCTGTCCGGTCAAGCACTCCCACAAGCAGATCCCGAGGGAGAAGACATCGCTCCGTTCGTCGACGGTCTTTCCAGTCACCTGCTCCGGGCTCATGTAGCCGAGCTTGCCCTTGATGTTGCCCGCCTGCGTGCTGGTGATGCGTCCCTCGGCCTTGGCGATGCCGAAGTCGATCAGCTTAACGCGCCCATCGAAGCCGATCAGGATGTTGCCAGGACTCACGTCGCGGTGGACCACGCCGAGGCGCCGCCCGCGGCCGTCCGTCGCGGCGTGAGCGTACGCCAGGGCCTGTGCAACCTGGGAAATCACGTACAGCACCAGGTCCATGGGCAACAAGACGCCGCGATCGAGGAGGCTGCGCAGACTTCGCCCCTCGACGAACTCGAAGGCGATGTAGTGGCTGCCATCGACCGCGCCAACGTCACGGATGCCAGCGATGGCCGGGTGCTCCAGCTGGCAGGCGATGCGCGACTCGTCGTGGAACTCCTCGATGAACTCGTCGTCCTCGGAGACGTTGGGCAGGATGCGCTTCAGCGCGACGACCTCACCGGTCTCGCGGTGCCGCGCGCGAAACACCTCCGCCATCCCGCCGACGCTGACGCGCTCGAGCAGCTCGTACTTGCCAAAGCTGCGAGTGGGCTCGTTCAAGTCTGGCCCTTGCGAGGTGCGGCTTCACGCCTCGGGCGGCGCGACTGGGGGGAGGTTCTCATCAGAGGCGCGGATCACGGCAGGATCCTTCGCCATCTTCGCACATCCCACGCGCTGTTTGGGTAACAGCTGGCCGCAAACGGCGCCCGGGCACCGCTTCGATAACCAGGGCTGAGAGCGCCTGGCGGATCGGGAGCGCGCTGTGCGAGCCCCGATTTTCCAGGGGCGTCACTCTTCGGGCGCGGGCGCAGGGGTAGGTGCCGCGCCACCCCCTTCGGGCGTGCTCGCACCTTCGTCGCCGCTCGGCTCCTTGGGCTTCGGCTTGCGGAAGTAACGCACCCGCTTGGCCTGCAGCGGGTACCAGTCTTTGGCCGGAACGATGGGCGTTTCCGGGAAGATCCGCCCAGCCCCGGGGCTCGGCTTGCGCAACAGGCGAGCCCCACCGGCGTGCCGCGCGACTGGCGCGCCGGACAGGTCGCGGTCGCCTCCGATCGCGACGCCGAGGGGCTTCTCGAAGAACAGCGTCGCGGAGCAGCCCACGTTGGCGAACAGGTGGCTCAGGAGCTCCGAGTCGCGCTGGGGCTCGGGTGCAGTTGCAATTTCCGCATAGTAAAGCATGCCGCTGCCTGCGCCGACGCAGGCCCCGGCGCCGATCGCCTTGCCTCCGACCTGATCGGAGGTGTAGCCGCGGCCGAGCAGCGCGGCCTTCGGCGCCTCGGTCGAGGACTTCGGCTCGGCGCCGACGACGAAGCGACCCCCTCCGGGCGCGCCGGGGTCCAGCCACAACCCTGTCGGCGCTGCTGCGGCCTCCTCGCCGTGAAAGACCGCCACTAGCTTGGGATCGTCGTGGTGCTTGGTCTCCGGCTGGAGCGCGCGGGGGTCGAGCTGCATCACCCGCACCTTCGTTTCCTTGCGGCTAACATCGGGGCGGAGGCTGGTGGTTGCGACGGCGTAGGGCCAGCCGTGCTGGGGCAGGCCCTTGACGTTCCAAGCCCCCTCCTGGCTGTCCTTGCTGGGGAAGGCGCTGCGCAGCGGCCTGCCCGGAACGATGTGGCGCAGGGTCAGGTAGAAGAAGTCTCGAGACTCCCGGTTGATGTAGCGCGGGAAGTTCATCAGCCCCATGTAGCGGAGCATGCGCCGACCCAGGAAGCTCCAGCCCGGCATGTCGGCGACCTCACCGCGCGCTTCCCACTGCTTGTCGAGGTCATGCCCGACTTCGGGGAGCTCTCCGTCTTTTGCCGCGTGGTAAAATTCCAGCCCGGTGTGGCCTGGGTTCATGTCGAGATGAATGCCGTAGACGCAGCGCGCGCGCTCCATGGCGAACGCGAGGTGATCTGCGTCGATGCTGTTGCCGTAGAGGTAGGCAACGTAGTTCTCCTTCGTCAGACAGACGGCGCTGCGTGTGGTGCGGCTCTCGTCCTTCCAACCTGGCGGCACACCGCCCCACCAGTTGCGCTTGTAGGGGTTGATCACGCCGTCCATCACCAGTGGGGTCATGTTCTGGCGAAACCCGACCATCTGCTCGGGGACGCTTTCGTCGTTCGGCCAGGTGCCGAACGCAGTGGTACCGTCCCTCATCTCCGCGACCGTCGCGGCGTAAGGCTTCGGTGGCAGGTACATGACGTGGTCTGCCATCATGCCGAACTCGCCATGGGTCGCCTGGAAGCCGCCGTTGAACCCGGCCAGCAGCCTGCCCATCACCTCCGGCTTGCGCGGCACGAGGCCAGGGCCCGTCTCGCCGGTGGCGCTCTTTGGCTCCACGGTGCCGCTCATGGTGTGCAGCTCGACCTGGCGCGGGTCCCACACGGTCACGAAGATCTGCGTGTAGGCTCGCTTTCTATCCGTGCGGATAAAAGAGGTCACGAATGGCGCGGGTGCGCCGGGATTGGTCTGCACGAAGGGGTCGTCGCTGAGCGGGCGCCATTTGCCCTCACCCTCGAGAGCGGGGGAGAGCATCGGCTCCATGGGCTTGGGCGGCCAACCCGTCTCCGGGTCGGTGTACTCGACGGGCGGGGGCAGATCCTTGAACTGCTCCTTGACGGTGCTCGATCCATCGTCACCGGTCACGCTGCCCATCACCTGCTGCAGCTGGTCGAGACCCGCGAAGGCCACGGCCTTCAGCAGCTGCATCTGATCGTCGCTGAACCAGGGGCTCTGGCGCACCCGATCCACCGCCCAGGTGACCAGGTTCCCGGGCTGCGCCAGGTGGTGGGGTTGTTCCTTGAGGAAACGTGCGCCGTCGATGGGGTCGGAGCCGGTCAGCGGGATGCGGATGGCGTGTCCATCGGCGTCGATCAGCAGCGCCGGGGCCTTCTCCTTGCTGGCCCGAGAGAACGCCAGCGCGGTCTTGCTGGATGGTGGCTCGAGCTTGAAGGAGCGGCGACCGATGCCGCTCTCCTGGCCGGTCTTCTGCAGATTGGTGATGGAGTGCTGCCAGCGCTTCAGGCCGCTCCACTCCGCCATCTCCGTGTCCAGCTCCGGCGTCGCTTCGCCGCTGAGATCCGCGAGATGGACGCTCAGCGTCTTGTCTCCGCCGGTGATCACCCAGGCCGCCTGCTGCCCGTCCACGATCAGGCGCCGCTCGTCGACCGCGCTGGTGTCGCTCAGGTTGTAGAGTCCGGTGACCTCGAGCAGGCGCCCCTCAGGGGACAGCCGCGTTGCCGCGAGGTAGATGTCGGACGGTTCGTCGGTCTTGCGAGCGCGAAGCAGCGCCCGCACGCGAGCGCGCGGCGCCGTGAAGGTGCCAGGCGGGGTGTCCAGCCAGCGCACGTCTATGGCGTCTGCCAGCAGGCCGTCCGCCTCCAGCGCCTTGACCAATGCCTCGCTGCGATCGATCTGCGCAGTCGCCTCGCGCGGTGCCCCTCCCAGCGAGTGCCACCAAGCGAACAGCACGACCAGCGGCAGCGCCGGGCGTAGCAGCACGGCATGGCCTCGAAGGCGACGGAGCCAGCGCAGGCGTGCAGGTCGCTTCGGCTCGTCACCGCCAGGTGCCGCAGCCGGCTTCGGTCCGGGATCGAGCGGCGCTGCGGGCCTCGCTCCGGGACTGTCCGGCTCAGGGTCGATGCTCTCGAGGGCTGTGGAGTCGCCGGCCATGGGCGTCAGTCGTGGTGGTCGCGAAGGGGTTGGGGGTGAGGGGAGCGGCGAGCAGAGACGCGCCAGCGTCCCTGGAACGCGACGGCGCGGTTAGCATCTTCCCGACGGCGTGACTACGCCACCAGCTGCGCAGCCTTCCAGTGTCCCTGCTGCCCACTGAGTTGGCGCTCATTGCCAATGGAGTTGTCGATCGCGAGCACTCCGGGTCCATGCTTCGGAGCGTGCAATGCACTAAAAGCTCGCAAATTCAAGGTGTTAGCGCTTCGTGTTTGCGCTTGGTGCCTGCGGCTCGGCTGGTGCGAATCGTGCTAGGCTCCAGGGGCGATGAGCCAGCGATCCAAGCAGCGACGAGGTGGGGCGCCCCAGCGCCGGAGCCGTCGTTGGCTGCTCATGACGCTGGGATCTGCGTTCCTGGCCGTTGGCTGCCTGTCTCCGACGCTGCCGCTCCCCCCGCCGGACAAGCCCGACGTGGAGGGCCCCGACCAGGATGGCTATGTGACGCTCTCCGGATGGGTACCCGCCTACTCCCTGGCTCAGGCGCTCAACCTGCGCACCGGGGAGATCGCCGGCCAGGTCACCGACGCGAGCGGCCGCTACGAGTTCAAACTCCGTGCGGAAATGGGCGATGATTGCGTGTTCTGGTTCGACGACGACACCGAGCGCAGTCCCAGCGTGCGCTTCGAGATCCGTTGACGGTGGCTGCCGCGGACGCACGAGCAACGCTCATGGTCCCGGCTCGGTTCAGTCGGCGCTGGCCAGCGGGATCCCGAGCGCCGGCCACGCTTCCAGCAGCTCCTTGGCCGTCGCGATGCGTAGCGCCGCCGCGTCGAGCATCGCGTCGTCGGTGACGTCTCGAGCGGGGCCCTCGGGGCCCAGGATGCGCGTGAGTTCCTGCGGTGGGCCAAAGCGTGCCCAGTACTCCGCGGCTTCGCGCCGCTCGCTCCTGGGAGCCGTTTCGTCCCGGAGCAGCTTCTCCCCCAGCCTCAATGCGTCGGGCCTCCGCCCGGCGAGCATCGCCACGCGGAATTGCGTGCGCAGCGCGGTTTGCGCGTCCTTCGACCTGCGCTCTGGAGAGTTCTCGAGCGCCTCCACCTGGTCGACCAGCTCGAGCGCACGCCTGGCGGGTTCGTAGTCTGGGTGTCGCTCGAGCGAGCGGCGCAGCAGCAGGCGCGCGTTGGCGAACTGCAGCAGGTGCAGCTCGCCGAGCCCGGCGTCCAGGCAGAGCTTGGGCAGGCGAGGGTACTGGCTGCACGCGGGCACGAGGATGCGCTGTGCGTCCACGTAGCGCCCGGCTTGAGCCAGGGCTGCGGCGAGGTTGGAGTTCGGCGAGTGCTCGTGGACGGCGTCCCGCTCGACGCGCTCGAACACCGCGCGCGCGTGCTCGAAGAGCCCCGCGCGGTAGTAGACGTTGCCGAGCTCGTTGCCCGCCAGGCCCATGCCCTTCGGCGTGGAACGGTAGGCTTCGCTCCACAGCTGGATCTCGCTGCTCCAGTCGCCGGCCCGCGCGCTGGTTGCGGCCACGAACGAGAGCGTCAGTCCGCCGATCACCACGGCCTTGACCTGGGTCGTCGCGGTGGCGAGCCAGACCTGGAGGCACGGCGCGCAGAGCAAGCACAGCCCGAGCACCGGCAGGTAGAGGAAGCGATCTGCAGCGACGACGCCAACCGCGATCGGTATCAGGTGCAGCACCAGGGCGAGTCCCCCGAGGCTGAGGCAGAGGCCGACCAGCAGCAGCGGGCGCACGTTCAGCGAGCGCCGCTTCAGCTGGCGCCGCGCCCGGAACAGCGCAACCGCGATCAACGATGCGCTGACGCCGCCCAGTAGCTGCATGGCCTGGCTGGGAGCGAGCAGATCGCCGATCTGGAGCTGTGGGCGCCAGGGCACGAGCAACATCCGCGCGTAGTTGCCCAGGGCGGCGAAGGCGATCTTGACGCGAGCGAGCGCGCCGAAGTCCAGCTGCAGCAACGACTCGGGTGCGCTGCTCAGAGCTCGTTGCCGTAGGGCAAGATAGATGCCTGCGGACACGAGGGGCAACGCAGCCAGGCTCAGGCGCCCGCCCAGCGTTCGACGGTCATGCGGATGAGGGGTCACCTCCAGCGCGACCAGCGCCAGCACCCCCACCAACGCGACCTCCTTGCAGAGCAGGCCGAGTAGTACGCAGAGCGCTGCGAGCAGGTTGCGGCTGAGGCTTCCTCGCCGGTGCAGCAGCAATGCGGCGAGCACTCCAGTGGCGCTGAGCACGTCCGTGCGCCCGGAGATCCAGGCAACGGCTTCGCTGAGCCGAGGATGTAGCGCCCAGGTGCAGGTAAGGAACATCGCCACGAGCGGAGCCACGCGGAAACGTCTCATCAAGCGATAGGCCAGCAGGGTGTTCAGCGCGTGAAAGACGAGGTTCGTGAGGTGAAAGCCAGCGGGGTTCTCGCCGTGGATGCGGTGGTCCAGCGCCAGGCTGAGGATCACCAGCGGTCGGTAGTATGCACGTACGTCTCCGGACTCCTGGGAGCTCCAGAACGCGGAGCCGAAGTACTCGGCGAGGGGCCGCAGGGAGGTGACGCTCGGCGAGTCGAGCACCAGGTGCCGGTCGTCCCAGACGAAGGGCGCTCCCAGCGTCCGCACATAGGCGACGATGACCAAGAGGAGTGCCAACCAGGGTGCCCAGCGCCGAAGCATGCAGCCTCGGAATCTCGCACGAGGCCCGCGGAACTCCAACCGTGGCGCAGAAAGGCTGCCGTTCACGCGGTAGGAGTCGTGGCGCCGAGGCTGTCACCCGTGGGGCGAAGCGCGACGGCAGGACAGAGCGGGCAGACCGTAGCTAGCGTACGGCTGGCGCCGACTGCCCGCGACGCGAGCTCGCGCGCCGGAGTCCAGCGCTCCGGCACACACCTTGCTGCTCTCCGGGTGAGTCGCATGGTCGGTCGCACCATGCCGACCTGAAGTCGCATTGCGTCGACCTGGTGAGTCGCATTGCGCCGATGAAGTGAAACAGGAGGAACAACCCATGGCCGAAGCCAAGAACACACACGAATCGACTTCCGGCGAGCTGCGCTCGAAGATCACGCAGAACGCGAAGCGCAGCGCTCACGCGCTGAGCGAGCGCCTCGAACAGCTCGCTGAGTCGACCTCGGGTTCGAAGGCGAAGATCGCCAGTCGCGCCGCAGAGCTGGTCGCCCGCGCTGGCAGCGCGCTCGTCGTCGATGACGACGCGATGGAGCGTCTCGGACACCCGGGCGACAACCCAGCGACGCGCCAGTCTGCGCCGGTGAAGCAGAGCGGGGACAAGCTCCGGGTCAGCCAGCGCGGCAACGGCGCGGGCAGGCCCCGTGAGGCATCTCAGGAGGCCATCGACCGCGCCGAGAACGAAGGCATGGTACCCTAGGGAACCGCGGGGGAAAGCCGCTCGAGATCGCGGGGGAGAGGGTCGTCGTCCGACGAGCTAGCCGACGGTGCGTAGACTGATCTTCCGACCGTCGCTCGAGCGGTGGCTCAGCGCGCTTCGACGCGCCTCACCCCCGGCCAGGGGAGCGGAGTCTTCGGAGACCTCTGCCAGCAGGTCGTAGTCCGTCACCTGGGTGATGCGGGCGCGGTGGATCTCTCCCGGCGCGACCTCACCCCCGGAGATGAAGACCGAGCCATCGATCTCCGGAGCTTGTCCGGGATGACGCCCGACCATCACCAGTTCGTGCTCTTCGCTCGCGCCTTCCACCAGCACCTCGAGCTCCTTGCCAAGCAGCGCGCGGTTCTTCTTGCGGCTGATCTTGCGCTGGATCGCCATCAGTCGCCGAGCGCGGTCATAGGAGACCCGGGCGGGCACCTTGCCGTCGAGGTGATGCGAGTGGCTGGTAGACTCGTCGCTGTAGCGAAACACGCCCACCCGATCGAACTCCGCCCAGCGCACGAAGTCGCACAGCTCATCGAACTCCTCCTGGGTCTCCCCAGGGTGCCCCACGATGAATGCCGTGCGGAAAGTCAAGTTGGGGACCTGCTTGCGCATGCGCTCGACCAGGTCCCTCAGGCGAGCACCGCCGTGCCCTCGGCGCATGCGCCGCAGCA
Source organism: Polyangiaceae bacterium (assembly GCA_041389745.1). Lineage (GTDB taxonomy): Bacteria > Myxococcota_A > Polyangia > Polyangiales > Polyangiaceae > JAHBVY01. The sequence goes on from JAWKRF010000012.1 coordinate 26,025, forward strand.
TGCCGTCAGCTGCGTGCTGGAGCGGCATGTCCACGTACGGCAAGACCCGCGGATGCGAGCCCAGCAGGTCGAGCAGGTCGTCGCCGAGCTTCTCCGGGTAGAGATAGAACAAGCGCACCCAGCGGATGCCGGGGACGTCGGCGATGCGTTCAACCAGTTTCCGCAGGGCAGAGGCGTCGAAGCGCTTGCCCGTGACGCCGGTCTCGATCCTGGCGCTCCCGAGGTCACGTCCGTAGCTCACGGTGTCCTGACTCACCAGGTTCACCTCGAGGACGCCGGCGGCCGCGAGCTGCTCCACCTCGCGCACGATGTCGTCTGCGCTGCGAGACCGCTGCTTGCCTCGCAGATCCGGGATCACGCAGAACGAGCACTTGCGGTTACAGCCCTCGGCGAGCTTCACGTAGGCGCTCGCCCCGCGCGTGCTGATCACCCGCGGGTCGCTGGCTCGAACCACCCAGTCCGCGGGCTGCCCCACCAGCATCCGATCGGCGCCGCCCTTGAGCACGCGCTCGAGCTTGAGCATGTCGCTCGACCCGAGCACGTGGTCGACCTCGGGTAGCCCGTCGGCGATCTCGTCGGGGTGGCGCTGACTCAAGCAGCCGGCGACCACGAGGCGCTCGCAGCGACCGCTGTCCTTGAAGCGCGCCATCTCCAGGATGGTGTCGATGGACTCCTGCTTGGCCGCGTCGATGAAGCCGCAGGTGTTGACCACGATCACCGAGGCGTCGTCGGGTTGCTCGGTGTGCGTGTAGCCCGCGCGCTCGGCGACGCCGAGCATGACCTCGCTGTCGACGCGGTTCTTGGGGCAGCCGAGGCTGACGAAATGGATGGTCGGAGTCTTCACGGGGCTCGCCCTGGTGCGCTGCTAGCCGATGAGGAGCGCACCAGGCCGCCTCGTTTAGCTCATGCCGCGGAGGCCCGCCAGCAGACGCGGCGCTGAGCGAGCTTCAGGCGCTGCGCATCGACTCGATGAAGCGATCGAACAGATACAGCGAGTCGTGGGGCCCAGCGGCGCTCTCTGGGTGATATTGCACGCTGAACGCCTTGGCGTCGGGGGCCGCGAGCCCTTCGCTGGTGCCATCGTTCAGGTGTAGGTGCGTGGTCTTCGCGAGGTCACCAATCGAGTCGACGTCCACCACGAAGCCGTGATTCTGGCTGGTGATCTCCACGCGGGACGTCGCCAGATCCTTCACTGGCTGGTTCAGGCCGCGGTGACCGAACTTGAGCTTGTAGGTCTTGGCACCGAGCGCGAGGGCGAGCAGTTGATGGCCCAGGCAGATGCCGAAGATGGGCTTCTTGCCGAGCAGCTGCTTGATGCTGCCGACGGCGTAGTCGACGGCTGCCGGGTCTCCTGGGCCGTTGCTCAGGAAGATCCCGTCGGGGTTCAGCGCGAGCACGTCGGCGGCGGAGGTCGACGCTGGGACCGCGGTCACGCGGCAACCGGAGTCCACCAGGCAGCGCAGGATGTTCTTCTTGGCGCCGTAGTCGTAGGCCACCACGTGGAACTCTGCACCACGGGGCTTGACCTGATCGGGGCGATAGAGATCCGCGAACTGGAATGGAACCGCCCACTGCGTGCGTCCTTGATTGAAGTCGTAGCGCTCCTTCGGGGTCACCCGGCTCACCAGGTCGAGCCCCGCCATGCTCGGCGCCGCCTTCGCCCGGTCCACCAGCGTGTCCGGGTCTTCGGTGCCGATGGCGCCGTTCTGTGCGCCGTTGTCTCGCAGCAGCCTGGTGAGTCGTCGGGTGTCCACGCCACCAATTCCCACGATGCCGTGCTGCTGCAGGTAGTCCTCGAGAGGCTGTTCCGCGCGGTAATTCGAGGTGTTCGGGCTGGGATCGCGCACGATGAACCCGGAGACCTGGGGCTTGCCGTCGACGCTCTCGGGGTCGTCCTTGTTCACGCCCGTGTTGCCGATCTGTGGGGCGGTCATGGTGACCAGCTGACCCGAGTAGGACGGATCCGTGAGGATTTCTTGGTAGCCGGTCATGCCGGTGGTGAACACGACCTCTCCGGTGGTGGCGCCGTCGGCGCCCCACGCGAAGCCTTCGAACACGGTGCCATCCGCGAGGGCTAGGTGGGCCTTGCGTCGGGTGTTTCCGGCGCTCGAAGTCATGAGGCTCCTTTCTCACCCGAGTCGGTCACGCTTGCGGCCTCGAAGGCGACGCGACCCCTTGCCAGGGTCATCAGCACGCGTCCGGTGATGGTGTGAGACATGAATGGGGTGTTCTTGTTCTTGGTGTGCAGAGTGACCTGGTTGGGCTGCCACACCAGCGAGGGATCCACCAGGGTCAGCTCGGCGAGGGCGCCGACGGCCAGTCTGGGAGCCTCGATGCCCACGATCTTCGCGGGGCCCGTGCTCATGGCGTGCAGCAGCCGCTCCAGGGGTACCTTACCCGTGCGCACCAACTCAAGTAGAAGACCGAAAGACAGCTCGAGACCCATCAAGCCCGGAGACGCGGCGTCGAACTCGCACTCCTTTTCGAGGGGTGAGTGGGGCGCGTGGTCCGTGGCGATGGCGTCGAGGGTTCCGTCAGCCAGCGCGCCGACCAGCGCCTCCACGTCGTGCTGCTCGCGCAGTGGGGGGTTCACCTTGCAGAACGTGTCGTAGCCAATCACCGCCGCATCCGTCAGCAGAAGGTGGTGGGGCGTGACCTCACAGGTGACCTTGAGGTTGCGGCTTTTTGCCTCGCGAACCAGCCTCACCGCGCCCTCTGTCGAGATGTGCGCGGCGTGATAGCGGCTCTTGGTGTACTCCGCGAGCAGGATGTCGCGTGCGATGATGATGTCTTCGGCGACTCTCGGCCATCCGCGCAGCCCTAACCGTGAGGAAACTTCTCCCTCGTGCATCACGGCGCCAGAGGTCAAGTCGTGGTCTTCGGCGTGCTGGATCACCGGCATGTCGAAGTTGCTGGCGTACTCCAGAGCGCGGCGCATCACCTGGGCGTTCATCACGCACACGCCGTCGTCGCTGACCGCTACGGCGCCAGCGTCACGGAGATCGCCCATCTCGGTCAGCGCCTCGCCGCGTTGCCCCACGGTGATGGCTCCGATGGGGTGCAGGGTGGTTCCGCCGACTTCTTTCGCGCGCGCCAACATCAGCTCGGTGACCGAGCGGGTGTCGTTCACGGGCTTGGTGTTGGGCATCACGCAGACGTGGGCATAGCCACCAGCCGCAGCCGCGCGGAGACCCGAGCGGACGTCCTCCTTGTATTCCTGCCCCGGCTCCCTGAGGTGAGCGTGCAGATCGACGAACGCCGGTACCAGCCAGCGCCCGCTGCCGTCGATCACGCGAGCCCGTTCGGAGCCGAGCGCCGGCTCGGCGGCGCCGACGCCCACGGCCTGGATGTGCTCTTTCTCGATCACCACGTCGACGATTTCGTCGAGACCCAACGCGGGGTCGACGGCGCGCACGTTTCGAAAAATCAGGGTCTCGGGGTTCTGGGTGAGTGGGTCAGAACTGGCGCCGGACACGGAGCCGCTCATAGCACAGGAGGCCGCTTAGCGAAGCGCGAAGTTGGAAGCAGCCGGGGATGGCGCCAGAGGTGCGAGTGCTCACCCTGGTGGTCCTCGAGTTCCTGGCGCTAGCTGCGGCTCGTCGTCTTGCGCTGCTTGCGGCGCCTCTCCATGGCCGCGCCAGCGATCAGAGCGCCGACCCCGAGCATCCACGGTCCACGCCGCGAGTCCGAGGCGGGGGAGATGTGCGGTGCACCTGGCACGCGGCAGCCACAGCCATTGCCGTCATCGCCGTTGCCGCTGGCGCCGCCGCTCCCGTTGCTGGTCCCACCACTGCCGCCGCTGCCCGAGTTGCCTCCGACCCCCGCGTCTTGTCCTGGAACGCACTTCCCGATCAGCGCGCAGGTCGTCGGCCACTTTGCGGGGCAGTACTGCGCTGCCCGGCTCTCTGCGGGACAGCTCAGAACATCGTCGACTCCGCTCAGAGTCAACACGGGTTCGAAGCTCTTGCCGTCAGTGGAGCGGCCGAGCTCGTAGCCGTGGAAGAACTGGCTGGTGCAGGCGTACAGCTCGCTGCCGATCCAGCGCAGACAACCGATGGCTCCCTCGAGATCTCGACTGAACCCGCTCGGTGTCAGGCTGCTCGAGTCCGCGGAGTAGATCCCGACGTCGTTCTCGTCGACGTCGAGCGTCGGGTCCCGAGCGTCACCGAAGCCGACGCGGATCTTCGAGCCGTCGGGATCGATCGCGAAGCCGAATAGCTCTGCCTGCTTGTCGAGTAGCTGGGTGAAGGTCTGTCCTGCGTCGTCGCTGACCAGCAGCTGATCCTTGGAGTCGCCATCGATGCGGACGAAGACCTGGTCCGGATTCGTCGGGTGCACGCCCAGCACGTGCGGTGGATTGGTCGAGTCCGCGCCGGGGATCGGGCGGTAGTCCCAGGTCTGTCCGCGGTCGCTGCTCACCAACAGCACGCCGCTGGCTGGCCCACCGTCTTCAGGCTTGAGATTGCCGCTGACATAGAGGCGCTGGGCGTCGCTCTTCGCGCTCACGATGGCGAAGGACAGCAGGGCGGTGTCGAGATCCGTGCCGAGCTGGGTGAAGGATTGTCCGTCGTTGGCCGTGGCCCACACCTGGTTCAGGAAGACGTTCCCCGGTTGCCCCATGGAAACCAGCGCGAGGACGCTGTGCGGGTCCGACTCCTCCGTGTGGACGAAGGAAACGAACTTGTCCTTGGGGCCGTCGGGTACGGTCCAGTCGCAGCCGAGGCTCGTGCTCACGCTCACGCCGTCGAAGCTGCCCACGAGCAACGCACCGCTCGCGCTGACGTCCATCTTCGGCTTCACACCCTCGTAGTCCGGGGCCTCCTCGCACAGCCAGTACCAGGTATCCCCGCGATCCGGCGAGGTCAGCAGGCCGAAGGATGCGCCGACCCACAGTCGGTTTGGATCGCTGCGATCCTCGTACATGAACGCCGACTGCGGAAACGCGCCGTGGGCGAGCACGCTGGGTCCGGCGAGCAGCGTGGCCAGGCCGAGTCCAGCGCCGAGCAGGCATCGTGCGAGCCGTGAACGCCGCGGCGCCGATGTGCTGGGTCGAGGTTCGCTGGTGACGTGGTTGGAAGCTGGCGAAGCGCGCATCGGCAGCTGCACCCTGACAGCTCCGCTCATCGGTCGCAAGGCCAGCCGCCTCCCTGACAGCAGCCCGCGCGCGCCTCAGCGTCTGCGAGAAGCGAGCCGCTCGCTCATCAGCCAGCTCAACGCGCAGATGCTGTGCTGCGGATTGACTCCCATGTTGGTAGGAAAGACCGAGGAGTCGAAGACGTAGAGACCCGGGGCGTCGTGCACCTGGCAGTTCAGGTCCACCACGCTCGAGTGCTTCGACAATCCCAGCTTGGCCGTGCCGAAGAGGTGCGCCGCGATGCAGTGGAACAGACGCGGATCGTTGGGCAGCCTGAAGAGCCGCTCGGCCTCGTCCGGGGAGTCGATGCGATCGGGCAAGCCGTGGACTCCTGGCAGCACCTGACGCGCTCCCGCCGCGAACATCATGCGGATCAGGCGCTGCACTCCGAGCTTGAGGATCTCGATGTCGCTGTCCAGCATGTCGTACTGGATCTTGGCGGCGCCGAAGAGGCTCTTGTGAACGCTTCCCAGGGCTCGAGCGCGTACCTGCACGCCCCAGATGGCGAGGTGGTTGAAGCTCTCCAGCTCATGCATCAACTCGGGGCCGATACCGGGAAGCCGCGCTGCGGCGAACTCCAAGGGCATCGCCACGCTCTCGAACTTCATGCGCTCGTGCCAGAAGTGGGTGGTCTCGAAGCCTTGAGTGGCCCCGAAGGAGAGCTTGACCGGGTTGTCGAAGACGCCGACCACTCCGGTCCCTGGATGGCACTGCAGTCGCTCGCCAACCAGCTGACTCGCGCGGCCGAAGCCGTTTGCCTGGAGCAACTGCGGCGTCTGGATGGCGCTTGCGCAGAGCACGACGGCCCGTCGACCGTGGAAGGCGAAGCGCGGGCCCTTCTGCCTGGTTACGGGGTCGATGAAGCGGCCCCTCACCCCCGAAACCCGACCTGACTTGCTATGAATTGTTTCCGCGCGACACTGAGCATAGAGGCGTGCCCCTCGCTCCAGCGCTCGTGGAACGTATGAGACGTCCATGCTCTGCTTGCGCCCGGTTGGGCAGCCCTGGTTGCAGTGGGCAGAGCCCTGGCAGCCTTTCACGTTGCGTCGGATACGATTGCCCTGCGCGCCGATGCCCTCGACGCCGAGTTGCATCAGCTGGTTGTTCGCACCGAACACCGCGTCAGGGGCTGGGCCGACGTGCAGTTCCTTGTCCAGCTGGTCGAAGATGTCGGTCAGTTCTCGATAGCCGAAGCTCCTGTCCACCGCGTGCTCGGCGGCCCACAGATCGTAGATCGGCTCCGGCAGGCGGTGGATGATGGCGCCGTTGACTACCGTGGTGCCGCCCACGGCGCGTCCCTGCAAGACGGGCGTGAAGGCGCGGCCCTCGGCGACCTGGAAACCCATGTCGCGCCACAGGTGCTTGAACGAGCTGTAGGCGTCGGAGCGGAGCTGTTCCGTGGGGATGTGGGCGCCCTCCTCGACCAGGATCACGTCCAGGCCCGCGTCAGTGAGCACGCGGGCGGCGGTGGCCCCGGCGGCCCCGCTGCCAATGATCACCACGTCGGCGCCGTCTTCGACCAGTGCCTGGCCCTGGACGTCGGCCAGGCACTGGATGCCCTGGCGGCTCGAGCCCTGCGCGCGACTCACGACTTCGCTCCTCGGCGTGCCCACTCGGGATCCGTCGCGTCCCGGGGCTCGATGTCGAGGCGAGCTTGGATTCGCGGCAGCCCGCCGTAGCCCAGGCAGCCGATGGTCTTGAACAGCAAGGGCATCTCGCGGACCAGGTAGATGTCGCTCGAGCGCATCACGTCGAGCACTCGATACTGATCCTCGCGGCTCAGGCCATGGAAGGTCTTCGGGCGACCCAGCACCAGCAACGGCGCGAGGGTGATCGCCCACGTGCAGGCGCGCATGCCGAGACAGAACTGGGCGGGGGCATGGGCGAGCAGGTCCTCGATGAAACCCTCCAGGGGGACGTCGGCTGCGCCCTCTGGTAGCACCCGGCTGGCTCCGGATGGGATCACGCAGTCGAAGATGGAGCGCAGCCAGCGTTTCTCGAACTCGAAGAAGCCCACGCGTCCGCCTTAGCCAAGCGCCATTGCGAGAGCAACGTCGAAGCTCTCGAGTCAGCTGCTGGCGCCACGGGTCAAGCCGTTGCCCGCGGCTCGGCGCCGAGGGAGCAGGGCATCAGGCGCCTACTGCGCCGGGCAGGCGCCGCTCGGAGCGCCATAGCCGAAGCTCATGAAGTTGATCGGATGACCGCCGTTGAAGGCACCGCTCGGAAGCGTCGTCCAGTTGACGCCGTCCGTCGAGCGGTAGAACTCCTGCTTGTCGTACCAGACCTGCCAGCCGCCTCGGACACCAACGAAGGTGCCCTGGGGGCTGACGGCGAAGGCGCCGATTTGGATGTTCTGCGAGAGGTCCGTGGTGGTCCAGCTCTGGCCATCGCTCGACGTGTGAGCCTTGCCCTGGCTGAAGGCGATGAAGCGAGCGCCGTCCCAGACCACCGGCGAAGTCACGTTCCCGGCCATGCCTTGGGCCTCGAAGGTCTTCCCACCATCGCTCGAGCGGCAGACCGTGGTCTCTCCCATCACGACGATGGTTCCGTTTCCGTACGCGATCCCCCGAACGTTGGCGCCGCAGCTGCCCGGCAGCGTGTCGGGGTGGAACCAGCTCTGGCCAGCGTCTGGCGAAAGCACGATGTCCTGTTCACCGCCGTCCCCACCCACGACGATGAACAGACCATTTCCGTGCGGAGCGAATCCAATGGTGCGCGCGTTCCAGACGGCGAGCATGGGATCCGCGGTGTCCTCCCACTGCGCGCCGCGATCCGTGGAGCGCATGGGCACGTGGGCGCCCGCCATCAAGGTGCCACTCCCGTAAGCGAGCATGGCGAAGGTCTTGCCGGTCAGCGTGGGGGTCCACGCGACGCCGTCCTGGCTCGTGCGGATGCTCCCGGGCTGGCCCCAGCCGAAGGTGGCGACGAAGGTGCCCGGCTCGTCATCGGGACTGGGCACGTAGACCAATCCGCGTCCCGCGGTGGACTGGTGGTCGCACTCGATGTCGTTCGCGTCACCGCTCCAGCACGTGTGCTGACCGTCGTCGGAGCGATCTGCCGTCCAGCTCTGGCCGTCGTCGCAGCTGATCAGCGTGCGGCCGAGGTGCCCCTGGGCGACGAACATGGGGACGCTCCCGCTGGGTTGACCACCGTTCCCCGCCGTGCCTCCGCTGCCCGCGTTTCCGCCTGAGTTGCCGGTGTTCCCGGAGCCGGCATCGCCGCCACTGCCCGACCCTCCGGCGCCGCCTGCGTTCGACGTGCCCCCCTGATTCCCGCTTCCGCCGCTCGCGCTGCCGCCGCTGCCAGCATCGGCGCCTCCGCCCTCGCTCCCGCTGTCGCCACAAGCGCACAGGCTCAAAGCTGCCACCACGCACACGATGCGACACAGGGCTGGCTGGGAGATCGGGGAGCGGAAACGCAGGGTAGATCGAACCATGGAAAATGCCTCCGGCCGACCAGTCTACATGCGCTGGATCTGAACCGGGCTCGCCTTGCGGCTCCCGCGAGCACGGCGACGTTCGTGCACGAAAGCGGCTCGAGCCGCTGGCGTCGCCGTCCCACCTCCAGGCTCGCCAGCTGTAGACGTGTTCAGCCCTGCGCGGTCGCGGGGAGTCAGCGACGCGGCGTTGCGTATCAGTCTCGAGGGTTGCGGCGAGGGCGGCAAAGGGGAAGCGAGTGGGTGATGACGCCAGTCAGTGTCAGAGGGTCGATGCGCCCGGTTGCGTTGCCGCGAGGCAGCCGACCGCGGCTAGGTACATTTGTGACGAATCGAGTCCGTGGAGCATGCTAGGGTGGGCGACATGAGGGATGGAGGGCGAGGCGCGGGCGGCCTTGGTCGCTCGGCGGGTGTGCGTTCGTCTCCAGAGCCGACCTCGGGAAGTCACCGCACCATGCCTAGAGATTCGCTGTTTGGTCGCTCGACGCGCTCTGTTGAAGGGAGCTCTGTCGAACGGAGGTCTGTCGAGGCGAGGTCTGTCGAAGCGAGGTCTGGAGCGCGGATTCGCGTCGGGGGCGTCGACACTGGCCTGTGCAACGGCCTGCCGCTGCGGGGAGTCTACTCGAACCTGGGGGTGTTGTTCGGTTCCCGGGGGCAACAGCAGATCCTGGAGCAGCTCCCCGAGGACCTGGCAGAGGGTCTGGCGTATGGCCGCATCATCACCGGCGGGTGGTATCCCATTGGCTGGCTGTCGGCGATGCACGTGGCAGCTCAGGACGTGACCGGGAACGGCCGAGAGCTCGCGCGCAAGCTCGGCTACATGGGCTCCAAGTCTTATTTCCGTGGGGTACACAAGATATTCATCTCGTTCATGGACCCGGGGTTCGTGATCGGAAAGAGCCCGCTGATCTTCCGCAAATACTACGACACCGGGGACGCAGCGGTCGTGGAGCAGAACCGCGGCAACTGCGTGCTGCGCTTCACGGACTGCAAAGGCTTTGACGCGAACTTGTGGCAGGGCCTGATGGGCGCCTGCGAGGCGGTGCTCGAGCTGTCGGGCGCGAAGAACATTCGCTTGCGAGCGGTGTCCGGCGGCGGTGACGTGGACGAGGACGCCGACGTTTCTGCCTACTGGACCTGAGACCGCGCAAGGCTCACTCTCGCCAAGGAGCACTCATGGGAATGACGGTCAGCCTCGGGCTTCCTGGCACGGTGCAATCCGTCGAGGAGCGCTGTGGAGTCATCGCGTCTTTGGTGCGACGAGGGCGGACGACCCGCCTTCGCGAGGTATTCTGGGGTCCCGGCCCAAACCAAGTGGAGCGGGTGTTCGAGGCTCGCAACATGGGCAGCCGCGGGGCGGAGACGCGCTGGCTCGAAGCGGAAGAGGTCGCTCATCTGCAGCAGATCGTCGACGCCAAGTTGAAGCGCGAGAGCTACGCGGCCTTCTCCTCCGAGGAAGTCGAGCGCTTCTGCTTGGAGTGCGTGCCGCTAGCCTTCGGCCTCGGCCGCGATGCGCCGTACACCCTCGACATTGGCGGCCTCAAGACCCAGGCTGTTGGCCTCAGTCGCTCCAAAGCGAATTGGAGCGGTCGGAACAAGCGGGTCTACTGGGTGCGCAGGGCGCACGACGTCGCGATTCCTTTCGACCTCGTTGTCTCCACTCTGTGAGGCGGGCGACGCTGTAAGACGGGTGACTCTGTAAGACGGTGTCAGAGCTGAGGCTCGCCGCCGATCAGCACCTGACGCACGGGGTTGTAGCCGAAGCCGTAACCCAGATAGCGATAGTCCGGAACGTCGAGGAGCTGCACGTCACAGCGCTTGCCCACCTCCAGGGTCCCGAGCCGCTCACCTCGATCGACGGCGCAAGCTGCGTTGCGCGTCGCCGCGACGATGGCCTCGGCCACGCTCAGCCCCTGAGTCCGCGTCGCGAGGGCGATCATCAGGGGCATGGATGGCGTGGGGCTCGAGCCAGGGTTGAAGTCCGTCGCCAGCGCGACGGGGACCCCTGCGTCGATCAGCGCGCGCCCCGGAGCTTGGGTCTCGAGACGTAGATGGAACGCGACTCCCGGGAGCAACACACAGACCGGGGGCGAGGGGTGAGCTGCCAGGGCAGCGATGTCGTCTGGCGTGGCCACCTCGAGGTGATCCACGCTGGCGGCGCCGAGTTCTGCGCCGAGGCGTGCGCCGCCGCTCGAGGTGAACTGCTCGGTGTGAAGCTTCAAGCCCAGACCGAGGGAACGTCCCAGTTCGAGGATATCGCGTGTTTCCGCGAGGCTGAAGGCCTCGTCCTCGCAGAACACGTCCACGAAGTCGCAAAGCCGCTCGGCGGCAGCGCGCTTCAGCGTCTCGTCGACCAGCGACAGGTAAGCCTGCCGGTTCTCCCGATGCTCCGGCGGCACCACGTGGGCTCCCAGGTAGGTGCTGGTGATGCCCTGAGGGCCTTCGGCGTCGAGCTCGCGGTGGATGCGCAGCATCTCGAGCTCCCCGTCGCTGTCCAGGCGATAGCCGGTCTTCGCTTCGACGTGGACCGTACCCTGCTGGAGCATGCGTCGGAGCCACAGCCGGGCGTGGCTCTTGAGCGCATCGCTCGTTGCCGCGCGGGTATGCTTCATCGTGCTGCGGATCCCGCCGCCCGCCTTGAGGATCTCGAGGTAGCTCGCGCCGGCCATGCGCTGCTCCCACTCGGCGGCGCGATCGCCGGCGAACAGCAGGTGGGTGTGGCAGTCGACGAAGCCCGGCAGGATCAGGCTGTCCGACGCGTCCACGATGCGAGCAGCGGGGTGACGTGCCGCCAGCTCCGCGTTGCCGGCGATCTCGTGGATCAGCCCGTCCTTCACGCCCAGCCCGACGCCTTCGAGGATCCCGAGATCGCGCTGGGCTGCGCCGCGCGCGGGGGTGACGCCGCCTGGCTCGCCCCGCCGCGAGCGCGCGTGCTCTGCGCTGCTCGCGCAGGTCAGGAGCTGCTTCGCGCCCAGGATGAGCAAGTCGGGTGCGTCGCTCATGGCAGCTTGAGGCCCTTTTCCTGCGCCGTTCGCTGGGCGACGTCGTAGCCGGCGACCGCGTGACGCGCGACGCCGATCCCGGGGTCGACGGTCAACACGCGGTTCAGGCGCTCGGCGCGCTCGGGGGTGCCGTCGGCGACGATCACCATGCCCGCGTGCAGTGAGTTGCCGATCCCCACGCCGCCGCCGTGGTGGAAGCTCACCCAAGAAGCGCCCGAGGCCGTGTTCAGAGCGAAGTTCAGCAGCGCCCAGTCGGCGATGGTGTCCGAGCCGTCCTTCATCGCCTCCGTTTCTCGGTCCGGGGAGGCCACCGAGCCGCAGTCCAGGTGGTCACGGCCAATCACGATGGGAGCGTCCAACTTGCCGTCCGCGACCAGGCGATTCATCGCCTCGCCGAACTGCGCTCGCTCTCCGTACCCGAGCCAGCAGATCCGGGTGGGAAGTCCAAGGAAGGGGATGCGTTCGCTGGCGAGCTTCACCCAGCGCGCGAGTCCTTCGTTGTCTGGAAACAGCCGCAGTAGCTCTTGGTCGAGGACGTGGATGTCGTTCGGGTTGCCGCTCAGGGCCGCCCAGCGGAAGGGGCCCATCCCCTGGCAGAACAGGTCGCGGATGTACGCTGGAACGAAGCCTGGGTAGAGGTACTGGCCCTGCTCGTCGCGGACGCTCACGCCGCCAGCCTCGGCCTGGGCACGCAGGTTGTTTCCATAGTCGAAGGCGATGGCGCCGGCGCGCTGCATCGCGAGGATGGCCTCCACGTGCTTGGCGATGCTGGCCAGGGAGCGCCGATGGTATTCGGCCAGATCTCTGCCTCGCAGCTCGTCGAGCTCGCCCAGATCGCCCTCCGGGACATAGGCGCCGAGGTCGTGAGCCGAGGTCTGATCGGTGATGACGTCGGGGATCGCGCCCTGCTCGACCATTTCCGTGAGGATCGTTGCGGCGTTGCCGACCAGGCCAATCGACAGGCCCTTCTTCGCTCGCTTGGCCTCCTCGGCCCACCTCAGGGCTTCGCCGAGGTCGGCGGTCATGCGATCGCAGTAGCCCTCGTCGACCTTGCGCTTCACGCGATCGGGACGCACCTCGATGTTGATCACCACGCCTTCGTTCATGGTCACCGCCATGGGCTGTGCACCGCTCATGCCTCCGAGGCCTGCGGTGACCACCAGCTTGCCTGCCAACGTCGAGACGCCGTAGTGCTTCTCCGCCAGGGCGAGCAACGTCTGGTACGTGCCCTGGAGGATCCCCTGAGTGCCGATGTAGATCCAGGAGCCCGCGGTCATCTGCCCGTACATGGTCAGGCCCTGGCGATCGAGCTGGTCGAAGTGCTCCTGGGTGGCCCAGCGCGGGACGATGTTGCTGTTCGCGATCAGGACTCGGGGTGCGTGCTGGTGGGTCTTCGCCACGTAGACCGCGGCGCCTGACTGCACGCAGAGCGTCTCGTCGGGGGCCAGCTCGAGCAACGCCTTCTGGATCTTGTGATACTCGCGCCAGTTGCGAGCCGCCCGCCCGCTGCCCCCGTAGACCACGAGGCTCTCCCAGTCGATTGCGTTCCTGGGGTCGAGGTTGTTCATCAGCATGCGCCGGGCGGCCTCGGCGTCCCAGCTCTTCGCCGAGCGCTCCGGACCATGTGGCGCGCGAATGGGCTCCGAGGGCTTCTGCGACAGGTGCATCGGTCGTCCGTAGCGTTCCAGCTCTGGGCCGAAGTCGTCGGAACACTGATAGCGGGCTCGCTGAGCGGCGATGATCTCTTCGTCGGTCATGGGAAGGTCCTGGTGTGGGTGGGGCGCGACCTTAGCCAGAGCGTCCGGGCGTTTTCAAACTCCCGATTCGGGGTTGGGGCAGGGGGTGAGGTCAGCCGGTCGGGCAAAGCCAGGGCTGGGATGCGACTCCAAGCCCGATGCTGCGCTGCGGCTTCATTCCGAAGGCTCAACCCGAACGAAATTCCCACCTAATTCTGATAGCCTACGACAGCGAATGGCTGACCAAGCGAAGCCTCCTGCCGGTGACGGCTCCCCGCCGAGACCACCGCGCCCGGAAGAATCTGACGACACGAGTCTGCTCGAGCCGATGGACGTGGCGCCGGCCAAGCCCCGCCCCAAGGCGTCGGTGCGACCGCCACCTCCTCCCCGCAAGACGTCGGCAGCGGTGCCTGCGGTGCGCCCGCCGCCGCCCCCCCGAGGGTCGCGCGCGCCGGCTTCCGTACGCCCGCCGCCACCCCCGCGGCGCGCCGACGCTGATAATCCACAGGGAAAAAGCGCAGACAGCGACCCCCGGGCCTCGGCGGCACCACCGGAACCGAAGCGAGGCAGTGACCCTCGGGCTTCTGCCAGCCCGATCGAGTCCAAGCATCGGGGCGACCCCCGGGCCGCGGCTCCAGCCACCGACAGTCGCGTCAGCGAGCCCGGCGTCAAGCCGGCGTCGGACCCCAAGGCGTCTCCACGGCCGGAGCCCAAGCCCGGTGACTCGGGTGTCACCGCTCCGGAGCGCGCAAGCGCTGCTTCCGCGACGCTGCTGGGAGTCCCGGCGCCCAATTTCCCTGGGGTGACGAAGGTCGGACGCGCTAGCGATCCAGGCAGAACCTCCCCCGTGCCGGCGGTCAGCGGGACCACCAAGACCCTGCTGGCGGGGACGCCAGGAGAAGCTCCGACCCTGGCCAAGAGCGGCGACGAGCGGTCGTCCGCGGCGGTCGGTGAGCCAGACGACCCGCTGGCGGGCTGGAAGCGCAAGCAGGGCCAGCAGGTCAAGCAGCTCGAAGACCTGATCAAGGACGAACAGGACCCGCGGCGCCGCGGCCGGTTGCACTACGAAGCAGCGAGGCTCTACGAGTACCCGATCGGCGACCTCAAGCACGCCGAGCAGCATTACCGTGCGGCAGTAGACCTCGCGCCCGACCTGACGGTCGCACAGGCGGGCGCGCGGCGCCTGCTGATCGCCCTCGGCAAGCACAAGGAGGCGTTGCCGTTGTTCGACGCCGAGTCCAAGGTGACGGCTTCCACTGCGCGCAAGGTCCAGCTCTGGTACGAGAAGGGCCGGCTGTACGAAGACCAGCTCAAGCAGCGCGCGGAGGCACGCGCCTCCTACCAGCGTGCGCTCGAACTCGACAAGCAGAACACCAGCGTGCTGCGCGCTCTGGAGCGCTTGGCGGCGCTGGAGAGCGACTGGCAGAGTCTCGACAAGACCCTCGAACAGCTCGCGCTCGCCTTCGCCAGCGACGCCAAGGCTCGCGCGGCCACGTTGGAGGCTCGCGCGCGCCTGCTCGATGCCCACAGGAACCAGTCGGGGGAGAGCATCGAGCTGTACGGCGAGGCCCTGGAAGCGGAGCCTCGTTCCGCCTCGGCCCTGCTCGCGTTGAAGCGGCTGTTGCATCGTCAGGGGCGCTGGCGTGAACTCGCCGTCGCCCTGGGACGGGAGGCCCAGAGCTCGACGGATCCGCGTGTTCGTGCCATGGCCTGGTACCGCGCGGCATCGCTGGAGCGTGACCGGCTGGGGGACCAAGAGAAGTCGATTGCCGACCTGGAGCGCGCCAGCCGCGAGTCTCCGGATGACGTGATGATCCTGGAGCAGCTCGCCAAGGGCTACGATCTCGCGGGCAAGCACTCGGAGCGCGTCGCGGTGCTCGAGCGATTGGTCGACCACACCGTGGACCGGGCGAGCCGAGTGCTGCTCCTGCACCGCGTGGGGCAACTCGTGGAGGAACGCCTCGGCGACGAGGAAGCGGCGCAGGTCTGGTACAAGCGAGCCCTCGCAGAGGATCCGACTCACGCACCAACCCTGGCCGCTCTCGGTAGCTCTCACACCCGGCGCAAGGAGTGGGAGGCGCTGATCGCGATGCACCTTGCCGAGGCGGAGGCGACGAAGGAAACCGCGCGGAAAGCCCAGGCGCACGCGCGCGTCGCAGAGGTCTTCGAGGTTCAACGCTCGAACCAGGCCGAGGCGGAGAAGCACTACGGTCGAGCGCTGTCCCTGGATCCGAGGCACCCAGGCGCTTTCAAGGCCCTGACGCGGCTGTTCGCCCAGGCTGGCAAGCACCGCGAGTTGCTCGAGCTGTATGAGCGCGGCCTGGAGACGACCGCCGACGCCGATACGAAGATAGAGTACCTGTTCCGCATCGGGAGGTTGCACGAGGATGAGCTGGACGCTCCGGGGCACGCCGTCGCGACCTACAAGCGCGTGCTGGAGATCGATGCAAAGCACCTGGGAGCGATCCACGCCTGGCAGCGAGCGGCCGAGCGAGCAGGGCGCTGGAAGGAGCTGGTCAGCGGACTCGAGGCCGAGGCGCAGCGAACGTCTGACAAGGACCAGGTCGTGCCGCTCCTGCATCGCGCTGGTGAGGTGATGGAGCATCACGTGAGGGACGACGAGGCGGCCCTCGAGCGCTACCGGAAGGTCCTGGAGAAGGACAAGCAGTTCCTTCCGAACCTGGCCAGCATGGGGCGCGTCTACTTCCGCCTCGGTCGCTGGGAGGACCTGGTCAAGACCTACGAGCTCGAGCTCGCCATCCTGGCCAAGGGTACGGAGAGCGCGGCCTTGCTCCACAAGATCGGTGAGATCACCGAGGAGCGCATCGGTAGCGAGACCGGTGCCATCAAGTACTATCGACAGGCCATCGAGCATGACGCCTTCTACACTCCGGCGTTGCAGGCCCTCGGTCGCAAGTACGCAGAGCGGGGCGAGTGGGCCGAGTACGTGAAGTTGCTCGAGCTGGAACTCACTGCCTGCAAGGAGGACGAGCCCAAGGCGCGCATCGCGCTGGCCGTGGGCGAGGTGCACGAGAACCGCTTGAATCAGCCCGACCGCGCGCTGGCTGCCTACGAGACCGCGATCGCCGCGATGCCCGACTTTCGCCCGGCCCTGGATGGTCGCGTGCGGATCCTCGCGGCGCAGAGCCAGCACAAGCGCCTGGTGGACGAGCTGGAGCGCCAAGCAGCCGAGACGCGGGATCCCCTGCTCGCCGTGGGTGCGCTGACCGCCGCGGGGGAGATCCTGCGAGACGATCTGAACGAGCCTATCCGTGCTGTAAAATGCTTCGAGGGCGCCATCGAGCGGGACCCGGCGCACCTCCCGGCGTTGCTTGCACTGAGCGGCCTCTACGAGCGCCTGGGAACCTGGGATCGACTGGGAGTGACCTACGCCACTCTCTCCCGGGTGTTGAGCCACGCTGGTGCGCGCGTGGCTGCCCTGCGCGACCTGGCGCGACTTCAGGCATCGAAGCACAGCGGCGGCGATCCGAAGCACACCTTCATCTCCATCCTCCACGTCGACCCCAAGGACCCGCTTGCGCTCTCGGCGCTGGAGTTCGCGGCGCTCGAAGACGGGGATCAGTCGCTGCTCACCCAGGTCGACGCGCGTCTCGGCGCTGCGCTCGATGATCCGCACCTGTCCTCCGCCCATCGCACGCGCCTCGGTGAGTGCCTCGAGCAGGCGGGCGATCAAGCGGCGCTCTCGACCTACCGTACGGCGCTCGAAGCCGACCCGGATAATTACCGTGCAGCAAAAGGGTTCGGTCGCCTGGCGGAGAAGTCTGGGGACCGAGCGCTGCTACGGGAAGCCGCCGAGTACGAGCTGAACGTGTCCCGAGACCTTGACCGTGGTGCGGACCTCCTCGTGCTCGCCGCCAAGGCTGAGCGCGAGCGCGGCGATCTCGACGCCGCGGCGAAGGATCTGACTCAGGCGCTCGAGGTGAATCCGGATCACGAGGACGCGGCGGACGGCTTGATCGAGACCTTGCTGCTCCAGGACAAGATCGATCAGCTCTACGACGCCCTGCTTCACGCGGCGAACTCGGCTCGGCTCCAGGCTCGGCACGCGGCCCTGTGGAACGCGATCGCCGACCTGCTGGCGGAACAGAAGCAGGACCTGCCGGCGGCGCTGGCTGCGCTCAACCGAGTGCTTGGCGATGAACCCGACAGTCCAGCGACGCTGGTCAAGCTGGCCGAGCTCTACGCTCAGGACGGACAGTGGGCCGAGGCGGTCGACCGGCTGTCTCGGGCGATCCAGCTGAAGCCGACCGACAAGCTCCTCAGCCGTGCCCAGCTGCTTCACGCGCAGGTGTTGTCCGAGCACCTCGGGGATGATCAACGGGCGCTGGGCAGCGTGCTCGCAGTGATCGAGCGCGAGCCGGAGAGCCGTGAGGCTCTGCAATGCTTGATCGGCATCCAGCGCCGACGTCGGGATCTGGATGCCGCGTACAGTAGCGCCAAGCAACTGGTGATGGTGTCGGGTACCAAGGCCGAGCGCGCCGAGTCCTATCAGCTGCTCGCGGAACTGGAAGCCGAGCGAGGACACTCCGAAGCTGCGGCGCGGGCCCTGGCGGACGCCGTCGCGCTGGTCGGGATGGTCGCGGTAGCCGAGCTCGAACGCCACGCTCAGGCGCTGGAGGGAAGCGCCAGGCAGCAAGTCCTCCAGCGCGAGGCCGAGGCGCTGGTCCAGTTCGCGGCCCATCACCAGCTCAGCTCCGAAGATCGAGTGGCGCTGGAGCTGAAGGTGGCGGACGTGCTCGACGAAGGCCTGGGGCAGCGAGACAAGGCCCTCGCGGGTCTGCAGAAGGCCGCCGCTGCGTTCCCCGAGGATCGCGGACTACGCCACGCGTTGGCGCGCAGGTTGCGTTCCGCAGGGCACCACGCTCAGGCGGCTGACGAGCTGCGCAAGCTGTTGACGGTGGACGTGGACGGCGCCGAGTACTGGCGTGAGCTCGCGGAGACCCTCGGCGCCATGGGGCGAGCGCGGGAGCGCAACCTGGCGCTGGCTCCCCTGGTCGTGCTCGGCGCCGCCAACGACCTGGAGCGAGCCACGCTCGACGCGAATCCCCCCCGACCAGCCAGCGCCATCGCAGGCGGCTTCGATTCGGTGGCCTATCGCGGCGTCGACGCCGGCGCCGGAGGGGCTCGCGGCGTCGAGCTGCTGTGGTTGGTCAGCGAGGGTCTGGGTAAGGTCTACCCACCGGAGCTCGAGCGCTACGGGCTCAGTTCCCGCGATCGCTTGAGTTCGCGCTCCGGAGATCCGCTGCGCATGCTCGCGGATCGCGTGGCTCGGGTATTCGGGGTGGAGAACTTCGACCTCTACGTGCATCGTGCTCACGCCGGTAGCGTCGAGGTGGAGTTCGGAGATCCACCGGCGCTGTTGGTGCCGGCTCACGTCACGACCCTGGCGGAGAGCCAGCAGGTGTTTCTCTTCGCGCGCGCCATGGCCAGCATCCGCCGCGGGGTGCACGCCGTGGAGAAGCTGATGCCGCGCCACGTCGAGGAGTTGCTCAACGCGACCACGCGGGCCTTCGTGCCCGGTTTTGGCGGAGCGGATCCCGAGCTCGACAACCTCTCGCGGCGCATCGCGAAGGCGATCTCCAGAAGAACCCGCAAGGCGCTGGAGGAGAGCGCCCCGCTCTACTCGGGCGAGCCAGTCACTCACGTCGAGAAGTGGTGTCGGCGCCTACGCCTGAGCTCGGCCCGCGCCGCTCTGGTCATCTCGGACGACTTGCCCGGCACCATCAACCTACTCCGGCGCACCGAGGGCGACCTGGCGGGTCTGCGTGGCCCCGCGCTGGCCCAGGGCATGGCGCTGATCGACGACCTGATGCGCTTCTGGGTGAGCGAGTCTGCATTCACGTTGCGTCGCCACGTGGGAATGACCTGAGGAAGACGGTGGCGAGGGCAGCCGTAGTCTGGGCTTGGAGAGTGCGTTTCCCGAGTCTGACTTCGGTCCGTTCGGCGGTACGCTGGGGCCGCGCTGGCTTGGTGTCGGGGCTCGGCGTGCTGGCGGTCGGTGCTTGTGGCAGCCCCGCCGCGGGCAAGCTGGCAGCTGAGACCGCCGGTGCGCTCATCAACGGCGCGACGTCGGGTTCGGATCGTCCCCCCGATTTCGTGGGGAAAGGGCCCTACTGTGATCTCTGGCGGTCCTCCGACCGCGCCTGTCCCGCCCTCCCGGATTGCTCGCGTCTCGGCTCGAGACGGTTGTCGACCAACGCTTGCGTGCGGGACGACCGACTGTTGCCAGTGACCAGTTGTCTCGGGGACCGCTGGAACGGCAAGCAGCCGCGAGCGTGTCAGAGCGGGGTCTTCCCAGGATGCGCCGGTCTGGTGGAGGAATCCTGCTGGGAGTTCGACGAGCTGGTGTGTCTGGAGCCCGGCGGGAACAAGCGGCTCCTGGAGTGCTGCGTGGGTGCTCGCTCCGACTGCGTCAGCAATACGTACGCCTTGGTGGAGCCGCGCGGCGCGCACTCACCCCCTGAAACACTCGATGCAGGGCAGGAGGCCTCGGACGCGAGCGCCACGGACGCCAGAGTCGCTGACCCGGACCTGGCGGACTAGCTGCTAGTTGGCCTTGCCGCCCGCGCCGCCGCTTCCAGCACAGGGGTTGACCAGCGGCTGACTCGGGATCAGGCCCCCGAACTTGCCTGGATAGCCAGTGAGCTGGATGCCGATGCTCACCGCGTCGCAGACGGCGCCTGGGCCTCCGGTGCCCTTGGTCGCGCGGATGTCGGCGCTATTCTGGAGCAGGTTCTGCACCAGGCCGTACTCGAGGCTGTTGGGGCAGATGTTGATGTACACCAACGTGTCGAGCACGTCCTGGGCGCCCCAACGCCCCGCCAGCTGCACGTTGGCGAGGCTGCGGCCGTCCGCGCTGATCTGTCCGGTGAGCGTGGCGTCGGTGAGCTTCAGGAACACCTGACCGTCGCTGGTCTGGAAGGGGAACGCGGAGCGATCGGGGAGACGCATCACCAGCACGCGACCCGCGACGTAGGCGTTGTCGTTGCCGATCACCGGTGAGTTGACGTCACCGTTGTTGAACGCGGCGTCTGGCACGTAGAAGCTGTCAGTCCCATCCCAGCTCGGCATGCCCGGGTCGGTGCTTCCGTCGGGAATCGCGTACGCCGTTTCTGCCATCCAGACCTGGACCGACGGGTCGTCGTCCTCGCCGTTCCAGCCGTCGACGTGGACCACGATGGCGGACTTGCCCTCGTTCTGGTTGCTCTGCGCCGACTGCTGGATGGTGACGTCTGCTGCCTTCAGCAGGGGAATGACCGTGCTGCCAAACGCGTTGTCGACGCCGGCGTTTCCGTCGCGCTGAGGTCCGCTGGCGTTCTCGGCAAGACACTCCACCGGGTTGTCCGGGGGCTGCGTGCAGACTCCGTCGAGGTCGAAGCCGATGTCCTTCCAGAGCGGATCGGGCTGGTCGATCACGATGTCCTTGAGCACCCAGATCGTGGTGGGCGCGCCGCTGCCAGTGTCCTGAACTGCAGGACGCGTTGGGGGCTGCCGAGAGCCGCAGCCACCAGCTCCGCTCGTGCCGCCGCTGCCAGAGCTGCCCGCTACGCCAGCGCTGCCCCCCATCGCGCCGCTGGCGCCCGTCGCACCGCTGCCGGCGCTCCCACCGTTGCCCGCCGTTCCACCGCTGGCGCCGCTACCTGCGCTTCCCCCGGCGTCGCCTGCGTCGCCCGAGAAGTATCCGTCCAGGTCTTTGCCCACCACCGAACAGCCAAGCAGTCCAAGCAGTCCAGACAAGGCTGCGAGTCGGGGCCAGGTGTGGGATCGCGGTCGGGGCCGGTGCATGAGGATCGGCGTACTCCAAGCAGTGAGAGGAAGAAGCGGAAGCCGCTGCTTGGATCATCCCTCAAGTTCGTCGCATCGCAAAGCCAGGTTCCCCAAACGGTCAGCGCATTGCCGAGCGGGAATGTGGACGGCGCTCGCCGGCTCACTCGCTACCAACCAGTTGTCTGGTGAGCTCGTGACCTGCGGCTGCATCCCACCTGCAACCACGTTGGCGTTCATGGCTGCCCGCGGTTGTCCAGCGATCCACGCCGCGACGCGCCGCGGCGGACCTGCAAGATGTTGCGTTCTTTGCCCCGCGACAACGCGCTTCGAGGTTCCGCCGCTACGGCGCCGCTTGTGAAGAAGGCGGATTCACGTTCGAGTTACATGCTATCGTTTACGCGGTCCGGGCGGCTCCCTGGCTCCGTTTGGTGAGAAAGCCAGGGGAGCGGGCCACGCAGGTTCGGGGAACCGAGCTCGAGACAGAATGAGTCACAAGGCAGCTTCCGTGTCCGCAATTTCGCATCCTCGTCACAGCGCGGATCGAGAACGACTCGATGGTCGGTACGAGTTGTTCGAGGAGATCGCCATCGGCGGCATGGCGACGGTTCAACTCGGGCGCCTGTTGGGACCGGCGGGGTTCACGAAGCCGGTGGCGATCAAGCGGGTGCACCGACACCTGGTCGGTGAACCCGAGTTCATCGAGATGTTCCTCGACGAGGCGCGTCTGGCTGCCCGCGTGCGACATCCCAACGTGGTCCCCACCCTCGACGTGGTTCAGCGTGGGGAAGAAGTCTGCCTGGTCCTCGACTACGTGGAGGGCGAAGCGTTCAGCAAGCTGCTGAAGTTCGCCCGCAAGACTGGCATCGAGGTCAAGCCGGAGCTGGTCGCTGCGGTCATGATCGGTGCTCTCTACGGGCTCCACGCCGCGCACGACGCGCGGGACGAGAACGGTGACCCGCTGGGTATCGTCCACCGAGACGTATCACCCCAGAACATCATGCTGGGGGTCGATGGCATCCCGCGCGTGCTCGATTTCGGCGTCGCCAAAGGTTCCGGGAGGATTCAGGCGACGCGAGATGGCCAGCTCAAGGGCAAGGTCCGCTACATGGCGCCGGAGCAGGCCCGCGGTGAGGAGATCTCCTCTCGGACCGACATCTACGCCGCGGGGGTGGTGCTCTATGAGTCGCTCACGGGTCAGCGTATCGTCGACGGCGAGAACGAGATCGCGCAGCTGAACCAGGTGCTCGAGGTAGAGGCGCCGAAGCCGAGCGACGTGGACCCGGCGTTCGCGCCCTTCGATCCCATCGTGGCCAAGGCGTTGGCGAAGGACGCAGCAGAGCGCTACGAGACCGCTCGAGACATGGCAGTCGAACTCGAGCGCGCGATTCGACCCATGTCCAACTACGAGGTGGGCGAGTGGGTGAAGCAAGTCGCGGCCACGCCTCTGGCGGACCGTGCGGCGAAGATGCGCCGCATGGAACAGTGCGCGGCGGGTGAGGTAACGAGCATCACGGGAACGGTGATGACGGCTGGCATGCTGCATCCACCGAGTGTCCCGACCATCGCCGCGGGAGTCCTGGATGCGCCGTCGCCAGAGCCATCCGAGAAGAAGCGCGGCGTGCTCTGGATCGCCGGCGCGGTGCTGCTGGTCTGCCTGTTGGGTAGTGGCTTTGTCTTCTCCCAGTACTTCGGGCCGGATGCAGCGGCGAGCGCGCCCGCGGTGAGTCCTCCGGCAGAGGAGTCCCAGCCAGCCAGCCCTGCAAAGGCCTCGACCGGCGAGCAGAATAGCCCCGCGGAAACGTCTGCGGCGACGGCGAAGAACGCACCTGAGGCCGACGTCAACGCAGTACCGGACGTCAACGCAGTGCCGGACGTCAACGCGGTGCCAGACATCGACGAGCTGGCGGCGAAGAAGGAAGCCCGCGCCGAGAAGGCGGCGTCTCCTGCACCGCCGACGGCTGCGAGGCGTGCCCCTGCGGCGAAGCCGGCCAAGCCCGAGCCGACGGCGACCGCGGCCAAGTCCGAGCCAAAGCCCGCGAAGCCCACGGTCGACTGTAGCTCTCCGGTCTGGGTCGATTCCAAGGGGATCAAACACGTGAAGACGGAATGCCTCAAGTGAGTCGCTCAGCAGTGCCCTCTCACCAGTCGTCATCGGTCCTCGCTGTTTCGGCCCTGCCCCGGCTCACTCGTTCGCTTGGGCGGCGCTTGGCGGTATCCGTGTTGGTGTCGCTGGGTTGCCTGCTGGCCGCCGGAGTCGCCGCGGCCGATGACGCGCCGAATCAGCAGCAGTGCGCGGACAGCTACGTCAAGGCGCAGACCCAGCGTCGAGACGGCGACCTGATGGGCGCTCGTGAGCAACTGCTCGTGTGTGCCAGCCAGACGTGTCTGGCGGCGGTGCAGAAGGACTGCGCGCAGTGGCTGACCGAGGTCGAGTCCAGCCTACCAACGGTCGTCTTCGAGGTCGAAGGCGCAGACGTCAAGGACGTCCACGTCGAGGTCGACGGACAGGCCGTGGACGCAGACGCCCATGCTGGCCGCGCCGTGAGCTTGAATCCGGGCAAGCACCAGTTCAAGTTCACGTTTCCGGACGGCACCGTCAGCGAGAAGCAGGTCACGCTCCTCGAAGGGCAGAAGAACAAGGCCGTGAAGGTCGGAATTGACCGCGTCGGGGACGTCCCGGCCGGGGGAGAGGAGCTCCCCGAGGATCAAGCTCCCAGTGTCGATGAGGGCCCCGGGGCGCTACCCTGGGCGTTCGTCGGTCTCGGCGTGGTCGGTCTCGGGGTCGGCACTGGCTTCTGGCTGGACGCGTCCAGCAAGCTGGATGATCTGGACAGCAGCGGTTGTGCTCCGAACTGCGCGAGCTCCGACCGAGACGCCATCGAGCAGAGTCGGCTGATTGGTGACATCGGCTTCGGCGTCGGGGTGGTCTCTTTCGGAGTGGCGGCGGTTTTGTGGCTTGGCTCCGGCGGTAGCTCTGGCGCGGCCACCCTGGACACCCAGGCGCGCTCCAAGCCGCGGGCACAGGCCCTGCGGTTCGACGTGCGCGGGCTGCGCGGTGGGAGCATGGCCACTCTTGGTGGCTCGTTCTGAGTGCATTCGGCGAGTCGTAGCTGGCTGCCAAAGCACGCGCCTCTGGTCGAGACTCAGAACGGGCTGGTCACCGGCGTCGCCAGGATCGACTCCAGCGCGTTCAGCTGACTGCGAACGGTCTGAAAGCGATCCTCGGGCGCGATGGCGAGCGCTTTTTCCACCCAGAAATCAATGCTGGGAGGCAGCGATGTTCGTAGGGCGTGCAGGCTGGGTCGCTCACCGCCTGTCGCCCACTGCATGGTGTTGATCAGGCCACCACGTGGGGTGGGCAGATGTCCACTCAGCGCGCGGAATACGATCACGCCGAGGGCGTAGAGATCGATACGGTGGTCCAGGATACGGGGATTGCCCGCCCAGGCTTCAGGCGCGATGTAGCTCGGAGAGCCTGCCACCATTCCATCGTCGGTGAGTGCGCTGGCGTTCAACACCTTCACGAGGCCGAAGTCCAGCAGGCGCACGCCGCCTCCATGCTGTTTGTCGATCACGAAGATGTTGGCGGGCTTGAGATCGCGATGCACGATGCCTTGAGCGTGGGCGGCCTCGAGGGTGTCGACGACGGGGCGCAGCAGCATCAGCAGGCGATCCGGCTTGATCTGACCTCCCAGCTGCTCGGCCTGGGCGAGGTAATCCTCCAGGTTGTGGCCGTGGAGCATCTCCATCACGATGTACGTGAGACCGTCGTCGGTGTGCCTGATGTTGTGCACGTGGACCGCATGGGTTCCGCGCAGCCGCGCCATGGCCTGCGCCTCGCGTTCGAGTCGTCGGTTGTACTGGGGGTCGAAACCAAAACCCGAGCCGAGGAACTTCAGCGCCACCTCATCTCGCGTCTCCAGGTCGCGCGCTCGGTACACCACTCCATGCGCCCCCGAACCGACCTTGGCCAAGATGCGGTAGCGATCTTGGATCACGGAGCCGAGGTCATACGCCATCAACTTGCAACGCTACTCTGGCTGTTTCGCGTGCGCAAATTGCTCGACGAGCGCGGCGCTCGCTCTCGAGCGTCAGGTCGTCGCGCCGCCGCAGCTCGACCCCGCCCCCGCGGTGCAGCCGAAGCAATGGCGGTTGACGCGAATCGTCCGTGCGCTCAGCACCTCGGGGTCGAAATCACGGAAGTGGGCGATGCCCTGAGTCAGGCTCAGGTCGAGCATCTGATTGAAGTCGCAGTCGTACAGCGTGCCATCGTAGCCCACACTCAGCGTGTTGCGACACATCACACCGCGAGCAGCGGCGGGGTTGAACGCTGCGACGAGACGCTTCAAGTAGGCGTCCAGGTTGCCGCTGTCGAGCAGCCACTCCAGGTAGCGGCTGATGGGCATGTTGGTGATGGTGTAGAGCGCATCGAAGTGCACGCCGTGGCGCTCCGCCAGCTCACGCCTCCACTCGCGCTCGAGAGAAGCCTGGTCTGGTGGAAGGAACGCTCCCACGGGGTTCGTGACCAACACCAGGCGGTGTGCCCCTCGCCCATAGCCCACCGCGTTCAGGCGCTTCAGGGCGCGGATGCTCTTTTCGAAGACGCCCTCGCCCCGCTGACTGTCGGTTCCCAGGGCTCGATAGTGGGGGAGAGAGCAGATCACCTCGACGTCGTGAGTGGCGAAGAACTGCGGCAAGTCAGCGCCGGACGGAGTCTCGATCACCGTCAGGTTGCAGCGGTCCATGACGTGGCGGCCCTGAGACTTCACCGCCTCCACGAACCAGCGAAAGTCGGGGTTCAGCTCGGGTGCGCCGCCAGTGATGTCCACGCTCGGGATCTCGGCTCTGGAGAGCGCCTCGAGGCACCACTCGAAGACCTCCCGCGGCATCACCTCTCGACGATCCGGTCCGGCGTCGACGTGGCAGTGGCGGCAGACCTGGTTGCAGAGCTTGCCTACGTTGACCTGCAGGATCTCGAGCGCAGCCGGCCTGAGGGGCCATAACCCTGCGGAACCGAGGGCTGCATCGAACTCCTGCGCGAGCGCGACGCGCTGCAAGGTCTGCAGCTGCGTCTGGGGCTCGGCCAAGGGCAGCCGTCGCGCCTGTTGAGAGCGGACCCGAGCTCCCATCACATGCTGACCTTGTCCGCATGGTTTCGCATCTGGACGCCGTGTACCAGACTGGCGCCGCCCCGAACCGCGGCAGCGACGTGGAGCGCCTCGGTCAGCTGTTCGCGATCGGCTCCCTTCTCCAGGCTGCCCTTGGTGAACGAATCGATGCAGTAGGGGCACTGAATCGCATGGGCGACGGCCAGGCCGATCAGGGCTTTCTCTCGCGCGCTCAGCGCCCCGTCCTTGAATACCGCGCCGTACCAGGCGAAGAACTTTTCAGCCAGCTCGGGGCTGAAGTCGGCGATGCCGCCGAACTTCTTCAGATCGTCGCTATCGTAGTAGTCCGCCATGAACAGAGCCTCCTCGGATCACATAGCACCGAGGTGCCCGGACTCGGGAGGCCCTGCGCCGCTCCACGGATCGGGAGTCCGTCGGAGCGTGCTCAGTTGATCACGGGATCCAGCGCTTGCTGGAAGTTCTCCGGGGTGAACGGCTTGGCGATCAAGAACAGCGCTCCTGCACCGCTGGCGCGCGCACGCATCTCCGGCGTGCCCTCCGAGGTGACGAAGCCGAATTTCACCTTGGGGCCATCTGCCCCGAGGGTCTCCAGCAGCTCGATGCCCGTCATCTCTGGCATGTTCCAGTCGGAGAGCACCAGATCTGGCGCCGCGCCGCGGATCTTGTCGAGGGCCTCGCGGCCGTTCTCCGCTTCCTCGATGTCATGATTGCCGTAGCCAGCCTGCCGCAGGGTGCGGCGTACGATCATGCGCATGGCCTTGCTGTCGTCCACGATCAGTATCTTCATCCGTCTCTCGCCTGTTGATTCGGCTACGCCGAGTGAGTGGCGCGCTCCGGCGGCAGCCGAACGACGCGCTCAGGCTGAACAAACGGCCCATCTCGCTCACGCTGAAGTCTTTTCAGAGCCCAGGCAGCGAGCGAACGCCCCGAAATGAGAAACGGCCCCGTTCGGGGCCGTTTCGAGGACTAGGTCTGTGCGAAGGAGAGGACTTGAACCTCCACGGGAGTTACCCCACTAGAACCTGAATCTAGCGCGTCTGCCAATTCCGCCACCTTCGCGTGCGCTACATCAAACGGAGTGGAACCCCGCTTGGGGGAAGGCCTTATGCTCCAGAAGCTGCGACTGCGCAAGGGTTTTGCTCACTTGATTCAGGCCTGCTGCGACCAGGCCTTCAGAAAGTTCCGGAACGGCCGATCTCCCAGGGCGTGAACGTCGAGTCCACAGCCTTCGCCCTCCTGAGGTGGCCAGTATGACTGGCGACTTGCTGGACGGCGCCCGCGCCAAGCGGCTGCTTCGTCGAGACGGGCGCTGGTACCTGGAGGTGGAGCGCCTCGTCGCGGTGGACCCTGGTGTCTTTCGGCCGACGCTGCAGCGGATCGAGGGCCGCGAGGGGATCCTCTGGTTCTTGACCCAGCACAACTCCGACTCCGATCTCGAGCGCAGCGCGCGGGGGGTCTTCGACACGACCTCCGGGCCCCACGCGACCTTCGAGTCTGCCAAGGGGACCTGGGTCCCGAGCAACACGTCGGCTCGCCACTT
This sequence comes from Polyangiaceae bacterium, assembly GCA_041389745.1. Lineage (GTDB taxonomy): Bacteria > Myxococcota_A > Polyangia > Polyangiales > Polyangiaceae > JAHBVY01. The sequence continues at coordinate 53,790 of JAWKRF010000012.1, forward strand.
TCGTGATCAGGCGCGCAAGCGCCGCGCGGAAGTCGAGACCTACTGGAGGCAGCAGCGGGAGCTAGCGCGTTTACGGGTGGAAAATGACGAGCTCAAGCGTCGCCTGGCGAAGCTCGAGCGCATCCTCTACAGCCCTGGGAATCTCGACCTCCGCCTGCGCGGGAGCGAAGCACCGGCCGGCAGCGCTGCCAGCCCACACATCCCGCCTCACGGGGCCACGCCCCAGCCGGCGGAACATGCGGGTAGCGACCAGGCCGATCTCCAGAGCAAGGCGAGCCCGGCCTCGAGCGATGGCGTGGAGGGCGCGGAGGCTGCGGGCAGCGCAGCGGAAGACGGCGGCGAGGGCGGAGCGCCGGAGCAAGCGGGCGAGCCGGCGAGCATCCCCCCGCCAGTCCCGGACTTCGACCCCTTCGAGGTGCCGCCGCCGAACGCTTTCGAGCGCTGCATCGCGACCCTCGTGGGGAGCGACGTCGAGCTCGAGCCGCCGGATGGAGAAGCCGAGCACCTGGAGGCCTTCTACGGCGCCAAGCTCATGGGTGACGACGACGTCCTGCGCGGCGTGATGCTGGCAGACGTGGAGGCGGTGGCGCGCATGGGAGGCCTGCTACTGATGCTGCCAGAGCCAGAGGTGCTCGAGCAGATCACCGAAGGAGCGCCGACTCAGGACGCGATGGAAGCGATGAGTGAGGTGTTCAACACGCTGACCGCGGAGTTCAACAACCTGGAGGGCAATCCTCACGTCCGTTCGCGGCCGCTGGCGCTGGCTGACCCCGACGACGTGAAGTGGTTCAAGCACGCGCGAAACCGCGTCGAGTTCAAGCTGCCCGACGGCGGGTTGCTGGTGATGCTCGCCCGCTGAGCCGGTGCGTTGGCGCGCCACGGAGCGGCGTTCCACATTGCCGTGCGGTGTGGCTCGGGCTCCGAAGCATCCGAGGCACCCCCCGATGCTTTGGATCTGAAGTTTTCTGACGAGAGCGGTCCCGCTCGCCTTCGACACGCCTCCCGGTTAGACCGTGGACATGTGGCGCGCGGGAATCGTTGGGCTGGTGGCGTTGGGGGTGCTGACGGCGGGCTGCTCGTCCGACGGTGGTGAGACGGACAATCAGGCAGCCGGGGGGCAGGGTGGTAGCGCGCAAGGCGGCAGCGGTGGCGCGGACACCATTCACGGTGCCCAAGGCGTGACGGTGGACGAGGTCGCGATCTACCAGGGAGTGAAGCGCAGCCTGATGGTTGGGGGCGAGGTCGTGGAGAGTGACGTTCCGCTGATCGCCGGTCGCGCCGCGCTGGTGCGCGTCTTCTACAGCACCGACGCTGGGTACACCGGAGGCGAAGTGACCGCTCGCTTGAGTCTGCCTGGAGGAGACCCCATCGAGGTCTCTGGAGTGCTCGGCGCGAGCTCGACCGACGACGCGCTGGACAGCACCCTCAACTTCCAAGTGCCAGGCGATCGCATAGGCGACCGCCTGGACTGGTCCGTCCAGATCCTCGAGGAGGGATTCGGGGTCAATGACCCTCGATCGCGATTCCCTGCGGAAGGAACTAGTCCGCTGGCGGTGGAGGGTAAGGCGAACGTCTTTCGCATCGTGCTCTCGCCTTTCCGCTACAACTTCGACGGCTCGGGTCGCTTGCCGAACCTCGACGATGCCCAGGTGGAGAAGATCACCAACCGGGTCAAAGCGCTCTACCCGGTGAGCGACGTCGAGACGCGGGTTCGCGAGGTCTACGACTGGCCTGACGAGCTGAAGAACGACGGCGACGGCTGGAACTCCCTGGGTTTCACCCTGGCCGGCTTCCGCAACAAGGATGGCGAAGGGGACGATGTCTACTACTACGGCATCTTCAATCCAGCGGACACCTTCACCAGCTACTGCGGGAGCGGCTGCTTGCTCGGCGTCACGCTCCTCAACAACAACCCTCCGGAAACGGGCAACGCGCTGCTGCGTCTCGCGCTGGGCGTCGGCTTCGAAGGGTTCGCCGCTGACACCGCCGCCCATGAACTCGGTCACGCCCATGGTCGCCAGCACGTCAAATGCGGCCTGGGTCTTGACCCGTCATCCATCGACCCCAGCTACCCTCACGACGGAAAGACGATCGGGACCTGGGGCTACGACATCACGACCGGTGAGCTGCGTGACCCCGCCGTCTTCAGCGACATGATGGGCTACTGCTCGAAGGTGCACATCAGCGACTACAACTACCGCGCGCTGTTCGAGCGCAGTCAGCGCGTCAACCAACCGCGGATCATCGGCGAGCTCGCGTACGACGTGATCGCGGTCGACGGCTCGGGGAGCGCCCACTTCGCTACCAGCTTCACGCGCCAGGCACCTCTCGAGGGGGCTGCGGTTCACGTGAGCGGCCACGACGCAAAGGGCACGCGCGCGGTGCGTGGGGAGTTCTTTCGCTACGACCACCTGCCCGGTGGCTGGCTCCTGGTCCCCCGGGACACCCAGCTCTCGAGCGCCGAGTTCACCGTTGACGGGCAGCACTACAGCGCTCGCCGCTAGCGGGGGGGCACGGACAGCCTGCCAGTCGAAAATCTGCTTGGCGCCGTCCCAGGCGACCGGCGCGCCCCTGGCTAGCGCTTGCGGCGCTTGTTGCGCGCCGGGATCTTGGCGGCGCGCCCCGATTCCGCGAGGGTACGTAGCTCCCGCTCGATCTCCTTCGAGAAGATCACCTTCACTGCCTCGACGCCGAGGGGGCGCAACGCACCCAGCGCTTGGCTGAGTTCCTCGGCGCTGCCGTCTCGACCGAAACCGCTGCCGGCGTGGTCGAAGAAGAAGCGCGCGAGCTCGCTGGCGGCCTTCGACAGGTGTTTCCGCAGGATATCGGCGGCCCCGGCTGCCGTCTCGAGGTCCACGCCGGACGCCTCGAGCTTGAGGCTGATGGTGAGCAGGCTCGGGCTGCGGACGACGAAGCGATCTCCCCGGCGTTCCAGCAACTTCAAGCGCTCGAGGTCGGCGATCAGGCCGGGGCGCGGCTTGCCATCCACGGCCTGCGCGAAGTCGAGCAGCTCGCTCTCACTCAGCATGCGCGGTTGGTCGTCGCCCCAGGGGCTGCGCAGCTCGTCGCTCAGTCCGAGCCACTCGGTGACGGAGACGTCGCCTCGCTCCATCGAGGTCAGCAGGTCGCGGATGGCGTTGATTCGCAGGCCGCGGTCCTGGAGGTTGGCGATCAGCTCGAGGCGCTCGAGGTGGCGCTGATCGTAGTACGCGACGCGGCCTCGCAGCTTCGGTGGCGGGAGGGCCTTCTTCGACTGGTAGAAGCGGATCGTGCGGCTGGGCACCTTGCTTCGAGCGGCCAGCTCATCGATCGTGAACTCCTCCTCCGCCTGGTCGGTGTCCGCTTCGCTCATCGTCCGGGGATCTGCATCGCACGAGCCGGGGTTGGCTGTCCATGCTCCCGGCTCCTGGCCCGAATCCAGCCCAGCCAGGCCAGCCGTCAGTAGCAGCGCGGTCATGCCGTCACCGCCGTCTCTGCCGTCCCGGGGCTCACGCCGTCCGGTTTGCTGAGCGCCTGGATGTGAGCCAGGGCGCCGAGCAGGGTCTTGCCCCAGCTCTCGCTGCGGTAGGGCACCCCGTGGTCGCGACAGGCGCGCTCCACCTTGGGTGCGATCTCGCGCAGGCGATGGGGAGGAAGCCTGTTGAACAGGTGGTGCTCGATCTGCAGATCGAGCCCGCCGCACAGCACGCTGCGCAAGCGACCCACGCGGAAGTTGTAGGTCGCTGCGGCTTGCATCGCGTACCAGCGGCCGCGCTTCCTGGCCTTGGTGCCTTCGGGGAAGCTCGCGGCTTCCTCGCCAACGTGACCGCAGAAGATGGTCGCGGCGCTATACAGGTCCCGCAGCACCTCGCTCAGGTAGTTTCCGAGCATCACCTTCCACCAGAATGGACCTGCGAGCGCGGGCCACAGCGCATACTCGTAGGCGTAGTAGGGAGCGTATTTCCGCAACGCCTTCCAGTGCGCCTCGGCGATCGTCTTGCGGCTTCGATCCGGGAGGAAATCCATCCCGCCGCGACCGTTGCCCTCGTACACATCCGCGAGTCCCGTGAAGTGCAGGTTCATCACGAAGCCGAAGTTCGGGAACAGCATCAGCAGCGCGTACAGCAGCTGAAAGCGGTGCGCCGGGCGCCACGGCGTCTCGTGGGTGAGGCGCACGGGGCCGAAGTGGATGTCGGCGTCGTGGCCGGCCACGTTGGTGGCGCCGTGGTGGCGCACGTTGTGACCGTAGCGCCAGCTCTCTTCGTCGATCGGTGTTCTCCAGCGGAAACGCTTGGAGTGGAAGCGGCCGACCCCAGGTAGCTTGTCGTACGCGCCGTGCAACGCGGTGTGGCCGATCTCGGTTGCCTCGAGCTGCTTGTGCAGCCACAGCGCGATCACTCCCGCGCCGAAGCCGAGCGGCTCGAACGAGAAATGGATGGCAGCGCGGCCGGTCACTTCCAGACCTCGGGATAGCCGGCGCAGTCGCTTGACGTGGCGTAGGTCGGCGTCGCCGACGCTGGCTTCGGCTTCGCGCCTGATGGCGTCGATGGCGCGGCCGAAGGACTCGAAGCGCTCGTCGTCGCTGGCGAAGCGCTGGGCGATCGCCGAGTCGGCGCGGAGTGGATCGGCGACGGTCGTTGCCGCGCGGTGTGCTCTCTCCCCCAAACCCGGAACTGTCGAGGCGCGGTTCTGCGCCTGCACTTGCTCGGTCATGGCTCTCTCCTTCCGGACACACCACAGCTGCCTCTCGCTCCGAATACTGCAAGAGTAGGTGTGTCAAACAATGATGAGACATTGGTAACCGTCACAGTAAACGCTGTCAAATAAAAACGGCGGCGCCGTTCGGGCTCCGGTCGCCGGGGTTGGAGGGGGGGAGAGGAGCGGTGCGAGGATTCGGCCCAGGCGTTTGTGGGGTGGCCGTCACCGCGGGCGTCCGGCCCATGCAGACAGCGTGCTAATGAACGGCCATGGCGGTCAGTCTCGAACGCACGCGAGTGGATCTGGGAGGCCTGATGCGGGTGCTCGGAGAGCACCTCTATTCGAGTCCCAGCGTGGCGGTACGGGAGCTCGTGCAGAACGCTCACGACAGCATCGAGCGGCGTCGCATCGAGGACCCCGAAGGCTGGGCCAGCGCCGAGCGCTGTATCCGTGTGGAATGCGACCCGGAGCGAGGCCGCATCTCCATCGAAGACAGCGGAGCCGGTCTGACCAGGGAGGAGATCGTCGAGTACCTGGCCACCGTTGGCACGGGCTACACGCGGAGGCTGCGCGACGCCTCCGCAGACGCCGGGCTGATCGGCTACTTTGGCCTGGGCTTCCTCACGGCGTTCGTGGTCGCGGAGCGTACCGAGGTGTGGACCTGCTCCTATCAGGACGCGGCGCAGGCCTTCCTGTTTCACTCGAAGAACGGCCAGCAGTACGGCGTCGAAGCCGCGGAGGCGCGCCCCGTCGGCACGCGGGTCACGCTGGAGCTGCGGGAGCGCTTTCGCGAGCTGTCGCAGGCTCACGTGCTGGGGTCTCTGGTGCGGCGCTATTGCGGCTTCCTGCGCTACCCGGTGTGGATCCACGAGGAACACGTCAACCAGCATCCACCACCCTGGCGCGACACGCAGCTGACCAACCCGATCCGCAGGAAGCGCGCGTTGCTCGAGCTGGCCGAGCGCTTCGGCATCGCCTTCGAGCCGCTCTGCGCCATCGAGGTGGACGGTGAGGCTTGCAAGGGCGTGATCTGGATCCACGCCGGTTCGACCTACGGCACGAGCGATCACCGTGATGTCCACGTGTTCATCCGCGGAATGCTGATCGGCAACGAAGATCGCGAGCTGCTGCCATCCTGGGCCGGCTTCGCAAGCGCCGTGATCGAGAGCGAGGGGCTGCATCCCACGGCCAGTCGCGAGGCGCTGCAGAAGGACGGGGTGTACGAGCAGGTGAAGGCGGAGCTGCGCGAGGCGCTGATCGAGGGGCTCGGTCGCATCGCGGAGCAAGAAGCGGCGACCTGGCGGCGCGTGCTGCTGCGGCACAACGAGGCGCTGCTCGGCTCGGCGCTGTCGGACTCACGGCTGTTCGACCTGCTGGCGGAGGAGGTGACGCTGCCGACCAGTCATGGCGACCTGCGGGTGAAGCACATCCTGGAGAAGAGCCAAGGCAAGCTGCACGTCAGCCAGACGGAGAGCGGGGGCTTCGAGGAGCTGTTGTTTCGCGCCCTCGGGGTACCAGTGGTTCACGGGATCCGCTTCGCGGCGTTGCCGTTCTGCAAGGCCTACACGGATCGTGTGCGAGGGCGCCTGGTGCTCCTCGGAACCGGCAAGGGCGACAGCGAGCTGTTCCAGCGCGTCGAGCTCGCGGACGCGGAGCGAAGGAAGCTGGAACAGTGGTTCGGGCGCGAGGACGTGGCCGTGACACCGTGCCGGTTCGCGCCGAAGGAGTTGCCGTTCGTCTTGGTTCCCGACCGCGAGGTGCAGCTGAAGCGCCGCATCGAGTCGGACAGAGCCGACGCGCGGATCAGCAGCGCCGTGCTCGGCTTGGCCAGGCAGTTCACTGCCCAGGTCGGCTCACGACCCTCACTCAAGCTTTACGTCAACTGCGACTGCCCAGCCATCGAGCGTCTGCTCGACGCGACCCCCGAGCGCGCCGAGCGGGGCGTGCGCTTGCTGGCGCCGCTCGTGAGCCTGCTGTCGGAGACTGGCGAGGAGACCCGGCTGTTCGACGTGGAGACCGCGCTGCGTGACTTCTGCGCGGCCCTGTGCGAGACCCTCGAAGCGTGACTGCGGCGGTGTGTGACGCGATTGGCTCGAGTGTTTTCGTATGGATATCTGGCGTTGGTTGACTGAGGCTCAGCGGGGCTTGATGCGCCGCGGACACGTGCGCCTTGCGCGCGCTCTGGACGAGTTGCCGTCCCTGGTGGTCGACGAGGAGCACGATGCGGTCGACGCCCTGGTGGCGGAGGCGTTGCCGCTGGCGCGCGCCGCGGACAACCCCTGGCTCGAGGTGTTCATTCGTCACTGGGAGCTGCAGAGCCGGGTGCTGAATCGTGAACGAGTGAAGGACTCGCTGCCGCTCGCGGTCGAACTCTTGGAGCTCTCCTCACGCCCAGAGACGAAGGACTGCCCGCAGTCCGTCTGTGCCACCCAGGATCTGGCCTCCTGCTATGCGACCCTGGACGGGCCGGGGTATGTCAGCGAGCGCCTGGCCGTGGCGCGTGAGACGCTGGCTCGCATCGATCCCACGTGGCCTTGCTACCTGTGTATCTCCAGCGAGCTGGTCGATGCACTCCTGGATGGAGGTCGGGCCGAGGAAGCGCTCGCCGAGGTGGGGCGGGTGAGGGCGTCACTGCTCGAGCGTGATCAGCGGCAGACATGTCCTGCGCTGATCCGTCCGCGCGTGGACGCGCTGTTCGCCCTGGGGCGCTTCGAAGAGGCGCTGATGGAGCTCGAGCAGTGGGACGAGCCCGCCTCGGGAAGCAGCGGCGAGATGGCGATTCGACTCCGCAAGGCGCGCGCTCACGCGGCGCTTGGCCAGCTCACCGAAGCCAAGAACTCATTGCCAGACCCAGGATCCATCTCCAAGACGCCGAGCCACTACTCCGCGTGGATCCGAGCGGCACAGGCGCTGGTCAAGGCGGGCGCGATCCGGAATGACGCCGACCTCGGCGCGGTGTTGCGGGACATGCGCGCCGCCCAGGAGCAGAACGGAGCTTGGTTCCTCGCCTTCGAGAGCGCCGCCGTGGGCTCTGAGCTGGCTCTCGGTCGCGGCGCTCGTGCGACGGCGCGCCTGGAGCTCCGCCAGGCCCAGCGTCTGTTCGCCGAGCTGCGCGCGCCCGGAGCGCCCGGAGTCGCGTCCTGGGTTGCGCGTGTGGACGCCGTGCGGAGCGCCCTCGGTGAACCCGACCCGAGGCGCCCGAGCGTAGATCAGGACAGTGACGTCGAGGCGATGTGGGAGCGCGCCGCCGCGGCCGTGGACTGGGAGACGGAGGCGCTGTCGGACGACGCGCTCGAGGTCGTGCTCGGCTGTCTCGAGCAGATGGGGTACCTGAAGGAAGCGGAGGAGGTCGCCGAGCGCGCCGTCAATGTCGCAGCGAGCCCAGAGCAAGCGCTGAAGCCGAGGCTGCGCTGGGCCGAGCTCTTGAGCCGCGGCGGAGACGCCGAACGCGCCCTGCGGGTGCTCGCCGAGCTGGGGGAGCTCGAGGGTGAGGAGTTCTGGCTGCGCGCTCGAGCGGAGGTGGACGTGCTGCGTCGCCTTGGCGATGACCAGCGCCTACGGACTCGCCTGGTCGCGCTGTGTGAGCGGGCCGACGCGCCGCCGGGTGCGGTGCTCTTGCTGAGCGAACTCGAGCAGCGTCTGGGCGACACCGCACGCGCGCTGCAACTCGCTCTGCGTGCCTCTGAAGCGTTACCGCGCGGAGAAGCTGATTGGAAGGTGGTGGAGCTTGCGACGGAACTCGGGGCTTGGACCGAGGTGCGGCGCGCGGCGAATCGCTTGGGGATGCCGGTCGAGCTTGGTGACGCCCCCATCGAGGAGGAGTGGGGCCTCGTGCAGGTCGTGTTTCCTGACGACCCCCAGCGCAGGCTGGTCGCGCTGCGGACGGGGCCGGTGACGGCGCGGGTGCTCGAGCTGTCGGGACCGACCGCCGATACAGAACACGGCGACGATCCTTGATCTTCGATCCGGAGCCCGTCGAGCCCCCGCCGACGCACGGCCACGAGAAGCACGGCCCCGACTGCGACCACGAGCACGAGCATCACGCTGGATGTGACGAGGAGCACGAGCACGGTCCCGATTGCGACCACGGCCACGATGAGGACTGGATCCCGGTGTTTGCCGTGCGGACGGTCGTGCGGCCCGGAGGGCTGTCCTCCTTCACCATCGACGGTCTACACCCCGGGGACGCTGTGCTTCAGCGCCTCGCGGATCTCCTCGACGCCTTCGGCGGCCGCCTCGAGGTGCGAAGTCCCGACGACTACTCGGTCAGGGTGCCCGAGCTGCTGCCCGACCTCGGGTGGCCGCGCCCGAAGCCAGGGGAGCGCCCTGGGGTCTATGGCTTCTTCGCGATTCCCCGCACGGCGGACCCCGGGGCGGTGCACCTGGCGCTCCGGACTCTGTGTCGGGAGAGCCGGGCGCTGTTGGTCTGGCCGGAACTCTGCGAAGCGGCTGGAGACGAGGACGCCCTGGAACTGCACGTCGAGCTCGGCGATTGCCTCGGGCTCTAGCCAGGGGAGCCCCGAGCGTCAGACGTCGAGCATGTGGTTCGGGGCGACCGGGATCTTCGACGACAAGGCGTCGACCTCCCGCTCCAGGGACTGGGTGATGGCGCGCGTGAGGTCGCCGCTGGACACGACGCCCACGAGCTGGTCGTCATCGAGCACGGGGAGGTGCCGTACGCGTTGCTCGGTGACTCGACGCATCGCTTCCTGCAGCGATGTGTGCGGAGTGACGGTGACCAAGCCGCGGGTCATCACGTCGCTAACGAGCGTCGCGTCGGGCTCCAGGTGTTGTCCTACCACGCGGAAAAGCACGTCGCGCTCCGTGACGATACCCAGCAACACGCCCTCATCCATCACCAGCAGCGCGCCGATGTTGTAGCGGTTCATCAAGCGCACCGCATCGGTGACACAGGCGTACGGCGTTACTGTGCGGATACGATGTGGCTTGGCTGCGAGGATGTCGCTGATGATGATGGTCTCCATGGTTCCCCCTGGGTTGTTTGTGCTTGCTTGATGTCCCCCTGAGTCCGCCTCACCGACGATCTCTGGACGCAGTGTCCGTGGATCCTCGGGATCGGTCTGGTTGACTCGGGCGATGACGAGCGCCGCGAGTTCTGCTGGATGGTAAGGGGGAAAGGCTGGTTCGGGGATGGGTTGAATGCGACTCACCGCGATGCCGTGTGTCGCTCGTTCAGGCACCAAGGGCCAGCTCGCGGCATCGAGTGCTCCGGGATGTGGCACGCGTTCTGCCCTTCGATGCTCACGCGCGGCGCGTGCGGACCCGAGCGGCGCGCTCGCGACGCCCGTGTCGCCTGGCGTTCGTGGAGGATCTAGGACTTTCCGTCGTGCTCAGCACACGGCGTCGGGCGGCTATTCCCCTTGGCGCAACCTGTTATTGCTTCGGGCTGCCGAGAGGGGATCGATTGCTGAATCTGGCGAGGCGCCGAGCCTCGGGACAGCGTGGTGCAGCACCGCCGCCGCTCCGTGTCAGCACTGCTGAACCGAGCAGCAGCGTGTCATTGGCGGGTCCCGAGGTCGCAACTCGCCTCTCGCGCCGACGTGGCGCGGGTCCGAAGACTCTCATCATCGGACCCGCGGGGGTTGGCTGAGCGAGGGGTCACTCCGCCGGTTGTGGCTTGGCGCTGGCAGCCTGCTGTGCTCTGCGCTCGGCGCGCGCGACGGCCTTGGCATGGTCTTGTTCTTCTCGTTCCGTGCCCACGTAGTGCTCGCGGGTCCCCATCACCCAATCGAACCAGGGCTTGGTCACACACCAGTTCTTGTGTTGGTCGGGGCCCATGTGGTGGTCGTAGTGCCAGGGCAAATGCTCCCGGGCCCAAGCCGGGTCCAGATGAGAGCGCTTGTGAACCCGGTAGTAATTGAACGCGCAGTAGTACGCCGTACCGACGAAGAAGGGGGCCACGGGCAGCAGCGGCGTGACCGCGGCGCTGGCGGCCGCCAAGGCCAGGAGCTCCTTGCCTTGCGCGTGCCAGCCGAGCGGCGGGCGTTCGTAGTCGGGGTCGAACATCGCGTTCTTCCGCGAGTGCCCATGGTGCTCGTGCCAGTGGAACGCCCAGAAACTGCGCTTGCTCCTGCCGAGACCGTGGAGCACGTGCTTGTGAACCGCCCACTCGAAGGCGTTTGCCGCCAGCAATGCCAAGGGGATGCCAATCATCGCTTCCTCCAAAGGGTGACTGAATGGTCAGTCTTTGGTCCACCCGCGGGGTGAAGTCAAGCGTGAAGCGTTGTGCTCCAACGGTGACGACTTCCTTGCGTCGCCGCTGGAGCTATGGACTGGCTGTCGAGCAAGCCTGAAGAGTCAGACACACAGCGAGATGATGGGGGAGTGGAGGAGCGACACGTGAGCAGCGGGGTTTCCAAACCTGGCGACGACAATCTGTTCGAGCCCGGGCGAGTGCCGGAGCAGCGGCCGGGCAAGGCGGGCGGAAAGCGCGATCGCAATCGTCAGGAACGCACGCGTGCGTTGTGTGATGCTGCCCTGGTGGAATTTCTCGAACGAGGCGTCGAGCGCGTCACCGTCGACGAGATCACGAAAGCCGCTGGAGTCGCCAAGGGCAGCTTCTATCGCTACTTCGAGGACAAGTCGCAGGTGGTGGAGGCGCTGTTCGCGCCGCTTCGCAAGGAAGTGGAGATCGCACTGAGGGACTGCGGTCAGGCCCTGGCGGAGGCGCGTTCCACCGAAGCGCTCACCAGCGCCTATCAGGCGCTGGCGATGCAGATGGGCCAGGCAGCCTTGCGCGAGCCACGACTGGTGAAGCTCTACCTCCAGGAGTGCAGGGGACCCGCGGAGGGCGCCCGCGCTCCGATCCGCGCCCTGCGAGACGAGATCAACCAAGCGGCGGTCGCTCTGACCGAGGCTGCCCACAAGAACCAGCTGCTGCGCGACCTACCACCCAAGGTGACCGCGTTCGCCGTCGTGGGCGCGGTCGAGACGCTGCTGATCGCGGTGTTCGATGGCGAGCACCTGGGCAGCCCTGCAGAGACGACGCAGGCGCTGGTGAGCATGGTGCTGGACGGCGTTCGCAGGCGCTAGTCTGCGCGGACACGGTGGTCGTCCACCGGCGTCGCCGACACTGCGCCTGGATTGTTGAAGCTTCAATGAATGGCGCCCCAGGGCGCCCTCACCGTGCGGGTGCCGCGGCAGCCGCGAGAGCCGTTCACGTGAAGGCGAGGTCTGCCCGATGTTCTCGCGCCGAGGCGTATGTGCGTTGATTTGGCGGGGAATTCCGCGCTAACGCAGCTCAGGCAATGACGCGCGGTTCAAGAAGGGATCGACACGACCATGAGTGAAGCGAAGCCGGGAGCCAGTCCGGCGGGGTATCGCGAGATCACGTTCGGGGCGATGTCCCTCGGCATCGTCCAGGGCATGCTGATGACCGCCGCCTTCACCTACATCGGGCTGAAGCTCGGCTTCGGTATCCCAGGTTCGACGATCGCCGCCATCATGGGGTTCGCGCTGCTGCGCGGGGTGGGACGCGGCGTATTCAAGATCAACGGCGCCGGCTCGATCGTCGAGAACAACATCAACCAGACGGTGGCCTCGGGGGTGAACACGGCGAGCTCCGGAGTGGTCTTCACGTTTCCGGCGCTGCTCATGCTGGGCAAGGAGTACACGCTCTGGACGGTGATCCTGGCGGCCGTCGCGGGGTCCTTCATGGGCATCGTGGTCATTATTCCCCTGCGGAAACAACTGATCGAGATCGAGCGGCTGAAGTTCCCGAGTGGACTCGCCGTGGCCACCATCCTGAAGACGCCTGGAGCCGGCATCCAGAAGGGGATCTTGCTGGCCACTGGCTTCGGGATCGCGATGGTCATCACCCTGCTAGGGCAGTTCCACGTGATCCCCGAGGATATCCCCGTCGGGCCCTGGCTTCACGGGTTGTTCGGGTTGAGCGACTCCAGCGCCATTGGCTTCGCGTTCTTGGGCACCACCTTCTACCTGTCGATGGCCAGCATCGGCGCTGGCATGCTGAGTGGTCGGGGCGGCGTGCCGTTCGCGCTGGGTGGCATCCTGGCCTGGTGGGTCATCGGGCCGTTCGCGGTGAGCCAGGGCTGGGCCCCGCCTGCTGCCAAGGGCGATGCGCTGGTGGGCGCCGTGTATGGGACGATGCTTCGCCCCACCGGGATCGGGGTCTTGATTGGAGGCGCACTCGCTGGGGTCGTCGCCTCCTTTCCTGCGATCAAGGGAGCTATCGGGAGCCTCTCTGCCGCCGCCAAGCTCGCGCGGGAAGGTGGCGGAGACGCCGAGGAGATGAGCCCCAATGCGCTCGTCATCGGCTTGATCGCATCACTGGTCGCGCTCTTCGCGGTGACCTTCATTGCTTCCCGAGACACCGGGGGCCTGCACGTCGGTCAGGCCTTCGCGGCGGCGCTGATCGGCGGACTCTGGATCATGGTCGCTGGGCTGATCGTGGCGCAGGCGACCGGAGCCACTGACATCTCTCCGCTCAGCGGGCTGGCGCTGATCGCGGTGACGCTGATGCTGGCGGTGACGAGCGGGAACGTGGTCCTGGCCATCACCATCGGAGTCGCCGTGTGTATTGCCACGGGGCAATGCGCCGACATGATGCAGGATCTCAAGACGGGGCACCTCGTGGGCAGCATCCCACGCAAGCAGCAAGTGGCTCAGTTCGCCGTGGCGTGGGTCGGTCCTGCGATCGCCATCGGCACGACGCTGTTGCTCTGGAAGGCGGGGCCGGACGGCACCGCCGGCTTCGGTCCGGCGTCCGTCGCCTGCCTGGAGAAGACCCCGGACTGTCTGCCCGCACCTCAGGCCTCGGTGCTCAAGGGGCTGATCGAAGGCGTACTCAAGGGCAACGCGCCGGTGGACAAGTACCTTTCCGGTGCAGGCATCGGGGCCGCGCTCTCCGCCTTCCCGATCGGTGGTCTTGGCGTGCTGGTCGGGTTGGCGATGTACCTCCCGTTCAGCATCACCCTGAGCTACGGCTTTGGCTGCGTGGTAGCGCTCGGCCTCGAGCGGGCCTTTGGTAGGCGTTTCACCGCGGATAAGACCGTGCCGCTGGCGGCCGGCTTCATCGTGGGTGAGGCGCTCACCGCGCTCGCCTATACGTTGGTCAAGGTACTGGGAGGCTGAGTGATGAAGATCGCAGGTTACATCGTGTTCATCGCGGGGATCTTCATCGCCAGCGCCTACGCTGCTCGCCCGGGCGAGCTGAGGCTACCCGAGGGCCAAGAGCCGACTCCGAAGCAGCGCCTCGTGGCCTGGAAGGACGCCGCACTGGCGCCGTTCTCCTTGGGACTGTTGCTGATGGTTGGCGGCGCCGTGCTGGCGCGCCGGCGTCCCGCGAGCAGCGGGGAGGTGGCGAGCCAGGAGGTCAAGAGCGGCGGCAAGCTGCCGCCGGAGGAGCTGCTGGCGCATCTCGCGGAGGCGCTCGAGCGCTTCGACACCAGCGCCCTCAGCGACTCCAACAAGGGACCCATCGCCGATCGTATCGAGGGCTTGCTGGAGGACGAGGTGGGGCAGTTCCTCGACGCTCGTGAAGAGCTGATCGCCAAGCTCGGACTGGCCAGGTTCGCGCAGATGATTGGCGACTTCGCCGCCTTCGAGCGCAACCTGGCGCGGGCTTGGTCTGCGCTCACGGACTCTGCCTACGACGAGGTGCCGCCCGCCATCGAGCGCGCCGGTGCCGCCCTGGGGCGCGCGCGCGAGGCCTTCGCGGCCTGATCCGGACGGGAACCAGCGCGCCTCACCCCCAGCTCCTGGTCCTCGAGCCTGGTTTGGGGGGGAGAGGATGGGCCTTCTCGCCGCGACGCGCCAACCGTAGATTGGTACGCATGAGCGGCAGCGGAAGCGGCGAGATGCGATGAGTCAGCGCTGGGTGCTCCATGCGGACATGGATGCCTTCTACGCGTCCATCGAGCAGCGGGATCACCCAGAGCTTCGAGGACGGCCGGTGATCGTAGGTGCCAGCAGCCCCCGGGGTGTCGTCAGCGCCGCGAGCTACGAAGCGCGGCGCTTCGGCGTGCGTTCCGCGATGCCTGGCTTTCGTGCGCGGGAACTCTGCCCTCAAGGTGTCTTCGTCGGCGGGGACATGCAGAAGTACAGCTTCGTCTCGCGACAGGTGCGTCAGGTCTTCGAGGAGTTCACGCCCGAGGTCCAACCCCTAGCGCTGGATGAGGCGTTCCTCGACGTGACTGGCTCGCTCGGTCTCTTCGGCTCGCCCAGGGAGCTCGCTCGAGCGCTGAAGCGACGAGTCCGCGAGGAAACAAACCTCGTCGTGAGCGTGGGCCTCGGGCCGAACAAGCTGGTGGCCAAGATCGCCTGCACGCAGTCGAAGCCGGATGGGCTCCTGGTCGTGGAGCCGTCGGAGGTCGAGGCCTTCTTGCGTCCCCTACCGGTCAGGCGCCTTTGGGGCGTCGGACCAGTGCTCGGCGAGACGCTGGCTCGCTACGGGATCCAGACCATCGGCGATCTCTCCGACTACGACTCGAGCTGGCTCGAACAGCTGCTGGGGTGTCGTGCTCACGAACTCCAGGCGATGGCGCGCGGTGAGGACACGCGACCCGTCGAGAGCCAGCGCGCGCCGAAGAGCTACGGTGAGGAGAACACCTTCGAGCGTGACGTCACCGAGCGCGAGCGGGTCTCCGCGGCGCTGACCGCGCACGCGGAGTCGGTTGCCGCGCGGATGAGAAAGGATCACTTCGCCGGGCGCACGGTGACTCTGAGAGCCAAGCTCGGGCGTCGTCGCGGCGTCCGAGCGGGGCGTACCAGCGCAGACGCAGAGCCAGTCTACCCACTGATCTCTCGCAGTCGCACGCTCCCCCAGGCTACGGCGGACGGGGCATTGATCCGACGCACGGCGCTCGAGCTGTGGGACGAGCTCGGGCTGCAGGAACCGGTGCGGTTGCTCGGTGTCAGCGTTTCCAAGCTGGAGCGGCAAGCGGCTGAACAGCTCGACCTGTTCGCTCCCCGTCCAGAGCTGGGGCGACCTGGCCTGGGCCAGCCGACGCTGGCGGAGCCCGGCCTCGACGTCGTCCGGGGCAAACGTCTCGGAGGCGCGCTGGACGCGATTCGTGAGCGCTTCGGGGACGGGGCGATCCGCAGGGCGGTGGAGGCGCCCCACAAGATCACTCACTCGAGCCAGATCAAGGCCGGACAGGAGGCGCCGATCGTGCGCGAGGAGAGGCGCACACGGGTGGTGGAGCTCGAGGACGAAGACGCTGGGGCTGATGAGGGCTGAGCTACTCGTACAGGTAGACCCGGGGCTTGGTCGAGCGCTGGCCATCCGGTTGGATCAGGATCAGATCTGCCAGAGAGCCAGCCTGACCTGGGGGGGTAACGAGCTCGAGCTCCGTCGCGCTCTTGAAGATCAGCTGTGCGACCGCTCCGCCGAGGCGCGCGCGCGTATCCGGAAGGAAGTTGGAGCCTTCGACGCACAGGCGCTCTCCGCCGCTCGCAGTCCCGCGATTGGGCGTGACCCGGTCGATTTGCGCCGGCTCTACGGCCTCGAAACGGAACGCCTGCAGGGCGACGCAGCCCACGGCGCCTTCGTCCCGCAGCTCGATGTCGACCACACCGGGCTCGCGGTCGTCGGTCACGATCTCGATCAGCTTCGCGTCCACCCAGCGCGAGCTCTGGGGGCGCGCTCCCCCCATCAGCACTCGAGTTTCCTTGGAGAAATTAACGCCCCGGATCCTCACTCCGGTGCCGCCGCTGCAGGGCCCGCGTGGGGGCTCCACCGAGGTGATGGCGAGCACCCGTTCGGCTTCGGCGATGAGCTGCTCGGCTGGATCGTAGACCTGCAGAGACGCGGGCAGCTGACACCACTGGCCGTCGGGGTTGATCACGCGTACGTCGGTGACCCCGACGCTGGGCAAGGCAGGTACCTGAACCACCAGGCGTTCGGCAGACCCCTCGAGCAACTCGAGCGGGAACTGCCCGGCGAAGACCGCGGCACCCGGTTGGAAGCCAGCGCCCTCGAGGGCGAGGCGGGTCGCCTGGCCCAGCGGCAGGCGAGACGGCTCGAGAACGTCGAGCCGTGGCGGCGCAGCGGGGTGGTACTCGAAGGCTGACTCGCGCGTCGTGCGCTGGCCGTCGGGGTTGTAGAGCGTGAGGTCCACGCTGCCCGCGGCGCGAGCGGGGAGCACGAGGTGGATGCACTCCGCGCTCTCGAACTCGACCCGGAGTGCGATCTGCTCGAACAGCGCGGCGGTCGTCTGGGGCTCGAAGTGCTTCCCCCTGACCTTGACCCTGCAGGTCGAACCGGCGACACCCCGCGCGGGCTCGAGCTGTGTGATGACTGGCGGGCCCGCATAGCCAAACCCGGCAGCGAGGCTGGCTTGCTGACCATCGGGATTCCACACGGTAACGTCATACCGCCCCTCCGGGTGAGGCTGGGCCAGGATCTCCACCAGCTCGGGGGAGACGAAACGAGTCTGGGCCGACGAGGCTCCGATCTGTACGAGGCAACCCTCTTGAAACGCAGCGCCGTGGACGCGGAGCAGCTGACCTCCACGGATCGGCGCGTGATCAGGCTCCACGGCGGCCACCAACGGAGGTCCGAGGTACTCGAATCCCCAGATGCGATCCTGGTACTTTCCGTCGGGGTTGGTCACGCGGAGATCGACCTTGCCCGCAGGAGCGTGTGGCGGCAGCTTGAAGCTCAGCCGACCGGCGCCCTGGAAGATCACGTCCACTGGCTTGCCCGCCAGCTCGAGCTTGCATGCCGGGTCGAAGAAGTAGCCCAGCACCGTGATCGCTGGACCGCCGCAGATCGGTCCGGATGCTGGAGCCAGCCGGTAGATGTACGGACCCGCGTCGGGATCGAGGTGCTCGGGCGCCTCCGGGGCGTCCTCGATGCGCGACGGGTGCGCAACTCGGGGAGCAGGCTGACTGCTGGCTGGGCTGGTGTAGCCGGCGCCAGCCGTGGTGCCGGGCGTCCCGACCAGCGCTTGGCGCACGCTCGCGTCGACCAGGGGTGGGGGAGCTACCTCCGCACCCGCGACGTCAGAGACACCACGAGCGCCCGCTCGCGAGTCCTCATCGGCCTGCCCCTCACCGCTCATCGCGGCTTCGCTTTACCATGGTTCGGCGCGGGAAAGTCAACGCTCCCTCGGGCGGCCCACACTGTGCCTCGACGAACGTCGATTGTCGTATATGTTGAGGACCGTGAACCGAAAGCGCCTCGACAAGGCCCGCGCCAAGCGGGATGCGAAGCGCCGAGCGGAACAGCGTCGCGCGACTGACGTGCGAGCGTCCGCACGGGCGCCTCTCGACAGGAGTCAGATCGAGGCGCTCGCTGGCTTCACGCCGCGCGACGGCACGCGGCTCGGTGTGATCCTGGGTGGCAGTCGCTTCGAGGGCTCGAGCGGCGCGCTCTGCACGCTGGACGTCCTGGACCTGGACCAGGCCGCGTTCGCCGCACCGGGCCAGATCGCCGCGCTGTCTCTCGAGGAGCGCGTGAAGGCCGCGATGCCGGGCTTGCGGCGCCTGACCCTGAAGTTCTTGCCGCACGGAATGGCGATCAACCCGTCGCGCCCCGCGGAATCGGCGTGGTTCGAGAAGTGGGGGCCAGGCGCGGCCTACCTCGACGTCGCTGCTGGGAGCGTCCTGGGGACCATCGCGGCGCTGCCCGGCCACCACTTCTATGGACACGGGGCGTTCTCACCCGATGCCTCGAGGCTGTTCGTCGTCGAGACCAACCTGGAGACACGGGACGGCGTGATCAGCGTCCGTGACCCCAGCGATGGGTTCAAGTCGCTGGGCGAGTTCCCGAGCTTCGGAAAGAAGCCCCATGACTGCGTGCTGCTGCGCGATGAGGGGCTGCTCGCGGTGACGAACGGCGGAGGCCCTCTCGGCAGCGACGACTCTGGCAACGTCAGCTTCATCGAGGTCGAGTCGGGGCGCCTCGTCGAGCAGCTGATCGTCTCCGATGTCCGGCGCAACGCCGGGCACGTCGCGCTCGACGCGAAGCGCAACCTCGCGATGGTATCCGCGCCGCGTGAAGGGCTGAGTCCTTCGGAGCTCGGCGGCGTCACGCTTCGCGCTGCGGGGAAGCAGCGCTGGACCCACGTGAACCAACCTCCGGAGGTCACTCAGCGTATGCTGGGCGAGTCGCTCAGCGTGTGCATCGACGTCGCAACGGACACGGCCTGGGTCACCAACCCCACTGGAGACCTGCTCAGCGCCTGGCGACTGCGCGACAACGCTCTGGTGCGTAGCCAGGACCTGCCTGCGGCGCGTGGTGTCTGCTTGAGCCTCGATCAGAGCATGCTCTGTGTATCTCACGCAGAGGGGGCCGAGCTGGCCTTGTTGGCGCCTGACACTGGAGCGCTGCTCTCGCTGCAGCCGCTCGCGCTGCGAGTTTTCGGCGGATCACACCTCTACGCCTGGGCCTATCCGGGTCAGTAATCCCTGCGGAATCAAACGCCGCGCTGCGTCGATGGCAGTTCTGCGTGGACGACGCCTGGCCCTGAATCGCGGTCGTCCCTGATTCCCGAGCACGTGTCGATTCAGTCGGTGTAGGCTGCGGGGCTCCGACAGGTATCTCTACGTGGAACTTCCGATCTCGCTCATCACCTACGCCATCTTGCTCGGCCATCTGCGCCACTTCCCGAAGGAGCGTCACGCGGAGGTGCTACGCCGACTGGACTTCGAGCCTGGAGAGTGGCCGGCTTACGCGGCACGTGGGGAGCAGGCGCTGCTCGCGGCGATGGAGTCGGGGGAGGACACGGGTGATTTCACCCAGACGCTCGGGGAGACGAAGCGCGAGCTCAAGAAGCGGGACCCGACCGTGGAGGAGCTCCCTCTGGATCAGCCGTCGGCGCCGGCTCCCGAGGAGCGGCCGCCCCGCACGATGCGTCTGCGGGATCTCGATCCGGTGGAGTTCCTGAACGTGCTGAGTTCCCGTATGGGAAAGCAGGGCTCGGCGGTCGCTGGTCCGCAGGCAGACCTCGCTGGGTTCGACTTGCACCCTGGTCCCAGACCAGAGGTCCCGCCTCTGCCGCCGCTCCCGCCCCGCCGGGTCCCGTCCCCGCCGGCGGCCGTCGCTCCGCCGCCGCTGGTCACGCCGGCCGAGCCCACGATCTCTCCAGCGGACGAGGCGAAGCGACGCACGCGCGCCGCGAAGGCGATGTTCGAATCCACCAAGGTGAGTCCCAGCTCGGAGCGCATGGCACCGACGAGTGCGCCCCGCGTGGACGTCACCGTTCAGGTCAGCGCGACCCCGGCTCCCGCCGCTGGCCTTGGAGAGCAGGCCCCCCCACCTCCACCGGCTGATGAGGCCTCACCCGCCACTCAGATGGTGAGGCCGGAGGAGGCAGCGTTCCCCGGGACCGAGCTGCCGACGCTCTCGATCTTCGAGTTCGCGAATCTATGCGCGGAGTTCAACGTGTGCGGTGACGCGAACAAGGTCGGCGTGCGGCAGAAGTATGGGATCCATACGGAAGCGCTTCGTCTTGCGTTGCTCGACGTCTGGCGTACCCGCCTCGTGCAAGACCCGAGCGAGCTCGCGGAGTGGAAGCAACAGTTCGACGCCGCGACGCGACACTGGCAACAGCTCTACAAGAGGTAACGCTGATGGGACCGACAGGAAGTCGAAGCATGCGACACAGGCTCGAGCTCGAGGGGGGCGTGCCGAATCACGTGGTCGTCTACGAGGGCAGGGAGCGGCTGGGGCAAGTCTATCGCTTTCAGGTGCACTTCCTGCTGGAGAACTCGGTCGAGATCGAGCTGAGTGAGCTGGTGGGTCAACGGGCCACGCTGACGACCGAGAGCGAGGACTTCGACCCGTTCGTCAATCACGGTGTCGTGGCCGCGGTGGAGCTGGTGGAGGTCTTCGATCAGTTCAGCCTGTACCGCATCGAAATCGTCCCCGAGGTGTGGCGAGCAGCGCTCTCGCGCCACACTCGCGTGTTCGTCGATGTGAACGTCAAGGAGCTGCTCGCCGCCATGTTCCGCTTCCTGGGACTGTCCGCCGAGCAGGTGCGGCTAGCGTTCGGCGCCAATGGACACCGCAGCTACCCGCAGATCTGTCAGTTCGAGGAGAGCGACCTCGACTTCATGACGCGCTGGATGGAGAAGGAAGGCCTTCATTACTACTTCGAGCAGAAGGGCAGCGAGGAGTGCCTGGTGGTCGTCGATGGTCCCCCCGCGTCCCAGGAGCTGGCCGATTCCCCGGTAGCGTTCTCCACGGCTGCGGATCGCAAGCACAGCTCGATCACCCGCTTTCGGCCGCGATCCCAGCTACAAACACGCGAACTCGAGGTCAGAGGCTACGACTCGGCCAATCCTGCGACCCCCGCGGAGGCCACGCTCGATCTCGGAGGAAAGCGCGCGGGGTTGGGGGTGAGTGTTGCTCTGTCGAACGAGATCCCCGAGCCCAAGGTCGATCGGGAGGTGCGACTGCTACAGCAGATCGAGCTGGCTCGACGCCTGGTTTTCGCTGGAGAGGCCAACGTCCCATTCTTTCGTTCCGGATATCACTTCCGCGGGGAAGGGCATCTCCTGCCGCGGATGGATGGCGAGTACTACGTCACGGAGGTTCAGCACCACGCGGTCCAGCCTTGCGACGACTGCCCCGCTGCGCTGGAAGTGCTGGAGCTGCAGGTGCAGGACGCGTTCTATACGTGCAAGTTCGAGTGTGTGCGCGGCGATGTCGTGTTCCGGGTCCCACGCACGACGGCGGTGCCCCGCGTCTACGGGACCCTGAGCGGTGTGGTCGACGGAGCCGATGAGACCAGCGACTACGCCCAGCTCGACGATCAGGGTCGCTACAAGGTCCGGCTGCGCTTCGACGAGGAGCACAAGGTCGATGGCGCGCGCTCGATGTGGGTGCGTATGGTTCAGAATCACGCTGGCAATCCCGAAGGGCTGCATTTCCCACTGCGCAAGGGCACCGAGGTGATGCTGGTGTTCCTGGGTGGCGATCCCGACCAGCCGCTGATCGTCGGCGCCGTTCCCAACGCCTTGACCCGGAGTCCGGTGATCCAGACCAACCAGACCCAGAACGTCTTGCACACCTCGGGAGGGAACCGCTTCGAGCTCGAAGACCTGCTGGATCAGCAGCACATCGACCTCAAGACTCCCAGCGAGGAAACCGAGCTCTACATGGGCGCGGCGCGCGTGGAAGGGTCGCTGAGCTACAACTTGATCGAGAAGACGACTGGCGATGGCTTCCTGCAGACCGGGCGCAACTACGACGTGACGATCGGTGGAACGCACACCGAGAGGATCACCGGCGCTGTCAGGCAAACCTACGAGAGCAAGCGCACCACCAGCGTCGCGGACGACGTGGTCGAGCTGTTCAACAAGAACCAGCGAACCAAGATCCTCGAGGACGTGAACTGGGAGGTGGTCGGCGACTACCAAGGCCACGCGCACGGCGACTACACGTTGAAGGTCGATGGCGACTACAAGGTCGACTACGACGCGGACAACGTCACGACGGTCCACGGCAACTCCTCGACGACGCTCATGGGCGCCACCAACGAGAATTTCCTGGGCGCCGTCAACAGCAACCACGCCGCCGCGGTGAACTCGAACTTCGGCGGCCTGGTAGCCAACACCTTCGTCGCTGGCTACGCGAACCTGAACCTCGCGGCTGGCGTGGACATCAACGCCGGAGTCCCCCTCGCGGTGAACGTGGCTGGCAGCTTGACCTGCGATCTTGCCCTCGCCGGCTCGCTGTTCGTTGGCGGAACCCTGGACCTGCGCCTCGCGGTCGACATCACCATCGCCCTGTGCTCGCTGAGTGTGACGGGTCTCGCCGCCTGCGAGAACGTCATCTACCTGAACAACAACATGATCGACTGCTCCGGTAAGCTGTTCGACCTGAAGCAGGCGATCATCGACTATCGCAAGGCTGACACGACGGTAGAAGGCTAGCCGTGCAGATCATCAAGCCTTTCCGCGTCAGCGTCCTGCACCGCTGCTTCGAGAACGAGGGACGACCCTACTTCTCCGTTGCGCTGATGCTTTTGTTTCCGCTCGGGAACGAAGAGCCGGAGTTGCGTACCGAGAAGGAACTCTGGGGGCTGGTCGGGGAGGAGTTCGCGAACACGGTGCTCGACACCGGTATGCCAAAGCAGGTGGGCGAGTTCCTGTTGCAGGCCGTGGCGCATCCGCAGGGCTCGGCGTCCGCGTGCCGCGTGCGAGCGAAGCTCGGCGCCGCGGAGCGCACTCTGTACGTCTCGGGTGACCGCTACTGGAAGGACGGCAAGGCCACGGAGGCGAAGCCCTTCGAGGAGATGCCGATCAGCTGGGAGAACGCCTACGGAGGGGAGGGCTTCGACAAGAACCCGCTGGGGAAGGGCTTCGCGCCAAGGGGCCAAGAGCACCACTTCCGTCCTCTGCCCAACATCGAGAACCCCGAACAGCTCCTCAGATCGCCGACCAAACACCCGGAGCCCGTTGGGTTCCTACCGGTGCCGATGGAGAACCCGGAGCGCCTGGGGAAGCTCGGCACCTTCGACGAACGCTGGCTACAGACGCGATTCCCCGGCTTCGCGGCGGACATGGACTGGAGCTACTTCAACGCCGCTCAGCCAGCGCAGCGCATCGATGGCTACTGGAGTGGAGACGAGGCTTACGAGCTGGAGAACCTGGTGCCAGGCGCGTCCCTCGTCGAAGGCAGGCTGCCAGGAGCCACGGCGCGCTGCTTCATCCAGCGTCGTGGACAGGACGCCCTGGAAGAGCTGCGGACTCGCCTGGATACGGTGTTCTTCATCCCGCACCGCGAGCGCGGCATCCTGATCTACCGGGCAGCGGTTGCGGTGACGGAAGACGACGCGAGCGACATCGAGCGCATGATGGTCGCCGCGGAATGGCGACGTGCCCCGCGGGATCTCACCCACTACGCCGACGTCTTCAAGCGACGGGTGGATCCAGAGAACGGCTATCTCGAGGCGCTTCGCGAGAGCGACTTGATGCCCGATCGCCTGCCCAAGGGCGCGCTTGGCGAACCGCCCGTCCCCCGCGAGGGGCTACGCAAGCAAGCGGCCAAGCGCAGGGTGCTGGAGGAGCTCGAGAACGCCCGGGAGCTGCTGAGGCGCGCCGGTCAGGACCCAGACGCGCTCCTGCCCAAGATCCCCGAGGAAGAAGACGTCTCCGTCGACCCCGAGGACATCCCCGACCAGGTACGCATCATGCGCGGGCTCCTGGAGGAGAAGAAGCAGGAGGCGGACGAGCGGCGCGTCGCCTTGGAGGCTCAGGCGAGGGAGACGTGTCAGAAGCACGGGATCGACTTCGACGACGCCGTGGCCCGCGGCCAAGCAGAAGGAGGCGGGCCGCCGAAGCTCAAGCAGAAGCTCGATCTCGAGAGCGTGAAGCAGCGTCTGAAGGCGGTCGCGGCCTCCGGGGTGGACGTGCCGGGCCTCGAGAAGCTCGAGGATCCCGAGCTGTTGAAGAAGCTCGACCGGGCCGAGGACAAGCTGCTCGAGACGTACCAGAAGCACGCGCATCTCTTTCCCGCCGCCGCTCCGCTGACCCCCGAAGTCGCGAAGCAGCGGGGCGAGGAGCTGATCGCCGCGGCGCGAGCGGGGGAGAACCTCTGGCGTCGCGACTTCACCCGCGCCGACCTCCGGGGCGTCGCGCTGGACGAGCTGAACCTCAGCGGCGCGTTCCTCGAGGGGGCGGATCTCAGCGGCGCGAGCCTGGTGGGCTGTGAGCTATCGGACGTGGTGCTGGCGCGAGCTCGGCTCGATGCAGCGGACCTGTCAGGGGCGACGCTCGAGCGGGCGAACCTGGCGGAGGCCGACCTGCGCGGAACATGCTTCGCCCGCGCACGGATGCAGGGCTGCACGCTGATGCGCTCGAAGCTCGAGCGAGCGAACTTCGAGGCCGCGCACCTGGAAGGCTGCAATCTCCTGGAGGCCGAGCTCGAGCGGACGAACTTCGAGCAGGCGCTCTTGCCGGACGTGTACTTCATTCGTCAGGCGCTCAGCGGGTGTCGATTCGCTGCTGCCGACCTGAGCAAGGCCGCCTTTCTCGAGGTCCAGGCAGTGGGTGTGTCGTTCGATGAGGCCAGGCTTCCCCGCGCGACCTTCATCAGCTGCGGCCTGGCAGGGTCGACCTGGGTGCGCGCGGACCTGAGCGCAGCGACGTTGGCCAAGGGCTGCGATCTGCAGGACGCCGATTTCCGCTGGGCAGGCCTCGAGCGAGCGACCCTGGCGGGATCGTGCCTTGCTCGTTCGAATTTCGGCGAGGCGAGGCTCTTGATGGCGAATCTCAGCGAGGTCGACGCTCAGGAATGCAAATTTTACCGTGCGGATTTGAGGCGGGCCACGCTCTCGAGATCCGATCTGCGTGGTGCCATCCTGGCCAGCGCCAATGCCATGGAGGCGCTCCTGGACCACGCCGACCTGCGAGGCGTCGATCTGCGAGGCGCGAACCTGTTTCGTAGCGATCTGTCGAAGGTCCGCGTGGACAAGGCGACGCTGCTGACCGACGCCCTGGTGGAGCAGGCGCGCGTCGTGGGGAGGCGTGAAGATGCCACGACGTAGTCTTCGGGAGCAGCTGGAGCACGACTGCGCTCGGGCTCAGCCCGTGAGCGGTCAGTCGCTGGCGGGCCTCGACCTGTCTGGAGCCGACCTAAAGGCTGCGACGCTCGAGAGCGTGGACCTGAGCGGCGCGAACCTGCGCGGCGCCGATCTGCGGGAGGCGGTGCTGTCGGGATGCAAGCTATCCGGTGCCCGACTCGACGAAGCCAGGCTGACTCACAGCGTGTGGCACGACTGCGTCGCGAGCGAGGCGTGCTTCGGCGGCGCCGACCTGCGGGAGGCGCAGGTGTTCAATTCCGACCTGACCGGCGCCGACTTCCGCGACAGCCAGCTGCGCAACGTGAACTTCGTGCGAGGCAAGCTCGGCGGAGCGAACTTCAGCCGGACGCGCAGCGAGTGCCTGAGCATCCTGGATAGTGACACCGCGGGCATCGATCTGAGCGGGGCGCTGCTGCTGCGCTGCTTGATCATGGATGCGGACTTCACCCGAGCCTCCTTGCTCGGCACCCACCTGAGAGCCGCGGTCTGGATGCGGGTCAAGCTTTGTGGTCGGGATCTCTCCCAGCTGCGCTGCGAGCGCGTGCAGTTCGGCAACTCGGATCTGACCGAGGCCAACCTGAGCGGGGTGGAGTTCAGGGAGGGGATCAGCTTCTACGGCGCGGCTCTGGACGGCGCGAACCTCGAGGGTAGCCGGGGGGACGTGATGAACTTCGTACAGGCCAGCTTGGTCGGCGCCAACCTCAAGCGCCTGGGGGCGCGCGAGGGCGTCTTCGTCGAGGCGGATCTCTCGAGCGCCGACTTGAGCGAGGCCGACCTCGAACGCGCGGTGCTGCAGGACGCGATCTGCGTGGGCACTCGGTTCCGCGGGGCAAAGCTGACGTACGCGGACTTCTCGCGCTCCGACCTTTGCCAGGCGGACCTCAGCGACGCGCTGATGTTTCGCACCCGATTTCACGACATCAAGGAGCAGGACACGGTCTGGGGTAACCGCAGCATCGCGCTCGGGGACGATCCAGCGCTGCGTCGTGCGGAGAACTGGAAGCCCACCTACTGAGGACGGCGGAGGCAGCATGAGTCAGGCAACACTCGAAACTGAGCGGCGCTACCTGGGCTGGAGTGGCCGGGTGATCGCGCGGGAGACCGCGGCGACGGCGGATGTGGGTCAAGCCCGGATCAGTGTCGCGGGACCGGAGGGAAAGGTGATCGCGCGCCGGGCGCTGAGCTGTCTCGTGGAACCCCGAGCCGGGGATCAGGTACTGGTCGCGAGCCAGGGGCTCCAGCACTACGTGCTGGCGGTGCTGGAGCGCGCCTCGACCCAGCCGGTCGAGCTCGCGGTGGAGCAAGACCTCGTCGTCACCTCCAGGGCCGGAGCGCTGGAGCTGCGCGCGCGCAGAGTGGACGTGGAAGCCGGTGAGACCGAGGTGCGAACCGCGCGTTTCAGCCTCACGGCGGCCAGGGCCGAGGCCTTCACTCAGGCGCTCAGCTGGTTCGGCGGCCTGGCAGAGCTGAACGCCCGAAAGCTGCGCACGATCGCCGAGGTCGCCGAGTCGGTCGTGGACCGGGTCAGCCAGAGCTTTGGCCGAGTCTACCGCAAGGTGGAGGACTTCGAGCAGGTGCAGGCCGGCCGCATCGATCAGCGCGCCGAGCTGATGAATCTACGCGGAAAGAACGCAATGCTGACCGCCGAGCAGCTGGTGAAGCTCGACGCCGACCAGGTGCATCTGGGGTAGGGGAGCCGGAGAATGTTCGCGAACTGTTCAATGGGAGGACAGGCCATCGCCAGTCCAGACACCTGCAACACTCCGTCGGGCAGCGGGGTGACGCCCGTTGCCTATGCCAACACTGCCACCCAGGCCACGGCTGTCCCGATGGTTCCCAACGTGATCCTGGTGGGCGGGATGGCCCACAACCTGAACAGCGCGCCACCGACGACCAACGGCGACGAGGCGGGCACGGCGACGGGAGTTGCGTCGGGTACGGTGATGGGGCCGAGCCGTCACGTGAAGGGTTCGATGAAGGTCTTCATCGGCGGCGGCCTCGCGACGCGTCTGACCGACTCCACGATGCAGAACTCGACGAATTCCAGCGGGGCCTCGCTCTCGCCGAGTCAGACCAAGGTCCTGATACTGTCGTGAGCAGCTTCGCGCAGCCGGATGGGAGCGAAGTCGTGTTCGAGGTCGAGGGGCGGGGGCCCCTCGTGGTGCTGGTGCACGGGCTGGGCTCGAGTCGCAGGCGCTGGGACCGGCAAGTGCCTGCACTCGTTTCCGCGGGGTTCACCGTCGCCCGGCTGGACCTGCGGGGCTTCGGCGACTCGAAGAGCGGCGTACTGCGCCACGGCATGTCCGAGTTCGTGAGCGACGTGCGTGGCTTCATCGAGCAGCTGAGCGCGCGACCTCGGGACGCCGAAGGGGACCGTCGGGACGTCGGGGGCGAGCGCCAGCGCCCGCGCTTGCACCTGGTGGGTCACTCGTTGGGCGGAATGATCTGTCAGCTGATCGCTCTGGAGCTGGGGGAGCGTCTAGCGAGCCTCGCGCTGGTGGCGACCACGAGTCACAACGGAGCGCGCGCCACGGCCTTCGCGGAGCTGATGACGCGCCTCGCCGAGCGGGGCTTCGATGGTGTCTGGGGCGACGGCGAGCAGCGCCGACTGGCAGAGCCGGTGCTCGCGGCCGCGTTCCCGGGGCTCTCTCACCCCCCGATCGAGATGCTGAGGAAGGGACTCGAGAAGCCGGATCAGAGCCTGGCCAACGCCTGGCGCGCCTGCAAGACGTTCAGCGTCAAGGACCGCCTCGTGGAGCTCCGTTGTCCGGTGCTCGTGACTCATGGCACGAACGACCCGCTGATCCCCTATCGCGCCGGGGAGCTGATCCACGAGGCCATTCCGGGAAGTCGCTTCTTCGCCGAGGCGGGCGCGGGACACTCCCTGCCGAGTTCCCGTGCGGAATCGTTCAACGTCAATCTGCTCGCGCACCTGCGGGACGCCGAGTCCGGGTGAGTCTCGCTACTGCACGATCTCCAGGCGCCGCTCCGGCGCCCGGCGGTCCAGACGCAGCCCCAGCTCCAGCGCGTAGCCCCGCGCGGCGCGCACTTCGTCGTAGGTGGGGTGCCGGTGGATCTCGGGGTACTCCGCCGTGCGGTATTCCGGGCGGAACTGAGCCATGACGTTGACGTAGGTGTCCGGCGCGATCTCCCGCGCCAAGAACTCGAGGATGGCACGGGTCTCGTCGAGCAGACCCGGCATCACCAGGTGTCTGACCAACACCCCGGACACCGCGAGCTCGAGCCCTGGCGCCGCCTCGACCAGCTCCAGGCTCCCGACCTGACGCTGCATCTCGACCAACGCCCGCCTGGCGACTTGCGGGTAGTCCTTTGCCTTGAGGTAGCGCTTGCTCGCCTCACTGCTCCACAGCTTGAAGTCGGGCATGTACACGTCCACCAGCCCATCGAGCCAGGCCAGCGACTCGAGGGAATCATAGGCCGACGTGTTGTAGATCAGCGGCAGCGTCAGACCTCGCTCGATGGCGATGGGCAGCGCTTCGAGTAGCTGCGGAACCACGTGCTCGGGCGTGACGAAGTTGATGTTGTGGCAACCCTTCGACTGCAGCTCGAGCATCGCTGCGGCCAGGGCCTGGGGGGAGAGGACGCGCCCGTGGCCCGCCTGAGAGGTGTCGTGGTTCTGGCAGAACACGCACTTGAGATTGCAGGAGGCAAAGAACAACGTGCCCGAGCCGCGGCGTCCACGCAGGCAGTCCTCCTCGCCGAAGTGGGGGAACCAAGTCGAGAGCTTCGCGTGTCGCCCGGTAGCGCAGACCCTGGCCTCGTCTTCGAGGCGGTTCACCCGACAATCTCGGGGGCACACGCGGCATTCTCGCAGGCTTTCCACCGCCAGGGCCGCCCGGCGCCGGATCTCGGTCACGTCGAAGTCGCGATAGCGGGGGCCCATCCCTCGAAGTCTAGCGCAGCCGTGCTGTAGGGGCTTGGCCTCGCGCCAGGCAGCGTGTAACGCTGAGCCCGATGCAAGCTTTGCTTCGACGGGGACTGACCACGCTGGCAGCTCTGGGGGTACTGGCTGGATGTGGTGCCCACGCTCGCTCGGCAGCGCGCTACAGCGGTGACGTCGAGGGCGCGCTGGTCCACCCGGCCGACATCCAGGAGCTTCCCGCGTTACCGCCCGGATACTATGAGCTGGGTCAGGTGGATACGCGGTGCACCCAGGTCAAAGAGCGCGAGATCTCTCGGGCCTGGCTCTCCGACGTGGACTGCACCGAGGCGCGCCTCAGCTCGGCGCTGAAGGAACGCGCCGCGGACGTCGGCGGAAGCCTGCTGGTCGGCAAGCACTGCTACTCGTTGAAGGAGTCCTCGGGTGTGCGGGTGGTGTGCCGCGCGATGGTCGGTCGACCGCAGACTCAGACACCGCGGCCCGAGTTCACCTACCTCGACGAGGTCGAACCGCGCGCTAGCCAGGCTTGGTCGATCCGGGTGCAGTACACCCCCGAGAGCGACCAGGTGCGGCCCCCGCGCACGCCGCAGAACGTCACCGAGGCGCTGAACAAGCCCGTGAGTCATGTCTTGCTCGGCTCGGTGGTCACCGGCTGCGAGACGGGCTGCACCGAAGCCGGCGCGCGCGCTGGTCTGTTCGCCGTGGCGGGACGCATGGGGGCCAACAGCGTCACCAACGCCGAGTGCGCTCGTCGCCAAAAAGGCTGGGTCTGCACCGGGCAGGCGACCGGCTTCGAAGTGGACCCGGAGCTCCACCCCGAAGCGCGGTAACCCCGAGGAAACACCATGGGGGACGACGAAGCAGAGCGCGACTCGGCGCAGTCGTCCTCGAACGCGCTGCGCACCGGGGGCGATCGCACGAGCCGCGACGGCGCTCTGGATCGCACCGAGGTGTTACCCGCTGATCGAGAACCAGCGGAAAAGCCCCTGCTGCGCACCGAGCCTCTGGGGACGGCGCGCACGGCGCCGCTCCTGAGTCCCGGAGAAGAGACCAGCGACTCTGGGGTCGGGCCGAGTCCGCGTCGTGAGCGGGACGTAGCGCTGGAGGCGACGATCTCGATGCATGACGCGGGGGAAGGCGCGGAGCTCGAGCTGCGCCCCTTCGGACCCTACGACCAGGTGGAGGTGTTGCGTGAGCAAGGCAGCATCGGGCTCGTGGCACGTGGGCACAACGCGGACATCGGTCGCTGGGAGTTGCTGAAGTTCCTGCGCAGTGAGTACCAGGGTATCCCGGAGGTGGTAAGACAGTTCCGTGGGGAAGGGCGCGTGCTCGCTCTGCTGTCGCACCCCAACGTGGTGCAGGTGTTCGCCGCTTACGAGCTGGATGGCCACACCTGCCTGGCGCTGGAGTTTCTCGAAGGCGAGAGCCTCGAGGCGCGCGTCGAGCGTGGGGTCGTGGATCTGGAGACGGGCACGAAGCTCTTCCTCGAGGCGGCGCGGGGCCTGGCTGCGGCGCACGAGATCGGCCTGCTTCACCGCGACATCAAGCCGGAGAACCTGTTCGTCGCGCGAGAGTCCAGGGGCAAGAGCGGCGGGCTGAAGCTGATCGACTTCGGTCTCGCCACGCTAGACCGCAACCGGCGCATCGCAGTGACGCGGGATCCGTCCCTCGACTCCGGCACGGTCGGCGGCACACCGCTGTTCATGGCGCCGGAGCTGTGGCTCGGACGCGAACCGTCGGTGAAGTCCGATCTCTACGCGCTCGGCCTGACCTTCCACTTCGCGTTCACGGGAGAGTACCCGTTCGCGGATCTGACCTTGGCGGGGGTGAGGGAGCGCTTGCTGGATGAGCACGCGTTTCCCAGTCTCGCGCAGTCGCTCCCGGAGGCGCCGGGTGCGTTGGTCGAGCTGATCGACCGTCTCGTCGCGAAGGACCCCAAGCATCGCCCCGACAGCGCCGACGAGGTAGTGGCCAGCCTGGTGGCGCTGGCTCGCAAGACACAGCGCCCTGAAGTACCCGAGGGCGGACCTTATCGTGGGCTCTCCGTGTTCACCGCAGCGGAGCGGGGAGTGTTCTTCGGGCGCTCCCAGGAGACCAGCGAGATCTGTGAACGCCTGCGCCTGTCGTCGGGCGTCGTGCTGGTGGGACCAGGCGGGAGCGGCAAGAGCTCGCTCGCGCGCGCCGGTGTACTGCCGGCGGTGAGCGAGGGCGCGCTGGGTGGGGCTTCGGTCTGGAGCACCGTGGTGTGCAGTCTCGGAGCGTCTCCGGCGGAGTCTCTCGCGCACGCCTTGGCCCAGGCGACTGGAGCTCGCCCGGAAGAGGTGAAGGGCCTGATCGCGAGTGAGCCGGAGCGCCTCGCAAGCGCGTTGCTGGACGCGTTGCCTACGACCCGGGGCTTGCTGATCCTCGTGGATCAGCTCGAAGAGCTCGTGCATCGAGGCGTCGGCCAGGGGGAGGTGGAGCGGGTCGCGCGGGCCCTGGGGTCCATCGCTCGCGTGGCGCAGTCGCGTCTGAGGCTGCTGGCCACGCTCCGGGCCGAGACCATGGACGGGCTGTTCGCCTTCGAGCCTCTCCGTCAGCTGCTGACTCAGGGATTCTATCCGATGAGGCCGCTGTCCGAGGCCGCGCTCGCCCGCATCGTCGAGCAGCCCGCCCAGGCGGCGGGCTACCGAGTCGAGGATCCCGCCCTGGTGAGAGAGATCGTGGGCGAGGCGCAGGACATCGCCGAGTGCTTGCCCTTGCTGTCCTTCGCGCTCAGCGCCTGGTGGCGCCAACGAGACCAGAGCCGCCAGCTGCTCACCCGCGCAGCCTGGCAGCGTATCGGCGGCATCGCCGGTGCGCTGGTGATCCATGCGGAACAGGTGCTCGAGGGCATGCGTCCCGACGAGCGTCACGCGGCGGAGCAGGTGCTGGTGCGCTTGGTGAGCGATGAGCGCACACGGCTCAGCGTATCCAAGGCCGACCTACTCGAGGAGCACCTGGGGCGGAGCGAGGTGGAGCGAGCGCTGACCCAGATGCTGGAGAACAAGCTCCTGGTGAGCGAGAGCGGGGGCCTCCGGCTGGCGCACGATGCGTTGATTCAGCGCTGGCCGCGGCTCGCCGAACGACTGCTCGAATCTGGAGAAGATCAGGCGTTTCGCGCGCGGGTGAGCGAGGCCGCGCGGCAATGGGACGCCGACGGCCGCGGCGACGGATCGCTCTGGGATGGCGATCAGGCCGGCCGCTTGCTCAGCTGGTTCGAGCGAACCGAGGCGAACCTTGGACAGCGTGAGCTGCTGTTCGTCGAAGCCGTGCGACGTCGCGACCGGCAGAGCCGGTGGCTTCGTCGGGGCGGTGTCACCGCCGGGGCGAGTCTGCTGCTGGTGCTGCTGCTCGTGAGTCGCGCCAGAGAGCAAAGCCTCACGGCGCGTGTCGCTGACCTGGAGCAGGCGCAGGCCACGGCGAAGCGCGCCGCGGACCAGAGCCTGGGCCTGCTCTACGCTGAGCTCGCGCAGCGGCGCCTACCAGCAGACCCTGCTGGAGCGCTCAAGGCAGCGCGGCTGTCTCGTGAGTACGGCCAGCGCGCGGATCTCGACCTGGTGGGCTGGCGCGCGGTGCGACTCGGGATCCCTCGGGCGCTGCCTGCCAACTCGAGCGGGGTCGAGAGCGTGGTCTTCGATCCAGACTCCGCCTGGCTGGGGGCGCTCTGGCGCGACCGCAGCCTGCGTGTGCTCGAGCTCGGCGGAGAAGGGGACCGGAACTACACGATTGGTGAGGATGCTGGCGCCCACCTGCTCGGCTTCTCCGCTGACTCGGCGCGGGTGCTGTGGCGGGACGCCAAGAGCGTGCGGGAGCTGAAGCGCGCCGACGGCAAGCAGGCGACCCTGTCCGCTTGTCCTGAAGGGTTGACGCGGGCGGAGCTGGTCCGTGCCGGCGACGTCGGCGAACCGAGTATCCCCACGGCACTGGTCGTGCAGTGCGCTGGC
Source organism: Polyangiaceae bacterium (assembly GCA_041389745.1). GTDB lineage: Bacteria > Myxococcota_A > Polyangia > Polyangiales > Polyangiaceae > JAHBVY01. The sequence continues at coordinate 86,849 of JAWKRF010000012.1, forward strand.
GGCGGAGAGAACACGCACTGGATCACCCTGGGAGAGCAGAGGGCTCAGGTGCCAGCGATCGCCGCGGATCATTTCGCCGCGTCCAGCAGCCACCTGGTGGTGGTCGCAGACGGGCGGCTCACGCTGTGGGACGTCCGCGAGGCGCGCGTCCAGGCCAAGCTGAGCCTGGGCAAGGACCTCAGCGCCAGCCTGGACCGGCTGGCGATGCTGGATGATCGCGTCGTGCTCGCAGAGAAGGACGGCAGCCTGTGGGAGGCGCCCTTCGACGCCCAGCGGGTCAGCAAGCCCCGAGCGCTACCACCACGTCACCGGTTGCGCATCCGCCAGCTCACGGCGATTCCGGGAGGAGTCATCAGCAGCGACGCCCGGCATCGCGTCGTCTGGCAGCAGAAGGGAGATGCGCTCCAGCCGCTCCGAGATGAGCCTGACGCGACCGGGGAGGCTCTCCACATCGGAGCTCGCCGCCTGCTCGCCTGGAGCCAGGGCGGCGAGGTCGACCTGTGGACCACCGATGTGCGTCAACGCGCGGGGCGCCTCGGGCTCGGCGGCGAGCGGGCCGCGTCGCTGTCCGTCAGCCCGAGCGGCCGCTGGTTGACCGTGGTAACCCAGAGCCGCCGCGCTCTGATCTTCGACCTGGACCTGGCAGCGAGTCGCTACATGAGCCTCAAGGGCGCTGGGGACTGTCGACTCGCAGCGGATGGACTCGCGATGGGTTGCCTCGGGGAACGGCTCGTGGTGCAGACGTCGGAGGGGCGCCGGCAGTCCCGGGCCTTGCCCGAGAGCGCTGCGCCCGCGCCTCGAGACAAGGGTGCCGAGGCTCTGCTCGCGCCGCCGCGCTGGGCGCTCGGACGAGGCGAGTTCGCGGCGTGGCGCACAGCCAGCGGTCAGCTCGCCGTGTTGGGCAAGGCGGGGCCGCGCCTGCTCGATCTCGGTCCGATTCAGGCTCTGGTCGCCGCGCCAGACGCCGAGAAGCTCGCGTTGCTCTTGGGGCAACCAGGCCAGGTCTCGCTCGCCGTGCTCGATGGTGACAACCTCGTGCGTATTCCTGCGGAAACAGCAAAGCTGCAGGCGTTGGCCTTCTCGCCCGACGGCAGTCTGCTGGCGCTCGGAGACGCTCAGGGGGTGCTCTACACCCTCGACGCATCACGGCTCGATGCGCCGACGCCACTCGCTCGCGCGCCCGTTGGCGCCGTCAGCCGCCTGGTGTTCTCGAGCGATCATCGGGAGGTGCTGGTCCTGGGCGCCAAGGGCGCGGCGATCACCGACGTGAGCCAGCGGACGTCACGACCACTGCCGAGCTTGCCCGACGACGCGAGCTGCGGTGCCTTCAGCCGCAGCGGGCGAGCGCTCGTCGTGGGCACGGCCTCAGGGGAGATCTGGTTGTACGATCGCGACAGCAACCAGCTACATCAGGTCAGCCGTGGCGCGCCGGGGATCTTCGCGTGTGTGCGCGTGCCCAGCGAAGACCGATTCCTGTTTGCCGCATCGGACGGGAGCACCTGGAGCGAGACCCTGGATCTGCGTGCGATCTGGATGTTGCCCGATCCCGACGACCCGAAGGCAGGCGCCCCGGAGCCATGGCGCGGCTTGACGCTGGCGCACCAGAACTGAGTGCCGCCTCACCCCCAGGAGAAGCTCACGGGGACCTCGATCGCTGGCAGCAAGCTGAGGCGCACCGGGCAGGTGTGCGCGGCCTCTTCCAGGTCGAGGCGCTGCTGTCCATCGAGGTTCGCCGCGACCTGGTCGGGGATGCTGAGGGTCACCTCGAGGCGAGCGATGCGTCGGGGTGGAGAGGCCGTCATGTGTTTTTTTACATGGATACGCGTGCCCCCCAGATCATAGCCGCGGCTGCGTGCCAGGATCCCCATCACGGTGATCATGCAGGTGCCGAGCCCCGTCGCCACGAGATCCGTGGGAGAGAAGCTCTCACCCTTGCCGTGGTTGTCCTTGGGCGCGTCGGTGTGGAAGAACGCCGCCGAGGGTCCGTGCTTTGCTTCACAGCGCAGCTCACCCGTGTATCCGATGTGGATGTCGACCATGACTCAGGCTTGCCAGATGGCGCCGCTGGGCGCGAGCGCGGAAAGCGTTTGGGCCGTGCCTCGGGGGAGGGTATGAGCGAGAGTGATGGATATCCTGTTCGTGCGTCACGGTGAGAGCGAGGCCAACGCCCAGGGGATCATGCAGGGCAGCCTGGATTCTCCGTTGTCCGACCGCGGGCGAGAGCAGGCTCGGGTGCTCGGCGGCTGGCTCGCGGCGCGTGAGTTGCGGTTCGAGGCTGCCTATTGCTCGCCTCTCGAGCGTGCCAGGGAGACCGCGGAGATCTTGTGCGCGAGCCTCGGCCGCGAAGCTCCGCTGGTGGACCCCGACGTCGCGGAGATCTCCTCCGGCGAGCTACAGGGCCTCGACGCAGCGGGGATCGCGGAGCAGTTCCCGAGCTTCATGCGCCGGGACATCTCCAGCCTGGGCGACTTCGCCGAGTTTGGCGGTGAGAGCTACGACCGCGTGCAGGAGCGTGCTCGGCGTTTCCTGGACAGGCTAGAAGCGAGACACCGAAACCCCGAGGAAACACCACGGGAGCGCCAGGAGGTCCCTGACCCTCAGCGGATCCTCGTGGTGGCTCACGGCGGAATCATCTTCCAGCTGGTGAAGCAGCTGATCTGTCTGCCCGTGCCCCAGGTGATGATCCTGCGCTATGGCAACTGCAGCAGCACCCTGATCCGCATGCGTGAGCGCCGCGGCACGTACATCGGTGAGGTGCGATGGCACATGCCGCTGGAGCTCATCGGGGGAGAGACTCGAGATCCGTCGGTGCGCCTGTTCCGTTGACGCGATTCGTCGAGATCCAGAGCTGGCGTGCGCAGGCGGAGGTTGACAGCCTCGCTCGGGTGGCTCATCCCCTGAAGATGTCGACGGGTTTGGGGGTGAGGCGCGCCGGCTCGCAGTGTTCTTCGCTGCTCGCCCTCGTCGCAGCGCTCGCCTTGCTGGGCTGTGGTGAGGACACCGCTGGCGCCGAGGGCAGCTCGGGCGCGGGTGGCGCTGGTGGCGCCGCAGGCGGATCTGGAGGAGCAGTCGGTGGCAGCGGCGGGCGAGGCGGCTGCGCCCTGACGGGAGCGGAACCCGCGGCGGCGCGTTGCGTGAGCAGCGTGCGTGGAAGCGTCATCGACGAGGCCGGCGCTGCGGTGCCAAACCAGCAGGTCAGCTTCTGTGGGCCTGCTTGTTTCTATGGGGAAACGGATGCGAGCGGACAGTTCGTGATCGACGTCTCCGCCGCGCTGGTCAGCGCGGACTACTCGGTGACCGCACATGCGCGACCCAGCGGGGCGAGCTTCTACTACCCTGCCAGCCTGCGCGGGGAGACCCCCGAGGGGGTCACGCTGGACGCCGGAGCCATCCGCACCTTCGAGTTCAGCGGGGAAATGCCGGACATCGTCGTGAAGAACGACCTCGACGGCGCCGCGCCTCCGGCGCAAACGGTGAGCGCTCAAGGGGTCGAGCTGAGCGTGGAAGCGGGGGTGCAGATCGAGATCGAGATCGACGAGGTGGCCGCTGGGGCGAGCGGCCGCAGGTTCTACGTGAAGGCCTTCGATGCGGGCCAGATCGCCGAGCTGGCCCCGGAAGCGGGGTTGTTCGCCCTGTACGCGATCGGGCCCTTCGAGGCGCGGTTCTCCGAGCCTGGGCCGCCGAAGGTGAGCCGCGAGGCGCGCCTGTCGTTCCCGAATGCGCCGGGCCTGGCGCCAGGGAGCGCGGTGGAGGTGCTGGCGCTCGGCAGCTACCTGTTCCCGGAGTGGGTGTACCCGGGGCGTTTCGAGGTGGTGGCCGAAGCCAGCGTGAGCAGCGATGGCCAGCGAATCGAGCTGCTTCCGGGCAGCGGTCTTCCGTATCTGACCTGGTTCGGGTTACGCTCCAAGCCGTGACGAAGGCCTGGCTCCCCATCTCCCTCGCCGTGCTGGTTTTCGGCTACGGGTGTGGAGGCGACGACGGTGGCGGCAGCTCCGCCGCTTCCGGGGGCTCGAACTCCGCCGGTGGCGCCACGGCCGGGGGAAGCAGCGCGGGCGGAAGCTCGATGGGTGGGAACGCCAGCGGCGGAATGGCCAGCGGAGGCAGCTCCGTCGGCGGTGGCGGTAACCCTGGTAGCTGCTTCGATACCAACTCGCCCTATCCGTCGGGTCCGTACGGAATCGAGGAGGGCGACGTCGTCGCGGACATGGAGCTCGAGGGCTACGTGAACCTCGAGGCCGATGCGATCAGCAACACGAAACCGTACACTGATACGAGTCTGGAGGCTCTGAGACGGACCGGGCGCTGCTACGCCGTGGTGCATGTCTCGGAGTTCTTCTGACCAGGCTGTCAGAACGCGGCCCGGGATCTGGCTGCGCAGGGCAAGACGGTGACGGATGAAGGGGCGCTCCCCATCGAGCTGCTGAAGACTGGCTCATCCGCCACGAGTGGCGTGGAGGACTGGGTCACGACCTACGACATCCCCGTGACCACCGTGAAGCCGAAGGCCGGCGTTGACCCGAACACGACCATCCTCGCGCGTCGCGCCACCGCGTACGTGATTCGACTCGAGACGATGGAGATCGTCTTCAAGTTCGAGGGCAGCCTGGCGGGGATCGGCGATTCCGCTGCCAAGGTGGCGATCGAGGAGTTCGAGGCCAAGTACAGGTAGCATTCGCCAGGCCTCCCGAGCCGGGGTGGCTGCCACTGGTCAGCGGCCACCGCAGCCGCCGCTTTCCTTGGCGCCGGACTGCGGTATACGAGACCGCGATGACTGGAGCGCACGACTCGGGCAGCGCGCGGCTCAGCTTTCGCGCGGGCACACTGGAGCTGCGAGGCTTCGATGACGAGGCCCGAGTGATCCGCCAGTGGGCCGAGTGGGACGAGCGCAGCGCCTGCTTTCGTGCTCCCGCATATTGCTATGCGGAAATAATTCTCGCGCTGCGAGACGCCGGCGTCGAGCTGGCGGACGCGGCGCGGAACTACGAAGTTCTGGCACAAGGCGCTGTCGCGCGGAGGGAGCCGCGTCCGTACCAGAGGGAGGCGCTTCAGGCCTGGAGCAAGCAGCTGGGGCGCGGCGTGGTGGTGCTGCCGACAGGTGCTGGCAAGACGCAGGTGGCGCTGATGGCCATCGACGCCAAGAAGCGCAGCACCCTCGTCGTGGCGCCGACGCTCGATCTCGTGCGGCAGTGGTACGACCAGCTGCGGCTGACGTTCGGGGGAGAGGTCGGGGTGATCGGCGGCGGGGACTACGAGCTGCACCCCCTGACGGTGACGACCTATGACTCTGCATATATACACATGGAAAATATAGGAGATCGCTTCGGGCTGGTGGTCTTCGACGAGTGTCACCACCTGCCCGGCGAGGCCTATGCGCTGTCCGCCAGGCTTTGCCTGGCGCCCTTTCGGCTGGGCCTCACGGCGACTCCGGAGCGCGCGGATGGGCGCGACGATCTGTACGGAGAGCTCATCGGTCCCATCGCCTACCGCAAGGAGATCGGCGAACTCTCCGGGAACTACCTCGCGGACTACGACACCGTGCGCTTGGTGGTCGAGCTGTCGGAAGCGGAGCGCGCGGAGTATGAGGCCGAGCGCGCCGTCTACGTCGCCTTCCTGCGCGCCCAAGGGATCCGCATGAGCAGTCCCTCGGGGTGGTCCGATTTCATCATGCGTTCGGCGCGCAGCACCGCGGGTCGCCGCGCAATGGGAGCTTATCGGCGCCAGCGGGAGCTCGCCTTCGCCGCGCCCGCCAAGCTCGAGCAACTCGAGCGGCTCTTGCTCCGCCATCGTCAAGATCGGACGCTGATCTTCACTCAGGACAACGCATCCGCGTACGAGATCTCGCGGCGCTTCCTGATCCCCGTGATCACCCACCAGACCAAGGTGAAGGAGCGCAGCCAGATCCTGGAGCGCTTCGCCTCTGGGCGCTACGGAGGTGTGGTGACCTCGAAGGTGCTGAACGAGGGTGTCGACGTGCCCGACGCCAACGTAGCGGTGGTGATCTCAGGAAGCGGTTCCGTGCGGGAACATGTGCAGCGTCTGGGGCGCATCCTGCGCCCCAGGGACGGCAAGCGCGCGGTGCTCTACGAGATCGTCTCCGCTGGCACCAGCGAGACGTTCACCAGCGAGCGTCGCCGGGACCACGACGCCTACCGAGGATCCTACTGATGCTGACCGCAGATCTGGTGCGGGCGACTCGAAGGGGCGGCGAACTGAAGCTCAGTGGGCTGAACGGAAAGGCTCGCGAGCGCGCCCTCGAGATCGCCGAGGCGCTCCTCACCGAGGCGGGGTCTCTGGTCGGGCGTACCCGTGACGAGGTGAAGGAGGGGCTCGGGCAGGTGTGGGTCGAAGGTCGAGAGAAGAAGCTGCTCGACGGTCTGAGCAAGCTCGTGGACGACGCCTGCGAGTTCCAGGTGGAGACGGAACTGCAGCCAATGGAGCTTCGCGCGCGGCTGTTTGGTCTCGCCACGGAGCTGCGGCGCGAGCTCCCCCCCGGTGAGGCCTTCGATCGACACGCGGTGCTGAGCCGCGTGGCGACCGAGCTCGAGCTGAGTGAAGAGCGAGTCGAGGGCGCGCTGTTCGCCGACCTCAAGGGGGCCCATGTGCTGCAACGCGTGGAGCAGCTGACCCCGGTCGCCCTGCTCGAGCGCTATGAGCTGTCTCAGCGACAAGCCGTGCTCCTGAGGGCGGTTCGTGTGCGAGCCCGGGTGCGCTGCCACCGCCCGGGGGACTACCGCCGCCTGTTCAACGCGCTGAAATTCCGCCGCCTGCTGTTTCGTCTCGAGCCGGCGGAGTCCGGCTACTCGATCGAGCTCGATGGGCCGTTCTCGCTGTTCGAGTCCGTGACGAAGTACGGGCTCAACCTGGCGCTGGCGCTACCGCTCCTCGAGCAGGCCGCGGAGCTGGAGCTCGAGGCGGAGCTGCGCTGGGGCAAGTCCAGAGAACCGCTGGTGTTTCGCTACCAGCGACGGGCAGACACCGCGCCGGCCTGGGAGGACGACGAGGACGAGCTCGCGGCGTTCGTGAAGAGCTTCGAAAAGCTGGATTCCGGCTGGCAGGTCAAGCCCGCGGAGGTGCTCCTGGAGGTGCCGGGACTGGGCGTCCTGGTACCGGATCTGTGCTTCTCGCCCCCAGAAGGCAGTGAACCGGTCTACTTCGAGCTGCTCGGGTTCTGGAGTCGGGAAGCCGTGTGGAAGCGCATCGAGCTGGCGCGCTCCGGGGTCGGCGCAAAGCTTTTGTTTGGGGTGAGCGAGCGCTTGAGAGTCAGTCGTGAGGTCCTGAGCGACCTGGATGACGCGGCGCTGTACGTCTTCAAGGGTACCCCGAACGCGAGGGGCGTCCTGCGGCAACTGGAGGAGCTCCTCCAGTAGGTTCGTGTGACGGGAAAATCTACCGTTGCGTAAGTGCACCAGGGCATTCTGGGGACGGCCTGGGGGCAACGTGTGTCGCTGGTATCGGAGAGCAGCACCGAGACATGAATTTTCACAGGGAAATGGCTGCGAGCCCAGGTAGACACGCCGTATCCCGATTTGAGAGCGGCGCGGCAGGTCCATCCTGGCCCATACGTGAGCGTTTGGGGCGGCGGGGCTTCGCGTTTCCCTTCGCGTTGGGCGCTGCTTGAGCGTATATTCCTCGAGTAGGCCTCCCTCAGCCTATCCCCCTCACCCCCACTCGCGTACCCGCGGGGAAACGAAGTCGTGACTTGCGTGCTTGTCGTCGAAGATGAACCGACCGTTCGCCGGGCGATTGCGCGAGCGTTCACCGCTGCGGGTTGGGAGGTGACTCAGGCCAGCAGCGTCCAGCAAGCGCTGAGCTTGGCTTCGACCGGCGGGGTGCCGCTTGATTGCGCGGTGCTGGACCTCGAATTGCCCGACGGCTCGGGGCTCGACCTGGCCGAGCGGCTACGCGCCCGCGACTCCGGCATCCAGCTGGTGTTTTTCAGCGGAACCGACGATCCGGAGCTGCTGAGCGCGGCGTCGGCGCTGGCCCTCAGCGTGCACAAGTCGGAGGGGATCCAGACGGTGGTCGATCAGCTGCTCGAGCTCATGCGTCCACCGACTCGCAGCCAGGCGTTCCTGACCACGACGCCGGAGCCCGAGCAGAACTCGGGGACCTGAGCTCAAGCGCGAAGCGCGCGGCGCTCGAGCTCCTCGAGGCAAAGGCCTGCGAGGCTCAGTCCGATCCCGGCCCACCATAGCGTCACGTACCAGCTCATCCCTGCGTCTCCCCCGGATCCCAGAGCATAGGGCACCCGCTGGCCAAACGGTACGGTCGCACCGCTTGGCTGCTTGAGTCCTGGGACCGCCCATCCGTGAGCGCTCAATCCCTGGGCGCTGGGTGCGAACGACCCCGGGGTAGGGGAATGTATGCGGCGGGGCCGTCCGGCCGCAGTGTGGGGGGCCGCTGTGTGGGAGGCGCCGCTGTGTGGAGGGGCCGCTGTGTGGAGGGGCCGCAGGGCGACAGGAGCCGCTAGTCGTCGGGCGCCGCCTGTCGGGAGGCTGGCAGCCGCCGGTGCCCAGGGACGGAATCGAACCGCCGACACGAGGATTTTCAATCCTCTGCTCTACCAACTGAGCTACCTGGGCCTGTGACCAGTAGTCACCGGGGAGGCGGTTCTTAGCTCACGACCCGCCGGGCCTGCAACCGGTTAGCGACTTTTTTCGCCATCCCGAGGAAAGCCGTGTGTTCAGCGAGCGAAGGACGCCCCGGCGTGGTCCCTCACACCAGCGCGAAGTCGTGGCGCGGCACCGTCAGCCGCTCGGTCGCGGGCTGGTCGGGGGCGCCGGCCTCGGCTGGTCAGCTCGCTTCCGTGCGGATGGTGACTGGGCAGTGTCACGGCGCGGTGCGATGGGTAGTGTGATCGCAAAGTCCTGCAGCTGGCCGCGTGCGCCCGCCCTGGCAACGCCGCTGGCGCGTGAAAGCCGACGGGATTTGCGTCCCAGTCGAGCGCGGCGCCTGGGCTGGCATACGCGTTGCTCCGAGTTTCCGAGACGGTCGGGTTCGGGTTCCGAGCACCTGAGTCCCTGGCTCGGGGTGGCGCCGTCTCCGCTTTGGAGGTTGGGATGAGCAAGCGGGTGTCCGTGAGGAGACGGCGCGTGGCGTGCGCCTCGTGGGGGATCGCGCTGGCGATCGGGGTCAGCGCCGGACTGGAGTCTCCGGCAGCGGCCTGTGGTGGCACGTTCTGTGACAACCCAGGCCCGACGCAGCCCGCGATGCCGGTGGACCAGACCGGGGAGAACGTGGTCTTCGTGATGCGCGATGGACAAGTGGAGGCACACATCCAGATCCAGTACTCCGGCGATCCGGAGCGGTTCGCCTGGCTGGTTCCGGTGCCCGTGACTCCCGAGCTCGAGGTGGGGTCGCAGCAGCTGTTCGTCAACCTGCTGAACGCAACGGTGCCGAGCTTCAGCCTGACCACGCGCGTCGATGGCTGCGGCGGTGGCGGATTCTCCTCCAGCAGCAGCTCGGGCTGCGGGATGAGCGCTGCGTCCGATGATTCTGGGAGCGCTGCAGGTGGAACGCAGGATGGCTTCGAGGACACCGACAGCGACGCCGAGGTCGTCGCGCGCCGCGAGAAGGTGGGCGTGTTCGACGTCAGCATCCTGGAAGGAGCTTCGCCCGACGACGTCGCGACCTGGCTCAGCGACAACGGCTACCTCGGTGACGATCAGGCGCCGCCCATCTTGCAGGACTACGCCGAGCGGAACTACGTGTTCGTCGCCGTGAAGCTGCGCTCGGGTGCGGGTGTCTCGGAGATCCACCCGCTGGTCATCCGCTACCCGGGGACCGAGCCCTGCGTTCCCTTGAAGCTCACCGCGATCGCCGCGTCCGAGGACATGGACGTGCGCGCCTTCTTCCTCGGGGATCGCCGTGTGGTGCCGACCAACTTCAAGCACGTCGAGCTCAATCAGCTGCAGCTCGACTGGCTGAGCTTTGGCAGCAACTACAGGACGGTGGTCTCTCGTGCCGTCGATAGCCCAGTCGCAAACGGCCGCGCCTTCATCACCGAATACGCTGGGCCGGCCAGCGTGGTGGACAAACGAGGTATCGTCGACTCACGCTGGAACAGCCAGGCGTTCGAGGATCTGTCGCCAACTCAGGCCATGCTGGAGCTCGCGGCGCAGGGGTTGTTCAGCTGCTCGGGTGGAGAGTGCGCATCGCTACACCCCCTGGTGGAGCCGATCCTCGCTCACTTCCTGCCAGTTCCTCCGGGAATTACGCGCAACGAGTACTACGGCTGCGTGGGATGCTACCCGGACAGCTTCGACGCCTGGGACGCTCCGGCGTTCGCCGCCGACCTCGACGAGCGCGTGATGGCTCCGGCGGAGCACGCGATGAGCGTGCTCGTCGACTCGACCTTCCTCACCCGCCTCTACACGCGGATCTCGCCTGCGGAGATGACCGAGGACCCCACGTTCGCCGCGCGGGACGGCTACGAGGGAGTCAGCAACGCTCTCATGGCGAGCACGCGCACGCTTTGTTCGGGCGCGACGGCGCTCTACACCCCGGGCGGGCACGAGGTGTACCTGGGGACCAGCCTGCAGACGCCGAGCTTTCCCGGGATGCCCTACGCGAGCCGCGTCGTGGAGTACGCCGACGATGGTTCGATGACCGTCCTGGTCGACAACGGGGCCAGCATCAGTCACCAGCTCGAGGAGCACAACGACCGGTACGCGTTCGATCCGGCCGACCAACCTGCTTTCGGTTCTTCGAGGAACGAAACCGGTGAGGGATGTGCCTGTCGGGTGCAGCCTGCCCGCACTCAGCAGGGTGGGGCGCTGGCCCTGGCTCTGGGGGCCCTCTTGCTCAGACGCCGGCAGCGTCGCCGCTGCCCTCGGCCTCGTCTCCGACCAGCTTCTCGATTCGGACCTCCAGCGCGTTGAACTGGGACATCCCGCTCAGGGGGTGCGCGGCTCGGGGCCCGGAAGCGGCGAGAGCGTTGACGTTCGCTCCGCCGCGGGTCCGCGCCAGGCTCCAGCTGCTATCGCGGTGGTGACCGTATCCGTGAGGTACGGCCACGCCGCCGGGCGCCACGTCGCTGTCCAGCTGTACTCGCAGCTCGATCACCCCGGTCTCGGACCTCAGGCGTACCCGGTCCCCGTTGGCGAGGCCGAGCTCTGACGCGTCCTCGGGCGAGAGGTGCGCGCGCTGGGGGGCGGGGCGAAGCTCGCTGTTGTTGTGCATCCAGGAGTTGTGTCCCACCCGCTGACGCTTGGAGAACAGCAACAGCGTGCCCTCTCGAGGCACGTCGGCGAGCACCCTCGGCGCGTCGCTGAACACGCTCTCGGGGCACAGCTCCACGCGCCTCGAGCGCGTTCCGATGCGGCGTCGCAGAAAGTCGCCCGCGGGCGTCTGCGGCAGGCGGAGGCCGTGGGGATGCCGCTTGAGCAGCTCGAGTGGCCGCGGACCCAGGCTCGCAGCGAGGGGCGCTGCCAGGAGCCTGCTGGGCCCCATCCACTTCAAAGCCAACTCCAAGCCTCGCTGCAGCGCCGGGCTGCCTAGCGGGAAGCCCCCGTGGCGCGCGAGCTCCAGCAGGATCTGCCAGTCGTGCCGCCGCTCGCCGTGCGCCGGCGTGACCGCCGGACTCCACTGCAGGTAGGGCTCCGGCTGCAGCTGCAGCTGGGCCAAGGGCATGTCCTCCCGTTCCAGCCAATCGGTCGCGGGCAACACCGCGTGAGCGAGCGCGCCCGTGTCGTTGATGAACAGGTCGATGACCACGAGCAGCTCGAGGGAGCGGAACGCCTCGAGGAGCCGGCCGCCATCGGCGGCGCTGAGCAACGGATTGCCGGCGATCACAACCAGCGCACGGATCTGGTCCGGCCCGCGCGTGAGGATCTCGTCCGGCAGGATCGAGCACGGCAGCGCGCCCAGGACGGGGGGAAATCCGCCAACTCGGCTGCGCCAGGGCGGCTCGCGGTCGATGCCGAGGCGGCGCGCCCACGTCGCGACGTCGATCGCTCCGCGTGGAAACAAAGCGCCGCCTTCGCGATCCAGGTTGCCGGTGATCGTTTCGAGCGCGATCTTGGCAGCGTAGGCGAGGGTGCCGTGGGGTCCTTGGTTGACACCGGTCGAGAGGTGACAGAACGCGCCGTCCGCCGCCGCGAAGTCGCGCGCCAGCGCCTCCAATCGCGCCGGCTCGATGCCGGTCAACGACGCCACGCGCCGGGGGTCGAAGGCGGCGACGTGCCGCCTCAGGTCGTCGACGCCACGGGTGAAGCGACCCACCCGGATCTTGTGCTCTCGCCCCTCTTTCAGGATCACGTGAATCAAGCCGAGGAGCAAGGCCGCGTCGCCGCCCGGTCGGATCGGGAGCCACTCGCCGACGCTCTGCGCAGTTTCCGTGCGGCGTGGATCTACGACGACCACCCGACCGCCTCGCTTCTCGATCTTGCGCAAGCGCTCCACCATGCGCGGCGCGTTGATGAACGAGCTCTGGCTGACCGAGGGGTTCGTGCCGAGTAGCAGGGCGAAGCGCGCGCGATCGAGGTCGGGGACCGGATGTATCCCCGGGGAACCTAACATCTCGCGAGCGACAACGAACTTGTTGTTGCAGTCCAGGGACCCCGCGTTGAAGTAGTTGCGAGTGCCGAGTCCACGCACGAACGCCGTGCCGAAGAGCGGAGTCAAGGGGCTGAACGCCGCCGGATTGCCGAGGTAGACGCCCACGGCATGGGAGCCGTGCGCTTCACGGATGTCACGTAGCTGGGCTCCGACCCGAGAAAGCGCTTCAGGCCAGGAAGCCCGCTCGAGCTTGCCTCCGCGCCGCAGATGCGGGGCATTCACCCGGGCTGGATCACGGTGCACTTGGCCGAAGCGCACGCCCTTGGCACACGCGAAGCCCCGGGACACGACGTGCTCCACGTCCGGACTGAGCGTCACCCCGCCTCCCGCGTCGGTCTCGGCGATCAGTCCGCAGGCGGCCTCGCAGATGCGGCAGTAGGTTGCGACGCGGCTCATGGGCCCAGCATACGGGATCCCGCGCCGAATGGACTGGGGCGGACCTGCTGGTTTGCGCGGGGAGCGCGCATCGGCTAGCCAGGAACTCGTGCTTCAGCGTTCCGGCCCGTGGCTGCTCTGCGTCTTCGCGCTGTGTCAATGCAAAGAAGGCGCAGAGCCGGCTCCCACCGCGAGCGCCGCTAGCAGCGTCGCTGCGAGCGCGACCAGCGCGTCACTTGCGCCGCTCGGCTCGGTCGATTGGGGTCGCGCGAGTGGGGACCCATTGGATCTCGCCGCGCTTGGCCGAGAGATAGGCGCGAAGCGTTGCGTCGACGAGGTCATCTCCGGGGGCGAGCACGGGGGTGAGGCGCTCCAGGTGCTGCCTTACACCCCCGACGCGGAAGCGCAGCTGGGACCGCTCTGCGAGTCGCTCTCGCGAGCCTCCGCGGAGCAGCGGAGCGCGCGCTTGGCCAGCATCGCGAGCGCCCTGGCACAGCCTGGGTCGGGGCGAGAGGTGCTGGATGTTTCGGGCCTTCGACGCTGCGCGGCTGTCCTCAGAGCGGCGCAGCCTGGCGCCGCAGGTCGTGACCGCGACCACATCGACTCGGCCCTCGAGCAGCTCGGAGCGCGACGAGTGGAGACGCGCTGAGCCGGCGTTTCCTCGCACGAATGCGACCGCCGAAACGCGGGTTTTTGCTATCGTGGGGCGGTGGTCAGCCTGCCCCCCAACTCCTCCCGGAACCCCTATGCATCGGAGGAGTTCTTCCAGCAGCTCCTGCGCAAGGCAGTGGCCGCGGGCGCACGTGACGTTCACATCAAGGTGGGACAGCCGCCTGCCGCGCGTGTGCGCGACGACCTGGTTTATTTCCGCGTAGATAAAATCAAGCCAGCCGACACCGAGGCCGTCGCGCATCACGTGATCCGTGAGCAGCGCATCCTGGACCAACTGGGCACCCTGCTCGAGCACGACTGCTCCTACGCCGTACAAGGCGTTGGACGGTTTCGCGTGAACGTCTACCGTCAGCGCGGGACCCTCGCCGTCGTCATGCGAGCCATTCCCCACAACATCCCCACGCTGGACCAGCTCGGCGCTCCCGCCGCGTGCTCGGATCTGGCACGCAAGGACCGCGGCCTGGTGCTGTGCGTTGGCGCCGCTGGCAACGGAAAGAGCAGCACCCTGGCGGCGATGATCGGGCTGATGAATCGCAACATGGCGCGGCACATCGTCACCATCGAGGATCCCATCGAGTTCCTGCACCAGGATGAGCGTTGCAGCGTGAGCCAGCGCGAGATCGGTATGGACACTCACAGCTTTGCCGATGCCCTGCGCGCTTCCTTGCGGCAAGACCCGGACGTGATCCAGGTCGGTGAGATCCGCGATGGCGAGACGATGGAGATCGCGCTCAAGGCGGCGGAGACCGGGCACTTGGTGCTGTCGACGCTGCACACCCCCGACGTCCAGCGCACGATGAACCGCGTCTTCGCGCTGGCAGACGGAGACCCCGAGGAGCTGCGCATGCGTCTGGCGGACTCCCTGCAGGGTATCATCGCCCAGCGCCTGCTTCCGCGTGCCGATGGGCAGGGCATGGTGCTCGCGGCGGAGGTGCTGGTCGCCACGGGCTCGGTGCGAGAGAGCATCCGGCGCCCCGTGGGGAACCCGCCGCTCAAGGAGTTGATGGAGAGCGGAGAGCATCCGTATGGGATGCAGACGTTTCCCATGGCCATCAAGCGCCTGGTTCAAGCGGGACTGCTCGATCGGGAGCTCGCCCGGCAACACATGGGCTTCTGAACGGCGCTCCTCTCCCCCAAAACAGCCTGGATCGCGCTTCCATGGGCCATCGAACGCGGTCCTGGTGTGGGGCCAGACCGAGTAGCCGGAGCTGCCACTTCGGCCATCGGGCTCGACTCGGCTGGCACCTCGGAGTAGACGAGCGGCCATGGCTGAGTCGACGAAGACGCCGCAAACCCCGTTGCGATACGACTGGCAGCAGTCAGAGGTGCGAGTCATCCACGACTTGCCGCTGTTCGAGTTGATGGATCGCGCCCGGACCGTGCACCTCCGGGAGCAGCCCGAGAGCGAGGTTCAGCTCTGCACCCTGCTCAGCGTCAAGACCGGTGGTTGCCCGGAGAACTGCGCGTACTGCCCCCAGTCGTCCCACTACGAGACGCCGGTGAAGGGCGAGGCCATGCTTCAGGTCGACGAGGTACTGGAGGCTGCGGAGCGCGCGAAGGCCGCGGGGTCGACTCGCTTCTGCATGGGCGCCGCATGGCGCTCGGTGAAGGATGGGCCTGCATTCGATCGAGTCGTCGATATGGTGAAGGGGGTCAAGGCTCTCGGGCTCGAGGCGTGCGTTACCCTGGGGATGCTCGAGGAGCATCAGGCTCAGCGACTCAAGGAAGCTGGGCTCGACGCCTACAACCACAACCTCGACACCAGCCCGGGCTTCTACAAGTCTATCATTTCCACGCGGACATATGATGATCGCTTGGTCACGCTGCGTAACGTGCGCAAGGCGGGGATCACGGTGTGTAGCGGCGGGATCATCGGCATGGGGGAGAGCGTCGACGATCGCGTCGCGATGTTGGTGCAGCTCGCGAGCCTCGAACCCCACCCCGAGAGCGTGCCGATCAACGCGCTCGTACGCGTGGCGGGGACCCCGCTCGAGGCGCTGCCTCCCGTCGATCCCACGGAGCTGGTGCGCATGATCGCCACTGCTCGCATCCTGATGCCGCGGTCCAAGGTGCGTCTGAGCGCTGGACGCACCGAGCTCAGTCGCGAGGCCCAGCTGATGTGCCTGTACGTCGGCGCGAACAGCATTTTTTACGGAGATCAGCTGCTCACGACGCCGAACCCGGAAAAGAATGCGGATCAGGAGCTGATCCACAGCGCGGGTCTGACCGCGCAGGCGCCGAGCTGAGCCCCGCGCCGGTGCCACGGTCGCTCGGTCGGCGACCAGGCTGACACGCAGCCCGCGAGGGACGTGGCTCGCGCGTGTTCCGCGCGGTGTCACGGCGCGGCGTCGATTGGGGGGATTGAGTGGCCTGGGCTTGACGGGCACGCGCTGGAATCGCAGGTTTCACACACTCTTCGATCCGCGGTCAGCGATCCAAGCAGGGTCCGCTGCCAACTTCGCTTCTCGTCCCCACGGAGTCCCCCATGCGCCCCACGTCTGCTCGACCGAGCCGTCCCCGGCTCGTCGTATCGCTGCCCTGGTTCGTGAGCCTGTGTGCGCTGGCGTCGTTCGCTGCCGCGTGTGCCCCGGTCGCACCCTACCAGCGTGCTCGCCTCGCCGACCCCAGCATGGCTCCGGGCTTCGCCGAGAGCGCGGCGAACGAGCACGTGCAGGCGGTCCAGGAGGGAGCGGTCGGTGGAAAGGTCGGCGTGGGGAGCGGCTGCGGATGCAACTAGGCGCTGCCGCGGGGAAACAGTTTCCGGACCCCGTTGGGTCGCGTCGCAGCGCGATGCGCCGTCTGTGGCTCGGGGCCCTCGGCGCTGGTGTGTTGGTCGCGTCGTCCGCTGGGGGGGAACCCCTCAAGTACACGCTTGGGGGTGAGGTCGCCGGCTACGCGGACACGGACAACGTCTACGTGCTCACTCCGTCATTGAGCCTCGGCGCGAGCCAGCCCACCGGCGCCTGGAAGGCCAACGCCTCCTATCTGGTGGACATCGTGACCGCGGCTTCCGTCGACATCGTCTCCACCGCGAGCCCTCGCTGGACCGAGGTGCGCAACGCGGGCGCGCTCAACGTGGACTATCAGCCCCAGAACTTCGGCGTGAATCTGGGGGGGAGCGTGTCGCGTGAACCGGACTATCTCTCCTGGTACGTCGGGGGATCTTTCCGTGTGGAGATGTACGACAAGCGCTTCACGCCGCTCCTGGGTTACTCTTATTCCCAGGACACGGCGGGCCGCAAGGATACCCCGTTCTCCGTCTACTCGCTCGAGCTCGAGCGGAACACCATCCAGGTGGGCGCCGAGATCGTGCTCAACCCTTCCAGTCGGTTGACGCTCTCCACGGAGGCGGTGCTGGAGGACGGTCGCCAGGAGAAGCCATATCGCTACTTGCCCTTGTTCAGCGCCGAGATCGCGCCGACGGTGCCTCGCGGCGCGTCGGTCGATTTGGTGAACAGCCTTAGGTTATCCGGGGAGATGGGGGAGCGCCTGCCGGATACTCGGCGACGCTACTCGGTCTCCGGTGAGTTCGCGACGCGGGATGGCGATCACACCCTGCGGGTCTCCGAGCGGCTGTATGGGGACACCTGGGGCGTGCTCGCGACCACCACCGACGCGATCTACGTGCTTGGCATCGGTGGTGGCTTTCGCGCCTGGCCGCACCTGCGCCTGCACCTGCAGGACGGCGCGAGCTTCTGGCAGCGCGCGTATGTCGCCGAGCCGGCCAGCGGGCAGATCAGCTACCCGAGCCTTCGTACGGGCGATCGGGAGCTGAGCCCGCTGCTCACGGCGACAGCGGGGGGCGGGATCGAGTACGCGACCTCCACGATCCCCAACACCGGCTGGCGGTTCACCGGGCTGGTGGATGTCGGCCGCACCAGCTACTTCGACGCGCTCTACATCGACTCCCGTACCAGCTTCCTGGTCAGCCTGATGGCGGGGCACACGCTATGAACCGACTTGCGCGAACGCTGCCGCTGCTGCTGGCCTTGGCTTCCAGCGCGTGTACTGACCCCACGATCGCCAAAGAAGAGGACGAGCTGGGGCCCGAGGTCGCAGGGGTCCCGCGTGGCCCGACGCATCGCGCCGGTCAGCCCTGCGTGCACTGCCATCAGTCGGGCGGCCCTGGCAGCCCCAGCTTCAGCATTGGCGGCACGATCTACCAGGACGCGCAGCGTGAGCTTCCAATCGAGGGCGCGCGGGTGACCCTGGTGGACTCCAACGGGGACTCCTGGAGTCTCCTGACCAACTGCGCGGGTAACTTCTACATCACCGAGAGCGACTGGCAGCCCCAGTTCCCGGTCTGGGCCAGCGTTCACTGGTCCGATATTCATGTGGAAATGGAGTCCCCGATCTATCGGGACGGGGCCTGCGCTGGCTGTCACACCTCGCCCGCAGGACCGGCTAGTCCAGGTCACGTCTACGTTTCAGAGACTCCCATCGCCGCCCGTGGAGGTTGCCGGTGACGCGGTGGCTGCCAGTGCCGCGGTCGTTGCCGACCTCGAGGCTGCTTCTGGTGTGCGCGCTATCGCTGGGGTCTCTCGCGTTGACGCTGCCTGGCTGCGGTCCGGACAGCGTCGTGGAGACCTCCAAGATGCCCGATGAGGCAGACTTCGCTGCGGTCTCCGAGGCGCTGGGTGTGCGTTGCGGGTCGCTCGATTGTCACGGCATGGCGGAGCGCAACTTCCGTCTCTACGGACGCTATGGCCTGCGCTGGAGCGACACCGACGTGCCTGGTGGCAGCGAGACCAGTGGGGACGAACACCACGAGAACTACCTCAGCCTGATCAGCCTCGAGCCGGAGGCGCTGGCGCAAGTGACCGAGGGAGCACCCGTCACCAGACTCACCCTGGTACGCAAGGCGCGGGGGGCAGAGGTCCACAAGGGTGGTTCACCGTTTCCTAAAGGAACTGCTGGAGACTCGTGTCTGGTCTCATGGCTGGAGGGACAGGTCGACCACGCCAGCTGCAGTCAAGCCGCCCAGTTGCTCCAGCGTCCATGAACGTCCTCTTGGCGGTCGAGGCGTTTCCTTGCCAGGCGCCTCGACCGAGCCCACGTCCACGTTGCGCTCGAGCAAGGTCACCTCGATGCGGCGCACGGGCACGTGGCCGCGCAGGATCGTCGTGCGCCTGCGACTCACCACCCGGCGATCGGGGAACTCTGCGAGCAGCTGCTGGGTGTCGATCTCGAAGCGGTCGTCGGTGACGTAGAGGATGCGTGGCGCGTTCCACCACTGTGACTCCGGGTACCAGCCGCCGAAATCATCACCACTGGGGGTCCGACAGCCAATCGGCGCCCGGCGCTGGAGTCCCGCGTGGAGCTGCGCACAGATCACCCAATGCGGCGCGACGACCGGAGGCGTCGTTGTTCCGCGATAGCGGAGCTCCGTCTCGGTGATGGTCTGCTTGACCAGACGCACGCCGGGTTCCCAGGCGTGCATGTCGTTGGCGAGGTCGTAACGAGGCTCGTAGGCCTTCCCCAGGAGTCTCGGTGGCAGGTCCGTGCCTACCCAGACTGCGCCGAGCAGGATCGCCGCGACACCAATGGTCGCGCAGGTCGCTCGAAGCTTGGTCCCGGTGGCTTCGGGGAGGCGACTTGCCGCGAGGCAGAGCGCGAGGTAGGTCGGGCCCAACCAGTGTGGCTCCGCTACCTTCGACCACAGGCAGAGCAGGGCCAGGGGGAGGGCGGGGATCCAGGTGGCGTGGAACAGCAGCGCCCCATCCAGGTCTCCCCTCGAGAGCCTCCTGAGCAGGAAATAGCCGGCGATCAGGAACGGCGGTGTGACGTACAACAACTGGCCGCCGAGCAGCGCGCCCAAATTCCTTAGGGAAAACCCCGACGCGCCCTGGGTCGCCACCATGCGATGCTTCCACATCGGATAGCCGTGCTGGACCTCGTAGGATACGAAGGGCCAGATCAGGATCAGCATCACCAGGAGCGCCCCCCAGGGGGCGATCGTGCGCAGATGCGCGCGGGCTTCGGGACGTCGCAGGACCACCGCCAGTGCAGGCAAGAGCAACAGCATGCTGATCTTGCTCAACACCCCCAGGCCGAGGCAGACGCCGGTGAGCAGCGCGAACCCCAGCGCGCGCGTCGAGCCCGCGTCTGCCTTGACGAAGCCAGCAAAGCTCCCGAGGGTAAGTAGCCACAGCGGCGCGAGCAGCAAGTCGGGCGTGAAGCCGAAGAGGCCGATCGCGATCTCCGGCATCAGCAAGAGGGCGAACGCCGTCAGGTGCAGGTGCCGCTTGTCGCTCCCGAGCTGCCAAGCCGCCCAAACGCCGAGCCAAGGCACCGCGCTGCTCAAGAACGCGGAGATCAAATGGCAGGCGAGGGGCGGAGGGGCGTGGCCGTCACCAAGCCAGCCAGCCACGAAGCCAATCAGGCCCGGATGGTCGAGGTAGGCGGGCTGGGGGTGCAGCGCGTAGCAGGCGTAGAGGGCCTCGGAGTCACCGAAGCCTACCTCGGAAGCCATCCAGAGCTTCAGGGCGAGCAGCGCGAAGCTGAACGCCAGGGCAAACTTGATACCGCGAGGAAGCTCGATCGGCGCGCGTCGGGCGCGGCTGCGCGCCGAAAGCGACGGCGCGCGGCTCGCGTCGGGGTTGCCTGCGCCGGTGCGCTTCGATTTGCCGGGCTTCGGCTTGGTGGTCACAGTCGCCGCTCCACGAGCCGCGCGACGCTTCGGCTCGGCGTCTCGTTCAGCCGTGCCCCGAGGCGCTGGGCGAGCTCCACGCAGCTGGCGCGGTGTCTGGGCAGCTGGGCTTCCAGGTCCCTAGCGGCGGAGGCGATGTGGATCGGCTGCACCGCTTGGCCCACTAGCTCGGGAAAGGCCCGTCGATCCAGCACCAGGTTGGGCAATCCCACGTGGGGCACGCTCACCAGACGCCGAAGCACGGCTTCCGCGAGGGGCGCGAGGGGATACACGACGAGCGGCGGGCAGCCGCTGAGCGCGCTCTGGAGCGTGGCGGTTCCGCTACAGCACAGGGAGAGCTCGGCTCGCGCGAGCACTGCGCGGGCGTCCTGAGAGACGCCGATGTTCGCCCTGACGGCCGAGCGAGCCACGCGAACTCGCAGGGCCGCGGGCAGACCAGGGCTCAGGCCAGCCTCGAAGCTCCAGTCGGGGCGCAGGCGTCTCAGCAGGTCCGCCGTCTGCAGCATCAGCGGCCACAAGCGCTCCACCTCGCTCGGGCGAGAGCCTGGCAGCAGCGCGATGCGCCCCGTGAGACGGCGGATCTCCGGCAGTGTCCAGGTCACGGCTGGGTGCCCGACGTAGTGGGCGTCTGCACCCATTTCGCGCCACAGGCCCTCTTCGAAAGGCAGCACCACGGCGAAGCTGTCCGCGCTCCCCACGAGTCGCGGACCGCGTCGCCGGCGCCAGGCCCAGACCTGAGGCGGCGCGTACCACACGACGTGGATGCCTTGGGCACGGAGCCACCGCCCGAGCCGAGCGTTGAACTCGCTGAAGCCAACCAGCAACGCGGCTCGCGGCTGGCGGCGGCGGACGGCGTCCTTGAGGCGTCGCCACGCCAGTACCAGGGGTACTGCTTTCCGTGCGGCACCAATGCCCATCTCCGACAGGCTCTCCATCGACAGCACGCTCTGGAGGCCTCGACGGCGCAGCTCCGGACCGGCGACGCCGAAGGCCGGCGGCGCCAGGTGTTCGAGCACCTCCGCAGCCATCCAGTCTCCGCTGGGCTCGCCGCACACCACGAACACCGCGGCGCGCGTGCCGCTCGCTTCGACGCTCACACGCGTCGACGGCGGAGCCACACCAGACCGATGGCGAGCAACCCGAGAGCCGGGGCGCTGCCGCCCGGGGAGGGGGCGCCGATGCTGCGACAGCTGCAGCCTTCATCGACGGGTCCAGAACATTCCCCGGAGAAGCCATGACGTGGGTCGAAGCTGCAGCTGTCCGCCTCTCGCCCCGGAGGATAGATCTCGCACATCCCTGCGGCATCGTCTGCGGTGAGTGTGCGCAGCGAGGTCGAGCCGGGATTGTATCGCGCGTACATCGTCGCGTCGCCCTTGACCGTGTGACTCAAGCCAAGGAAGTGGCCGGCCTCGTGGGTGACGATCGACAGCATGTCGATCTTCACGCCTTGATCCGTGGTGGTCAGGTCGTTCTCCACGGAGTTGATCTCGACGTCGGCGTCGAAGATCTCGCCCGTCTTGACGTTGAACGTGATGGTCGTGAGCGCCAGGGTGTTCACCGCGCCTTCGTACGGCCAGAAGTCGTCGCGATACATCCAGATGTTCGCGTTGGGCTGGTGCTGGTTGTACTCCTGGGAGTCGCAGGCAACCGGACTTCGGGATTCCAGGGACAGGCTAGGCTTGCTCCCCCCACAATCGACGCTCAGCCAAGTGTTGAAGCCCTGCGTGACCAACGTCTCCGTGGTCTCCCAGTCGACGCCGCGCAGCGGTGTCGCGCTCTTGTTGACGGAGAACGAGACGCAGGCGCCAGGCCAGTACAATGGAAGGCCGGAGAGCACGCAGCCTTCCGCGTCGACGTCGCAGGTGCCGCTCTTGGGGTCGCAGGTCGTGGTGCGGCAGAAGGCGCTGGCATCGTCGGCGAATATCAGCGCGGAAACGCCGAGCGCGAGTGCGAGCGTGAGTCGCTGGAGGCGGGGCATCAGCGGCTGACCTCCTGGATCAGCTTGCGCGCGGCGCTCAGCTGGCGCTCGTTCAACAGGCGTACGGCCGATCGCGCGTCAGCATCGATCTCCGACAAGCGCGGCGAGAGCCGCAGCTGAGGCTCCCCCTGGTGCTCTCGCGTGGGGTACTCACCCTGACTCATGGCCTGGATGAAGAGGGGGCCCTGGCTGGCCAGACCAACGAACAAGACGCTGGGGCGATTCAGAGCCAGCTCTGCCTCGCCGTGGACGATCTGCCCGATGTCACCGACCTGACCACCCAGCGTCCGCACCATGAGTTCGCTCTCGTCGGGAGCGATCGCGCCCATGCTCTCACTCACGAGCAGGCGGGTGTAGGTCACGATACGCTTGCGGCCGGCGATTTGCTCCCAGCGCGAGCTCGACTCCACAGGAGTGGCGAAGACGACGTGGTGGCTCGTGCGCACCAGGGTCTCCAGGGAGATCGCCCGGGCGAGTGAGGCTTCTGCGACGCGGGTCAGCGTGAGACCGGCGCTGGCAGCGAGGCACGCGCCAACGAAGCGGCGTCGGGACCAGGCGGCGGACCCAGAGCCGCCGCGGGGAGATGCCTTCATAGACTGGGAACGGTAGCATGGTCGGTGCCGCGCTCTGGTCGTTTGGCGGATATGTGAGCCGAGCCGCGTCGGCTCGCTGGCTCCGAGATGGCTCTGCTGGCCCCGAGATGGCTTTGCTGCTCCCGAGTGCTAGCAGTCGAAGTGCAACATCACAGGCACACTGCCGACGCGTCCCTTCGCGCCCTAACCCCGCGTGATTGCGGGCCAACAAAGCCAACCAACCGTCATTCTCTGCGCTATAACCAGCGCCGGGCGACGGGCGGGAGCGGTGCGTGAGCACGAGCTCTCCGCGAGCCACCCAGATTTCGCATGTCATCGGCCCAGCCAGCCCTGCTCGAACAGCTCTCGCCCCGTCTGGTACCAGAGCTTCGCGTCTACCTCGATCGCCATCGAGGGGCCGTGATCGAGATGATTCAGTCAGGTGGCGAAGCGGCGGGCTTGCCAGCTTCCCGCGCCTACGCAACGGCCTTCGATGGGCTCCTCTCCGCGCTCTTTCACGCGGCCCGCGCCGCGATGATCGCCAAGGGAAACTGGCGAGAGGTCAGCCTCGCGGCGGTCGGGAGCTACGGGCGCGGCGCGCTCGCGCTGTACTCGGATCTCGATGTACGGTTGCTGTGTCTCGGTCACAAGGAATCAGCAGGTCCAATAGCCGAGGCCCTGCTGTATCCGATGTGGGACTCCGGTCTCAGCGTCGGTCACCAGGTGGTGTCCCCCGACGATACCATCGAGCTCGCGCGCCGCGATTTGCCGACGGCCACCAGCCTGCTCGACTGGCGTCACGTCGCGGGCGACGCCGGGCCAGCGGACGCTCAGCTCAGGCGGGTGTTCGAGGGGGTGTTCGGACTGGGCAACCTCCGCGGCTTCCTGGAGACGCTCGCGGGCCAGGCGAGTGAGCGCGAGGAGCGCTACGGAGACTCCGTCTACCTGCTCGAGCCCGACGTGAAGAACGGCGCGGGTGGCCTGCGTGACCTCGATGTCGCACACTGGGCGGCTCGGGCGCGCTGGCGGATCGACGACCTCGGCGACCTGCTGAGGCTCGGCGTGCTGGTCAGCCGGGAGCTGGAACCGCTGCTCGTCGCTCGGGCGTTTCTCTGGCGCGTGCGCAACCTCTTGCACTGGCTGGCCAAGCGCCGTTCCGATCGCCTGAGCTTCGACGCCCAGGAAAGCCTCGCGGAAAAGCTCGGGTACGGCAGCGGTGGGCCCTCGGTCGAGCATTTCATGAGCGACTACTACCGCCACGCCCGCACCGTCCAGCGCGCGCGTGACATGGTGGTGGGGCGGGCGCTGCCGCCGCCGACGCGCAAGCCGCGGACCGAGCCGCTGGAACACGGCCTCCGGCTCACCAACGAGGAGGTCAGCATCGAGCACCCGGCGCTGTTGGAGAGCGATCCCGCGGTGGCCCTGCGGGTGTACTGGGAGGCCGTCCGCCGGGACTTGCCGGTGTACGAGTTCGCGCGCGACCAGATCGCGCGCGCCGCCTCCAGCGAGACCTTCGCCGCGCGCCTGCGAGAGTGCTCAGAGGCAGGCGAGTTGTTCGTCAAGCTGGTCAAGAACATCAAGCGCACCCGGCTCAAGAAGCGCAGCGTGCTGAAGGAGCTCCACGACGTCGGGCTGCTGGTGGCGATGGTCCCCGAGTTTGCGCCAGTCGTCGGGCGAGCCCATCACGACATCTATCACGTGTACACCGTGGACGTTCACTCCGTTGCGGCGGTGGATCGCCTGCGCCGGCTCTGGCGCGGAGATCTCGCGAGCGAGTTCCCGCTCGCCTCCCGCCTCGCAGCGGACGTTGCCCGCAAGAACGTGGTGTTCTTCGCCACCTTGCTCCACGACGTCGGCAAGGACCTGGGCGGGCGCAATCACTCGGAGCGCGGCGCGGCGCTGGCGCGCACGATCCTCGAACGCCTGGGCCTCCCGGAGTCGGACATCGTGGAGGTCCAGCACCTGATCCTCAAGCACCTCCGGATGTACCACGTGGCCACGCGTCGCGACGTCGACGACCCGCGAACCCTGGAGGAGTTCTGCGCGGAAGTGCACGGGCGGGAAGGCTTGAAGGAGCTGTACCTGCTCACCGTGGCCGACGTATCGACGACCAGCCCGACGGCGATGACCAGCTGGAAGGCGCGCATGCTGGAGGAGCTGTACCTCGCCGCGGATCGTTTCCTCGTGGATGGTCACCACGCGCGTGACGACGTCGCTGCCCAGCGCACCATCGACGCCGTGAAGTCGCTGACCGGGGATCTGGACTCCGAGCGCGTCGGCAAGCTGCTCGACGCATTTCCGGAGCGCTATATCTTCGCCAACGACCCGGAAGCCATCGCCGAGCACCTGCGCTTCATCATCGGGGCAGCAGACGAGCTGGTCCGGATCAACGTGCTGAGCGAAGAGGACCCATACATCGAGGTGTGTGTGGTCGCCGACGATCGTCTGGGTTTGTTGTCCTTGATCGCCGCGTCGTTCGCCGCCAACCACCTCAAGGTGATCGGCGCCCAGATCTACTCGTTCAGGGACACCCGCGGACGCCATCGCATCCTGGACATGTTCTGGGTGCGAGGTGGCACCAGCGCGGAGACCGGGCGCCGAGCCATCCCGCGTGTGGAACGTGACCTGCGGCGGCTGCTGCAAGGCGAGATCAGCCCCTCGGAGCTAATTCAGCGTCCGGTCTCGCCGCTGGGTGAGCGTCCGGCGCCCGACGTCGAGACGCGGGTCTCCGTCGACAATCGAGCGGCCTCGGACCAAACGGTGGTCGAGGTGGTCACGCGCGATCGTCCTGCGCTCTTGTTCCGGCTCGCGCGAGCCATCAACCTCAACGGTTTCACGATCGAGCTGGCCAAGATCAACACCGAGGGGATCCGGGTCGCCGACGTCTTCTACGTCACCGACGAAGGCGGAACCAAGGTTACCGAGCGCGCCCGCATCGAAGAGCTCAAGAATCGAATCCTGTCATCCATCGAAGAACTGGAACGCGAGGGCAACGCATCATGATCAAGCACAGGGGCTGGGCCGCCTGGCTCGTAGCAGCGGCATTGGGTGTATCGACTCTGGGAGCTTGCGGTGGTTCGACGCCACCGCCCAGCGGACCGACGGACCCGCCTCCGCTCGACGACGACGACGGGGGTGGGGGAGAGGTGCCCGCTTCGAGCGCGGAGGTGGAGGCGGCCAAGAGCTCCATCCAGGCGGGCGATTTCGACTCGGCGAAGGCGAAGCTCGACGAGGCGCTGGCCAAGAACCCCGACGATGCACAGGCCAACTACTACTATGGTGTGGTCGTCGAGCAGGGCGGGGACACGACCGCCGCCAAGGAGCACTACAAGAAGGCGCTCGCCGCTGATCCGAAGCTGCCCGAGGCCGCGGTGAACCTGTCAGGGATCCTGCTCGAGGTGGACAAGGACGCCGACGGCGCTCTGGCGGTGGTGGAGCCCGCGCTCAAGGCGACCCCGGGTCATCCCGGCCTGCTGATGAACCACGCGCTGATCCTCGAGGCGCTGGGGCGCGCCGACGAGGCCCTGGCTGCCTATGGGAAAGCCAGCGCGGCCAACCCCAAGGACTCCGCGCTGCGCTTCGCCTACGCCGACATGCTCGCCAGCGCGGGCAAGAAGGAAGAAGCCAAGAAGGTGCTGCTCTCGATCGAGACCGATGACGTGAAGATCCTCGGTGCGATCGGGGCGGTGCTCGGCAAGGTGGAGGCCTTCGCAGACTGCGTCGGGGTGCTCGACAAGGCGATCGAGAAGGATCCCTTGCCTCAGCTGTACGTCCGGCGCGCCGCGTGCAAGAACGCGATGAAGGACGTGGACGGCGCCACCGCGGATTACCGTGCGGCAATCGAGAAGGAGCCGAAGAGCGCCGCGGGGCACTACTACCTCGGCAAGCATCTGGCGGCGGCCGGCAAGAAGAAGGAAGCGACAGCAGCGCTGAAGGAAGCGATCAAGCTCGATCCCGAGGGCAAGGTGGGGCAGGAGGCCAAGGCGCTCCTCAAGTCGCTCTGAGCCGGTCACAGGGCAGCATCAGGTCTCGGAGCTGGAGGGCTGCCTTGCGCGACTCAGTAGCCCGCCCGCGCCAACAGGAAGCTCGCGGTATCGTCCACCGCGAGCGTCGTGGTGCGCTCCACTCGGGCCAGCCAGGCGCGCTCGGCCTCAGCGTCACCCCGCCAGCGCGCCGCGCTCGCCCGGGCGTTGAAGTAGGCGAGCAGATCCCCCGCTCGGTGCTGTCCAATCGAAGCGTCGAGCCAGACGTCGATGTCTCCGGCATCGCCCAGCACTTCCCCCGCGACCTGGTAGCCAAAGGCCTGCCAGCGGGTGCTCAGCGCGGGCCGACGCAGCCGCACCCTGAGCGGGCGCCGCGCGACCTCGGGGGTGATGGCCAGCGTCCTCCACAGCGGGAGACCGCTGGTCTCCACCTCGAGCTCCCCGGTGACCAGCTTGTTCAGGTCGATGGGCTCGGGGAGTATCTTGAATTGCCGGGCGGTAATAGCAGTCGCCGCCAGCGCCCACTCGACTTCGGCGCAAGCGGGTAGCGGAGGCGACTCCAGCGAATCGTCGCCGTCCCTGTCGGTCACCAGCGCTGCACCGCGCTTGGCGGACTCGCACAGCCGCTTGGCGCCCAGCACGGCCCCGAGCGCGGCGCCGCGGTCTCCGAGCTCGTTCTCGGCGTAGGCGCGCTGCAGGCTGCGCTGGGCGGCCTCCTCGAGGCTCGTGCTCTCCGCGAAATGCATCGCGTGTTGCTGGTTGAGGCGCAACGCCGCGCGCGGCTCTCGCATGGCCAGGTGCGCGGCCGCCAGGCTGAGTTCGAAGCCGGAGGGCATGTGCGCCGCCGCGAGCTCGAGCTCCTGGGCCGCGAAGCGATGGTCACCTCGTCGGAGCGCCAGCGAGAGCGCGTGCAGACGCAGGGCGAATCGCGCTCTGTCCAATGTTGCCACGGGGAAAATAGCTGCGCCGGGGTCGCAGTCGGGCTCCCGTCTCAGGGCGCGCTCGATCTGCTCGGCGTCGCCACCCAGGATCACGTCCAGCTGGTTCGCAGCGCCGTCCAGCGCCTCGAGGCTGATGACAGCGTGGTGGCCACGCAGCACATCGCTAGGGCCGTACCAGCGCGGCGGTTCCAGGCGCGTCAGCTCCGGATGGACCGAGGCGGGAGCCACCAGGCGGAGCGCGTGCTGGGCACGGCGCTCGACAGACTCCTTCGGCGACAGTCGGAACAGCGCGAGGGCCAGGTCGCCGAGGCGCTCGTCGGCCGGCGTCTCCAGCCGTTCTCGCTGGGGGTGAGGGAGCCCGAAGCACGCCTCTCGCAGGCTCGGATCGGCGCCCTGCAGGCCATCGACCCAGGGTCGCGCCGCGGCGGGTGGCAGCAGGAGGCACGCCAGCGCCGCGGCGCGCGTCGGCTCCGCCAGCGGACTCGGACCAGGGGCCTGGGCAAGCAAGCCCGCCAGGGCGGTCTGGTTCACCTCTACCAGCGCGGCGCTCAGCGATAGGTCCCGACTCATCGGGTCCAAGCTCGACTGGCGAGAACTCACGAAGGCGATCAGCTCCGGGTAGGCGCCGCTCTGCAGCGCCGCGCTGGCCGCCGGGGCCAGCTCCGGGCTACGGCTGAGCAAGCGCGAGGCGGCCACGCTGCGGCGCTCGCGCGACGGCTGTCCTCGAGTCGCGACGAAGAGCTCGAGTTCTGCCGCGCGGATACGAAGGTCAGTGCGAGTCTGCGCCGCGCCGCCGCGAGTCCACGGGAGCAAGGACGCGATGCCGAGCCAGCGCTCGGCCTGTTGCTCGCACTGCCAGGCGTCTCCGCGGGCGGTGTTGCGCAGGGTGCCCCAGCACTTGAGCTGCTCGGCCCGCTTCGCGCCGTCGCGGGCCGCGCCGACGCCGAGCAAGCTGACCACGATGGTCGCCGCGAACAGCGCGCGCAGGCCCCGGTGCTTGGGTTCGACGAACGCGACTTCCTCGCCAGCCGACGGATCGACTGGGGGCTTCGGGAGATCGGCGCTCGGTACTGAGGAACTCACACGCCGGGTCTACGGCCAGACCTCGGCGCACTTCAGCGCGCCTCACCCCCAAAAAAGACCGAGAGGTCGCCAGCTGGCCCGCAGGCGCGCTCAGAGCAGGATTTCCAGCAGGCGATCCAGCTCGTCCAGGCTCGCGTACTTGATCTTGACCTCGCCCTTGCCTTCCCGGTCGCTGACCTCGCATTTCGTGCCGAGGCGCCGGGTCAAGCGCATCTCCAGATCGCGCACGCTCGCGGTCTTGCCCTTCGCGCCAGGCTTCTTGTCGGCGGCCTTCTGCTTGGCGGCGCGCACGAGCTGTTCGGTCTGACGCACGCTCAGGCGTCCACGAGACGCCTTGTCGGCGAGGTGAGTCATGGTGAGCTCGTCCGGCGCACCGAGCAGGGCGCGACCGTGGCCTTCGCTGAGTTCCCCGTTGATCACCATCGAGCGCACGTGGCTCGGCAGCTTGAGCAGACGCAGGGCGTTGGCGATCGTCGAGCGATCCTTGCCGACGCGAGTCGCGAGGGTCTCCTGGGTGTAGCTGTGCTCCTTGAGCAGGCGATCCAGCGCCTCGGCGAACTCGATCGGATCGAGATCCGCGCGCTGGATGTTCTCGATCAACGCCAGCTCGAAGGCGCTCGCGGCGCTGACCTCGCGGACGACCACCAGCACTTCCCGCAGGCCCGCGAGCTGAGAGGCTCGCCAGCGTCGCTCACCGGCGATCAGCTCGAGCTTGTCGCTGTTCTGCAGGCGACGAGCCACGAGGGGCTCGATCAAGCCGTGTTCGCGGATCGACTGAGCCAGCTCCTCCAGCGCGCCCTGGTTGATGTGCTGCCGAGGCTGCCCCTTCTGGGGGATGAGCTTGTCGATCGGGCACTTGAAGACGTTGTTGTCTCCGTAGCTGGCCGGGGCCGCGCCCGTCGAGGCCGTTTCCGTGCGGACAGGAGGCTTGGTGGGGAGCAGCGCGTCCAGTCCGCGTCCGAGCCCGCGTGTCGGCCGCTTGGTGCTCATGCGTGCGCCTCGATCACCTCACGCGCGAGGCTCAAGTAGCCTTGGGCGCCCTTGCAGCTGACGTCGTATAGCAGGGCGGGGAGGCCGTGGGAGGGTGCCTCGCTGAGCCGCACATTGCGCGGGATGATCGACTCGAAGACGTGGTAGTGGCGCCGCACCTCGCTGGCCACCTCGTGCGCCAGCTTGTTGCGTGGATCCCACATGGTAATGACGATGCCCTCGATGTCGAGCTTCGGGTTCAGCGTCTCCTTGATGCGATCGATGGTGCCCATCAGCGCCGTGATGCCCTCGAGCGCGTAGTACTCGGGCTGCAGGGGGACGATCACCCGATCAGCCGCCGCCAGCGCGTTCATCGTCAGGACTCCGAGGCTCGGAGGGGAGTCGAGCACCACGAAGTCGAAGCGCTGCGCTGCCTCCGACTCCAGCACTCGCCGCAGGTGCGTGCCCCGGTTCTCGTCCAGCAGCTCGTACTCGACACCGACGAGATCGCTGCTCGAGGGCACGACCTTGAGCTGGTCGATGGGCGTGTCCCGCATCACTTGGTCGAGAGTCGCTGCGCCGATCAGCGCGTCGTACACCGTGAGCTCCACGTCGCCGCGGTGCACCCCCACCCCGCTCGAGGCGTTTGCCTGCGGATCCAGGTCGACCAGCAGGGTAGGGCGCTCCGCGGCCGCGAGACTCGCCGACAGGTTCACGGCGGTCGTGGTCTTTCCGACGCCGCCCTTCTGGTTGGCGATGGCGATGATGTGAGGAGGAGCCATTCGATCCGTACTGCGCGATCCGCGCGACCGCCTTCTACACGGCGATTCGTTGCCGCGCCCACCCTAAGCAGTGGGGACCGAACTCTTATCGAAATTCACGCAGCGACTCTCGTTTTCTTGGTCGGCCTGGGGTCCTGTCCTACTCTGTGCGCAGATGTAGGTGCAAGTGGTTAAGTTCATCACACAGCGCACGAAGTCCCGTCCCAGCCAGCAGCGAAAGCAAATCGATTCTCGGTTCTTCGCCGATTCAGAGGTGGCGGGCCAAGTCGCGACCGAGCGCATCTTGCAGCAGCACTTTTGGTGCCCCGAGAGCCCCAGTGGCCCTGCCCAACTGGTCTCGATGGTCACTGGCTTTGGTCGTCCCGGCGATCCGAGCGCTCCTTCTTCCAACCGCCCGTAGCTCCAACGAATCCGCTCCGCACTCCGGAGTGAACCCAACCCTGCCAGGAGGACCGATGGCCCCCCGACCGTCTTACCGAAGCTTCGACGACTTTGCGCGCGAGGAGATCCACAGCAACTTGCGACCCACGTGGTCCATCGATGACGTGGAGGATCCCAACCGCCAGGAGATCGACTTCGACCATGATCCCTTCGAAGCCATGCTCGACTCAGCCGAGTACGAGGACGACGACGAAGACGAATAGCTTACGGCGAGCGACTCATTCGCTCTCCGATGTCCCTCCCGGGACCACGCCCCCTGCGGAACTGCCTCCCGCGGGGGGCTCTTCTTTTGTTCGCGTGCGCCATTGACCGAGCAGCTCCGCGGCTCATGGCTCCAGCCCGATTTGCGCTGTTCCGCCAGGATCCAGGGTTGGGGGGGAGGCGCGTCGTCCGACTCCGCTCGGCCAAGCGTGGCGCCGGGGCCGGTTTGGGTTGACCTTGCGTGGCTTGCATGGCAGAGCCGCTCTCCTTCCAATGCAGGTCAACGTACAAAAGCTGAGCCCCGTCCTGGTCGAGTTCGATGTCGAGATCGAGTCGGGACGTGTCCAAGAGGAACTGAACAAGGCCTACATGGCGCTGTCGAAGTCGGCGCGCATCAAGGGCTTCCGCAAGGGCAAGGCACCACGTCAGGTGCTGCAGCGGATGTTCGGCCCGCGGGTGGCCGCGGACGTTGCCCAGAAGCTGGTCGACGAGAGCTTCCCGAAGGTGGTGAGCGAGCAGCAGGTGCAGCCGGTGAACAATCCGGCCATCGAGCCCGCAGAGCTCAAGCAGGGCGCTCCGTTCTCCTACAAGGCGCGCTTCGAAGTCGTGCCCGAGATCGAGAGCGTCGAGTACGAGGGCCTGGAGGCCAAGCGCCCGAGCAAGTCGGTGACCGACGCAGCCCTCGACGAGGAGCTCGAAGCCCTGCGCAAGGCGCACAGCACCCTGGAGCCTCCCAAGGAGGCCCGCGCGTCCAAGGAAGGTGACTTCGTCACCGTGGATTTCGAGGTGACGGTCGACGGCTCGGTGGTCGACGACGCCGGCGCGACCGACCTCCCGATCGAGCTCGGGTCCAAGTCCGTCTTCGCCGAGATCGAAGAGGCGCTGATCGGCAAGCAGGTGGGCGACACGGCGGATGCGACCTTGGACATGCCAGCTGGTCACCCCCACAAGCGCTTGGCCGGTAACAAGGCCACCTTCAAGCTCACGCTGAAGGAGCTGAAGGAGCGGGTGTTGCCCGCGCTCGACGACGAGTTCGCCAAGGACGTCGACGAGGCCTTCGGCAGCCTCGACGATCTGAAGCAGAACGTGCGCGAGCAGCTCGAGAAGAAGGCGGAAGAAGACGCCGAGAACAAGCTGGCCGAGCGCCTGGTCGCCGAGCTCTGCAACAAGAACCCGGTGCCGGTGCCGCCGTCGTTGGTGGAGCGTCAGTCCCAGCTCACCGAGCGCGAGATCCTGCAGCAGGCCTGGATGCAGGGCCAGCGCGGCAATCAGCTGAACGAGGAGCTGCGAGCACGGATCGCGGTCGACAGTGAGGTGAAGGTTCGCGCGGGTCTCCTGATGGCGGCAATCGCCAAGAAGGAAGAGATCAAGATTGGCGATCCCGAGATCGAAGAGGGCCTCAAGGAACTCGCCGAGCAGACCGGGAAGAACGTGGCCAAGCTCCGCGCCGAGTACCGCGAGCCCCAGAAGCGCGAGATGCTGATCGGAATGATCCTCGAGAACAAGGTGCTCGACCTGATCGAGGGCAAAGCGAAGATCGAAGACGAGTGATGCCCGGCAGCGCCTGGGAGCGCGGCTGCTATGGACTCACGACCCTAGCGACACTAGAAGAGGTGGGATGATCAAGCGACCGGAGACTCGGGCCCAGGCTCTCGACGTACTCGAGCGTTCAGGCGACTACTTGGAGCGCACCCGCGCGGGGGTGATTTACCCGCACGTGGTGGAGACCACTCACCGCGGCGAGCGCACGTGGGACATCTTCAGCCGTCTGCTGAAGGACCGCATCGTGTTCATCGGCAGCGGCATCGACGACGATGTGGCCAACATCGTGATCGCTCAGTTCCTGTTCCTGGAGAGCGAGGATCCCGACAAGGACATCCAGCTCTACATCAACTCGCCCGGCGGCGTGGTCACGGCGGGCCTCGCGATGTACGACACGATGCAGTACGTCCGCTGCCCGGTCAGCACGATCTGCATCGGTCAGGCGGCGAGCATGGGGGCTTTGCTGCTGTGCGCCGGGGAGAAGGGGCGTCGCTTCGCGCTGCCCAACGCCCGTATCATGATCCACCAGCCCCTTGGTGGTGCGCGAGGCCAGGCCACGGACATCGAGATCCAG
Organism: Polyangiaceae bacterium; assembly: GCA_041389745.1. Classification (GTDB taxonomy): domain Bacteria; phylum Myxococcota_A; class Polyangia; order Polyangiales; family Polyangiaceae; genus JAHBVY01. Next base: position 120,169 of record JAWKRF010000012.1, read on the forward strand.
GCTCGGGAGATCCGTCACGCCAAGGACGTGGTGGTCAACATCCTCGTCGCCGCGACGGGCAAGGACAAAGAGCAGATCCACAAGGACATCGATCGCGACTTCTACATGAGCCCAGCGCAGGCGAAGGAGTACGGGATCATCGACGAGATTTTCGACTCGACGACGAAGAAGTGAATCGCGCTTCGACCTCGCCCATGCAGTGGGGGAGCGTCGGGTCCAGGGCACGCGGATGGCCGCCGAGGGTGGGGTCATCCGCGTCTCGGTTTGTGGCACGCGAGCCCCTGGTCTCGCTCTCCACGCACTCGTTTGGCTTGCGTTTCCGTGACCTTGCACGACTCCTTTGACAGTGTTCCTTGAGCCGTGGGGACGCGCTCACCCAGTGGGGTATTCAGCTCGGGAATTGCGGCGATTTGCTTCGCCTTTCGCAGACTGGTCGGGGGAGAGGGCGGGCGCCAGATCACGTCTCGGGATGGGAAGCTGACCAGCGGCCACTTAGGAGCCGTCCGTGCCGCGCCGTTAGCTTGCTACGGTAGGCCACCGGTTCTACCCTTCCTGAGGCCCAGCCTGGACGGGAGCATTCCTGGGCTCTTCTGATGGTTCCAGACCTCGTGAGTAGAGATCGCGCAGCACCAACCAGTCCGCCTGCAAGGAGCAGCGCAGGATTCGTTGCAGCCCCGAACGAGCGGGGCCAAAAACGCACGCCACGGCCTCGCTCTGAGGGGCGTCCGCGGTAGAACTAAGACAAGTCACCAGCATCGAGAGAAACCAGTGGAGCGACGGCGAGACGACTCAAACGGCAACTTGTGCTGCTCCTTCTGCGGCAAGTCCCAGAAGGAAGTGAAGAAGCTCATCGCGGGGCCGACCGTGTACATCTGCGACGAGTGCATCGCGCTGTGTAACGACATCATCGCGGAAGAGGTCGAGAAGGAGGAGCCCAGCGGCGGGTCGGATCCGATCCCGAAGCCCGAGGAGATCAAATCGATCCTCGACGAGTACGTGATCGGTCAGATGCGCGCGAAGAAGATCCTCTCGGTAGCGGTGTACAACCACTACAAGCGCATCGACTCGAAGGTCTCCGCGGACGACATCGAACTCTCCAAGAGCAACATCATGCTGCTCGGGCCCACGGGTAGCGGCAAGACGCTGCTCGCCCAGACCCTCGCGAAGATCCTCAAGGTGCCCTTCGCGATCGCAGATGCGACCACGCTGACCGAAGCGGGGTACGTCGGCGAGGATGTGGAGAACATCATCGTTCAGCTCCTGCAGAACGCTGATCACGACGTCGAGCGCGCACAGCGCGGCATCGTCTACATCGACGAGATCGACAAGATCAGCCGCAAGAGCGACAACCCTTCCATCACCCGCGACGTCTCGGGTGAGGGCGTGCAGCAGGCGTTGCTCAAGATCATCGAGGGCACCGTCGCGAACGTGCCGCCGAAGGGTGGTCGCAAGCATCCTCAGCAGGATTTCCTGCAGATCGACACCACGAACATCCTGTTCATCTGTGGTGGTGCCTTCGTTGGACTGGACCAGATCATCCAGCGCCGCCTGGGCCAGAGCCGCCTGGGTTTCGGTGCGGAAATCAAGAGCAAGAACGAGCTCCGGCTCGGCCAGCTGCTCGAGTCGGTCCAGCCCGAAGACCTGCTGAAGTTCGGGCTGATCCCCGAGTTCATCGGCCGCTTGCCGGTGATCGCGACGCTCCACGAGCTGACCGAGGACGCCTTGGTCGACATCCTGACGAAGCCCAAGAACAGCCTGGTGAAGCAGTATCAGCGCCTGTTCGACATGGACGGCGTCAAGTGCACCTTCACCACCGCGGCCCTGTCTGCGGTGGCCAAGCGAGCCATCGAGCGCGAGAGCGGCGCTCGTGGGCTGCGCGCCATCATCGAGGAGTCGATGCTGGAGATCATGTACGAGATCCCTTCGAAGAAGGGGGTCAAGGAAGTGGTCATCAACGAGGACGTGATCACCAAGAAGGACACGCCCCTGATCGTCTACGAGAAGGAAGCGGAGCTCGCCTGAGTCCGAGATTTCCGTACGGTATAGTTTTGCTGGGCGCCATCGTGGCGCCCAGCGCGTCTGAAGCCACCTGAGTTCAAACCACCGAAGCCAGCGCCTACCAGGCGCGAACCTCGCCCCCCCCGGACAGCCAACTCACCACTCGCCAGGGCCTGCATGTTTTTCAAGAACGACAAAGATCCCGCTGGAGCACGCCGTCCCCTCCCAGCGCTCCCACTGCGGGACATCATCGTCTTTCCCCACATGGTGTCTCAGCTCTTCGTCGGGCGTGAGAAGAGCATCGCTGCCCTCGACGACGCGATGAGCCGAGAGAAGGAGATCTTCCTGGCGGCTCAGAAGAACGCGAAGACCAACGACCCGACGCCCGACGACATCTACACCGTCGGTACCATCGGCATCGTGGTGCAGCTGCTGCGCCTCGCGGATGGCACGGTGAAGGTGCTGGTCGAGGGCCGCCGCAGAGCCCGCATCAAGCGCTACGTCGAGACCCGGAATTACTTCGTGGTCGACGCAGAGGAGCTGGTGGAGAACGTCTCCGCAGACGTCGAGGTCGAGGCGTTGATCCGCAGCGTGCAGAGCACCTTCGAGGTCTACGTGAAGCTGAACAAGAAGGTTCAGCCCGAGGTCCTGATGAGCGTCCAGAGCATCGACGAGCCTGGCAAGCTCTCGGACACCATCGCCGCCAACCTCCCCACCATCAAGCTCGGCGACCGTCAGAGCCTGCTGGAGATGCTCGACGCCAAGAGCCGCCTCGAGCGGCTGTACGAGCTGATGCAGGCCGAGATCGAGATCCTGCAGGTCGAAAAGAAGATCCGCTCCCGCGTCAAGAAGCAGATGGAGAAGACGCAGAAGGAGTACTACCTAAACGAGCAGATGCAGGCCATCCAGAAGGAGCTGGGTGGTGGTGAGCGGGACGAGTTCAAGAGCGAGCTCGCGGAGATCGAGGAGAAGCTCAAGAAGAAGAAGCTCTCCGAGGAGGCCAAGGGCAAGGTGCAGAAGGAGCTGAAGAAGCTCAAGATGATGCACCCCACCAGCGCCGAGGCCACGGTGGTGCGAAACTACATCGACTGGGTGCTCGCGCTGCCCTGGGACGACAAGACCGAGGAACGCTACGACGTCGCCGAGGCGGAGAGCATCCTGGACGAGGATCACTATGGGCTGAAGAAGTGCAAGGAGCGCATCATCGAGTACCTCGCGGTGCAGGCGCTCACGCAGCAGCTCAAGGGGCCGATCCTCTGCTTCGTCGGTCCGCCCGGCGTCGGCAAGACGAGCCTCGCCCGCAGCATCGCCCGCTCGACGGGCCGCAAGTTCGTGCGTCTGTCTCTCGGGGGTGTGCGGGACGAAGCGGAGATCCGCGGGCATCGCCGGACGTACATCGGCGCGCTGCCTGGCAAGATCATCCAGAACCTCAAGAAGGTCGGGTCGAACAACCCCGTGTTCTTGCTCGACGAGATCGACAAGATGAGCACGGATTTCCGCGGGGATCCGGCCGCGGCGCTGCTCGAGGTGCTCGACCCCGAGCAGAACTCGACCTTCAACGATCACTACCTCGACCTGGACTATGACCTCTCGGACGTGATGTTCATCACGACCGCCAACACGCTGAGCGGCATCCCGATCCCGCTCAGAGATCGCATGGAGATCATCGAACTCAGTGGCTACACCGAGTACGAGAAGCTCAACATCGCCAAGAAGTACCTGATCCCCCGGCAGCAAAAGGAGTGCGGGCTGGAGGAGGTCGACTTCAATATCGGCGAGCCGGCGATCCGCACGGTGATCCACCACTACACGAAGGAAGCCGGCGTGCGTAACCTCGAGCGTGAGCTCGGCGGGATCTGTCGCAAGGTCGCCTTGAAGGTGGTCAAGGAAGGTCGTGATCAGGCTTTCCGTGTGGAAGCCGGTGAGGTGCCGAAGTACCTCGGAGTCCCGAAGTACCGTCTGGGCAAGAAGGAGGAGCACGATGAGATCGGCTTGACGCACGGCCTCAGCGTTTCTTCCTACGGCGGCGACATCCTCGACTGCGAGGTCAGCGTCGTCCCCGGCAAGGGCAAGCTGGTGATTACCGGTCTGCTCGAGAAGGGCATGGAGGAGAGCGCTCAGGCAGCCATGAGCTACATCCGTAGCCGGGCGGGCACCTTGGGCGTCGAGACGGATTTCTACCAGAAGGTGGACATCCACGTTCACTTCCCCGAGTTCGTGCCGAAGGACGGCCCCAGCGCTGGCGTGACCATGGCGACGAGTATCGCGAGCGCCCTGACCCGGATCCCCGTGCGCTCGAACGTGGCCATGACGGGAGAGATCACCCTGCGCGGCCGGGTGATGCCCATCGGTGGGCTGCGGGAGAAGCTGCTGGCGGCGCACCGCAACGGCATCGACACGGTGCTGCTCCCCAAGGAGAACCGCAAGGACCTGCGGGACGTGCCCCGGCGGGTGCTGAAGCAGATGCGGCTGGTCCTGGTCGATCACATGGATGACGTGTTGCGCGAGGCGCTCATGGTCGACGATGCGGAGCGCATGTTCGGCCCGCGGAAGCTGGTGATGGAGTACCGACAGGGCGAATTCTTCTCGGAGGAGAGCGTCGGCGTTCGCCGCGTTCCGAGCGGAAATAACCCCGGCGAACAGCCGGGAGCTGCCTGATGTTCGCTCCGCGGAGCGAGGAGCGGCGTCCCGTGCGTCGCTCGAGCAGCGTTTCGTGACGCGGGCCGGTTTCAGGGTTGGGCAGCGCCGCGGGAGCGTGCTAAACGTCGCGCCGCGCGTCGGCGCGCGGGCGGATAGCTCAGTTGGTAGAGCGCTAGCCTTACAAGCTTGATGTCCACGGTTCGAGCCCGTGTCCGCCCACTAGAGGCCCGCTCCTGGAGAGGAGCGGGCCTTGTTGCATGTGAGCTGCAGGACGCACTGCGTCGCTTTCGTGCGGAAAGACGAGTGCGTCGAGATTAGCGCTATAAGCGCGGCTCCGGGCGCCGATCGGGGATGGAACGAAACGGGTGACGGAGGAAGGGAACCGGGCGGTCGACCGTAGCCCGATCCAGCTGCTCGGGGTCCGGACCTGGTCTCCGGCCGCGCCGTGTCCATCATGCCCCAGTGCCCCGAACACCAGCACTTGCGCCTGCGCGGCGGCTCTTGCGCGTCGCCGTTCGGCCCCGGTCGATTCTCGCCGGTGTCCGTCGATGTAGGGAAGCCGAGCACTCTTCGCGCGGCGCTCGTCGCCGAGCGCGGGGTTCGCGAGCCGCGAACAGTTGGCGCAGATGGCGCTGCTAGCGTATTTCAAAGACATGAGGGTGGCTCGGGCTGGGGGGCGAGGTTTGGATCGCTCGGCGGCGCGAGCGAGCGCTCGGGCTCGGCAGCGCCCAAGCAGGCGCTCCGTGCACGGTTTTTCGGGCTGCGCTCCGGCGCAACCACAGTGAGGTGGCCATGAGGATGCTTCGACTTGCTTTGCTCACTTCCTGCGCCTCGGTGCTCGCGCTGGGGGTGGGGTGTACCGCGGAGTTCACCTCCGCCGAGACCGGCGGGACGGGCGGAGTCGGTGGCTCCGCCGGCGGGGAGACCGGGGGCACTGGAGGTGTGGGTGGCGCCGCCGGCACCGGGGGCGCTGGTGGTACGGGGGGTGTCGCCAGCGCGGGTGGCAGCGGAGGCACTGGAGGCAGCTGCAACGGCGCCGCGACTCCCTCCGACGACAGCTGCGTGGTGACCGAAGACTACGGGGTGTTCGTCTCGCCGAAGGGGGATGACAGCACGGCGGACGGCTCGCGAGGCGCGCCGTACGCGACGCTCGAGGCCGGACTCGCCGCGGCCTACGCGGCGGGGAAGCGGGTCTACGCGTGCAGTAGCGAGGGCGAGTACGAACCAAACGGGCAGCTGCTCGTGATCGATGACAGCCTCAGCGGGACGCAGCTTTACGGAGGCCTCGACTGCGACACCTGGGCGTATGACGCAACCAAGCCGACCGAGGTGGTCGGCGACTACGCCGCGCTCTACGTCAACGAGGTCAAGGGCGGCTTGCGGATCGAGGATTTCTCTTTCCGTGCGGTAGATCAGACGCAGAACTCCAGCATCGGCGCCCTGGTCAAGGACAGCCAGGGCGTGCTGTTCAAGCGCGTCACGTTCATCGCCGGCAAGGGCGCTGACGGCGAACCGGGGACGGACGGCCTGGCGGGCGATCCTGGGCCAGCGCCCAGCGATGGCCAGCGCGGTACCGCCGGGACTTGCAGTTCACCTGCTGACGTTCAGCTCGGCGGATTCTGGTCCAATCCATCCTCTTGTGGCGCGAAAGGCGGGGCGGGCGGAACGGCCAGAAAGGGCGAGGTGGGGGAGGTTGGCAGGGCAGGAACGCCGAATACACACGTCACGCCTGTTGGGGGCAATGCCAATGGCGGCCCGGTCGGCGCGAACGGAGGCGATGGAGCGAATGGGGATTCGGGCGAGAACGGGGGGACTGCGGTGGGCGTGGGGACCTTCCACGGAGATGGCTTCGACCCATCCAGGGCACCAGACGGCGCTGACGGCTTCGTCGGTCAAGGTGGGGGGGGTGGCGGCTCCGGTGACAGCGCGTCGGGCTGCATTGCGTCGAGCGGAGGAGCCGGCGGAATGGGCGGCTGTGGCGGAACCCACGGTGGTGGGGGAGAGGGAGGACACGCCTCGGTTGCTCTGATTTCCTGGAGAAGCGCGGTTACGCTGACCAACTGCCACCTCGAGTCTGGTGCGGGCGGTGCTGGTGGGGCGGGAGGCGACGGGGCGCTTGGTGGGGACGGTGGCACGGGCGCTCAAGGCGCGGGCGGAGTCAGCCCGGGTGGAGCGGGTGGACGCGGCGGCAGGGGAGGCAACGGTGGCTCCGGGGCTGGAGGCGTCGGCGGACCCTCGTATGGACTCGTGTACGGCGGAACCAAGCCGGCCGAGACCAACAGCTGTACCTTCAGCGTTGGTAGTGGCGGCCCTGGGGGAGAGGGCGGAAAGCTGGGTGGCAGCGTCAACCCCGCTCCAGACGGTCCGAGCGGCGCGTCGGCCGAGATGTACGAGCAGACGTAGGCACGCTGCGCAGCTGCAGCGGCGATCTGCAGCGGGATTCATTGTCGACCGGGGGCCTGGAAAGTAGGCTCCCGCGACTCATGGCCCTTGCAAGCGTAGAAGCCGGTATCGAAGCCATCGCCCGCGGCGAGATGATCATCCTGGTCGACGATGAAGACCGGGAGAACGAAGGGGATCTGGTGATCGCTGCGGAGAAGTGCACTCCGGAGGCGATCAACTTCATGGCCAAGCACGGGCGGGGGCTGATCTGCCTCTCGCTCACCGACGAGCAGCTCAAGAAGCTCGAGTTGCCCATGATGGTCGAGAACAACTCGTCACCCTTCGAGACCGCGTTCACCGTCAGCATCGAGGCTCGCACGGGCGTGACCACCGGGATTTCCGCGCAAGATCGCGCGCGCACGATCCAGGTGGCGATCGCAGAGCACGCCACGCCCGAGAGCATCGTGGTGCCGGGACATGTCTTCCCGCTGCGAGCCCGGCCGGGCGGTGTGCTCGTGCGCACGGGCCAGACCGAGGGCTCGGTCGACTTCTCGCGCCTGGCAGGCCTCCAGCCGTCGGCGGTGATCTGCGAGATCTTGAACGAGGACGGCACCATGGCTCGCCTCCCCGATCTGGAGCGCTTCGCCGCCGAACACGGGCTCCTGGTGTGCAGCGTCGCCGATCTCATCGACTATCGCTTCAAGCGGGACAAGCTGGTCGAACTCCTCACGGAAACGCCGTTTCCTTGTGCCTACGGTGATGACTTCAGGCTCCGAGTCTATCGAGGCGTCGTGGACGGCGCCGAACACCTGGTGTTGATCAACGGTGACCCGGCCTCCGCGAAGGACCCAGTTCCGGTACGCGTGCAGCATGAGTGCTTGATCGGCGACGTGTTTCGCGGGCGCGACTGTGACTGCGGCTGGCAGCTCCACGGCTCCCTCGAGGCGATCGCGAAGGCGGGCGTCGGCGTCGTCGTCTACCTTGGTGGCTCGGAGATGGGGCGCTTCGACGCCGTCCGTCGCTACGCCCTCAAGGAGAAGGACCCTCGCCCGCGGCAGCGAAGCGCGAGCGAAGTGAAGCCCGAGTTCCGCGATCTGGGCATCGGCTGTCAGATCCTCGCGGATTGCGGCGTCAGCAAGCTCAGGGTGCTCTCGAACTCCATCCAGAGGCTCGTCGGGCTCGACGCCTATGGCTTGGAGCTGACCGGGATCCAGGAGATCATTCGACCGAGCTGGGCCTCGAAGGCCTAGTGTCGAAGAACACCCTGTCAGTCAACGACCAGGGTGCCCGCGCGGAGGTGACGGATCGGGGGCGCGCATTCGATGTGCCTCCCTCCTCACCTGCGTGGGGTTTCGTGCGAGCATGGCGCGCAGTCCGCGCGGATCCTCAGCGCGTGTCGCGATACCAAGCGGCGAGCCTGGTCGCAGGTACCCCGAAGCCGTAGAGCACCGGGAAGACGTTGACCAGGCAGGTGTCCCTCAGCGGGCGAGCCTCGAATCGTCGACCACTGACCAGCATGCAACTCGGCGCCGTGCGGATCGCCCCGAAGCGGCAGAGTCGCCGCGAGAACTCGAGGTCTTCCATCAACGGTTGGTCCGGATAGCCGCCGGAGCGCTCGAAGCTCTCCCGGGTGATGAAGAGGCCCTGATCGCCGTAGGGCAGGCGGGTGTACCGGGACCTCAGGTCCGCGAGATGGAGCCACGGCCGCGAGCCGCCTTCGTTCACTCCGGGGCAGCCGGACGCCAGCGACGCGAGCCGCTCTTCGCTCACGTGCCAGGTCTTGAAGGCCCCGGCGGCGGTGTCGGGCTGGCGCAGAGTGCGGCGGATCCAGTAGGCGCTGTCGCGAGGAGGCAGACAATCCGCGTGGATGAAGAGCAGCTGCTGGCCTCGCGCCGCTCTCGCTCCACGATTGAGCTGCTGACCTCGCCCTCGAGGCCCCTCCAGGACCTGTAGCGCGCCCGGGTAGCCACTGTCGCGCGCGAGCTGCGCCGTGCCGTCATCGCTCCCGCCGTCACTGACGACGACTTCGTCGATGCCATTGAGTCGTCCAAGCCAGCTCATGAGGCTCTGGATCCGGCGAGCTTCGTTGAGCGTCGGCACGATGACGCTGAGGCGAGGCACACCGCCGCTCGCATCAGCACCGCTGCTCGCATCAGCACCGCCGCTCGCAAGAGCGCGGGTGGAGGCGGTACCTGGAGCAGACATGGCGGGAGCAGACACGGTGGGATGGTAGTCTGGAAGGTCGCGTCCAGCCGATGGGCGCAGCGCTCGGGGGGTTGGCGTGGTTGTACGAGGGATCGCGCCGTCCTCTTCGCCCCTCTGCAGGCGAAAACTGCGGTATATCGCCGGGTTGCGGGGCTGCCCTCGCGTTTTTCTACAGAAATACTGGATCCGGTGTAGGTGCCTGAAGGACAATCATGGATCGAGACGGCGGACGCCGCTCGCTGGCCCGACTCCTTGACGCTTGATCCCATGTCCCACATCGCGACCCCTCACCCCCGAAACCCCTGGCTGAGCGGCAGGTTACCGCGCGGAACCTTGATCCTGGGGCTGCTCTGCGCGACGCTGTCGCTGGTCGGGGTTGCCGACGCCCACACCACGCCGGCGCGCTCGAATCGGCTTCCGAGCGGAGTCGATCTGGCGCCTCGTCCTCTGGTGTTCAGCTCCGATGATGGCGCGGTGCTGGAGCGTAGCGGCGGAGGGTTCGGGGTTCGAGCATGGGCTCAGGAGCCCGGGTCCTGCCTCGGACCCGCGGGGCTGCGCGCTCAACACGCGGCGCGTTCCGCGGCTCGCGAGCTGCTGAGCGAGGCGCGCTTTCAGATCCCAGCGCAGCTGGCGCTGGTCGGTACCTCCGAGCTCGACGTGCAAACGCCCAGCGGGGTGCATTGCTCGGTCGAGATCGTGGTCTCCCACATCAGGCGTTCGAGCCGCTGAACCAGCGCTCGAGCCAGGCCTGGGTCGCTGGCGCGTCGAGATCACCCGAACGCCAGAGCTCGACGAGCCGTTCGAGGTCCTGGGGTTCGTCGACATCGAAGTACTCGGCCAGCTCGCGATACGCATACCCGCGTGCCTCGAGTCGCTCCCGGGTCGCGGCGAGGGTGGTTGGGACACTCCAAGGTAGGTCGGTCAGCAGGTGCGGTTGCCACGCGGAAACGCCAATCAGCCAGTACCCGCCGTCGTTGCTCGGCCCGAGGACTGCCCGGGGGGCGCGGGCGTGATCCAGCCAGCGGCAGGCAGCTTCCAGCGCGGTGCGCGGCAGGCCAGGGGAGTCCGTGCCCAGGGCAAGGACCCAGCTCGCTCCCTGCGCCAGGTGGGTCTCGAACGCCGCGCCCATGCGGCTTCCGAGATCACCCTGAGCCTGCTGCGAGACCGGCACGGGAGAAGGCAGCCGAGGTAGTGCGTCCAGGTCCCCGTCCCACGCCAGCTCCACCGGCGCCACGCCGCGAGCGATGCGGAGCGTGTCGTGGAGCCCCGCGAGCGCGAACTCGGCGGCCGCGTCCGCGCTCACGCGCGGCGCGAGGCGTGTCTTCACGTGACCCGGGCGGGGCTGCTTGGCGAAGACCAATATGGTGCCGTAAGGAAATCGAGTGCTCATTCGTCGTCGTCCGGCTCCCGCTCGAGCCGCTGGTCGAGCTCTCGCCGGGCGGAGCGTGTGACCACGACCACGCTGAGGACGGTCGCGACCAGACCGATCCAGAACAGAGCGTGCTGCGCTGTTCCTCCGCTGGGCGTCGAACCGGCAGCCAGGGCTGCCAGGCTCTGCAGGCTGCTGCCGAGATAGACGTAGAGCAGCGTCCCCGGCAGCATGCCCAGGGCGCTCCCGGCGGCGTAGTCCCTGAATCGCACCTGGGTGATCGCCAGGGCGTAGTTGAGCAGATTGAACGGCACCAGCGGCGACAACCGCAGGAGCAAGACCAGGCGCAGTCCGGAGCCAGCGATCGCGCGGTCGATGGCGGCGAAGCGCGGCATCTCTCGCGTGCGCTCGGAGACCCAGCCGCGGGCCAAGAAGCGTCCCACGGCGAAGCTCAGATTGCTCGCCACGTTCGCGGCGACCCAGGCTACCAGCGTGCCCAGCCGAGGCCCCAGGTGAAGCCAGCGGCCAGGGTCAGCAGGCTGCCAGGCAGCACCAGGACGCTAGCCAGCGCGTAGACCAAGACGAAGGCCAGCGCCCCGAGCGGTCCGAGGCCTCGCGCGGCCTCGAGCCCCGTCAGTAGCCAGTTTTTCCACGGGGCAAATACCAGCACGCCGACCCCCGCCACCAGCAGGGCGACGAGCACGGCGAGGCGGCGCCGGATGGCGCCGGTGCTCGCGTCAGCCGACATGCTCTGGCGCGATGCTCGGCGTCGTGCCGCGGGCGACGCGAGCCACCGCTTGGCGCAAGCGCTCCGGGCTGAGCGGCTTGTCCAGCACCGGAGCTCCGCTCTCCTCGAGCGCTTCACGGCTGTGCTCGGTGAACGCTCCGCCGGTCATGAACACCGTGCGCTCGGCGAGGTGATTGCCGCGCGTCGCTAGCTCTGCCCTCAGGTCCGGCCCGGTCATCTCCGGCATCATGACATCACACAGCAGCAGGTCGAAATCCGAGACATCACACAGCTCGAGCGCGGCGCTGCCACTGCTGGCCACCACGACGTCGTGCTCGCGCAGCATGCGGCCGACCGCGCGCCCCACCAGGGGGTCGTCGTCCACGAGCAGGATGCGCAGCGCTCCTGCGGCCTGGGCCGGGGGGAGAGATACGCGAACTCGCGCGCTCGAGGCGCCTTCCACGCGAAGGCGCACCCGCGCAACGGTGCCGTGTTCCTTGCGCACCAGCGCGATCTCGCCGCCGAACGCCTGGATGATTCCCTTGCAGACGTGCAGACCGAGGCCGGTGCCTTCACTTCCGCTCTTGGTGGTGAAGAAGGGCTCGAACACCTGCTCGGTCGCTGCCTCGGGGATCCCGACGCCGGTGTCCGAGATCTCCACGACGACCGCGCGCCCGTCACGCCTGACACGTACACGGATCTCGTTCGATGAGGCGTGTCCCTCCTCGATCGCCTGTGCGGCGTTGATCAAGAGGTTCACGAAGACCTGCGTCAGGCGGCGCGCGTTGCCCCGCACCGCCGGAACATCCGCGAAGTCACGCTCGAGCCGCGCGCGGTGTCGGATCTCGTGCCATGAGAGCTTCAGCGCCGCCTCCAGCGCGGGCACCACCTCGATGGCTTCGACCTTCTCCTCTTCCTGCGCAGAGAACGCCCGCAGGTCGCGCACGATGCGCCGAATGCGCTCCGCGCCGTCCAGCGCCTCCTCGATCAGCTGGGCCGCGCTCCCTCCGTCGGCGCCCTGATCCTTCAGGCTTGCCAGGTTCGCATAGACGTAGGTCAAGGGGTTGTTGATCTCGTGCGCAACGCCGGCCGTAAGTATCCCCACGGAAGCGAGACGCTCGGCGTCAGCCAGCTGCTGGTCGAGCTTGCGTCGACTGGTCACGTCGCGCAGCACGATCAGGCGCGCGCCGGCCATGCCGGCGCTGCTGTCGAGTCGCTGGACGCGGACCTCGAACGCGCTGTCATTCATGCGCAGCTCGAAGTCCTGCGCCTCGCTGTCCAGCGCAGCCACGAGATCCGGTGCGACCGCGCGCAGGGCTTGAATGCTCTGAAGCGCGCTCGGCCCAAACAGCTGGCGTGCCGCATGGTTGGCGTCCACGACCCTCCCGGGGCCGCTGATCAGGATCACGGCGTCCTGCATGTGCTGCAAGGCGAGGCCACGAGCGATGTCTCGTAGCTGTTCGAACTGCAAGAACCCGTTGCTGCGAGCGGCAACCAGTGCGGTGATCAGCAGGCCGTAGGGCTCGAGGTTCAGATTCGCGATCGGTGCGAGTCCCAGGCCCTCCAGGATGTTGGCGATCAGCGGCGCCAGCCCCGCCGTGGTGAGCGCCCCGACGCCGGGTGCCTGCGCGGCGTTCGAGCGTAGAAAGAGCGAGAGGTTCAGGGCCGACAGCGCGTAGCAGTACACGATGAAGCCGATCAACGCGGGCCCGCGATCGTGGACGACGTGCTCGAATGGTCCGCCGGACACCAACCTCGAGTTGGTCCAGAACAGGTCGGGGCGCGTCCAAACGAGGACCTCGAACAGGAGTGTCGGCAGCAGGGAGTAGATCAGTCCCCGGCTGCGGAGCCAGCGCTCGGGGCCCACCCGGTACAGCGTCAACGCGAACCAGAGTCCAGGGAACGCGAGCATGCCCACGTAACGCACGTGCTTGGCCAGCAGCTTCGTGGCGAGGGTGGTGGCCTCGAGCTCCACGAGGTACGCGCCGCTCCAGATCGCGCCCGCGATCAGCAGCAGGGCAGTGAGCACTGGACCCGGCACTCCGAGATCCGCCCAGAGCTTCCGCCGCACCAGGGTCAAGAGCGCCGTGGTCAGAAGGAGCGCGCAGGCGAGCACCAACGGTGCTGTGAAGGCCAAGGGCACCATCGCTGTCGATCAACCTACGGCGATTCACCGCGAGTGGGTTAGCTGGATCCCGGAGTCTGGTGCATCTGCGGCGTTTTCTCGCGATTTGGCCGGGTTTCTTGGGCTCAGGTGCTCGCGTTTTGATCGCTCGATCGGGGGGGAGAGCACATACGGGCTAGGCGCGGCCCGTCGCTGCGCCCGCCTGCCAGCGTGTCTCACTCTCCCCTCCAGCCCGAATTGGATGCCGATCCCGTCCACCGCCCCGAGCAGGCCGAGTGGTTGCGACTGGTCGCCGCCGCACGATCCGGTGAGCCAGGCGCGCTGGGAGAGCTGCTAGAGGTCGTCCGACCAGCCGTGCGGCGCACCGCCATGATGGTGCTGGGGCGACACCACGCCGACGCCGAAGACGCCACCCAACAAGCGTTGATCGCGTTCGTTGGCGCGCTTCCTCGCTTTCGCGGCGAGTGTCATCCCGCGGGCTATGCGTCACGCATCGCGCTGCGTATCGCGCTCGCGACTCGGCGCCGGTCGATGCGCGAGCTCAAGCAGGGGCAGAAGCTTGCAGAGGGCGAGACTCCCGCGCTGAGCCCGAGCCCGAGTGAGCTCTCGGCGGCTGCGCGGCGCCGGGAGGTGCTGCGCGCGTTGCTCGATGAGCTGCCAGATTACCTCGCGGATACACTCGCGCTGCGCACCCTGCTCGGCTACAGCTTGCAGGAGGTGGCGCGCATCACCGACGCGCCCGTGAACACCGTGCGGAGCCGGATGCGCCTGGCGAAGGAAGCGCTGCGTCGGCGCATCGAGGAGGATCCGCGCCTGCGGCTCGAGCTGGGGGTCGAGCATGATTGACATCCATCCCGAGGACTTGCTCGACCGCGAGCGCGAAGGGATCCTCACTCCAGAGGAGCGCGCCTATCTCGAGGCTCACCTGGAGCGCTGCGCTGCCTGTCGCATCGAGCGCCTGCTGGCCCGAGAGTGCGCCCTCGAGCGCGCCCTGATCGACGAGGTCGCGGAGCGGCAGCAGGAGCCCGAGCCTTGTCTGGAGCGCAGCCCGCCCCGCGCACCCCAGTCTGCCCGTCGCGCGCGGCGCCTGGTCCCGAGGGCGGGCATCGTGGTCGGCGCGTTGTTGCTGGCGGGGGGCGCCGCGGCGCTTGGTGGTGTACCCTGGCAGGCTCCGGCGCGGGTTCCGGTGACGATTCCACCCGATGTGAGCGCGTCTTCGGCGTCGAAGACACCGGTACACCGGACTCGGCCGAACGGGATCAGGCAGCTGCCCAGCGCCAGCTCAGCGCCTGCTGGCGAAGCGGCCAGCGCAGCGCCTGCTGGCGAAGTGCCCAGCGCCAGCGCAGCGCCTGCTGGCGAAGTGCCCAGCGCGGCGGTTCCACCCCGGGTCAGTCCCCGGCCTTCCAAGGCGCACCCGACCGCGGCCAGCCTGTTCTCCGATGCTGCAGCGGCGCGCCGGGATGGAGACTACGAGCGGTCCCTGGCGCTCTACGAGCGGCTGATCGAGCGCTATCCCAGCAGCGTCGAGGCAGCGACGGCACGCGCGGTGCGGGCGCGGTTGTTGCTCGACCTGGGGCGCGCTCGGGCTGCCGAGCGTGGCTTCCGTGAGGCGGCGGCGACCGCCGGGCCGCTCAGCGAGGTAGCGCTGGTGGGTCAAGCCCAGGCGCTGCGTCGCGCTGGCAAGCTCGACGCGGAGCGCGCGGTCTGGCGCGATCTGTTGCGTCGTTTCCCCGACTCGCCCCAGGCAGCGGTGGCGCGCGCGCGCCTGGCGGAGCTGGGGGCCGATTGAAGACAGGCTGGGCGTGCCTCATCGCCGCGATGCTCCTGGCGTCTTCGGGCTTCGCGGAGCCGAGCGCTGGGCGACGCTCGAGTGTGGTGGTTCAGGTCGTTGGCCAGGGGCTACCGAGCCTGGAGCCGAGCCTGCGCGAGTCGCTAGGGCGACTCGCGCTCGGCGTGGAGCTGGCCCGTGGGCGAGCAGAGTCAGTAGCTCCAAGCGATCGCGCCGCGGTCGCTTGGGTACGCATCGACGTGTCCGATTCGGGGGTCGGCCTCCTGGTCGTCGATGCACGTGCGGGGCGGGTTCTCGAGCAGCGCCGGCTCGGAAGCGCGAGCGAGGCGGTGCTCGAGGAGCAGCTCACGCTGCTGATCCGTTCGGCGCTGGAGACCGGGCTCGGACTCGTACCCGAGCGACCCGCAGCGATCGAGTCGTTCGCTGCGGTGCCGTCCTCCCCCCCTGAAGCGAGCGGAGAAAATGGCCAGACGACTCAGGCGGCGGCGCCCGTCGCGGCAGCTCAGCCAGCGGCGCCCGCCGTGCCCGATTCGGGTCTGCGCGCCCGGGACGACCTTGGGTACGGCGTACTGGGTACGTGGGCCCCCCGGGACGCGACGGCGCCCCACGCAGATGCCGAGCGCTCGCGCGAGCGCGGCTGGGCCTTGGGCGTCGAGCCGGGGATCGCCGTTCGCTGGTGGTCACCCGACCTGCCCGGACGGCAAGTGACGTCGCTGTCCGTCGCGGCCAGGCAGCGAGAGTTCGTGGGTTCCCCCGGCGTCCAAGCTGGATTCGGCTACTACGCCGACGGCCAGCGCGACACCGTCAGCTTGAATTTTGATGTGGAAACGCGAGAGGTGTGGGCGATGGCTGGTGTCTCGCTGCTGGAGCGTCGCGTTCTGGAGTGGCAACTGGCCTCCGGACCGACCCTGCTGTGGTCGACTGCGAACGTGCGGTTCGCCGCGCCCGACTACGTGACCAGCGAACCCGGCACGCACTGGGACCTGGTCTGGCGAACCCAGACGAGTCTGCGCTGGTGGGTGCAGGAGCACCTCGCCCTCGGTGTCGACGCGGCGCTCGACTACGATGCATCACCCGCGGGCTACGGGATCTCCGAGGCCGGGGCGGAGCGCACCCTGGTGCGTGAAGGTGGGCTGCGGCCTGCGGTAGGTGTCAGCTTCGGGGCTGAGTTCGGGAGTCGACGATGAGGGCCCGAGGGGTCTGTCTGCTCCTCTGCGGCGCCGCCCTGGGGTGTAGCTCGGAGGTGATCACGCTGGCTGCCAGCGGCGAGCAACCGGTTCCCGGAGGAAGTGCCGGGGCCGGAGCGGCTGGAGCCGGGGGCGCCGGCCAGGGCGGGCTCGCCGTGGGAGGCGCTGGCGCGGCCTCCGGGGGCGGCAGCGGCGTTCCGGGTGGATCGGCCGGCGGTGGATTCGCTGGCAGCGGCGCCCAGGGTGGGTCGGCTGGCACTGGTTTCGCTGGCAGCGGCGCCCAGGGTGGGTCGGCTGGCACTGGATTCGCGGGCAGCGCCGCCGTGGGTGGGAGCGCTGGCGGGAGCGGACTCGCCGGGAGTGGGGGCGTGCCCTGCGAGGTCGGCAGCGGCTGTGGCGGTTCGTCGTACTGCGAGCCTGACAGCTGCGGATCCCTCAGCGGCAGCTGTCAGTCGTCGCCCTCGAGCTGTGATGGTGCCTTCGAGCCGACCTGCGGCTGCGACGGCTTGACCTACTGGAGCGCTTGTGTGCGTGCTCAGGCTGGAGTGGGGGAGCTGCATCCAGGGGAGTGCGAGGCGGGGGTGGCCGTGGAGTGCGCCGACGGCCAGCCCTGCGGTGATCCCACCGCGACGTGCTTCTCAGCGGAACCGAGTTGCCAGGCCGCGGCTTGCTGGGTGTTGCCGTGCCCGGTTGCGTCGAGCTTGAGCCTGATGCCGTGCTCGGCAGGCGGCTGCGTGGACGCCTGCACGGCACCCACTGCGGGACCGGTATTTCTCGACGGCGCCTGCCCGTAACTTCCGACCGCAGCCAGGCGCGAGGTCAGAGAGGGCTGGACAAAACGCGAAAAGGCCAGCCGTTGAAGGCTGGCCTCGAGCATTGGCGGGGCGGACGGGACTCGAACCCGTCGTTTCCGTCGGGAAAGGAAAGTGAAGGTGCGGTTTCATCGAGGAAAACGCAAATTCGCTCCGACTCACACCTACACGAAACCGGCCCTCAAACGTCCGAAATCGACCCTCTGGACGATTCAGGGGACGATTCCGCACCACACGGAAACGGTATCACAGAGACCGCTCTGGCCCGCGCTCTGGAGCTCGCTGCTGCCGCTCAGCGGTGGGACGTGGTGCTCAAGCTGGCGGGCGAACTCGAGGCGCGTAGGACCGCCAGAGGGCCCGTCGGGGCCGTTGTGACGCTCGCCAGTCGGCGCGCAGGGGGTGAGTCGTGAACCGGGACAACGTGGCCGTGCTGCCGCCGCCTGGCGATGCACGAGCCCTGCGGACCTTGGTGGCCGAGCTGAGGCGTGGCGAGACCTCCCGGTGGCGCACGACAGAGTGGGTAGAGCCGGCTGCAGAAATCCTCGAGGCGCTGGCCCACGCGATGCCGGGGGATCGCTATCACCACGTGTACTGGTGGAAAAAGGGCCAGCAGGCCGCCGCACGCGCGTTCTGTCGGCGGCTTCGAGCTGGCTCGCTCCGGACGATCAGCGTGTTCGAAAAGCTGGATCCGAACCTCTGGCTCATGGCCCGCGCGGTCTTCGCCCACGTGGCGCCGGACATGTGGGGCGGGTCGATCAAGGAAGATCGCCCGCTCCCTCGCCAGCGGTACCGCCGCGTCGTCACGGCATCGCGCAACGGGATCCCGGCGGAGCTGCGGTTCAAGCCGAGGTCACGGCTGAAGTTCGCGTGTGAGGCGCCGGCCAACCAGAACGCGGGAGGTGCGGGGTGAAGCGGCGTAGACTGTCGCCTATGGCGGCGAAGAAAAAGCGCGGCGTTCCACAGCACGACGTGAGCGACGAAGCCCGACAGCTCGCCAGGCAGCTCCTCGCCGTACTGGACAAGGCAGGCATGAAAGGAAACGACTCCGACGCGGCGGTCTTCGCGCGCGCTGGACTCGTCGGCTTGGTTGACGGCACCGTCGCCATCGTCGGAGGGACCATCGTCCAGAACTCGACCACCCACCGCGAGCGACTGAAGCGGGCCCGTGAGGTGCTCGAGGGCAAACCCGGGTCGGAGACTGCGCGGCGTAGGAAGATCGTGGCCGCGGCTCAGACCGCGCTCAGCTACTACCGCACCGGCGATTCGCTCGGGATGTCACGGGTAGCCATGCTCATGAACCTGCTGAGGCCGATTGATGAGGCGTTTCGGACGCTGGCGCCGCGGACTGAAGTCGGCGAGATGAACGGGAAGATCATCACCCTCGCCGCGAAGATGGAGCACGCCAACGCGAGCCCGGTGACGATCGCTGCGCTCGCCTGCAAGCTCGCTGGAGTTGAGAAGGACGTGCCAGAGGAGTTGGACGAGTCGGACAAGCTCAAGTTGATCGTCCAGCGCTTCAAGGACGCGCTCTGAAGTAGCATCAAAACGGCTCTAGGAGCCACTTTGGGGGGCGCAAACCACCCCCTAACTATATGCCGCACGGAAGCGAATGCGTCTGGTGTAGCTGCGTGGATAGATCTACCAATTGATCACCATGCACCACAGCGCGACCCCGGAACCCGAGCTCATGCATCGTTTGCGACATGCCGTGCGGAAACACGGACTGAACCATGTGGCAGCAAAATTGGGCGTAAACCGCAACACTCTCGCGACCGTGCTAGCTGGCGGCGGACGCGAAGGAAGCATCATGCTGGTTGTTCAGCGCGCCACTGAGCAGCCGCAGATCACCTGCTGAAAAGGAGCGGCCCACCCCAGGAAGCGAAAACCAGGGTGGGCCGTGCGGACCAGGAGATGACAGACAAGAACGTAGCATCCGCAGATCCCATCGTCCAGGCGATCCGCGCGGCAGTGCGCGCCGAGGTTCGGGAGGCAGTGGCCGAGGCCATCGCGTCGCACCTGACTGCCGGTGACCAATGGCTTGCTCTCCGGGATGCAGGGGTGAGCGTCAAGACGCTGCGCTCCGCGATCAAGTCTGGAGCGCTGCCAGCTCGGAAAGTCGGGCGGAGCCTCATGGTGCGTCGGGCTGACCTAGATGCCTGGCTCGAGCGTCGCCCGCTGCGGACGCCTACTCCGACGGTTGCGCCTGGCGAGGATCCGATCGCGGCAGCATTGGCCGCGGGGAAATTGAGGGTCGTCAGATGAGCCCCGATCAGTTGCGCCTCGAAGTGGAGCGCACGCTACGCGAGCCAGCGCCCGACGTGGAGCTTGCTGCGTGGTTGCTCTCGATGGCTCCCGCTGAGTCGCTCGAAGCGGTTGAGCTCCGCCGCGTGCTCAGCCTAGAGCTGCGCCGACGGGGGCAGTCATGACCACCACGCTGGAGATTCAGCGGACAGTGCTGTCGTCTAAGCTTCCTGAGCCGGTCAAGATGTTGCTCTTGGCGATGGCGGTCCTCGCCGACGAGAACGGCGAGCACGGCGAGGGCACCGCAAGCCAGGCGGAGATCGGGGAGGCCATCGGCATCTCGGCCCGTTCGGTGTCGCGACGGCTCGCAATGCTTCGCAAGCGCAAGTGGTCACCGATCCAAGTCGAGAGCGAGCACATGTACCGCGACGATGGGCGCGGCAGGGCTGCCGACGTGTGGACGCTCGTCCAAGTTGATAGCCGACAGCAGTGTCCTGAACCGCTGCCCCGTCCGAGGCGCAAGCTGCGTGGACGGCCTCCCACGTGCCGCGTGTGGAACGCTGAGCACGCCTGGGAGATCCTCGCTCACGGACGCAATGACGACGAGCTCCCAGCCGAGCTGCGGCCAGTCATCGAACGCGGCCTGTCGTGGCTCAAGGGCGACGCCTACGAGTTCTTCAACGCGGTGATGCTGACCGGTCACGGTGGCGATGGCCCGCTCCAGCTGTTGGATCTCACCGAGGCTGACCTGGAGTGGCTGTTCAGCGACGTTGCCGATCACTGGCGACAGACGGGCGAGGTGCCTGACCTGACTCCGCCCAGCAGGACACCTGAGGTCCACGGCTACAACCCCGTTCACTCTGACCGGTGGGGTGCACTTCAGCGGCAGCGGTACACCGAGCCGCTGAGTGACGACGAGCGCGCCGAGGCCACTGTCGTCAGCTGGGCCCTGGTACACAAGGAGACCGCGTACGGCGCCGACGAGAGCAACTGCCGCGGCTGGCTCGCCTCCGAGCCGTTCGTCAAGCAGCTGCTCAGCGACCACCCCTTCGCTTACCTCGCGGTGTTCGACTTCATGGTCGAGCTCGCCGAGGCTCCCGACCAGAACCCAGCGCGGCTGGCCCTGCTGGAAGCCGTACGGAAATGTGACTGCACTGGTGCTGACGTGGAGTGGCTCTACGGCCCCGCGCTCAAGCACTGGTGCGAGACCGGCGAGTTCTTGACGCCAGAGCTGTCCGTTATGACCGGAGAGGCAGCATGAACGCCGCAGACCTGTCCCCCGCGGAACTAGCTCAGCTGTTCCTGCGGTTGTCTCGCGACGAGCAATCGGAGTTCATCCGCGAGGCTGGTCTCCACACGTTGCTCAAGGCAGCACGTGGCGAAACTGGGCTACGGACTGAGGCACGGAA
Organism: Polyangiaceae bacterium; assembly: GCA_041389745.1. Lineage (GTDB taxonomy): Bacteria > Myxococcota_A > Polyangia > Polyangiales > Polyangiaceae > JAHBVY01. Next base: position 141,053 of record JAWKRF010000012.1, read on the forward strand.
ACAGCCGACGCGCCGCGAGATCGTGGCCCGTCGCTCCACACGCTGTGTCGTGTGCGGTGAGGCGATCCAAGTCGGCTCTGACATCTTTTGGGCGCGTGACCAGGGAGCCTGGCACGTGTCCTGCGACCGGAGGCGCTCGGCGTGAAGTTCGACCCGCTCGGCATGTTGCGCGCGGTGCGTGACTCCGGCCTGTCTCTCAACGAGCGAATCGTGATGGTGATGCTGACCAGTAGAGCCAATGACCAGGGGCGAGCACACCCATCGTTGCAGCGCATTGCCGACGACTGCGGAATGAGCCGTCGGTCTGCCATTCGCGCGATCGCCGACCTGGAGTCCAAAGGCTGGGTTCGGTGTGCTCGTCGCCGAGCAAACAACCAGCACACGGCGAGCGTGTACACGCTGACCCAGCGGCCTAGTGCCTCAGAGTCACCAGTGCCCTCTGGTCACCAGGGTAGTGACAGAGAGTCACCACCCCTAGTGACAGAGAGTCACCACGGTAGTGACCACGAGACACCACGGGTGGTGACTGACAGTCACCGGGGTGGTGACAGAGAGTCACCCAAACTACCCAATGAACTACCCATACAACTACCCACTGAAGATCTAGGCGACGGCCAGAGCAGACAAGCTGCTCAGCCCGCGCTCTCGGATGCCGACCTCGTTTGGGATCAACTCTCGAAGGGAACCAAGCGCAAGCTCACACCTCAGCGCGAGTCAGCGATCCTCGACGCCCTGAAGCAGCTCGGGACCGTCGACGCGGTGATCAGCTACCTCGACGCTGCGAAGGCGAGGACCGGCAAGGACTGGGCAACCGTCCTGATCAGCGGCGAGCCCTCGAGGATCTTCGGCGCCTATGCCGTCGAGCTGTTCGCCGCCGAGGGGAAGCTTCCAAGCTCACCCAAGGCTGAGCGACCCGATCCGCCCCAAGTGCGGGAGGCGTTCGTCAAGGTCCGGGACAAGTACTTCGCGGAGTTCGAGCTTGCTCGAGGCACCAAGCCTGCGTTCGCTGGCGACGATGGCCGCGCGATCAAGCAGCTGCTGCTGAGGTGCGGCGTGGAGAGCAACCCAGAGCGAGCGGCTGAGCGTGCCTGCGATGCTGTTGCCGGAGCCTTCGCCGACAGTTTCCACAAGGACAAGTGTGTCCAACCGCATCGATCGCTGTTGACCCGAACAAGTTCATGGGGCGTGTGCCTCGAGTCCAGCAGGGCGGCGAGCACCAAGAGTTCCGACTGCACAAGCGTAGCCCAGCGAACCCGCAGCCCGACGGCGTCCGCTGAGTGACTTCGCCGAGGCGGACGCAGACGAATGGCTGAGCAACGAGGAGCGACATGCGGCACGGTGGCCAGGTGTTGTCAACGGCGGTCGCCCGTCCATGGCGCCATTCCAGGCATCACTGGTTGTCAGGGCGTGCTGGATGAGCGCGCCGAGGATGAACGGCGGCGCTCTTGCTGACATTGAACGGTTCGCGAAGCGCTTCGACGCGCACACCGACGCTCTGCCAAGCTTCCGTTTTGCAACGCCCGATAACGCTGAGTGGGTGCGTCAGGTCCACCCGAAGATCTCAGAAACAGCGGGACTGCCGGAGCCGCTCATGCTGTTCGGCGAGACTGGCTGTGGAAGACTACCAGCATCGTCGCCAGGCTCCGCGCGGAAGCCGAGCGACTGAAGAGCAAGCCTGTGATGGTGGTGAGCGCGTACTGGGATTTCACGTTCACGACCGACGCAGATCCCGAGGCTCACTGACCTGGCTGCCGGACCGAGCTGCCGAAGCGCCTGAGGGACCTCCGGCTTCACAAACCCGCCAGATCGACGAGATGGGGTTCCAGCCTGAGTACGGCATCCCGATCGACAGTGGTATCCACTGGTGTAACGACACCGGCGACGCGCCTGATCCAGATCACCAGCGGCCTCACCTACGACGCTTTCGTTGCATGCCACTCGCCTGCTTTCGCGCTTTGCCTCCAGGCTGGAGACGGCGGCGATCACTCGACCCCGTCCCGGGCGAAACGCGGACGTGGCTAACCGGCGCTCAGCGCCGCGCGACATGAACATGAACTACGACCCGACCACACCCAATTCTGGCACCCGCACCTCAAGCTCAGCGCCAGCGCCAATTGCTCCCGAACCCTCAGGAGCGCGACGATGGTCCTGCCCCCGTTCCTGGCGGTGAGGCGTCATGAGCGGCAAGGCGAAGACGCGGGCCTGTCGCTTCAGCCGAGGCACCCGCTGAATCCGTCGAGGTTGCGTGTCCCCGAGGACCAGCGCCGCTGACGCCCACCTGGTCACCTGAATCCCGGCTGAGCCTGATCACGGGCCGCCCAGGCTCGGGCGCGACCCGACCGGCTACGGCTGGGCGCAGAACCACGGGCACCCCCGCCTCAGCCGGCCGTGCGGGTGAACCCTGGGCCTCATGGGTGGCAAGGCATTGCCGCTCTAGGCCAGGCGGGCCTGGTCAAGACGACGGGCACGAACGAAGACCCGCAGCGCGCAGCGGCCGAGCTGTATATTCACCATCACCGCGGCGCTCAGCCTTCACCGCACGCCCGCAGGCAGTAAAGCATCCGTGCCGGTCGGGAGTCTGCGCAGGAGGCACGGCTCAGGGTCTCTCAGGCTGACAGGGACTTGCTCATCTTCGCTGAGCGCGTGGGGTGGACTGGGGCGTGATGATCGATGCGTTGCCTCTCGGAACCGATAGAAACCCTCGCATGTGGGTGCATGTAGGCCCGCCCCTTACAGCGTACCTCTCTCGGTGTGCCTCTGGAGGCGTGAGTGAAATTACCCGGAATTATTGAGAAAAGTTTGTGAAGTTCGTCATGAAGACCAAGCCGAAAAAGTCAGAACGTAATGCCGGCGCCGTCGCTTTGGCGTGCTGCGGTCTCAGCCAAGAGCGGATCGCGGCGCGCCTTGGCATGAAGGACCGCACCGCCGTAGCGCACTGGAAGTCCGGCAAATTCAGGCCGCGCAAGGCGATGCGGGAGAAGATCCACGCGGAGTTCGGGATCGATCCGAAGCTCTGGGATCTGGCACCCGAGCCGAAGCCGAAGGCGCGAAAAGGCGCCAGCCGGATCCCGGGCACTGACGAACTTCGAGCCCCCAAACAGTCCACGTTGGCCGCGTTGATGAAGTCCATCGAGGTGACCGTTGACTACCTCGAGGCGAACCGCGACGAGCCTGCGATCGACCGAGTCAACGCGATCCTCATGGCATCGCGGGCCCTGCTCCACGCCCACCGACTCAGCGGCGCGCAGACCGAGGTCACCATGCGGGCGGTACTCAACAGCCAGCACTGGCGCGCAATCGAGCGCGTCATGCGCGACACCCTCGCGGAGAAGTGGCCGGATGCCCTGGCCGCGATCGATGCCGTCATCACGAAGCTCTACGCCGAGGACACCGAGTCCGTGTTTTGGAACTCGCCCGTTCGTGAGTTCGGTCTCGATGGCGCGCCCTTGCTGCCACCGCAGCCCCTGAGTCGCCCTCAACCTCAACCTGCACCCCGGCGCAGCCGACGCGGCCGCAGTCGGGATCCGTTCGCAGGAGCCAACCAATGATGCTCTACCTGCGCCCCGCGGAAGCGCTCCACGCTCAGCGGAACGCGCGCCTGCCCTGCGCCTGCACCGTCCACTACCCGGTGCTCACGACCAGCGGGCTCACGATCGATGAGCGGGCGTTGCTGCTCATGGTGAATGGCTCGCTCTACCTGCACGAGCACGACGGCATAGCCGTGCTCGCTCGCCACTTCGAAGAAACCAATGCGCCACTGGCGCGGAAAGAAACACCAATGCCCCATATCTCCAATTCCGAACTGCAGAACCTCCGCCGCGCCGCTGCCCTGGGCCGCTCCGCAGCACCCAGGGCTTCCGCCTCGAAGCCGAAGCCAGCGCCGAAGGCCGATCCGCACCGTGCGGAAAAGCTGAAGATCCTGGCCAAGGTACCCGCGACGGTTCGCGCCGAGCTGCTGAAGCCCGGCGTCAGCGTGGCGACCTGCCGGGAAGCCGCAAAGGTCATGGCAGGCGAAGCGGCCGCACCACCCAAGCCGCACCTCGAGCTGAAGCCGAACGGCCAATGGGGGCTCACGGCGAAGGCGCAGCGCACCATCGAATGGGACCGCCGCATGGGTCAGCTGAACGTTGTCCGCTGCAACATCGTCGACCCCAACACGGCCACCCAGCAGCTCGGCGTGGTCATGCATCGCCACGAGCTCGACGTGGCTCGCGCCAACGGCGCCCAGGTCACCCACGTGAAGGCGATCAGCCGCTGACTACCAGGCCCGCTCTGCGGGCCAGAAAGGAACCACGACCAATGTGGAGCACAGTATTCAAACCGAAGAAGCCCGACTTCAACGTCAACCTGAACTTCGAAGGCCCGACCGTCGAAGAACTCGCCGCTCAGCAGCAAGCCGAGCGCGAGGCGATCACGAAGGAGCACGTTCAGCGGATCAAGCCTCTGCAGAAGAAGCTGTCCAATCTCTCTTACCCAGCAGGCGATACCGAACGCCGCGCAGAGGCAGATCTAAAGCAGGCGATCCGCGAGGAAAAAGAGCGCGCCAAGGTTGCCCTCGAGGAGCTGAACGCGAAGCACCGTAAGGTCTCCGAAGGCCGCGCTCGCCGAGTGTCGGACGCCTTGACCGAAACCATGGTGGGCGTGTTCCTGGGTTGGCTGAAGACTCGGGATCCCGAGTGGGCCGAGCGCCTGATCAAGCTGCATCCCCAGCTGAAAGATGCGGCTCGGCGCGGTGTGGGTCACGACTTGCACGGCAACATGTACACGCTGCGCTTTGCAGAGGCGATGTTGCTCCACAACGGCCCAGCCAAAACGAGCGACTACGCCCACGGGTTGAGCGGCATCGCGAGCACCAATCTGATCCGCGCGCTGGAAGCGGCAGACGTGGAGCAGGTGTACGATTGGTTCTGTCGCACCGAGCTTGCGCTGCGGACCATCAATCAAGGCCTGGCGCGTTTCGAGAACGCCAACTTCGTGTGGCGCCGTCTCCTAATGAGCGACTTCATGGAGTTCTGATCGTGCCTCACGGAAACGAAACCCAGCAGCCCGAGGGGACGGTCCTGCCGTTCCCCGGGCCTCGCCCCAAACCGGCCCCCTCGCTCAAGCTCATCACGCGCCAGGTGAGCGACTACCTAGCCGATCTCCGTCCGCTGCTAGATCGGCCCGAGGTGAGGCGCGGTCTATTCCGCGCGGTACGACTGCTGAACCCGAAGACTCAGACCGGGAGCGCGATCCGGCAGATGCTCGTGCTGTTCGCGCAATCCCTCGAGCAAAATCCCCCCGAGACCGTGAGCGCGTGGATCCGCGCCCGGGTCATCGCTGGCCAGCGCGAGATCATCGCCGGCCTCAAGTCAGGAGCCGTGCGGCGGCTTGCTCGCGACTTCGAAAACTACCGCACGGAAAAGAAAGGCCAGGCGCATGGCAGCGAATGACGCAACGTTCACGCTCAATCTGGGCGGCAACCTCGAAGACGGCGCGACCGCGAACGAGGAGGCGCTGCGCTCTCTGCGTCAGTCGATCCTCGACGCGACCGCCGAAACCACGCGGATGCAGGCCGCGCTTAGCGCGATGAAAAAGGGCGGCATCGACCCGGGCAACGCGGCGTTTCGGAAGCTCTCCGATCAGCTCGACGTGCATAAGAAGTCGATCGCTCAGGCCACCGCGCGATACACCGAGCTCGGGGGCGAGTTCGGACGCATCGAGCCACCCACGGAAAAGCTCAGCTTCCTAGACGAACTCATGGGAGAGATTGACCTCAGCGCGACGGCCGTCGTGGGTGCCGTCGCTGCCGTGGTGGCAGTTCTCGGTGCCCTTGCTGTGGGACTCGTCGCAGCGGCTGCCAAGCTGACGATGTTTGCGATCAGCAGCTCGGACGCGGCGCGCAGTCAGCGCATCATGCTGGACGCGATGCTCGGATCGTCGGCTGCAGCGGCGAGCTTGCAAGGCGCGATAAGCAAGGTCGCGGCGAGCACTTCGATCGGTCGGGATGAGATCCTCGGCTACGCGAAGCAGCTCCACGAAGCTGGCCTATCTGGCGCGCAGCTCGAGGAAGCGCTCCAAGCTGTGTCCAACGCGGCGAGCGTCGGAGCGGACACCGGGAAGATCGTTTCCCAGTTGGCTGCCGCCAAGAATTCCGCGCAGCAATTCAACAAGGTGATCGACCGAACCAACGGTCTGTACGGCGACCTCGCCAAGCAGAGCGCGATCGGCTTTGGCGCCCAGATGACGCGGCTGAAAGAATCGATCGGCGAGCTGTTCAGCGGCTTGGACCTCGAGCCGTTCCTCAATGGCCTGCGGAAGATCACCAAGCTGTTCGACAGCAACACAGTTGCCGGAAAGGCGCTGAAGACGCTCATCACTACGGTGTTCCAACCGCTGATCGATGGCGCCGCAGCAGCCGCACCGAAGGTCGAAGCGGCCTTCAAGCAGATCATCATCTGGGCGCTCAAGGCTGCGCTGTTCGTGCTGCGCACCAAAAAGGCGCTCACGGATGCACTGCAAGGCCCGAACGCTGGGCCCATCAAAGCAGCTCTGTACGGCATCCTGATTCCGATCGCGCTCATCGCCATCGCCGCAACGGCCGCGGTCACGGCGATGACCATCGGCTTCGGCTTGGTGGCTGCCGCGGTGTTCCTCGCGTTCCTGCCGTTCGCTCTGCTCGGCGCTGCGATTTGGTATATCGTCGACGCCGCGTCGACGCTGGGGAGTGCCTTGGGTGACGGGGTGTCTAGCGCCCTCGACTCAGCCAAGGAAAAGATTTCCCAGTGGATAAACATCGGTAAGGAGTTCATTTCAGGCCTCGCAACGGGCATCGGGCAAGGACTGACCGACGTGGTGGCCGCTGCAAAGAAGGTTGCGAGCGGAGCCGTTTCCGCGGCGCGCGCAGTGCTCAAGAGCCGTAGCCCGTCACGGGTGATGATGGAGGTTGGTCAGGACACCTCGGAGGGCATGGCGATCGGCATGGATGACGGGGCCTCTCGCGTCGTCTCAAGCGCTGAGAGCTTGGCGGCTGCAGCGATTCCAAGCCCCGACGCCTCAGGCTCGCCTGGTGGCAAGGGACGCGGCGGCGGCGGTGGCGGGCTCACCATCAATGGCGGTCTGACCCTGAACGTTCAGGGCATCGAAGGCGCAGACGATCCGGCCTTCGCCTACAAGCTCGCCAAGGCCCTACAGGATGCGCTCGCCACCGCTGGCCTCAGCCCGGAGCCTGCCTGATGACTTGGGTTGACCCTGACAAGCACCCCGAAGCGTGGGAGCAAGCCATCATTGGCGGCGTCCCGACCCTGGGCCTCGCGACCGTCTCAGGAGGCAAGTACTCGCTCGGCTGGGACGCGAAGAAAGGGACCGCGAAGAGCGGCGCCAGTACCGTGTTCACCGGCAAGGACTTGTCCGAGTGCACGCTCACGATTCGGTTCGCCGATGGCGCTCAGGGCCTCAGCGCGTCCGACCAGGTGAGCCAGTTCGTAGATCAGATCGTTCCGATTCTGCAGAAGTCGGAGAACGGCAAGACGGCCGTTGACTTTTACCATCCGTCGGTCAGCGAGCCCCCGATCGAGCTGACCTCAGTGGTGGTGAAGACGATCGGGCAGATAGAGACTCAAGATGACGGACTGAAGACGGTCACGGTTGAACTCATTCAGTTCAAGAAGCCGAGGGCCGCGAAGGTGGGCAAGCCTGCGGGCTCCGAGTCGAAGGCCGAGACCAATCAGCCAACCGCAGCCGACGCCGCGGACTTCCAGATCTTGGACCTGGTTCAGCAGGGGAAGGACGAAGGCTTCTGGTGATTCCGCGCGGACAGGTTCCGTGCACACGCGCAAAGGTGCCGACCAAGCCCCGGGCACCTCGACCCCAGCCAGGTTTTTTCGTCGTCTTCTTCCCCTGGCTGGCCGTTGCGCGAGGGCATGACGGCGCAAACGTGAGCGAAGTGCTCAGGCCCCCGGTGAGCGGCTCCCTTGCTCCCGGGGGCGCCGTCGGCGGTCTGAGCACTGCTCATGCGCGAGGGCCTGCTCAAGTGTTGACCATGACTTCCGGTTTTGCTACTCAGAATGAGGAGAGGGGTGAGACGGAATGAATCTAGCCGAGTGCATTGAAATCCAGGGCGAGGGCGTGGAAGAGCGACTTAGGGAGCTCGGGTTACCGTTGGATTCTGCGATGGACGCGGTTCGCACGGTCGGTCTCATGCACGCGCTCGCCGTGGGGAACCACCCACCGTGGTACGGCGGTTCGACGGCATACGGCGAGTCGACCAAGGTGCTGCGCGACAGGCTCATGCCGCTGGGGTGGACACGGTTCAACTTTCAGGGTTCTGACCTGACCAGGAGCCCCGACGGGTCGATCGTGATCCGAACGCGCGGAGGGAACTCGCGAGTTGGCTTGCCTGGAATACCGGGCAAGCCTGCCGGCCCGAAGCACCCGATCGGCAAGGCGACAGCTGAGATGGTCAACGATCCGCGCGTGCTCATCGATGGCCAGCTGGATCTCTTCCGAGATGAAGACGAACCCGTTGGGGATGCGCCCCCGGACGTCAAAACCTATTGGCTGCTGACCTACGTGGACGGCGCGTCTCTCAGATCAGAGCTGTCGTATGCACTTGGCGTGAAGAAGGGAAAGATCGTCGACTGGGTCGAGCGCATTCTCCTTCCTGAAATTCACCTTGGTGACGAGCCCGAAGTTGCAACGGAAGACGACCAAGACACCGAGGCCGAGATTGTTGTAACCGAGAAGTCATGAACACCTCCGGGGTCGAAGACTTCTCGGCCAGCCGACTCACGCTTGCGCGTGAACGTCGGGGACTCACCAAGCAAGCGCTTGCGGCGCGGCTGAAGCTGACCAGCCGCGCCGTTTCTGGGTATGAATCGGGCGAGATCGTGCCATCTCACGACAGCCTTGATGAGATCGCTCGAGTCCTTGGTTTTCCGCGCAGCTTTTTTTGTCTTGAGGAGGTTGACCCGCTCGCCCGTGACTCGGTGAGTTTTCGTGCTCAGTCGCGAGCGAGCATGAAGTTGCAACGGCGAGTTCTCGCTGTCGGCACTCTAGCGCTGGAGTTTAGCGCATTGATTTCCGCGCGGTTTGAACTCCCGGAAGTGAAGGTTCCCGATCTTCACGATATGGGCCCGATTGGGGCAGCGCAGGCGCTTCGGGTTGAGTGGGGACTCGGCGAGCGACCGATTCGAAACATGGTGCACTTGCTCGAGTCGAAGGGCGTACGGGTGTTCTCCCTGAGCGAGGATTGTCAGTCGATCGACGCCTTTTCGTTCTGGCGTGACAGCGTGCCGTACGTGTTCTTAAACAACCAGAAGACCGCCGAACACGCGGTGTTCGATGCGGCTCACGAACTCGGACATTTGGTGCTCCACCCGCAGGGCGCCGCGGAAAGCGGAGCGGAGCGAGAGGCCGACGAGTTCGCCTCAAACCTCCTGCTGCCCAAGACTGCGATGCTCTCCGAAGCGCCACGCTTGGTCTCCATCCGGACACTGTGTGGCCTCAAAGCGCGCTGGCGAACGTCGGTTGCCGCGATCGCCTACCGGCTTCATGGTCTGGGGTTGATGTCCGATTGGCACTACCGGCAAATCAACATCGAGTTGTCGAAGCGCGGCCGCGCGAATGAGCCCATGCCGCAGGCGCGTGAAACCTCCGCTGTGCTCAAGAAGGTCTTCGCTGCTCTCGACGCGAAAGGTGTCTCCCTTCGCGATCTGGCGCGTGAACTCCGGATCCCCGCATCTGAGTTGCGGGAGGTGACTTTTGGCCCTGTGTCGATTGATGGCGGGGGAGAGCGCGTGCGTCGTGGCCCGCCCTGATGCTGCGTCTCGTGTGAAACGCTGATCAGCGTTTCCTCGAGGCATCCTGTACGCGTGAAACGCGTATCCACCTACATTCACGCGTAGTGTACGCGCCAGCTTTCGAGGGTTGTCCACAGGCAGTGTCAAACGACACCGACGCGTAAGTATGGAAAAACGCGTCGCTTTTTGTCGCCGCGCGGAAATGATCGAATTGTCCTTGCGCGGGTGACGCGTGAGCCGTATTCATCGGTAGCCATGAAGGAACGCAGCCCGCTCGCCGTTCGCCTCACCCCCGAGCAGATCAGGGAGCTGGACCGGATCGCGGCCGAGCTCAGCAAGAGGGCCGGGGGTGTTCGCGTCTCGCGGTCGGCTGTGATCCGCATGGCAATCGAGAGGGGCATGCGGCTCCTACTCGAGTAGCCAAAAAGAAGACCCCGAGGCGCGGGAACGCTTCGGGGTCGGATAGCCAATCGGAGCGAACCAAATGACTGAAACGACTTCTACCACGCACACGACCGAAGCACCAAGCAGCCGCAACATCCCGGCGACTCGCCACGCGGGTATGTCCGAGGAGACTCGTGAGGCGCTGGCCCGCGTGCTTTGCCTCGAGACCCGCGAAACCCGCGCAGACATCCTTGACGGCGCGATCCGCAACGCAGCGAGCGAACTTGGTGCGCTAACGGCTGGCGAGAGCTACCCCGAAGGCCTCGACTTGATCACAATCGCCGAGGGCATCATCGCGCGGCTCATGGCTGCGTGCGACCTCGGAGAGCACGTCGAAGCTCAGGCCGAAGCCGCGAAGCGTGCGGAGGTGACGGAATGAGCGCGGCGCCCGAGGCACTCCGCGAGGAGATCGCGGACCATCGCGCCAAGCTGCTTGCGGCTCACGAGGGCAGGGACGTTGCGCGCGCCAACTGCCTACTCGAGGAGCCGCGCTACAAGACGCTCGCCGAGCTCGCCCTCGGCGTGATGGGCGTTGACGTGTCGAACAGCGGCACCCCAGACGCGCGACGCGTGGACATGTACGAGCAGCTTCTACAGGCGCTCGCCGACGACGCTGCCGCGGTGCTCGCCTTGAAGGAGAACCAGGACTCCAGCTGTCACGAAGTCACCACGGAGGACGACATCAGCCGCGCACTGGCCCGCTTGGTCCGGCGACTCAAGGACGCAACGGAGCTGCTCTCGCGGATCGACCTGGCACCCACGAACGCCGAGTACGACGCCGAGTCTGAAGCGTACCGCAAGGGCAAGGAGGGGGCAGCGTGAGGCGCCCTCTACCACCGGAGAAACGGCGCGCTACGGCGCGCCCTCGCCCCCACCAACCCCGCGCAGAACTCAAGTGGAAGTGCGCGGCGTGTTCGACTTGGTGGGCGGAAACCATCGACACCTGCCGCGAGTGCGGCACCCACCGCGGAGCTGGCGTACAGCTCGACCCCGAGGGGGTTCAGAGTGCCTAGACCGAAGAAGGGAACGGTTCAGTACGTGGCGGCTACGGCCGCCACACCTGGCCACTACAAGGTGCGCGTCACCTGCGCCGATGGCTCGCGGCCGTGGTTTCACCTCGAGGCCTCGGAAGCCTCACCCAAGGCCGAAGCGCTGGCCAGGAAGCAAGCGGCGAAGCTCGCCGAACGGGTCGAGCAGCTCGGCGTGGTAGCCACACGAAACAAGCGGGCCCCCACCGGCTCAACCGTTTCCGTGTGGTTTGAGGCATGGATCGCGCACCGAGAGGCGCGCGGACTGAGCAGCACGCGCGACGATCGCGGCCGATTCACGCACCACGTTGAACCGCTGATCGGCGCGCAGGCCATGGCTGAGGTGAGCCGCAAGGACATCGAAGCCCTGGTGCTGGCGCTCGACACCAAGGTGCGCGCTGGCTCGCTGAGCTGGAAAACAGCCACGAACGTGTGGGCGGTGATCACCAAGATGTTCAAGGACTCGGTGCGCTCCAAGGTGCCAGGCCTTCGAGTGCGAGAGGACAACCCGTGTTCAGATGTCGAGGGACCCGATCGCGGCGGGCAGCGCTCGAAAGCGTTCCTGTTTCCGACTGAGCTGCTGAAGTTCGCCGAGGCGGACGTGGTGCCGCTCGAGTGGCGCCGGCTGGTGGCGATCGCGGTCTACCTCGGAGCGCGCGCCAGTGAGCTCGAGGCGCTCGAGTGGACGGACATCGACTTGGAGCACGGCAAGGTCAACATCCACCAGGCGATCAGTCGGGACTCTCGCGACGTCACCAAGAGCACCAAGAGCGACGCACCCCGCACGTTCAGCATGGAGCCGGAGCTCATGCCGTTGCTGCGCGCGATGCACGCCGAAGCGGGAGGCCGGGGCAGGGTGGTGCGCGAGATGCCGCGGCATCGCGACCTAGCCGAAGGCTTCCGCGACTGGCTGCGAAAGGCGGGAGTCGACCGGCCGGAGCTGTTCATCAGCGACCGAACGCGGCTCAACATCCGCTTTCACGACCTCAGGGCAACGTCCGTGACGTGGCAGACGGTGCGAGGTGATCACCCCGCAATCATCATGAGCCGCGTCGGGCACGAGGACTTCGAGACGCTCAAGAAGTACCTGCGCCAAGCCGAGGTGCTGAGGCCAGGTTTCGGGGAGTGCTTCCCAGCTCTCCCCCCTTGCTTGCTTGGCCCCGGTAACGTCCCGACGAATCGTCTGGAGAGGGCTAAGCCTTCGAAATTGTTGCGGGGCGGACGGGACTCGAACCCGCGGCCTCCGGCGTGACAGGCCGGCGTTATAACCAACTTAACTACCGCCCCAATGCGGTACCCGTTCGGGACTGGGTCCCGAGTGGGAGCGGATGTCTATCACAGGTCTCCGTCGTGACAACTCAAAAAATAGGGGCTGCGCTGAATTTAGGCGGCGAGCATTGGCTCGCCCCGGGGATGAGTGGAGTTGACGAATATGTAGAACGGTCTATGTCTAGCGGCGTGAGAAAAGGGGACGCAACCCGAGCGCAGATCGTGGCTGCCGCAGCCGAGCTCCTGGATACCCACGGCTTCCATGGCACCGGTATCAACGCGGTGCTGGAGCGAGCAGGAGCGCCCCGGGGGTCCCTCTACTTCCATTTCCCAGGCGGAAAAGACGAGATCGCGACGGCGGCCATCGCGCAGACAGCGGAGGGGATCCGAGCGGCGCTGGCCGCGGCTTTCGAGCAGTCCAAGCGCCCAGAGCAGGCGGTGCGCCAGGTGTTTCAGTTGTTCGAGAGTCGCCTCGTCGCCACCGACTACGCCTGCGGCTGCCCCATTTCCACGGTGAGTCTCGAGTTGTCGGGCACGGCTTCACCGGTCGCGGACGCCTGCGCTGCAGCCTACGAGGGCTGGACGCGAGAGATCGCCCAGGCGCTGGCTCCCCACCTCGGTAAGCCGGCGCACGATCGCGCGTCGCTGATCCTCTCGCTGGTCGAGGGTGCGCTGCTCGTGGCGCGGGGCACCCGTAGCCTCAAGCCGCTGCGAGTCGCTGAACGGCACTGCGTCGAGTTGATCCGCAGCTGAGTCGTCTCGACCCCCGGCGGGCGCCGGCTCGCCCAGGAATATGTAGACCAGTTTAGTAAGGAGTGGCCATGCGCGAGATCGAAGTACCTCACCCCCGAACCCAGTCCCCCGATGTGATCGTCACCGGTGCGACGGGCCAGCTCGGGCGCTTCTTGATGCTCGAGTTGCTGAGGCGGGGTCGCCGTGTCCTAGCCCTCGTCAGGAACTCTGCTTCGCGGCGCCCGGAGCTCGCCGAGTGGATCTCGCGCCAGGGCGTCGAGTCCGAGGGGCTCAGCGTCGCAGAGTTCTCGCTCGAAGACTGGGCGGCCGGGCACGGGACGCTCGCGGAGCTGGACGTCTCCAGGGTCAAGGACGTCTACCACCTGGCGGCGCGCTTCGAGTTCGGGCTGGCCCCGGAGGTCGCGCGTGCCGCCAACGTGGACGCGAGCCTGCGTTTCCTCGAGGCAGTATCCGAGCTCTCCACGCTGCGTCGCTACGTGTCGGTGAGTGGCTACCGGGTGGGTTGCGGAGACCGCCAGCATGGCCGCGACGCCTACGCTCGGCTCGGCGCATACGAAGCCTCCAAGCGCGAGGAGCATCGACTTCTGCGGCGGCGCGCCGAAGCTCTCGGGGTGTCGCTCAGCGTGGTGAATCCGAGCAGCGTGATCGGCGATGCGGAGAGTGGAGAGACATTCCAGGTGACCGGGGTGGGGGAGGTGGCGAGGCAGCTCTTCCAAGGGCGATTGCGGGCCCAGGTTGGTTCCCCACGGACCTTCGTGCCGCTGGTGGACGCCAGGTTCGTCGCGAGCTTCATGGCCGAGCTGCCGCTGCATGACACGACGGCTGGGGGCGAGTTCTGGCTCCTGCACCCAGCCTCACCCAATTTGCCCGAGCTCATCGATGGCATGGCCAGGACGCTCGGGGTGGCGGCGCCGCGACTGCGGCTTCCGACGAGTGTGGTGCGGGCGCTGCCCAGGTCGCTGACCGGTGCGGAGCCGGAGTCGCTGTCGTTCCTGTCGGAAGACCGCTATCCCAGCGCCGAGGCAGACGCTGTCGCGAAGGCGTGGGGGATCCCGCAGGCGGACTTCGGCGCCGCCCTCGACGCCTGGTTGGGCTACCTGGTCGGGACTGGCTTTCTCCGACGGGAGGCGCGCTCCCCACGCTTCGTGTCGACTCGCGCAGGGCAGATCCTCGCGGAAGGAGATCCCGGCAGTGAGCTGGTGCTGCTGCATGGCCTTCCACTCGACGGAACGAGCTGGGACCCCTTGCTCGCGGCGCTCGGCGCGGAGGCGCTGGTGGTCGATCTTCCAGGCCTCGGGCGCTCCGGCCGTCAAGCACCAGACTTCGCCTTCGACGACGCCACGTGGCTCGACGACCTGGGCATGGGCGCTGGGCTGCGCCTCGTGGGGCACTCCCTCGGTTGCGCTCCGGCGCTCGATTTCGCTGCCAGACACCCGAAGCGCGTCGCAGAGCTCCTGCTCGTCGCGCCAGCCTTCGCGGGTGCCGAGATGTCGTGGTGGTTGCGCTGTCCTCCGCTGGTTCGCGGGCTGTTGCGCTTTGGCGGGGTGCAGCGCCTCGAGCAGCAACTCTATTGTGGCGCGCCAGTCACGGGAGGCGTCGTCGAGCACGCGTACCAGCACCTGCAACGTCCAGCCGTTCGTCAGGCCGTCGCTCGGGCGCTGGCCTGGGCAGGCGACCCCGCGGTGCGGAAGCGCGCGCTGGAAAAGCTCGCGTTGGTGGTGGCGAGCGGAGTTTCCGTGCGCGTCTTCGCTGGGGAGCTGGACGGTCTGCGGACCGACGAGCTACCGCCGGGCGTCGAGGCGTGGAGTGAACCCCAGACGGGACACTATCCTCAGCTCACCCAGCCAGCTCGTCTCGCTCGGTGGTTGAGCGGACGGAGCAAAAGCACCTGGGTGCAGCCAGAGGTGGCGCAGCCTTCCATCGGCTCGTGATAGGCTCCGCCGCGGAGGAACTGATGTCGTCTTATCTACCTCGAGAGTCCTTTCTCGCCATCGCGGCGGTGGTCGCCGCCGACGGGCTGCTGAAGAAGGACGAATCCGCCGCGTTGGCCCACGCGCTGCAGGCGTACGGCCTGGGAGCGGAGGACATAGCTGCCGTCGAGGCGGCTGCAGCCAAGGGGATTGCCCTGACGGATCTCGACCTCGCGGGGCTCGACGGCTGGCAACAGGCGTTGACCTACGCAATCGCTACCTGGCTCGCCCAGGTGGACGGCGTCGTGAACACCCAGGAGCTGAGCACCTTGCGGCAGCTCGGTGAACAGCTCGGCTTGCCCCGCCCGAAGCTGGAAGCGGCCCGCTCTGCCGCCTTCGATATCGCGGCCCTGCCCAAGGATCAGCGGCCGGACAAGTATGACTTCTCGGGGATCGAGGAGCGCCTGGCGGACAAGCTGCCGGCGCTCAAGCGAGCCTCTCTCCCCCCGAGTACGTGAGCGGCACGCCGGGGTGGTCCAGGCTGGCGCTGGGCTGTGAAGCGCTGCTGGCGCTCGCGATGCTCTGTCCGACGGCCTGGGCGCAGTCCGGCTCTCAGGTCGCTGAGGCAAAGCAACGGTTCCTTGCGGCAACAGAGTTGGAGGCCGCCGAGCGCTGGAGCGACGCAGCACGTGAACTCGAGCGAGCGCTGGAGCTGAAGGAGACGCCGGGGCTACGCTTCCACCTCGCGTACTGTCAGGAGCACCTGGGGGCCTACGTCGAGGCGCTGGGAAACTACCGACGCGCGCAAATGCTGATCGACCAGGGTAGCCCCGCGGAGGACGTCGCCGAGCTGCTGGGTCCCGCGCTGGAGCGCGCAGAGGCTCGGGTGGCGAGACTCGAGGTCGCCTTCGAGGCGCGTCCCGAGGGCATGGAGCTGCGGGTCGACGGCCGGCTGGTCGAGCCCGGAGAGCCGATGGAGCTGAACCCCGGCGAGCACAGCCTGGTGGTCTCCGCGCCGGGCTGGTTGCGCATCGAGCGCACGCTGAGCCTGGGAGCCGGCCTCGCTCGGCTGCCCTTGCGACTGAGACCCGACGTCGCACCCTCGCCCGCGGCGAGTCCAGAGCCCGCGTCGCCACCGTCCGCCTTCGAGGATCGCCGCGCGGAAAGCCCAGAGCCAGCCGGCGTCAGCGCAAGGACCTGGGTGATGATCGGGGAGTCACTGACCCTTGGCGCCGCGCTCGCCACGGGCATCGCCTTCGCGCTCAGGGGCGACCACGACCAGGAGACCGCCGAGCTGATCCGCGGCAGTCTGGGCGAGCTCACAGCCACCTGTGACGACCCAGGGAGCCCCGTCGCCGAGAGCTGCGCGCAGCTGAGGGATGCTGAGCGCCGCAGCGATGACGCGGCGCTGGTGTCCACGGTTTCCTTCGTCACGGCGGGCGCGACTGCGGGCGCGCTCATCCTGACCGCGTGGCTGTGGCCCAGTCAGCGGTCCTCCCGTGGCGCCACACGCCTGCTACCCGTGGGCCCACGAGCGAGCTGGGGGCTCAGCAGCCAGTTTGCGTTCTAGCGAAGTCGAACCGACAGTGGTAAAAGCTGACCATGGCGTCAGAGAATACCCGGGGCGTCGGAGGCGTCGCGCTCTTGCTCGTCGCGGCGTGCGGCGCGATTGGCTGTTCCTCCGACGCTGAAGACGGCTCGTCGGTCCTCGCAGATCCGGATCTGGCGTACGCCTTCGACAAGCAGACGATCGAGTCCGGCTACGAGGACGACTCGACCTGCATGTCCTGGACGCTGAACAACCCCGAGGAGCTCTGGGTCAACCGCGTCGATGGCTTCAATGACGGCGGATGGCATCACTCGAACTGGTTCTTCGTCGACGAGGACACCTACGCCGGCCCTGATGGCGCATGGCCATGTGACGAGCGAGACTTTGACACGGTGAAGGCAGGCCTGGCGGGCGGCGTCTTCTTTGCGCAGAGCACCCAGGCGAAGCACGACATCCAGGATTTCCCCGAAGGCGCTGCGTTTCGCATCCCGCCGCACTCCCGCGTCGTCGGCCAGGTGCACCTGCTCAACGCGACCCCGGACAGCATCGACACTGGATTCCGCTTCGAGGTTCGCACGATCCCTGCGGAAAAGGTCACGGAGAAGCTGCACCCGGTGAGCATGACGAACCTGCTCCTGGAGATCCCACCGCGGAGCAAGTCGAGGTTCAGCCTGGCCTGCGAGTTTGCCCCCGCGTTCCAGGAGAAGCTCGGAGAGGTGCCGAGCTTCGACATCTTCTACGTGCTGCCCCACTATCACGCACTGGGTTCCGGCTTGCGGCTCGGGTTGATCGGGGGAGAGCGCGACGGCGAGACGGTCTTCGAGACTCACGGTGGTGTCGGGACGCCGCTCGGGGCCAAGCTGGATCCGCCCAAGCACTTCGACGGCGCGACGGGCTTCGAGATGAGCTGCGACTACGACAATCCCCGCGACGACACCGTCGGCTACGGCATCGGCGATCAGGAGATGTGCGTCTTCCTGGCGTTCACCAACAGCCCGTTGACCCTCGCTGCGACGAGTCTCGGCAAGAACGCCGACGGTGGCATGCAGGACGGCATGCCGGTGTTCGACGCTCCCTGCGTCCCGGTCGCTGTTCAGCAGGACTGAGCGCCGCAGCCGTGCATCGAGTCAGCCCCGCAGGATCGGCAGCGCTCGGTGGGTTCTCCGGGCTCGAGCGACGGGCTCGGGGGGCGGTGGCGAATCCTTGCGCAGCGCTCGGTCGAGCAGGTGAGTGGCGCTGACGTTCTTGAGCGCCGCGAGCATGACCGCGCGCAGATTTGGGTGCTGTGCTTCCAGGGATGAGATCAGCCGACTCATCTCCTCGCGCTGCAGCCCGCTCTGCGATCCGCACAGGTTGCAGGGCAGTATGGGGAACGCGCGCCGCTTCGCGTAGTGGACGATGCTGGGTTCATCGCACTCGATCAAGGGGCGGATCACCTCGAAGCGCCCATCATCCGTGCGGTAACGTGCGGGCATCGCTTGCAGCCTACCGCTGAAGAACAGGTTCATGAGGAGGGTCTCGATGGCGTCGTCCCGGTGGTGGCCGAGCGCGATCTTGTTGCAGCCGAGCCGCTCTGCAGCGCTGTAGAGGATGCCTCGCCTGAGCCGGGAGCACATCGAACAGTACGTGCCGCCCTCTGAGACATGCTGCTTGACCACCGAGTAGGTGTCCTCGCTCAGGATCTCGAAGCGCGCGCCCCGCGCTTCGAGCCAGTCGACGAGAGGGCGCCCATCGTAGCCGGGCTGACGCTGGTCCAGGTGGACTCCCACGAGCTCGCACTCCGGCAACACGGGTCGCAGCTGCAGCAGGAGGTCGAACAACGTGTAGCTGTCCTTGCCGCCTGACAGCGCCACCAGGATACGATCCCCGGGCGCGATCAGCTCGTAGTCGCGGATGGTTTGCTGCAGCTGGCGGCTGAGGCGTCTGCCTGCGTTCTCGGGGTTGGCCACGAGCGAGGGTGTAGCGCGCTTGGACCGAGAGTGGTCGCTCCGCGCGCGCTGGGGCTCGTCAGGTTGCCGAGCTGCGCAGCAGATCCGCGGCTTTTTCCCCGATCAGGATGCACGGAGCGTTGGTATTGCCGCCGGTGATGGACGGCATGATCGACGCGTCCGCGACCCGCAGGCCCTCGACACCGCGCACTCGCAGGAGCGGGTCGACCACCGCGCGATCGTCGACGCCCATGCGCGCCGTGCCGACCGGGTGGTAGACGGTGCAGATCCGGTTCGGGATCTCCTTCTTCAGCGTCTCGCGCTCGAAGAATTTCTCGCCCGGCTCCAGCTCTCCCCGGAGCTCCTTGGCGATGTGCTTGCTGTTCATGATCTCGCGCGTGAGCTCGATGCCTCTGAGCAGGAACTCGAGGTCTTCGGGTTCCGCGAGGTAATTGGGATCGATGTGCGGGGCCGCGAGCGGGTCCTTCGACACCAGGCGCATCTCGCCGCGGCTCTTGGGATAGATCAGCGTCGGCATCACGGTCAGCGCGGGACGCTTGTCCACCTGCGGCACGCCCGGCGCGTCCTGATTCGGCGCGGGATACGCCCATGGCAAGCTGTGAAGCTGAAGATCGGGCAGACGGCTGCCGGGATCGGACTTCACGAACGCTGCCCCCTCGAAGACCGTCTTGCCGAACCAGGTGTTGCCCGCCATGTACTCCTTGAGCATGCCCCCGAGGAAGTAGAAGGGCGTGCCTCGATGGCCACCGCTCGGTGCGAGATAGACCAGGGGGAAGAAGAGGTGATCGTGGAGGTTCTGGCCAACCGGTAGGTCCGCCCGCACCTCGATGCCAAGCTTCGTCAGATGATCCGCGGGGCCGATACCGCTCAGCATCAGGATCTGCGCCGTCCCGATCACACCCGCGCTGAGGACGATCTCCTGACGTGCGGTGGCGACTCGCTCGTCCTTCCCCGTGGTGTACACGACGCGTCGCGCTCGACCTCCGTCGAACTCCAGGCGCAACACCGTGGCGCCGCTTTCAATGTGGAAATTCGGACGACGCTTGTGGGGCTCCACGTAGCCTTCGGAGGTGCTGTAGCGCAGTCCGTCCTTGGCTGACATCTGATAGACGGAAGCGCCTTCCTGGTGCTCTGCGTTGTAGTCCTCGAGAAAAGGCACCTGGCAGACGTCCTTGACTGCCTCGATGAACGCCTCGGAGACTGGGCGCAGCTGGTCTCGCTTGGTGATCTTGATCGGCCCACCGCTGCCGCGGTACTCGTTCGCGCCGCCTTCGTAGTCCTCGAGGCGCTTGTACAGTGGCAACACGTCGTCGAAGCTCCAGCCCTCGCAACCCTCCGCGGCCCAGTCATCGTAGTTCTGTCGGTTGCCGCGCACGTAGAGCATGCCGTTGATCGCGCTGGATCCGCCGAGTACCTTTCCGCGCGTATACGGGATCCGACGTCCCAGGGCATGCTTCTGCGGCGCCGTGTAGTAGCCCCAGTCGAACCGCTTCTTGACCTGGGGCACGGTGTGGACGATCGAGATCATCCCCGGCTTCGTACAGAACTGCGTTCGGTCGCTACCGCCCGCCTCGAGCAGCAGCACGCGCACGGATGGATCTTCGCTCAGTCGGCTCGCGACGACGCAGCCCGCGGATCCTGCGCCCACCACGATGTAGTCGTACTCGCTCACGATGCTCCTTCGAACCGACGTCCCGTCGGTAGAACGTGTTCTAGCGGAGCCTACACGCATCCCGCTCCGATGGGTCATCAATACCCCAGGGATCTCCGTCCTCATCGCTCCGCACTCGGGTCGGTAAAATGCGCACGAGGTGA
This sequence comes from Polyangiaceae bacterium, assembly GCA_041389745.1. Lineage (GTDB taxonomy): Bacteria > Myxococcota_A > Polyangia > Polyangiales > Polyangiaceae > JAHBVY01. The sequence continues at coordinate 161,549 of JAWKRF010000012.1, forward strand.
GGGGGGAAGTCCGCTGGAGGCGCGTATCACACACGAAATTCGCCTGCGTCGAGGCGAGAGCAGGAGTCCCACGAACCCTCGTGTGGCTCGAGCAAGCGAGCGCGCCGCAGGCGCGAGACAGTTTCTGGACGGCAGCTTTGGCTGCCGTTTGCCCTGAGCGGCATCTGGGGAGGCGTCGCTCAGGGCTCTTTTTCTCTCCACCCAACTCGGGTGCCGCGCGTGACGCGCGAACAAGACAATCGGGCCTACGGCCCTGGGCGGCATCTGGGGAGGCGTCGCCCAGGGCCCCTTTTGTTTCCTTCGGGACCGAAGCCCGAGCTCTCGGGGGTGAGGCGCGACGGTCGTGCTCCCGCGCTGCCCTGGGGTGGGGCTGCTCAGCGCCCCGCCGCGGCCCGCCCAGCGAGCCTGCCAAAGAACGTCGCGCCGCCGATGCTCATCCCGCTGGAGTAGCCGGCCGCAGACCGGGGCAAGCCAGCGGTCGTCCTGCCGGCGGCGTACAGTCCGGGAATGATGTGCTTATCAGCGGTCAGCACCTCCCCGGTGGGCAGCGTATCGAGGCCACCCATCGTGAAGCCAGGAATGATGGCCTTGCCCACCGAGAGATCGAGCGCCGCGTAGGGGCCGTTGACCAGCGGCTTCAGGTAGTTCGTTGCCTTGTGGAACAGCGGATCTTCGCCGCGCGCCGCGAAACGGTTGTAGTAGTCGACCGTGTGGGTGAGGGAGCCCTCGGGGAGCTCGAGCGCTCGCTCGAGCTCCTCGACGCTCTCCTCTGCCGCCTTGATCTGCATGCCTGCGATGGGCCGCCCGAAGCACGCGTTGTCCAGGATCAGGTAGGCCACGCCATCGCTCTGTTGGAGCACGTACTCGCCAGTGCGCCCGTGGTACGCGTCCTCGTTGATGAAGCGTTGGCCCTGGGCGTTGACGATGATGCCGCTGACGAGCTTGCTCGGCGGATAGAACGGCACGGAAACGAAGCCCTCGCCCATGCAGAGCGTGCCTGCGCCGACGCCTAGACCCATCAGGATCCCCGCGCCGTCGTCTCCTGGGTTTCCGATCTGGATGTTGACGTTCAGCAGCTTCGGCACGTGTCGGGCGACGAGCTCACGATTCATGATGAAGCCGCCGGCGCACAGGATGACGCCCTTCGTCGCCCTGGCGTAGCGGGGCTCTCCGAGCTGCTTGTAGTGCACGCCCACCACGGCGCCGGAGTCGTCGACGATCAGCGTCTGAGCGCGGGCGTTCTCCTGGATCCGCGCGCCGAGCGCCTTCACGCGAGCGATCAGCGTCTCCATGATGACGCGTCCCGCGCTGCCCTCGACCTGCGGTTTGTGTCCGCGCGGAGCCGCCTTCGCGGTGCGGTCGAACGGCCAGACGTTCTCGTTTCCGGAGTAGAGCAGGCAGTCATCGGTGACCGGCTCGGTGGTCTTCTTCGGGTAGTAGCTGCGCTTGAACTCGATGCCCTGGCCCTCGAACCAGGCGAAGTGCTCGAGGCTCTGCTCGACGTAGAGCTTGCACTTCTCGGCGTCGGGATTGGGGCCGCTCGCCATCAGCAGATACTTGAGCATTTCCTCAGGGTCATCCTCGAAGCCGCACGCCTGCTGCACCGGCGTACCGCCGCCGAAGTAGATGATGCCCCCACTCTGTGCGGTGGAGCCTCCACCTTCGCTGGCGCGCTCCAGGATGAGCACCTCGGCACCGGCCTCGCACGCTTCGATCGCCGCCGCAGCGCCCGCACCGCCGAGTCCAACGATGACCACGCCCGTCTCCTGATCCCAGCGCGGCACCTCACTCAGGCGCAGCGGCCTGGTGGGGCGCACCCCGCTGTCTTCGGCTGCTGGTTGATAGGTGGACTCGTAGCTCGCTTCGGCCATGTTCGCTCTCCGCCTCCAGCGACCTCCTGTAGAACGTGTTCTATTTGAGGTCAACGACGCGGGGAAAACCCGCAGGTTTGCCGGGGGTCGGGTGCGGCGCCAGGCGTGGAGGCAGGACGTCGGGGCGAAGTCCGTGCTAGACGCGCGTCGCACTCCACTGGCCGAGCTCCCGACGGGCGACTCGGGAGAGTGCCGTGCCGTCATGGATTGGATACTGCTCGCCTTCGCCCTGATCGTCTGCGTGAGCTACGGCGTGCAGACGATCACCGGCTTCGGTAGCATGCTGCTGTGCCTGACCCTGGGCGCCCAGCTGATGCCCATCGACCGCGTGCTCAACCTGGCGGTCCCCATCAGTCTGCTGCAGACGGGCTACATCGTTTCTCGCTACTTTCGTCAGGTCGACTGGCGCCTGCTGCTGTTCCGCATCGTGCCCGCCATGGGGGCAGGCATGGTGTTGGGCTTCTGGATTGCGGCGCACGCGCCAGATGCTGGGCTGAAGCGCCTGCTCGGTGGGCTGGTGCTGCTGCTGGCGCTGAAGGAGCTGTGGCAGCGCATGCGTCACGCTCAGGCCTCCACCAGGCCTCTGCCCGCTCCCGTGGTGCTCGGCGTGATGGGCGCCGCGGGGGTCGTGCACGGCGTGTTCGCGACGGGGGGACCGTTGCTGGTCTACGTGACCAGCAGGTTGAACCTCGACAAACACGCCTTCCGGGCGACCCTCACCGCTGTTTGGCTCACGCTGAACAGCGTGCTCCTCGTGCGCTTCGCCAGCGAGGGCCGGATCGATGGGGACGTGCTCCGCAGCCTGCCCTGGCTGGTGCCCGCGGTGCCCGCCGGCATTTTCCTGGGGGAAAAACTCCACGCGAAGATTGACGAGCAGCGTTTCCAGCTCGCCGTCTACGGGCTGCTCGTCGTCGCCGCCCTGGTGCTCTTGCTGCGCTAGCTGGTTCGCTGCGCTGGCTGGCTCGCTGCGCTGGCTCGTTCGCCGCGCGGACGCGCGTCCGGTCAGTCCAGCGTCTTGGGGTCCGGGCCCTTGCCGATGTAGGAGTAGCGCGGGGGTTCGCCGGGGCCGGAGTGGTCGACCCAGTAGGTCTTGGCGTTGCGCACGTCGAAGTGGACGAAGCTGGAGTTCGGGTAATAGCCGACGCCCACCAGGTCGTATCGCAGCAGGTAGTCCCGCAGCACCTCGTTGGGTACGCCCGGGATGGAGAAGTCGATGGCGTGTCCCAGTGCGTGCCGGGAGGCCTTGGCATAGCTCCGGGTGCGGTGCCCGCTCACGACGCGGATTGGACGGCCCCCAAAGGTATCGCTCACCTGGGCGAGGAGCTTGATCAGCCGCGGATGGATCCCGCCTTCCAGGTCTGCGGCGTCCAGCACGCGCGAGATCGCCTTGCGGGCTCCTGGGTTGATGCCGCCCTTGGCGGTGGTGACGTAGCCCTTCCAGGAACCAGCGTAGCCGATCAGGGTCACGTAGCCGCGCTTGCTGGGGCGGCGCCGATAGTCCTTCCAGCTCTCCTTTGCGCGGCTCGATTTCCGCGCGGAGCGATGAGCGCGCTCCGAGCGCCCCGAGCTGGCACCCGGAGCTTCCAGGCCGGGGACGCGACCCGCGTCGCGGGCCTTGCGCGCAGCTTCTCCGGTTTCGTCGTCTCGCTGAGGGATGACCAGCTTCTGCCCCGGCTGAATCACCGTGGTGCGGGTGATGTCGTTGGCGAAGGCGAGGGCATGGATGCTCACGTGGTAGCGCTTGGCGATGGAGCCGAGGCGCTGACCCTTGCCAATGGTGTGCACGCGCCAGTGTGCTTCCTTGCGTCGCGAAGCCTTGCGCCGCGGGGCCTTGCGTCGCGAGGCCTTGCGGGGTGTCTTTCGATCGGCCTTGGCGTCATCGGCCTTGGCTCGCTCCTGCTCGTCTTCCTTCTTGGCTCGCTGCTTCGCCCGCTTGGACGCTTCCTCCACGGACTCGCCCTTCTCGGGGATCACCAGCTTCTGTCCGGGCTGGATCGGGTCCTTGCGCGAGATGCCGTTCGCAGCGCACAGCGCGTCGACGCTGACGTTGTAGCGCTTCGCGATGGAGCCGAGGCGCTGGCCCTTGTAGACGGTGTGGTAGCGCTCCTTGGCCGCGGCGCTCCCAGCGCTCAGGCACAGACTCACTCCCAACAGGCACACGGACAACCAACGCAAGACCGACACGGGGCCAAAGCCTGAACCTCACGCGGCCTCTCGTCCAGCCACAAACCGCCACGCTTTTGTGGGTTTCTGCCGCAAATCCGCGCGTCGACGCTCTGTCCGCGCCGATCCCGGGGACGTGGAGTGCGACGCGGGGTCGCAGAGGGCGGCCTCCGGCGCGTCAGTCCTCGATCGCGTCAGGGCCCAGCGCAGCGGTGCGCGCACCGGCGTTCTTGGCCTCCGAGGAGCTCTTCTTCGCCTCGTCTGCTCGGCGCTGCTCGGCGCCCTTCGCCTCTCCGCTGGCCGCGTCGTCGCTGCTGGCGTTGGTCGCGTCGTCGCTGCTCGAGGCGTCCGCCGACTTGGCCGGCTCATCCGCCGCGGAGCAGCAACGAAAGCCGACTTCGTAGCCGATGTAGGTCTCTCCGTGGCTCTGCACGATGGGGCGGCAGCGGTTGCGCACCGGGCCCCACCAGCCGCCCTTCACGGCGGAGCGCTTGCCTGGGCGCTTCCAGGGCATGCTCACCCACTCGTTCACGTTCCCGTTCATGTCGTACACCCCGAACGGCGACACGCACTCCTCACGCGAGCCCGCCGGTTCGCGACCGTCGAGCCGATCCATCTCGGCCTTGCAAGTGGGGCTCGCCTCGCACTGCACGCGCGGCAACATGTCCTTGCGGCGTTTGTGCCACGGCTTGTCGATGTTGCACTTCTTGTCGTCGCGCTCGAACCCGGTGGCATGGGGGCGCATCTCTTCGCCCTCGCACGCGAAGTTGAACTCGCTCTCGGTGCACAGTCGCTTCCCCACGGCATTACACATCCGCGCGGCGTCTTCCCAGCTGGTCAAGGTGTAGGGGATCTCGCCCTTCTTGTTCGGCCACTCGTAGCGGTCCATGCAGTAGCGCATCTTGCGACGTGGCTTGGTGTCTCTGCACTCGACCACGGTCGAGTACTTCTTGCAGCGGTCCTTGTCCGGAGACCCCTCGACGTCCATCACGTACTCGAGGCAGGTGTGCTGGACGTTGCGGCAGTAGTCTCCGCTGACCAGCACCATGTCGTTCGGACACGCTTGCTCGTCGTCCTGAGCCTCGGCGCTGGCGGTCGTCGTCTCGTCCTCGGGCTCGGCCTCGTCCGGCGCCTCACTCTCCTGAGGCTCGGCCACCGTCGCCAGCGGCGCCGGCTTCCTGTGCTTCTGCTTGTGCTGTTTCGGTCCCTGCTTGACCGCCGTGGGCTGGACCGCCGGAGTGGCCTCTGCCTGGGGGTCGGAGCGATCCTCGATGAGCTGACAGCCGACGAGGCCCACGGTCAGGCTGACGAGGCTGAAACAGAAGCTGAAACGGAGCGCGCGGCGCATGCTCCAGCGCTTAGCCAGGCGACGCAGCGTTGGCCCAGTTTTTCGTGCGTCGAAACCGCGCCGTTCCGGGCGGAAAGCAGCGGAAACACGCCGCGCCTCACCCCCTGATCTCGAAGCAGTTGCATAAGTAGATGGAGCAGCGAGCTCGGCTCCGGACGCGAGAAAGCCCGCTCGAGGGAGCGGGCTTTCGATGTAGCCATGCCGACCGGCAGGCCGCTCAGAGTGCTTTCGTACCCCAGTCCTCGAACTCGCGCTCCGTCTCGCCCATGTAGATCTGACGCGGGCGGTGGATGCGGTATCCATCGGGATCGTTGCGTTGCTCCATCCAGTGGGCGATCCACCCGGGCAGGCGCCCCAGCACGAACATCACGGTGAACATTTCCGTGGGGATGCCCATGGCGCGGTAGATGATGCCGCTGTAGAAGTCGACGTTCGGGTACAGCTTGCGCTTGATGAAATACTCGTCGCTGAGCGCCCGCTCCTCGATCTTCTTCGCCAAATCGAGCAGCGGGTCGTGGATGCCCATGCGCTCGAAGATGGCGTCCGCCTGCTCCTTGAGCAGCTTCGCGCGGGGATCGAAGTTCTTGTAGACGCGGTGCCCGAAGCCCATGAGGCGCACGCCGTCCTCGCCCTTCTTCACCTTGTCGAGGAAGGTGTCGTAGTCACCGCCGGCGGCCTGGATGTTCTCCAGCATCTCGATCACGGCCTGGTTCGCACCGCCGTGGCGCGGCCCCCAGAGGCCGCAAATCGCTGCGGAAATCGAGGCGAAGAGGTTGGCTTCACTGCTGCCCACCATGCGCATGGTCGAGGTGCTGCAGTTCTGCTCGTGGTCCGCGTGGAGGATCAGCAGCATGTTCATCGCGTCCTCGTAGACCTTCGGGACCTCGTAGTCCTCGGCGGGTACCGCGAACATCATGCGCAGGAAGTTGGACGGCCAGCTCAGGTCGTTGCGCGGGTAGATGAAGGGGTGGCCGATCGACTTCTTGAAGGCGAAGGCGGCCAGCGTCTTGCTCTTGGCAAGCACGCGGATGATGTTGCGATCCAGCTCTTCTTCCGTGTCCGGATAGAAGGTGGAGAGGCTCGCGACCATGGCGGCCATGATGGCCATCGGGTGCGCGCCCGACGCGTAGCCCTCGTAGAACTTCTTCATGTCCTCGTGGAGCAGCGTGTGCTTCGTCATGCGCTCGCGGAACGACGCGAGCTCTTCCTTGTTTGGACGCTGGCCGTAGATCAGCAGGTAGCAGACCTCGGTGAAGCGGGCGCGCGTCGCGACCTGCTCGATGGGGTAGCCGCGGTAGCGCAGGATCCCTTTCTCACCGTCGATGAAGGTCACGCTGCTCTTGCAGGACGCGGTGTTTCCGTATCCCGGATCCAGCGTCACCAGGCCGCTGACTTTGCGCAGGCTCTGGATATCGACGCCCTTCTCTCCCTCGGTACCTTCCAGGACTGGAAGCTCGTACTCCTTGCCGTCGTAGATCAGCTTTGCGGTGCTCATAAGTCTCCTCGATTACCCCCGCTTGATGCGGCTCCAGCCTTCGTCGAGTCGTCTTTGGGGAGGCCATCGCGTCTCCAAGAGCGACTCGTGTGGCGTACAGACGGTCAACCCCAGGCCGGAGTTAGGGTCCGTATACACGCTCCATGCGGAGGTAGGAAACCGCGCGCCAGTGGGCCGCGATTTGCGGGCGGATGAGCGCTGCTGAAGCGGACCGCGGACTCTCGCGTCTGGGTGCCCGGCGCAGCTCTGCCGACGCGGGGTCGCGCTCGGAGACCGCGACGGACGCGCGAGCCGTCGAGGTTCGTTCCAGAGCCGTTCGATGGGTCAGGCTTGTGGCACCGAGTGTCAAATGGTTGCGCCAAGGCTCGGTCGTTCGCAGGAGCCTGCACGGGGCCGTGGGTCGGCTGGCCGTTGCGCGGCGTGAGGTGGCTTTCGGCGAGGAAACGCACCGAGCCAGGTCCAGGGCCGTGTGAGCGGAGGTTCGCGTTGGCCCTAGAACGTTTCCGCGCGACGTCGCAAAGCGTTTGCGACGGCCACCCATCGCATTCACGCTTTCTGCCGGCGTATGGCAGCAGCACCGGAGCAGTCCCGGCGCCGGTGGGGCCGGTACGAGAGCATTTGCGAGATCGCCAGCGGCGGTATGGCCACGGTGCACCTTGCGCGAGACCTGGACAGCCAGCGACTCGCGGCGGTGAAGTCGCTGCACCCCCACCTGATGGCCGATGACGACGTGGTGCAGAACTTCATCGACGAGAACCACATCGTCTCGCGGATCTGCCACCCGAACGTGGTGCCGGTGCTCGAGGTCGCACAGAACGACGCTGGCTACTACCAGGCGATGGAGTACGTCGACGGCGCTCCCCTCGGAAAGCTCCTGGTGTTCTGTATCCGCGGGGGAAGCTGGCTCTCCATCGAGGGTTGCGCGCGAGTTGCACTCGATACGCTGGAGGGCCTCGACGCCGCCCATGAACTGAAGAACAACGCCGGTGAACTCACCGGGGTCGTGCACCGCGACGTCGGTCCCGCCAACATCCTGGTGGACGTGTTCGGGATGGCGCGGGTGATCGACTTCGGTGTCGCCACCATGGCGGTGCGCTACACGGCGCCGGGCAGCGACAACATCAAGGGGCGCCTCGCGTACATGGCGCCCGAGCAGGCCAAGACGCCAAAGGACGTCGATCGCCGTGCGGATTTGTTCTCCGTCGGTGTCGTGCTGTGGGAGCTCCTGGCCGCGCGCCGCCTGTTCAAGGGCAAGAGCGAGAAGGAGACGCTCGAGAACCTGCTGGGGCAGGAGATCCCGTCCCTCGGCGTGATCCGCGAGGATGTGGAGCCGGACCTCGAAGCGGTGGTTCGCAAGGCGCTCGAGCGCGACCCGGCACAGCGCTTCCAGACCGCTCGCGAGTTCATCGACGCGCTGACCGAGGCGGTCGACGTGGAGTCCGTGGACACGCGCAAGGAGCTGGGACAGCTGGTGGTCGACGCCTTTGGTGAAGAGCTCGCCGAGCGCCGGAATTTCGCCGCCGATCTGGCCGAGGAACAGGCGCAAGCTGCCGCCTGGACCGAGCTCAGCAGCATCGCTCCCGGGGCGACGGTGGCGAGCATCGCTCCGCCGAGCGCCAGCCTCAGTACCCCGGCGCCTGCCCGCAAGAGCCGCTGGCCCTGGCTGCTCGCGGCGCTGCTCTGCGGCGCGCTTGGGCTGACGTTCTGGCGGGCGCGAGCCGTGAACGCCCGCGTCGAGACCAAGCCGCCGGTGGTGCCAGCCGTGATGGAGAGCAGCGCGCCGGCCGCGCCGGCTGAGCCATCGCCCCCGCGTGAATCGCGAACAGGCCCTGTCTCGCCCGACACGGAGCCGAGTGGGCGCGCTGCAGGCGGCGAGGAGCAGGATCGGCCCACCGGCGAGTCGCAGGCCAGCGAGCCGGCGACGCCCAAGAAACCGAGCGCGGCGCCAGGCCAGCGCTGGGTACCGCCCAAGCCCAAGCGCGCCGCACCGCCGGACGTGGACCTCACCAACCCCTATCGCTAGCAGGGTCTTGCAAGAACACCCTGCCAATCAAGACCTGCCAGTGGACGAGCGACGCGGAGCCGAGGCGTGAGTCACCCTGAGCGACAGACCCCCGCGGGCGGCGCCCGCCGTCCCTTGGCGGCGGTGCTGTTGTGTGGCTTTCTGGGGTCGGGCAAGACCACGCTGCTCAACAGGATCCTTGCGGAATCGCACGACGTGCCGACGGCGGTGCTGGTCAATGACTTCGGAGACGTGAGCATCGACGCCCGACTGATCGTCGACGTACGGGCGGACACCATCGTGCTGGACAACGGCTGCATCTGCTGCAGCGTACGCGGCGACCTGCTCGGCGCGCTGGAGCGCCTGATCAAGGCGCCCGCCGAGGAGCGAGTCGAGCGCGTGCTGATCGAGGCCAGCGGCATCGCCGACCCGCGCTCGGTGCTCTCGACGTTCGTCGCTCTCGACAAGGCCTCGACCATCACCCTCGACGGAGTGGTAGCCGTGGTCGATGCCAGTGAGATCGGTTCTCTGAACGCCAACGACCTCAGTCTCGCCCGGGACCAGCTGGATCAATCGGACTTGGTCGTGGTCAACAAGCTGGACCTGGCGACGCCCGCGGAGCTAGCCCGTTGCCGCGAGGAGGTGCGCCGCTTCGCACCTCGCGCCGCGGTCTTCGAGACCAGTCGCGCCGAGGTGCCGCTGTCACTGGTCCTTGGGCTCGCGGAGCATCCCCGTCAGGGCGACGCGCCGACGCACGATCACGGGCTCGAGTTCGAGAGCCTGCACATCCACCTGCCTGAGCCGCTGCACCTGGCTCGCGTGCGTGAACTGTGCCTGGACCTGCCTTCGGGTGTCTACCGTGCCAAGGGCGTGCTCTGGCTCCACGAGCTGGCAGACAACCAGGTGATCTTGCAGGTGGTGGGGCGACGGGCCCGCGTGGATCGCGGGCCCGCGTGGGGCGATCGTGTGCGCGGCAGCGACATCGTGCTGATCGGTCGTCGGGGCAGCTTCGATGCCGAGTCGCTCCGTGGGCGATTCGCTGCTTGCGCCGCGCGTGAGGAACCAAGGGGCCTGCTCGCGGCGTTGGGTTCGTGGTGGCACCGCACGGCCAAGGCATGAACCGCTCACGGGTCCAAGGCCCGATGCTGCGCCGTGCTCGTCACGCGGCTGGACTGGCCTCGCTCCGCTGGGCGCTGCCGGCCGCGATTGGATTTCTGGGGGTGAGCTGCGCCGGGAGCCCGCCGCCGCCCACCGCGGAGATCCGTGTCCAGGACGCGGATCCGAGCGCCCAGCCCGAGTCCGCAGAGGCTCGGCGCCAGGTGCCGCCGGGAGGCGCCTGGTGGACGGCACACAGGCCGTGCGAGGACGGCGCCGAGGCGCTGCCGGTCGCCGAGCCACCCGACTTCGACGCCTTCGCCTGTCGTCTGCCGAACGGCCAGAACCATGGCTGGTTCACCAGCTGGTACGAGAACCACCGCCTGCGTCGCCACGGGCACTTCGATCACGGCGCCAAGGATCGCACCTGGTCCGAATGGAGCGCCTCCGGCGAGCTGACGAGCCAGGCGGAGTACCTCGCTGACCAGCCTCACGGTCGCTCGCGGACATGGGGGCCGCGGGGAGTGCTGCTCACCGACTGCAACTACGAGCACGGACTCCTGCAAGGTTTCTGTGCGGAATTTTATGTGACGGGTTCGCCGCGGCGCCACGTGTGGTATCGCGCTGGGACGCCGCACGGTGAGTTCGAGAGCTTCCTCGCCAACGGCTCGACCCAGGACAAGGGACGTTACGTGGACGGTGCACGAGACGGGGAATGGATCTCATGCGACGAGAAGAGCTGCCGCCGTGGTGCGTTCGAGCACGGGGTCGAGAGTGGCATCTGGACGGAGCAGGACGCGGACGGCGTGACCTTGAGCACCGAGGACTACAGCGTCGTCGGACAGCGTACGCGCATCGATTACTGTCAGGGGCGGCCGTGCAAGCGCACGGTCTACGTCTGGCGGCCTTGAGTGCCTCTGCGGCGTGAGCCCTTGCGTCGTTCGGCAGCGCGCCTTCGCACCCGTCGCCAGCGGCTTCCCTGGCGGTCAGCGGGCGCGTAGCCTAGAGCCTCCAGCAGCGGCGGCAGCTCGGCTCTGGGCAGGCCGAGCCAGTGGCAGACCTCGACCGGCAGTGCAAAGCCCTCGCTCGGCGCGGAGCGCTCGCGCTCCGCCAGGTGAGTCAGGAGCCGCTCGTACAGATCCACGCGGATGGACTGCTGCGCCAGCCGTGGGAAGCCGAGCTGTCGCAAAGCGTCTCGAGCGGCGCCCTGGGCCGTGAGCCGCACGGCGCCTGGTGGGACGTCAGGCAGCTTGGCCGCAACACATAGCCAGGCGCGGCGGTGGGCGAGGGCGCGCTGACCGAGCAGCTGGGAGAGGTAGACGAAGCGCTTGCCAAACACCACACCCAGCTCCTCGAGACGCGCGCGCTCGCCCGGCGCGAGCAGCGCGAGCTGCTCGCGGGCGCGCCGAGCATCGACGCAGCCGACCTCCTGCTCGAGCTGATAGACCAGGCCTCTCCCCGGCGCCCCGAGCTCGGAGCGCCCCGCCGCCCGAAGTGCGCCGAAATAGCCATCCACCACGCGCTTGGAGAACGCGGTGAGCTCCTGCAGGAGCAGGCGATCCTGGCGCAGCGCGGGTGCAAGGCGCACGCTGGGGCTCAGGGGGTCGGCGCCGCCAGTGAGCGCCCCCAGGAGCTGATCGCCGCGCTCGGGGTCGCGCAGCGCAATCTGGCCGTCGCTCCCGAGCTCGAGCGCCTCGGGGTGCTCGCGAACCCGGTCCAGGATGGTCTGCGGCGGCTCGACTCGCGTTGGCGCGAGGCGTTCGCGCAGCGCCTGCAAGGCGGCGAATGGATGGCTCTGGTCCGGAGGTTCCTCATTGCCTTGCGGAACTGAATCTGGAGCGCTCCCTCGACGCGTCGTGCGCGGGGCGTCGGCGCTGGGAGCTTCGGCGAACACCTTGTTGCGGTCCACGAACCGCAGCACGAGCGCCTGGTGCAGGGCGTCGCTCAGGCGGTCTTCGATTTCCCTCGTGCGGGCCTGCCAGTGGGGCGCGTCGTGTACCCAGGAGCGATGATGAGCGACGTAGGTCCAGGTACGAACGAAGGCCATGCGTGTCAGGATGGCTTCGATGTCGCCCCTGGGGTCGTCCAAGCGCTCGACGCGGCCCGCGAGCCAGTCGGTGTCGAGGCGCATGCCCTGGGCTCGTAGCTGCTCGTAGATCGCCTCCAGCAGCACCAGATGTTGCTCGAACAGCACCTTGCGGTAGTCGGGGATCTGCGCGACTTGCCACAGCAGCTCGACGGCTTCGTGACCATGGGCCGCGCGCTGCACGCTCGGGAGCGCGGCGAGGCGCTCCAGCGCCTGATGATCCTCGGCCTGGTCCATGCGTCGCAAGCGGGGGGAGGGCGCCGGAGTCCGCAGCGAGTCCAGCAGTCTCTGAAGACTCGAGAAGTCGAGCTCAGGACTCCGCCACCACAGCTGTTTTTCTCTGGGGAAATGGTGGGTCTCCAGGGCCTGCACCACTTCGAAGGGCAGCTCTGGCTCTGGAGCCAGGGTACCGAACGTGCCGTCTTGCAGGTGACGCCCCGCGCGGCCGGCGATCTGACCCAGCTCCGCGAGCTCGAGGTGCCGCGACTTCTGACCATCGAACTTGCGCAGATCCGCGAAGGCCACGTGGTTGATCGAGAGGTTGAGTCCCATCCCGATGGCGTCGGTGGCCACCAGGTAGTCGACATCACCCGACTGATAGAGCGCCACCTGGGCGTTGCGCGCGCGGGGTGAGAGCGCGCCGAGCACCACCGCCGCGCCTCCCTTGCGACGCCGCACGCGCTCCGCGAGCTCGTAGACGCGCGCCGCCGTGAACGCCACGACCGCGGTGCCGGCCTTCAGTTGTCCCAATCGCGACTGTCCAGCGCTGCGCAGCTCCGACAGGCGAGGGTGCCTGCGGATGCGCGCCGTCGGCACCAGCTCCGCGACCAGGTGCTCCACGCTCTGGGAGCCGAGGAACCAGGTCTCGCTGCGCCCGCGGCGATACAGCAAGCGATCGGTGAAGGTGTGGCCCCGCTGGGGGTGCGCTGCGAGCTGGATCTCGTCGACGCCCAGGAAGTCGACCTCGAGGTCCAGGGGCATCGCCTCGACGGTGCAGATGAAGTAGCGGGCGCTGGAAGGCACGCGCTTCTCCTCGCCCGTGATCAGGGCGACGTCGTCGAAGCCCACGCGATCGACGACCCTGTCATAGACCTCTCGCGCCAGCAGCCGCAGCGGGAAGCCGAGCATGCCGCTGTCGTGGGACAGCATGCGCTCCACGGCCCGATGCGTCTTCCCCGTGTTGGTTGGGCCGAGCAGTGCGGTGATGCGGGAGCTGATGCTGGCAGCCGCTCGCGGCGCGGTAGCCTCGCGTTGACGAGCCACGGGGCGACTCTACAACGCGAGACCCGGTCCGCCCGAGGATTCGTGAAGGTGCAATCCAGCACCAGGGCGAGGTGGCTCGAAGCGCGCCCTCTCCCCCAAACAAAAAGACTTGGGCCACGCTCCTTCGCCCCACGAAGTCAAAGCGAAGGCGCGCGGCCCAAACCGGGTGTGTGGAGCACCCGGCAAGATCGATCGTGGGGTCAGCGCGCAGCGACCTCGCTCGGCGCGAGCCACTGGTACTGCTGGCGCACCCTCGTCCCGCGCTTGCCGAAGTTCATCACGCTGAGCTTCGCGCTGTAGCGCTTGTACTCGAACTCGACCGCGCTGCGCGCGTAGGGCGTCGCGAGCTGGGCGGTGCTCGGACTGACCCCGCTGATCTTGGTGACGGGACCGACCTTCCGCTCCAGTTCGCTACGACGCGCGGCAAAGTAGGCGATCGCAGCTTCGGCGGTCAGGTCGCTGAAGCTGTCCAGGGCCACCAGCCTGCCCTCGGGATCGAACTGGGCGTAGACGTCCGAGAGCCGGCTCGAGGCGGCGAAACCAACGCACCTGAGCGCCGCTTGCTTCGCTGTGTCTTCGCAGCGCCCCCCCTGGCGTGTCGCGAACCGCTTGACATCCACCCTGGTGGATTTCCCCAGGGAAAGGTCGAGGGCGGGGGTGAGGTGCGCCTCCTCGCTGGCGTGAACCAGCTGCTTCTGCAACGTCCGGGTGCGATAGGCTTCGATGGACTCCGGGCTGGCATCGCCTTCGATCATCGGGCAGCCCGGGGCCCCTTTCATCCAGCCGAGCAGCGGACGGCCGGCCTCGGTGTGCGCGAAGCCGATCAGGCCGACCGACAGCGCGCTCCCCAGGCTGACCGTTACCAGCGCCCGCTTCAGCCAGCGTCGCATCTCAGTTCCCGGTCCCGCCGGTGCCAGCGCCTGCAGTCCCGCCGCTGCCGGTTCCCGCGCTGCCGCCGGTTCCCGTGCCGCCAGTCCCGCCGCTGGCGGGGCAGGTGGCTTTGGTGTTGGTGCCGCTGGTGTCTTCGACGATGTCGCTCTTCAACCCGAGCAGCACCGGCGCGGCCGCCTGGATGTCTGCGGCCTCGACGCCTGCTTCGGTGAGACCCGCCGCGACGTCTTCGATCAACGCGTCGAAGTCGGCGTCGCTGATACCAAGGTTGGCGTGGGCCTCGGACATCGAGCGACAGGGCGCAACGGAGGAAGACGAACCGGCGTAGGTCACGCCCGCGCAGCCAAACACCTCCTGGGTCTGGATGGTCAGGCACTCGAGTACGTGGGTCTGCATGTTGTCTGTGAGGCTGGTGAACCAGGCGCTGATGCGGCAGTCGCCGGCGATGGCAGGGAAGACGTTGTCCTTCACCACGCTCGCGACGTTGTTCGCCCCGCCGTACTTCTCGCACAGCGAGCCGTCGCCACCGCTTCCGCCGCTGCCCCCGGCGCTGCTACCCCCGCTTCCACCCGTCGCGCCCGTTCCGCCGCTCCCCGCGGCACCGCTTCCGCCGCTGCCCCCGGACGACTCGTCGTCGCTGCAGCCTGCGAGCGCCAGGGGAACGGAGAGCGCCCCAAGCACCAGGTACCTTGCTGCGACGCGTTCAATGCTCCGCGAGCCGCGGAAAGAATGTAAAGACATCGACCCTCCTTGTGTTGGTCACGAGTCCAGAGTCCCCAGCTCGGACTGAGTGATTCCACAAGGTACGGACTGGCGCGGCGAGCGGATCGGAAAGGATGTCGATTCGTCCAGCGCACGCCGACGACGCGGGTGTCCCGCACGCGCTACTGTGGCGCCAGGTCGGAGACCGAGACAGGAAGCCTCAAGCTCCCGCCTACCATCACCATCATGTAGGTCTGGTCGTCGAAGTGACGCAGACTGGGCCCGACGAACATCCCGAAGGCGGCGCGCCCATAGCCGAGGACCGGCGCGCTGCGATCGCGTTTCCAGAGCCCGGTCTGGGTGCTGCCCGTGCCTTCCCAGGCGAACGCGAGCGTGCCTCCGTAGCCGTAGGCGCGTCTGGTGGGCCCCGGCCCGTCCGTTCCGCCCGTTGGTTCGAGCATGAAGAACTCCCCGTAGAGGCGGATCCCGAGGCGTTCCTCGGTACGAGGCTTCAGATCGGGCCAGTACTCGAAGGACGCGTAGGGGCCGTGGCTGGTGGGGATGTCCACCGCCAGGGGCAGCTGCTCGAGTTCGTAGCCCAGCCCGATGTCGAAGACCGGATCGTGATCGTACGCCCTGGTGTAGCCGAGGGGGTTCACGCCGAGCCGCGCGGTGTAGCCCAGCAGCTGCTCGTCGGATGTCTTCTCGCGTCCCGGCGGCTCGGTCGCAGCGCCACCGGAGACATGCACGTGAACCGGCGGGATCGGAGCGGGGCAGCCGGTCAGTGTCAGCGCCGTGAAGCCGCCGAGGGTGGCGAGCCTGAAGCCGTGGGCGAACCGAGTGGGCCCGCTCGGCTCACTGCGGCTCGCGCCCCGAAGGTCGAGCCTGTGCATCGACGCCAGACGATAGCAATCCCCAAGCCAAGGCGCGGCGTCCTTCCACACAGCGCGCCAATCGCCCACTCGCTTGCTGGTTCCTGCCGCCGAGTGTCGACCCTGGGCCACGCCACACTGCCGGCAGCTGGTTCACGGCAAGCAGCGCTTGAGGTACGTAAGAGTGGCCGGCGGGCCGCGCCGAGGCTTGGGTCCGGCACCTACCTGGGAGACTTTTCGAGTGAACGACAGCGCACCTCGTGTGACTAGGGAGATCCGCGGCTCGGTCCTGGCCCTGGGGCTGAATCGAGCGGACAAACTCAACGCTTTCGACCTGCGGGCGTTGCGAGAGCTCGCCGAGGCGATCACCGAGTTCGAAGCCGACTCGAACCTGCGCTGCGCGGTGTTGTTCGGCCACGGCAAGTCGTTCACTTCGGGCCTCGACCTCGCCGAGGTCGGACCCGCCGTGCAAAGCGGTCAGGCGCTGTTTCCCGAAGGACTGGTCGATCCGCTGGGGCTACACGGCCGCCGACGCACCAAGCCTCTGGTGATGGCCGTGCGTGGTTGGTGCCTGACGATCGGAATCGAGCTGCTGCTCGCCGCGGACATCCGTGTCGCCGCCAAGGACACACGCTTCGGGCAGATCGAGATCAACCGCGGGATCTTCCCCTTTGGTGGTGCCACCCTGCGACTGCCTCAGGTCGCTGGCTGGGGCAACGCCATGCGCTGGTTGCTCACGGGTGACGAGTTCGACGCGGAGGAGGCGCTGCGCATCGGCCTCGTGCAGCAAATCACCGACACCGGGCAGGAGCTGGAGGTCGCGCTCGAGATCGCATCCACCGTGGCGCGCCGCGCGCCGCTCGGGGTTCAGGCGACGCTCGAATCCGCGTGGCATCAAGAGGCGGAGGGCTTCGACGCCGCGCGTGGGGCGTTGCTGTCCCAGGCGCGCAAGTTGATGCAGAGCGAGGACGCCGCGGAGGGTCTGCGTTCGTTCGTGGAGCGCCGCGAGGCTGCGTTCAAGGGGCGGTAGTAGAAAGCGGGGGGCATGGCGAAGAACAAACTGCGGTGGCTGTGGCTCGGGCTCCCCGTGGTCCTCGGCGGCTGCCTCTACTGGACCTACGGCGGGGGGAAGCACGAGGCGGCGGGGAAGCCCCAGGGCTCGGCGCTGCCGGTATCTGCCCTTGCCGCGAGGATTCAGGGTCAGCGCAGCTTGACGGGGGGCGTTGCGGCAGGATCCATGGCGGACGAGGCGCGACCGACGAAGCAGATCCTGTTCGGAGACCTGCACGTACACAGCACGTTCTCTCCCGATGCGTTCATGATGACGCTGCCCTTCGTCGGGGGGGAGGGGGCGCACCCTCCCGCGGACGCATGCGACTTCGCTCGCTATTGCTCGGGCCTCGACTTCTTCAGCATCAACGACCACGCCGAGGGCATCACGCCGGCGCACTGGCGAGAGACCAAGGAAGCCATGCGTCAGTGCAACGCCCTGGCCGGCGACCCGAAGAACCCGGATCTGGTGGCGTTCGTCGGCTGGGAGTGGACTCAGGTTGGCCTCACCCCCGAGACCCACTATGGCCACAAGAACGTCATCTTCCGAGACCTGGCGGACGAGGCGTTGCCCAAGCGACCAATCGCCGCCATCGGGCAAGGCGCTCAGCTGCGTCGGGTCGTCGGTCAGAACAAGGGCGCGCTGCTCGTCCCTTTGCTCGACTTCGAGCGTCGCCAGCGTTACCTGGATCTCGCCGTCTACATGCGTGAGCTGCGAGAGACGCCGGTCTGCCCCGAGGGGATCGACACCCGGCGGCTTCCCGAGGACTGTCTCGAGGAGACCGCCACGCCCGCGGAGCTGTTCGAGAAGCTGAACCAATGGGGGTTCCCGCACCTGGTGATTCCGCACGGCACTACCTGGGGCTTCTACACGCCGGCGGGCTACACCTGGGACAAGCAGCTCGCTCCGGCGCAGGACGATCCGAGCCAGCGCCTGCTCGAGGTGTACAGCGGCCACGGCAACTCCGAGGAGTACCGCGACACTCAGAGCGTTCTCCGCTCCGCAGAAGATCCCCACGAGCTGGTGTGTCCGGAAGCCCAGCCCGGCTTCGAGCCGTGCTGCCGGCGCGCCGGGGAGCTGGTGCGTCAGCGCTGCGAAGATCAAGCGTCGGCGGAGTGCGCGCGGGCGGTCAGCGACGCACAACGGAACTACCTCGAGGCGGGCATGTCGGGTCACCTGACGCTGCCCTGGGCCGAGGTTGCCGACTGGGGAGAGTGCGACCAGTGCACCGATTGCTTCAACCCCGCCTTCTCGAACCGCCCGGGGGGTAGCGCGCAGTACATCCTGGCCAAGGGCTACTTCGGTCGCGATTCGGCCGCCGGCAAGAGCCGCGGGGAAACGCCACCTCCGCGTCACGCTCAGCTTGGCTTCATTGGCTCGAGCGACAATCACTCGGCCCGGCCCGGCACGGGCTACAAGGAGATCGAGCGCCGCCGCTTCACCGAGGCCCGGGGCGCCGAGAGTCCGGCGTGGCGCGAGCGCCTGTTCGGCCAGGTGCGAAAGACCCTCGCGCAGCACCTCGGCACGGTGCCGAGCAAGACCAGCATCGAGCTCACCGAGGAGCTGCGCCAGGTGCTGCCCCCTTTCGCCTTGCCTCACATCGAGCGCCAGGCGAGCTTCTTCCTCACTGGGGGCCTGGTCGCCGTGCACAGCGCTGGGCGCGCGCGAGAGCAGATCTGGGACGCTCTGGAGCGCCGTGAGGTCTATGGAACCAGCGGCGACCGCATCCTGCTCTGGTTCGACTTGCTGCCGCAGGGCAATGAACGGAACGCGAAGGCGTTGCCCATGGGCTCTGCTGCGGAGCTCGGCGCGATCCCGAGCTTTCGCGTGCGCGCCGCGGGTGCCCTGGAGGAGCTCCCTGGCTGCCCCGACTGGAGCAAGCAGGCTCTGGGCGACGCTGAGCTCCAGCGTCTATGCCGCGACGAGTGTCACAACCCCGGCAGCCGGCGCAAGCGCCTGAGCGAGATCCAGATCATCCGTATCCGCCCCCAGCAGCGGCCCGACGAACCCGTGAAGGAGCTGATCGAAGACCCCTGGAAGCGCGTGGCGTGCCCCCAGGACAAGGACAGCTGCGAGGTCCGCTTCGAAGATCCAGACTTCGTCGTGGGGCGTCGCGACGTCGTCTACTACGTGCGCGCCGTTCAGGAGCCCACACCAGCGGTCAACGCTGCCAGCTTGCGCTGTGAGCGGGACCCGAGCGGCAACTGCATCCAGCCTCGGCCCTGCTACGGCGACTATCGCACGGCAGCGAGCGACGACTGCCTGAGCCCCAATCGAGAGCGAGCCTGGTCGTCGCCGATCTTCCTCCACTACGTCGACCCTCCGCCAGGCCCGGATGCTGGAGCTGGAGGGGAGCCGGACGCGGATCTGAGCGCCGGCGATGCTGGCTGAGGGCCCGCGGTGCTAGGCGAACGCCTCGAGGATCGCGCGGCGGTACTCGCGGTGTGCATCCGTGGGGCAATAATGCCGCGGTGGACTCACCCCCTTGACGTCCAGCAAGCCATCGTAGTCCTCGAGTCGCTTCATCACGTCGTCCAGCGTGCCGGCGGCGCAGTAGGTGTCGACCATCTCGTCGCTCACGAGGTCCAGCAGGCCTTCGCGCTCGCCGGCCTTGAAGGCCGCGCGGATGGCAGCGACCTCGGCGCCGAAGCCGTCGGCTTCGAAGGTGGCGGCGTAGGTGCGCACCGTGGCGTAGAAGGCGAGCGGTCCCCGGGCGTGCCGTCGAGCGGTTGCGCGATCGCTCGAGATCGCCGTCGTGATCCCGGCGCCCAGGGTGAAGTCGCTGCGTTCCCTGCCGGCCTTCTTCAGCCCGACCTCGATGTGTGGGAGCGTGAACTCCTTCAGGGCCCGAGGGGAGATGAAGACGTGTCCCAGCACACCGTCAGCGACCTCGCCAGCCAGCTCCAGCATGCGCGGTTGGTTCGCTCCCAGGTAGATCGGGATCGGGGTCGCGGGACCTCTGCCCGGACGTCGGTATGAGTCAATATCTGCGTGGATAAAGTCGCCGTGATAGCTCACGGGCTCGGCGGTGTGAGCCTTGACGAAGAACAGCCGCAGGAACTCGATCAGCTCACGCATGTGGCGCACCGGACCGCCGAAGTTGGCGACGCCGTGCCAGCGCTGATTCAGCTGCTTGACGCCAGTGCCCAGACCCAGCACGAAGCGCCCGCTCCCGTCGGGGCGCCGCGTCAGCTGATCCAGATCCAGGGCCGCCACTCCGAGGCTCATGGGGCTCCGCACGAAGCCGAGCACCACGCCCGTGCCCAAGGTGATGTCCTGCGTCGCTGGCGCGACCGCAGCGAGCTGCACCCAGGGGTTCGTGTAGAGCTCCGATGCCCACAGCGACTCGACCCCGGCCGCTTCCGCTTCGCGGGCCGACTCCACCAGTTCGCGCGCGTCGAGCCCGGTTAGATGCATGGAAATGCGGTGCCTGGGAGGAGCGCTCGAAGCAGAAGGGAGATCCGTCATGGTCCGGAGCGTACAACGCCCCGGGCGCAGTGCGAGGCTGGATCCGCTTCCACGTTGGTGGGTGAGTTTCCGCGTGTGGAGTTCCTGCGGCCGCTTGGTTGAAGCCTGAACGTAATCGCGCGCGACGCGACTTCGGCGATTGCTTCGCACCACTCGAGCGTTTACCAACCCTCGCCATGAGTGTTTCGGGGTTTGGGGTGAGGCGCGCCGCGCGCCGCTGGACGAAGCTCGCGTCCCCTGAGGCGCGACGTGGAGTGCTGCTCCTCGGGCTGGGTGCCGCGATGGCCCTCGGCTGCAGTCCAACTCAGAACGTCCGCGCGCTGCGCGCGTACGCGTACGAAGATCCCAACCTGCCCGTCGCCATCGATCGCGTGAAGGATCTCTACGCGACCCTGGAGCTGGTCGATCGCCTGCTGCTGGAGACGCCGTACACGCCGGGTGATCCGTGGATCCAGAAGCTCCCGCTCAGCGACCGCGAAGCCGCGCGCATCCGCGAGCAGATCCGAGGCAAGGAGCCCTACACCAGTCGCCAGTACGAGGTGCCGATACTCAAGATCTATCGCATCCACCTCGAGCGTGTGCTCGCCGAGGTGCCTCGAAGTCGGGCGAGTGACCCCGGAGGACCGGACACGGACAAGGACACGGACGCCGAGACCTCTCACGTGCCCCAAAACGTTGCCCCGAGGCAACTCATCGCGACGCCTGGCGAGTCGGTGAAGCCAGCGGACATCGACCTGGACGACGACTCCGACGCGCCGACCGAGCCCCGCCACTCGGGGGGCGAGGCCGACCGCGACGATGGGCCGAAGTCCGTGCCCCGCAGCGCCAGCGGGCGCTATCCGAACCTGTTCAAGGCGCTCGCCGCCCTGGACCCCCAGCTCGCCAGCCTGGAGGCGAAGTGGGCCACCTACGCCAAGCGCCAGCGCATCGTGCTCGTCGCCAGGGCGCAGCTCGCCGAGGTCGAGCGTCAGTACCCGCCGGCGCCCTTCTTCCTGCCCCAGGCGGATCATCCGGCGGTGCAGAACGCCCGCGCGAGCCTCGCGGCCGCTCAGAAGCAAGCGGACGCGACCGGCGACAGCCTGAAGACCAGCATCCAGAGCTTGAAGGAGCAGCGCCCTCGGGGAGAGGACGAGCGCGCGATCGCCAAGGACGCGACCATCATCACCTCGGTGCTGGCGCGCATCGAGATGGAAGCCCTGGCGATGGTGCCGATCATCAGCGTCCAGGCAGCGCGCCTGGTGCCCAACGCCCCGGCCATCATGACCGGCATGGGTGAGGCCCTCGAGGCCAGCGCCGACCCCAACGAGGTCGCGGCCGATCTCACGGCGCTGCCGACTCGGGTTACGGCCATCGAGGAACGCCTGAGCCGCCAGCTCGCAGTGCTGGAGCCCCTGGGCGAAGCCCTCGCCAGCTACGAAAAGAAGAGCCTCGACGAGACCGCGGGCTTCGCCTGGAAGGAGAGCGCCGTCGATCAGGTCGCCGGCATCACCGTCGACTCCTTGCGGGTCGACGTGGCCGGCGGCGCGGAGGCTTTCTTCTACACGGGGGTCGGTCCTCAGGAGCAGCGGAGCAACGACGACAGCGTCCGCTACGACTACTCGAATCGCAGCCGCAAGCTGGACTACGAGGTGAGCCCGATCCTGCTCGCCACGGCGCACCTGCGCGTGAACTTCGATTGGTTTCAGCTGCCTGACGCTGCGGGGCTCGATCTGGGCTTCGCCACCGACCGGGTGTTCAACAGCGGCGGCAGCATCGAGAAGGGCAACCTGGGCAATGAGCTCGGCGCCGAGGGGTTGACCAGCGAGGCGATCAACGTCGGCCTGGCGGTGCTCGGGGTGAAGACCAACGTGCGCATCGCCAATTTCACCGCGGGAGAGGCGGTGGTGCGCGATGCAGCGACCGACGCCGAGCTCGCTCGCGCTCCGTTCAAGTTCAAGCTGACTCAGATCGACGTGGGCTATGACATCTCCTTCGCCATGGGGGAGGACGCCGGCCGTGCATACATCGAGGAGCTGGTGGTCGGCGGGCGCTACTTCGACTATCAGCTCCCACGCATCCTCTACGAGTTCCAAGACACCGATGCCTCGCAGGATCGCGCAAACTACGTGATCATCCGGGAGTCGCCGCCGCAGTTCGTCAACAGCAAGTACTACATGGCCGGCGTTGCCGCGCGGTTCGGTCCTGGGGAGACGAAGCGCTTCGCCCCGTTCGTGGACGTCTCGCTCTACCTCGGTGGCGGACCGACGGACTACTACTTCTTGAACGGACCGATCGAGACGACCGCCGATGTCGAATCGAATCGTGAGCGCGCTTCCACGACGGCGATCGCTGGCGATTTTGGACTCGCCGTGGGTGCCCGATATCGCGTGTTCAAGACTGGCAGCCGACTGCGGCTGTACATCAACGGTGTTTACCGCGCGGAATTGATTGGCTCGAGCCTGACCACGGGTAGCGGGTCGGAGGAAGACAATCGCACCATCGACTTCGGCGGCTCGGACCTGTTCCACGGCCCCGAGGTCACGTTCAGCGGCGCCTTCTGACGCGGGCTGGGTGCTTCAGTAGCCGACGTCGAACTCCCCTGGCCGTGGGTAGTACGCCGGCGCCGATGCGCTCGGGACCGCGGTGCTCTGGGTTGGCGGTGGCGCTGGCAGTGGCGTGCTCGGGGAAGCGCCTCCACGAACGGACCAGGCGTCGCTGTAGCTCGGCGGACGACAGCGCACGAAGAAGTTCCCCACCAGCATGCTGTGGGTCTTGCCGACGTCATAGCCGGCCGGGCAGCGCTCGCCCGCCGCTTGGTAGCAGAGGCCCTCGTCCTCGCCGCAGCTGATGTGCAGCATCTGGGTCCCGTCGGGACCGACGATGGCCCGCACGCGGACCTGCGCCTCGGGCGTCTTGGCCGGCGCGCAACCCATCACGCCAAGCGTCGCGGCGGTGAGGGCCAAGAGCCCAGCGCGGGTCAGAGCAGACTTCACGGTCCAAGCAGACCGCGAAGCGCCGGTCTGTGCAAGCCGCCGACGTCAGGATCGGTCGAAGGCCCAGAAGCCGCGGATCCGGCAGCTCGGATGCAGGGCACTTGGCGGTCGATTCTCCGGCTTGACCAGTTCTGCGACCGCTTCCGTCCCGGGCCGCTCGCTCTCGTACAGCGCCAGGAACTCTGGCGCAGCGAGCGCGTGTGGAGTTGCGGGTTCCGCGGGCAGACGCCGCGGCACTCCGGGGCCCAGTCTGCGGTAGCGGTGACCGGTCGAGAAGATCCCCGGGGCCAGCGCCTCAGCCGCGTGGACCTGGTCGTACCACGTCTGAAATGCCTCGAGCGCCGATGGATCGACGCAATCGGTGAGGCCCACCATCAGGCCGGCGTAGTCACCCGGAGCGTTCGTGTGGCTGAGGTTGCCCGTGGGCTCGTACGCCGCGAGGCAGTGCGTGACGAAGCGCCTCTCCCCCAAACCCAGGGTGAAGCGCTCGCAGAGAGCCTGGACCAGCGTTCCCGATTCGAGATCTCGAGGCGGGAACCAGACCACGAGCAGCATGGGTTGCTGTGGAAGTCGCTGCTTCTCGGGCTGGGGGTGAGGTGCTCCCGCCGAGTTGACGTAGCGCAGCGTGTCGCGCTCATCGATGCCGTGAGGAAAGGCTACATCCTCGGCCATTTCGCTGGCGCTCCCCACCCACAGCACCAAGCGCTCCCGCGCCAGACCTGGACGCTCGCTCATGGACTCGCTCACTTGCCCTTGAAGCTTGGCCTGCGCTTCTCGGCGAAGGCCCTCGGGCCCTCCTTGGCGTCCTCGGTGGCGAGGATGGGCCAGCCGATCTCCAGCTCCTTCTTCAAGGCTTCCGCCTCGGGCAGCCCCTCCGTCTCCTGCACGGAGCGCTTCATCGCCTGCACCGCGAGTGGGCCGTTGCCGGCGATCACCTCGGCGATCTTGCGCGCTTCGTCCAAGGCGGTGCCCTGGGGAACCACGCGGTTGATGAGCCCGAGCTTCTCGGCGTCCTCGGCCGTCAGGTGCTTTCCCGTGAACAGCATCTCCATCGCGTGGCAGAACGGGATCTGCCGCCGCAGGCGCACCGTCGAGCCGCCCAGGGGAAACAGCGCCCAGCGCGCCTCGGCGACGCCGAGCTTCGCGCCTTCACCCACGATGCGGATGTCCGTCGCCTGCAGGATCTCCGTGCCCCCGGCGATGGCGGTACCCTCGACTGCGGCGATCAACGGCTTCTTGAGCTGATAGGAGCGGAGCAGCGCCTTCCAGTGCAGCTCCGGTTCCCGCTTCAAGCGGTCCGTCCACTCGTTCTGGGGTCTGGGCCCCGCCATCTCCTTCAGATCGCTGCCCGCGCAGAAATGGCCCGCGGCGCCGGTCAGGATCGCGACCCGCACCTCGGGATCCCGATCGATGCGGTCCCAGGCGTCCGCCATGCGGACCAGCATCTCGAGGTTGAACGCGTTCCGCGCCTCGGGACGGTTCATGGTGACGGTGACGATGTGACCCTCCTGCTCCACCAGCAGGCACTCTTGGCTGTCGCTCACGTGGCGCTCCTCGCTCGATGACGCGCCGGGTGAAGCGCGTCGAAAACCCATGGAACTCGGCTCGTTGCAGCATAGAACACGTTTCACTTTCAGGAGCAAGGCCCCCTTGCCGGACAAAGTGAAACGTGTTCTATTCTCTGGACAGAGGAGAGGGCATGACTCAAGCGATCCCCACCGACGTGCAAACCACCAAGCAGTCACCAGGCAAGCCGAGCGGCGAGGAGATGGTGCGCCGCGCCCAGGAGCTCTTGCCGGCGCTCAGGAGTCGCGTGGGAGAGGCGGACGAGCTCCGCCGCCTGCCCGACGCGACCATCGCCGATCTGAAGCGGCTCGGCTTCTTCCGCATGCTGCAGCCGGCGCGCTGGGGCGGCTTCGAGCTGGATCCGCAGTACTTCTTCGAGTCCCAGTGGACCATCGCATCGGCCTGTCCCAGCACCGCGTGGGTGCTCGGGGTCGTGGCGGTGCATTCCTGGCAGCTGGCGCTGTTCCCTCTGGAAGCGCAGGAAGAGGTGTGGGGCAAGGACACCGACGTGCTCATTTCGAGCTCGTACGCGCCCACGGGAAAGGTCCAGAAGGTCGATGGTGGCTACGAGATCACTGGTCGCTGGAGCTTCTCCAGCGGGTGCGATCACTGCGACTGGGTGTTTCTCGGCGGATTCGTGCCGACGGAGAGTGGTCCCCCGGACATGCGCACGTTCCTGCTACCCAAGCGGGACTACGTGATCGAGGACAACTGGCACACCATGGGCCTCCGCGGCACGGGAAGCAAAGACGTGGTCGTCGATGGCGCCTTCGTGCCCGAGCACCGCACCCACAAGTTCAGCGACGGCTTCAAGCAGAAGAGCCCAGGCAACGAGCTGAACCCGGCGCCGCTCTTCAAGTTGCCCTTTGGTCAGATCTTCGTGCGCTCGGTGTCCACCAGCGCCATCGGCATGGCTCAGGGCGCGCTGAATGCGTTCCTGGAGGTTGCCAGGGGCCGCATCGCGGCCAGCGACGGCAGCAAGGTGTTCCTGGATCCGACGACTCAGGTCGTCGCGAGCGAGGCCGAGGCGACCATCGACGAGTGCCGCGCGGTGCTGCTCCGCGCCTTCGATCGCATGATGACCGCGGTGCGCGCGGGGGAGGCCATCCCCATCGACGCGCGGGTGAAGTACCGCTACGAGTCGGGCATCGTCGCCACGAAGTGCATGGGAGTCGTGGATCAGCTGATGAGCGCCAGCGGCGGTCGCGCGATCTTCCACGGCTCGCCCATCCAGCGTTACTTCCTCGACGTTCACTGCGCCCGGGCGCACTACGCCAACAACCCGGACAAGCCGGGGCGCAACTACGGCGGGGTGCAGCTCGGCCAGAAGACCACGGACTTCTTCATCTGAGAGAGACCGCGAGGAAACGATGAAGGGTGTCACGCAGCTCGGCTACATGGGCTTCGAGGTGAAGAGCCTCGAGGTCTGGGAGAAGTTCACGACCGAGGTCCTGGGGCTCGGGGTTCGCGAGCGCGACCCGGACGGCTCCCTGCGGCTCTGCCTCGATGGCTACAAGCAGCGCTTCTTCATCAGCGAGGGGCCGGCGAACGACGTCAGCGTGTTCGGCTGGGAGGTGGCGGACGACGCTGCGCTGGCGGAGGTGGTCGCTCGTCTCGAAGGGGCGGGGGTGAGGGTCACGCCGGGGAGCGCCGAAGAGGCCGCGAAGCGCAGCGTGGCGCAGCTGGTCAGGTTCGAGGATCCGAGCGGCAACCCACTGGAGCTCTATTTCGGCGCCGAGCGCGCGGCAGAGCCGTTCGTGTCCAGCGTCGTGCAGGGCGGCTTCGTAGCCGAGGAGCAGGGCCTCGGGCACTGCGTGGTCAGCGCCCGGGACAAGGACGAGGCGACGCGCTTCTACGCTGAGGTGCTGGGATTCAAGCTCAGCGACCACATCCGCTGTACCTTCTACGGTTTCCCTGTGGATCTATCGTTCTTCCACGCCAACGCCCGGCACCACAGCCTGGCGTTCGGAGGACCTCAGAAGAAGCGCATCCACCACTTCATGCTGGAAGCGAAGCACATGGATGAAGTCGGTCTGTGCTTCGACCGCGCCTTGAAGGCCGGTGTGCCGATCATGCAGACCCTGGGTCGCCACCCGAACGACCGCATGTTCTCCTTCTACGCGAAGACGCCCAGCGGCTTTCAGTTCGAGTTCGGCTGGGGCGGTCGCCAGGTGGACGACGCGACCTGGGAGCCGACGGAGTACCACTGCATCAGCGAGTGGGGCCATCACCCGCCGATCGCCTTCGCGCCGCCGAAACCCAAGAGCTGAGCGCCGGTGGAGCCTGGCCGAGTCAGAGGAATGTCAGTCGAATGCCTACTGAAGAGCAACTCAAGGTAGTTCCCGAGGGAAAATACGCGGACGTCGGTGATGGCCTCAGGATGCACTACCACGAAGCCGGGCCAGACAGCGGTCGCGTGCTGCTGTGGATCCACGGCAGCGGACCCGGCGCGAGCGGCTACTCGAATTTCAAGCGCAACTATCCGTACTTCGCCGAGCGTGGCTACCGTTGCCTCGTCGCCGACACGCTGGGTTACGGCTACTCGAGCATGCCCGAGGATGGCGACTACTCGTCAGCCTATCTCGCGGGGAAATACAAGAAGCTGCTCGAGGCAGCGGGCGCCGAGAGAGCGTGCGTGATCGGCAACTCCCAGGGCGGGAACCTCTCGATCCAGCTGGCGCTGGATTTCCCTGAGACGGTGGAGCGCCTGGTGCTGATGGCGCCCGGAGGCCTCGAGCAGCGCGAGGTCTACATGAAGATGGAAGGCATCCAGGCGATGATGAAGTCCTTCTTCGCGAAGGAGGGCATCACCCGCGAGGGCATGCGTGATACCTTCAAGCTGCAGCTCTTCGACGAGAAGCTGATCACCGACGAGATCATCGAGGAGCGCTTCCAGATCGCTCAGACGCAGCCCAAGACGGTGATCGCGAAGATGAAGGTTGCCTACCTCGCCGAGCGCCTGAAGGAGCTCAGCTGCCCGGTGTTCGGCCTCTGGGGCGTCGAAGATAAGTTCTGCCCAGTGAGCGGCGCGATGACGGTCGCGCGTGAGGTGCAGGGAGCCAAGGTGATGCTCGTCAACGGCTGCGGCCACTGGGTGATGGTGGAGCACGCTGCGCTGTTCAACTCGCTGTGCCTGCAGTTCCTGGAAGCGGCGCCTGGCTTCGAGGCCGGAGCCTGAGCGATGGATCAACAGAAGCGCGAACACTATGGCGACGAGCTGTTCACGGCTCTTCGGGAGCGCACGACGGTCGCCCCGCTCACCTCCCGGGAGTCGGACATCACCATCGATGACGCCTACCACATTTCCCGGAGGTTATTTGAGCGACGCCTCGCCGACGGAGAGCAGCTGATCGGGAAGAAGATCGGCGTGACCTCCAAGGCGGTGCAGAACATGCTCGATGTGCACCAGCCGGACTTTGGCTACCTCACGGACGTGATGCGCTTCGATGATGGCGCCGAAATGCCCGTCAGCAAGCAGCTGATCCAGCCGCGCGCCGAGGGTGAGATCGCCTTCATCCTCAAGCAGGATCTGGTCGGCCCGGGGATCACCCCCGAGCAGGTGGTTTCGGCCACCGAGAGCATCCACCCCTGCTTCGAGGTGGTGGATAGCCGCATCGAGGGCTGGAAGATCAAGATCCAGGACACCATCAGCGACAACGCCTCGAGCGGCTTGTTCTTGATGGGCGAGGGCAAGTCGCCCACGGGCTTCGACTTCTTCAGCTGCGGCATGGTGGTGGAGAAGAACGGCGCCGTGATCAGCACCGGCGCTGGCGCCGCGGCTCTGGACTCCCCGCTGATCTGTGTCGCCTGGCTCGCCAACACCCTGGGCGCCTACGGTATCGCGCTGAAGGCGGGAGAGGTGGTGCTCTCGGGGTCTCTGGTCCCGCTGGAGCCCGTCGTGGCTGGCGACGTGATGAAGGTGACCGTGGGCGGTCTCGGAACCGCCGAGGTGCGCTTCACCTGAACTCAGGGCAACCTCTGACTTCGGATTTACCGTGAAGAAACTTACATGATCAAGGCAGCAATCATCGGCTCGGGCAACATCGGCACGGATTTGCTCTACAAGGCCAAGCGCAGCGAGTGGATCGACCCGGTGTGGGTCGTAGGCATCGACCCCGACAGCGATGGGCTGAAGAAGGCGCGAGAGCTCGGCTGCAAGACGACTCACGAAGGGGTCGATGGCCTGCTCCCGCACCTCGCAGCGGACGGTATCCAGATCGCCTTCGATGCCACGAGCGCGTACGCCCACCGAGACAATGCGAAGAAGCTGGCTGCTCAGGGCGTGCTGATGATTGACCTCACTCCCGCGGCGATCGGGCCGTACTGCGTGCCTCCGGTGAACCTGAAGGACCACGCGGGCTCTGGCGAGATGAACGTGAACATGGTGACCTGCGGCGGCCAGGCCACGAT
Organism: Polyangiaceae bacterium; assembly: GCA_041389745.1. GTDB lineage: Bacteria > Myxococcota_A > Polyangia > Polyangiales > Polyangiaceae > JAHBVY01. Next base: position 190,804 of record JAWKRF010000012.1, read on the forward strand.
CCCGATGGTCTACGCCGTGAGTCGCGTGCAGCCGGTCGACTACGCGGAGATCGTCGCCACGGTGGCCTCGAGGAGCGCTGGCCCCGGTACGCGCAAGAACATCGACGAGTTCACCCGCACGACCGCGGGCGGCGTGGAGAAGGTCGGCGGCGCCAGGAAGGGCAAGGCGATCATCATCTTGAACCCGGCGGATCCGCCGCTCATCATGCGGGACACGATTCACTGCCTGACGGAAACGGAGCCCGATCGCGAAGCCATCGAGCGCTCGGTGAAGGAGATGGTCGCCGAGGTGCAGCGCTACGTCCCCGGCTACACCCTGAAGAACGGCCCCGTGTTCGACGGCAAGCGCGTCAGCGTGTTCATGGAGGTCGAAGGCCTCGGCGACTACTTGCCGAAGTACGCCGGCAACCTGGACATCATGACCGCCGCGGGTTTGCGCACCGCGGAGATGTTCGCCGAAGAGATCTCTAGCGGAAAGTTCAGCCTGAAGCCCACGGAGCTCGCGCTGTGAGCGCAGGAGGCAACATGAGCGATCTCAACGGTAAACGCGTCAGGCTCCACGACATGTGTCTGCGCGACGGCATGCACGCGAAGCAGCACCAGATCAGCGTCGAGCAGATGGTGAAGATCGCCTGCGCCCTCGACGCAGCCGGCGTACCGTTGATCGAGATCACCCATGGCGACGGACTCGGCGGTGCGAGCGTGAACTACGGCTTCCCTGCGCACACGGACTCGGAGTACCTGAGCGCGGTGATCCCGAAGCTCGAGCAGGCGAAGGTCTCGGCGCTCCTGCTCCCGGGGATCGGCACCGTGGATGAGCTGCGAATGGCCAAAGATTTGGGGGTGAGCACCATCCGCGTGGCAACTCACTGCACCGAAGCCGACGTCAGCGAGCAGCACATCGGGCTCTCCGCGAAGCTCGGTCTCGACACCGTGGGCTTCTTGATGATGGCCCACATGATCTCGCCCGAGCAGATCCTGGCGCAGGCCAAGCTGATGGAGAGCTACGGCGCGAACTGCATCTACTGCACGGACTCCGCTGGCTACATGCTGCCGCCTGACGTTACCGCGCGGATCGAACTCTTGCGCAGCGAGCTCAGGCCCGAGACGGAGATCGGCTTTCATGGTCATCACAACCTCGCCATGGGCTGCGCCAACTCCATCGCGGCCATCGAGGCCGGGGCAGTGCGCATCGACGGCTCCGCGGCAGGCCTTGGCGCAGGCGCTGGCAATACACCCCTCGAGGTGTTCGCGGCGATCTTGGACCGCATGGGCGTGGAGACCGGTATCGACCTCTACAAGCTGATGGACGTCGCGGAAGATCTAGTGGTGCCGATGATGGACCAGATCATCCGCATCGACCGCGACGCGCTGATCCTCGGCTACGCCGGCGTGTACTCGTCGTTCCTGCTCTTCGCCAAGCGCTACGGCGAGCGCTACGGGCTCTCCTCACGGGACATCCTGGTGGAGCTCGGCAAGCGTAAGACGATCGGCGGTCAAGAGGACATGATCGAAGACGTGGCCCTGGAGATGGCGCGGGCCAAAGAGGCGTCGAAGAGCACGGGCGCGGCGGAATGAGCGACGCGAGCGAGCTCGAGCAATTCCGCGAGGAGACGCGCGCCTGGCTGGAGGAGAACTGCCCCCAATCCATGCGCAGCAAGATCCTCGACCCCACGGAAGAGGTCTGGGGCGGTCGCAGCGCGAAGTTCAAGCTCCCGGACTCGAAGCTCTGGCTCGAGCGCATGGCCGCCAAGGGCTGGACGGCGCCCACCTGGCCGAAGCAGTACGGCGGCGGCGGGTTGAGCGCGGCCGAGGCGCGAGTGCTGGAAGAGGAGCTGAAGCGCATCGGAGCCCGCTCCGCGCTCAAGAGCTTTGGTCTCTGGATGCTGGGCCCCGTCCTGCTCGAGTACGGCAACGAAGAACAGCGCCAGCGCTTTCTCCCCGGCATCATCCGCGGGGAGACGCGCTGGTGTCAGGGCTACAGCGAGCCCGCCGCTGGCAGCGACCTGGCGTCCTTGGCGACTCGCGCAGAGCTCCAGGATGATCACTACCTGATCAATGGTCAGAAGATCTGGACCAGTCACGCGGACAAGGCCGACTGGATGTTCTGCCTGGTGCGCACGAACCCCGACGGCAAGAAGCACGACGGCATCAGCTTCATCCTGATCGACATGCAGAGCCCTGGCGTCTCCGTGCGGCCGATCCAGCTGATCAGCGGCGCGTCGCCGTTCTGCGAGACGTTCTTCGAAGACGTGCGCGTCCCCAAGGAGAACCTGGTCGGGGAGCTGAATCACGGCTGGAGCGTCGCCAAGCGATTGCTTCAGCACGAGCGAGCGTTGATCAGCAAGCTGCGCGACGACGCCCCGGAAGAGGACGAGACCTTGCCGGAGATGGCGCTGCGACTCTTGAACGGCGGCGAGCCTGGTCCGCTCCGTGACCACGCGCTGCGCGAGCGCCTCGCCCAGGTCGAGATGGACTTCCTCTGCAACAAGCTCACGCTGCGCCGCTCCTCGGAGTCCATTGCCGCGGGGATCGGACCTGGACCGGAGACGAGCATGTTCAAGCTGTACGGTACGGAGCTGAACAAGCGCCGCAAGGAGCTCAAGGTGCTCTTCATGGGCTATCAGGGACTTGGCTGGGAAGGCGCGGGGTACAGCTCTCGTGAGCTTCAGATGACTCGCGACTGGCTGCGCTCCCGCGCCAACTCCATCGAGGGTGGTAGCTCGGAGATCCAGCTCAACATCATCGCCAAGCGCGTGCTGGGGCTGCCGTCATGAGCTTCGTCTTGACCGAAGAGCAGCTGTCGATCCAGAAGACGGCGCGGGACTTTGCCCGGGAGCGCCTGAGCATCGCCGCGCTTCGCCGGTTGCGCGATTCCAAGGACGAGCGAGGCCACGAGCCTGCCGCGTGGAGTGAGCTCACGGCGCTGGGGCTCGGCGGCGTACACCTCCCGGAGGCGTGGGGCGGCACGGGCCTGGGCTTCGCCGAGCTTGGTCTGGTGCTGCAGGAGCTCGGGCGGAACCTCGCCGCGACGCCCTTGTTCGGTTCGTCGGTGCTCGCTGCCGAGGTGCTCCGCCAAGCGGTGGCCGTGAACCCGAGTCTGCAAGCGCTTGGAGAACGCCTGACCGCGGGGGAGTGCTTGCTCGCGCTGGCTCACGAGGAGCAGCCGCGGTTCGCGCCTCACGCCATCAAGACGCGCCTCGGGCGCTCCGGGAACGGACTCAGCCTGAGCGGCGAGAAGGCACTGGTGATCGAAGGACACGTCGCCGATCAGCTACTGGTCGTCGCGCGGAGCTCGGGGGAGCCGGGAGCCCGCGACGGACTGAGCCTGGTGCTGGTGGATCCAAGCACGCCGGGCGTCACGCGCACACGGCTCTCTGCCGTTGACTCCCGGGGCTACGCGCGCATCACGTTCAGCGACGTCGCGCTCAGTGAGGACGCGCTGCTCGGCAAGCTGGGGGAGGGCGCCTCATTGCTCGATCCGGCCCTCGATCGCGCGACCATCGCGCTCTCTGCGGAGATGCTGGGCGGCGCCCTCGAGGTGTTCGAGCGCACCGTGCAGTACCTCAAGGAGCGCCGGCAGTTCGGTGTGCCGATCGGCTCGTTTCAGGCGCTGCAGCACCGAGCGGCGCAGCTCTTCTGTGAGCTCGAACTCAGCAAGAGCGTCGTGATGGAAGCGCTCAGCGCGGTCGACGAAGGGCGCGCCGATGTGTCGCGGTTGGCCTCCGTCGCCAAGGCACGCCTGTCGGATACGTTCCTGCTCGCCGCTTCCGAGGGGATCCAGATGCACGGCGGCGTGGGCGTGACCGACGAGTACGACATCGGCTTGTTCTACAAGCGCGCGCGGGTCTGCGAGCTGCTGTTCGGCGACGCGGCCTACCATCGAGCGCGCTTCGCGACCCTGTCCGGTTTCTAGGTTGCTACGCCAGCCCGAGGGCTTTTGCCGCGGGGATCAAGACTTCCGCGAGAGCTTGCTGGCGAACCCGCACGGCCTGCTCGGGGTCCAAGAAGCCGAACCCGTTCACCTCGGGATCAGCGCAGGCGTACTTCGTCGCCGTAGCAGCGCTCGCGCGCAGCGCAGGCCCGAAGGACTCGCGCACCGCTCGCGTGGCTTCCTCACCCCCAACCTCGCAGGCGAATCGCAGGAAGGCCCAGGCCAGCTCGGCGTGCGCCGCCTCGTCCTTCGCGATGATCTCCAGGGCGGTCTTCACGGCCGGAGGCTGCGCGAGCTCTGCGCAGCGCTCCGCTTCCAGAGCGGAGAGCGTCTCACCGAGGCAGCCTTCGAGGGCGGTGCTCACGGCGAGCGCCGTCAGATCGAAGTCCGCGGCCAGGGCGCCCGCGAGGGGCAAGGGACCGGGGCCCATGGGCTCGCGCGCGTACACGCTCGCGATCGCGAAGCACAGACGCGCGTGTAGCACCTCGTCGAGGGCAGCGTGGTGCGCGCTCTCGAGCAACTCCGGTGGAGCGCCCACCGCCAGGAGGCCCAGGCAGAAGCGATCGAAGGAGGCTACGGAGGCGTGCTCGTTCTGTGCGCGCTCGAGCCATAGCTCCGCGAGTCGGGAGCGCAGCGGCGCCGGGAGACTGCGTGCGTCCAGCTCCGCAAGCGCCTCGCGGAAGTGCTCGAGGGTCTGCTCGTGCTTCAAACCCATGACCAGTCGCGGCGACGCACGATCGGCGCGTGGCGTGCGACGCCCTCGACCATCATCGGGCGTCCTTCGCAGCTGATGGAGCCCACGACGTAGCAGCAGGGGCCCTCGGACGCTTGGCGCGGGGCGTACGGACCCGAGCGCTCGCCACACTCGCAGCTGCCGGAGCCGGGGGGCAAGCCAGGGAACTCGGCGTAGGTGACGTCCGCCGGGTCAGGGCAGGTGCCGGCGTCGGGCGTGCCGCAAACCACCTGCTCGCAGCATTGGCCGTAGTAGCCCCCGTCGTACTCGGGGCCGAAGCAGCTCAGTTCCGTGGGGTAAGGCTGCAGGTTTCCTGCGTCGAAGCCGCTGTCGGCTCGCGCGTCCATCCCTGCGTCGACCTGCCCACCGCCTGAGCCGCTGCTGCCGCCTGAACCATTTCCCGAGGAGCCGCCGCTACCCCCGGAGCCGCCGCCGGTGTCGGCGTTGCCGCCGCACCCCGCGAGCACGGCCAAGCTGCTGCCCCAAGCGGCGGCGCGGAGTAGGCGTGTGAGGTGTCCTTGCATTCGTTTCCCTTCGACTTCGGTCTACCAGGACCCAGCAAGTTCTGGGCCAGAGGTTTGTGCCAGCGCGACCCGACAAACTCGCTAGAGTTTGGGCCATGGCGATGTGGGGAGGTTGGACGAAGGTGTGCCGCGCGGCGCAGGCGCTGACACTGGTGACAGCCTGCGCCAGTCATGAGCCTGCCCAGCAGCCGAGTCCGCCGCTCGCCACCGCCGCGACGCCCTTGTCTGAGCCGCCCTCGGCTGAGCCGGCAACCAGCGTCGCCGAAGGGACCCCGCCGGAACCGCCTGCAGCCGTCGTGGCGGCCGACGCCCCGCAGCCGAGCGTGGACGACGACACCCCTGAAGGGCGCCGCGAGCGGCTGCTGCGCATCGATCGCCTGACGCGCCCGACTCCCCCCGCGATGAACGAACCGGCGCGCCCAGCCAAGCTCAAGCCGGGCCTCTATCGGTGCAGCGTGGGTCAAGGCTACAAGCTGCGAGATTGCCTGGTGGAAAAAGATGCGGAGGGGCGAACACTGCTGGAAATCGGTTCGGGTAACCTCATCGCCGCTCGTGGCGTGATCTGGGATCGAGGTGGGGGGCTGCACTTCGAGGGCTGGCTCACCGACAAGCGTCCCTTCGGCTGCTTTGGCTGCCAGGACCGCTGCTACGTCGACCCCACCAAGTGTGGCTGCAAGCCGCCGCCGTTCGAGGTCGCTGAAGCTTGCGTCGTTCAGTCTGTCAGCATCGACTTCAGAGGGGCGGGCAACACATTCCGCGGCGAGATGACGTATCACCAGTTCTGGCCGACCTTCGAGGGGCAGGGGGGTGAGCGACACCTCGTCGTGGCGAGCCGCGAGGAGAAGCACCCGGTGCGTCTGATCTTCAGCAAGCCGATCTGCGGCTCTGGCAAGCTGGATGGCAGCTGCGCGCCAATCCGAAGCACGCCGAATCGCGGTGGCAGCCGCGGAGAGTGAGCCTGTAGCAGGAAGCTCCAGGCTTTCGCCCCCCATCGACTCTGCCTCAACCTGCGCACCACGCACCTGTCTGTGCGGCTCTGCGATGCCGTGTGGAGAGGAAATGTGAACTAGCACGCGTTGCCGAGGCGCCGAAGTAGCGCGGCTGGGTTGGAGCTACTTCCCGAACTTGACGATGTAGGAGGATGCCTGTCCCGAGGAAATGCTGCCGGTTCCGATGTCGAAGGAGGGGGAGCTTGTGGTGCCCACGGCAAAGACTTCCCCAGCTGCGTTGCAATTGGCAGCACTTGCAAAGCCGCCCTCGCTCCCCCCAATGGCTCGGTGCCAAAGGTGATTACCCAGTTTGTCGAATTTCGCTATGGTGGGTAGTCCTGACGGGAATCCAGCGGCGGTGGCGTTTCCGAAGTCCACTGCACCGACCGCGCTCGCAGTAAGAACCGTACTTCCTTGGTCGTCGATGGCCAGGTGCACCAGGTGCGCGCTCACGTTCGGTGTGAACTCCAGGTTGTTGAGACCCTTCAACCACTCCACGTGGAAGGTGTTGCTGAAGTCGAATCGCGCCAAAAAGAGGCTGTCGTCCGTCGCGCTGACGGACTGGGTCCCAAGCGTGAACGGTGCCTTATAGGTACCGAGGACCGTCGCGCTGCCCGCTGCGTCCACGACCACCCCCGTGGCCCACTCGAAGGAGCCGACGGCCCCGAAGGTTCGCAGAGCGACGCACGTACCCGCGGGATTGAGCTTGGCGATGAAGGCGTCGCCCGCTGCGTCGCTACTTGTTGCCGAGTTGCCGTCAAAGTTCACACCTTGGCCTACGGTCCCCACGAAGTAGACGTTGCCAGCTGTGTCGACGGTGATCCCCCCGCTCGAATCGGTCCCATCGCCGCCGAACTTCCGCGCCCACCCCGAGCCGAGCGTCAGATCTGATTCCAGCTTGAGAACCAGGGCATCTTCGCCGACGGGGACTAGGTCGCCTGCGCCAAGGTTCAGGGGCTCGTCAAGGCTGCCGGCCGCGTAGACCATCCCTGCCGTATCCACATGCATCGAAAAGACGTAGTTGCCTCCGAGTGATCTGCTGGAAACGAAGCTGCCGTCAGGCGTGAGGTGGATGAGTGTCGTGCCTGTGGCCCGGACGCCGTCACCGTAGTCGATCGCGTCGCTCGCATAGACCGCGACGTACAGCTGGCCATCGCCAGCTGCGGTGAGCGCGGTGATGGACTCGCTTCCTGTACCGCCCAGGGTGGTGAGCCAGTCGACCCCACCACTCGAGTCGAGGCCGGCGACGAACACGTCGAAAGCGTCGATCGCGCTCTTGCTCTTTCCGCCGATGGAAATGCCTCCACTGAAGATCCCACCCAGTACGGCCCCGCCGGTTGATGTGGGGACCACCTCCATGGGTCCACCGCCAGCCTGCTCGAAGGCGACACCCCAGATCCCGCATTCGAAGCCATCGCAGTTCTCGTCGGTGGCCGGCGTAGCGCAATCTTCGACCGAGGGGAGGATCTCTCCCGTGCACTCGCCCCACATCGAACTTTCGTCGCACGTGCGGGATCCCGTTTTGCAAACTCCAACGTCGAGCGTGCTCGCGGGACCGGTGTAGCAGCTCTCGCTGGTTTCCGGCACACACGACGCACCCCCCGTCCCGGCCGAACCTCCAACGCCCGTCCTTCCGCTAGAGCCACCGGAGGCTGCGCCCGATTCGCCCCCGTTCTCGTCGCCACCTGTCCCGCCACCCGCTTGGCCCTCGGCGGGCTTGAACTCGTCCAACCCGAGCAGGCTGGAGCAACCACACAGAGCCGGGATCACGAACCAAGCCACCTGCCGCATGGCTTGGGCATAGCATGCTTCGGTCCTTCACAGGCTCGCCGCGAAAAACACGCGTGATTCGTGCTGCGCCGCGTCGCCGACTAAGTCTGAAGGTACGCGAACGCCGCCTTACGTAACGCACTGAAACATGTTTCACTTTGTGCGTCAGGCAGCGGTGAGTCCACGTGAGGCGCGGTGGGGTCATGGGGCGCTGGCGAATGTGCGTCTCGTTTCCACGTAAGAAAAAGGGTGGACACGATGAACAGGGCTTGGTTGCGACGAGCGTTGGTGTTGACTGCGATGAGCTGCGCGCTGGTGGCGTGCGGGAGCGATGACTCGGGTGGAGGCGGCGCCAACGGAGGCGCGGGCGGTAGCGGCAATAACGGCAGCGGCGCCACCGGCGGCAGCGGCAACGGAGGCTCCAGCGGTTCCGGAACGAATGGCGGCGCGGCGGGCTCGGGGGCAACCGGCGGCAACGGCGGGAGCGCAGCAGGCGGCAGCAGCGGCAACGCAGGCACCGGCAACACCGGCAATTGCCCCGGGGCAATGGCGTGGGAGGTCACCTACGACCTGACGGGGTCAGTGTTTCAGATTTCGGAGACCCCTCTCGGTGCGGGCGACCAGAAGAACGTGGTGCAGAAGCCGTACGATGCCGATGACCACTGGGGGCCCGCGACGATTGTGGTTCGCTTCGCAGACGCTGACGGCGCTCCCGGTGACGGGGCTGCCCAGCTGGTCTCCTACGTCGCGAGACAGGACTTCATCGTCAAGTCCTTCGGCGCGGAGGTGCACACGATGCTAGACGTGGACGCGGTCGGAACGTCAGGTCAGTGTGGAAGCGGAGAAGGTGCCCTCAGCGGGGACACGCTCTCGTTCTCGACGCCGATGCGGAACTACCACACCAAGGGCAACATCACTTGCCAGGGGAACCTATGTGATGGCGCCGGCGTTCCAGCAGACAGGCAAGTTGACGAAACGAAGGACCAGCCGCTCAAGTCCTTCGTGTTCACGAACGGGGTTAGTGCTTTCGAAATGGAAGCCACGGAGGTCTCCAAGGACAAGCAAGCTCGCACGGAGCTCAGCTTCATCGGCACCGAGACAGGCCGCACCCAGGTCTGCGCCTGCGAGTGACCTAGGACAGCTCGGCGATGCGCCAGATAGAAGTGGCTTGCTTGGCAAGCCACTTCTGATGCTGGGCGAGCGTTTGCTCGGTCCAGTCTTCGTACTCACTGACGCGCTTGGTGAGTCCGAACTCGCTCTGCGCGAACACCTCGCGCTTGACGGCGAACCCTGCGGTGCCGAGCTTGCGATTCTTGGTGGCGTTCAGCAGAGTCATGTTGCCAAGCCGGTACCGACAGCGGTCCGCCTGATCGTCTGTGAAGCCGTCCCAGCCATCTTCGGGGTGTTCCGGGAGGATATGCTCGATGTTGTACTTGGTCTCCTCAGGGTCATACCCGTGGTTCGAAACGTGACGCTCCATTTCGAACAGGATGTACCTAACCACTCGATTGTTCCGACCCGAGGTGGTCCGTAGGGCCTTCTCTTCGAACGCACTGCGGAACTGGGAATCGTTGAGGTAGATGGGCTTCAACGCACGTATCGCCTCTCGGGGGCTCTGAATGCTCCCGGTTGCGATGAAGCGGGCGATTTCGTTGTAGACCTTCTCTTGTTCTCCCGGCGCCAAATGCGCGATCACGTTGTACCGGAGCGCGACCACGACGCATGCCCTGAGAAGCTGAGTGAAACCTGCGTCATCGAAGACGCGGCGGGCAGCGAGCAGCAACGACCACTGCTGACGCACTCCAAACAAGTGGAGTTGTGACAGGTACTTCTGTTGATCCAACGTCCAACTAGGGTCGTGGGGATCATAGAGTGCAGCGTACGTGTCCGCGTCACGGTCGAGTTCACGCAGGAAATCAAAGACGTGCGCCCGATCGTTAATTTCTCCGCGGATTACCTTGAACAGCTCGGACTGACGGACGAAGGGTCGTTGGCTGTTCCAGAATACCCGGAGGAAATCCTGGACGCTCTCGCTGCCGAGCTTGCCGAGGATAGCTTCCCATTTCTCATCGAGTTCGCGCATCTCCCGCTCGTGCCCCCCCGCCGCATGAACCACCGAGAACAAGTAGTTCTTCAACAGGTCCGTAGACGAGAGACGAACACCTCGGGCGTTCAAAGTCTCGAAGACCTTGAAGGCGTTGAGTTCATCGGCGACCGAGATGACCGTGAAAAAGAGGCGATCCGCGATCGCGTCTACGAGCCGAGCATAGTCTGCCCCGTCCGAGCTGGAGTCGAGCTGCCTGCGCACCCGCTCCTCGAACCAAAGGAAGCAATTTCGCAAGAGCTTCTCTGAAGGGTTCAGTCCCCGCCGGGGCACTTGGGAAAGAGGAACGAGGTAGGTGCGGTACAGGCTGTCGTTGTGCCGGTTTAGAGTGAGCTTTGCCTGAGTGAGTAGTGTGACCGGGTCCAGAAAACCGATGTACGTCTTCCGGAGCTCTTCGATTCTCCTGGTGTTGTCATGCTCATCGACCTTGTTCTCGACCAGGATGTGGAGATTTTTCAGCACAGCCAGGATCAGCACGCTCAGCGTGGTGAGGCGCTGCTGACCATCGATCACATCGAAGTTCCGTTCGTCCCTCGTTTGAAGCACGAGGTAGCCCATGTAGTGGGCTGACTCACCGTCGGGCGCGAGAAGTCCGACGATGTCTTGCCATAGGTCGTCCCACTCCTCCTCGGTCCAGGAGTAGTCCCGCTGAAAGGGCGGAACGCGATAGACCAGACCGTTGCCCATCAGCTTTCGCAGCGTTTGGTTCGACGTGTTGAACGTTGTTGCGGCGGCCACGGGTGCCAAGAGGCTACACCAGGGCTACAGGTGTTGCCACGAGGCCCGCCGAACGCATCCACGCATCGCGTCAGACCCCGGTTTACAAGTCACCTGGCGAGCGCCATGATTCCGCGCTCATGGCGGGAGGTTTGGAAATCAGCGCTCAGAAGCCGCTCTCCGGGGCTGCCGCCAAAGCGTGGATGAGCGCCGATGGAAGCGCATTCCAGGAGCTGCTCGCCGCGGCCCGGGAGCGCCGGGATAGCGCCTTTCCGGGCAAGCGCCTGACCTTCTCGCCGAAGGTGTTCCTGCCGCTGACCAACCTGTGTCGCAACCGCTGCGACTACTGCTCCTTCCGCAAGTCCTGGGGGCAGAAGGGCGCCGAGACCTTCGACCACCCGACGACCCTCGGCTGGCTCGACCGGGCGCAGGCTCAGGGTTGCGTCGAGGCCTTGTTTTGCCTCGGGGATACGCCGGAGACGGTGTATCCCGAGTACGGCGCGCTGCTTGCCTCGTGGGGCCACGGCTCCACCGTGGACTACATCGCGTGGTCCAGCGAGCGGGCGCTGGAGCGCGATCTGCTGCCGCACACCAACGCCGGCATCCTGAACGCCGACGAGATGCAGCGCTTGAAGCAGACCAACGTGAGCCTCGGGCTGATGCTCGAGAACATCAGCCCGCGCCTGTGTGAGGCAGGTGGCGTGCATCGCAACGCGCCGGACAAGCACCCGCAGAAGCGCATGGCGATGCTCGAGAGCGCTGGTGAGCTGCAGATCCCCTTCACCACGGGGATCCTGCTCGGCATCGGGGAGACCAATGACGAGATCGTCGATAGCCTGGTGGCCATCGCCGACCTGCATGCGCGCCATGGTCACATCCAGGAAGTGATCGTGCAGAACTTCCGGGCTCGGCCCAAGATCCCCATGCGGGACGCGCCGGAGCCCGACGACGTGCAGGTGGCGCGCGCGGTGGCGCTGGCGCGGCTGATCCTCCCGCAAGACGTGAGCGTGCAGGCTCCGCCGAACCTCAACCCCAGGGCCACGCGGCTGCTCATCGATGCGGGCATCAATGACTTCGGTGGCATCAGTCCGGTGACGCCGGACTACATCAACCCGATCCATCCCTGGCCCCACCTCGTCGACTTGGAAGCGGAGTGCCGCGAGGCGGGGTTCGAGCTCAGGCCCCGATTGCCGATCTATCCGAACTTCGTCGCGCGTACGGGGTTCCTCTCCCCCGAACTCCGAGCTGGCGTCGCACGGGCTCGAGAACGCCTCGCCCGGGTGAGCTCCGCCGCTGACCTCGCTCCAGGCGCTGGCGCTCGCGCGACGCTCCCCGTGACTCAGCCCTTGGTGGGTTCCGTATGAAAACGACGCTGTCTTCCGTCACGCTGCCCTCGAACGTTACGCCAGCCATCGCTGCCATCCTCGAACGCAGCCTGGCGGGCGATGAACTGTCGGTCGCCGATGCAGTGCTGCTGTGTGGGGCAAATGGGCGAGATTTCCACGCCTTGGTGCAGACGGCGGACGTGCTGCGTGAAGCTCAAGTTGGGGACGCGGTCAGCTACGTCGTGAACCGCAACCTCAACTTCACGAATGTCTGCGTAAAGGCTTGTAAGTTCTGCGCTTTCTCGAGGACCAATCGCTCGGAGCAGGGCTACTTCTTGCCGCGCGAGGAGATCGTCCAGCGCGTGGTCGAAGCGCACTCGTTGGGGGCGACGGAGGTCTGCCTGCAAGCGGGGCTCGCGCCGGGGCTCGACGGACGCTTCTATATCGAGCTTTGCCGCACGGTTAAGGAAGCGGTGCCGGACATCCACGTGCACGCCTTCAGTCCCGAGGAGGTCAAGTACGGCTGCGAGCGCAGTGGTCTCAGCATCCGTGCATACCTCAGGGAACTGAAGGCGGTTGGCCTCGGGTCGCTCCCGGGAACCAGCGCGGAGGTGCTGGATGACGGCGTGCGCAAGCGCCTGGCCGGAGGACGCATCACGACCGAGGAGTGGATCTCCGTCATCACGACGGCTCATGAACTCGAGATCCCGACCACCTCGACGCTCATGTATGGCCACGTGGAGAGCGACGAGGAGCGCGTGCGGCACCTCGCGCTGCTGCGTACGCTGCAGCGCCGCACGGGCGGCTTCACGGAGTTCGTGCCGCTGTCCTTCGTGCACCAGGAGTCGCCCATGTACAAGAAGGGCATGCTCCCGGGGTGTCGTCCCGGTCCGACGGGGCACGAGGTGATGCGGCTCTTCGCCATCTCGCGGCTGATGCTCGGCGCGGACATCCCGAACCTGCAAGCGTCGTGGGTGAAGGAGGGCCTGCGTCAGGCGCAGCTGTTGCTGTCGGCTGGAGCCAACGACCTGGGCGGCACGCTGATCAACGAGAGCATCTCGACCAGCGCTGGGGCGGCTCACGGCCAGCGCGTGAACCCGAGTGAGCTGCGGCGGCTGATCCGCGAGGCAGGTCGCACTCCCGTGGAGCGCAGCACGCTGTACGTCGAACGCCAGCGCTTCACGGCCGACGCCGCGCTGGACCCTGCGGAGCCCCTCGACTCGGTGAGCGACGATGACCCACGTTTCGGCTCCTACGCGCAGCTCACGGCGGATCCGCGCTTCCGCTTCGAGCCGGTCGAGCGCGAGGCGATCAAGCCCCGCTCGCTTCCGGTTCACTGAGCCCTGGAGGCAGCGTCGCGAAGTCGCTGGGATCGTCCACGTCGAACGCGAGCTCGGGGTCGCGCACGACGAGTGCCTCGGGGAAACGTGCGAGGTGGACTTCCAGGCTCTTTCCGCTGCCGAACGCCGTGCCAGCGGACACGGGGAGGCGCAGCCCGAGCGCGTTCGTCGCGATCTCGTGGCGATCGGGAGCGATGATCTGGCTCGAGCTCCGGAGCCCGTCGGTCAGGAGGCTCAAGGATCGCTGGCTGAGCCGCGGCAGGTCGCCCATGAGCACCAGGCCATGGCTCGCGCCGTTGTCGCTCGCGTGGGCGAGGGCACCGTCGATCACCGCGGCGAGGCCATGTGCGTGTGGAGGGTCGGGGAGGGCGAGCAAGCCGCGCTCGGTCGCGTGGACGCGCACGGCGGCCGAGTTGCTGACGATCAGCACCTGGGCGACGTCGGGGTGGCGCGCGAGCTCGGTGCTGACGTGGTCGAAGAGCCGGCGCGCGAAGTCAGCGCGTTCCCTGGGGTCGAGGCTCGGGCCGAGGCGACTCTTGGCGGCGTCGAAGTCTTTGACTGGGACGATAGCCCACAGCCTCATCGCTCCTCCAACAGCTCCTGGGCACACTTGACGACACACTCGGCCAGGCGCCGCGAGTCTGCTCGTGTCCCCATTAGCGTTGCCCCGGGGAACCAAGAGACGTCGCAGCGGGGCTGCTGGTCGAGGTCACTTGCCTCGACCACGCAGCCGTTCACCAGGCCTGCATAGTGAAGCATCACCGCGTGGGGGCTCGGCGTGAGGCCCTCGAGGTCGCTCAACATCTCCGCCAAGGGGCCTTTTACCGCTCGTCCGCCGATGATCGGGCTGACGGCGAGGCACGGCTTCCTCTCGACGCGCTCCCTCACCCCCGACAAACGCAAGATCGGGTCGATGGAGACGTAGGGATTCGACGGCGCGATGAGCACGCAGTCCGCTCGCTCGAGGGCGTGCAGCACCTCGGGCGTCGCCTCCCCAGAGCCGCCGAGCTCGACCCGCGCCACGGGGTCCTTGGCGCGACGTCGCACGAGCCAGTCCTGGAAGGCCAGGCGCTGGCTGGGCTCGCCGGCGTCCGCGCGGGTGTGGATGAACGTCGGCTGAGGTGCGTCACTCATCGGCAGCACGCGATGCTGCACCCCGAAGCTCTCGAACAGGCGGCTGGTGACGCTGGTGAGCGTGGCGCCGCCGGCGAGTGCCTGGGTGCGCACCAGGTGCGTGGCCAGATCGCGGTCCCCGAGCTGAAACCAGGTCACTGCTTCCCTCGGGAAATGTTCCTCCAGGCGGTCCATGGCGGTGACGGCGTGGAACGTCTCCTCCTGTAGGCCCCAGCCGCGCGCCTCGTGGCCCACGCCGGAGACCGAGTACATCACCGTGTCCAGATCCGGTGAGATGTCGAGGCCCCAGTGCTTGAAGTCGTCTCCGGTGTTGACCACCAGGCTGAGGGCGTCGGCGCCCAGCACGTCGCACAGACCGCGCGCGAGCCGCGCGCCACCCACGCCGCCGGAGAGGTAAACGAAGCTCGGCTCCTTGGCTGTTCGTGTCACAAGTACAGGTCCTGTTCCGGGCTCCTGACCAGGTCCCGCGCTCCCGCCTGTTCGTCGATGGTTAGCTCGAGGCCTCGCACCACCACGACCGGTCGACTCTCCGCGGCCTGCCCCGCCACCAGATCGGCCGCGGCGGCGATCTGGTCCGCCTGGGCGGTGATGGTGTGTTCCAGCGTGCGCCCGAAGAGATCCAGGTCACCCCGCTGATCGTTCAGCGCCGCCAAGCCCGAGATGCCGACGGCGACGCCAACCGTTCCCGTGCGGAAAGGGCGACCGAAGGAGTCGCTGAGGATGACCGCCGGTTTGACCCCGGTGTGCCCGTAGAGCCCCTCACGAATGCGCCAGGCCGAGGCGTCGGGCGCCTCGGGCAGAAGCAACACCCAGGGCCCGCTGCCTTCCTCGGCGATGGCGGGTGCCGAGTTGCTCTGATCGATCCCGGCGTTCGCGGACACGAAGCCGAGACGATGGCGCACGATGAGGACACCCCTGGCCTTGCGACTGATCTGGGTGGACTCTCGCAGGATCAGCGTCACCAGCCTGGGGTCCTTGTCCACCTGGCGTGCGATGGCGCGACCCTCCGGGCTCGGCGTGACGCGCGACAGATCCACGAAGCGGTCCTCGGCGCGTGAGACGAGCTTCGACGTCACGACGACGACGTCGTGCGGACGCAGCTCGACGGCGTTCTTCTCGAGCGCCTGCGCGAGCAGGGCGGGCAGGTCGTCCCCGGGCGAGACGATGGGCAGCCCGGAGAGGGCAATCAGCTCGAGTCGACCGCTGGGCAACACCGAGAGCGCTCCTAGCGCTGCCTACCCCAGACAGCAACCTGCGGACGCCGATCGGTCTCTCGGCGGGTCTGGGGGTGAGGCGCGCGGAAGCGAGCCGTGGCGCGCCAAACACCGCTCCCTTGGTTGGTGCGCGCGGTGGGTATCCGCTATAGCCTGGCGGCGCGCCACGCCCGGCCTCATGAAGCCGTGGGCGCGAGGAGAATGAGCAAGATGAAGATCGGAATCGTTGGCGGAACGGGCAAAGAGGGGCGGGGGATCGCGCTGCGTTGGGCCAAGGCCGGCCACCAGGTTGCGATTGGCTCGCGCGACGCGGAACGGGCCGCCGCCAAGGCAAGCGAGCTGAGCACTCCGGGCACGCTGCTCACGGGCACGGACAATGCGACCGTCTGCAGAGAAGCCGAGGTCGTGCTCCTGAGCATTCCGTTCAGCGGGCATCGTGAGACGCTGGAGGCGCTGAAGGAGGCGCTGGCCGGCAAGATCGTGATCGACATCACCGTGCCGCTGAAGCCGCCGAAGGTGCGTGAGGTGAACCTGCCCGAGAGCACCAGCGCGGCCCAGCAAGCGCAGGCGATCCTGACGGATTCGAAGCTGGTCGCGACGCTACACCACGTGAGCTCGGTGCACCTCAGCGACCCGGAGCACGGCATCGAGTGCGACGTGCTGGCTGTCAGCGATCACGCGGACGCGCTGGAGACAGTGCTCGGATTGCTCCAGGACCTCGGCCTGCGTGCCTTCAATGCTGGACCACTCAAGAACGCCGTCGCCCTGGAGTCCCTGACGCCGGTCCTGCTGCACCTGAACAAGGTGTATGGTGGCTCGGCCGGGATCCGGATCTCCGGGCTCAAGTAGCCGCACCGCGCGGAAACGTGTGACAGCCTACGAGCTCAGCTCGGCAAGCAGACGGAGGGCCTCGGGCTGCTGGGTGCCGACCATCATGGTGCCGATCTTGGACTCCTTCCAGATCTGGAAGCGCTCCTTGATGCGCTCCTTCGGGCCGACCAGGTTGAAGGTGTCGACCATCTCGTCGGTCACGGCCAGGATGGCCTCGTTGCGCTTCCCAGCGAGGTAGAGGTCCTGGATCTGCTTGGCCTCGGCCTCGAAGCCGACCCGTGACACGTACTCGTTGTAGAAGTTCTTGTTCTTGGCGCCCATGCCGCCGACGTAGAGCGCGAGGGTCATCTTCAGGGGCATGCGACAGGCGTCGAGATCGTCTCCGATGATCACCGCCACGGCGGGGGCGACGTCGAACCTGTCGATGCTCTTGCCGCCGCCGGCCTTGGCGAAGCCCTTCTGAAGGTTCTCCTCCACCACCTCGAAGCGCCCCGGATGCAGGCAGGTCATGAGCAAGCCGTCAGCGATTTCACCGGCTTGCGCCTGCGCCTTGGGTGCCATCGACCCCAGGTAGATGGGGATGTTGGGATTGCCGTGCAGAATACTCTTGAGCGGCTTGCCGAGGCCCATCGCTCCCGGGCCCTTGTACGGCAGCTGGTAGATCTGTCCTTCGTAGGTCAGCGGCTCCTTGCGCTCGAGGATCTTGCGCACGATCTCCACGTACTCGCGGGTCCAGGTCAGCGGCTTGTGGTAGGGCAGGCCATGCCAGCCCTCGACCACCTGGGGCCCTGAGGTGCCCAAACCCAGCAGGAAGCGACCGCCGGACAGCGCATCCAGGGTCATCGCGGTCATCGCCGTGTTCGCCGGGCTGCGCCCGGGCATCTGCATGATGCCGGTGCCGAGCTTGATCGTCTTGGTCTGAGCTGCGATCCAGGCGAGGGGAGTGACGGCATCGCTACCCCACGCCTCGGCGCTCCAGACCGAGTGGTAGCCGAGGCGCTCGGCCTCCTGGATCAGCTCGATGTCGATGTGGACGTTGGACGACGAGTAACCGAAGACGTAGCCGAGTCGCATGAGCCGACTCTACGGCGGATCCGTCCCGAGCGACACCTCAGAGCGTCGACGGCGCACTCACAGGCGCTCGATGATCATCGCCATCCCCTGACCGCCACCGACGCACATCGTCTCGAGCCCGAAGCGCTTGTCGTGAGCTTCCAGGTTGTTCAGCAGCGTGGTCATGATGCGGGCCCCGGTCATGCCAAAAGGGTGCCCCAGGGCGATGGCGCCGCCAGCGACGTTCAGCTTTTCCCAGGGGATCCCCAGTTGTTTCGCAGAGGGGATCACCTGAGCGGCGAAGGCCTCGTTGATCTCCACGAGATCGATCTGGTCCATCGTCATGTTCGCGCGCTTCAGCGCCTGGCGGCTCGCCTCGATGGGGCCGAGGCCCATGATCTCCGGGTTCAGGCTACTGACGCCGCTCGAGACGATGCGGGCCAGGGGCTCGAGGCCGAGCTCCTTGGCCCGGGTGTCGCTCATCACCACCACCGCCGCGGCACCGTCGTTCAGCGGGCATGCGTTGCCTGCCGTGATGCGTCCGTCGGGGCGGAACACCGGCTTGAGCCCCGCGAGCTTCTCCGCGGTGGTGCCGGGGCGAGGTCCGTCGTCCTTGCTCACGCTCTGACCGCCGTCGACGACGATCGGGGTGATCTCGCGGTCGAAATGCCCGTTCTCGACGTGCGCGACGGCGCGCTGTTGGCTCAACGCCGCGAACTCATCCATTTCCTCGCGGGAAACTCCTTCGGCTTCGGCGACGTTCTCTGCGGTCTGCCCCATTGCGATGTAGATGTCCGGGAGGCCGCTTGCTGGCGCCCAGCTGGGTTGACCGCCTTGACTGCGTTGATTCGAGCGCTCCATGGCGTCACTGAACCTGGGGTTGATGCTGTTCTCCATGCCGTCGGCCTTGCCGATGCCAAAGCGGCTCACGGTCTCCACGCCAGCGGCGATGAACACGTCGCCTTCGCCGGCCGCGATGGCGTGGGCGGCCATCCGGATCGTCTGCAACGAGGACGAGCAGTAGCGATTCACGGTCACCCCCGGCGCGTTCAGCCCCGCCAGCACACTCGCTACACGCGCGACGTTGTAGCCGGCTTCGCCCGCTGGCTGTCCGCAGCCCACGATCACGTCCTCGACGCTTTCGCGAGGAAGCGCCGGCACCTTCTCGAGCACCGCGTTCAGGATGCTGGCGAGCAGGTCATCGGGACGACACGAAACCAAGGAGCCTTTGAACGCTCGTCCGATGGGGCTGCGGGTC
Source organism: Polyangiaceae bacterium (assembly GCA_041389745.1). Lineage (GTDB taxonomy): Bacteria > Myxococcota_A > Polyangia > Polyangiales > Polyangiaceae > JAHBVY01. The sequence continues at coordinate 209,730 of JAWKRF010000012.1, forward strand.
GCGGCGACGATAACGGCTTGGGGCATCTGGGATTCTCCTGGTCAAGACGGCGACGCACCGGCACTCGGATGGAACTCGCTGGTCGCAGGGGACACACCCTATCCCGAGGCGGGTCCTTTCGCCACGATTGGTTCCGTGGGTATTCAACACTACAAGGGGCGAAACCTGCCGCTTTCCAGGCGTGGAAGGCGTTCCCTCGACGTGGGCACGGAGGCTGCAAAGGGCGTGGGTGTGTCAGGCGGCGCGCCCCGAGAGCGAGACGTCTGCTCAGGAGAACACCATGAATCAGCCCCTTGTGCTTCCTCCAATCGACGAGTCCAGTGACGAGACCCGCGTCGCGGAGACCCCCAGCATCACCAGTCAGCCCGTAGCGTCTGGTCCCACGAGTGACCGCCTGACGCCACCTGATGGATTCGAGCTCCTGCGCTGCGTGGGGCAGGGGGGCATGGGCAGCGTGTGGCAAGCCGAGCAGACGCTGCTGAATCGCCGCGTGGCGATCAAGTTCATCAAGCCGACGCTGCCCGTCGAGCAGCTGAGCGAGCGCTTCGCCATCGAGGCGAGGGCCTGCGCTCGGCTGACTCACCCGGGAGTCGTGAGCGTGTACGACTTCGGCAAGGTTGGAGACTGTCCTTACCTGATCATGGAATGGCTGGACGGCCGCGGTCTCGAGGCATGGATCGCAGAGCGAGGACGTCTGACCGCGACCGAGACCGCCCGCCTGGGCGTGAACCTCGCGGATACGCTGCGCGCCGCGCACGCCGCCGACATCGTGCACCGCGACATCAAGCCCGGGAACATCGTGCTGGTGCCCACGGCTTCAGGGACCCAGCCGAAGATCGTGGACTTTGGCATCGCGAAGCTGAGCGCCAGCAGCGAACGGAAGCTCACCCGCATGGGGCAGCCCATCGGCTCTCCCGAGTACATGGCTCCCGAGCAGGTGATGGGCAGCGAGCACATCGACCAGCGCGCTGATGTCTGGGGTTTGTGCGCGACCTTGTACGAGTGTCTGACGGGGCTCAGCCCCTTCGCTGGCACCGATGACCGGCAGCTGTTCGAGGCCATCCTCGAGTGGCCCGTGGGCACTCCCGCTGGCTTTGGCGTGAAGGACGACGGGCTGTGGGAGATCCTGGAGCGCGGCCTGAAGAAGTCTCCCAAGGACCGCTGGCAGAGCATGGCAGAGCTCGGGGAGGCGCTCTCGCTGTGGCTGATCGAGCGTGGAGAAACGTCGGACATCGCCGGCCAGGCGCTGCAGAGGCGCTGGACCAAGCCGCCGATCGACGAGGACCAGGCTCCCGGCGACCTCGCCAAGCAGCTGCTCAGTCCACCGCCCCGATACCGAGGCTCGCTGTCGGACGCCGAGCCATTCCCGCTCTCTGCCGTGCGGAAGCGTCGTCGTCGCAAGCTGCGTGCGATGGTCGCCGTGCTGATGCTCGGTATCGTCGGCGGCTTCGGCTACTACCAGCGTCACACGCTGAAGCAGTTGCCCGACCGTGTGGAGCGGGAGCTCAGCGCCGCGGTGCCCGAAGCTCAGGCGGCGCCCGCCGACGGGGACCAGGCTCCGGTCGCGACCCTGGAGCCGACGTTCGCGCTCATCGAGCCCGAGCAGGCGCCGGTGCCGCCCCAGGACGCAGGCCCCGACTCCTATTTCGACGCTTCGCAGGAACCGCGAAAGCCCGTGAGTCGGGAAGTGGCGCTGCGCCAGGCGGCCCCTCGCGGCAAGTCGGCGACGGCCAGCGAGCCAGCCCCGCAAGAGACCGAGGAACCTCCAGCCGCAGCGACGCAGGTCGCCGCCGAGCCGGCGCGATCGGACTCGGACATGCCCGAGGAGTATCGACTGGACGGTGTCTACGACGACAGCCTGGGCTTCTAGCGTCCTCCGAGTTCAGTTTCCTTGAGGAATGAATTGTGCGACCTACTCGCAGCAGTAGAAGAAGCGGTGGACGTTGTCCATCGGCGGACCGCCATCGGGGTCGATGACGGTTTCGTTGGTCCGGATCTGGTCGCAGCTGCTGAACTTGGGAGGCTGGTCGTAGGCCTTGGGGTGACTCGGCGGGCAGAGCCCGTCAGCGCCCGCGTTGCGCTCGCCGCAGCTCGGGAGGAGCAGCAGCGTTCCTAACCCCCAGACAACCATCCCCCGACGTCGCATCAGGCTCGAGGGTAGGGGGCGAGGCGCGCCGGGATCAATGGCGCTCTACTGCATGAGTCGGCGCAGGACTTTTCCGAACGCAAACTCGATGGTCTTTTCCAGGCTCTTGGTGGTGCGCTCGGTCAGCGGGTACCAGATCTCTTCCTTGTCGAGCTTCCAGCGATCCAGGACGATGGGCTTCGCGTGACAGAAGCCGCGGAGCGCGCGGCTGCCGCCGTGGACCTGCCCCAGACCACTCGATTTGAGGCCTCCGAAGGGCGCCTCGGGAATACCGTAGATCACCGCCGCGTCGTTCTGCATCACCGAGCCCGCGCGCAGGCGCCTCGCGATGCGGATCGCCTTCTCCTCGTCGGTGGTGAACACGCTCGCGCTGAGTCCGTAGTCGCTGTCGTTGGCTGCGGCGATGGCGGCCTCCTCGTCGGGCACCACCATCACGCAGAGCACGGGCCCGAACGTTTCCTCGCGCATCACCGCCATGTCGTGGGTGACGTTCGTGAGCAACGTCGGCGCGTAGCACAGGCCGTCTCCGGTGCGCTTTCCGCCCACCAGCAGGCGCGCGCCCTGGCTCACCGCGTCGTCGACGTGGCGCTCGATGATCTCGAGCTGCCGGTCCCAGAAGACGCTACCGATCTCCTTGTCGTCTCCGGGGCCCACGCGCACCGCGCGCACCTTCTCCTCGACCAGCTTCAGGAACTCATCGGCGACGCGCTCGACCACGTAGACCCGCTCGACGCCCAGGCAGACCTGGCCGGTGTTGAACATCGAGAGGAACACCGCGCCGTTCGCGGCTCGCTCCAGGTTGGCGTCGGCGCACACGATCATCGGGTCCTTGCCGCCGAGCTCCAGGGTGAAGGGCAGGAGCTGTTCCGCGCACGCGGCGGCGATCTTCTTGCCGGTGCGCACGCTGCCGGTGAACGCGATCTTGTCGACGCCAGCCTGCACCAGCGCGGCGCCCGTCTCCCCGTCGCCGTGGAGCACCTGCAGGACGTCTCTCGGTACGCCCGCTTCCCAGAGGATACGCGCCGCCCACTCACCAGCGCGCGGAGTGACCTCGCTGGGCTTCAAGAGCACGGCGTTGCCCGCGAGCAGTGCCTGCACTGTCGGGTCCGTACTGAGCACGAACGGGCCGTTCCAGGGCGTGATCACCCCCACGACCCCGAGCGGCTCGTAGACGACGCGCAGCTTCTTCAGTGGCTTGAGGAAGCCGTGCAGCCCGACCTTCTCGTCGGCTAGATCCTTCTGCGCGCGGCCACACCAGTAGTTGATGAAGTCGCAGCTCGAGATGATCTCGATGCTCAATGCGTCGACCCGTGTCTTGCCCGTTTCCGCGCGGACGGTGGCGATGACCTCCTCCTGGCGGGACATCAAGACGTCGAGCGCTCGGTGCACGATCCGCTTGCGCTCGGCGACGCCCAGCGCGGCCCAGGCTGGCTGAGCCTCCCGAGCGCGCTGCACGGCCGCTTCGACCTCGGCCTTGGTCGTGACCGCGATCTCGTCGATGGCTTCGCCGCTGAGCGGGTTCTTGATGCTCAGGCGGCGCGTGCCGCTCGACTGAAGGGCCTCTACGATCGCCATGGCGGGAGCCTAGCGGTTCGCCCTCAGGGGCCCAACGCCTGACTGCGATGCTCGCGGTATTCGCCTGGGTCCTGGTTCACTCGAAGGAGGTCGCGGGGCCTGAGGCTCGTGATCAGCTCGAGGCGTCTAGCCAGAGCTTCGCGACGGCTTCCCGGTGACTCTGGGGCGAGCCGAACAGGCTCTCGCTGGCTCGCGCGCGCTTGAAGTAGAGGTGCGCGTCGTGCTCCCAGGTGAAGCCGATGCCGCCGTGGATCTGGATGTTCTCCGCCGCGCACTGGAAGGCCGCTTCGCCGCAGTACGTCGCCGCGAGGTGCGCCAGCTCACTCACCTCGGGTGCGTCGATGCTCAGCGCCCAGGCGCCGTAGTAGGCCGCGGAGCGTGCCGACTCGACCTTCAGCAGCATGTCTGCGCACTTGTGCTTGATGGCTTGAAACGAACCGATGGGGCGATCGAACTGCTTGCGCGTCTTGGCGTACTCCACTGCCATCTCGAGGCACGCTTCTGACACGCCGACCTGCTCCGCGGCGAGGGCGATGGCGCCGTACTCCGCCAGGCGCTCCAGGGCTTCCCGCGCGTCGCCGGGAAGGCGCGCCCCCTCGGGCAAGCTGCACTTGACCTCAAAGGAGCCCCAGGGCCGCGTCGCGTCCAGCGTGGCCAGACGCTTGCGTTCGCTGAGCGCCGTTTCCTCGAGGATGAACAGCGACCGCTCGCCGTTCGGACCCGTAGCGGGGGCGATCACCAGATCTGCGGCGTGGGCGTCCAAGGTGCGGGTGATGTGTCCGCTCAGAGCAAAACCATCGCCGTTCGACTCCAAGCTGAGCTGGCAGTCCTGGGGGAAGGCCAACGTTGCGCGACGCTCACCGCTCGCCAGGCTCGGCAAGTGCGCTTCACGCTGGGCGTCGCTCCCGGCGAGGAGCAGGGCCTGCGCACCGAGCACCGCGCTCAAGTAGGGCACGGGGGCCAGACCGCGACCGAGCTCCTCCATCACCGCTGCGAGCTCGACGCTGCCGAAGCCGGCGCCGCCGTATTCCTCGGGGATCACCAGCGCCGCGAGGCCGAGCTCCTCGCAGAGCCGCGTCCAGAGCTCGGGGTCGTAACCGTCTGCCCGCCCCATGACCTCGCGCACCCGGGGCAGGGGGCAGCTCTTCTGGAGCAAGCCCCGGACCATGCGCGCGAGCTCCCGTTGTTCGTCGCTGAATGAGAATCGCATTGGCGCGTTCGATTGCCAGGTGGAAATGCTGGGTCAGGCTCCGTAGGGCTTGATTGGGGGGAGGCCCTCTTTCAAGAGCTTGGCCACCACTGGGGCCAGCTCGGTGGCTTCCCAGCGCGCGTCTCGCGTCACCTCCGAGGTGGCTCGCCAGCCGTCGGACAGCTTGATCTCACCCCCTGCGATCTCGAAGACGCGTCCAGTGACGTCCCCGGCCTCGTCCGAGGCGAGCCAGGCGACCAGGGGCGAGACGTTCTCCGGCGCCATCTTGTCGAAGCCGGCGTCGGGTTTCTTCATCATGTCCGCGAACACCGCCTCGGTCATGCGCGTGCGCGCGGCGGGCGCGATGGCGTTGGCGGTGACCCCATAGCGTCCTAGCTCGGCGGCCTGAACCAGCGTCAAGGCAGCGATGCCGGCCTTGGCAGCCGAGTAGGTTGCCTGACCCACACTGCCCTGGAGTCCGGCGCCGCTCGAGGTGTTGATGATGCGGCCGCTGACCGGCTTGCCCGCCTTGGCGAGCCCGCGCCAGTACTCCGCCGCGTGGCGGGCGGGGGCGAAGTGACCCTTCAGGTGCACGCGGATCACTGCGTCCCACTCCGCCTCGCTGGTGGAGACGAACATGCGATCCCGGAGGAAACCCGCGTTGTTGACCAGGATGTGCAGGCCGCCGAGTCGCTCGACGGCCTGCTGAATCATGGCCTGAGCCTGCCCGAAATCCGCCACGTCAGCGCCGTTGGACGTCGCTTCACCGCCGAGCGCCTCGATCTCCTCGACCACCGCCTGAGCGGGCTCGGAGCCTGCGCCCTGACCGTCGCCGGAGGTGCCGAGATCGTTCACCAGCACCTTCGCGCCGAGGCGCGCCAGCTCGAGGGCGTGAGCGCGACCGATGCCGCGCCCCGCGCCGGTGACGATGGCCACCTTGCCTTCTAGGAGCCTTGCCATCCTGTCGCCTCAGAGCCGCTCGATGATGGTGACGTTGGCCTGACCGCCGCCCTCGCACATGGTCTGCAGACCATAGCGCTTGCCCGTGCGCTCCATTTCGCAGAGCAGCGTCGTCATCAAGCGCGCGCCCGTCGCCCCGAGGGGGTGCCCCAGGGAAATGGCGCCGCCGTTGACGTTCACCTTCTCGAGGTCGGCTTCGGTCTCCTTCGCCCAGGCCAGCACCACCGAAGCAAAGGCTTCGTTGATCTCCACCAGATCGATGTCGCTGAGCTTCATCCCAGCCTTCTTCAGCGCGTGCTGGGTCGCGGGGATGGGCGCCGTGAGCATCCAGATCGGGTCCGCGCCGCGCACGCTCAGGTGATGAATGCGGGCTCGGGGCTCGAGACCATGGGTCTTCACCGCCTGCTCACTGGCGATCAAGAGCGCCGCCGAGGCGTCGCTGATCTGGCTCGAAACGGCTGCGGTCAGGCGCCCGCCGGGCATCAGCTCCTTGAGCGTCGCCATCTTCTCCAGCGTCGTGTCGCGGCGCGGTCCTTCGTCGGCCGTCACGCCTTCCAGCGGCAAGATCTCGCGGTCGAAGCGGCCTTCGTCTTGGGCGCGGATCGCGCGCTGGTGGCTCTGATAGGCGAACTGCTCCATTTCCTCGCGGGTACATTCCCACTTGTGGGCGATCATCTCCGCGCTCTTGAACTGGTTCACCTGCTCGGTGCCGTAGCGCTCGGTCCAGCCCTTGCTGCCGCTGAACGGATCCGTGAAGCCGAACTCCTTGGCCACGATCATCGCAGCGGCGATGGGGATCTGCGTCATGTTCTGCACGCCGCCCGCGATCACCAGATCCTGCGTGCCGCTCATCACCGCCTGGGCGGCGAAGTGCACGGCTTGCTGGCTCGAGCCGCACTGACGGTCGATGGTGGTCCCTGGCACGCTGTCAGGCAAGCCACCCGCGAGCCAGCAGGTGCGCGCGATGTCCCCCGCCTGCGGCCCGATCGTGTCGACGCAGCCGAAGATCACGTCGTCCACGGCTTCGGGGTCGATCTTCGTGCGCTCGACCAGGCCCTTCAGCACGTGGGCGCCCAGATCCGCGGGGTGGACCGCCGCGAGGCCGCCCTTGCGGCGCCCAACCGGGGTACGAACTGCGTCGATGATGTATGCCTCTGCCATGTGTTTCTCCGGGGAACCGCCTGAAGATCTTCAGGGTTTGGGGGTGAGGTGAGCTAGCTCGCGCCGAGACCGGCGAATGCGACGCTCGCGACTCGCTCTCGGTGCCAGGCGTCGCTGTGCAGGCTGCGCCCGCTGGCCCAGGCGCGCTTCATCCACAGCTGAAGATCGTACTCGAAGGTGTAGCCAATCGCGCCGTGCAGCTGGAGCGCCGCCTTGGCCATGAACTCGGCGGCGTCGCGAGCGTAGAGCCGCGCCATCGACACCTGGGCGTCGAGCTCCGTGCTTGGCCGACCAGAGCTCAGCGAGTGTGCCGCGCGATAGGTCAGCGGCTTGGCGAACTCGAGACGCAGCAGAGCGTCCGCGAGCCGGTGCTTGACCGCCTGGTAGCTGCCGATGGGCTTGCCGAACTGATGCCGGATCTTCACGTACTCCACCGTCAAGTCGAGCATGCGCTGAGTGACGCCAAGGAGCTCGGCGCTCTGCGCCACGACCGCGCGATTGAACGCGCGGCTCGAGCTGTCCGCGGCGTTCTCCGCCAGCAGCCAGTCGGCTCGAGGTTCGAAGCTTGCCCTGGCGAGCTGGCGCGCGTGATCCAGCGAGCGCTGAGGCTCCCAGGCGCAGTCCTTGGCGGGCACCGCGTACAGCTTTCGACCGCGCTCGGCGACGAGCAGATCCAGCTCGGCTGCATGCGTGACGAAGGGATCCGCCTCGAAGGTGACGCCGATCCGTGCCTCACCGGACACGGCCCGAGGGAGCCACTCAGCCTTGAGCGCGTCGCTGCCGAGCTCCTCCAGTAGAGGCAACGCAACTGCGGTGTGCGCGGCCAAGGGCGCCGGCACGGCGAAGCGTCCAGCTTCCTCGAGGATCATCACCCAGTCGAGCTCGGACATGCCGAGTCCGCCCGCCGGCTCGGAGAGCGTCATGCCCAGCACGCCGAGCTCTGCGAGCTGTTTCCACAGGCTGTCGGCCGCTGCGCCTCTCCAGGCCCCGCGAACGCGATCCGGGGTGCACTCGCGTTCGCAGACTTCCTTGAAGGAGGCCCGAAACAGCTCTTGGTCTTCAGAAAAGGCGAAGTGCATGACTGGTTTCCGGAGCGGGCTACTTCCGAGGCAAGCCGAGCACGCGCTCGGCGACGACATTGCGCTGGATCTCATTGGTGCCGGCGTAGATCGGCCCCGCCAGGGCGAACTGATAGCCCTTGAGCCAGCTGCCGTCGTCGACTGCGGAAGGGGAGCCTTCCTCCACCTCGGCATAGGGGCCCAGCAGGTCGAGCGCCGTCTCGTGAGTCGCCACATCCATTTCCGACCAGAAAAGCTTGTTGAGGCTGGACTCGGGCCCGATCGAGCCACCGCTCAGCATCTTGGTCACCGTGCGCAGGGTGTAGAGCTGGTAGGCCTCGGCATCCATGTAGGCCTGCAGCACGCGCATGCGAAGAGCTGGGTCTTGCCTGGCGGCGCTCGGGTCCTGCTTCTGGTAGCGCCGATACAGATCGATCAGCCGCTCCGCGGTGGCCAGGAAGCGTCCGGGGCTCCGCAGGGACAGGCCTCGTTCACTGCTGGTGGTCGCCATCGCCACCTGCCAGCCCTGATTCACGCCTCCGAGCACGTCGCGATCCGGGACGAACACGTCCTCCAGGAACACCTCGGCAAAGCCCTCGTCACCGTCCAGGCGATCGACGCCACGCAGCGTGACTCCGGGCGCCTTCAGGGAAACCAGGAAGTAGGTGAGCCCGTGGTGACGCTGCGCTTCAGAATCCGTGCGGAACAAACCGAAGATCGAGTCGCAGAAGCTGCCGCGGGTGCACCAGGTCTTCTGGCCGCTGAGGAGCCAGCCGCCATCCGTGCGCCGGGCGCTGCTCTTCAGGCTCGCCAGGTCACTGCCAGAGCCGGGTTCGCTCCAGCCCTGGGCCCACAGGTGCTCCGCTGCGGCCATCGGCCGCAGCAGCCGTTGCTTCTGCTCTTCGGTTCCGAACTCGAAGATGGTCGGAGCGAGCAGGAAGATCCCGTTCTGGGTCACCCGGCTCGGAGCTCCCGCGCGGTAGTACTCCTCCTCGAAGATCAGCCACTCCCACAGCGAGGCGCCGCGACCACCGAACTCCTCGGGCCAGCTCACGACGCTGTAGCGCGCCTCGTAGAGCTGCTTCTCCCACTCGACGTGGCGCGCGAAGCCCTCTCGCGTGTCGCCGGAACCCAGGGAGCCCTTCGGCACGTTGGCTGCGAGCCACGCGCGGACTTCCTCACGGAAGTCCTCTTCTCGCGGAGTGAACTCGAGATCCATCAGCTCTCCGCCGACACGTTCGTCTGCGAGGATCGGGGGTGAGACGCGGTGTTCGCGGCGCCCAGGCGCTCCAGGGTCAGCTCCGCTTCGCCCATGATCCGCTCCAGGAGCTGAGCGACCGTGGGCAGCTCCTCGATACGTCCGACTACCTGACCCGTGGGTAGGATGCCGACGTCGGGGCGGCCATCCACCATCGTCGCTCGCGTCAGCATCGGCGCGTTGGCTCCCATCATCATCTGCGACCAGGTCAGATCGCCCTTGGTCTTCATGGCCAGGCCTTCCTTCAGCAAGGCGGCGAACGAAGTCCCGGTGATGTCGCGGAACTCGAGCGCGTAGCGGAAGGCACGGTAGCCCTTCGTCATGAGCGTCGCTCGCTCGAGCTTGTCGACTAGATCCGTGCGGATCACGCGCTGAGGATAGCCGTCGATGGCCCGGGTGACCACGGTGCCGTTCACGTCGGTCTTGAGGTAGGTGCTCTTGACGCCTTCCGGCACGTGGCTCTCCTGGGTCAGCAAGAAGCGCGTGCCCATGGCGATGCCCGAGGCGCCGTAGCTCAGCGCCGCCACCAGGCCGCGTCCGTCGCAGAACCCGCCGGCGCCAAGCACCGGGATGTCGATGGTGTCCACGACCTGGGGCAGGAGCAGGCTGGTCGGCACCGTGCCGGTGTGACCCCCGCCCTCGGCGCCTTGAGCGATCACCGCATCGACGCCCCACTCGGCGACCTTCTCCGCGTGGCGCTTTGCGCCGATGGTCGGCATCGTCAGCACGCCGTTGTCCTTGAGCTTCTTGATCACCGCCTTGCCGGGCGCCTGTGCGAAGCTCGCGACCTTCACGCGTTCGCGGATCAGGAGATCCACTCGCTGCTCGATGTCGTCCTGATCCGCGCGCAGGTTCACGCCAAAGGGGTTGTCGGTGCGCTGCTTGATGCGAGCGATGGCGTTCTGCAGCTCTTCGTAGGTCAGCGTCGCTGCCGCCAGGATGCCGAGGCCGCCTGCTTCACTCGTGGCCGAGGTGAGGCGCGCGCCGCTGACCCAGCCCATGCCGGTCTGGATGATCGGGTAGCGTATGCCGAATAGATCGCAGATGCGCGTGTGCAGCGCGTTCGGCTGCATCTCTTTCTTGCTGGCGCTCATAGGCCAAGCTCCTTCTTGCCGAAGCCCTTGGGATCGATGCGTGTGCGCAGTAGCTCGAGCTCCGCGTCACTCGGCTGGCGGGAGCGCGGGGTGTCTCCCTGGGGTAACACGAGCTCGAAGCCGGTGTTCTCCACGATCTCACTCAGCTCGACGCCGGGGTGAGCGCTCACGAGGCGCATGCGGTTGTCCGGAGTCCGGAAGTCGAAGACTCCGAGGTTGGAGATGACGCGGCGGATCTCGTGGAAGCGGCTCGCCCTCTCCCCCAGGGCCCGGGCTCGATCGTAGCCCACGCCACTCACCACATCGACCTGCTCCACGAACACTCTCCGGGAGTGCTTCGGAACCCAGTAGCTGGTCGGGTGACAGATGGTGTTGCCAGGCGCCCCGCGCATTCCGAGTAGCTGCGCCTTGGGGCGCTCGAAGTCTCCGATGCAGGCGATGTTCTGGTTGCCGTAGCGATCGATCTGCGTCGCGCCCATCATCACGTGGCGCCGGCCGTGCCACACCAGGTCGAACACGCTGCGATAGGGCAGCCAGCCTTCGATGATCCTCTCGGCGTCCCTGTCCCCGAGGGCGCTCACGTTGGCGACGAGCGGCGCGACGCCGTCGGTCATCAAGAGACCCGGCTCGAACGTCAGCTTCGCCAGGCGAGCGCCGATGGCGGGAAGCGTGCCGATGGGGCTACACAGGATCTCGCCGTCGCCGCGGAAGCACTCCGCGATCGCGACGGCACAGACTTCGTCCAGGGTCGCGCTCATCTCAGGCCTTCCCCTTGTCAGCAGTTTCTTTGCGGAAAGCATCGACGGCGGCGACGTACGCCGAGTGGGTCGTCGGTTCGTCGATGAAGCGCCGCTTGAATGCCTCCCAGGCCTCGGGATCCTGCGCCGTGGTCGCGTAGGCGCGCTGAAAGGCCTCGTCCCGAGCGTAGTCCGGAGGGCACTCCGTGAAGTGCGCGCCCCCAGGCGCTTCGATCACGCCGTCGACGTGCATGCGGCTGATCTTGAGCGTGTGCACGGAGCCTTCTTTCAGGAGGTCTTCGGTCGGCACCAGACGCTCCACGCTCATGAAACGCCGCCTGGCGGCCATGCAGAACAGGTCGTCGAAGAACGGGTCCGGCCCCAGGAACTGCCCGTTGCCGGCGGCGTCGCCCCGGTTCATGTGGATCAGGGCAACGTCGAGGTTCAGCGCGGGCATGGCCACCAGCTCCTCACCGTCCGCGTAAGGGGATTTCACGAGCTTCAGGCTCGGGTTGTACTTCAGCACGTCCGAGCCGAGTCCCGCGCGCGTCGGCAGAAAGGGCAGTCGCAGCGCCGCGGCGTAGAGCCCCCACTGGAACATGCCTTCGTCGAGTTCCATCACCTCCACGCTTGCCTGTTGCCTCGCCATGCGGAAATGCGGCTCCAGGGGGATGGAGTCGAGGGAGACGAAGCCGTAGATCACCTTGCGCACCTTGCCGAGCTTGCACAGGAGCCCGACGTCGGGACCGCCATAGGACACGATGGTCAGGTCCCTGAGCGAGGAGCGGGCGATGGCGCGCACCAGGCTCATCGGCTTGCGGCGCGAGCCCCAGCCCCCGATGCCAATGCTCATTCCGTCCTCGAGTTCTCCCAGGACGCGTTCTTCGGTCGTTCGCTTGTCCAGCATCTGCTCAATCATCCGCTCAGCGTTCGTTGGTTGTGATAGAACATGTTTCATTCGTCCAGCGCAAGCGCATCCCGAGGCCCGACTTGGCGCCGTTCGTCGAGCAGCGATCCGAAGCTGTTCCGGCTTGACGGTTTGCGGATCCCGAGGGGATGTGGAGCGTCGGAGACGCCCGCCGGACTGCAGGGAGACCAGAATGAGCGAAGCGAAGACCCGTGTGCCTGCCGTACCCGGCTTGTTCACCCTCGACCCCAGCGTCGCGCTGGTGGGGAGCCGCTGCAGCGACTGCGGGAGCTACTTCTTTCCCCGAGAGCAAGTGGTGTGTCGCAACCCGCGGTGCCGGTCGAGGCATCTGGAAGCGTGCGAGCTGAGCCGCCAGGGCAAGCTGTGGTCGTTCACCTCGAGCGCCTACGAGCCGCCGCCGCCGTTCGTCGCGCCTGAGCCCTTCGAGCCCTTCGCGCTGGCTGCCGTGGAGCTCGCCGAAGAGAAGCTCGTGGTGCTTGGCCAAGTCGTTCGGGGAGTGCTGCCCGACGCATTGCGCGTCGGCATGCTCATGCAGCTGACGAGCGAGGTGCTGGACGAGACGGAGTCCGAGGTCCGGATGGTCTGGAAGTGGGCGCCAGTCGCTGGAGGGGCGCAATGAGCCGGGTCGTGATTCTGGGTGCGGGAATGCACCCCTGGGGCAAGTGGGGCCGGAGCTTCGTCGAGTACGGTGTGAAGGCCGCCGAGGTCGCGTTGGCCGACGCGGGGCTCGACTGGACCGACATCCAGTTCGTCGCAGGCGGCGATACCATGCGCAACGGCTATCCCGGCTACGTCGCGGGAGCCACCTTCGCCCAAGCGCTGGGCTGGAGCGGGGCACAGGTCGCGAGCTGCTATGGCGCTTGCGCCACGGGCGCTCAAGCCATCGACACCGCGCGGGCACGGATTCTCGCCGGGCTGTGTGACGTGGCGCTGGTGGTTGGCGCCGACGCCGCGCCGAAAGGCTTCTTCAAGCCGAACGCCGGAGAGCGCCCCGACGATCCGGACTGGCTGCGCTTCCGCTTGCTCGGCGCCACCAACCCGACCTACTTCGGACTCTGGGCGAGACGTCGCATGGAACTCTACGGCGCCACGCCGCGAGACTTCGCGGCGGTCAAGGTCAAGAACGCGCGCCACGGCCTCGAGAACCCCAATGCGCGTTACCGCAAGGAATGCACCATCGAAGACGTGCTGGCGTCACCCGTCGTGAGCGACCCACTTCACCTCCTGGAGATCTGCGCAACGAGCGACGGCGGCGCTGCGCTCGTCCTGTGCAGTGAGGCGTTCGCGCGCAGGCACACGACGCAGTCGATCACCATCGCGGGTGTCTCCACCGTGACGCCGAGCTACCCGAGCCACGTGATCGAGATGCCCAACTTGGCCACGGACTCCTGGGCGGGGGCGGCGCTGCCGGAGCGCAGTTTCCGCGATAGCATCGCGTTCACTGCCTACGAACAGGCGGGGATCGACCCGAAGGATCTCGACCTGGCGGAGGTCTACGACCTCTCCACGGCCCTCGAGCTGGACTGGTACGAGAACATCGGGCTGTGCAGGGCGGGGGAGGCCGAGCGCCTGATCCGCGACGGGGACACCGCGCTCGGGGGCCGCATCCCCGTGAACGTCAGCGGCGGGCTGGCCTGCTTCGGTGAGGCGGTGCCCGCCCAGGCGATCGCTCAGGTGTGCGAACTCACCTGGCAGTTGCGGGGCCAGGCGGGAGCAAGACAGGTCGAGGGCGCCAAGCTGGGAGTCACCGCGAACCAGGGGTTGTTTGGTCACGGCTCCAGCGTCGTGGTGAGCCGCTAGCCTCGTCGCGGCGTGAGCGACAAACTGTGAGTTGACGTGACCTCGGCTCCACGGTTTGCTGCGCACATGCGTTGCAGCGTGTTTGTAGGCGCTTTCGCCATTCTCCTAGGTTCGTCGAGTGTTGCCCTGGCCCAGGGAGCGCCAGCAGCGCCTCCGCCCCCGCCGCCGCCGGTGGACGAGAACGGCGCGGACCCGCCGGGACCGCCGCCCGCCGATGACGTGACGCCTCCGCCTCCGCCGCCGGCAAATAGCGGTCCGGCGTACCCTGCGTATGGCGAGCCACCTCCGCCCCCGCCCGCGCCTCCGCCTCAGCAGGGCGGCTACTACGACGCTCCGCCCGGGCCGCCGCCTCGGCGGCGTCGTCCCGCGACCTACCACAACCATGATGGCTTCTATTTCCGCGTGGGTCTCGGTGGTGGCTACATGAGCACCGAGGCGGACACCGCGGCCGGCGAGACCTTCAAGGGTGGTGGCGGGAGCTTCCATTTGATGCTGGGCGGCTCACCCATGGACGGTTTCGTGATTGGTGGCGCTCTGCTCAGCCAGGGAGCGACCGACCCCACCGTGGAGGCCGACGCTGGTGAGCTGAACTTCGACAAGGCCACTCTGAGCTTCGGTCAGTTCGCGCTGTTTGGTGATTGGTTCCCGGACCCCCAGGGCGGCTTCCACGTTGGGCTCGCACTGGGCCCATCCGCGTGGATCTCCGAAGTCGAGCAGGGGGGGACCACGACCAAGAACGAGAGCACCGGCTTCGGTGGCACGCTGTTCCTGGGCTACGATTTCTGGATCAGCGCCGACTGGAGCCTGGGCGCCCTGCTCGGCGCCTTCTCCTCCAGCACGAAGGACACGGTTGCTGGCGAAGACGTCAAGTTCTCGACCGGCGGATTGAACCTCCAGATCACTGCCCTCTATCACTGACTCGGTCCGCTGGCCGGGTTTCATCGCTGGGAGCTGGGCAGTGCGCGATTCCCGTGTCAGAGTGGGCCCCCATGCGGTCGCGGTCTTGGATGCTGGCTCTCGTGGCGCTGGGCTGTAGCCCTCAGCTCAGACAGGCTGAGACGCCCGCGGTCGTCGCGCCCACCGCCGCTCCCGCGCGCGCGCCCGTGCCGGACTCGTCACCCCGAGTCGTAGCCGCCGCCAGCGCCCCAGCGCCGGTCGAGCCTCCGACGCCGACCGCGAGCTACCCCGAGGGCGTCGTGGACGACCAGCCAGAGCCCGAGTCCGAGCCAGGCTTCAGCCTCGAGCTCGGTGAGCTGAGCGATGCTGAGCTCGAGCACCTCCTGGCCGACAATCCGGAAGCCCTGGGTGGGCTGTCGATCGGTGGCCCCAGCGCTGGAGTCCTGGTTGGGGGCGAGCGCATGCCAGAAGGTGACGAGTGGAAGCTCGTCGACCCCGGGCGGGCGTACGGGACTCGAGAGACCTGCGAGTTCTTGGCTCATGCGATCCACAAGGTGACTCAGCAGCTACCCGGAGGTCACCCGCTCTACATCGGGCACATCAGCGCGAGGACCGGGGGGCACCTCAATCCCCACAAGAGCCACCAGGCAGGGCGCGACGTCGACATCAGCTTCTTCTACCAGGGTGAAGAGGCTGCCCGCTGGTACAAGCGCGGCACCAAGGACAACCTGGATCTGCCTCGCACCTGGGCGTTCGTCCGGGCGCTGATCAGCGACACCGACGTCGAGATGATCCTCATCGATCACTCGATCCAGAAGCTGCTCTACGACTACGCCCAGAGCATCGGCGAGGATCGGGAGTGGCTCGACGACGTCTTCCACGGCAAGGCTGGTGCGCACCGCGCCCTGATCCTGCATGCTCCGGGCCACGCGACCCATATCCACATTCGCTTCTTCAACCCGATCGCCCAGGAAGCGGCGCGGCGGCTCTACCCGAAGCTAATTGCTAGCGGGAAGATCAACCCACCGACTCGGTACACCAGCTACGTGGCGAAGAAGGGCGACACGCTGATCAAGCTCGCCAAGCGCTTCAACACCACGGTCAAGGCAATCCAGCAGGCCAACGGGCTCCGGGGCTCGCTGATCCGTGCCAAGGTCGCCTACAAGATCCCGCAGCCCAGCGGCGTGAGCCTACCGCCGCGCCCACGGATCCCTGCGCGCCGCGTGCCGCCTCCCATCGACCGTCGGGACGCGTCGGGAGACGAGGTCAAGCGCCGCGCCAGCAGCGCCTCCCAAGAGCCCATTCAGCGCAGCCTCTGAGCGGCGCTCTCTGGCTCGCCGCTTCCGCTACTACTTCGAGTACCTGGCGTCGCGCTTCTCCACGAACGCGTCTCGCGCCTCGTCGCTCACCCCCGCGAGGTTCAGCTCGAAGGTGAAGCCCTGCTCGAAGCGGTAGCTCTTGTTCACATCCACGGGGTCGATACCGTTCAGGCACTTCTTTGCCGCACGGATCACAGTGTTCGAGTGCTGAGCGATCTTGCCCGCGACCTCGAGCGCACGAGCCACGAGCTCGCTCTTCGGGACCACCTCGAGCACCGAACCGAACGCGTGGAGCTCGGCCGCAGTGGCGGTCTCGGCGGTGTAGACCATGGCGCGCATTCGATGCTGTGGCACCAGGCGGGCGAGGTGAGTTGCGGCGCCGAGGGCACCTTGCTTGACCTCGGGCAGACCGAAGGTCGCATCCTCGGAGGCGACGATCAGATCCGCGTTGCCGACCAGCCCGATACCGCCGCCGAGACAGAAGCCGTGGACCGCCGCGATCACGGGTACGTCGCACTCGTAGACCGCCTTGAACGCGGCGTGGCAGCCGCGGTTGGCCCCGAGCAGCGCCGTGAAGCCCTCGGTCGCTTGCATCTCCTTGATGTCGACCCCCGCGTTGAAGCCGCGCCCCTCGGCCCGCAGCACCACGACCCGCACCTCGGGGTTCTGTCCGGCTTCTGTCACCTGCTTGGCCAGCTCGAACCAGCCGCTCACCGGGAGCGCATTCACCGGGGGGTTGTTCATCACGACGGACGCGATCCCGTGTTCGATCTGAGTGCTGATCATCGACTGCTCCAGGCGTTGGCTAGCGACTCAGGGGGTGAGATAGCGGTTCACCTCGCTCGCTAGAACGTGTTCTACTGCACGCTATTCCAAGGCACAGGACCATGCAAGACACACTCGACCTATCGGGCCAGGCCGTGATCGTCACTGGTGGCAGCAAGGGCATCGGGCGGGGGATCGCGCAGCGTTTCCTCGAGGCGGGCGCGGACGTGGTGATCTGCGCGCGCAAGGTGCCGGAGACGCTGCCCGAGGCCGACGGACGGCAGGCGAGCTTCGTCGAGGCCGACGTGCGGGACATCGAGCAGATCGAGCGCGTCGTGGCCGGCTGTGTCGAGCGTCACGGCAAGCTCTCGGTGCTGGTCAACAACGCCGGAGGCTCGCCCTTCGTCGAGGCGGACAAGGCCTCGCCCCGCTTCAGTGAGGCGATCATTCGCTTGAACTTGCTGGCGCCGCTCAACTTCTGCCAGATCGCCAACCGTCAGATGCAGAGTCAGCCTGGCGGCGGCAACATCATCAACATCGCCAGCGTCAGCGGCGTGCGCCCATCGCCGGGCACGGCGGCCTACGGTGCGGCCAAGGCTGGCCTGTTGAACCTCACCCAATCCCTGGCCGTCGAGTGGGCCCCCAAGGTGCGCGTCAACGCCATCACCGTGGGCCTGGTCCAGACGGAGCAAGCCGAACTCCACTACGGCGACGCCGAAGGGGTCGCTCGCGTCGCCGCGACAGTGCCCCTCGGACGCATGGCCAAGCCCCGGGACGTCGGCGATGCTTGCGTGTTCCTGGCGTCTCCGCTTGCCAGCTACCTCAGCGGCGCGAGCATCCTGCTGCACGGCGGTGGCGAGCGCCCCGCTTTCCTGGATGCTGCCGCAGGGAACTGACGGGGGGCCATCTTCGAAGCCTCCTTCTGGGGGGAGGAACAGCCCGCGCTACGCTGATGTGACGATGTAGCGTCTCCTCGTCTCAAGAACGGTTCCAGGGCAGCGAACCACGGAGACAGGACAATAGAGAGAGGGGTCGCGCCTGTGCTAACTTGCACGGATGGTGCGCCGTGACGCGAAAGACTTGGAAACCTGTTCGCAGGATGCTGGGTGTTTCGCTAGCTGCGTTTCTCCAGCGGGTGAGAGTCCCGTCCCGGTAAGCGTCGGTGCGCCGGGTAGCAGGCCCCAGGTAGTGGAGAGAGATCTCCCTGCCCGAGCGGGGTGTCAAAAGCTCGTGAAGCAGCGAGAGCTGCGTAGCGGGGAGCAAGCACGCGGGCCGCAACATGAAGTGAAACCTGCAGCCTCGACAGAGAAACAATCCGGAGGCCGAGCCGCTCATTTCACGGCGAAGGCAACATCGACGGCGAGAGCACCGAAGCTCGCCGCCGGCTCCGGCGGGGTACGGGGGGCAGCACGTGTGCAAGGAGGAGCGCGGAACTCGGGAGGCCCGTCTGTGCGGCCCAAGTCAGGGCGAGGTGTGTCGTATAAGCCAAGGGCGAAATCGGCCACTGCACAGCGGGAGTCCGAGGGGATCATGGTACCGAAGACCGCTGGGCAACCAGCGGGAACGAATGCCGTGCGGCAAAACGCGGCAGGAGGGAAGGGTCCCTGCGGTAGTCGTGTTGGAAGCGTAGGTAAGCGTGAGGGAATGGCCGGCAAGTCCGGACCTAACGACCCCGGCAGGCGTAAGCCGCGCGGAAAAGCGCAACAACTACAACGCCAACTATATGCAGCAGCCAAGCGGGCACCGGATAGGCGCTTTCACGCCCTTTACGACCACATCTGGCGGGGTGACATCCTCCAGGAGGCGTGGAAGCGAGTCAGACAGAACCAAGGAGCCGCGGGCGTGGATCGCCAGTCGATCTGCGACGTGGAGGGGTACGGGGCTCAGCGATTCCTCGAGGAATTACAAGCTGAGCTGAAAGCGGGGAGGTATCGGCCGCAGGTGGTGCGGCGGCAGTACATCCCCAAAGCCGATGGTAAGAAGCGGCCACTAGGCATCCCGACGGTGCGCGATCGGGTGGTGCAGATGGCGGCGAAGCTGGTGATTGAGCCTATTTTCGAGGCGGATTTTCTGCCTTGCTCATATGGGTTTCGTCCCCGGCGCAGCGCGGTGATGGCGCTCGAGACGCTGAGGAAGCTCGGCGCCAAAGGGGGCCACCACGTGCTGGATGCCGACATCCGCGACTACTTCGGGAGCATCGACCACGCCAAGCTGATGAAGCTGGTGGGGAGACGCATCTCGGATCGTCGGGTGCTGAAGTTGCTGCGGCAGTGGCTCGAAGCAGGAGTGATGGAGGACGGCGTCGTGAAGGCGTCGGTGCGCGGCACGCCGCAAGGGGGAGTGATCTCCCCTCTGCTGTCCAACATCTACTTGCACGTGCTCGACGTCCTGTGGACCCGCCACAGCGCTCCGCATGGAACGCTGGTGCGCTACGCGGACGACTTCGTGGTGATCTGCCGCACCAAGAAGGACTGCGAGCTGGCCGAGGCGCGGGTCCGAGTGATCCTGCAGCGCCTCGGTCTCGAGCTACATCCGGAGAAAACCAGGCGAGTCGAGCTCTACGATGGCAAGCAGGGCTTTGACTTTCTTGGCTGTCATCTGCACAAGCGGCTGAGCGGCAAGGTGCTGGAGAGGTCGGGCGAGCGGCTCTACTTCCTCCATCGCTGGCCGTCGCAGCGCGCGATGCAGCGGATCCGGAGCCGTGTGAAGCAGCTCACCCCCCGCTCGAGATGCCACGCGGATATCCGCGATGTCATCGAACAGCTGAACCCCGTACTGCGGGGCTGGGGGAACTACTTCCGCACGGGAAATGCCGCGAAGCGATTCAATCAGCTCGATACGTATGTTTGGAAGCAGCTCCAAGGGCTGCTGGTGGCTCGCAAGGGTCGCCACTTGAAACCCAAACAAGTTACACGCTGGGATCGCGACTACTTCTACCGTCTGGGCCTGTACCAACTCCGAGGCACTGTCCGCTATCCGGAGCAATCCATCCTGATGGAGGCCGCGTAATGCTGTGCGCTGAGTGGCTACTGGTAAGCCGTGTGCGGGAGTTCGCGCCGCTCGCGGTGCGAACCAAGCGAGACAGCCGCATGCACGGTTTGTACGGGGGTCTTGACTTTGACCATCGCCCGCCTGGCGGGAAGGAGTAAGGATCTACCAATGGACGACCGAGCCACTCGAGCCGCTAGAAGGCGCCAGACTTGGTCAGGAGGCGTCGCTCACGGGTTCCGCGAAGCCGATCAGGCTGATTTCGAGTTCTGGATTGCTGCCACTCCCCAACAGCGGGTGCGGGGTGTCACCGATCTCGTGCGCGAACTGCTACAGTCCGGCGAGTTGGATGGACCTGCCCGAAGACTTCAGAGATCTGTTGGAGGAGTTCGCAAGCGAACAGGTTGATGCGGTCCTCGTCGGTGGTTATGCGGTGGCGTTTCATGGACGTCCCCGGGCCACCAAAGACATCGATCTCCTCCTGGGCCCCAACCCGGAGAATCTCCGTCGGGCTGCTGCAGCACTCGCGAGGTTTGGCGCACCAAAGCTCGTCGTCGAGAGCGTTTCGACGTTGGCACCGGACGACATCGTGTACATGGGGCAGCCACCACTTCGAATCGACCTGATGTGTCGCATTGATGGCGTCTCGACCGAGCAGGTAGTCCAAAACGCCGTATGCGCGGAGCTCGATGGTCTCGCCGTTCGAGTCATCAGCTTGGATGACCTGATCTCGAACAAGCTCGCGTCGGGACGACCGCAGGACGTGATCGACGCGGACTACCTCAGGCGCGTTCAGGCAGAATCCGCAGGGAAGTAGCCCGGCGCAAGGAACACTACGGGTGCTGGCTCGAGACGCTCAGCACCTCTCCGGTCATGTAGGAGGCGAGGTCACTGGCCAGGAAGACCATGACGTTGGCGACCTCGAAGGGCTCCGCGGCGCGGCCGAAGGCCTCCCGCTGCGTGAGCTCGCTGAGCAGTTCCTCCGTGGTGACCTTGGCCAGGAACTTGTGCATGGCGAGGCTGGGGCTCACGGCGTTGACGCGCACGCCCGCCTCCGCGGCCTCGATGGCCGAGCAGCGAGTGAGGGCCATCACCCCCGCCTTTGCCGCGGCGTAGTGGCACTGCCCGGCTTGAGCACGCCAGCCCACGACGGATGCGTTGTTGACTATGGAGCCGGTTCCTCGCGGCATCATGTGACGTAGTGCGGCGCGGGTCATGCGCATGGTGCCCGTCAGCGTGATGTCGATCACGCGGTCCCATTGCTCGTCGGTCATGTCCACCAGGTTCGCCGTGCCGCCGAGCCCGGCGTTGTTCATCAGCACGTCGACGTGACCGAGTTCCTTCTCCGCTGCCTGCCACAGGCTCTGAACCTCGGTCTCCGCTGCGACGTTACACAGCTGGCTCGGCGGCCGCACGCCGCTCACGCGAGTCAGCTCCTCGACGGCCTCGCCGAGGCGACGTTCGTGGATGTCGCTGATCATCACCTTCGCGCCCTCCTCGGCGGCGCGGCGCGCCACCGCGAAGCCGATGCCGGTGCCGGCGGCGGCGGTGACCAGCACCGTCTTGTCTTGGAGGAGCGCCTTGGGTTCGGGGTAGGGGGGCGTTTGCTTGCTCATCTCGCTCAGTTCAGGTTGGCCGCGGTTCCTTGGGGAGACCCAGGCCGCGTTCGCCGATGATGTTGCGCTGGATCTGATTCGACCCGGCGTAGATCGTGTCCGAGCGGCTGAACAGGAACAGCCGCTGCAGCGCCGTCAGGCTGAAGCCCTTGCCGTCCTCCGTCGTCTCGAGACTCGAAGCGAGCTCGGCGTCGGCGCCCAGTACGTCCATCGCCAGCTTGCCGAGCTCCCGGTGCCAGGTCGCCCAGTACAGCTTCGTGACGAGCGCCGCGCGGGACAGCTCGGCTCCCGTGGCCTGGCTCAGGGTGCGCAGCGCGTTGAAGCGCATGATTCTGAGCCCGATGTGCGCCTGAGCCAGGCGCTGGCGCATCACCGGATCCCTCGCGAGGCCGTTCCGCTTCGCGATGCGTACGATCTCGTCCAGCTCGTTCTGGAACAGCAGCTGCTGGCCCAGCGTCGAAGCGCCTCGCTCGAAGGCGAGGGTGCCCATCGCCACCTTCCAGCCGTCGCCTGGCCGACCGACGACGTTCTGCTCGTCCGTGCGTGCGTCCTCGAAGAACACCTCGTTGAACTCGCTGGAGCCCGTGATCTGCACGATCGGCTGAATGGAGACGCCGGGTTGAGCCATGGGTACGAGCAGGTAGCTGAGCCCCTTGTGCTTGGGCGCACTCGGATCCGTGCGGCAAAGTACGAAGCACCAGTTGGACCAGTGCGCACCGCTGGTCCACACCTTCTGTCCGTTGATCACCCACTCGCCGCCCGAGAGCTCGGCTCGAGTCTGCACGTTCGCGAGATCGCTGCCCGCGTTGGGCTCCGAGTAGCCCTGACACCACAGCTCCTTCCCGTCGCGGATCCCCGAAAGGAAGCGCGCCTTCTGGGCGTCGCTGCCGAACGCGATGAGCGTCGGGCCCAGCAGGTTCTCGCCGATGTGACCGAGGCGACCGGGTCCGCCGGCGCGTGCGTACTCCTCGTTGAAGATCACCTGCTGCATCAGCGGGAGGTCGCGCCCGCCGTACTCCTTGGGCCAGCCGACGCAGGTCCACTTGCCCGCCGCCAGGCGCTGCTCCCAGGCGAGGCGCTCCTCGAACAGCGCGTGCTCGTCGCCTGGGCCGCCGCGACCGCGCACGTCCTTGAACTCTCCCGACAGCTCGGCCTCTAGCCAGCTGCGAATTTCCTCGCGGAATGCTTCGTCCTCAGCGGTGTTGCGCAGATCCATGGGCTCCTCGTGCCTGGGTTCGTCGCTCAGCACGCAGGCGCGACGCTCAGGCCCGCTTCTTTTCCAGCTTTTCCATCGCCCTGTCGAGCTTGTCGCAGCTCAGTGCGTGGGTCAGCAGCTTGGCGGCGGTCAGTGTCTGCTCGACCACCTCTTGCTGGCCATGCAGGCCAGCGGACCAACCGACCAGCGAGGCGAACCAGATCTGCTGCAGCAGCGCGGCTACCGTCTGCTCGGCCTCGGTTGGGGGAGAGGAGGTCGCGTCGGTGTACGACAGCCGTCCCACGCCGCGCATCGCCGCGATGATCAGGCCCGTCATGCGGCCATGATAGGCAGCGACGTGGCTCGCCACCTCGGGCTCTCCGGACGCCATGGCGCGCAGCACGGCGCGCGCGTACTTGGGTTTCCTCACGAGACCGCGAGTCACGATGTTGAAGAACGAGTCGAGGCGCTCGATGGCGTTCTCGCCCCGCGCAGGCCGGCTCTCCATGCGCCGCTCGAGGTTCTCCGTTTCTCGGTCCAGCGCCGCGCTCAGGATGTCTTCCTTGGAGCGGAAGCTCTTGTACAACGTCCCCAAGGCGACACCCGCGTGCGCCGCCACGTCGCGCTGACGCACGTTCTCGAATCCGCCTTCCTCGGCCAGGCTGATGGCGACGTCCAAGATGCGGTCCCGACGATCTCGTGATGGCACGTGGAAAATGAAACACGTTTCACTCCCCACAGTCAAGCGGGCGGCACCTCGTCGAGGCCGCGCGATCGGGCTCCCGATCAGGCGTACGTCAGTCACGTTTCTCGCCCAAGTCGGGGGTGGGATCTGCGACATCTTGCAGCAGGTACTTCACGATCTTTCCACTGGCATTGCGGGGCAGCGGCTCGCTGCGGAGCTCCCACTCGCCAGGTACCTTGAAGTAGGCGAGTCCCTCCGCAGCCCACTGCTTCAACGCCGGGATCTCGAGGTTCTTGCCTGATCTGGCCACCACCACCGCCTTGACGGCCTGGCCCAGCTCCGGGTCATCGACGCCAAAGACTGCGCTCTCGGCGACGTCCGGGTGCGCGTCCAGACGGCGCTCTATCTCCGCGGGGTACACATTTTCCGCGGCTCGAAGGATCAGGTCCCTTTTCCGCGTGTGGATGTACAGGCGACCAGCCTCGAGGCGCCCGAAGTCGCCCGTCTGCAGCCAGCGCCCCTCGTGAATGGCGGCGCGCGTCGCCTCGGGGTCTTGCCAGTAGCCCAGCATCACCAGCGGCGATCGCACGAACACGTCGCCCACTTCGCCTTCGGGCAACACCCTTCCCAGCGAGTCACGGATCTCCAGCTCGATGGTCGGCAGCGGTTGACCCACCGACTCGGGGAACTCTCGCAGCTCGGCGCCATAGTTCATGGTCGCGAGCGCCGTGCACTCGGTCTGACCATAGCCAACGGCCAGGCCTTGCACCGCGTTCGGGAACGCCTCCCGCAGGGCCGCCTGGATCTCCGGCGTGACTGGCGCGCCGCCGCAGCCGATGCTGGTCACGCTGGTGACGTCGTAGTCCTTGCGCGTCGGACACTGGAGCACCCGGTACGCCATGCTGCCCTGGGGACCCCAGCCGTTGACGCCCTCCGCCTGCATGGCGCTGAGCACCTTTTCCGCGGAGAAGCGCCCCGTCGTCCAGACGCTCTTCACGCCCCCTGCGAGGTGCGCGATCAGCGAAGCGTGGAGCCCCGAGACGTGAAACAGAGGGTTCGACACCAGCCGGCAGTGTTGGGGCGCCGGCTCTGGCTGGTGGGGCTGGGGGTGAGGAGCGCCGTCCGTGTCGCCGGAGCTCGCTGCTTCGCTTTGGCTCAGTTCGCGCAGCTTGGCCAGGCGAGCGCCGTGGAAGAACTGGACGCCGAGCAGCGCCACCACGTTGCGGTGGCTGTGCAGGGCGCCCTTGGGTCTGCCGGTGGTTCCGCTGGTAAACAGCAAGATCGCCGCGTCGTCTTCCTCGATG
The DNA here is from genome assembly GCA_041389745.1 of Polyangiaceae bacterium. Taxonomy (GTDB): domain Bacteria; phylum Myxococcota_A; class Polyangia; order Polyangiales; family Polyangiaceae; genus JAHBVY01. The sequence continues at coordinate 234,405 of JAWKRF010000012.1, forward strand.
GCTGTCTCTGAGAGCGCCGCGCCTCGGCCCCGCTTCACCGCCGACCAGAACTCGAGCTCGGTCTCGTGGTCGTCGCTCGAGAACCGCAGCGCCGAAGTGCCGCATGGAATCGGTCGTGAAAGGCGCTCCGCGCGCTTGTGGTCGATGACCAGTAGCTTGGGTGCGGTCTGGTGCAGCGCGTAGTCGATCTCGTCGCCGACCCACCAGCCGTTCATCGCCACCGCGATGGCCCCGAGGCTGATGGTCGCCCAGAACGCGAGGCACCACTCCGGCGCGTTGGCGCCGAGGATCGCCACGCGATCGCCCTTGCCGATGCCGTACTCACGCTCGAAGGTCGCGGCCAACGCGCTCACGGCCTGCAGGTGCTCTCGGAAGCTCAGCCGCAAGTCGGGGAACACGAGGTACGGGGAGTCCCCGAAGCGCTGTGATGCGGAGAGCAGAGCCCTCAGGTGGGGCGCCCGCCGCTTGAACACCGAGAGACGCGCGCCGAGCACGTCCTCCTCGACGACCTCGAAGGGGCTGCCAGGTGCCAGAAGCTCCCGCTCCACGATCGCGCGCGCGCGGAGCTCCTCGTCGAGAGTCCATGTCGCCAAGGCTCAGCCGCCCTTCAGGATCTCGGCCGCGCGCTTCCGCAGCACGAACTTCGTCACCTTGCCCGTGGCGTTCATGGGCAGCGCGTCGACCAGCTGGAAGTGGCGGGGCACCTTGTAGTTGGCCAGGTGCTCGCGGCACCAGGCGCGCAAGGTCTCCGCGTCCAGAGAGCTGTCAGTGCGGCGCACGACGAAGGCCATGCCGACCTCTCCCATGCGCTCGTCGGGTACCCCGATCACCGCGACGCTCACCAGCTCCGGATGGCTGAGCATCAGGTTCTCGATTTCCGCGGGGTAGCAATTGAAGCCGCCCATGATGAACATGTCCTTCTTGCGGTCCGTGATGCGCACGTAGCCGCGTTCGTCCAGGATCCCGATGTCTCCGGTGTGGAGCCAGCCCTCCGCGTCGATCGCCTCGCGGGTGGCCGCTTCGTCGTGGAAGTAGCCGCGCATCACGTTGTAGCCGCGCACCACGATCTCACCCGGCGCACCGCTCGAGACCCTTTGGCCAGCGTCGTCCACCGCGATCATCTCGACGCCCTCGATCGCGCGACCGCTGGTCCTGGCGATGGTCTCCGGGTCGTCGTCGTAGCGACACATCGCCACGATGCCGCAGCACTCGGTGAGGCCGTAGCCGGTGATGATGGTCTCGAGCCCCAGCACGTCTCGCATGCGGTGGATCAGATCCACGGGGATACTAGCGGCGCCCGTGACAGCGAGGCGCAGGCTCGAGACGTCGTGGGCCGAGAGCTGTGGGTGGGCGAGGATGGCCTGATAGAGCGCCGGCGGGCCAGGCAGCATCGAGATCCGATCGGCGGCGATGCGCTGCAACACCTGGCCGGGGTCGAAGACCAGATGCGGGAGGATCGTGGCGCCCCGTAGCAGGCAGGCAAGCCAGCCGGCCTTGTAGCCGAACGCATGGAAGAACGGATTGACGATCAGGTAGCGGTCGCCCTCGCGCAGTCCGACGACTTCGGTCCAGCTGGTGAAGGCGCGCACGTTCTGGCCGTGGGTCGTGACGACCCCCTTCGGGTGGCCCGTCGTCCCGCTGGTGAAGAGGATGTCCGAGGAGTCGTCGGCGCTGACGCTGGCGGCGCGTGCCTCGGCTTCGCCTGCCGAGACTCCGGCGCCGGCGTCGAGGAACGCCGCGAATGGAGTCCGCCAGATAGCAGGAACCTTCCCTGGACCGAGCTCGATCACGCGCTCGAGCTGGGGGAGCTCGGTCCAGAGCGAGGCGCCGGAGGGATCACCTAGTTCCGCGCGGAGACTACCGAGGTAGTCGGTGCCCAGGAAGTCCCCGATACTCACCAGCACACGGGCGCCGCTCTTCTGCAGCACGTAGGCGGCCTCCTTGGCCTTGAAGCGCGTGTTGATGGGCACGACGGCGGCGCCGGCGCACTGGGCGCCAATCGCCGCGAGGATCCATTCATGGCAGTTGGGCGCCCAGATGGCGACGCGATCGCCTGGTTGCACGCCAGCGGCGATGAAGCCACGTGCGGCTTCGAGGCAGCGGCTCCACAGCGCGCTGAAGGAGAGCCGAACGGGGGAGCCGTCGATGATGGAGGCTTCCTCGAGGGCCAGGGCGTCTCCCCAGCGCTCCGCTGCTTCGGCGGCCACGGCAGGAATGCTGCTCTTCATCGGACCTCACCCCCAGACCCCGTGCTAGGGCTTCTGGCTCCCCACCAGCCACATGCTGAAGAACTGCGAGCCGCCGCCGTAGGCGTGGCCCATGGCGACCCTTGCGCCGTCGACCTGATGCTCTCCGGCCTGTCCCCGGACCTGCATCGCAGCCTCGGCAAAGCGGATCATGCCGCTGGCGCCGATGGGGTTCGTCGACAGCACACCGCCGCTCATGTTGATGGGCAGCTCGCCGTCGAGGGCCGTCACGCCTCGTTCGGTGAGCTTCCAGCCTTCGCCTTCGTCGCAAAACCCCAGGTTCTCCAGCCACATCGGCTCGAACCAGGAGAAGGGAACATAAAGCTCCGCGCAGTCGATCTCCTTGCGCGGATCGTGGATCCCCGCCTGCGCGTAGAGATCCTTGGCTGCGTCGCGACCTGCCTTGGGGTTGACCTGATCGCGACCGCTGAACAGCACTGCTTCACTGCGCATGGCGCCGCCGAGCACCCAGGCCGGCGGCGTCGGCGATTTGGCGTGGGCCTCGCTCACGAGCACCATCGCCGCCGCTCCGTCGGACGACGGACAGGTGTCGAGGTAGCGGATCGGATCCCAGAGCATCGGGGACTGCTCGACCATCTCGCGGCTTATTTCCGGGAGGTGCAAATGAGCGAGCGGATTCTTGAGCGCGTTCAGGCGATCCTTGACGCTGACCAGCGTGCCGACGTGGCTGGGCGCTCCCGAGCGGCGCATGTAGGCGCGGATGAGCGGGGCGAAGTAGCCTCCAGCGCCAGCGGTGAGCTGGGGCTGGAAGGGGATCGCGGGGGAGAGGGCCCACATCGCGTTGCTCTCGGACTGCTTCTCGAAGGCCACGGTGAGCACCCGCTGGTGCACCCCGCTGGTGATCAGGTGGCTCGCCACCAGCGCCGTCGAGCCACCAACGCTGCCAGCGGTGTGGACGCGCATGATCGGCTTGCCCACCGCGCCGAGCGCATCCGCGAGGAAGAGCTCCGGCATCATGATGCCTTCGAACATGTCGGGAGCCGTGCCGACGACTACGGCGTCGATGTCCTTGAACGTCAGATCCGCGTCCGCGAGTGCGCGCAGCGCGGCCTCGCGGAGTAGGCCCGGGATCGATAGATCCTTGCGCTTCGCGGCGTATTTCGTCTGGCCGATGCCGACGACTGCACAGCGTTCCATCACTCGGCCTCCATCACGGCGACTAGGTTCTGTTGCAGGCAAGGGCCGCTGGTTGCGTGAGCCAGCACGCGCCCCGCGTCGCCTCGCAGGATGTGGTTTGCCGCTTCGCCGAGGCGGGTGAGCCCGGCGACCATCATCGGGTTGGCGCACAGCGCACCGCCCGAGGGGTTCAGTTGCACGTCGTCCGCGAGCTGCAGCGCGCGCTGCAGGATCAGCTCCTGATGAGCGAACGGCGCGTGGACCTCGGCGATGTCCAGCTTGCCCTCGGCGGCGCCGGCACGCTCCGCCGCGAGGCGCGTCGACGGGGACTCCGTGAGGTCTCGCATGCCGAGGAAGTGGGGCTCCACCCGGTGGTCGATGCCACGGATGAACGCGGGCCGCTTCACGAGCGTCCGCGCGCGCTCGGCGGTCGCCAGGATCACACAGGCGGCGCCGTCGCTGATGGGCGGGCAGTCGTGCTTGCGGAGCGGCTCCACGAGGTAGGGCTCCGCGACCAGCGCGTCCACGTCGTAGTCGCCGACCTGGTGAGCGTTGGGGTTCCGCTTGCCCTGGGCGCGGTTTCGCTGCGCCACGGCTGCGAAGTCGCGCTCGCTCGCCCAGCCCGCGTCCAGGACTGCGCGAGCCTGGAGCGCCGCGAGGCTGATGGCGTCCGGCCACAGCGGAGCGGTGTAGTAGGGGTCGAGCTGCTGGGAGAGCACGTCGCGCAGGGAGCCGAGGCTCGACTTGCCATAGGCGTAGACCAGCGCCGTCTCGATGTCCCCGTGCTGCAGGCGCACCCAGGCCTCGTAGAGCGCCCAGGCGCCGTCCATTTCCACGTGGGATTCATTGATCGGCGGCCAGGGCGCAACCGAGTCCAGCGCCGAGACGAAGCTGAAGGGGCGCCCCAGGAGGTAGTCGCTGCTGCCGGAGCAGGTGAAGCCAATCTGAGACTTGTTGAGGCCCACTCGCTCGAGGGCTTCGGCCACGACCGGCTGCACCAGCTCGACTTCTTCGCGATCGGTGTGGCGCCTCCGATTCGGCAGCTGCGCGAAGGCGATGATGGCGATGTCACGCATCACAGGTGCTCCTTGTAAGTCTCGTAGTCCGCGTCGGGTTCGCCGCTCGGCTCGAACCACTTGATGCTCTCGAGGGTCGGGCCGAGCTCGGCCTCGTCCTTCCAGATCGCCTTGAGGCGCATGCCCATGCGTACCTCGTCGGGTTCGATGCCGCGGACCAGGTGGAAGATCGGGATGTCGGCGCCGTCGAGCAACACCGCCCCGGCGATGTAGGGCGGCGCGAAGGGCATGTTTCCGAACGGAATGCTGATCACGCAGTAGGTGGTCAATGTGCCCTGGTCCTTGACCTCGACGATGCCCGCGGTGGGGATGCCGCAGGTGGGACAGGCGCCGCGCGGCGGCAGCAGCACCTTGTTACAGCCCTCGCAGCGCGCACCGAGGATGCGTTTCTCCGCGAAGCCGCGCAGGTACTGAGAGAGGTGGTGACCGGCGACCACCGTGTAGTCCAGACGCACGGGGGTGAGCAGCTGGGTCACCGGCGCGTTGGGGTCTTGCTCCTTCTCGGGCTTCTGGCTCACTTCGCCGCCTCCTCTTCCGGAAGGAAACACGCGATGTCCTGGATCCTGCCGCTCTTCTCCGCGGCCCACCGGACCTTCACGCGCATGCCCGTCTTCATGCGCTCGGAGCTGCCCGCGTCCACTGCGTGGAGGAGCGCGGTGTCGGCGCCGTCGAGCTGGATCAGGGCCCAGGCGAACGGGCGGTCCAGCGGCTGTCCGCGCCGGGGCTCTGCGATCCAGCTCCAGGTCTTGACCGTGCCGCTCTGACCAACCTCGACGAAGTCGGTCGTCGCCTCGCCGGTCTCCGGATCGTACTCGAGGGGTGGGACCAGTACCCGCCCGGCTTGGGTCTTGACGCCTTCGATCTTTCCGGCGCGCAGGCTGGTCAAGAAGCGCCCGATCACCGGTCCCGTCGTGCGGGTGTAGGTGTACTCGAGCGTGTACGGCGCGCTCAGCAAGTTGGTGTCGACTTCACTCATGACTGCTCCAGGATAGAACATGTTTCACTCGCGGGGTAAAGGCATCCCCGCGGTATCGACCGGTGCTCTGTCTACGAACGCAAGCGGGCCGCCAGGCACTGCCCGGCGACCCGTCTGGGGCGGCGTCCTCCCGCTGCAGCTGTCAGTCTTCGACGCTGATCGCCGCCTTGGGGCAGCGCTGCTCGGCCTTCTTGACCTGATCCCGCAGCTCCTCGGCGGGCTCGGCGATCAGCAGGTGCAGGTTGTCGTCGTCGTCCAGCTCGAACACGGTCGGAGCGAATTTGACACACACGCCGTTCGCCTCACAGAGGTCGTAGTCGATACGGATCTTCATGCCTCAGCCCCCTTGCAGCAGGTAGCCGTAGTCTTTGTCGATCATGCAGAAGGTCTTCTCTTCACCGAGGAAATCCAGCAGCCCCTTGAGCGGAACCCCGCACTTGTACCCGTCATCCGTGCGGCAATCGCTGTCACTCGAGCAGGGCTCGAGGCACAAACCCAGGTCGCCGAAGGCCTTGATGTTGACGTAGGGCAACTGGCCCTGGAGCGAGTTCACGTCGTCCTCCGTCAGGAAGGCCAGTGGCTGATAACACTCACCGGAGTCTCCACAGCTGCCCGCGGTGCAGGACTTGTTCTTGATGTCGTCCTCGGTCAGGTCGCCAAGGTCGTTCGTGCAGTAGCCGCCGTTGAAGGGGATGACGAGCTCCTCGAACGCCGAGGCGCTGGGGTCACTGGGATCGAGGATCAGGTTCTTCGTCGGGTAGAGTTCGCTGATGCACTTGGGGTTCGTGTAGCCGGTACAGTCCGCGTCGCTGGTGCACGAGCTGCCCACACCGTGGGACGTCGCGCCATCGCTGCTGTCGTCGCTGCTGCAGCCAGGAGCGGCGAGGGCGGTCAGCAGGCCAGCTGCGGCAACGGAGAGAAGGGTCTTGAGTTGCATGGTTCGCGATCTCCTTGGCTGGGTGGTTTTCGGCGCCCCTGGGCGCGGGGGGTCTTGGAAGAAGGGCTCCAGCGCCCGGCTCATCAGTAGAGCAACGTGAGGGAGGCGGCGCCGCCGTAGAGCCAACCGCCGCTCGAGAAGCCGGGCCAGCCTGGGTTGTTGGTCTGCAGGCCATCGCGGCCAGGCAGCGGGTTGCCGGTGGCAGCCACGACCGCGTCATCGGGCACTTCGTCCCGCAGCTTGCCGTCGTCCTTCTTCTGATAGCGGTCGAGCAAGTGGTGGCCCTGGATCTGAAGTTCCGGGCGGAAACGGAGGCCAAAGGCCTCGAACTCGAAGTTGGCACCCGCGGTGGCGCTCACTCGATCGTTGTCGACGTAGTTGCTGCGCCCGGTCTGCTCTGGCACGGGCGATGGGGTGTAGCCGAGGTCGATGAACGCAGTGACGGTATCGATGTGCTGGCGCGCGCCGAAGGTGAAGGCGAAGGTGTCCTTCCAGGCGTAGTCATCGCCGTAGATGGCGCCAGGGACCTGGCCGTGGCGGTCGATGTAGTCGGACCACAGGGTGTAGCTCACTCCGCCCACGAAGGACGTCTCGTCGGTAACCCCGACCTCGCTACCAAGGCCAAAGCTCCAGGGCACGAAGTCGTGCACCGCCTTGCGCGTGGTGTCCGACTCCTGACCCGCGGGCAGCGCCGCGCTGAAGGCGGTCTCGATCACCAGCTTCTGCTCGGAGTGCACGCTGCCGGCCAGGCTGAAGCGATCGCTCGGCTTCCACACCACACCAAGGTGGGGCGACACCGCGGTGTTCACCTTGACGTCCGTGGCCAGGAGCAGCTGGTCGTAGTCCGCAGGGTCTCGCACGTACGTGCCAGCGTTGGCGGTGTTGGTCAGACTCAGGGTGAAAGAGAGTCCCACGGCGAGCTCGTCAGTGATGCGTCCGCCGGCGCCGAAGGCGAGGGAGGTCGCCGTGAGGCGGTCGCCGTAGAGCTCCGGGTGCAAGGAGTTCGAGAAGAACTGCTCGCGCTCGTCGTTGTAGAACGACTGCGCCGTGGTGAACTCGCCGTTGGGAATCAGCGCGTGCAGACCGAGCACGAAGCGCTCGTCCACGATCGGGGCGACGAGGCCAAGGATGGTGTAGCTGCGGGTGACGCCGACGTCGCGACCCTCGGCGCGTGGGCGGGGGCCGAACGCTGGCGTGCAGATGCTCTCCCGGCAGCCTCGCTCCAGCCAGTCCGTGGGGACCGTGTCGTTGGGGATGGGGTTGCCCTCGCCGTCGAGAATGTTGCGGTCGCCGACCGCCAGGGGAACCGTCCCGCCCGTCCGACCATCGTAGGTGATCTCCGTCTGATCCGAGAGCACCAGCACCCCGAGCGTGAAGCCCTTCTTGGCGTAGCCGAGCAGCGCCGGGTTGAAGTACGTGGAGGGCGCGTCAGCGCCGGTGACGCGGCCATTGAAGCCGCCAGCGCCGGTGGTGCCGCCCACCAACTCGAAGAGCGGCGACGCCTGGGCCACCCCCGCGACGCCCAGACAGGGCAAGAGCGTCGCCGTGCCGAGCAACACACGTTGCCACAGAGAAACGTGTGTCACTTGCTCACCCCCAGATCTTTCGAGTCCTTGTGGGGCAAGGCGTCGCGCACCCGGGCACAGGTCGCCAGATCTTCGGCTTCGTCTTGGTGCAGCGCCGAGCCGATGATCGCCGCCACCCGCGGGTCATCCAGGCTCTGACCCAAGTAGCGGAAGGTCACCCGCCCCTTGTGCGTCTGGGATGGATCCGAGAGGGCCTCCAGCACGCCACAGCCGATGGGAGGACAGCCTTCGGTCTCGAAGATGCGTTCTTCGTTGTCGAAGCGCGAGTAGGAGGTGAACTCGATCTCGTTGGCGGCGATGGGGAACTCGGGGTCTGGACCGTACTCGTTCCAGTCGCGCATCACGGTGTGGCGCACTCCCGAGGCGTTTCCAGAGACCTCCCAGCGCATCCCCAGGTGGCCGTCGCCGTCGGTGTCCGCCGCGCCGTCTGGCATGTCCGGTGTCGGCATCACGCGCAGCGAACTCAGCGCGGCGTTGGTGGAGAAGTCCGCGGGGGTGAACGCCGGGTTGGCGTCGAAATCCAGGCCGCGCAGGAAGTACCAGCGCTCGAGGGAGAAGCGACAGGCGCCGCCCTCGTCCACCGACTCTCCCTGGCGCGCGCCCTGTTCCGTGTTCGTGCTGTCCTGAGCATTGCGGTACATCAGCGCCTTCACGCCGATCTCCGGCAACACCACGTCGACGCTGCCGCTCACGCGAATGCCGCAGAAGAGGTTCTCATCGATGGTGAAGGCGTCGCCGCTCTGGCTGATCTTGTAGGCGTACCAGTTGGTCGATGTCTGCAGACCGTTCAGCACCCTGTCGATGGAGAAGTCGGTCTGACGCGTGATCCAGTAGCCGGTCATGTCGCAGCCCGTGGTGCGCGTGCCCTGCTTGCACGCGGAATCACAAGCCGTGCGGTCGTCGCTGTCACACTCCTCGTCGCCGACCTGGATGCCATCACCGCACACCGAGTGGCACTCGTTGTCCGGGCACTCCCAGCCAGGAGCGATCTGGCAGTCGACGCAGCCCTCGCTGTCGTTGTCGCACGTCTCCGGGCCATCGAGCTGACCGTCACCGCACACGAAGTCGACGGGCAGGATCGTGTCCTCGGCACAGCCGCTGACCAGACCAGCGCACGTTGCGAAGCACAGGAGCGCGCCGCTCAGGTGGATCGACCGCCTGCTCTTGCCCTTCCTCACCAACACGACGCTACACCATTGTGCCTTTCCTGGAACTCGTTTCACTCACCAGCGAGCCGCCGCCCGAGATCGTTCAGGCAACCCGTGGCCGAGCCCAGGCGTTGCTCCAGCGTCTTCACCCCGAGGAAGTAGCGATAGAGCGGGTAGTCGCGGTCGAAGCCAATGCCACCGTGGATATGCTGCGCCGCGTTGACGACTCGGGCTCCCGCTTCCTTGGCCCAGTAGCTCGCGACCAACACCTCGTCCGTCGCGGGTTGGTCGTCGTCGAGCAGCCAGGCGGCGCGCCACGACGCGACCCGGATTGTTTCCACGTCGACGAAGGCGTCGGCAGCGCGCTGCCCCACGGCTTGAAACGTCCCGATGGCGCGTCCGAACTGCCGGCGCTCGGTCGCGTACTTCGCGGTGAGTCGCAGGGCGCGGGCGGCCATGCCCAGGATCGACGCCGACTGCGCGACCAGCCCGCGGTCGCGCATGAAGCTCGCCACGTCTCGACCGCTGCCGAGTTCGCCGAGCACTGCGCTGGCTGCCACGGATTGTCCGCTGAAGCGCACCCTCCCCAAGGGCTCTTCGTTGCTCGCCGTCTGGCGCTGGACGTCGACCTCTGCGAGGTCGACACACAACGCGCTGGTCCGATCGCCATGCTCCGCGAGCAGCACCAGGTGGGTAGCGACCGGCGCATACGCCACGCAGTCGAGCTGTCCTTCGAGGACGAAGCCGTCCGAGGTCTGCTTCGCGCCGATTCGGTCGAGGCTGGCGCAGATGATGTGTTCCCCGCGGATCACACCAGGCAGCACGGCCTGGCGCAGCTCATTCCCCCCGAAGCGATCCACCGCAGGCGCGCCCATGGCCAAGCAGGGGGTGAGGGGAAGCGGCGCGGTGACCCAGCCTGCCTGTTCGTGGATCAGGCACACCTCGACCATGCCGAGGCCGAGGCCACCCACGTCCTCTTTCAAGTTGAGGCCCAGGAGCTCGCTCTCCGCCATGCGGGACCACAGCTCGCGGTGGAAGACCGGCTGCTCCGCGCGTTCCAGGCGCGCGATGGCCTCCGGAGTGCAGAGCTCGCCGAACATCTGGCGGCACAGGCCGATCAAGCCCTTCTGGTCTTCGGTGAAGGCAAAGTCCATCTCAGCGCTCCTGCCTGGGCATGCCGAGGCCCGCCATGGCGATGATGTCGCGTTGAATCTCGTTGGTGCCGCCGCCAAACGTCAGCACCAGGCTGGCGCGGTAGTAGCGCTCCAGGCGTCCCTGGAGCGCCGCCCCGACAGAGCCGTGCTGGAGCGTCGCTGACTCTCCCATTATTTCCATGAGGCAACGCGCTGCCCAGAGGTAATACTCGGAGCCGTAGATCTTCACCGCGGAGGCTTCGTGGGGCGGAAGCTCCCCGCGCTCGATGTTCCAGGCCTGCCGCCAGTTGAACAGCCTGAGCACGTCGGTACCTGCCTTGACCTTCGCGAGGTTCACCTGCACCCAGCCGCGGTCGATCACGCGACCGCCCTCCGGGGCCCTGGTCGCCTTGGCCCACTCGGTGACTTCGACCAGGAAGCGCTCGACGATACCCGCGGTGAACAGCGCCACTCGCTCGTGGTTCAGCTGGTTGGTGATCATGCGCCAGCCACCGTTCTCGACGCCGACCAGCATGTCCGCCGGGACCTTCACGTTCTCGTAGAAGGTCGTGAAGACGCGGTTGTCGCCCAGGGTGCGCGTCGGCGTGATGCTCACTCCAGGCAGCTTCGTGTCGACCATCAGGATCGAGATGCCCTTGTGCCGTGCGGCATCGGGGTCGGTGCGCACGGCGAGCCAGATGTAGTCTGCGTGGTCGGCGAGACTGGTGAACACCTTCTGACCGTTGACCACGTAGTGATCGCCTTCGCGCTGGGCGCTGGTCTTCAGGGCCGCGAGGTCGGTACCTGCCTGGGGCTCCGTGTAGCCGATGGAGAAGTGGAGATCCCCCTTGAGGATACGCGGCAAGAGCGCCTGCCGCTGAGCGTCGGTGCCGTACTTCATCAGCGTCGGCCCGACGGTATTCAGGGTAAGCAACGGGATGGGGAAGCCGGCGCGCTGGACCTCATCGAAGAAGATGAACTGCTCGATGGCCGGACGGCCCTGTCCGCCGTACTCCGTGGGCCAACCGATGCCAAGCCAGCCGTCGGCGCCCATCTGCTTGAGCGCTGCTCGGTAGAGCGGACCGCCGCTCTCGGTCAGGGCTACCTCTTCTTGCAGCTCTGGGGTCATCAGCCGCCCGAAGTAGCCGCGCAACTGGTCGCGCAGCTGCTTCTGTTCGGGCGTGTAGTCGAGATACATGCTGCCTCCCGGAAGGGGTGAGGGGCGCGCATCCGCCCGCTCAGTAGAACGTGTTCTACACCGAAGGACACCGCGGCGACAAGCAGCCGAAACACGCTTTGCGCATTGCTTTCGGCGCCACCCCCTGCGGCCTTGCGCAGAGCGTCGTTATTTCGCGCGTAGCGCGGCGCTGGAGTCGGCATTTACTGCGAAAAGCCCGGTCCCGGACCGAGCCGCGGCGCACTGCGTCGCCCCCCAGCAAGCGCGCCCGGTGCGCCTCGCCCCCAGCCGCCGGAGGCACTCGCGGGGTCCGAACCGGGAGCGCCCTTGAAACGCGTTCTAGGCTGGTCGATGAAGCAAGCTCAAGGGCGCAGCACGATGCGGCCGTGCAGGTTGCCCTCGAGCAACCGACGCTGAGCGGCGTCCGCGTCGGCGAGGGGCCGTTCCTCGTGGATCACTGCTGACAGGGGTTGCTTCGCGTGGAGCTTCAGCAGGGCGAGCATGTCGCTCGGGGTCGCGCCGCTGGAGCCATGAATGCTCAGGCCAGTGGTGATGATGTAGCCGAGGTTCAGCTCCGCCCGCTTGCCGACGACGTTGCCGATGCTCACCAGGCGTCCGCCGACGCTCAGGCTGCGCAACGCGGCGTTGAACGTCGGCTCGCCGACGCAGTCGAGCGCGACGTCGACGCGCTGCCCCAGCTGGCGATGGAAGTCCCCCCCTGGGCTCACGAGCACGTCGTCCGCGCCCAGCTCCGTGCAGTAGGCGATGTGCTCCTCCGTCCGCACGACGGCCACGACGCTCGCGCCGAGGCGCTTGGCGATCTGGATTGCAGCGGCGCCGACTCCGCCGTTTGCGCCGGTGATCAGCGCGCGCTGGCCGCTCTGGAGCTGGCCCCAGCGCACCAGTCCGCGGTAGGCCGTACCGTAGGTGCAGTGGAGGATCGCCGCCATTGCCGCCGGGATTTCTTCGGGCATCGCGTAGAAGCAGCGCTCCGGCGCCAGGAGGTGACTCGAGTATCCGCCGTCCACCAGCAACCCCAGGACGCTGGCGGCGTAGGGACAGAGGGAGGTGTCCCCGGACTGGCAGCTCGGACAGCTGCCGCAGCTGTCTCGGTGCATGCTCGCCACGCGATCACCGACCTTCCAGCGTGAGACGTCGCTGCCCACGGCGACGACCCGTCCCACCGCCTCGTGTCCGGGGGTGACGGGCAGCTGGATGAAGGCGAAGCGCCCGCTGCGATCGATGGTGTCGCGGTAGCAAACCCCGCAAGCCTCCACCTCGACGAGCACCTGGCCCGACTTGGGCTCCGGGAGCGGCGCCTCGAGGAGCTCGAGGTCGCGGGTGAAACCCGTTTCAAGCATGCGCATGCGACGCCAGGTCATGAGCCGAGTGGAGCGTGTTACAGTCGACACGTCAACGCGCCCCGCGCGCTGATCCGGTCACGTTCGATGAGACGCTCGATGAGAGGAGTAGGATCAGGCTCGAGCCGACGAGCCGTCGCGTCCTGGGTTGCGCTGGGGATCACCGCGGCCTCGATCGCGCTCGGCCCGACCGCGTGCGGCAGCAACGCGGACGTTACCCAAGGCAGCGGTGGAGCGGGAGGCGCCGGGGGGGCCGCCTACGTCTGCGAGCTGCCCGAGCGGAAGCCTTCGTCCTACGTCGAAGACCGCGAGCCATGCGCGGATCACGATCCGCTTCGCAGCGCCTACTTCGGCGACCTGCACGTCCACACTCGCCTGAGCTTCGATGCCTACGCGGACCAGACCCGCGTCGGACCACGGGAAGCCTATCGCTTCGCCAAGGGGGACCCGATCCGGGTCGCACCGCTGGACTCGAACGGCGAGGGGACTCAGACCCTGCAACTCAAGCGACCCTTGGACTTCGTGGCGGTGACCGACCACGCCGAGTTCCTCGGGGAAGTGCTGGCGTGCATCACGCCCGGAGAGCCGGGCTATGACACCCAGTTCTGTCAGGACTATCGCGTGGGTGGTCCCGCTGCCGTCCAGAACATCGCAATTCCCCTCAGCTCCCCGGCGCCCACCCGGCGCAAGGACGTGTGTGGTGACGACCGCAAAGGCTGCGAGCAGCTCGCCCGAGACGGCTGGCGAACGCTGATCGACGCAGCCGAGGAAGCCTACGACAAGACCTCGAGTTGCTCCTTCACCGCGCTGATTGGCTACGAGTGGACTGGCGCGACGGGCGTGAGCAACCTGCACCGCAACGTGATCTTCAAGAACGATCGCGTGCTGGACTACCCGGTGACGTACATGGAGACCCCCACAGCCGTCGAGCTGTGGGCGCGCCTCGACTGCGAGTGCCGTCGCGCCATCGATGGCTGCGAGGTGCTGGCGATCCCTCACAACTCGAACCTCAGCAACGGCAAGATGTTCATCCCGGAGTACCCAGGGACGAACGGGATCGAGCAGGAGCGCGCCCAGGCCAAGCTTCGCGGCGCCATGGAGCCACTGGTGGAGATCTTCCAGCACAAGGGCTCGAGCGAGTGCAGCTACGCCCAGAGCTCGGTCTACGGCGAGCTGGACGACCAGTGCCAGTTCGAGCAGTTCCGCGAGGGAATGGACTGCGGGGACAAGACAGGCGCGCTCGGCATGATCAACGGTGGCTGCGTTTCTCGCTATGACTTCGTGCGCGGCGCGCTGCTGACCGGCCTCTCGGAAGAGCAGCGTCTCGGTACCAATCCCTTGCAGCTGGGCATCATCGCCAGCACCGACACCCACCTTGGAGCGCCAGGCGCCGTGGACGAGGAGCAGTTCCTGGGGCACACGGGCGGGGAGACGCAGCTCGAGGATCGACTGCAGGTGATCACACAGCCTCCGAGCGGCGTGATCTCCACCCCCGGTGGTCTGGTCGGCGTGTGGTCCACGGAGAACAGTCGCAGCGCGATCTTCGAGGCCCTCGCCCGTCGCGAGACCTTCGGTACCAGCGGTCCCCGCATCACGCCGCGCTTCTTCGGTGGCTTCGGTCTCGACATGGCGGCGTGTGGTAAGGCCGACTGGATCGCCACGGCGGATGCTCAGGGGGTGCCCATGGGCGGGAGCCTCGAGCGGAGCATGAATCCCCAGGGCAACGCACCCAGCTTCATCGTGAGCGTCGACGCCGACCCGGATCCCAGCGCCGCTCCCCTCGAGCGCGTGCAGATCGTGAAGGGCTGGGTGGACGCCGCCGGAAAATCCCACGTCGCCGTGTACGACGTGGCCGGGCAGGCGGGGCGCGGCAGCCTCGACCTCGACAGCTGCGAGGCTGGCGGAGAGGGCGACAGCAACCTGTGCTCGGCGTGGGTAGATCCAGACTTCGACCCGAGCTTGCGCGCCTTCTACTACGTCCGCGCGCTGCAGAACCCGACCTGTCGCTGGAGCTGGCTGCAATGTCTGGGTCTACCGGAGGCCGAGCGGCCTGAGGCCTGCTCGGATCCAAGCGTCACCAAGCAGATCCAGGAGCGCGCCTGGACGAGCCCGATCTGGTACGAGCCAGGAGCAGGCTGAGTGGCTCCTTCGCGGCTAGGTCGCTTGCTCCGCGAGCCCCTGGTGCATTTCGCCTGGCTCGCCGCGCTGTTGATCGTCCTCACCCCGAAGCCCGCTGACGAGCGCTCCATCGAGGTCGGGGAGGAGGAGCTCGCCTCGCTCACCAGGCAGTTCACGCTCAAGGCCAAGCGTCCCCCGAGCGACGCGGAGCGCGCGCGTCTGGTCAACGATTACCTGCGCGACGAGGTGTTGAAGCGCGAGGCGATCGCGCTCGGGATCCACGAGACGGATCCGGTGGTCAAGCGCCGACTGATCCAGAGTCTCGAATACCTCGCGGAAGCAGAAGGGGATGCAGCGCCCAGTCCTGATGACGCGGACCTGCGAGCCGAGCTGGCGGCACACCCGGAGCGCTATCGAGTCCCCGAGCGCCTCGACTTCGTGCAGGTGTTCGTACGGGCTGGACCCGATCTCGAAGAGCGCGCCAGAGCCGTCTCTGCAGAGCTCCCTGCAGCCGCCGTGGTTGCAGGGGCCGGGGGTGAGGTGCCCCGGCCAGGCGCAGCGACTCCCGTCGCCCAGCGGCAGCTGGGAGACGCGTTCCTCGATGGTAACCGCTTCAAGGCCAAATCCGAGCAGCAGGTCGCGGCGCGCTTCGGCGGGGCGATGGCCAAGGCATTGTTCGAGCGGAGCCGTCAGGCAGACGTCAAGGACCAGTGGCTGGGGCCATTCGATTCGCGTTTTGGCAAGCACTGGATCTGGATCACGGCGCGGCACCCAGCACGCGCACAGCGCTTCGACGAGGCTCGACGCGAGCTGGAAGCCGAGGTGCTGGAGCACCAGCGGCAGGCGCGGCGCGATGCCTTCGTGCGCAAGGCTGCAGCGCGCTACCGGATCCGCGTGGAAGGGAATCCGTGGCAGGTAGAGCCGTGAAGCGCAGCGGCTCTGGACGATGGACTCTCGTGGTCCTGCTGTTCGGCGTCTGCGTGGTGTTGCCGCGCGCCGGGCAGGCTCACGCCCTGGCGCCCATCGTCCTGCGTACCTTGGACTCGCGCGCAGATCGGCTGCTGCTCAGCGTGCGCTTCCCCACGCCGCAGCAAGCGCGAGGCGGTCTGGAGGTGAGCGGCTGCGAGTCGGCCCCGCTCCAGCAGGCGCTGGCGTCGTCTCTCGTGTGGTCAGGCGCGCTCACCTGTCAGGCCGGCACCACCCGCACCATTCGTTTCCCCGGGGGAGCGCCGACCGGGTTGCTGTGGGAAGACGCGCGCGGCGACGCCCAGCCACGGCTCGAACTCCACGGCGAAGAGCCGCCTGGCTTCAGCCTCGAGGTCCCAGAACGCCGTCAGGCCGGGCCCACCCTGGCGGGCTATCTCGGGCAAGGCGTGAGTCACGTCTGGTCGGGCTGGGACCACCTGGCGTTCATCACGTGTCTGGTGCTGCTGAGCGGTCCTTGCTGGGTCGGAGCCAGCGTGCGCCGCCTGTTCGCCGTGGTCACCCTGTTCACGCTGGCCCACAGCGCGAGCTTGGGACTCAGCGTGGCGCTTGGTGGCCTCGGCAGCCCAGGGCTCGAGGCAGCGATCGCGCTCAGCGTGGCGTTCGCGGCGCGAGAGGTCGCGCTGAGGCTGCGAGCGCGCCAGCTCGAGCCTGACGTCCGGCAGACCCGCAGGCTGTGTTGGACCGCGGGGCTGTTCGGCTTGCTGCACGGCCTCGGCTTCGCGTCGGCCTTGCTCGAGCTCGGCCTGCCCGAAGGGCAGGTGCCGGCGGCGCTGCTGCTGTTCAACCTCGGTGTGGAGCTGGGGCAGGTGGCCGTCGTCAGCCTGCTGGTGCTGGCGTTCTCCGCCGTGCCCCGTCGAGGAGTGCGCCCCGCAGCGCTCGCCGTGAGCTACGCCGCCGGCGCGCTCGCCCTGTTCTGGTTGGTGCAGCGGGTGCGCGGCGCGTAGCTCTTGGAGCCTGTGGTCGAGAGCGCTTCAGATGGCGCGCTCTCGGCCTTCCCAGTGGGGGTCGCGCAGCTTGCGCTTGTACAGCTTGCCGTTGGGATCACGGGGCATCTCGGCGATGAACTCGATTCGCCGGGGCATCTTGTACTTCGCCACCCGGTCCTGGGCGAACTCTCTGAGCTCGGCCTCCAGCGCTTGGGTCCCGGTGTTTCCCGGGGTCGGCTGGATGACCGCCATCACTTCCTCACCCCAATCCTCGTTGGGGATGCCGAAGATCGCGACGTCCTGCACCTTTGGGTGCGTGATGAACACCGCCTCGATTTCCGCTGGGTAAATATTGACGCCGCCGCTGATGATCATGTCAGCCTTGCGATCGCAGAGGAAGAGGTAGCCGTCCTCGTCCAGGTATCCCGCGTCACCCACGGTGAAGAAGCCTTCGTGCCATGACTTCTTCGTCTTGGCCTCGTCCTTGTGGTACTCGAAGGTGTGATCGCCCATGCGGATCCACACGGTACCAATCTCACCCGGTTCCAGAGGCTGCTGCTCGTCGTCGAGCACTCGGATCTGACTGATCGGCCAGGGCTTGCCCACCGTGCCCGGCTTCTTGCGCCAGTCCTGGGGCGTCGCCAGGGTTCCACCGCCTTCGCTGGCGGCGTAGTACTCGAAGATGCAGTCGCCCCACCAGTCGAGCATCTTCTGCTTGATGTCGATCGGGCAGGGAGCTGCCGAGTGGATGACGTGGCTCAGGGAGGAGACGTCGTAGCGGCTCTTCACTTCCTCGGGAAGCTTGAGCATGCGGGTGAACATGGTCGGCACCATGTGGCTGTTGCTGACCCGATGATCCTGGATCAGGCGCAGCGTCTCTTCAGGAGTCCACTTGTCCATCAACACCACGGCGTGGCCCAGGTGCAGGTGGTTCGTGGCGAAGTTCAGCACCGCCGTGTGATAAAGCGGCGCGACGACGAGGTGCACGCCCTCACTGCCAGGGAGCATGCCAAACAGGCTGAGGAACAGCGCCTGCTGTGTCGCGACGAGTTCCGGCGCGGCTTGACCCACCGGGCGCCGAACGCCCTTCGGGTGACCGGTGGTGCCCGAGGTGTAGGTCATGGGTCCGCCAGCGCTGCGCTCCGCTGGAGCAGTCTTTGGTTGGTCCTGCCACAGCTCGTCGAAGCAGCGGAAGCCCTCGATGGGGTCCCCCAAGTAGAAGCACTTGTCAGCGGGCAGGTTGGCTTCGGCAGCGGCCTTCTTGGCCGCCTCAGCGAAGCGCGAGGAGGCGATGAAGACCTTGCTCTCCGAATCCTTGAGGATATACGCGATCTCGCTCGCGGTGAGGTGCCAGTTGACCGGGGTGAGCCTCCAGCCCGCCTGAGCTGCTGCCATGAAGGTCTCGATGACCTGGTGGTCGTTGGGGGCGGCCACCGCCAGCGTGTCGCCGCTCACCAGACCCTGAGCGCGCAACCCATGCACCAGCTGATTGCAGCGATCGAGCACTTCGCCGAAGCTGTAGGAGGTGCCATCGGGATCCACGATCCCGGTTTGCTCTCGCTTTTCCGCGGCGACTTTCCAAAACCCTAGTTCGACGTTCATGGCTCCTCCCGGCTGGGACACGCTTCGTCCCCCGCCTCACGTGTACCCGAACGCAGCCTTGAATGAAACACGTTCTACGCCAAGTCGCATGCGGCGTCGGGAGACGTGCGCACCGGAGTTTCGACGGTACGCGTCGCTGCTGCTCAGGCGTCCCAGTCGATCTCGATGTCTTCGGTCAGGGGATAGGCCTGGCACGCGAGGATGCAGCCATCGGCGATTTCGTCGTCACTCAGGCAATCGTTGACGGCCATCTTGACCTGGCCGCTCGTGAGCTTGGCCTGGCAAGAGCTGCAGTAACCCTCCTCGCAGGAGTAGGGCGGGTCGACGCCTGCGGCGACGGCCGCTTCGAGCAACGTCTGTCCTTCGCGATAGGGCACCAGATGGAGCTTTCCGTCCCAGCGCACCCGGATCTGGTCGGGCACCGCGAGATCGCCTGCGGCCTTCGTACTCGCTTGTCGTGCGCTGACCTCGTCGGGATCGCTGGGTGAGACGAATCGCTCCACGAACACGTGCTCACGCGGTACGGAAGCCGCGAGCAAGGTCTGCTCGACGAGATCCATGAACGGGGCCGGTCCGCAGACGTAGCAGTCCGCGTCCAGCCAGCCGTCGAGCGCCGCGTGCACGTCCTCGGCCGCGAGGAAGCCGCGCTCCGAGTCGAGGTGATGGCTCAGGCGGAAGCGCTCGCGCTGTCGAGCTGCGAGTTCTTCGAGCTCGGCTCTGAAGATGACGCTTCCAGGATCCCGGTTGGCATAGACCAGGCGGACCCTGCGCTTCGTGCTGGCGAGCGCGGTCTTGAGGATCGAGAACACTGGGGTGATGCCGCTGCCTCCAGCGAACAGCAGCAGCGGAGTCTCGCGATTCTTGAGCGTGAAGCGGCCGGCGGGAGGCAAGACCCGCAGGGTGTCGCCGCGCTTGACCGCGTCGTTGAACCAGTTCGAGACGCGGCCATCCGGCACGCGCTTGATCGTCACGCGATGCTCGGAATCGGTGTCGGGGGAGCTAGACAGCGAGTAGCAGCGCGTCAGGTCGCGGCCGGCGTGCTCGACCCGAAACGTCAGGAACTGTCCAGCCTGGTAGGCGAACTGCGAGGCGAGGGCAGGGGGCACCTCGAAGACGACCGAGCAGGTGTCGGGCGTCTCGCGAATCACTCGAGCCACGCGCAGGTCGTGGTAGGCGTGCAGCTCCGCGCGGAAAGCGTCTTCAGCTACTGCTGGCGTCGTCATGAGCATGGGCCGGGGCGGCGATTGGCTCGGGCTTGGGCGCTTCGGGCAGCTTGAGTCCGATCCCCTTCAACATGGTGCGCAGCGCGAGCCCTGGCAGCCCCTGCTGGACCGCTTGGGGATCCGTCGCGCCCTGCAGTGCCAAGCCGTCCGCGAGAGCCCAGACGGTGCGGGCGATCTGCTCCGCGTTGAGCTCTGGCCGCACGCCGACCTGCTGGAAATGCGACTCGAGGGCCGCGCCGAAGCCTTGCATCAAGGCGTTGTCGCGCTGCTGGAGCTTCTCTCGCGCCTCTGGGTGACGTCGCGCGTAGAGCCGGAACTCCATGTCCAGCAGCACGAAGTCATCGACGGAGGCGAGATTCCGCGCGTGGTCGAAGAGCACGGCGAGGCGGCGATCGGGATCTGCGTCCTCGAACACCCCGAGCAGCATCTTCACGATGTTCTCGACGTGGCGCTCCGCTACCTCGAGGAACAGCTCCTCCTTGCTGCCGAAGTTCGAGTAGACCGCGCCCTTGGTGTAACCGGCAGCCTCAGCGACCTCATCGAGGGACGCGCCGTGGTACCCGCGGCGCCCGAATACGGCGGCGGCGGCCTGCAGCAGATCTTCCCGCGTGCGTGCCCTGCGCTCGTCTCGGGTCAACCTACGCGGGGGAGTGTCAGTAGTTACGGACATTTACAGCCTCCAGTACTCAAGAGTATCCCAATACCGAGGAACATATACTGCAAAGTATACCGATACTCCAGGGTATAGTTTGTACTTGACACATTCCGGCAATGGTCGCTAACTCCTCGTAGAACGTGTTTCAGAAACGGGGGCAAACGACTGCTCCCGTGAGCGGCTGGACTGAACACACAGCCAGCGACGGAGGACAACCCATGGTCGGGCGGATCGAGAGCTGTCAGGAGTACTTCGACACTATCCAGGATCGCTTCATCTCGGATCAGGCGAAGGGCGTGGAGGCGACCTACGTCTACGAGCTGAGTGGTGATGGTGGTGGGACGTGGACCGTTTCCGTGAAGGACCAGTCCGTCGCGGTGTCCGAGGGGTCGACGGAGAACGCCAGCGTCACCTACACGATGAAGGCGGACGACTACGTCAAGCTCGCCAACGGCGATCTCGGCGGAGCAAAGGCCGTGATGACGCGCAAGCTCAAGGTGAGCGGTAGCATCCCGCTGGCGCGCAAGATGAACAACTTCCTGCCTCCGCTCAAGGGCTGACGCCCCGCGGAATCAGGATCGGGGCCGCGCCGTGACCCAGGCGCTCGCGGCGTGCTTGGTCGCGGCGCGGGGCGGGTTGGCGACGCGCCGACCCAGTGCAGCAGCGCGCCGAGTCGTGAGTCGAGAGCTGCCGAGGGCGTGAACGGACTGCAAGGGGAGCACCATGGAATTCAATATCGCGGATCTCTACGAGTCGTTGGTCGACACGTTCGGCGAGCGCCTCGCTCTGGTGAGCGGCGACCGCCGCTTGTCCTACGCCGAGCTGGATGAGCGCGCGAATCGCCTCGCCAATTTCCTGGCGTCCCGTGGGGTGAAGGCTGGGGACCATATCGGTCTGCATCTGTTCAACGGCACCGAGTACGTCGAGGGCATGCTCGCCGCGATGAAGCTTCGAGCGGTGAGCATCAACCTCAACTACCGCTACGTTGCTCACGAGCTACGCTATCTCGTCGAGAACGCCGACCTCGTCGCGATCCTGAGCCAACGCGAGTTCGCCCCGATCGTCGCCGACGCCGCGCTCGGCGCCGAGAAGCTCAGAACCTGCGTGCTGCTCTCGGACGACTCGGCCGTGGAGATCGATCCGCGCCTGGAGGCGTTCGACTACGACCAGGTGCTCGCGGAGGCCTCTCCAGAGCGCGCCTTCGAGCCTCGCAGCGGGGATGACCTCTTCATCATCTACACCGGTGGCACCACGGGCATGCCCAAGGGGGTGATGTGGCGCCAGGAGGACCTGTTCTTCGCGGCTCTTCAGGGCGGCAACCCGGGGGGCGATCCCATCGAGTCGCCGGAGGCGCTGGCGCCGTCCGCCGCCGAGGGTGGCGTCACCATGTTGCCCTGCGCGCCGTTCATTCACGGCGCCGCCCAGCTGACGTGCTGGATCTGCCTGCTGTCGGGCGGCAAGCTCGTGATTCAGCCTGGCAAGAGCTTCGACGCAAGGCGCATCTGCGAGCTGATCCCCGAGGAAGAGGTCAACACCATCATGCTGGTGGGCGACGCCATGGGGAGGCCCATCGCTGACGAGCTCGAAGGAGGCGACTACGACGTCAGCAGCATGCTGGCGATAGCCTCCTCGGGTGCGGTCCTCAGCCCAGTGGTGCGCGACAAGCTGCAGGAGCTGGTGCCGGACGCCCTGGTGCTCAACAACTTCGGAGCCAGTGAGACGGGCCACCAGGGCTCCGCGGTGCCCGGCGAAGACACGGGCACCGACGGCCGTCCTTCCTTCTTCATGGACGAGGCGAACAGCGTGCTCGACGACGACCTGAAGCCGCTCGCGCCAGGGTCCGGCAAGATCGGCAAGCTGGCGCGCAGCGGTCACGTTCCCCTCGGCTACTACAAGGACGAGGAGAAGACTCGCGAGCGCTTCGTGACGATCGAAGGCGTGCGCTGGGTGCTGCCTGGTGACTCGGCGACGGTCGAGGAAGACGGCCGCATCACGGTCTACGGGCGGGGCTCCAACTGCATCAACAGCGGTGGTGAGAAGATTTTCCCCGAGGAAGTAGAAGAGGCGCTCAAGTCCCACCCCGACGTCTACGACGTGCTGGTGGTTGGCGTCGAAGACGACAAGTGGATGCAGCGCGTGGCCGCGGTGGTCGCGCCCCGGGAAGGCAAGCGACCCGACCTCAAGTCGCTGCAGGAGCACGCGCGAAGGTTCATCGCCGGCTACAAGGTGCCTCGGCAGCTGAAGCTGGTGAGTCAGGTAGAGCGCTTTCCGAGCGGCAAGCCGGACTACAAGTGGGCGAAGGCCACGGCGCAGGACTCTCCCGACGAGATCCAGGTTCGCTGAATGAAGGCGCCGCGGACAGACGCGAGCGCCCGCATGGACGCGCCGCACCCCGGCTCCGACGACCGGAAGCTGATGGGTGACCTGCCGCACGGGTTTCGTGTCCCCCTGGAGCCGCAGGACCCCGCCTGGCGCGCGCGCCGTCGACTCGCGAGCGAGCTGCGCGACCTCGGCGACCAGCTGATGCGCTGTCAGGGTGACGTGGACTGCTTCGAGCGCGCGGCGGCGGCGGTCGCCGAGGCGCGGCGAGTCGTGGCTGCCGCGCCGTCTCGCAGCTTCTTCGAGGCGCATCAGGCGCGAGACACGTCGGCTCACGAGGAGTGGGCTGATCGGGGCCCAGTGATTGGCCACGCCAACCCGGCGGCGCCGCCCCTGTCTCTGATCGTCGAGGGCGACGACGTGGTTGGGCGCGGCAGCTACTGCGAGCTGTTTCAGGGCGGCCCGGGCTGCGTTCATGGCGGACACATCGCCGCGGGCTTCGACCACGTATTGGGTGCCGCAGCGCTCCGGCGCGGCGTCGTCTGCATGACGGGCAAGCTGAGCGTGAAGTATCGAAAGCCGGTGCGTCTCGGCGTGCCGGTCGTGTATCGCGCGCGTATCAAGGACGTGGTCGGTCGCGCGACGCTGGTCGTCGGCGAACTCACGAGCGACGGACAACTCCTCGCGGAAGCCGAAGGGATGTTCGTGGAGCTTGCGCTGGACCGGATGCGGGACCTGCTCGACCAGCACCCCCAGGCGATCAAGGCGTGAAGCAGCGCGCCTCACCCCCGAGCCCGAACCAACAAGAACTCCCAACCCACCGAGCAGATCCCGAGAGCGAGGCAGAGCATGCACGTACGAAGCGTCAGAGAGAGTCCGGGAGCGGTGATGCGTCGACCTCCGGGGCCCCGGGGTCACTGGCTGTGGGGGAGCACCGTCGACTTCCAGACGGGCCAGCTCGAGTTCGTCTCTGGTCTGCTCGAGAAGTATGGCCACGTCGCCCGCTTCTCCGTCGCGTTCCACGAGTGGGTGCAGGTCAGCGATCCCGAGGCGGTGCACGAGATCCTCGTCAAGCGTCCTGAACTGTTCCTGAAGCCGAAGGTCAACAAGCAGATCTTCAAGCTGTTCCTCGGGGAGGGGGTGCTGAGCGCCGACGGCGACGCGTGGAAGCGCCAGCACAAGATGATCCTTCCCGCGTTCCACAAGCGACGCATCGACGCCTATGGCGAGGTGATGACCCACTTCACCGATCAGATGATTGACGCGTGGAAAGAGGGCGAGCGCGTCGACTTCTGTCACGAGATGACGGAGCTGACCTTGGGCATCGTCGCCAAGACCCTCTTCGACGCGGACGTGCGCGGTAGCCAGGCGGAGACGGTGCGTGAGGCGATGAAGGTCATCAACCAGGTGCTGGTGGATCACATCGAGCTACCGATCCCGGTGCCTGGCTGGTGGCCCAGCCGCAAGAACCGGCGGAAGATGGCGGCGATCGGCGACATCGACCGCATCGTGCAGCGCATCATCGACGAGCGCCGTCGCACCGGGGAGGACCGCGGTGATCTGCTCAGCATGCTGATCCAGGCGCGCGACGAGGCTGGCGAGGGCATGGGGGACAAGCAGGTCCGAGACGAGTCGATGACGCTCTTCTTCGCTGGCCACGAGACGACGGCGCACGCGCTGACGTGGTGTTGGTACCTGCTCGGTCAGCACCCAGAGGTGGTGGTGAAGATGCAGGAAGAGGTCGCTCGAGTGTGCGGAGATCGCAAGCCAACGATCGACGACAACCTCGGCTATATCGACCAGGTGTTCAAGGAGGCGATGCGCGTCCTGCCGTCCGTCTGGACGTTCATGCGCGAGCCCGCAGAGGACGTCCTGATCGGGGACTACCTGCTGCCCAAGGGGTGCTACGTGTTCATCAGCCCGTTCGTGATGCACAAGAACCCCGAGTACTTCCCGGAGCCAGAGGTTTTCCGCCCGGAACGGTTCACGAAGGAGTTCGAGCGCAACTTGCCCAAGGCCGCCTACGTACCGTTCTCGATGGGGCCTCGTGTGTGCATGGGCAAGAACTTCGCGCTGATGGAGGCGCGACTGATCCTGGCGACCTTGATCCAGCGCGGCGTAGAGCCCCGGATCCCTGCGGATTACACGCCGATAAAGAACCCGCGACTGTCCCTCAACCCAAAGAACGGGCTACCGAACGTCGTGCACTTCAAGCCGCCGAGTGGAGCCCAGGCCCAGGTGGGCGAGAGCCGAGCCAACCCTTGAGGCGAGTGAACCGATGACCGAGTGGGACCATACGACGGACTTCCTGGTAGTGGGCAGCGGCGGTGGCGGGATGACCGCGGCGCTGGTGGCGAAAAAGCACGGTCTCGATGCGCTGGTGATCGAGAAGACTCAGCTGTTCGGTGGCTCCACCGGTCTTTCCGGAGGGAATATCTGGATCCCGAACAATCCTCACATGGAGGGGGTGGGGGTGAGGGACTCCCGGGAAGACGCCCTGACCTACCTCAAGGGAATCACGAAAGGCCGCGTCCCCGAGGAGCGCCTCGTCGCCTATGTGGACAAGGCGCCGGAGATGGTGCGCTACCTCGAGGCGAACAGCGACGTGAAGTTCATGGCGGTGCCGCGGTACCCCGACTACTACCCCGAGCATCCAGGTGGAAAAATCGGGGCGCGCTCCATCGAGCCGATACCCTTTCGCGCGTCGAAGCTTGGCCCGGAGGAGCGGAACCTCCGACGCTCGGGACAGGGCCTGGTGCTCGGGCGCATGGGCCTCACCGCGAGGGAAGCGCACACGCTGGTCCAGTTCTCGTTCTGGAGCTTCGTGCTGATGTTCTGGGTCATGCTGCGCTACTGGGTCGACATCGGCGCGCGTCGCAAGGGCCGCGGTGATGGTCGCCTGTGCCTTGGAGTCGCGCTGGTCGGCCGCCTGCGTCGAGCGCTGCTGGACGCTGACGTGCCGCTGTGGCTCGGCACCAGCTGCGAGGAGCTGATCGAGGAAGAGGGGCGCGTCGTCGGGGCGAGGGTGACGCGGGAGGGCAAGACGCTCAGGATCCGCGCCGAGCGGGGTGTGCTGTTCGCGGCAGGTGGTTTTGCGAAGAACGCGAAGCTACGTCAGCAGCACCAGCCAGGGCCCATCGGGAGCGACTGGACCGCCGCCTGCGAGGGAAACACGGGCGAGGTGATCGGCATGGGGCAGGCGCTCGGTGCCGCCGTCGATCTCATGGACGACGCCTGGTGGACCCCCGTGACGCTGCTTCCTGACGGATACCCGTGGCTCCTCGTGGTCGAGAAGTCGATGCCCGGTTGCGTCATGGTCAACCGCGCAGGCAAGCGCTTCACCAATGAAGCCGCCCCGTACGTGGACGTGGTCAAGGGTCAGTACGCCGCAAACTCCGCTGAGGCGCCCAGCATCCCCGCGTTCCTGATCTTCGATCAGCGCTACCGACGCTCGTATCCGTGCGGACCGCTCGGGCCGAGCCGCTTGCAGCCAGACAGCAGCCTGCCGAGGCGCCTACGTCAGGGCTTTCTCAAGAAGTCAGGCACACTGTCGGGGCTCGCGGAGAAGCTCGGCGTCGATCCCGAGGGCCTGGAAGCGGAGATCGAGCGCTTCAACGCCTTTGCCAGGGCCGGCAAGGACGAGGACTTCCAGCGCGGCGATAGCCTCTACGACCGCTACTACAGCGACAGCAAGATCAAGCCGAACCCGAGTCTCGCTCCAATCGTGGAGGCGCCGTTCTACGCCATCGAGGTATGGCCCGGAGACCTTGGCACCAAGGGGGGCCTCGTGACCGACGTCGACGGACGCGTGCTGAAGGAGGACGGCAGCGCCATTCCCGGTTTGTACGCGACCGGCAACTGCTCCGCCGCCGTGATGGGCAACACGTATCCGGGGGCCGGGGGCACGATCGGACCGTCGATGACGTTCGGCTACGCTGCGGCGCTGCACGCGGCGTCGGCTGCAGAATCCGTGCGGAACAGTGAGTGGGAGGCGGCGGAGTAGAGCTAGGGTTAGAGCTAGGGTTAGAGCTAGGGTTAGAGCTAGGGTTAGAGCTAGGGTTAGAGCTAGGGTTAGAGCTAGGGTTAGAGCTAGGGTTAGAGCTAGGGTTAGAGCTAGGGTTAGAGCTAGGGTTAGAGCTAGGGTTAAGGGCTAGGGTTAGAGCTAGGGTTAGAGCTAGGGTTATTTCCGCGGGGTAGTCCGGCTGGGCTGCTCGCTCACTTCAGCTTGCTGGTGCGGTCGCTGGCCTCGCCGTCGCTTCGCTGGGCTCGGCTTGCTGGTGCAGTCGCTGGCCTGGGTCCTTGCTTCGCTCGCCCCAGCTTGCCCGTGTGCAGTCGCTGGCCTCGCCGTCGCTTCGCTGGGCTCGGCTTGCTGGTGCAGTCGCTGGCTGGGGCCTTGCTCCGCTCGCCCCAGCTGCTGGTGCGGTCGCTCCCTCCGCCGTCCTTCGCTGGGCTGCTTGCAGGTGTGCAGTCGCTGGCTGGGGCCTTGCTTCGCTCGCCCCAGCTTGCTGGTGCAATTCGCCTCGCCGTCGCTTCGCTGGGCTCGGCTTGCTGGTGAGTCGCTGGCTGGGGCCTTGCTTCCTCGCCCAGCTTGCTGGTGGGTCGCTAACCTCTGCGCTTCGCTGGGCTCGGCTTGCAGGTGTGCAGTCGCTGGCTGGGGCCTTGCTTCGCTCGCCCCAGCTTGCTGGTGCAGTCGCTGGCCTCGCCGTCGCTTCGCTGGGCTCGGCTTGAGTTGTGCAGTCGCTGGCTGGGGCCTTGCTTCGCTCGCCCCAGCTTGCTGGTGCGGTCGCTGGCCTCGCCGTCGCTTCGCTGGGCTCGGCTTGCAGGTGTGCAGTCGCTGGCTGGGGCCTTGCTTCGCTCGCCCCAGCTTGCTGGTGCGGTCGCTGGCCTCGCCGTCGCTTCGCTGGGCTCGGCTTGCAGGTGTGCAGTCGCTGGCTGGGGCCTTGCTTCGCTCGCCCCAGCTTGCTGGTGCAGTCGCTGGCTGGGGCCTTGCTTCGCTCGCCCCAGCACGAAGCTCTCAGGTTTCCGAGCCCAACCCTAGCTCTCTCACTAACCCTGGCTCTGGCTCGCTCTCGTCCAATTCTGCCGGCGTGCTCGGCGGTGTCCAGGCCGAGGCCGGCTTCGCCGGTGCTCGCTGCGCTCGCAGCCTGGACACCGCCTGCGACTCGCCGGCGGAGGGGTCGGGTGATCGAAAGGAGGTCACCTGATGCTCGAAATCTATCCGTTCATTCTCGAAACCATCACCATGATTCGGCCGCTCGCGGCTCAACTGTGCCGCGCGGATCCTGATCTGTACCGGCAGCTCAAGCGTGCTCAATCCTCCATCGCGCTCAACGTCGCGGAGGGCGCCTACAGCCGCGGTCGCAACCAACACGCGCGCTTTCAGTGCGCGATGGGTTCGGCGCGAGAAGCGCTGGCGTGTCTCGAGGTAGCCGCGGCGCTCGGTGAAATACCGACGCTCGACGAGGCGCTGTACGCGCGCTTCAATCGCATCATCGGCACGCTGCACCGGCTGTCGGTGAGGTGAAGGGCCGGGGGGAGCGTGTCGCGGTGCGCTCTCTCCCCCAAGAAAACCGTCAGGTCGCGACCGGCAAGCTCGCCGGCGCGTCCTGGTCGTAGAACTGCGCGTACCACTTGCGCAGGGCGCCGATGGCGCCATCGCCGTCGCACAGCATCGGGCGATCGCGGTAGCACTTGTTCTCCCAGATCGCGATGTCCTCCTGGAAGCCGACCTGGAGGTTCGTGATGTAGCCCTGGGCGAACTGCTCCATCTTCGCGTCGGAGCCGACCTTCTTCAGCATCACGCCGAAGCGCAGGTGCAGGCTGTTTCCGTCAATCGGCGTGTGAGCGTTGATCAGTCGACTGTGCAGGTAGCCCTGCATGTCCGTGACCTGGAAGCCGGGGCCATAGTAGGTGGCCTCGAGGGCGAACTTGTCCTTACCGCCGCCGCGCGGATACGCGATGCCGGTCGTGCGCTGGATGGCGAGGTGGCCGTCGAACTCGTTGTCGAAGGTGTCGACATGGGTGCCGTGGACGCGGGGAAAGTGGCCCTTGTCGGCGACGTTCTCCACGATTTCCTTGGGGTGCGTCCTGATCGTCAGGATGTTCTTGGTCCAGCCAGTCCACTCGGGATCGCCCCAGCCTTCGAGATCCGGAACCTCGAAGAACGGCGCGCGGCGCTTGCTGTCGTGCCACAAGTAGATGAGGCCGTTCTTCTCCAGGATCGGGAAGGTGCGCACGCAGGCCTTGGGGGGGATCCGCTTGGCGTAGGGGACCTCGTTGCATGCGCCATCTGGACCGAATTTCCAGGCGTGGAACGGGCAGCGAATGTCGTTCCCCTCGACCTTGCCGCCGTGGGCGAGGTGCGCTCCGAGGTGCGGACAGAAGGCGTCGTGGATGTGCACCTGGCCGTCGTCGAGGCCCCGATAGGCGACCAGGTCGCGGCCGAAGTAGCGCATGGGCTGGACATCGCCGGGAGCCAGGTCCTCGGCCCAAGCCACGACGAACCATCCCGTTGGGTATCCATTGAAGCTGAGCAGCGCCATCGTCGCGTAAGCCTTTCTCCGTCCGTCCTCGACTGATCGTTCTCTGACCTGGCGACGATCCCGTTTGACTCCCGCCGCGCGAGAAAATAGAACACGTTCTATTCGCACTCGCAAGGCCTTCCACCGGTATCCAGACTGCGTGGCGGCGCGCCCTTCGAGTGCCTCGGGTATGCGTTTCGAGGAAGGTTTGAGTTCATGAGCGAAGCACCTCACAGGCGGTTCGAGGGACACGTGGCTTGGGTCACGGGCGCGGCCGGCGGCATCGGTCGGGCGACGGCGCTGCGGTTCGCCGCGGAAGGCGCAAGCGTTGCGTGTTTCGACGTCAACCAGTCGGGGCTCGCCGAGACGCAGGGACAGATCGAAGCCGCGCAGGGGGTGAGCGCTCCGTTCGTGTGCGACGTCAGCAATCCGGACTCGGTGAAGGAAGCCACCAGCGCGGCGCGGGAGCGCTTCGGCAAGCTCGATCACCTGGCGAACGTCGCGGGCGTGCTGCGCAGCGAGTCGACGCTCGAGCTCAGCTTCGAGGACTGGAGCAAGGTCATCGGCATCAACCTCACCGGTACCTTCTTGATGTGTCAGGCCGCGCTGCCGCACCTGCTGGAAACCAAGGGCACGATCGTCAACACCTCGAGCACCGCGGCGCTCGGTAGTCACCCGTGGATGGCAGCCTATGCGGCGTCGAAGGGCGGCGTGCTCTCGCTCACCAAGAGCCTCTCGATCGAGTTCATCAAGCGTGGCGTTCGCATCAACGCGATCATCCCCGGCGCGATCGCTACCAGCATGCACTCCCAGTTCCGCTTGCCCGAAGGCGGCGAGGTGGAGCTGCTCAAGGGCGCCATCCCGCATATTCCGTACGGAACTCCTGAGTGCGTCGCTGGCACGATCGCCTTTCTCTCGTCGAAGGACGCCGGATTCATCCACGGCGCCGAGCTGCTGGTCGACGGCGGAGCGATGAGTTGAGCCCGTCGTCTGCGGCTTCGGCAGCGGAGGTGCGCGAATGAGCATGCCCAAGGACGTGCGAGTCATCGACCTGATGCTGAACATCCCAGGGGAGGACAACAGCGGTTGGTACGAGTTCATGAAGCCACTGCTGCTCGACCGGGAGAGCCAGCAGGTGTTCAAGATGCCGGCGCAGTACATGTTCAAGAACATCCCTGACGTCGGCGCCCAGGAAGACTACGTCGACTACACGATCAAGAAGCTCGACGAGTTCAACATCGAGCGGGCGCTCATGGGCATCGACGACGAGAACGAGGTCGTCAAGCAAGCCAAGCAGCGCTTCCCGGACCGTATCCTCACGAGCTACCACGCCAACCCGAACAACGGCATGGACGAGGTGCGGAAGATCGTTCGCATGCACGAGGAGCACGGAATCGTCGCGGTGACGGCGTTTCCGTCGGG
The DNA here is from genome assembly GCA_041389745.1 of Polyangiaceae bacterium. Lineage (GTDB taxonomy): Bacteria > Myxococcota_A > Polyangia > Polyangiales > Polyangiaceae > JAHBVY01. Next base: position 264,955 of record JAWKRF010000012.1, read on the forward strand.
ACTCTGCCCCCAGGTGCCCATCAACGACAAGCGCTGGTACCCGATCTACGCCAAGTGCGTGGAGCTGGATCTGCCGTTCTGTTGCTGCGTCGGCGTCCCGGGTCCTCGGCTCCCCATGGCGCCGCAGCACGTGGAGCTGATCGACGAGGTGTGCTGGTTCTTCCCGGAGCTGAAGTTCGTGATGCGCCACGGCGCCGAGCCCTGGGTGGATCTCGCGGTGAAGCTCATGCTCAAGTATCCAAACCTGCACTACATGACGAGCGCGTTCGCGCCGAAGCACTACCCCAAGGCGATCATCGACTACGCGAACACTCGTGGTGCGGACAAGATCCTGTATGCTGGCTATTTCCCCATGGGTTTGAGTCTCGAGCGGATCTTCGAGGAGCTGGACCGGGTGCCTTTCAAACCGCAGGTGTGGCCGAAGTTTCTGCGTGAAAACGCCGTGCGAGTGTTCAAGCTAGAGGATTGATGTCGCCGTCCGCTCCCCCACGCAGTCGCTTCCACCACATCCGGCGTCGCATCCGCATGCCCCGCTGGTCCGAGCGTCGGACCCGCGTCGAGACGCCACGCCCCTTCGCCGAGGGGAGCCTGCGCCTCTCCCATGGCTCAGAGCTCGGCTTCGGGCGCTATGGGGCCGCCGGGGGACGCCCGGTGTTCTGGTTTCATGGCACCCCAGGGGGCCGTCACCAGCTGCCTCTGGACGCGCCGAGCGCGGCGGAGGCGCGGGGGCTCGAGATCATCAGCGTGGAGCGACCGGGGATCGGTGAGTCGACGCACCAGCCGGATCGCTGCTTGCTCTCCTACGCGCAAGACGTCGGGGAGCTGGCGGATTCCCTGGGGCACCCGGAGTTCAGCGTCGTCGGTCTGTCGGGTGGCGGACCCTACGTCTTGGCTTGTGCACACGAGCTGCCAGAGCGCGTGGTCGTCGGCGTGAGCCTCGGGGGCGTCGGGCCCTGTCACGAGACGAGCGGCGCCCCGAGCTATGGCGCGAGGCTGCTCGGCCTGATGAAGGCCGTGGACCGCCACCGCGCTCCGCTCGGGGAGCTCTTGAGCGTCGTCGTCCAGCCGCTCAGGCCGCTGGTCAGCCCGTGCTTCGATCTCTACGTGAAGTACGGTCCACAGGAGGATCGCCCGGTGTTCGAGCGGGCCGAGATGAAGGCCATGTTCTGTCGCGACATCGTGGCGGCGACGGAGAAGGGGATCCGGGCGCCGATCTACGACCTATCGCTGTTCAGTCGGCCCTGGCCCTTCGATCCCGCGAACATCCGTGTGCCGATCCACTTCTACCACGGAGACGCCGACACCATCGTACCCCTGAGCCACTCGGAGTACCTCGCGGAAGTGATCCCCGATACGTCCCTCGAGGTGCTCGAGGGGCTGGGTCACTTCGCCGGCTTCATGAGCGCGCCTCGGGTGCTGGACCGCATCGTGGAGGTCTGGCAGCAGCGGGAAGCCGAGTCGGAAGCGGGCGATGAGCGCCTCGGCCGTGACTCTGCGCCGCCGGCTGCTTGACTCAGGCGGTACCTGGCGCGTCTCACCCCCAAAACCCCGAGGAAACGCGGCTACGCTGGGGTGGTCAGCCGAAGATCAGGTAGCCAGCGCCGCTGATGAAGAAATTCAGGATGATCACCGCGAGGGAGGAGTTGACCACCGCGCGCGTCGTGGCCCAGCCGACGCCCTCGGAGCCGCCGTAGGTGGAGAGCCCGCAGTAGCCGCTGACTACGGGGATTGCGGCACCGTAGGCGAAGCACTTGGTCACCCCGACGATCACGTCACCCCAGTCGACCAGGCTCCAGTTGATGAACGTCTGGGCCGAGATCCCGAAGAACATCTTGCCGGTCCACATGCCGGTCAGGATCGAGACGCCGCCAGCGATCACGACGCACATGATGGTCATGATGGTGCTGGCGACGAAGCGCGGCTTGATCAGGTAGTCGATGGGATCGGCCGCGGTCATGCGCAGGGCGTCGACCTGTTCGGTGACCACCATCGAGCCAATCTCGGCAGCGATGCCCGCGCCGACGCGGGTCGCGAGCATCAAGGCGCAGATCGACGCCGCGATGTCCCGCACGATCAACTCGAGGAAGGTCGCGCCGAGCAAGGTCACGTCTGGCACCGCGCGCTTGACCTGGATCCCGGCCTGATAGGTCAGGATCATGCCCATGAAGCCCATCACGATGCACAGGAAGACCAGGCTCCGATTGCCGATCTCGTAGCACTGCTGGAGGATCGCGCCGGGACGCCGCTGGCCGCGGAAGGTGTAGTACAGCGTCTGCACGAAGACCGAGTACTGAGCCTTCGCCGAGCCGACCAGGTCGATGACGGCTGCGCCGACCGCTGCAATGCCCCGCGGTTCCGTCGGGAAGTCATCTTCCTCGATGTGGCCGACGGCGCTCGACGGGCCCATAGGGGCGCTGGAGTTGCTGGCAGTCATGCGTGTCTCACCCGAGCGCGAAGGATACGGGTAGTCAGGCACGAACATGCCCGCCGCGCTCACCACCACGGTGGCGTTGACGGCTCGGCCCACGCCGGGAGCTCCACCCGAGGTGGCGATACCGAACTGACAGCTCGCGAGCGCCATGATCGCGCCGAAGACGATCGACTTGGCGAGGCCGTGGAACACGTCTCCCACGTCGAGCAGGCCGCTGACGATGCCGTTGTAGAAGATCTGCGGCTCGACCCCGAGCACGCCGTAGCCCGCATAGGCGGCGCCGAACAGCGCCAGCGCGTCGGAGAAGATGGTGGACAGGAAGATGGTGGTCACCATCGCGATGAAGCGGGGGACGATCAGGAAGCTGATGGGGTCGATGGACAGCGCGCGCAGGGCGTCGATCTGCTCCGTCACCACCATGGTGCCCAGCTCGGCCGTGTTGTTCGCGCCGACGCGACCACTGAGCATGAGCGCGGTCAGCAGCGGGCCGATCTCCCTCAGGGTGGTGAAGCCTGCGGCCCAACCGAGCAGTCCCTGAGCGCCATAGCGCTCCACGATGGGCGCTGCCTGGATGATCATGATGCCGCCGGTGAAGAGCGCGGTCACGACCACGATGGGCAGCGATTTGACGCCCATCTTGTACATGTTCTTGATGAGTTCCGAGTAGTCGAAGTCGAAGCGAGCGGCTCGCGAGGCGATGCGGCCGAAGAGCACGCCCATCCCACCCACGATCTGGGCCGTGGCGAGGAAGCTGGCTCCGACGGCGGAGAGCGGAGCGAGCACTGCGGGCGACTTCGCCATTCAGCCGCCTGGTGTACCATAAAGCCGGTCTGGACGTTTCGGGATGCGATCGGATTCGCGTCAGCTCGGCATCCAGAGGCTAGCCAAACGCCGGTCCTCTGGGTTCACTCGAGGTTCGCCGCTGGCCTGGCGGATGAGGGGCTCGCGCCTGGACCCCGAGAATAGAACGTGTTTCACTCCCCGCGTGGGAACGGAAGAGGAGAGCGCTGCCGTGGACCAAGGGGGCACCTTTGGAAGACCGCCGCTGGAGGAGCGAGCGACGATCGATGCCGAGGCCTTCAAGGCGGTGATGGCGAGCTTCGCGGCGTCGGTCACGGTGATCACGACCGTCGACGCCGAGGGTCAGCCCCACGCTCTGACCGCGACGGCGTTCAGCTCGCTGAGCAAGCACCCGCCGCTCTGTCTGGTCTGCGTCGACCAGCGCGCTCGCGCCCACGCCGTGATCCGTCGTGAGCGGCGCTTTGCCGTGAACATCTTGAAGCACGACCAGGCCGAGGTATCGACGCACTTCGCGACCTCCGTGGACGACAAGTTCGACGGCATCGAGTGGACCCCCGGAGAGCTCACGGGTTGTCCGCTGCTGCCCGAGGCGCTGGCCTGGATGGAGTGTCGACTGTTCGCGGAGCACCCGGGAGGCGACCACGACATCTTCATCGGTGAGCTGGTGAAGGTCGGCGTCGCCGAGGGCGTCCCCTTGGTCTATTTCCGCGGGCAATACGCGGAGCTAACCCAGCCCTAGTCCGATGGACGAGCGAGCGCAGGAGTTTCCCGCCGGAGCGGCCTGGGTGGTCGGCGGCAGTGGTGGCGTGGGAGCGGCGATCTGTGAAGCCCTGGCTAGGCGGGGTTGTCCCGTCGCGCTGACGTATCACCGAAACCGAGCCGCCGCGGACGAGGTGTGCGAGCGTCTGCGGACCTTCGACGTGATCGCTCACGCGGGAGCCCTGGACCTGGCGGACGACGCGGCGATCGCGCTGGAGTTTCAGGGGGTGAGGGAGCGCTTCGGGCGTGTGCACAGCGTGATCCTCGCGGCTGGCTCGAATATCCCCATGGAGTACATTGGTGACGTCACGCCCGAACGCTTCAAGGCGGTGATGCAGGCCGACGCGGTGGGAGCGTTCTCGCTGGTTCACGCGACGCTGCCTCATCTGCGTGAAGAAGGGGGCAGCTACGTCGCGCTGACCAGCGTCGGGCTCTCGCGGTTTCCACCACGAGACATGTTGAGCGTGGTGCCGAAGGCGAGCGTGGAGGCCTTGCTGCGAGGCGTCGCGCGAGAAGAAGGCCGTCACGGCGTGCGCGCCAACTCAGTACAGCTCGGCGTGATCGAGGCGGGGATCTTCCTGCGCCTGAAGGGCGAGGCGTTCGACCAGCAGTGGCTGGAATCCGCGCGTCGCAACACCGCGCTCAAGCGCTTCGGTCGCGCCGAAGAGGTCGCCGAGGCGGTGGTCTTCCTGGCTTCCAACCGCGCCAGCTACGTCACCGGTCAGAGCCTGCTGCTGGACGGAGGTCACGCGTTGTGAGTCTTGCGTTGACTCGTGCTCTCACCCCCGAACCCCTGACCTCGAACCGCGCCCGGCTTGGGTGGAATTTATCTCATGGAAAAAGAAGCGTTGGAGATCGCCAGGCAGCTCACCGAGCGCACGCTGGCGGGAGACGTCGACGGAGTCGGCGAGCTGTATCACGACGACGCAGTCGTCTGGCGTAACTTCGATCAGCGGGAGCTGGTCAAGAAGCAGGTTCTGAAGGTGATCGGTCTGCTGGCGAAGAGCGTCGAAGGGCTGAGCTACACCGAGTTGAAGCTCACGCCGACGCCCACTGGCTTCGTGCAGCAGCACGTGATGCGTGGCCGTGCGCCGAACGGCGTCGAGCTCGAGGTGCCAGCGTGCTTGGTCGCCTGCGTCGAAGCAGGCCGAATTCGTCGCCTCGACGAGTACCTGGACTCCGCGGCGCTGGCGCCCCTGATGGGCTGAGGCGGCTTGGCTCAGTAAGGGTTGTCGGACTCCTGGGGCGCGGCCCTGAGCTTCGGATCTGCTTCGGGCTCGAGCTCCAGCTGAGTTACGCTTCCGCATGGAATCTTGATAGACACGGCCTTGCTGATCCAGGCAGGGCCAGGGTCCTTCCCGAGGCGCGTGAAGCGCAGGCCCTTGGTGCAGGGCAGCTTGAGCTTCTCGTTGGTGGGGCCGATCTTGATGCCGTGGACCCAGACGTCGGCCTTGGCGCTCGAGCGCACGTAGAGGTAGGACTCGTAGGGTTTGAGTCCCGCGTCGCTGGTCAGATCGTCCGGCGGCGACGCGTCCGGCGATCCGGAATCCGGGCTGGCGCTGCCGGCGGCGTCGGCGATCTCTGGGGCCGCGCTGGGGGCGGGCTCACTTGCCTCTGGCGCCGCTGGGGGGGGAGCGCTCGCCGCGGCGGGGGAGCCGCTCGACTCGGAACCCGGACCGCCTCGCATCGGGTTCACCACCAGGCTGACCACGAGGAAACCGATGCCCGCGCCAGCTACTGCGGCGGTGGTCGTCAGCGGGATGGCGACACGCCAGGGGACGAGTCTCGGGGGCTGGGGCATCTCGAGGTGTGCGGCTTTGGGGCGGTGGGGAAGAGGCGAGCGCAGAGCAGCCTACTTTGCGCGTGTTGCCGGATGCAACGCGCTTGTACGGTAGGTTGGTCGCGACGGGTCAGCCGGCCGCCGACGCGGAACACGCTCCATGGCCTGTCCTGAAGCGGGTAGCGCGGCGCTCGTCGCCCGCCAGACTTCGATCGGCTCCCCAAGGCCGTCGATTCTGCGCTACCGTTCGTCTCCATGAGTCGCGCTCAAGGGGCCCCGTATCAAGCGCTGTTCGAAAGCTTGGCACCGCTGCGTGAACGCTGGCCAGGTGGCGGCTGGAGCTGGGACACGCGCTTCTCGTGCGTTTCGTCCTCGTTCAACGCCGAGCTGGCCCACGAGGCGCGCAGTGCGGTGCACGCTGCGTTCACCCAAGAGTGGACGGCCCGGTCCCTGGCCAAGGCGCCCTCGCTGGTGCGAGAAGTGGCGGACAACACCGGCGGTGTGCGGCCCGATCAGGTGCTCTACTGCTCGGACACGGTGGGCGGCACGCTCCTGTTCGGCTTGTGGTGGCCCTGGGGCGACGACGTGACGATTTCTTTCCGCGTTGGACTCGCGGGGTTCGCCGCCGCACGCGAAGAGTTTCAGCTGAGGGATACGTTCAACGCGCTGGACTAGGTGCCTCCCCCCGCGCGGCTCGAAACGCAGATCCATGGGGATCCGTTTGCCCTCCTGGGCCGGATCTTCGATGCACTCTAGGAATGGCGACGTGAGGTTGCCAGCCGCTCCAGCACCGGCGGCGTTGCTTCCCAGCTCAGGCAGGCGTCGGTGATGGACTGACCATAGGTCAGGTCCTGGCCTGGCTTCGCGTCTTGGCGTCCACCGACCAGGAAGCTCTCGAGCATCACACCGAAGATGGCGTCGGAGCCCGCGGTGAGCTGTTCGGCGATGGCTCTCGCGACCTCGGGTTGGCGCTCGGCGTCCTTGCCGCTGTTGGCGTGAGAGCAGTCGATCATCAGGCGCCTGTTCACCCGGGCGCTCTCCAGGCGTTGCGTCGTCGCTGCGATGTGGTCCGGGGAGTAGTTCGGGTGACCGCCGCCGCCCCGCAGGATCACATGGCAGTCGGAGTTGCCGGTGGTCTCGACGATGGCGGCGAGGCCTTGTTTTGTTACCGAGAGGAAACGGTGGGGGTGTCGGGCAGAGCGCAGGGCGTCGACGGCGATCTGGATGCTGCCTCCGGTACCGTTCTTGAAGCCGACGGGCATCGACAGGCCGCTCGCGAGCTCGCGGTGAACCTGGCTCTCCACCGTGCGGGCGCCGATGGCACCCCAGGACACGAGATCCGCGATGAACTGCGGTGAGATCGGATCCAGGAACTCGGTGCCCGTGGGCAGGCCGAGCTCCACCACGTCGCGCAGGAAGCGACGGGCGATGCGTAGTCCCTGGTTGATGGCGAAGGAGTCGTCGAGGTGGGGGTCGTTGATCAGGCCCTTCCAACCGATCGTGGTGCGGGGTTTCTCGAAGTAGGTGCGCATGACGACCAGCAGGTCGTCGCTGAAGCGATCCGCTTGCTCGCGCAAGCGCTCGGCGTACTCCAAGCCCGCCTTGGGATCGTGGATGGAACACGGGCCCACGACGACCACCAGGCGCCTGTCGCGTCCCTGGAGCACGTCGCTGATCGCCTTGCGGAACTGCGTCACCTGGTGCAGCCCACGTGAGCTGCAGGGCAGCTCCTCCATCAAGATGGCGGGCGGCAGCAGCGGCCGCAGGCTCTGGATGCGGACGTCGTCGGTTGCTGTTTCCTTCATCGAAGCGTGGGAGCTGTAGCTCAAACCGCCGGTGGCCGCCAGCCGGGGCGGGCTGCGCGGCTGACGAAGACGGTGGTTTTGGCGCTCAGCGCATACGACGCAGGTTACTCCACGGAAACGGCACCGTGCCAGGTGTGAGCAGCGACTCGGAGTGAGGGTCGATGTTGTACCAGGTCTCGCTCAGACCGAGTCGCAGTACGTGGAAGCTCTGTGCTGGATTCAGCGAGCGGCCCAGCAAGGCCACCAGCTTGCCCTTGGGGTTCTTGGCGATGTCCAGCAGCATCACCACGTGACTCGGCTTCTTGGAGTGGATCAGGAAATCGCCGGGTTGCACGTCGTCCGGGGCTACTGACTCGGTGTGGGCGATCAGGGAGGTGCTGTTTGCCCAGGTGTAGACCTGATCCAGGAACGCGCGCAGCGACTGGTGATTCTTCTCGACCGCCTTGGCGTTGCGGATCCAGCCTACTGCGGCGCCTGCAGCCTTCAGGCGATCGCCGGCCAGCCAGCGAGAGAACGGCAGCTCGAGGCCAGTCGCGCTCTTGTACTCTATCTCCTGATCCGTCGCGAATTTCCACTCGGCATTGAGCCGGAGCACCATGTCGCTGCTGGTCTGCAGGTCGTTGGTGCCGACGTCCAGGGCCACCACGGCGCCGAGATACTGGTTGTCGCCGGGCACCAGCTCCTCGCCCTTGTAGCTCACCACGGGGGTGCCCGGAGCCGCCAGGGGCAGGCCCCGCAGCCACTCTCCGAAGGAGCCGGGCTTCACTGCCAGGCGTTCGTAGCTCGGGGGGGGAGGGAAGCGCTTGCCGAGCGTCGTCACGGCTTTGGGATAGCTCGAGGCGTCGTCGCCGAGCCAAGCGTAGCGCTTCGGATCAGGAGCGCTCGGGACCTCGTCGGTTGGCTTTGCCTTGGGCACCGAGGCCACCGGCGGTGCTTCACTCGCAGAGGGGCGGGGCGCAGCGATCTCGGCGCTGGCCTTCGCGCTCGGCGTGGGGTCGGGCTGCGGCTTCGATTTGTTGCACGCCGCCACCCCGAGAGCGCACAACAACACGATCCATTGGCGACCGATCACTTCCACCTGCGCGCATTGTGGCCCAGTCCGGCGCTCGGTTGAAAGTTGTTAGGTCTTTGGCCATGGGAAAGGTCTGACCCTGGGGCCGGACGGCAGCTACTCGGTGCGCAAAATCACGTGAAAACCGTAGTCGGTTTCCACCACGTCGCTGACCTGTCCGACCTTGAGCGCGAACGCCGCGTCGCTGAACGGCTTGACCATCACGCCTCGTGGGAAGGGCCCGAGGTTTCCGCCCCGCTCGCCAGCCCCGGGTTCGTCCGAGTACTCGGCGGCCAGCTCGGCGAAGTCCTCACCCGCGACGGCGCGCTGGCGTGCCTCCTCCGCGCGCTCTCGAGCTTCTTCCTTGGTGCGAACGATCTCCGGCGGGGCGCTCTTGGACCCTCGATACATCACCAGGATATGGCTCGCCGTGATCTGCTCGGGCTCGCCGTCCTTGGGTTGCTCGGCGGGCTCGGGGAACACCGGTTCGTAGAGGGCTCCAGCATGAGCCGGTGGCTGTGCCGGTCCCTCGTGGGTCGAGATGACGCACGCCGGGGCGGCCAAGCAGAGGCAAAGCAGGCTCGAGAGGCGCTTCGGGGAAGCCATGGCGGCGCAGCCTAGGTCATGGGCTCGGTCCGAGCCACTCCTGAGTGCGGGATCGTGCTCAGAGCACTTGGCTCAGCTTCCAAGCGACGAACCCGCACCAGCCGAGCCACAGCACGAACGCTGCCAGGCTGCTGTACGGTGAGCGCCGCAGGTGCAGGCCGGCCGGTACGATGCTCGCGCAGGCGAAGGCGGCCGAAAGCAAGAGCGCCGGGCGGCTGCCGTGGCCAGCAAATTGACTCTCCGCGAGCGCGAAGAGCCCGAGGCCCACCCACGCGCCGAGGGCCAGCGCAGGCGCGACCAACCGGGGACGTGGGCTCTGGGGGATCCAGGTCAGGGGCTGAACGGAGCTGGGGGGGAGCGTCTCCATGACGCCTCCCGGAACGGCCCATCGAGTCGATGCTTGAGTCACATCGCGGCGAACAGGATGAGCGAGACCAGGCCGAGGAACAGCGCGAGAGCGATCGCGCCGACCACGATGTAGACCCGGACATAGGTGCGCGGCGTGCGCCCCCACACGTAGCGTGGATCCTGACCGTGGACGATTGCCCGGTAGAGCTGGCCGCGGAAACGATAGGCCAGAACGTAGGCCGGGAGCGCGTAGCGGTCGGTGTTGAGACTGCTCAGCAGCGCCGAGACCTGGATCTTGCGTTTGCGACTCCCGGGAATGGCGGTCGCGTTCAGCTGGGCAGCCGCGGCCCGGTGAATGCTCTCTATCACGTGGCTGCGGGCCACGGACCTCTGCACGTCGAAGCGCTCGATGGGCGTGTTCTGGGGTCCCTCGGGACCGGGCTGACGACTTCGCGTGTCGTAGCCAGGCGTCAGGTAGCTGGCCTCGTCATAGGTCAGACCACGCGTGGCGGGGATCAGCAGGGCCCGAAACTGCATCTGGCCAGAGCCCGCGTGAGGCGCCCAGGCAGCCCGCTTGGAGCCGGCATTGGAGTCCGCCGTCCAGGTCACCAGCGCGTCCGCGTCACACACCCAGCCTACCCACCAGAGGGGCGCGAGGTGGCTCAGCGTTGCTTCGCTGGCCAGCTCCGAGGGTGTGAAGAAGCCCCTCTGGGTCTGTAGCCACTGGCGGAGCAGGCTGGCGGCCTGCTCCGGGGGAACGCGAAACGGCAGGAACCAGCGGGCCTCCTCGAGGGGATCCTCGGGGCGCTCGACGTGCATCACCGAGCCGCAGAAGTGGCAGCGTGGTGCCTGGTGGGCGATGGCGTAGGTGACCGCGGCACCGCAGTCATCGCAGCGCAGGACCTCCGCGAAGGCGCGGCTCTGGGGCGGCAGATCCTGCTCCGGCGACGCCTGGCTGCAGATCGGGCAACGCAGATCCTGAGGCTCGAGCGGGCTCTGACAACGGGAGCAAGGGACACTCATGACAGCAGTATCCCCAGGGCAATAATCAGGAAGACGAAGGCCACGATGCCGCCGAGGATCAACGCGATCGCCAGCACCACGCGCTGCCAGTCCAGCGGGGCGTGGCCGAAGATGCGTCCCGTCTGACCGTTGATGAGCAGACGCACGGGGGGGACGTGCGGCCCGACTCGCACGGGCAACACCCACAGCGGGAGCAGCAGCAAATCGAGCGACTCGTACGACAGCTGGGTGTTGAACTGCAGGTGGCGATGGGTGTCTCCCGGCATGAAGCGCCGCAGCTGATAGTCCACGTGTTGCATCGCCTCGGCGCGTGCGGACTGCCATACCTCGGTCGGTGATTGGCTGGGTTGTTCAGCGGGCCAACCGCTGATCAGCGCGGCCGTGTAGCGGTGCATCGCTCGTAAATCGTACGGCTCCACGCGCTCCAGCTCCAGGTTCGGGATCCCCCTCGACTCGCTCACAACGATGTCTCGAACGAAGGTCGCGTGCTCTCCAGCCAGGGGACGCCACTCGGTGTGGGTGCGCTTGTTGTCACCGCTGCCGGTCGTGTACGTCTCGCCTATTTCCACGTGGTAACCGGACCGGGCGACCGCTGAGTAGAGGAAGGCCGGAGCGTAGACGGCCTGCAGGTTACCTAGCGGAGCGTTCCTGATCTGCTTGCCGCGGAACCAGCCGAGCCCGCGCTGCCAGGCCCGCGCGCGCTCCAGGGCGACCTCGGGAGGCAGCACGAAGGCCAGCGCGAAGCGCGGGCGAGGGCGTGACGGGTCCGAGGCGCTCTCGACCACGTTCGGGGAGCGGCAGTAGAAGCAGGTCGCCGTGCGCTGCTCGTGCGTCAGCCGGAGCAGCGCCCCACATTCCTGGCACTGGAGCTCCAGGGGACTCGTGTGCTGATGACCGGCTTGCACTGGCCACGGAGGATGGCCCACGACAGCCTCACGAGGCAACCCGAGCGCCCTGGTGTCGAGCAGGGTGGATACCGAAGGGTGTTTCCGCGGTTTGCTTGCCGGCGGGGAGCGAGGCGGGGGAGGGGACCCGGAGGTGCTAGGCCACGGACTTGAGCGCGTCTTCGAACAGGTACATCAGCTGCAACACGCCGGCGAGCAACCCCAGGGCGGCACCAGCCACGATCAGCTTCCATTCGTCCTGTTGAAAGGCGGGGCGAAGCACGCCTTCGAAGCTCTTTGGGTCGAGCTGCTTCATGCGCGCCATCAGCTCCCCACGGATGTCGATCGCGCGACCAGCGAAGGTGTGGAGGAAGCCTCCCGGCTTGGGCATCTCCTCGGCTACTCGAGACTGGATCTGGGCGCGCAGCGCCTCGCGCTCGGCGTCTGGTAGCAGCATCGCAGCCATGGGGTGGGCCGCGTAGCGATCGAACAAGGCGTCCAGCTGGCGGTTGACGATGCCCGAGACGAAATCGCTCTTGGTCGAGCTCTGGATGGTCTCGACGATGTTCTCGGGGTTCAGCAACTTGGCGCTCACGAGCTCTGCGAAGCGCTCGGCGACCTCGTGTTGACGCTTGTGGAACAGGCCCTGGAGGACGAAGGGGCCGAGCCGTCTGGGTTCCGCGGGCTCGAAGATCAGCTTCAGGGCCAGCCAGTTCGTGGCGTAGCCCACGAAGAAGCCTGCCAGCGGCAGGATCCACCACGCCGGATAGACGAGCCAGATCGCCAGCTGAACCAGACCGAACAGGAAGCCGAAGTAGGCCCCGGAGCGTTCGATGAACTTGAACTCCTTGGCGCCGACCTCCAGGAACAGCTGGGTGACCAGGGTCTTGTCGTCGAGGATCGCCTTCGTGACCACCTCTTCCAGGTCGACGACCTGGTTGATGTCGCGCTTCAGGTCCTCGAGCACCAGCGCGAGCGTCGCGCGCACTTCCGCGCGGATCATGTCTCGCACCTGTTCCTGCACCTCCGGCGCGAGGTTTTCCCACATCATCGGGGCTCGCTGCCGAACCTCCGCCTCGACCTCACCCGTGATCTGCTCCACGACTGGCTGTAGCTCTCCGGTGAAGCTCTCCGGGCTGAAGCTCTCGAAGAGCTCTTCCAGACGCATCAGCTTGGTCGTGATCAGGCGTGTCGAGAACTTGCCGAGCTTCTGAGCGTTGGCTGGCACCAGTCCTTGCCAGCCGAGCAGCGGGCGCCAGCCCACGAACTCCGTGGGGTAGAACATCATCTTCACCGCGAGCACGTTGGTGAACCAACCGACGAAGGCGCTGATCGGGGGGATCAGCAGCACCAAGTAGTCGCGAGAGATGGCATCCAGGAGGGCTTGCATGACGGGTCCTTGGTGGTTTCCGGGCGAAACGAGCGCCGCCAGCGTATGCCTTGTTGAACATGAGTCAATAGATTATGAAGGAGGCCATGGAGCCGAGAGCCCATGGCCACGCGTAAGCGCAACCGGCTACAGGTCGACGAGCGGAGGGAGCAGCTCCTCGAACTGGGGATCCGTCTGTTCAGCGACCGCGGCTACGAGGAGATCCCGATCGGTGAGATCGCCGAGGCGGCCGGGATCTCCAAGGGGCTGCTCTATCACTACTTCCCGAGCAAGCGGGAGTTCTACGTCGAGGCCGTGCGGCACGCAGCGGGTCAGATGCTGGTGAGTATCGAGCAAGCCAGCCAGGGCTCCGACGCGGGGGGCGTCGAGAGCCTGCGGCGCGGACTCGACGCGTACCTGGACTACGTCGAGGACCACGCGGTGGCGTACTCGACGCTGATCAAGAGCGGCGCGGCGGATCCCGACGTCGCCGCGGTGGTGGAGGCGGCCCGCCGCGCCTTCGTGAAGCAGATCAGCGAAGGCGCGGGCCTGGTGGCGGCGCCGCCCGCCGTGATGGTTGCGTTGAGAGGCTGGATAGGCTTCGTGGAGGCGGCGAGCCTCGAGTGGCTCGACACACCCAGCGTTCCCCGTGAGATGCTGCGGGAGGTGATGGTCTCGGCCTTGACCGCGGCGGCCGGCGTGGCGGCGGAGGAGCTGCCGAGTGCGGCCACGACGCGCCTCACCCCCAAACCCAAGAAGAGCTCGGGAGTTCGAGCTTAGTGCGATGTGTGGGGCGACCAAGCGAGCGCTCCAGGGAGGCAGACATGAAAATTCCCCACGGAATGATCGCCGTGATCACTGGTGCGGGCTCGGGTCTGGGGCGGGCCTTCGCCGAGGTGCTGGCCTCGACGGAGGCCAGGCTGGTGCTGTGCGACGTGAACCAGGCAGGCCTCGACGAGACCCTGGGCAGCGTCCGCGCTCTCGGCGCCAGAGAGGCGCTCGGCCTGCGCTGTGACGTGACTCGGCTCGACGACTGGCAGCGGCTGCGCAAGGCTGCCGAGGCCGTCGGCGACGTGGACTTGCTCGTCAACAACGCCGGCGTCGGCGTCGGTGGCCAGCTGCTCGACGTGCCCGAGGCGGACCTGCGCTGGGTCATGGACGTGAACCTCTGGGGGGTGCTCCACGGTTGCCGCACGTTCGGTCCGGGGATGCGTGAGCGTCGACGCGGCTACATCATCAACATCGCGAGCGCCGCTGGGCTGCTGAACCCGCCCGGGCTGGGCCCCTACAACATCACCAAGAGCGGTGTGGTGTCCCTCAGCGAGACGCTCCACGCGGAGCTGAGGGGGGTGGGGGTGAGGGTCACCGCCGTGTGTCCCACGTTCTTCAAGACCGCCATTCTCGACAACGGGCGGGGCACCAACGAGGGCCAGAGAGCCTTCGTGGAAAAGCTGATGAAGCGCTCGCGGGTACAGGCGCCAGACGTCGCCCGGCACGCGCTCAAGAGCGTGCTGGCCGGCGACCCCCACTCGGTGCCGATGCTCGACGCCAAGGGGTTCTGGGCGCTGAAGCGAATGTTTCCTCGAGGATACGCTTTGCTGGCGTCGCGCATGGCGAAGCTGTCGCGCTGATGTCGCGCGCCGGCCTGAAGAGCCGCGGCGTCGAAGCGCTGGTCAGGCTCGCGCCGAGGCTGCTAGCGCTGCGAGGCAAGCTCCCCGGGCGGCGCGGTACGGAGCTGTTCTGCGACCCGCTGGACGCCCATTCCTGGCTTCTCGTGACGGAGCTGTGGCGCCACCGAGCCCGCCTTCCCGACGACTTTCGTCTGCACTGGATGTCAGCGCCGGGCCCCGCGCTCGACCCCGAGCCAGAGCTGCGCTCGAGCCACGCGAGTCGCGACGTGGGGGTGCTCGCGGAGTTCTTCCAGTTCGATTTGGGGCCCAGCCCTGGACAGCTCTGTCCGCAGCGCGCGCTCACCCAGGCGGCTGGCTGCCTCGAGGGAGATGGCCTGCGGCGACTCCAGGCGGCCGCCGAGCGCGCCCCCGAAGTGTTCTGCGCCCCGGAGCCGCCGGGCGCTCTCGACTACGCCGCTGCGGCTCCGCGTTTGCATGAGGAAATGAGGCGTGGCGTCGAGCGTCAGGCCGCCCTCGGCCACTACCAGGGCGCGATGCTGTACCACGGAGGTGAGTGGTTCTGGGGCGTCGATCGCCTGCCGCTGTGGCTCGCCCAGGGAAGCTGCGACCCCGTCGCAGTGTGGGACGCGCGGGTGTTCCGGGCCAAGCGCGCTCCGGCCCCACCTGAACACCCACCGCGGCAGCTCGAGGTCTACTTCTCGTTTCGGAGCCCCTACTCTTACCTGGCGCTCGGTCGCGTCGCGGAGCTCGCGCAACATTACGGACTCGAACTGCGACTGCGTCCGGTGTTGCCAATGGTGATGCGCGGGTTCGCGGTGCCGCGCGCGAAGAAGTACTACATCCTGTTCGACGCGGCGCGCGAGGCCCGACGTCTGCAGATCCCGTTCGGTCGAATCAGTGACCCGGTCGGCTCGGGAGCCGAGCGGTGCCTGGCTGCCTTCGTGGCTGCGGATCACGAGGACGAGCGACTGGCGTTCAGCTTGGCGGCGTGCGAGGCGATCTGGAGCCAGGGGGTCGACGTAGCCACGGACTCGGGGCTCGCCCGGGTCTGCGCGAGGTCGGGTCTCGCCTGGACTCGCGTTCAGGCGGCTGTCGCGAGGGATGAGTGGCGGGGCGTTGCCGAAGGGCATCGCGCAGCGTTGAGCGAACTTGGGCTTTGGGGCGTGCCGAGCTTCAGGTTGGGGGAGCGCGTGCTGTGGGGGCAGGACCGCGTGCGGGTGCTCCAGCGCATGCTGGCCCGTGACACCTGAGCACGAGCCCCGGAGCTGCTGCGACGCGTCGCGCGTCGCACGGACCCGGCAAGCGCGGCTGAGGGCGAAGCGGTGGAGCGGCGCCTCGAGCCGACGCTTCCCGCCTGGGCGCGTTCTCGGCGCGGCGCTTATACAAGCGTGACCTCGATTCCTCGGTCCTAAACGACACGCACGCTGGAGCTTGGGTCTGGTAGCGTTGTGGCTCGTTTCGAGGGGGGATCGAGGGAAGCATGGCGGATGATAGCAGCGGGCCTTCCAACAGCGTGCCGCCGGGCGGCGGTTCGGCCCCCAGTACCCCGCCCGGTCGACGCACGTCGCTCCGTCCGGAGGCGATCGCACCGGCGCTCGAGGGCCCACTCCGGGACGAAGAACTGTTGCTGGAGAGCCTGGTTGGTGCGCTCTCGCACGGCGAGTCCATGCCCGAGCAGTGGGAGGCGCTCCACGCCGCAGCCGCTCGCGACGACAAGATCGCCGAGCTGGCATTCGCCTACGAGAAGCTAACCGATGGCACCCGTTTCCGAGTCCTTTCCGCAGGGAATCGTGTGGAGATTCACCTCCACGCGGCGGAGTTCCTCTTCGGGGTGTTCGGCGACGCCGACGGAGCGGTCCAGCATGCAGAGCGCGCGCTGGAGATAAATCCGGCGGACGAGCGCGCCTTCGAGCGTCTCCGCGGGCTCCTGCTGGGCTCCGGAGATGCGATGCGCCTGGTCAGGCTCTACCTGGCACGTCTACCGCACGTCGGCGATGCGCCTCAACGCGTCTCGCTGCTGCGCACGGCGCTCGAGCAGGTCGAGAGCATGCCTCAGCGTGAAGACGCGTCGTTGCCACTGCTCGAAGAGCTGTCGAAGCTCGAGCCTGGCGACGACGGCGTGCAACGGGAGCTGGGGCAGCGCTACATCGCCGAGGGACGGACGAAGGAAGCCGTGAAGCTCTTCGAGGCTGAGCTCGCGTCGGAACCAAGCTCCTCTCGTGCCCAAGAGCTCCAGCGCTGGTTGATCCGTGCGTACAGCGAGGATCTGGGACAGCCGCACAAGGCGATCGGTTTCCTGGAGGATCTGCTCGAGCGGGATCCGGACGATGCCTACGCGCTCAATGCAACGGAGCAGCTCCTCGAGCAGCGCACCGTCGCACCGCGGGCGGCTGCTGCGCTCTCGAAGCTGTACCAGCGGAAGGGTCAGACGCAGGACGCGGCGAGCATGTTGACGTTGGAGCTGCGGCTGGCCACTGGCTCGCGGCGCGCCGAGGCGCAGCGTGAACTCGCGGTGCTCAAGCAAGATCACCTCGACGACCCGAAGGGCGCTCGCGACTTGCTCGAGCCCTTGGTCTCTCGGGACCCATCCGACGACGACCTGCGTGAGCGCTACGTTGGTCTCAGCGCGATCCTCGATCGCCGCGTGGATGCCGCGCGCCTGTTGAGTCGCAGCGCACACAGCGCGAAGGAGCCCGATGCCAAGGCTCGGGTGCTGACCCAGGTGGGACGCCTGTTCCTTCAGTGTGGTGACGAGCGCCGTGCGATGGCGTCCTACCAGTCTGCGCTGGAGACCGGCGCGGACGACCCAGCGGTGCTGCGCGCCGCGAAGGAGCTGTGCGAGCTCTACTCGCGCGTCGGAGACAACAAGCGTCTGGCCAAGGCGCTGGAGCAAGTCGTCCAGCGTGAGCAGGATCCGGCGGAGCGCCATCCCGCGGCCGAGCGGCTCGCCCGCCTGTGTGACGAGACCGGCGACAAGAAGCTAGGAGTCAGCGCGTGGTCTGCGTTGCTCGACTCGGACCAGGCGGAGCAGGCGCTGGAGCGGCTGGAGGCGCTGTCCACGGAGCTGGCGGACGACGCAGGGCTCGCTCGAGTGCTCGAGAAGCGCGCAGAGCTCAGCCGGTCCGGCGACGAGGCGCGAGAGTTCATTGTCCGCGCGGCAACACTTCGCGGAGAGCGCCTGGGGGACCGCGAAGGCGCCGTGCGTACCTGGTGGCTTGCCGTGGAGCGCTACGGCGCTGGCCTGGAGGCCCTTCAGAAGCTCGTGCCACTGCTCGAGGCCCAGCGCGACTACGAGGGACTCGCCCGAGCCCTGCGTCATCGCGCGGGCTTGGAAGAGGGTGAGGAGCGCGCGAAGTCGCTGGCTCGTGCCGGTCAGGTGCTCAGCGACAAGCTCGGTGATCCCGGGCGCGCCCTGGAGCTCTTTGGAGAAGCCCTCACGACCTCACCGAAGCAGAGCACCGCGATCGCCGCGCTGGAGCGCTGGCTCAACGACGAAGACCTTGCTGCCCGGGCGGCGGAGGCCCTGCGCCGCGCCGCCGAGGCCTCGGGAGACCGCCGCCTGAAGGTCTCGCTACTGGAGTGGGAGGCGCGCGTCGCGCAGTCCGTGGAGGAACGCCTCGGAGCGCTGCGTGCAGCGGTCGACCTGCTTCAAGAGGAGCCGAGAGATTCCGTCCGGATTCACAAGCTCGCCTCGCAAGGGCTCTGGGCGGCGGTGGTCGACGCACCTTCTCTGGCGAGTGAGTGGCTGAGCGCCCTGCAGACCGAGGCGGAGCGCAGCCAGGACTTCGCGCCCTACTGCGAGACCCTCACCAGGGCGTTGGGTGCGCAGCCCATCGCCAGCCAGGAGCTATTCCTGCTGGCGACGGCGCTTGGAGAGGCGCTGGCGAGCCTGGGCGAGGTGGCTCGAGCGATCGAGGTGCTGCGCCGCGCTCACGCCTACGATCCGACCAGCCCGGGGCTGGTTGCTCGCATCGAAGAGCTGCTCGCCGAGGGGGGCTCCCCGGAGGAGAGACTGACCTTCTATCGTGAGGCGCTGCTCCAGCCCGGCAGCCCCGAACGCCAGAAGAAGCTCCAGCACGCCCTGGCACGTCTGCTCAGGCGTGAACTCGCGGATACGCCCAAGGCGATTGCCGTGTGGCAACAGATCCTGGAGGCAGATCCGGCAGATCCTCTGGCGCACACCTCGCTGCTCGGCGCGCTGCGGGAGACGGAGCGTTTTCACGAGGCATATGCCGAGAGCGTGCGCGCGCTGCCGTTCCTCGAGCAAGGCAAGCGCAGCGACGCGCTCGCAGCCGCCGCGGAGCTCGCCGTACAGGTCGGCGATGTTCCTGCGGCCCTCGACCATTACCGTGCGTTGCTCGATGCCGGCGCGCTCGAGGGAAGCTGGCTCGGGGACGCCGAGCGTCTCGGGATGCAGAGCAGCGATTGGTCGTTCTTGACCGCGGTGCTCGAGCGCAAGCTACAGCTGACCGAGGAGCCGTCCCTGGCGCTGCGCATCCTCGATCGGCTGGCGCAGGTCGCGTCGGAGCGCGTCGAAGACACCACGGCGGCGGCGGGCTACTGGCGTCGTGCCGCCACCCTCGCAGAGAACGACCTCGGCGACGCACGGCTGGCCAGCGAGTTCTTGCGTCGGGTGTTGCGCGTGTCGAGCGACGACGTGGAAGCCGCTCAGCGACTGCTCGCCTTGATGTCTCTCGAGTCCGACTGGAGCGAGATGCCCGGCGTCTTCCAGGTCGTTCTGGCCGAGGCCACGGGACCAGTGGCAACGGCTCAGGTTCAGCAGCTGGAGCCCAGAGCGCAACATCCGAGCACCCGCCTGGTGCTGGCAGATCTCGCGCGCGCGGTGCGCTCGGGCTTCCCGGAGGCGGATGTCGAGGCCTTGCTCGCGCTCGAGGCGCGCAGCCTCGCCGCTCAGCCGGAGCACGCGGATCGAGCGGCAGAATGCTTCAGAGCTTTCATCGCTCTCGGCGAGCCGAGTGAGGACCGAACTCGCGCCTTCGAGGTCTTCCTGGGCGCACAGGAGGCGCCGCGAGCCGACGATTGGCGCTGGCTCTTCGAGCTGAGAGTGAAGGCCCAGGAGGATCCTACGCCGATCCTGGTGGAGTGGGCGGCGGTGGAGGAGCAGCGCTTGGGGTGCGTGGAAGAGGCGCGCCGCTTGCTGGAGCGCGTCCTGGAGCAGGAGCCGGATCACGAGGAGGCGCTCGGGGATGCGGCGCGTCTGGCCTCGCGCGCGGGTGAGCCCAAGCAGGCGCTGGTCTACCTGGGGCGGTTGCGAGATCGCGCGCAGGGTGAAGCGCGTATCCTTGCGGATCTAGCCTACGCGCGCGTCCTGATCGAGGGAACTGGCGACGTCGAAGCCGGGCTCGAGGTGCTCCACTCGGTGCTGACCAAGCACCCGACCCAGCCGGAAGCTCTCGAACTGGTGAAGCAGGTGCTTGTGCAGCCAAACGCCCGCGCTCAAGCCGCCGAACTCTTGGACCGGATCAGCCAGGAGCTCGAGGACCGCGAGGCCGGCCGCGAGATCCTGGAGACGCTGCTCAGCGTCTCCAAGGACACCCCGGAGCTGGCCGAGCGGCGTCAAGAGTGGTTTCTGCAGGTCGTCGAGTACCGCGAATCGGAGCAGCCTGAAGGCGCGCTCGAGCTGTGCCTCGAGGCGGCTCAGGAGAACCCTGCCGAGGAAGCCGTGTGGGATGTCGCCGAACGACTCGCCCGCAAGCTGGAGACGCCAGAGCCAGTGCGTGACGCCTACAACGTAGCGCTGGCTCAGGCCACTGACGGCGACCTGGCAGAGCTGCTGGGCAGGCGACTGATCGACTTCTACGAGGAATGGTTCGACGAGCCTGATCGGGTCATCGAGCTGTTGGAACGCGTCCTGGACGGCGCTCCCACGGCGGCTTGGGCCCTCGATCGCTTGAAGCTTGCGTTCAACGCCGCTGGGCGCTGGCAGGATCTGTTTCGCGTGTATGATCGCGCCATCGCCCGCAGCGAGGAGACCTTCGAGCGTGAGAGCTTGCTCGAGGAGGCGGCCCTTGCCGCGAAGGACTTCGCTGGCGACGCGCCGCGGGCCATCGGGTATCTGGAGCAACTGCTCGAGTTGCGGCGCGACGACTCGCGGGTGGAGAACAACCTCGAGCGTCTCTACGAGCGCGAGGGGCAGAGTCGTCCGCTGATCGAGTTGCTCGGCCGCCGCCTCGACAAGCTGTCCGGGACACCACTCGAGGAGCTGCGCCTGCGCATCGCGGGTCTCTGGATCGACCTGAGCGATGCGCGACACGCCTTCGAGTTGATCGACCTCACGCTGGAGGCCGGTCCAGGCACTGACGAGGCGTTCCAGCTGCTGGAGCGGATCCTGGCGCTGCCCGTGCCGCCCGAGTCGCTGCCTCCGACCGGCGACGGAAGCCGTCGTCGACGCGCGATGAGCGTTCGCGACGACGTTGCCGCGCGGCTCAAGGCTCACTACGAATCCCTGGGTCAGACCCAGGACGTCGTGCGCATGCTCGAGGTCGAGCTCGAGGCTGCACCTGGCAAGGCAGAGCTCGAGCAGCGCCTTGGGGAGCTGGTGACGATCTGCTTGAATCGACTCGACGATCCCCGCAGCGCCTTCAAGCACTTGATGGAGTTGGTTGGCCTGGTCCCAAGCTCGCAGGAGTACCGCGGTCAGCTGGACGAGCTCGCGCAACGCATCGATGAAGGGCAGCGCCAGGCAGAGCTCCTGGTGATGATCGCGGGGCGCGAGGAGTCGCCCCTGGCGGAGCAGCTCTTCTACGAAGCCGGGGAGGTGAGCGAGCGAGAGCAGCTGTTCGAGCGAGCGGTTGACTTGCATCACCGCGTCGCTCACGCCGCTGGTGCTCCGGTCGAGCTTCAGCTGAAGGCGTGCCGGCGCCTGGACCCGTTGCTCGAACGGGCGGGGGAGCTGCCACGGCGAGTCGACCTGCTGGAGCGCATCGCTGCGCTGGGGGAGCAGGTCGTGGGGGCCGAGGCGGAGCGAGTTGGGGCGCTGGCGACGGCGGCGCGCCTCGCGGATCAGCAGCTCACGGATCTGGAGCGGGCGATCCGTCTATGGCGCGAGCTGCTCGCTATCGACCCGAGGGACGGCGGCGCGCTCGATGGGCTGGTGGACGCGCTGCGTCGCGCCGAGCACCACACCGACCTGGTTGCCGCCTTGGACGAGCGCGCTGGGCTGCGCGTGGGTAATGGCGATGCCCAGGGAGCACGTCAGGATCGGGTCTGGGCGGCGAAGGTCCTGGGAGAGAACCTTGGACAGACGGCCAGCGCCGTGGAGCGCTGGGTCGGGATCGAGCAAGACCACGGCGCGGACGAGGAGAGCTTCGAGACGCTGGTGCAGCTCCTGGAACGAGAGCAGCGCTGGCCCGAGCTCGCGGCGCGTATCGAGCGCGAGGCCGAGGGGACCGCAGACCCCACGCCTCGCGCCGCGCTGCTCGTCCGCCTCGCGGAGCTGTACGCCACGCACACGGGACAGATCACCGAGGCGCTCCACGCTTACGCGGCCGCGGACGACTGGGACGGCGCGATCAGCGCCGTGCGCGGTGTGAGCGACGCAGAGGCGGGCCTCGCTGCGTGTGGCGAACTCTATCAAACTTCCGTGCGGTACTGGAAGCGTAGCCGCGACCAGCGCGTGGGTGAGGTGGCTCACTGGGCGGTCACCGAGCAGAGGAACCGCTTGCTGGAGCGGGGCCGACACCAGGCAGTAGTCGAGCTCCTGGAGGAGGCGTCCGAGCTGGACTTCCCGGTGGAGATCCAGCGTGGCATGCGGCAAGAGGCGGCGCTGCTGTGCCAGGAGCGCCTCGGCGCACCCGAGCGCGCCGCCGAGATCTTCTCGCGCCTGCTCGACGAGGATCCGGCGGACGACGTGGCGCAGGCCAGCGTCCCGCGGCTTGCATTGCTGTTGGACGAGCTCGGGCGGAGCGAGGCGAAGGTGAAGCTGTGGGAGCAACAGGCTGGCTGTCGCGAGCGCCTGGAGGACCGGGGCGGGGCGGCGGCGCTGTGGTCGCGTGCGGCCCAGCTCGCAGAGACCGAGCTGAAGGACGTCGAGCGTGCGCTCGTCGATTTCCGCGCGGGCGCCGCGCTCGGGGGCGAGGACTGCCTGGAGGCGCTCGCGCGCATTCACGAGGCTCGGGGAGAGACGCAGGAGCGCGTCGAGGTGCTGGAGTGGCTCTGTGCCTCGTCGGGTCGTGAACAGGTTGGTGAGCGCACGCTGCGCCTGGCCCAGGGCTACGAGGAGCTTGGTCGGCGAGACAGGGCCAGGGCGCGCTTGGAGGCCGTGCTCACGCAGATGAACCAGTGGCGTGGGATCGACGCTGCTCCGGTGCGCAAGCACCTCTCGGAGCTCTATCGCGCAGACAAGGCCTGGGTGCCGCTGGCCGAGCTGCTCGCCGAAGAGGCCAGGCGCGCCACCCTCAAGCGCAAGCGCCGCAAGCTGTTCGAGGAAGCAGCAACACTGTTCATGGAACGAGTCGGGAACTCGGCGCGCGCCATCCCGCTGCTGGAGTCCGCGCTGGAGGCCGAGCCGGAGGATGTGGACCTTCGCCTCGCGCTCGTGGATGCGCTGTGCGACGAGGAGGGCGGGACTGAAGAAGGCTTCGAGCGCGCGGAGCAGCTACTGCGCGACCAGCTCGAACTCTATGGCACTCGTCGACCCAAGTCTCGGGCGCTCGTGCACCATCGACTCGCCCGGGTGCTCAAGAGGTCTGAGGGCAGCGAGGCTGCGCTGAGAGAACTCGAGGTGGCGGCGAAGATCGACCCCGCTCATCCAGAGGTGCTGGAGGAGCTGGGCCGCGTGGCCTTCGACCTCGGGCGGGGTGAGCGAGCGGAGCGGGCATTTCGCGCGTTGTTGCTGGTCTTGAAGCCAGGATCGGAGCCCGCGACCAAGGGCCCCAGTCGCTCCGAGGCCTTCGTGTATCTGGGGGAGATCGCGGCGCTGCGAGACGACCCGATTCGCGCGACCGAGTTCATCGAGAGCGCGTTCGAGGCCGCGATGGAGAGCGATTTCGAGAGCAAGCGCCTCGAGCGCGCCCTGCGCCAGCGCGGGCGGCACGAACTGCTGGCCCGAGTGGTCGAGACGCGCCTCGAGCGCGCTAGTAACCCTGCGGAAACAGCCAGGGCGCTCGCCGACCTGGTGATGCTCTACGCCGAGGACGGTCAGGCCGCTCAGGCCGAGCGGGCTGGGCGCATCAAGAACCGTGCGGACGACGTGTTCCAGAGCCTGGAACAGCAGCAGGCGGATTCCCTCGCCTGGTCGGCGCTGGGCCAGGTCTACGAGTGGCTCGGTGATCGCGAACGGGAGACTCACGTGCTCGAGCGTCGGGTGGCCGCCCAGGGCCTGGACAACGCAGATGCGGAGGCGCTGTACCGCCTGGCCGAACTTCGGCTGGGCAGCGGCGAGACCCGCGACTCGGGCATCGACCTGCTGGAGCGAGCGCTCGAGCTGGAGGCCGATCTGCCTCGGGCGGATGGCATGCTGCGTGGGCTCCTCGAGCGCGAGCCTGGGGTCGAAGAGCCGGCGCGACTGCTGGAGTCGATCTCGCGCAGCGCCGGTCGCGAAGAGTCTCTGCTGTTCGCGCTGCGCCACATCGCCGCGCTGCCGGGGCCTCGCATCGACGTCCTGCGGGAGGCGTGGGAGCTGGCGTCGCGGCTCGAGCAGCTGGACGTGGGCCGCAAGATCCTCGAGGAAGCGCTTGCCCGAGAAGATGCCGGACTGGAGGGGGAGGACGGGGCCTGGGTTCGACTCCAGCTCTCGGAGCTACTGGAGGTCCAAGGTGCTCAGGCGAAGGCCCTGGAACTGAAGGAGCAGGCGGCGCTCTTGATGGATCCCGCAAACGCGCGGGACCTGTGCCTGGAAATCGCCCGTCAAGCGGAGGAACAGGGGCAGCTCGACCGCGCCGTGCGCGTCCTCGAGCGGGTGCGTCAGGACAATCCAGCGGACCGCGAGGCGTGGGAGCCGCTGATGGCGCTGTGCCGGGAGCGGGGCGATCTCGCCAAGCTCGCGGAGCTGATCGAGAGCACGCTGGCCGTGGTGGACGACGCCGAGAGCCGCGGTCGACTCGCCCTCGAGCGGGCACGCATCCTGCTCGGGCGCGGTGACACTCGAGACGCGATCGACGTGCTGAGGCAGATCGTCGAGGACTTCCCTGGTACCCCCGAGGCGAGTGAGACCTTGATCGAGGTGCTGCAGGGCGAGGGGCGACGCGAGGAGCTGGTGGAGATCCTGGTGGGCGAGCTGGAGCGCGCCAAGGACGAGCAGAGCGTCGAGCGCATCACGTCGCTCTCCTTGCGTCTCGGGGCCCTGCTCGAGGAGCTCGAGCGTCAGGACGACGCCTTCGATGTCTACCAGGCGCTGATGGACTGGGCCCCTGACGCCGTCGAAGCCCTGCGTCGCAGCGTGAGCATCCTCGAAACTCGCGACGACAGCTATCTGCTGGCGGACGCCATCGAGCGCTTGCTGCCCCTCGAGCAGGGCGAGGCCGCGAGCGCGCTCGGGCGACGGCTCATGGACCTGCGCCGCGAGCAAGGCGACGAGGAGGCGGAGGAGCGGGCGCTGCGGCTGTTGTTCGACGCCGAACCTCGTGACCGCGAAGTCGCCGAGCGCCTCTCCGCGCTCTACGCCGGCCGCGCTGATTTCTCGAGCCAAGCAGACATCCTCGCGCGCTGCTTCGAGGCGAACCCCCATCAAGCCGACTTGCTGAGTCGGCTGGTCGAGGCTCACCGCCAGGCGGGAGAGCTCGACCGCGCGCTGGAGGCGCTCAGCGTCGCGTTGACCCTGAAGGCGAACCACGTCGGCTTGCTCAGGCAACGAGCGGAGCTGCTGGAATCGCTGGAGCGTCCGCTGGATGCGCTGGACGATCACGAGCGAGTCTACGCGCAGGAGCCAGCGCACGGCGTGGTGCTCTGCGAGGCGCTGCAGCGGGCCTTGGAGGCTGCCGAAGGGGACGCCCGTCGCGGGATCCAGAAACGCCTGGTGGCCGTCTACGAGGAGCTCGGGGACGGCGATGGGGCACAGCGGGTGCTGACGGCGGTGCTCGAAGAGCGACCCGACGACAGGGACGCGCTGTGGCGCCTCGCGCGGCTCGCTCGGCGCACCCAGAACGACACGGAGATGGCAAGCCACTACCTGCAGCGCCTGTGTGAGCTGGAGCGTGGGGAGCGGCTGATCCAGGCGATCGCGGAGTTGCTGGAGGTATGCAACGAGACTGGTCAGCTCGAGCACGCCCGCGCTGGACTCGAGCGTGCGGTCGAGCTGTACCCCGAGGATCCGGAGCTCTCGGAGCGCTTGCGGGAACTCTACCAGGCGCTCGGGGCGACGCGAGAGCTCGCGCACATGATGCTGCGGGACGCTGGCGAGGCGTCCGAGCTGGAGGCACGCTACCAGCTGCTGGTGCGCGCCGGACAGTTGTTGTCGGGGCCAGGAGGACACCTCGGGGAGGCCATCGGCGTCCTGGAGCAGGCGCGCGCGCTGGTGCCCGATGAGCTCGAGGGCATCGCCGCGCTGGGGCGCGCCTACGCGAGCGCGGGGCGCGCGGCCGACGCCCGTGCGTTGCTGGCCGAGGGGGTGGCCTCTCAGCGCGGTCGAAGGTCTCGCAGCCTGTCGAGGATCTACCGCGAGCTGGCTCACCTGGATCTGGGGGCGGGGGCGCTCACCAACGCCCTCGACTCGCTGAACCGCGCCTTCGAAATGGATCCGAAGAACGGCGCCCTCGCGATGGAGCTCGGGGAGCTGGCGCTGGACCTGGACGAGGAGCCCGTCGCCAATCGCGCTTTCCGCGCGGTAACAATGATGCGCCCGGTCAGTGACCCCGAGGACGAGGGCGCGACTCCCCAGGCTCGCGCTCAGGCCTACTACCACATGGGGCGGCTCGCTCACCGTCGCGCGGATGTGCGCAAGGCGAAGATCTTCCTGGCCAAGTGCCTGAACGAGGACCCCAACAATCAAGCGGCTCGCGACCTGATGGCGACTCTCGGCTGAAGTCGGATCAGGCGGCCGGTTCTTCGGCAGCAGGTGGCGCGGAGGAGGGCCGTGCGGAGGGCCGGATGAACGGCGCGCGACCAAGGGCCGGGCTCTTGCCTCGGCGGTGGCGCAACATCGCCGGCAGGCTGAGAGGCGTCGAGAGCCCAGCGAAGAACAGGCACGAGTAGAGGACGTGTCCGTTCTCGGGTTGCCCCGGAAAGAAGAAACGGACCAGCAGCAGGCCGATGCCGATGTTGCGTAGAGTCACCTCGATGCTGATCGCCGCGCTCTCGTCGTCGTAGCGTCCCAGGAGCCGCGTGAGGTGCGGGATCGCGAACATCAGCAGCAGCGCGAAGGCCAGGATGGTGGCGGGCGGGCCCAGGCCGTACTCCGCGACCTTGATACGTCCCGAGCCCAGCGCGCTGATGGTGATCAGCACCACGAAGGTCATCGACAGGCGGATCGACCAGCGCGACAGCAGCTCCGCGTGCTGTGGCAGGAAGCGGTAGCTGACCATGCCGAGGGCGAGGGGCAACAACAGGAAGCTCGAGATATCCCGCACGATCTGCCCCGTCGGGAACACGAAGTCCGGAGGCAAGTGCTCTGCCGCGGTGAGGTGCAGCACGAATGGGATGGTGAGCAGGCAACCCAGCGTGGTGACGGTGGTCACCGAGATGGACAGCGGTACGTTTCCGCGTCCGAAGTAGGTGAGCAGGTTCGAGAATGCGCCGCCGGGCACCACGCTCACCAGGATCAGGCCAACCGCCCACCCCGGCTCGAGACCGAGCACGTGAGAGAAGGCGACCGCGAGCAGCGGCACCAGCACCACCTGGACTGCGAGGCCCACCGCGAGGCCGCCTGGATTTCGCACGATGCGCTCGAAGTCTCGAACGCTGAGCGTGGCGCCCATACCGAACATTGCCAGGAGCAGCTGGACCGGTACGAAGTAGGCTTCGACGAAGGCGTGGTGAGAGAAGAGTTCGCGCACGGGATGGTTGAGCAGCGCCAGTTCTTTGGGGGTGAGGTCCGCCGGTCGTCCGTTAGCACTCACCGGGCCGCGCCGATAGCGGTCCGAGCCCGCCACCGAGGCAGCGACTCCGGCCAACGACGTGCGCCCGTAGCAGCGTTTACGCGGCAGCGCGACGGCTGGTTTCCCTGTTCTGGCCGTCGGGGCTGCGGCGCTTGTCCCCCGGCCGCCCCCGCCGGATGATTGCATCATGAGCTGGTTCATGGCCGCCATCTACGACCCCTTCATGCGCAAGACGGAGGAGGCCTGCCTGCGCGCCTGGCGCGGGGAGCTGCTGCAGGATCTCAACGGGTCCGTGCTCGAGGTCGGCGCGGGCACCGGCGCGAACCTCCCGCTCTACTCCGACCAGCTCGAGCGCCTGGTGCTCGCGGAGCCGGACCGCGCCATGCGTAGCAGGCTCCGGGAGCGCCTCGAGGGGCTGGGGCGCCGAGCCGAGCTCTCTGGCGCGGCCATGGACGCGCTTCCGTTCGAGGACGCCGCGTTCGACGCGGTGGTGTGTACGCTGGTGCTCTGCAGCGTCTCGGATCCTCGCACGTGCCTCGGTGAGGCGCACCGGGTGCTCAGACCCGGTGGCAAGCTGGTGTTCATCGAGCATGTCTGTGACGAGCGCCGCCTCGGCCGGCGGCTGCTCCAGCGCGGGCTGGAGCCGCTGTGGAAGCCGCTGGCGGGCGGCTGTCACCTGACGCGCCGTACGGAAACGGAGATCCGGGACGCGGGTTTCGAGGTCACCGACGTGCGCCGAGAGAGCCTGCGCAAGGCGCTCCCGATGCTGCGGGCGTCGGTGCGCGGTGTGGCTCGCAAGCCGGTCTGAGCTCAAGGCGCGGGATCGGCGCCTCGTAGTAACCACTCGAAGGCGCTGGCCATGACGCTGGACGCCTGGGGCCCGTACTGACCGTGGCCGGCGCTCGGCAGGATGAAGAGCCGGGAAGGGATACCCCCTTGGTCGAAGCGCTCGGCGGTCGCGTCGATCTGGCTCCTCGCCTCGCGCTCTCCAGCGACCAGGACCAGTCGCCGCACGCCGCTGACCTTCGACGCGGGCGTCTCCGTGGGGAGTCCCCCCAGCAAGAGCCATGGATAGCGCCCGGGGAATCGCTCGCGCAGCGCGAGGGCCCGCAGCGCACCCTGGGAGTAGCCAATCAACACCCGTTCGTCGGTGTCGAGGAGTCCGCCGCGCGCCGCCTTGACGGCTGAGAGGGCGTGCTCCAGCCGTCGCTCCTGGGCGGCGGTGTCTGCGGTCCAGCGATAGCGACCGCCACTGCCGCAGCGCTCGTCGGCGAGCAGCGCGATCAGGGTGAAGTGGGTGGAGGCGGCCTTCGCCCAGGATCGGATGGCGTCGATGTCGCCGCACACGCCGTGGAGATAGAGCGCAGCCCGGCGCACGTCGGCGGGGGCATGGGCGACCAGGATCGGCTTGTCCTCCGTCAGCCTCAGCCTGACCACCTCGCCCGGTTTGATTCCCTGAGGAAGCGCTGGCGGCGCGGGCTCCGGAGCTGGGGCGGAGGCCAGCCCCGCAGAGGGCTCGGCGTCTGCGCTGGCGGCTCCAGCGTGCGGGTCCTCGCGGGGGGGCTGCAGTGGTCGAGACTCCGCGCTGACGGACCTGATGCTGGGCTGGGCCGCGGAGGAGGGGGTCGAGGCAGGAGCATTACCGTGCGGAGTCGTGGACGGCGCACAAGACTGGCCGAGCGCCGCGCAGAGCCAGAGAGTCCTCACCCCCGAGAAACCTGCTAGGTATGGCGGCAGCGCCAGGCGAGGGGAGAAGCGTCCGCGCATGGTCAGCCCTTGGTGAGCCAAACCAGCGCAGCGCGGTACATGCCGCGCTTGGACTCGAGCAAGAGCTCGTGCCCCATGTCCGAAGGTGTGGAGATACGCACCGGAACGCGGGCCTTCTGCAGCCAGCCTTTCACGGTCAAGGTCGGCTCGTAGGTGCCGTCTTCCTTGCCAGTGATCAGGTACACACGGCGGATGCGCGCGTGGTTCTTGCCCAGCTCCTCCAGGCCCTGGCCGCCCCAGTACTTGGTGTCCGCGGCGAGCACCAGCCAGCGATTGAACGCTCGAGGCTCGCGCACGCCGACGTTCATGGTGACGAACGCGCCCTCGGAGAAGCCGATCATGGTGTTGCCGTAGAGCTGCACGCGGCGGCCATACTTCCCACGCAGGGCATTCAGGGCGGCCATCGCGGCGCGGTGACCGCTGGCCCAGTTGTTGGCCCAGCCGCGTCGTCCACCGCCGCGGTCTTCGGGGCCGACGGGGCACATCACCCAGCCGAGGGTGCTGGCGACGCGCGCCCAACGCTGGCAGTCGTGACGAGGATCGCCGCTGCGTGCGTGCATGTACATCAGCACCGGGCGCAGCGTCTTGCGACCTCTTCCCGTAGGGAAATAGTAGTAGGCGCTGCCCCCAGGGTAGTCGAGGACGTGCAGCCCCTTTTCGTTGCCCTTGTCGCGCCGCGCGCGCTCCTTGCGATCCCTGCGGGCTTCTTTCGCGCGCTCCTTGCGCTCCTTGGCGCGCTCCTTCGCCCGTTCCTTGCGCTCTTTTGCCCGCTCCTTGCGTTCCTTGCGGTCATGCTCCTTGCGAGCTTGCTTGCCGCCTTCGTCGTCCTTGTCCGGGATCAGCAGCTTCTGGCCAGGCTGGATGGGATCGCTCTTCTTGATGTCGTTCGCGTGGCAGATCGCGGCGACGCTGGTGTGATACCGCTTGGCGATCTTACCCAGGGTTTGACCCTTGCCCACGGTGTGGGTCTTGGTCTTGGCTTCAGCCAGGCTGGGCGTCGCGAACGCACAAACCAGAGCTAACCAGAGTGTCAGCCACCAGCGCACGGCCGAGCCGTAGCACAGGCGAGTCGCCTTGGAAAAACCCTCGGCGCAGAAAAATCGGCCGAAAACTTGCGAAAAACGTGAGGTTTGTCGGGTGAAGTCGGGAATGCGGCGCGCGACTGTGGCGTCTCGGCTCGGAACGAAGCTCGTCCAGCTACTTCTTGAGTTCCACGCCCGTCGCGACCAGGGCGACTTCGGACGCGCTCCCGTCCGGGTGTTTGTCTGCAAACGTAGCGCCTTCCTGTTCCATGTGCTGGACGTGGTCGGCGGTGACTTTCTTCAGTTTCACCACGCCTTCCAGCCGCGCCTCCGCGCCGGCCGAATCGGTTGGAACGAAGAAGCCGTAGTCCTTGAAGGTGACTCGGCACGTCGCCGCCTTGTCTTCGGCGCCCTCTGCCAGCTCCATCCAGCAACCCTTCTGGGAGCAGGCGCGACGCACCTTGGCATCGACGTGCACGGTCTTGCCTTCGTACGCCTTCGGCTTGCTCAGCACCTCGCTCAGGCTCACCGGCTCGAGCTTGGGGTCCAGCGCGGAGCCGTACAGCTTGTAGCCCGCCGCCGGAGCCGGCGCGGTGTTGGCCGCTGCGGGCTCGGGCTTCTGTTCGGCAGGTGGAGTGTTGCAGGCGACGGCGGCGAGGGCGACGAGACCAGCGGACCAGACGGCTTTGTAGCGGGCGACGCTGTGCGCCAAGGCTTGCTCACGCATGGCGGGGAATATAGCGCCTGGCGGGCAAAGCGCAGCAGCAACTGCTCTCGAACCGGCTTCCGGGTTTGGGGGTGAGGGGTTTCTCCAGGGCCCTTGCGGCACCAGGCGTGGTAGCGTGAACACCCGAGGTTGCTGGAGCGACGTGCGCTGCTCCTGCCGGAGGGCGGAATGAGCGAACATCAGTTGGGCTCGGAAGAGCGGCCCTTGCGGGTCGCGGTGGTCGGCGCGGGGCCGGCGGGGTTCTACGCCGCCGAGGCATTGCTCAAGCACAAGGAACTCAAGATCGAGGTCGATCTGTTCGAGCGCCTGCCGTTTCCGTTCGGCCTGGTGCGCTTCGGCGTGGCCCCGGATCACCAGAAGATCAAGACCGCGGCGGTGGCCTACGAGCGCACCGCGGAGCTGGAGGGTTTTCGCTTCCTCGGCAACGTTGAGCTCGGCCGGGATATCGGCTTCGACGAGCTCAGAGCCTGCTATCACCAGGTGGTGATCACCACGGGCGCCGCCGGTGACCGCAAGATGCGGATCCCTGGGGAAGAACTCGCGGGCAGCCTGCCGGCGACGGAGTTCGTGGGGTGGTACAACGGGCACCCGGACTTTCAGGGGCTGAAGCTCGATCTGTCTGGCCAGCGCGCGGTGGTCGTGGGCGTCGGGGACGTGACCACGGACGTCGTGCGACTTCTGCTCCGCAGTCGGGACGAGCTAGCGAAGACCGACATCACTCGCGCCTCCCTCGAGGTCCTGCGCCAGAGTCGTATCCGCGAGGTAGTCGTGCTCGGGCGCCGTGGGCCAGAGCAGCTCAAGATGGCGGTGAAGGAGCTCAAGCAGATCGCAGAGGATCCGCAGATCTCCGTGGTGATCGACCCGCAGCAGCTCGCAGACGCCAGACGGCGCGTGGACGCCGCGCCGGATCGATATGACTCGACCACGCTCAAGCGGCTGGACCTGATGGCAGCCATCGCGCGGGGCGAGCTAGGGCAGCCTGGGCGTGCTGGCAGCATGCGCTTCGCCTTCTTGCGCTCTCCCAAGCAGCTCGAAGGTGACGGCAAGGTCGAGCGCTGCGTGGTGGAGAAGAACACGCTGGTTCCCGCCGGAGACGATTTCAAGGCCCGGGGCACGGGCGAGCTCGAAACCCTGGAGACCAACCTCGTGCTGCGTTCCATCGGCTACGTGGGCACGCCCCTCGAGGGGCTACCTTTCGACGAGCGCAGCAACGTGATCCCGAATCACGAAGGCCGTGTCATGCAGGATGGGGAGCCACTCTGTGGAGTCTACGTCTCGGGTTGGATCAAGCGCGGGGCCACCGGTGTGATCGGAACCAATCGCGCGGACTCCGTCGCCACCGTGCACACCATGATCGGGGACGTGCTGAACGCTTGCCAGGGGCAGCCTTGCTTGGCGGCAGGAGCCGCCGAAGCGACCCATACCGCGGCCGCGGTCGAGGCGCGGGGCGCGGGGCGCG
>JAWKRF010000013.1:0-259201 GCA_041389745.1 Polyangiaceae bacterium
ATCATCGATGGCGATCGTGACCTTCATGCCAGGGCGCAGCTTCGCGTAGAGCGGCTCGCTGTTCTCGGGATGGTTGATGGCGTAACGGATCGCCGCGTCGACGTCCTTCAGCCCCTCCATCGGCGGCTTCGGGTAGATCACCCGCGTCCCCGCGGGCAGGTCCACCTCGACCAGCGAATCGCCAGCAAACAACACACGCGGGGCGCTATCGCGCTCCAGGGTCACCACACAGGGATGGTTCATAGTTCTTCTCGACGTTAGGAGCGGGCCAGCTCGAAGCTGGGCCAGCTGTAGGCTTTGGCAAGCAAGCGCAGACGCGCGTCGGGGTTGACCGCCGCGGGATGCCCCACGACGCTCAGCATGGGCACGTCGGAGTAGCTATCGCTGTAGGCGTAGCACTCGTCCAGGTCATGTCCCTTCGCCCGCGCGTGCTCGCGGATCAGGCGCGCCTTCTCGGGGCCGGCCACAACGGGCTTGAGCAGCTTCCCGGTCGCGACGCCGTCCTTGATCTCCAGACGGTTGGCGATCACGTCCGTGGCGCCCAGGTGATCCCGGAGTCTTTCCAGGAGGAAATCCAACGCCCCACTGATCAGGACCACGTCGCGCCCCACGTCCAGGCTGCGCTTCACGAGGTCCTTGGCGCCCGGGTACAGCGCACGCTTGAGGACCGTGTCGAACGCCTCGTCCGCCAGGATCATCAGGCGATCCTCGCTCATACCCTGGAACGAACTGAACAACAGCTCGTTGAAGGTGCGGCGGTCGACCATCTCGGCCAGGGCCATGCGCGGCGCGCCGAGCAGCGTTCGCCCCACGCGCATCGCCGTCTGCACCGGCGTGCCCTGGTTCAACAAGTAGAACAGGGTCGGATGCACCAGGTTCGTACTCACCAAGGTGCCATCGACATCGAAATAGCTCGCAGCCACGGGC
This sequence comes from Polyangiaceae bacterium, assembly GCA_041389745.1. Classification (GTDB taxonomy): domain Bacteria; phylum Myxococcota_A; class Polyangia; order Polyangiales; family Polyangiaceae; genus JAHBVY01. Next base: position 928 of record JAWKRF010000013.1, read on the forward strand.
CCTTCGCTCACCCAAGCCGGCCCTGGAGTCAAGCCTGCAGGCCCAGACATCAGGGGTTCGAACGACTGACCCGCCATCGCGCCACGACGCGACGCACAAACCGTGGGTCTTCGGTCAGAATTTGCGATGTATCCGCGCGTAACTGCTGACGCACCGCCCCCTGGAACCGGGTTTGGGGGTGAGCCGCGCCGAACCTACGCAGCAGCACGCCGTGAGGCTGCGGGGGCTCCCCGCAGCGCGCGGCGCCGTCGCAAGAGCCCCGCGAGGCCGAGGAGTGAGAGCGACCAACCCGCCGACTGATTGGTGCCGCCGCCGGCCGCGCGACATCCGCAGTCGAGCGGCGGCGCGAGTATCACCACCCTCACGCCAGCGTCGGGATACCCACCGCCCGAATCCGGCGCGCCAGCGGCCCCGCCTGAGAGCGCCGCGTCACCCGCGCCTGCGTCAGGGCCTCCTTCGCTCCCGCCGCTTGCGGGTCCAGCGTCCGGCGGAGCTGGTAGGCTCCCCCAACCTCCGCTGCCCGGGCCGCCACCTACATTTCCACCGGGTAAAGTGCCTGCGCCGGCGCTCGAGCCGCCGGCCCCGGACCCACCACCGGGCCCAGCGCCACCGAACGCCCCGCCACCGACGCCGGGCGTCCCTGCAGCCCCCGCGCCGGCCGCGCCTCCGCGACCGCCCCGCGGGTTGCTCGAACCAGCGCCTCCACCCACACCCCCAGCACCGCCAGCAGCGACGCCCCCAGCACCGACGCCACCAGCGCCAGCTGCAGGCGCACCCCCAGCACCACCACCGACGCCACCAGCACCACCGCTGCCGCCCGCACCACCCAGCGGCCCGGGATTCCACCCGATGTCCTCCAGAAGCGGCAGCGAGAGGTCGACCGCATGGGCGAGTCCTCTGTTCGCGTAGGGCTCCATCAGGAGGTTCGGAGTAGCCGTGGGATCCCAGTGGGAGATGGAAGAACCCAGCTTCACCGGATCCGGCGCATTCAGCTGCAGCCGCCCATCCGGGTCGGCTCCGATCAGCACGTTCTGATCCTCACGGATATCCGCCAGGAGACCGCCAGCGGCCGCCAGCTTGAACTTGGAGGCATCCACCAGGCTCAGGGAGACGACGGGGATGCCGACGTTCTGGAAGCCACTCAACGGCTTGACGGGACTCCCCGCGCTGGTCATGCCGAGCACCAGGGCCGCCGCGCCCGCCGCTTCCGCTGCCTGGGCCTGGGTCTCGCCTCCACAGCTGCCGAGGTCGAGATACAGCACGACGCCCGCCTGCCCCGGCGGCAATGCCGTATTGCACCCCAGGTCGATACCCGCGGGTGCGCGGACGGTGCCCCCGATCGGCTTGCTCGTCAGCGGCTTGCCGAAGCTCGCGACAGCAACCGGATACCACGCCTGTTCGCTGGCTGACGTGGTGCGCAAGAGAGGCACACCGGAAGACAGCACACGCGGCGCCGCCTCGCTCACTCTCACCCCCGACCACACCACACGACGCGAATTCTTTGCGGAAACGACCCGCTCGGCGTCGCTCAGCTCGGCCCAGCTCCGCCCTTGCTGCGTGTCCAGGGTGAAGCTGGAGTAGACGTCGGGCTCGTCCAACAGCAGCTTGCCGGTCTCCTCGTTGACGAAGTTCGAGAAGCCAAGGCCGTGCCCAAGCTCATGGAGCAGCACCTGCACCAGGTCGATGTCCTTGCCTGCGTTACCGTCGAGGCCGTAGTACCAACCGACACCGCCAAGACAATCGGGGTCGTCGAGATCTGCGTTGAACTGAGCGCTGATGTCGGCGAGCCCCGGAGCCAGATCGACCCCAGCGAGACTGTCTGCGAGCGCGGAGTGGTACCAAGTCGCCGGAGCAGGTGCGCCAGGAAAGCCCTGGAAGACGAAGTTCGTCCCAGCGGAACCGAGCACCGCGCTGTTCGACGAACACGTGAGCGCGCTGAACCGTGCATCCACACGAATCGTCACCACGCTCTCCAGCAGCTCGCCCCAGATCTCCGCAGCGTACTCGAACGCGATGCGCCGCTGCTCACCGAGCGTGGTGCCGTGGTTGCCTCCCACCGGTGTCACCGGAGTCGGGTCCTCGAAGCCCGTACCCGCGGCGTCCTGAACCCGGATCTCGAAGTCCGCAGCCAGGGCGCTCGAGGCGCAGCAACACCAGGTCGCCAGTACACCGGCGACGATCGGTGCGCGGGTCACTTCGCCTCGTCCGTTTCCGCGTGGTCTAGAACCGCGTCCAGAGCTGCCGCCCGATTGGCGCACACCAGGCTCCGGGAGCCGTTCTCGACGCTGACCACCTGGGCGTGACGATAGCGTCCTCGCAGGTCGACCATCTGGCCACCGCCCGCCAGCCGCTTGGCTTCCAGCCCGAGATCGGAGCGGTCGAGACCCGCCCGCCAGGCGTCCTTGCTGACCTCCGGGCTCTGCGCTTGGTCTTCGCGCACGTCCCCACAGCCGATCAGCAAGCCAGAACTCAGCGAGAACGCACCACCGACTCCGATCGCCCAGCCCAGCGCACGCGAAGTCAGGGAAGATACGGAGCCTCCTCGGGCTGCAGCACGCCGGCGTCGTAGAGAGCGGTCCATGGAGGTTGGATCGACCGCTTGCCGCGAACCTTGAGTGTCGGAGCCGCCAGTTTCTGTTAGGACCGTTTGGATGCGCCTCGTCGACTCCCCCCCTGCCCTCGAGCGAACCGCCAAGGAGCTCGCGGGCGCCGAGCAGCTCTTCATCGACACGGAGTTCGAGTCGACGCGCGAGCATCGCACGCTGTGTCTGCTGCAGATCTCCCGCGGCGAGACCATCTATCTGGTGGACACGCTGCGCCTGGGAAATCTGTCGGCGCTGGCACCCGTGCTCGAGGCCGAGGCCACCGAGTGGGTGCTGCACGCAGGGCAGCAGGACGTGCTGTTGTTGCTCGAGCGCTTCAAGCTGAAGCGGACGCCTCCGATCTTCGATACCCAGATCGCATGGGGCCTGCTCGGGCCAGAGCCATCGGTCAGCCTAGCTTACTTACAGTTCCGGGTGCTCGGGCTGCGCGCTGGCAAGGCACACCAGGCAGATGACTGGAAGCGCCGCCCGTTGCCCCAGAGCCAGCTGGAGTACGCGGCTGGAGACATCGCGCACCTCCCAGAGCTGCGCGCTGAGCTCGGCGCACGTCTGCGCTCGAAGCAGCGCGAACAGTGTGTGTTCGACGCAGGACGTGACGCGCTGGTCCCGAGCGACGATCCGCCGCCGGAGCTGAACCTCGACTCGTTCCGCAACGCGTGGCAGCTGGAGCCGCCGAACCAGGCAGCGCTGCGTGCGCTGATGGACTGGTACAACGGCTTGCCCGCCCACAAGCGGGCTCAGGCACCCGCGCCAAAGACGCTCCTCGCGATCGCCGGTCGCCTCCCCGAGGAAGGGCAAGACGTCGCTCGTATCAAGGGCGTCCCCATGGGCTGGGGGCGACGGTACGGCGATCAGATCGCGGCGCTGGTGGTCAAGGCGGTCAACGGCGCCCGGGCGGGCGACTTCGTCCCCATCGATCCCCCGCCCTACGCCACCTTCGAGGAGATCCGCCTCGACGCGTACTTCGCCACGCTCCGCGCCGAGGTCTGTGCCATGCTACAGGTCGCGCCAGAGCTCGCGATGCCGACGCGGGTACTCAGGCGGCTGCGCGCCGCGTTGCTCGCTGGAGGTACGGGAGAGGCGCTCGCCGAGCTGGAGGGCTGGCGCGCGGACCTCTGCCGAGCGGCGGTCGCGGAGCACCTGGAGACGCACCCGCCCCCCCTCGGGAGTTAGCCACCAGCTGGGTTCGTGGACCGCGACCCCGGGCTCGTCTCGCGTCAGGGGATTTCGCCGTGCACGCTCGCGTCCGGGGGAAGTCAGCGGGCCGCGCGCCCGGTATAGTCATCCCATGCGGGAAACTCCCATCGAGCGCGAAGTCCAGGACCCAGGTTCGAGTTCGCCCAGGCTTCAGCGCTTTCCGGGTCGCAGGCGGCTCCACTCCACGGCGCTCGGCCTCGGCCTGCTCTGCTTGGGACCGCTGATGCTTGCCGTGCCAGGCCAAGCTCGCGCGGCCAGCTCGGAGATCGGGCCCAGCGACGACCTTCGCGCCGCCCTGAACGGCCTCACCCCTGGCGATGAGCTCGTGCTGCGAGCAGGAACCTACGACCTTGATTTCCGCCTAGCAATTACTCTCAACGGCACGGCCGCGATGCCGATCGTGATCCGGGCAAAGGACGGTGAGACCCCGGTCCTCACCCACGATCCCAGCCAGAACGTGATCAATATCGAGAGTTCGAGCTACCTCACGCTGCGCGGACTGGAGGTGACCGGAGGTGGGCACGGGATCCGCATCCAGGACTCGGACTTCATCACCATCGAGGACTGCCACGTCCACGACACGCCGGAGGTGGCGATCAGCGCCAACTTCGAGGGCTCCAGCTACGAGGGCCTGCGCTTCCTCCACAACCACGTGCATCACACCGGCGGCACGGGCGAGGGCTTCTATCTCGGCTGCAACGACGCCAAGTGCGTGATGTTCGACAGCGTGATCGAGGGCAACTACATCCATGACACCAAGGAAGGTGTGTCCCAGGGTGACGGGATAGAGGTCAAGCAGGGCAGCTACGGAAACCTGATCAAGGACAACGTGATCCACGACACGGGCTACCCCTGCATCATCGTCTACGGCACCCAGGGGAAAGCCGTGAACACGATCGAGGGCAACGCCATGTGGAACTGCGGCGACCACGGCATCCAGGCCGCGTCCGACGCGGTGATCGTCAACAACTTGATCCTTGGAGCCGCGTCGAACGGCATCCACGATCAGGTGCACCAGGGCGCGACCCCGGGCAACCTGACCATCCTCCACAACACCATCCTGGTCGCCAACGACGCCATCCGTACCAACGACATCGCAGCGCCGGTGCTGATCGCGAACAACGCGCTCTACTCCAGCGGGGGCTACGCCATCCGCCTGAGCGGCGACACCTCCCAGGCGAGCATCAGCGGCAACGTCGGGACGGGCAACTTCACCGGAAGCAGTGGCTTCGACGGCAGCGGAGCGCGAGCCACGGACTTCGTGGACGCGGCGAACGACGATGTCTTCCCGGCTGCTGGCTCGAGGCTGATCGGTGCAGGGGACTCCGCGCACACCCTGCCCGACGACTTCAACGGCACGGCTCGAGCGGCATCCAGCGTCGACGTCGGCGCCTACGCCTACGACGCCAGCGGCAACCCCGGTTGGCCTGTCGGACCTGGCTTCAAGCAGGGCGGCGCCGCTGGCAGCGGCGGGAGCAACGGGGGCTCGGGTGGAAGCGGCAACGGGAGCGCCAATGGCGGTGGCTCCGGCGCCTCGCCCAGCAGCGGCGGCTCGAACGCGAGCGGAGCGACCGGGGGCTCTGCCGGCACCAGCAGCGCGGGCGACGACGACTCAGGCTGTGCCTGCTCGGTTCCGCGCGGCGCTGGTTCGAGGAGCTCGCTCTACCTGGCGCTGGGGTTGGCACTCGCGGCGGGCTGGCGGCGGCGCCGGGCTGCTCGTCAGCGCTCTAACGGCTAGTCGACGCGCACCGTGCGCACGTCGCGGATCCCACTGTCGGGATCGACGTCGATCACCAGGAAGTGGCGACCGATGTCGTCGAAGCGCTCGGGGATCGCTCCGCCGCCACCCGAGATGTACGCCGGGATCCCGCCGTTCTCGAAGTCATAATAGGAGTGGATGTGACCGTAGAGCGTGAGGTCGACGTGACCCCGCGCCAGCCGACCGAGGAGCTTGGCTGCCTCGTTGCGGCTGCTGAACGCTCCATTCCGCACTCCGATCGGGTCGAGCGGCGGGATGTGCATCGCCACGATGTGGACGTCGGAACCGTGCTCCCCGAGCCAGCCATCCAGCCGATCGTAGATCAGAGGGTCGACGGTCGCGCTTCCGCTGTCGACCAGACTGAACGCTGCCCCACGGAAGTCGAAGTGGAAGCTCGCTCGACCGAAGTAGTCATGCCAGAGCGTCGGTGACTGCCCGAGCTCGTGGTTGCCCAGCGTCGTGTAGTAAGGAACCTCGAGCCGCTCGAGCTCACGCTTGTAGCGGCTGAGCTGCTCGTCGGTACCTCGCTGAGTCAGATCACCCGCTCCGAGCATGAAAGCCACGGGTTCCTGGTTGATGCGTCCAAAGATGTCCTGCACGCGATCGATGGCCTCCTGCACATCGCTGAGCAGCGCGAAGCTGAAGGGTCCCCGCTGTCGCGCCTCGGGAGCCATCAGCTCGAAGCGCACCTCGGGAGTCCGTAGCTCGAGCTGATACACCTGCTGGGTCGGATGGCTGCCATCCGACCGCGTGATCTCGGCTTCGCCCTCGACTACCCGGAGCTCCGACTCGCGCATCACGTTCGAGAGCGTCATGCGCCAACTGGTCGAGGCGGCGTCGGTGCGTCTGAGCGTGAATCGCTGCGTCGGCGCGCTGCTCCACAGCTTCAGCTGCCAGTTGCCGTCCTCGTCCTGGCCGATACCCGAAACCACCGCGAGGCCGTCGTCCACGTCGACGCGAAGCCCTCGCGCCGCTGCGTGCCCGACCTCGAGATCGCGCTCGGCGCGCTCCTCGGCGGGGCGCGTACTGCACGCAGCTTGTACCAGCAGTCCACAGAATCCCAGTGTGACCACCACACCACGCCAGCCCATCACATTTCCTCCCGGTAGAGCAATGAGAGCCCGAGCACGTAGGCCGAGCCGACCTGGGCGTCGAAGCCGAGACCGAGTCGATCCTCGAGCATCCGGCTCTTGAAGAAGTAGTCCACGTCCAGCCCGAAGTGGCCAGCCACACCGCTGCCGAGGCCGTGAAGCAGCAAGCCGGCGGCGTAGTCGTCGTGACGGTGATCGTAGTAGGCCCGCCACTCCCCTCGCTCGCCACGGAAATACGCGCCGAAGCCCAGCTGAAACAACAAGAGCTCGGTGTAGTCGGCCTCGATGTGCTCGCCATCCAAGCCACGGATGTCGTACCCCGTGCGAGTCAGTCCCCACCCGGAGCCGGCCTCCACGAAGCTACCGTGGAGATCCTGCGAGAAGTGTCGCAGGTCCAGCCGGCCAAGCACCGAGGTCTCGAAGGTGGTGTTGACGAATCCTTCGGATGGATAGTCGTGACGGGTCAACCCGAGATCCAGGTCGAGGTAGCTGCCGTCGGGAGCATGCCTCCCAGGCGTTGCCCCGAGGAATCGCGGCTTCACCGACAGACTCAGCCGCTCGTTGCTGGAGTCGAGACCGAACCAAGCGCTGGGTGCGACGCGGACCGGCCCCACCCAGCGCTCGAAGCCCGTGGTCAAGAACCACCCATAGTCGAACTGAGGATCGGCGACGTGAGCGACACCGATGCGACTGGTGGAATACGCCTTGCCGCCGCTGCTGCCACGCCAGCTGCCGGGCATGGCCACGCCCCAGACGTCGGCCATGAAGGACATCCCGAACACGCCGGCTCCGGCGATGGTCACCGCCGCGGCGGGTCCGACCCAGTCCCGGGCGGCGCCGGTCAGCGCGAGCGTTCCTCCGCCGAGCAACACCATGCCCAGTCCGATGCCCTCCGCCAGCAGCAAACGGCGCCCGGTCTGGCTCCTGCCGGCGACGAAATGGCCAGTGCCATGCACCAGCGCTCCAGGGAACACGGCGAGCGCAGTGGCCAGAGGATCCGCCTCTTCCGACTCGGAGCTCTCTGCCAGGGGCCCCGTGACCTGGCTGTCCTGGGCGCTGGCGCCGGGACTCCAGAGCGCCCCAAGCAGAGCAACCGAGCCGAACCACAACGCGGTGCCCAGCCTTCCGCTCAAGCGCGGGTCTCCCAGTCGAAGAGCGCACGGGAGAGCTGGAGCAAGTCGATCAGATCACGGGGGTCCTCGCTCAGCTCGGGGAGACGCACGTTCAGGCAGTCCTTCGGCAGCCGCTCGGTGAAGCGATCCGTCGCTGCCTGAGCCACGTGATTCCACGCGGCAGTGTCCTGGCGCAGCTTCGCGAGCTCATGCAACAGCACCAGCATCGCCTCGCTCACACGACGCCCCTCGAGGCCGATCGATCCTAGACGCTGTGCCGGATCCCGTGGCGTCGCCCAGCCGACCTTGCGAGACGGGTCGCTGGCGCGCGGCACGTAGGCGCGGTTGAAGATCACTGCCCCGAGCGGCACGCCTCGTTCGAGCAAGCCATCACGCAAGTACGCAGCGTCCCACAAGCTGGTGCGAGACGGCGAGCAAACGAGGCAGAACGCCGTGGAGTCCGCGCGCAGCATGCGCTGCACCTCCTCGGCGCGCTCTTGAAAGCCCTCCTTGAGGTGCCACAGGACCGAGAAGAAACCGACCAGCTCCTCGACCAGCTGCCGGCTCGCCAGCATCCCTAGGATCCGCGTCGCAGCAGCGCCGCCCGTCGGCAACAAGCGCGACAGAGCTCCCCCAGCGAAGCGCGGCTTGAGGAACCAGCGCACCGCTTCGTCGTCGAGGAAACGCGCGAGCCTCCCTGGCGCGTCGAGGATGTCGAGAGCACTGCGCGTCGGTGGCGTATCCAGCACCACCAGGTCGTACTCACCGCTCTTCACCACGTCGTACAAGCGCTCCATCGCCACGTAGGCGTGACTGCGGGCCAGAGTGCGCGAGAAGGCCTGGTAGACGCGGTTCTCGAGGATGCGCCGGGTCGACTCACCGGCACCGTTGAGGCGCTCGATCAACGAGTCGTAGGAGGCTCGCGTCTCGAGCATCGCCGCGTCCAGTCGACCTTCGATGCGCGCGCCGTAACGCAGGAGCTCGTCGGTCGGCACCGGCCGTACGCTGTCGTCCAGTCCATCCAGTCCCAGCGCCGTCGCGAGCCGGCGCGCTGGGTCGATCGTGAGCACCAGCGCCCGGCGGCCGCGACGCGCCGCTTCCAAGGCCAGGGTGGCGGCGACACTCGTCTTGCCGACACCACCGGGGCCGACGCAAACGATGAGCTCGTGCTCGCTCAGAAACTTTTCTGCCTGGATATGATCCTGCTCGGAGTTCGCCCGCCGGCTCGCGGTAGTCGCCTCACCCCCCAGCTCCGGCTCGTCGCTCATCACGCTGCCTCCCCGGCGGCCATGCGGCCGAGGCGCTCGAGCTCCTGCAGGCTCACTTCGCCGGTGGTGAGTCGTGGCAGCTCCACGAGGGGGATACGCACGCGAGCCGCGAGCCGTTTCAGCTGATCGCGCACTCGGCCAAATCTCCTGAGGGCTGCCCGCCCCAGAGCGATATCGTCACCGAGTTCGACATCACCTGCGCGGAGCGCGGCCTCCGAGAGGTCGTCGACCACGCTGAGTGCCTGGTACGTCAGGGGTTCGCTCGGCACCTGGTTCACGTATAGCCGGCCGAGCTGAATCCGGTGCTCACGGTCGAGATTCTCATAGAGCTCCAGGGTCTCCTGCACTGGTAGCTCCGTCGGCAACGTGACCAGGTTGAGCACCACTCGGTCACTGTCCGCCAGCAAGTCGCTCACGCTAGCCAGCAGTCGGCGCAGCGGCCCAGCGCCGACCAGGCCGTCCAGCACTCGGGGCAACTCGAGCAGCATCAGCGCGTGCCCCGTGGCGTCGAGGTCGACGTAGATCGGGTGCCAGCAGGGCTTCCCGTCCGCCTTTCGCATTTCCACGAGGCTTTTCAGCTTGCTCAGCGTCACGACCTCGGCGACGCCTGGTGCGGCGTAGAGGAAGCGCTTCAGCGCCTTGTTGTCCAGCACCAGCTTCGCGAAGCCCCCGAGGCGCAGGTTGTCGGCGACGTAGTCCGCGAGGGCACCCTCTACACCCAGGTTCATGGCGCTCACGCCGCGGCCGAGGTCATGCGGCTCGTAGCCGATTGGGCCCTGCCCGAACACGGCTTCCATGCTCGCTCGGTGCCCGAGCTCGACCACCAGCGGCCGCATACCACGGCGAGCCGCCTCGATGGCCAGCGCCGCGACCAGCGTGGACTTGCCGACTCCACCCTTCCCGGTGAAGAGCTGCAAGCGATGAGCAAAAGGATCCCGAGCGGGTGATAGCGGCGTGATCACGACGGCATGAGGTAACGCGACAACCGCCCGCCGCCAAGTCCGATGCCCCAGGCAGCAGAACCCGAGCCGGAAGTCCGAGGTTTGGTCCTCGCCCTACGGCGGGAGGCAGAAGCTATGGCAGAGTGCCGCACGAGTCCTCGATGTCTGCCGACAGCCAAGCGCCCACCGCGCCCAGTATCTTCGCCTGGATCCAGGCAGCGCGCCCGCTCGCCGCTGCCAATATCGCCTTGCCCATCGCTTTCGGCAGCGCGCTGGCCTACGGCGATCAGCGGCGCTTCGATCTGGCAGCGCTGGGTCTGGCCCTGGGCTTCGGGGTCATCGATCAGCTCTTCATCGTGTTCGCGAACGACTACGCCGATGCCGACGCCGATCGGCTGAACACGTCGTACAACCTGTTCTCCGGCGGCTCCCGAGTCATTCCTCAGGGCAAGTTGTCGCGACGCAGCCTGGGTCGGGCGGCGCTCCTGATGGCCGCGGTGCTCTTGATCTACGGCGCCAGCGTCGCTCTCCTCAAGCACGTTTCCGTGTGGTTTCCACTGACCCTGAGCGCCCTCGGGTTGCTCTGGGCATACAGCTTTCGTCCCGTTCGCCTCTCCTATCGGGGGGGAGGGGAGTTGCTGCAGGCCCTGGGGCTCGGCGTCGTGCTGCCGCTGGTCGGCTTCAGCGCCCAGACCGGAGGCCTCCAGAACCTCAGCTGGACGAGCCTGATGCCGGCCTTCCTGATCGGCTACGCGGGCAACGTCACCACGGCGCTACCGGATCACCCCGCAGACGCTGCCACCGGGAAATTCACGTATGTGGTGCGAGCGACGCCGCGGGTCGCGCGACGCAACAGCCTGATTCTGATCGGGTGCGCCGCGCTCGCCACGCCGATCATCGTGCCCGACGCCGGTTACACCAGGACCGCCACGCTGATCGCGCTCGTGGTGGCGCTGCTGCTTGGCAACCTGCGGCACATCGACAGCGCGGACGCCGACGACCGCGCGGGTTGCCGACGGTTCGTTCTGCTGAACGGCACCGCCATCAGCCTGCTGTTCGCTGGTTGGTCAGCGCTGCTGTGGGTCGGGGGGTGAGCTCGCGTCAGCGCCCTCGGCCCGACCTGGCAAGCCCCAGCGCTTCGGCGCGCTCGCGCCTCAGCCGCTGAAATGGCCTGTCCCAGACCGGTGTGGCATCGAGGCGCCAGCTCTCGACGGGCAGCAGATGATCCCTGGCCAAGCTCTCGTGAAGCGCGGCTTCGGCGCTCGGCTCGCGGGAGAACTCGAAGGGGTTCCGCGGCTCCGACGTGCGCAGCGTGGGGTACTTCGTGTCGTCCTCGGCGATCAGCTCGAGTAGCTCGTGACCTCGATGGTGCAGGAAGCGCAAGAACTCCAGGTCGAACGGACCAACCCCACGACGGGCAGCTGGATCCTTGCGCACCCACTTCGCCCAGTCGTAGCCGTAGATGAAGTCGTGGCCGTAACGAAAGCGGATCTCCGTCGCGCTGCCAAAGAGATCCTGGAGCTCCACGATCAGCGCGCAGGCGTGGGTCAAGTGGCGCGCGGGTTCGACGGCGGCAGAGGCTTCCTCGACCAGACTCGAGGCGGTGTAGTCGAAGTCCCAGAAGATGTTCTCAGGGAAGTTCCGCAGCTCAGCCCTGGCGATGCTCGCGAGGCCCCTCGCGAACGCTCCTTCGCATCCGCGAGGAATCTCCGAGCGCAACCTCGCCCCCAAATCCAGCAAGGAAGTGGCGAGCTGACGCTCGGGGCAGAGCGAACGCCGAAGCACGCCGCTCGCCGCCAGCACCTCGTCCGCAGCGCGCAGAATCTCCGAGGGTTGGTCCATGGCTCAGCCTCCGCGGCTGAGGCGGAACACCCTGAAGCCGTCGCGCAGCTTGGGCGCCTCGATGGTGAGGATGGTGGTGGAGATCTCGCGCACGCGACCCCCACCCTTCACGTCGCGAATGCGCAGACGCTCGCCGTCCACCCCCAGCACGTCGCACAAGCCGAAGGCGAAATGCTGGATTCGATCTCCCGGCTCGGGGAAACCGACGTCCTCCTCCTCCTCGCTGGCTTCAACGATCGCTGCCTGCGCCTGGGCCGCCCAGCTTTCTCCTCGCGGCACTGCTGGCCTGGCTTCGTCCGCCGTCTCGGCGTCCACTTCACCCACGGCGTGGACCAGCGCGTGGACCTCCTGGACCTTTCCACGCAGCAAGATCCCCGCGACGACCTCGCTGGAGTTCTCCTTGGCCCGAACCAGACAGGCTGTCAGCGGCCCCTCAGCGGGCCCGCTCAGCGACACCAACGTCGCACGTCCGGGAACGCTGCGCATCGGAGCCCCGTCACCCACCACCCGCACCTCAGCGCCCCGGAGTTCACCGCTCGCCAGGACGAAGCCGCCACGCGCTCCGTCGGCCAGCGCCTTGACGACGTCGGTTCCGGGTTTGAGGGTGAGCAGCCGTGGCGCGCTGGACATGAGAGACGAGTGCGCGGTCTTTGCGCCGCGACGACCCCGGCGAGGTTTGAGGCAGCGTGCCGCAGGAGTCAAGGCGGGCGAAGTCGACGAGCGCGGCGAGGCTCATCATCCACGCGCCCGGGGCGGTGAGAAGGCGCCATCTCGCACCGCTGCGGCCAGACGTCGCAGCGACGGATTGACGTTCGTTCGAAGGCTTCTCATTCAACTGTCATGAAGGGAACCGCAGAGTCGAGTCGACGCGTCGCGATCGCGGGCGCCAGCGGTTTCGTCGGCCGCCACTTGATCGACCGCTTGAAGTCGGACCACTCGGTGGTGGCTCTGTCCCGCTCTGCGCGCCGGGCACAAGCCGGCGTGGAGTGGCGCGAGACGGACCTGTTCTCTGCCAGCAGCACCGTGCAGGCGCTCGAGGGCTGCGAGGTCGCGATCTACCTCGTGCACTCGATGATGCCGTCGTCGCGGCTGTTTCAGGGCTCCTTCCGCGATACCGACCTGTTGCTCGCGGACAACTTCGCGAAGGCGGCCCTGGCGACCGGCGTGCGCCACGTGATCTACCTGGGAGGTCTGGTCCCCGAGGGAGCGCTGAGCAGTCACCTGTCGAGCCGCCGCGAAGTCGAGGACGTGTTCAAGGCGACCGGGATCGCGGTCACGGTGCTGCGCGCAGGCATGATCGTCGGCCCTGGAGGTTCGTCCTTCGAGATCCTCCACTCGTTGGTCGCGCGACTTCCGCTGATGGTACTGCCCGCCTGGACTCAGAGCACTACTCAGGCGGTCTTCATCGAAGACGTGGTCGACGTGTTGTCGCGCGCGGTGAGCGAGCTCCAGTTCCGGGATCGCACGCTGGACCTCGTCAACGGGGAGCGCCTGACCTACGAGGGCCTGTTGCGTCAGACCGCAGACATTCTTGCCGTGCGGCGGCGCATGCTACGGGTACCGTTGAACTCCACTGGCTTCAGCAAGCTGTGGGTGAGCCTGTTCAGCAACTCCGCTTACGAGCTGGTCTCACCGTTGATCGACAGCCTGCGCTGCGATCTACCGTTCTCCGAGCCCGATCCGTTGATCGCCAGGTCGATTCGCTACCACAGCTACGCCGCGATGGCCCGCGAGACCCTCGAACGCGCGCCAGGCCCGCTGTCCGCACGACCCAGCCGGCGCCTGAAGGAGTCGCGGAGCGTGCGTTCGATCCAGCGCCTGCCCGTGGTCGATGGCCACGACGCGCGGTGGATCACCCAGCAGTACGCGCGATGGCTGCCGTCGGCGCTGCGCGCAGGGCTCAGGGTCGACTACGACGAGGCGCGAGAGCGCCTGGAGTTTCGCTTCGCGTGGCTGCCCTGGCCGCTGTTGGTCCTGCAACGACAGCTCGCTGGGGAGGGCCCGAACCGCGACAAGTTGCACATCGTGGGCGGAGTGCTCTCCAGCACCAGAGACACCGGCTGGCTCGAGTTCCGGCAAGTGCAGGACGGGCGCTTCACCCTCGCCGCGATCCACGAGTTCGTCCCCGCGCTGCCCTGGTACGTGTACCGGCTCACCCAGGCGCCGATACACCGCTGGGTCATGGGGCGCTTCGCACGCTTCCTCGAGGCAACTCAGAGGTCGGAACTCAGACCAGCGACTTGAGGTTCTGCTCGACGCTCCCCACGTAGCCCCCGCCGAACAGATTCACGTGAACCATCAGCGGGTAGAGCTGATAGAGCGCGAGCCGTTCACCGTGGCCGACCGAGAGCGGAAACGCCTCGTCGTAGGCCGAGAAGACGCCGCTGGAGAAGCCGCCGAAGAGCCGCATCATCGCTAGATCCATCTCACGATTGCCGGCATAGGCCGCCGGATCGATCAGGACCGGCTCTCCCGACGGAGCGGTGTGCAGGTTGCCTCCCCAGAGGTCTCCGTGAAGCCGCGCCGCTGGCTCTGGTTCGCCGACCAGCTCGCTGACCTTCGGCAAGAGCTTCGAGAAGCCGTGGCGCATCTTCGAGGACGCGAGACCGCTGTTCTGAGCCAGCTTGAGCTGTGGCTCGAGGCGCTGCTCGACGTAGAAGGCGGCCCAGTCTCGGGCGGCCTCACCGCTCACCCTATTTCCCTGTGGTAACCGCCCGATGTAGTTGTCGTGGTCCAGCCCGAAGCGCGCGTCATCGGGCAACGAGCGGTGCAGCTCGGCCAGCCCGCGCCCCAGCGCTTCGTCGAAGTCCCGGCGACGCTGCCCAGGCTCCAGGTATTCGAGGACCAAGAACTGCTCTGGATCGCCGGGTTGAGACACCGCGAGGACGTCCGGGATACGCAGCATCTCCGCCTGTCGCAGCCACTCGAGGCCCTGGGCCTCAGCGCTGAACATGCCCTTCGGCGCGCTGGCGTTCGTCTTCAGGAAGACCTCGCGGCCGTCGTCGAGCTTGCACCGCAGGGCGATGTTGATGTCGCCTCCACTCAAGTAGCCCGACTGCACCACGCTCGCCCCGAGAGCCGCCGAGAGCGCTCTCTGAAGCCCAGCCGATAGCTCGCCGCCGCCAAAGCTCACGCCAGGTGCTCCCGACGGATGTGCTCCAGTAGACCTCGGCACGCGGCGTCACACAGGTCGAGCACCTCCTCGAAGCCTGCTTCGCCACCGTAGTACGGGTCGGGAACACTGGAGCCCTTGGGGCACTCCGGGTCGAAGTCCCGACAATGGTACAACCGATTCTCCGCGGCAACGCGCCTCGCCTGACGTTCGAGTTCACGATGGTTGGCGGCGTCCATCGCGAGCACGTAGTCGAAGCGCTCGAAGTCACTCGCCACGAACTGGCGCGCTCGGCCAGCGAGGCGGATGCCGCGACGGGCGGCGTGCTCTGCCGAACGGCGATCGGGTGACTCGCCGGCGTGATACGCCGCCGTCCCTGCGCTGTCGATGTGGATCTCGCCCGTCAGGCCTGCCTCTTCCACGAGGTGACGAAAGACGCCCTCCGCCGTCGGTGAACGACAGATGTTGCCCAGGCACACGAAACACACGCTGACCTTGCTCATGCTCTGCATCGGCTCCGGACGGGGGACTCCCCGCCGCCCTTGGAGCGATCGAGCATACACCAGCGCACGGCCGAAGCGACCGCGCGGGAGTGTGCGCCAGAGTCCTCGAGCCAGGCCGCGGCTAGATCTCGAGCATGCTCACCCGAGGTTCCTGCGCTGGCTCGGCGCTCTGCGGCAGCTGACGGGTCAGCCAAGCCGAACGGTGGGGAGTCACCAGCGCCAGAAGCTGGATCCAGCCCAGGCCGAGAAGCGAATAGCCGGCATAGGCGAAGGCCCACAAGGCGCCCCTCGGGTCGCGGCGCATCCAGGCGTACACCAGGGCGGGCAAGGTCGCTGAGAGCAGCGCTCCCGCGAGGCTGAGTGGCACGACGAGCTGGGGAACGGTCAGCAGCATCCAGAGTCCAGGACCGGCGAGCAGCGCCGCGAGGAGCAGACGTGACACCTGCTGCAGATAGTTGAGCGTCAGCCCGTCCGGACCGCGACGCCGCGCCCAGCGCAAGACATAGGACGTCATCAGGAGCGTCTCACGCACGTTGCTCCGTGCCCAGCGCAGCAACATCTTGCACAACGGGACGAAGCTCGACGGGACCTCGGTGTGGACCCGGGCGTTTCGCTGAAAGACGACGCGCCAACCGCCGCTCAGGATCAGGTTCGTCATCGCGCGATCTTCGCCGATATTCGCCGGTCGACCCAGGAAGGACTGATCGACCCACTCTGCTAGCACCCCCTCCACCAGATCCATGCGGTAAGCGCTCAGCGCTCCGGGCGTGCACAGAACCGCCCCCGCCTCGCTCTGGCTCGCACGCAGGAAGTCGAAGCCGTAGGTGAAGCTCACGTCGAGCATGCGCGGCAGCGCTCCATGCTGACGCGAGAGTACCCGGACGTTGCCCGCGACCGCTCCCACGTGCGGATCCACCACGAACGGGCTCACGAGGTTTCGCAGCGTCTGCACTTCGATCTCGGAGTCGCTGTCGATGGTGACGAGCACGCTCCCTCTGGCGCGCACGATGCCAGCGTAGAGCGCGTGACGCTTGCCCCGATTGCACCTGCAATCGACGCCCTCGATGCGTCCAGGATGCCTATTCACTGCCGCACGGATATGCTCCCAGGTGTCGTCGGCGCTTCCATCGTTCACCGCGATCACCCGCAGCTTGTACCGCGGGAAGTCGGAAGCCATGATCGAGTCCAGCGTACGCCCCACCTGGCTGCCCTCGTTGTACGCCGGTACCACCACGGTGACGAACGGTAGCTCGTCGTCGGCCACGCTACCGAGCGCTCGATAACGCAAGGCCAGACGCAATCGCCAGACCAAGAACGCTCCCCCGAGGCTACCGACCAGGCACGACAGCCACCAGCGCCAGCCGGCGGCTCCGCTTGGCGGGTGCAGCACCAGGAAGGAGACGAGGCCAAGCACCAGCGGCCAAGCGAACCAACCGAGCGCTTGGTGCTTGGTCCGCCGGGTGACGGTCGTGGAGGAGACAGGGCCTGTGTCGAACGGGTGCAGGGCAGAACGCATCATGGCCGGCGCCATCGCAAACCACGTGCCAGCACCGAGATCGCGATTTTCTCGGAAGAAACGCGCGTAGGCGGCTCGGCCCGGTGCCCTCTGTCGGGGAAGAAGGCCCGGCCCACGCGATTCGCCGGGTAGAGAGCGGGGAAATTTTCCTCGCTCCCCGGGCAGCTATCCGCGCGGCGACGGTGCTAGCGTCAGCACTCCCCCTCTGCCGGTTCGGTTGCCCCCGGCCGTCCATATCCGCAAGGAATCACGATGAGCGAAGCCCGGCTACGAGTCCTGGTGGTCGATGACGAAGCGGCGATGCGCGAGGTGCTCGCTGCACGGATCAGCGCGTGGGGCCACGAAGTGGAAGTCGCAGGTAGCGGTGCCGAAGCCCTGGTCACGCTCAATACTCTTCAGCCCCACGTCGTGATCTCGGACCTGGTGCTTCCAGATACGACCGGCATCGACCTGCTGCCGAGCCTCTGCCCCCAGGGCAGCGATCGACAGGTACTGATCATCACCGCCTACGGAACCATCGACCGCGCCGTCGATGCGATGAAGAGCGGCGCTGTCGACTTCCTCACCAAACCCCTCGACTACCCGGCGCTGCGCGCACGACTCGACGAGGCCAAGCGCACCCGAACGGGGGAGCGCCTGACGCCGGTCGATGGCGCCGCACCGGAGCGCTTCGGGCATCTGCTCGGCGCCTCGGCGGCGCTGGTCGATCTGTTCGCTGTCATGCGCAGCGTCGCCGAAACCAACGCGACGACGCTGATCGTGGGGGAGAGTGGCACCGGCAAGGAGCTGGTCGCGCGCACGCTCCACGACGAGAGCGGCCGCAAGGGCGCCTTCGTCGCAGTGAACTCTGCCGCGATCCCCTCCGGACTCACCGAGGGCGAGCTCATGGGACACACCCGCGGCGCCTTCACGGGTGCGATCGACGATCGGCCTGGGCTGTTCGAGCAAGCTCACGGCGGAACCCTCTTCCTGGACGAGATCACGGAGATGCCACTACCCCTGCAGGCGAAGCTGCTGCGCCTGATCGAGCAGGGCAGCGTGCGGCGCCTGGGAGGGCGCCACGAGACGGCCTGCGACGTGCGCATCATCGCAGCCACGAACCGCGAGCCGCAGCAAGCGGTCGACGCGGGCCTGCTCCGGGCCGACCTCTACTACCGCATCAACGTCGTACGCCTGGACGTCCCGGCGCTGCGCGAACGCCAGAGCGACATCCCCTTGCTGGTGCGGCATTTCATCCAGGGCTGCAACGCGCGTCACGGGACCCAGGTGTCTGGCATCAGCGAACGCGCGCTGCTCGCCCTGGTCGAGTACGAATTCCCCGGCAATGTGCGCGAGCTGAAGAACCTCATCGAACGCGGCGTGTTGCTCACCAAGCAAGGTCCGCTCGACCTCTCCACCCTCGCCCCCCTGAATCAAGCGCAACATGTGTTACCCCGAGGAATCGTTCTACCGGGGCGAGTCACGAGCGCCGAGGCCGAGCGCATCCTGATCCTGGAGACGCTCAAGCAGACGGGGAACAACAAGGCGGAAGCCGCTCGCCGGCTCGGCGTCGACGTCAAGACCATCCGCAACAAGCTGAAGACGTTCGACGTCCTGGAGCCGAAACCGTGAGGGTCGCCACCCGCATGTCGCTGGGTTCGGTGCTCGCACTACTGCCATTGCTCTTGCTCTTGCTCTACTTGCTGGGGCAGGTCCAGCACCTCGCCGCCGACGGCAGGCGCGCCAGCGACAGCTTCCAGCTCGCGGCGCGAGCGCTCCGGCTCACTCAGCGTCTGGACCCCCTGGAGGAGTACGCTCGCAAATACGCGGTCACGCGCGACCTGCGCTACCGCGACCGCTTCGAGCGCACCCACGAGGCCATCGCGAGCGACCTGGGCGCCCTCGGCGCGTTGACCCTGCTCCCGAGCGAACGCGAGGCGCTCGGGCGCTTCGAGCTGCGCTGGAGCGAGCTCCCCGCGCTGCCGGCCCCCGGCGAGTCGAGCGATGATCTGCGGCGCTTCTCCTCCTCCGTGGAGGATCTACACGACGCTGGGCACGCCATCTTGGACGCCGCCCACTCCGGCGTGCGGGACCGCGCCCAGCGCGCGCTGGACACCGCAAAGCGCACCGAGCGCCTCGCCTGGGGCGTCGCGGCGCTGGCGCTCTCGCTCACCGCGCTCGGCTTCTGGATCACCCTGCGAGGGATCCAGAAGCCGATCAAGCACCTGAGTTCCGCCACCCGTGAGGTGAGCCTGGGTCGCTTCGATCGCCGGGTGGAACCTCAGGGCAGCGACGAGCTGGTCGAGCTCTCGCACGCCTTCAACCGCATGGTCGCGGACCTCTTGGAGCTGACGCGCAAGCGCTCGAAGCTGCTCGCTCAGGTCTCCCACGACCTGAAGACACCGCTGGTGTCGATCCAGGAGACCAACCGTCTCATCTTGGATCGCATCCCCGGGGAATTGACCAACGAACAAGAGCGCCTGCTCAGCCTCAACGGCCAGGCAGCCGACCGCCTGTCGGACATGCTCACGGACCTGCTCGACCTGGCACGCCTCGAGGCGGGGATCCGCTACCAGCTCGAGACCAACGACCTCGACGCCCTCGTCCGGCGCACCCTCGGTGAGTTCGACGCACGGGCCAACGAACGCGAGGTGGAGCTGGAGCTCGAGAGTCCGGGTCCCCTGCTCTTGCCCTGTGACGGCACGCGGCTGCTGCAACTCACCAGCAACCTGCTGGACAACGCCCTGAAGTTCACGCCTCGCGGTGGGTCGATTCGAGTCTCCTTGAGGCTCGCGACCCAGGACGACGCTCCCGAGGCACCGCAGAGCTGGCTCACTCCGAGCGACCGCGCGCCACGCTACGCGCTGCTGTGCGTCCGAGACACCGGACCGGGCATTCCACAAGCAGCGCTCGCCCAGGTGTTCGACGACTTCTTCCAGGGCGACGTGCGCGTCGACGGAACTCAGGGCAAGCGCGGCGTGGGCCTCGGTCTGGCCATTTGTCGAGAAATCGTCGCGGCGCACCAGGGAGCGATCTGGGCGAGCAACGCCACGCCGGGCGCCTCGTTCTCGGTGCTCTTGCCTTGCCTGAGTCAGCAAATCGAGCAGTCCGCTCCTCGGCCCCTGCTCACGCGCTCCGAGCTACCCTCAGGAAGCGCCGCATGAACGCGCCCTGGAGAAGCCTTCGGCGCGGCTGGGTAGCTCTGGTACTGCTCGGCTGGTTCTCGAGCGGGTGCTCCGCGAGCAACCAGCAAGCGCACTGGGCCGGCGACGACTACTACCGGCGCGGTGACTACGCACGCGCTGTCGTCGCCTACCACGTGCAGCTGAGCGAGCCCGTTCAGCGCCCGGATCGGAGCGGCGCGGATGCTGCGACTGGGGCCTTTGACAGTCGGCCGCCCCGCGCGCGGAGCTGATCCTGCGCCAGTTGATCGAGCAGTACCCGGACTCGGAGAGTGCCCAGAGCGCGCGCATCGCGCTCACTCGGCTCAAGCGCGCCCGGAGAGCCGAGCAAGCCGAGCGCGACGACTCCGTACGCGTGGCCCGACTGGAGTACGTCCTGGGCGCCTACAGACGCCAGCTGAAGCGCACACGAGAACGGCTCGTCGCCTACCGGGAGGCGAACACCGACGCCAGCTCCGAGCGCGCGACGATGGTCAAGGAGATCGAGGGACTCAAGCTGAAGCTCAAACAACAAGAAGCCCAGATCGAGAGCCTGAGCAAGCAGCTGGATGCCATCAAGCGCATCGACCTGGATCGGCAGCCCGACTAGCGTGTAGATTGGACCGCGGGGCAATCGCGTGGCGCTATATTCGGGACGAGTCGGAGCGTGCTTCTGGACGTGTGTGACCGGTGGGTTCAGCGACGTCGACGCACGAGACTTCGCTGAAGGGATCCGACGCATGGGTGCGCTCACCCGCGAGAACGACATCGTCGTGTTGGACGTCTGCTACGACATCCCCTTGCCGAAGCCCATGCACCGCAAGCTGATCGCCGACGCGGTCGAGAGCATCCCTGACAAGAGCCATGTCGCCGGTCACGCACTGGTCTCCAACTCGACGGTGGCTCAGGGGGTGCTCACCGCCATCAACTGGTTCGTCAAGCCTGACTTCCCCGAGAAGGTCTTCGGTGATCCGGCGGCGGCGCTGGCCTGGCTCAACGCGCAGCTGCCGAGCCTCAGCCCCCGCCGCGTCCTCGACGCCATCTCGCGCGACGTTCCCGAGTTCGATCGCCTACGCTGGAAATGAGCTGACCGGCTAGAAATGCCGCACCCTGAGCCTCAACACCTCGAGCTCGGGCGGCGGGTGCTCGAGCTCGGTACGTCGCCACGCGGAATATCCCAGAGGATCCTCGAGCTGCCAGAAGTGGAGCTTGCCCGCCCAGGCCCAAGGATCCTCCAGGAACACCAGCTCGAGGTCCCCCTCGGACCAGCGCGCGAAGTAGCGCGTGACCAGGTCCAGAGCGTCGCGATTCGGGCGACCGAGGGTGACCAAGCCGGCGGCGATCGCATCCAGCATCAAGTCGAGCTGGGGATCACCCGCCCGCAGCGCCGTCAGGACGTGGTCAGCGCGCACCGAGCCACCTCCAGAGCAGGGCCGCCGCCGCCAAGCCCAGCGCCCCGCGCCAGATGGCATGGTGCAGGTACCTCTTGTACTGGCCTTGCGCCTTGAACGCGTTGGTGCGCGCGGCAGCGCTACCCCGCCTGAGCGGGATCCAATACCACACGGCAATAAAGGCTCCGACGCCCCCGATGAACCAAGCCCCCACGGACAGGCCGTCTCCGAGCACCCATGCGACCGCGCCGAGCACCACCAGGAACTCGGTTGCGCGACGGGTCGTCTCGTTTCCCGCAACGCTCGCCAGCGTGCGCTTGCCGCCGGCTCGATCGCTCTCCTCGTCGGAGAGCCCGCTGGCGAGCGCGCTGCCCAGACTGAGCACGGTGAACCCGAGCATGGGCCAGAGCCAGACCGACCACCGAATACCGGCCTGCAGATAGAAGTTGAAGTAGGGCAGCGCGAAGCCGACGCCCAGCATCTCGAGCAGCTCGCCGCCCCCCCGATAGTTCAGTCTCAGCGGCGGCAGGCTGTAGGCAACGAACACCCCGAGGCAGGTGAGCCCCATCCAACCGAGTCCAGGCCGCGGCACGCCTTGACCGGCGAGGTGCCACTGCCCGAAGATCACCAGCAGCAGGCCGAGGGCCCCGCTGAACAGCCCCGCCAGCAGGAGCGCGCGCGAGCCGAGGATCCCATCGGGGATGGTCTTCGGACTACAACCGCGAGGAAACATCTCGCGCTTGATCCGGTCGACGCCCTGATCTCCCCAGTCGTTCAAGAACACGATGAACGCCAGATCGGTCAGCGTGAAACCCAGGCCCAGGAGGGCCGCAGGCCAGGAGACCCGCGACGAAGCCACGACGCCCAGCGCCTGACCCAGCGCGAAGGGCACCAGCAGCTTCGGCCAACTGCCTGGCTTCAGCGCATAGCGCCAGCGCTGCCAAGTGCTCCAGCTCGCAGGGTCCACCGAGGTTCTCCTACTCGCCCGACACGCTCGGCGCACCCCACTTGTGACCTGCGCCCGCTTCGGCTACCCACGAGGCATGCTGCAGCGCTGCCTGCTCGCGCTAGTCGCCGTGCTCTTCGTGGTGAGCTGTCACCGCGCTCAGCAGCTTTCCCCCCGAGCGCTCCTCGACGAAGCGCGTCGGGATCAGCTCGCGGCCTTCAGTCGCTATCGTGAGCGCGATCTACAGCTTGACGGCGTGGTCGTCGACCGCAGCTGGGAGAAGAGCGGCAAGGGCCGCGTGCCGCTCCTGGTGCTGCGAGACTCGACGGCTCCCGCCGCAGGACTCGTCTTGTGCTACTTCGGCGAAGGCGACCTGGACACGGTGGCCCAGACCCCAGTGCACAGCTTCGTGCGCGTCCGGGGCACCTTCAAGGAGTTCATCCAGGCGAAGGGGGAGCTCGCGGCGCTGCTCCACGGCTGTGATTTCAAGGACTAGTCATAGTATCCATGGGGCAACGCAACATGGCTCGAGAGACACAGCGCGGCTACCGAGACACAGCGCGCCCCATGTTGCGTGCCTGGCGCAGACCATCCGCCGCGCAGGCCGCCGCCGGCGCTCGAGCAGGTTGGGCAACGGACAGCACGAAGAAGCGCTTGCCCGCGTCGCATCACTCGGCGCAGCATCCCGTGATGGCGACGCGTCCCCGGTCAGGAAGCGCGCTGAATCGGCGCCCCTCGGAGCCGGAGACGGCATCGAGGCGCGCGTGGCAGGTGGGGGTGAGTTGCCTTGCAGCTGCCTTGCTTGGCCTGGGCTGCGATGGGCCCCGGAGCGCCAACGGCTCCACCGAGCCGCCCCACAGCGCAGCGAGCCAACCGCCAGCCGCGACGAACGCAGCGCCCACCCAGAGCGCCTCACCCCCGACCCCGTCGACAGCCAAACCGGCGCGAGCAGAGCCTGCACCACTCGGAGCGCACTGGATGAGTCAGCTCCCCGCAGAAACGAAGCAGCTCGTGGTCGTGACCAGCCACGACTGGGAAGCGACGGACGGCACGCTCACGCGCTTCGCCCTCACGAATTCCGCATGGCAACGAGTGGGCGAAGAAGTGAGGGTCGTGCTCGGCAGGCACGGCCTGGGCTGGGGCGAGGGTCTGCATGGTCCAGAGACGAGCGGCCCCAGGAAGCGAGAAGGTGATGGCAAGGCGCCGGCGGGGCTCTTCTCGTTGAACCGAAGCTATGGCCATGGCCCGGGCGCCAAGCTCGAGACCCGCCTCGAGCACACACCGGTGGGCGCCAGCTGGCGCTGCGTCGACGACGTGAGGTCGAAGCACTACGGCCAGCTGTTGGACGCGGCAAGGGTCGAGAGTGACTGGAACAGCGCCGAGAAGCTGCAGCGCAGCGACCCGCTATACGAGGTCATCGTCCTGGTCGAGCACAACGCCGCGCACGAACCTGGCGCGGGGAGCTGCATCTTCCTGCATACCTGGCGCTCGTGGCAGGACGAGCCGAAGGTAATCCGCCCCACCGTCGGCTGCACCGCGATGGCGCGAGAGCCGCTTCTGGAGCTGGCGAGGTGGCTGAGCCCTGGAGCGGTGCTCGCTCAGCTGCCGGAACCAGAGGCGCGTCGAGACTGAGCCGTCAGTCTCCGCTTGTCGCCGAGTTTCCCGACGGCATTGGAATGGTGGACAGGAAGTGCCGCAGCGTCTCGAGCAGCCTGGGGTGCAGCGCGACCTTCGGGGCCGCTGGCAGCGCCTGCGTCTGGCTGTGGTCCATGCCAGCGATGAAGTGCAGCTCGGCGTCCCGACCCGCCAGTTCGGTCTTCAGCCGCTCGAACAGCTCCGGACTGACGTTGCGGTCGAGCGTACCTTGAGAGAGGAACAGCGGAACGCGCAGCTTCTTCAGCTCCTCCACTCCGAGAGCACTCCGCTCGCTGTACTCCTTCAGCGCCTTCTGCGTGACGCCGCCACCGATGCAGACCTGCTCCGGCTGATACTTCGGACCGCTGAGCCTGTCGAAGCAGTCCTGGAGCTTGGACTTCTGGAAGAACACGTTGAGTGGACCGAAGTAGTCCCACTGTTCCTCGCGGATATCCGAGATGCGCTGCAGCTGGTCGGTCATGGCCTTGGAGAAGCTCTCGAAGAGCCCTGAGAGGCTGATCACCGCGACCACGCCCGGCGTGCGATTGGCGATGAACGGCGCGAGCCCGCCGCCCTGGCTCGCACCGAGCACGACCAGCGCATCGGGTTCCACCTCGGGGCGGCTCTTCAGGTATTTCAAGCCGTCCTCTGCATCGGTCTCGAAGTCCTGGAAGCTGAAGCGCTGGGGGTCGAAGCTGCTGGCGCCGTAGCAGCGGCCGCAGCTGCGCTTGTCGTAGGCGAGGACGACGAAGCCCTGGCGCGCGAACCAGTCCGCCAGCACATCGAACACCGGGAAGTCCTGTCCGAGCTTGCGGATCAGATCGCCAGGCACCTGCATGTGGCGATCCGCCGGTCCGCTGCCGTGCACGAGCAACACGGCGGGGCGCTTACCGCTAATTCCCTGCGGCAACGTCAGCGTCCCGGCCAGCTCGGGGACGCCCTTCTCGGCGATCGAAGAGGGATACTTGACCTCTTCGGTCTTGAGCTCCGTCAGCGCGAGGGTCTCGCACTTCTCGCCCACCTTGCGCTGGTTCAGGCCACAGGTTCCGGCAGGCGGCGGCTTGCGGGTAGCGACATCGAACGGCTCGTAGCGCCCCTGCAGCGCCTGGAGATCGGTCGCTTCGAGGCTGGTCAGCGTCAGCACGACGATGATCAAGCCCGGCACACCGACGAGCAGCGCCGCGAGCAACAGCACGCGACGGCCCTTCCGAGCCGCGTCAGCTTCCGCGTGCATGGGGAGCGGCTGAGGCGCCGCCACATCGCTGGCCGCTGGGGCATCGTTCGCCTGGTGCTCGGGATCGCTCATCAATCCTGGCTTTTAGAGCCACGCCGAGAGTCGCGCAAACGCCCCGATGCCGCAGGCGGAGTCGCCGCCTCTGGCTCAAGAAAAAAGGCGACTTCCCGCCGGGAAGCCGCCCTCTCGCGCCAGTCGGGGAGCGCTCAGCCCATCACGTGCTTCATCGCCTGACCTGCGGCGAGCATCGCGTTCTCGAAGGGCTTGGCCTCGGACAGATCGTTGATCTTCTCCCAGGCACCGGCCACATCCTCCGGACCGTGCTGCTTCAGACTCACGCCGGCCGCCTCGACGATGGCCACGCGGCTGATGTAGCCGCCGCCCACCGCGTAGGTCTCACCGGTGCTCGAGCAGCCCTCGGAGGCCAGGTACGCGACGAGGGGCGAGACGTACTCGGGCAGCAACTTCTCGAGCACGTTCGGCGGCATCACGGTCTCGGTCATACGACTCTTGGCGATGGGCGCGATGGTGTTGACCTTGATGTCGTACTTGGCGCCTTCGAGCGCTAGCGTGTTACCTAGCCCCACGATACCGAGCTTTGCCGCGCTGTAGTTCGCCTGGCCGAAGTTGCCGTACAGGCCCGCGGCGCTGGTGGTGTTGACCACGCGACCGTACTTGTTGTCGCGCAAGAGACCCCAGGCGGCCTTGGTCACGTTCATGGTGCCGGTCAGGTGCACCTTCAACACCTTGTCCCAGTCTTCCAGGGTCATCTTCACGAACGACACGTCGCGCAGGATGCCGGCGTTGTTGATCACGATGTCGACCTTGCCGAACGCTTCCTTCGCCTTCGCGACGATCTTCTCCGCGCCTTCGAAGGTGTCCACGCCATCGTAGCTCGCGACGGCTTCTCCGCCCGCTGCCTTGATTTCGTCCACGACCTTGTCGGCCATGTTGTGACCCGAGCCGGTGCCATCGAACGAACCGCCGAGGTCGTTCACCACCACCTTCGCCCCGCGACTGGCGAGCAGCATCGCGTGACTGCGGCCCAAGCCTCCTCCAGCGCCAGTTACGATTGCCACGCGGTTGTCGAATCGGATGTCAGCCATGTCTTCTCCTCGGTGTGCGCGGACTCGTTCTCCACGCGAAATCTGGACGGCCGGACGGTAATTGCAGACGCGTCCCAGCTCAACTCCCAGCTCGACTGGAGCGAGATTCGAGGAAGGCTTTGGAGGGACTGCCCCGGTAGGGCATACCGAACGGATGAAGATCCCAGAGCTCGAGGGACTGATCGCGCGGCGCATCCTGCTCAACTACCGAGTGGATCCGTGTGTACTGCGCCGCTTGTTGCCGTCGCCCATGGAGCCTCTGCTGATGGGCGGCTACGGCGTGGCGGGCGTCTGTCTGATTCGCCTCGAGCAGCTGCGCCCTTCGTGCCTGGACGTGTCGCTGCCCCCGGCTCTGGCCATGTCCAGCGAGAACGCCGCCCATCGCGTCGCCGTGAGCCTGGACGGAAAGCCAGCGGTCTACATCTTTCGTCGAGACACCAGCTCCCGCATGAATCACTGGGCGGGTGGGCGGCTGTTTCCCGGCGCGCACCACCTCGCGAAGTTCACCGTGACCGATTCGAGGGACCACGTGCGGATCGACATGACCTCCAAGGGTGCCGTGCGTGTCGAGGTCGCGGGCCGACCCAGCGACCAGTGGCCCGCAGACTCCTGCTTTCCTTCCCTGGCAGCGGCTTCCGACTTCTTCCGCGCGGGGTGCAACGGCTACTCGGTGACCAGGGCCTCAGGACGCCTGGACGGCCTGTGTCTCGATGTCCACGACTGGCAAACGGAGTCCCTCGACGTCGAGCGCGCCGCGTCGACTCTCTACGACGATCCTGTCCTGTTTCCACACGGTAGCATCGAACTCGACCACGCGCTGCTCATGCGCAACGCCAAGCACAACTGGCGAGCGCTAGACGACCTCCAAGTGACCGCGCCCGAGGTGGAGTTCGGAGCGTCCTGACGACGAACCTCGTCTCTTGGTCCCATCAGTCGTAGCGGATCTCCACGATTGTCAGCTCGAGCTCACCCGCAGGTCGCTGCACCACGACCGTGTCTCCCACCTTCTTCTTCAGGAGCGCACGACCGATGGGAGACTGAAAGCTGATGTAGCCCGTGCCAGGCTCCGACTCGTCGGGGCCCACCAAGGTGTAGGACCGCTCCTCCCCCTCCTCGTCCTCGACCTTCACCGTGGCGCCGAAGCGCACGCTGTCGAGCATGGCCCCAGACGTCTCCACGACCTCGCAGTTGTCGAGGCGCTTCCTCAGGAAGCGGACTCGCCGGTCGATCTCTCGTAGCTTCTTCTTACCGTAGATGTACTCGGCGTTCTCGGAGCGATCGCCTTGAGCCGCCGCGTCGCTGACCTCCTGCACGATCTTGGGGCGATCGAGGTGCATCAGACGGTTCAGCTCGTCAGCGATCTTCTTCGCTCCGGCTGGCGTGAGGTAGTACGTCGGCACGGCCTCCTCGTCATCCAATCCGGGCCGGAAGTCCAGCCCACAAACGCGCCAGCGCCCCCTCGCTGGATGGGCGAGAGGGCGCGTTCGTCGCTCGGCTCGATACACCGTGGCGACTGGCTCCACGGCGGAGTGAGGGCTTCAGGGCGTAGCGGCCTCAGCGATCTCCGACGTGTCGTCTTGGGTCTCGTCCGACGCGGCTTCGCCGGCAGACGTGGGCATCACGAACAGCTCGCGCGTGGTGAAGCGCGAACCATCCAGGAACACCTGACCGCCGGTGCGGGTCGCGGCGTTGATCACGATGGGGGCGAGCAGGTTGACGGTCGCCGGGAGACCCGAGCGCGCGCACAACACCGCCAGCACCGCGAAGTCGCCTTCCTCCCCCTCGAGTCCGATGGCGCGCGCCGCACTCGCGACGGGCACGTCCGGGTACTCCGGAGCTAGACCATGAGCGCTCACCACGGGCAGCGAAACGTGCGGCGAGGTGGTCGACTGCAGCCAGCCAATCGCGCTGGAGGTCTTGTGCTGGATCAGGATGAAGTGGGTGTCATCGGGAAAGCCGATGATCCCCGCAGGGAAGTTGATGGCATCCTCTTCGGAGCACTCGATGCTCCCGAAACGCTGGCTCTCGATCTTCATGTTCGCGACTCCTTCAAAGGGCGGGTCTCCCGCCGTGGATGTAGCGAGCGTCTGCAGCCGGTGTGCCAGTCTCATTCTGGACCTTTCGTGGGTTCGGGGGTGAGCCGCGCCCCGACACGATCCAGCACGAAACAAGGCACTTGGTCTCCTGGGGCAACGCTGACACCGCCCTCGCGAAGCGTTGCCCCACGGATGTCAACCCGTTGACGCCTGCGCTCGGCGCCGACTGGTTGACGCGCCACCGGGCGTGGGATGTCAAATCTCCGGCGCTCGCTCCACGACTGGGCGCTTGTGCAGATTGCACTTGCACGAACTGTGTAGGTCACCGGTTGGTCGGCGCTAACCCCCCGCAATTCGTAGACATTGCCCATGGCATGGCGACTGCAATCCGGAGCCGCGATGCGGTCTCTCACCAGCTTGGTCGGCTGCGCGCTGCTGCTCGGTTGGAGCGCGAGCGCCGCAGCTGCTCCAGAGCCTCCAACCCCTTCCTTCAGCTCTGCCATCGACGGCTTCGCGGGCTACGACGCGCAGTCCACGTGCGACCCTAGCGAGAAGCCCGGCGCGGTGGACTTCCGTGGCCTGATGCTGGCCACCTACCCCTCGAGCAGCAACCTCGGAATCATCCGCGCGTGCGACGTGGGCGGCACGAGCGAGCACAAGGAAGGCCGCGCCTTCGACTGGGGGCTGAACTACAACGACGCCGCTCAGCGAGACATCGCCGACACAGCCATCAACTGGCTGCTGAAGAGCGATGAACACGGAAACGCCTGTGCGCTCGCTCGGCGCTTCGGGCTGATGTACTTCATCTGGAACAAGCGGATCTGGGGCAGCTACCGCTCTCCGAACGGCAGCTGCGCGACGGCCGGCTGGAAGGCATATACCGGCACCAACCCCCACACCGACCACATCCACTTGTCATGGGCCTGGCCCGGCGCGCGCGAGCAGACGACTTGGTGGACCGCGCCCCTGCCCTCCAACCAGCCGCCAAGGGGCTACCTCGACAGCGCCGACTGCGAGGCCATCGGAGGCTGGAGTCAGGACGCCGACAGCGCCGGCAGCCCCAACGATGTACACCTCTATTTCGACGGTCCAGCGGGAGACGCGAACGCGACCTCGGTTGCCCTCACCGCCGACCAGCACCGCGACGATCTGTGCAGCGCCCTCGGGACCTGCGAGCACGCGTTCGAGGTCGCGTCACCGCTGAGCCTCCACGACGCCCAGGAGCACGACGTGTATGCCTACGGAATCGATAGCGAAGGCGGCTCGAACGCGCAGCTGACCAACAGCCCCAGGCGCTTTCGTTGCGAACCCAGCGTCCCCGACGGCGTGCTGCGCCACGTCGCGCATCCAGACGTGTTCTCCGCCTGGGGGTTCTCCTACTTCTGGGACGTGATGCCGGTCGGCGACGCGCAGCTGGACGCGCGTGATGCGGGTGATGATGTCCCTGCTCGACCGGTGCTCGCGAAGGCGGACGACGGCAACCCCGCGGTGTACCTGATCGATGGCGACGTGAAGCGCCACGTGCCGAACGCCGACGTGATGACCACCTGGGGCTTCGACTGGAACAGCATCGAGGTCTGGCAGGCGGCTGATCTGGCAGACCTCGAGCAGGGACCGGACGTGCGCCCGCGGCCCGTGCTCGTTCAGGGCAGCGGGCCCGACGTCTACCTGCTGGATGACGACTGGGGCACGCCTCCAGGCACCGGCGGTTCACCGGGCAGCGGAGGCAGCGGCTGGACGAGCGGTGGCGCAGAGAGCGGCGTCGGAGGCAGTGGGAGCGCGAGCAACGCCCAGGGGGGCTCTGGCGTCGGCCCAGCGACGCGGGTAGAGAATGGAGACTCGGGTTGCGCCTGCAGTACCGCAGGGCAACGAGCCGGGGCGCCGACCAACCTCGCCTGGATGCTGCTTCTTGGAGCTTGCGCGGCGCTCGCCCGCCGCCGCCAGGAGCACGCGCAGTGAGCGGCCGGCGGGTGAAGAGGAGGCGGGTCGAGGGCTCGCAGGACCCCCGGCGCCGCTGGCTGTGGGTTGCGCCGGTACTGCTCCTGGCCGGTGGTTACTGGCTGCTGCGGCAGCCGACAACCGCCCCCGAGACGGAGCGCACGCCATCATCCAAGGCAGCCCGCACGAGCGCTCCCCGGCCCGAACACCGTCCGGAGCCGGCGCTGCGCAGAACCGCACGCAAGGCTCGGCCTCAGGCTGCTCGGCGCGCCACGTCAGCGCCCACGCTCCCCGCATCAGCGGCAATCCAGGTTCCCTTGGTCGCTCAACCCAAGCCTGCTCCCCGCACCGCACAGCTCAACATGCAGGTCCTGCAGGAAGCTCGGAAGCACGGTTGGGTGTACACCGATGAGGGCGAGACGCCTTGCCCGCCACAACGCGTGAAGATCCTCTGGGACACACCGGGGGATCTCTCGAGCTACGACCGCGGCGCCTACTTCGAACCCCTGGGACCCGCTCCGAGCGAGAGCTCGAAGTCGGTCAACGGCCTGCTCCTCTGCGAGGGCTACACGTTCCTCTATCGCGGGTTCGAGGCGTACTACGACGAAGAGCGCGGACAGTGGCGGGTCTATCCCTTCCCAGTGATCGAGCCGGCGCCCGGCGAGGAGTAGGTTCAATCACCACGAAGCAACAAGGGAGACGTCGATTGCCCCACGGAGCAAGCGGACTTCATCGCTACTTCGCGGACTGACCCTCGAAACACCTGGACCCGCGACTCCTCGATGGGAATCACGGGTCCGTCAGCGTTCGCTGGGCTCTACTCAGCCGCCT
Organism: Polyangiaceae bacterium; assembly: GCA_041389745.1. Taxonomy (GTDB): domain Bacteria; phylum Myxococcota_A; class Polyangia; order Polyangiales; family Polyangiaceae; genus JAHBVY01. Next base: position 32,129 of record JAWKRF010000013.1, read on the forward strand.
GGCTCTACTCAGCCGCCTGGCTCTACTCAGCCGCCTGGCTCTACTCAGCCGCCTGGCTCTACTCAGCCGCCTGGTCGTCCCCCATGACCTCGTCCTCGATGTCGTCGAGTCCCTGATCGAGGTCGTCTCCCAGGAGGTCGTCGACATCGTCCACGTCCTGTCCGTCGTCAGCACCGGGCCGTGCCCGCCTGAGGTCTGCGCCGCGCTCGAGGCCGCGCCCCTTGCGCATGCGTGGCCCCTTCTCGATCTGCTCGGCGAGCTTCGTGCGCTGCTCGGGCGTCAGGATGGCGAGGAACTCGTTCATGTGTGCCACCTGCTTCTTCATCATCTCGCCCATGTCCTTGTGCTTCGGCGACAGGTTGAATTTGCTGGCGTCGAAGCCGTCCTTCGCGAAGGCGTCCAGCAGCTCGTCCATCTTCTTGTCCATTTCCGCGCGGAGTGACTTCATGTCCTCGGGGCTGGGCATGTCAGCCTTGCCCTTCTCTTTCAGCGCATCGAGCTTCGTTTGCTGATCCTCCGTGAGCTCCAGACCGCGCGTCATCATGCCAAAGGGGCCACCGTGCATGCCCTTCATGCCCTTCATGCCCTTCATGCCCTTCATGCCACGGTGCGGACCCGTCTTCGCGTCATCGTCCTTCGCGCGCTCTGCCCACTTGGCGGCCATCTCCTCGCGGTGCTTGCGGCGGCTCTCCATCTCGGCCTTCACCTTCGTCACCAGCTCCGTGCGCTGCTCGGGGGTCAACGCGGCGTAGAGGCCGTTCAGCAGCTTGGTCTGGGCGGCGGTCCGCGCCTGCTGGTGCTCCTTCATCGAGGCGATCTTCTCGTCGAAGGCTTTTTCATCGACCTTGCCTGCCTTCGCGGCTTCGATCATCGCGGTCTTCATCGCTTCGCGGCTCTTCGGATCCCGCTTGGCGTCCTGCTTCTCTTGCTTGAGCGCCGTGATCGTCTCCTTCTGGTCCTCGCTGAGCTCGAGCTCACTGAGCGCGGTCTTCAAGAGCAACTGAGCGGGGCCCTTGTCGCGGCGGCCGAACTTGCCGTGCTTGCCCAGCTTGCCCAGCTTGCCCAGCTTGCCCGCTTTCCTGTCGAAGGCCTTGGACGTTTCCGCAGGTTGGCTGACCTCTTGCTTCTGCTCCTTCGACTCCGGCGCCTGCTCCGTCTGGGAGCAAGCGACCGGCACGAGAGCCATGGCCAAAGCCAACACGAGCGAGCTGTTCTGAATACGACGCATGTGAGTTTCTCCTTGGCGCCCGCGCTGGCGGGTAGCTTTCAGGTTCGCGCCTGGGTCGACGCGAGGCTAGCGACTCATGGGAGTCCTGGGGTTCCGGGGGTGCGGTCGAACGCCCCTCGACAAATGCCGAGTCTCGAGATGGCGTTAATGGGGTTTCTTGGGTGGGTGAGGCTGCCGTAGGGCCGACTCGCACCGCTCTCGAGACTCGTAGGTTGTGACGCAGCCGGTGCCTCGGCCCCTACGCTCGACGCCGAAGATCGCTCGTCGAGCGCCGTTCTCGCCTTTCCCTCCGCGCCCGAGGCAACCGCAGCTTTCCCAGCGCAGCAAGGGCAGACGGTGACAATGCGCCGACGTTGAGCGCCCGGCCCGAGCGCCAACGGCCTGACGCTCACGCCGACCGAGCGGCGAGCCTCACCCCCAAAACCGGAGCAGGATCCGGCGCTTGAAGCGGCGTCGAGCTTCAAAGACCGTGGCACGCATCTCGCACATCTGCCCGCGTGAGCTCTGCCGTCGCCACCAAGAAGGGATCGAGGAATGACCTGACGGTCCCGATCGGCGTCGTGGGCATCATCATGATGATGGTGCTGCCCATGCCGCCGTTCCTGGTGGACGTGCTGCTCGCCGTCAGCATGGCGCTAGCCATCGGCGTCTTCCTGATTGGCCTGTTCATGGAGAAGCCGCTGGAGTTCAGCGCGTTTCCGGCGGTGGTCCTGGTCGCCACCCTGCTCCGGCTGTCGGTGAACATCGCGACGACGCGCCTGATCTTGCTGCACGGAGCGGAGGGTCAAGACGCGGCCGGGCAAGTGATCATGACGTTTGGGAACTTCGTGGTCGGCGGAAACGTGGTCGTCGGCCTCGTCGTGTTCCTGATTCTGGTGGTGATCAACTTCGTCGTGGTCACCAAGGGCTCCGGACGCGTGGCAGAGGTCGCGGCCCGCTTCGCCCTGGACGGTATGCCCGGCAAGCAGATGGCCATCGACGCCGATCTGAACGCAGGGCAAATCTCCCCCGAGCAAGCCCGCCAGCGCCGCGGCGAGCTCGAGCGTGAAGCAGACTTCTTCGGCGCCATGGACGGCGCGAGCAAGTTCGTCAAGGGTGACGCGATCGCTGGCCTCTTGATCACGGCGATCAACCTGGTCGCGGGTCTCGCCCTGGGTGTTGCCGCGGGGATGGACATCGGCGACGCGGCGAAGACGTTCTCGATCTTGTCCGTCGGCGACGCGCTGGTGTCGCAGATGCCGGCCCTCTTGATGAGCACCGCGAGCGGCGTGGTCGTTACCCGATCAGCGACCGGAGAACAGCTCGGTCGAGCTCTCAGCGGACAGCTGCTCGGTAGCCGCAAGGCGGTCGCGGCCACCGGCGGGATGATGGCAGTCATGGCGCTGGTCCCGGGTATGCCCGCGGTGCCGTTCCTGGCAATCGCCGCCGCACTGGGGTGGACCGCGTATCAGCACGGAAAGAAAGAACAGGCGCTCGAGCTAGCGCCACCGCCCGAAGTCGAGGAAAAGCCCAAGACACCGACCGAGGAGCTGGAGGAGGCGCTGCCCCTCGACGTCCTGGCGCTGGAGGTCGGCTACGAGCTGATCCACGCCGTGGACCCCAAGTCCGGCGGCAACCTGGTGGACCGCATCTCCGGTTTGCGCAAGCAGCTCGCGCTGGACCTCGGCGTGGTCATCCCCCCGGTCCACATCCGCGACAATCTGCAGCTCGAACCCAGCACCTACCGCATGATGCTGCTCGGGACCGAGCTCGCCAAGGGCGTGCTGCGCTCGGGACGGCTACTGGCGCTGGATCCGAGCGGCACCGCGCCGCCCATCGATGGCGAAGCGACCCGGGATCCTGCGTTTGGTACACCTGCGCGCTGGATTCCATCCCGAGAGCGTGAGCTCGCGGAGGCGCTCGGCTACGCGGTCGTCGACCACACGACGGTGATCGCCACGCACTTGGCGGAGGTAGCCCGCAGCTCGGCCCATCAGATCCTGGGTCGCGCCGAGCTGCAGCACCTGTTCGACGTGTTCACCAAGGCGAACCCAAAGCTCGTCGACGACTTGGTACCGAACTTGCTGACGTTTGGTGAGGTGCTCAAGGTGATGCGCAATCTGGTCAAAGAACAGGTCTCGATCCGCGACCTGAGGACGATCCTCGAGGGATTGATCGAGATCGCTCCCAGCACCCGCGATACCGAGCAGCTGACCGAGATGGTGCGCCAACGCCTGTCCCGTCAAGTCACCGCCGCTCACACTGACAACGACGGACACCTCGCCACGCTGGTGCTCGACGCCCAGGTGGAGGAGATGTTCCGGCGTTCCCTCCAGGAAATAGCTGCTGGAACCGGTGGCGCTCTGGACCCGGAGCTGGCGCGACGCCTGGGCGACCAACTCGCTGGCGCAGTCCAGCGCATGGAGAACACGGGCCGACGGCCATGCGTGATCACCAGCCCAGACCTGCGCCGCTACGTCCGCGCCTTCGCGGAGCGCCGCTGTCCTCAGCTCAGCGTGCTCTCGTTCCGCGAGCTGGAACCAGGCGCCGCGATCCGCCCCATCGAGACCGTGTCTTTCAACGCAGCCCCGCGCCCCAGCGCCTGAGCCGCCCCCTCTGAATCAGGAAGCCTGCCATGACCCAACAAGTCTTTCGAGGAAACGATGTTCGCGAAGCCCTGGCACACGTGCGCTCCGCGCTGGGCGCCGACGCCGTCATCGAATCCACGCGGCAAGTGTCAAGCGGCAGTCGGGGCGGCTACGTGGAGGTCACCGCGGGGCCTGGCGCCAACTCCAGAACCAAGCCCTTCGCGAGCGAGCTGCAGGAGGAGTCTACGCCCCGCCGCAGCGTGCGGCGCTGGAACATGCCCAAGACGCCCCGCCGCGGCGCTGAGCGTGAATCCCCCGCCGCAGTGCGAAACCTGGCTCCTGCGGACATCGAGCGCGAGCTCCTCGAGCTGCGGGCCATGCTGGAGGAGATCAACGCTTCGCGTCCGCCCAAGGAGCGCGTCCAGCAGCTCCTCCACAGCATCGGCATCGAGGGCAAGCTGAACCAGGAGCTCGCGAAGGGCGCAGGCCGCGTCGCGAAGGACGAGCAAGCGCTCAAGCGCTGGCTTCGCAAGCGTATCGGAGAGCGGCTGTTGCTGCTGCCCAACTTGCTCAGCCGACCTGGACGCCAGGTGCTGACCGTCGTCGGGCCGACGGGGGTCGGGAAGACCACGACCCTCGCCAAGCTCGCGGCACAAGCCAAGCTCGACCTCGGCCGCAGCGTGGCCGTGTTCACCCTGGACACGTTCCGCGTGGGTGCGGTCGAGCAGTGGCGCCGCTACGCGCAACTCCTGGGCATCGAGCTCGAGGTGATCAAGCGCCAGGAGGACTTCGCAGAAGCCATCGCGCGCACCCGAGCGGAGGTGATCCTGGTGGACACCGCCGGCCGCAGCCCCAACGACTATGGCCCCACGGCACTGCTCGCGCGCTGCTTGCAGAGCTGCCCCATGACCCAGGAGACCTTGCTGGTTCTCCCCGGTTGGATGCGCGCTCGCGACGCCGAGCGCGTCAGGAGGCAGTACGAAGACCCAGGCGTCAGCGCCCTGGTGATCTCGAAGGTCGACGAGTGCGAGCAGCTGGGCGGCGTGCTCCACGCGGCCATGCCAGGCGGCCTACCCATCGCCTTCGTGTGCGACGGACCGCGGGTCCCCGAAGACATCCACAACCCCGAGCTCGACTCCCTGCTGGAGGCGATCCTTCCGGAGGCATCATGAACAGCGAGCCCCAGCTGGGCGCCGGCTCTGACCAGCCAAGCGCCCTGGCCACCTCAGTACGCGCGCAGCGCGAAGTCTACGATCGCTATCTCCCAGTCGTGCGCCGCATCGCGATGCGAACGGTGCGCACCCTGCCCTCATCCATCACCATCGACGACGTGATCAGCGCCGGTTGGATGGGCATGGTCGAAGCGCTGGGTCGACGCACCGAGGACATGACCGACGATCACTTCGAGGCCTACGCCTCGTATCGTGTGCGCGGCGCCATCCTCGACTACCTGCGCATGCTGGATCCGATGAGCCGCAAGATGCGCGGCGCTTCACGCAAGATCACCCAAGCCGTCTCGGAGTTGACCGCGCGGCTTGGCCGCGCCCCCGGTGAAGACGAGGTCGCTGCGGAGCTCGGTCTGCCACTCGCAGAGTACCAGCAGTTGCTCGGTGAGATCGGAGAGGCGGGTTTTGCCCGACTCGAGCTCACCGACATCGCAGAACCCGACACCCACGAGGCTTCTCCCGAAGCGCAAGCCGCCAAGCAGGAGATCGTAGGGGCGGTGGCCAGCGCCATCGACGAGCTCCCCGAGCGCCTGCAGATGGTTCTGGCGCTGTACTATCAGGAGGACTGTAGCTTCCGCGAAATCGGCGAGGTCCTCGGCGTCACCGAGAGTCGAGTTTGCCAGCTGCACACCGAAGCCGTTCACATGATCCGCGCGGTGCTCGACGGGAAGCCCATGCGCAAGCGGGCACGACGCCGCAACACGACGCCCAAAGCGCGACGCTGACCGCGCCCCGACGGCGCCGAGAACCCGACGGGATCAGTGGCCCGGGACCCGGCACCGCGTGGCCACAGAATATTATTTCTGCAAGGAAATAATGTCGTTGATCGGCGCCACCTTGGGGGCATCGTCGACGATGGTGACCTCCTGAGTCGCGTGGAGGTCCAGCTTCCCATCCCCATCGAAGTCACACTTCGCGCTCGCGGTCCCGGTGGTGTCCTTCTCTCGGATCCACTCGTACTGGCACTTCTGCGGCTGCTTCAACCGGAACCCGATGGCCGACCACGCCTCCCAGTCGGCAGGGGTGCTGGTGTAGACCTTGCCCTTGACGTCGTCGGCACTCGCCGGGACCGGCTTGACCGAGTCGGGGAGCTTCTTGGTCGGTTGCTCATCGTCCATCGGCAGCGTGTCTCCGACCGGGCCTTCCTTCATGGTGGCGGCCATCACCCCCCGCGTGATCGCGAGCAGGTGTGCCTTGGCCTCCGCGGCGCCGAGCGTCATCTCCATCACCGTCGCGGAGCTCGCGGCGGCGGGAGCGCTCGCGGAGCCAGCGGCGCCAGACGCTTCCGGCTTGTCGCAGGCGGTGAGGAGGGGGAAGAGAAACAGGCACAGTCCAGGCAGCTTGGAGAACATGGGCTGGCATGGTCGAGAACCACTCCCCGTGCGTCAAGCGTCGCAGCGGACTCACTCCGCCGCGACGCGAGCTTGGGGCTCGCCGCCGGAGGCACTACACTTCTGCGATGCGTCTGATCCGCGGCGTGCTCGCAGCTTGTGCGTTGTCTGGCCTCGTCGCACTGCAGCCCTCGATGGCGACCGCGTCGGATGACGATGACAAGCCTCCGACGGCGACGAAGGCCGCTGCGGCCTACTTGCTCGGGATCCGCGGAGACGACTTGCGCTACCTGTGCCGCGACAACTGCGGTGCGATCCGCAACGACGACGCACGACACTTCTGCCGCGCCAACTGCGGCGCCATCCGCAACAGCGACGTCCGCTACCTCTGCCGCGACAACTGCGGAGCGATCCGTGACGACGACGCACGCCATGCTTGCCGTGGCAACTGCGGCGCCATCCGCAACGACGACGCACGCCACGCCTGCCGCGGCAACTGCGGCGCCATCCGCGAAGATGATCTGCGCTACCTGTGCCGCGGCAACTGCGGCGCGATCTAGCAGGCTGCTGAAAAACTGCGTCTTCCAGCAGCCTGCGTGCTGATCCGCGCGGATTGAGCGCCCCTGCTCTCGCAAAACCCCATAAAAATGAGGGGTTTTGCGAGAGCAAGATCTGGTACGAGTCTGCGCGGGCACGGCGGTTATTGATTGGCAGGGTGTTTTTTCAACACCCTGCCAGAGGCTACCGCTCGGGCTCGAGGTGCTTCTCGAGCCGTGAACGTCTACCAGATCTTGCTCGCAGCCCGCGGCGCGCTGGTATGGCGAGCGGCGCCAGACGGGGTTCTACCCCCGCACCCGCCGCCCCGCCTGCGTCTTCATGCGGTAGACCAGCGCGAGGACCTCTGCAACGGCCGCGTACATCTCGGGCGGGATGTGCCTGCCGACCTTGACTCGCGAGGCAAGTCCGCGCGCCAGGGGCACGTTGGTGATGATGGGGATGTCGTGCTCTCCAGCGAGCTTTCTGATGTACAGCGCGATGTCGTCGTAGCCTTTGGCCGCCACGATCGGAGCGCCTTCTTCCGCACGGTATCGAATGGCCACCGAGACATGGGTCGGATTCGCGATGATCACGTCAGCCTCACTCACCGCCTGAAGCATGCCGTTCTTGGCCATTTCCCGGGCACGCTGGCGCTGACGCGCGCGGACCTTCGGGTCACCTTCCTGCTGGTGGTGCTCTTCCTTGACTTCCTGGCGGCTCATCTTGAGCTGGTTCTCGTGCTTGAACCAGCTCTGGCCGTAGTCGAGCGCGGCCAGGATGCCCAGCGCGACACTGCCACGCACCGCAAGCGTCATGACGGAGTCACCGACCTGGAGCACGGCGCCCTCGAGAGCCGCGCGACTCGTGCGGATCAACAGGGGCAACGCGTCGACGACAGTGGTGTAGACGACGACGGCTAGCGCTCCCACGCGCCCGATCTGCAGCACGATGTTCACCAGCGCCGCCTTGGGTGAGAGCATCTGGGTGAGCTTGCTCAGCGGGTCGAGGCGCTCCCACTTGGGAGCGAGCAGCTCGAAGCGTGGGTTCAATCCAGCCTCCGCGAAGCCCATGGCCGTGCCGCCGATGACGGCTGCGAGCAGGACCGGTAGGACGATGCCGGCGATGGTCATCATCAAGCGTTGACCGACGACCGCGACGTCGCCGTGTACGAGCTCGAAGGGCTCGGCGAACGAGCGCTGGGCGAAGGTCACCAGGCGTTCTCCCATCAGCGTGCCGGTGAACGAGATCGTGCCCAGGGCCGCAAACGTCGCCACCGTCGGTCCCGAGTCCTTGGCGCGTGGGAACTGTCCCTCTTCCCGCGCCTTGCGCCGTTTGTCGGGTGTCGGCTCCTCTGTTTTTTCGCTGTCGTCGCTGTCCGACATGGGTCAGCTCCCGAGCGCTGTATCGCGGCCGTACGAAGCTCGTCCCGCTCAGGGACTCATCTCCACCAGCAGGCTCTCGATGCGAGAGCCGACGCGACCGGTCTCATTCACGATCAGCACCCCGAGGTCGGGGAGCGCGGTGAGCACCACGACGGCGCCCACGGCCAGCGTCACGGCGAAGCCGACGCTGAAGATCTGCATGGCTGGCGCGGCTCGGGAGACGAATCCGAGTGCCAGCTGGACCATGAAGAGGACTGCCAACACCGGCAACGCGAAGCGTACGCCGGTGACCAACACCAGGTTGGAGAGCTCGAGGATACGCGGAAACAGCACACCGGGCTCGACCAGTGTCCCCGCCGGGATGGCTCGGAAGCTTGCCAGCAGCGCCGCGATCATCACGCGATGCGCGCCGACGAGCAGCGCCAGGAGCAAGGCGAAGTAGCGGAACATGGTGGTGACGACGCTCACCTGCGTGTGGCTCGTGGGGTCGAGCACCTGAGCCATGCCGAAGCCCATCGCGGGGCTGATCGTGTCCCCGAGCACCTCCACGGTGGCGATGGCGAACAACACCACCAGACCCATGGCGCCACCTATCACCAGCTCGCTCCCGAGCCCGAGGGCCATGCCAATGGGAGTGTTGACTCCTTCGGGAACCCCGGCGTAGCCGTGGGCGACGAACGCCAGCATCATCGCCAATCCCGCCTTCACACGCTTTGGGGCGTTCACCCACGGAATCGGTGCGATCATCACCAGTCCCGTCACCCGCGCCAGCTCCAGGCAGTAGGTTGCGGTCTCGTTACGGAGCCAGGCATCGAGATCCATGCTTGCCCCGGGTGCGCTCAGCGCACGACGTTCGAGATCGAGCTGATGCTACGCTGGGTGTAGTCGACGAGGGAGCGCATGGTCCAAGAGCCGAGCACGATCAGCATCACGCCCACCGCAACCAGCTTGCTCACGAAGCTGATACTGGCCTCGTTCACCTGGGTGGCCGCCTGCAAGACGCCGACGATCAGGCCGACGACCAGCGCGACCAGCAGCAGGGGCCCCGCAGCCTTCGCCGTCATCAACATTGCGTTCTGAATCAGCTCGATTGCGCCGTCGGTCGTCATCGCCCTCGTCCTCGTTTTCCTTGCAGTTTTGCTAGGCGAAGCTGCGCAGCAGCGAGCCAGCAATCAGGTTCCAGCCATCCACCAAGACGAAGAGCAACAGCTTCATCGGCAAGCTGAGGGTGGTCGGTGGCACCATCATCATTCCCATGCTCATCAGCAGCGACGCCACCGCGATGTCCACGACCAGGAAGGGCAGGAGCACCATCACCCCCATCTGGAACGCCGTGGTCAGCTCGCTGATCACGAAGGCAGGCACCGCGAGCTTGAGCGGTACGTCATCGGGGGTGGCAGGTAGCGGCTCGGCGGCGGCGTCGTAGAACAGGCGCAGGTCCTCCTCACGCGTCTGCCGCAGCATGAAGCGCTTGAGTGGAACGCTGGCCGCGTCGAGCGCCTGCACCTCGGTCATCTCGCCTCGCTGATAGGGATCGAGGCCCGCCGTCTTCATCTGACCGAAGGTCGGCGCCATGGTGAAGAAGGTCAGGAACAGGGACAGGCCGATGATCACCTGGCTCGGCGGTGTCTGCTGGGCTCCGATACCCTGACGCACGAAGCCCAGCACCACGACCGTGCGCACGAAGCTCGTCATGGTGAGGATCGCCGCTGGCAACAAGGCCAGCAGGGTCAGGATGAGCAGGATCTTCAGCGAAGGCGCGAGGCTCTGAGTGCCCTCGAAGAGCGGCTGCAGAGGACTCACGCCGACCTCCTGCGCCGCAGCAACCCGGCGACCTGCCCCTCGACTTCTTCCTCTTCTTCTTCGAGGAGCTGACGCAGCATCTCGCGCCGGGCGGCCTTCGAGCGGGCCTCGCCGTGGGCATCGTGCGGCGCTGGCAACGTCGTCGCGGTCTTGGAGTACACGTCCTTGGTCTCGCCCGCGATGATCGCCGCGGCCGCGTCTCCCTCCCGAACGTCACTCGGGGTGCGACCGCTCAGGAATGACTTGAGGACCCCACGGAAGTTCGTCTCCCCAGGGATTTCCACCTGCGCCGACTCGGTCTCCGGGGAGGACTCGGTCTCGAGCTCCGGCTCGAAGGCAGCTTCGTCGTCGAGCCAGGCCAGGCGCTTGACGTTGCTCTCCGTCACTCCGAGCAACAAGCGACGCCCGGCGACCCGGGCGACGACGACCTGCGCCTTTGGCCCCACCTTGGCGCTGTGCAGGACCTCGAGCTCGCTCTGCTTGCTGATCGCGGGCTTGCGCCGACGCTTCACGTAGATGGCAGCGCCACCGAGGACCATCACGAACAGCAGCGCGAAGACTCCCCGCCAGCTGCTGGTCGTCGGCTTGGTGTACTCGGCCGGGCTCTCGGGCTTGGCCTTGCGGCGGATCCAGTCCGGCGTCGGCTGCGGCTCCGTGGCGTCGCTGGCCTCCGCCTTCGCCTCGGGCTCCGCTGGAGCCGGGGGCGGCGCTTCGGCGGCGGCAGGCGGCCCCATCTGCGCGGTCTCCGCGGTTGCCTCCTCGCTCTGTGCGGAGGCGTAGGTCGAGGCCGAGAGCACTCCCAGCGCGACTAACCCCCTGATCCCCAGGGAACCGATCCGGCGGGTCATCAGAGGCCCCCGGTGACGACCTCGTCACCCACCAGGACCTCGGTCAGGCGCACGCCGTAGCGCTCACCGACCACCACCGCCTCGCCACGGGCAATCAGCCGATCGTTGACGTAGATGTCGAGTGGCTCGCCGTTGGCCTTCTCGAGCTCGAGCACCGATCCGGGGCCAAGGCGGAGGATCTCGCCGATCTTCATCGACTTGCGACCAATCTCGACCGTCACCTGCACGGGCACATCCATCACGAAACCCAGCGAGTCCAGGCCACCGATTGGTTGCAGACTGGCCCCTGCCGGCGAACTCGGGTTGACCGAGCTGGCTGCGCCAAGACGCGGGTCCATGCCAGGCGCCGGAGGGATTGAATCGAGGGGCGTGATCGAGTCGCTCATGCCCTCTCCCTTTCAACCTACGTGCCACTTCCACGGTCCCCGAGATGCCCAATTTCCCAGGGATTTTGGGGTGAGGCGCGCCTGTTCTCCGACGCTCGGCTGACGAGAGCGTCAACGGACCGGCGATCGACGCGGCACTACTTCGCGCCGCGCCCAGAGCGCCCGCGGACTTCGACCGAGAGCTGGCCGCGGCTGATCACTGGAGAGCCCTCCAGCTTGAGCAGACCGCCCACGCGAATGGGCACTGGATCATCGGTCGCAGTCGGCAAGCGCAGGATCTCGCCGGGTTGGAGCCGTAGAATACGACGCAGACCGAGCGTCGTACGCCCCAGCTCGGCGACGACGTTCACGGAGACGTCGACGAGCGCCTCGGCCATGCGCGGATCGCCCGGCGCCTGGGGCTCCCCCGTGTGCTCCCGGGCTGCAGCTTCGAGGGACTCGGCGCTCAGCGCCAGGATCGCCTTCGGGTGGCCAACGACCCCCTGGAACTCGACCTCGACCTGAAGGCCATCTGAGGACGGACCAGGGAGCGGCTCTCCGTGAGGAATCGCATGGAAGGACACCGTCTGCAGCTCGATGCCGACGATCTGTGACACCGCGCGGGCAAAGTCCGCCGCCAGATTGCGAGCGATGCGCCCGACCAGCGCCCGCTGGGCCAGGGTGAGCTCTGGCGGGAGCTGCAAGGGCTCCGCGGGCGCGTCCTCATCGACTGCGGCGTTGCCCCCGAGACTCCCGTCGAGCACCATGCCGAGGGCATCGGTCTCGAGGATCAGCCGCCCCCAAGCCGGAGTATCATCACCATCCAGCACGACCATGAACACGGGGCCCCGGTCGGCCAGGCTCAGTTCCTTGCTGCCCTCGACGATGCTCACCGCGCCAGTCACCATGCGCGCACGTTGACGCACCAGGAAGGGCAACGTTCGGCGCGCACCGATACAGAAGCCGCCCGCGATCTTGGTCATCGCGAACATCGCTGAGCGCAAGTGGCGCTCGCGACCGGTCAGATCCAGCGGACGCACCTTGGGGGCACCCCGCCTGAGAGAGGCGCCCAGGTCCTCGAGACCGAGCGAAGGGCGGGGTTCTGCAACGCCCGGGACGACCCCAGGGACGCCGCCGCTACCAGGAGGAGAGTTGGTCATTGAGCCACGTAGTCGGTGATCACGATGCGCTCCACGCGCTTCTTGCCGAGGGCCTTGATCATGACCTCACTCAGCCCCTTGCGGATCTCGTCGAACTTCTTCGGATCGATCGCGTTCTCCCACTTCAGCTGGCGCAGGTAGATGATCGCCGCCTCACGCCCACGAGGCGAGTACAGCTCGAACTCCTTCTCCTGCATTTCCGCAGGGAGCTCGGCGGAGACCGCTATCTTGAGGTGGTGAACGTCGCCGGACGGATCGTGGAAATCGATCACGATGGGGTTGAAGTTGGACACGAGGTTGACCTTGCCGGAGTACCCACCCTGGTCCTCTTCCTCCTCCTTTGGCTCGGGTGGAGGAGCCGGAGCGGCCTGGGGAGGTCCCATCATGCGCGTCCCCGCGATTGCCCCACCAGCGCCCGCGGCGCTCACCAGGATGACCGCCAGCAGGCCGAGGACGATCTTTCCCTTCCCGCCCTTCTTCGGCTCCGCTTCCTCACCGTCTTGGGCTTTCGCCTCTGCTTTTTCGTCTGCCACGACTACCTCTATGAAGCCGGACGGCAGCTGGCGGCGCGAGCCAAGTCACGCCACCGCCTGCCCCCGGAGATCCAGTTAGCGCTTGATGTTGATCAGCTCCTGCAACATGTCGTCCGCAGTGGTGATCGTCTTGGAGTTCGCGGAGAAGGACCGCTGATGTTGAATCAGCCCAACGAACTCTTCCGCCAGGTCGACGTTCGAGCCCTCGAGGGCCCCGGCCGAGATGGCGCCGCGTCCACCAGAGCCTGCGGTGCCCATCGCGGCCACACCCGAGTCCCGGGTCTCGATCCAGAGTGACTGTCCGGCGCGGCCGAGGCCGTCATTGGAGCGGAACTTGGCGACTGCGAGCTGACCGAGCGGCAGCTTCTGACCGTTGGTGTAGAGCCCCATCACGACGCCCTGGCCGTCCACGGCGACTCCGGCGAAGTCGCCCGTCGAGTAGCCATCCTGGCTCTGGGCCGACACATTGGACGGCGCCGAGAACTGCGTGGTACCGCCGAGCCCGGTGCCGCCCTCGTTGATGGACTCGCCGAAGTTGAAGCTCAGAGCCTGACCAGGAGTGGCGCCGTTGAAGTCGATCGTCAGGCCGGGATCCGTATCGTCCACCAGTTCGCCGGCGGTGTTGAACTGCAGCGTTCCGCCGCCGAGCTCGTAGTTGGTGCCAGCCGTGCCGCCGGTGACGTCATCGCCAGCGGTCACCACGTGGTAGTCCCAGGCCCCAGCCGCGGTCTTGCGGAAGTAGACGTCCATCGCGTGACCATTCCCCAGGGAATCGTATACCGTGATGGAACTGGAGAAATTCGAGGTATTTGCTGGATCCTGGGGGTCCCAGGCGGTCGTCAGCACCGACTCGTCGCTGTCCAGCTGGACCGTCATGTCGATCATGCTGCTGGGTTTGGGGGCGAGGGCCGACGTGGGCACCTGCATGCCGCTGACGTTCGCCTTGAACGAGCCGTCCGGGTTCGCTGCGTAGCCCTGGAGCTGAAGCCCCTGAGGGTTGACGAGCATCCCGCCGGCGTCGATGTTGAACTGGCCTGCGCGAGTGTAGAAGTTCCCGTTGACCCCCTCCACGGTGCCTTTGACCACGAAGAATCCGTCGCCGTTCAGCGCGAGGTCCGTGGAGACGCCAGTGCTCGCCAGGGTCCCCTGAGTGAACATCTGCTGGACATCGCCGATCTTCACGCCCGAGCCGGGAAGCGCGGTGGAGGAACCCGCGAGGATGGAGTGCCCGAGCACGTCCTGGAAGACCGCACGCTGGCTCTTGAAGCCCACGGTGTTCACGTTCGCGATGTTGTCACCCACCACGCCCAGCGCTTCGCCTTCGGCGCGCATACCGGACACACCCGAGTACATTGCTCTCAGTACCATCGTCGTTCTCCTACTTGGCTGCGCCCGAGGCCCCGCTGGGATCCTCGTTCACCTTGATCAAATCCGAAGCCGGCACCTCGACCCCTGTGTCGAGCTGCAGCACCGGGTAGCCCTGCTCGAAGGAGACGGCCTCCACGAGGCCCTGCGTCTCCTGAGTCACACCCACCGCGTCCCCCGCCTCCGTCTGTGCGTCGACGCCAATCGTGTAGACGCCCTGCGGGACACGGTTGCCCGCGTCGTCGAGACCGTCCCAGGACACGGACTGCTTGCCCGCGTTGCGTGCGCCCACGTCCAGCGTGCGCACCACGTTGCCCGAGGCGTCCCGGATCGTGACGTGAGTCTCGGCTGAGTTGCCCGCGAGATCGAAGCCAATGTTGGTGCTGCCACTTCCGCCGTAGGGCATCGTCGAGCCGCGCACCGTCACCTGCTTGCCCACCAAGCCGATGGCCTCGGTGTTGGCCAGCCCGCGCGTCTGCGTCGCTAGCAGGTCGAGACGATCGTTGATGCCCATCGACTGCTCGAGCGAGCTGAACTGGGCCAGCTGAGCGACGAACTCCGAGTTGTCCTGGGGCTCGAGTGGATCCTGATGCTGTAGCTGAGCGACCAGCAGCTTGAGGAAGGCCTCCTTCCCCATCGCCTGGCCACCCTTGGTTTGCTCGCTGAGCACGCTGCTCGCGACGGAGCTCGTTGCGTCAATCATCGCGCCTCCACTGGCGCCACGCTTTTGGCGCCCGGCTCAACCCACGACGTTGACGCGCCGTTCGCTGCGTCGCTCTTCCTGCTCATCCGCAGCGAATCGGCGGCTGGCTTCGGCAACGCGGGTCTTGAGAGATGAACCATGAGGTTCTGGTTGAGCAAGAGCAGTGCCAGATCCAAGGCACACCTCCACGCCTGCCACGCGCAGGCCCTGGGCCCGCAACGTCTCGAGCAAGAGCTGGCGCTCCGCGTCGAGCCACTCCAGCGCGACCTGCGTCTGCACCTCGAACACGACCCGCACGCCAGCGTTTCCACGCTGAATCAAAACGCTGAGGTCGCCATGCTCGCCGCCCCCCAAGTCGAGCCTCAGGCTGCTGAGCGCTCGCGTCTCCTCGGCGCCATCGCCGAACAGCGCTTCGCTCGGCGACAACGAACCGACGGCTGGGTGCCAACCTCGCGACGCCTGGCTGGTCTCGGCGTCGCCTTTCGGCAGCTGATAGAAGGCGCCGCGCAGCTGGGTCGTCAGCGCGTGGATCCAGGCAGCGCGCGCCGCATCCCGGGACTTGCCGTGGCTCTCGGCCTCGGCCGGCAGCTCGCGCTGTCCAAGCTCTCCGATGGAGGGCTTGGTGCCAAACCCACTCACGGGCTCTCCTTGCGCGCGACCCGCGCCGCGAAGTCGTCTTCGAGCTTGCGCTCGGCCACCTCCAGCATCCTCGAGTGCTCCTGATCGGCTCGTTCCTTCAGCGTCTCCATGGCCTTCACCTTGGCTCGTGCCTGGATCACATGGGCTTGAGCACGGGAGCAGGCCAGCTGCGCTTGCTGCTGCTCGTGCTTGGCAAGACCGAGCTTCTGTTGCTGAGCGCGCTGCCAGTTGTCGGCGATGACGAAGTCCTGGGCTTCGGCCCCGGAGTCGACGAGCTGAGCGCGCTGTTGCATGGCCTGGGCCAGGCGACTCTCCAGTAGCTCGACCTCACGCGTGAGGCGCTTGAGTTCCTCTGCGGCGAGCTGCAGTTTCCCCGCGGCTTCGTCGAGTTCCCGCTTCCTCAGCTCCGCGAGCCGCTGGAAGCGCTTGCTGCGGGCGCTCAATCAGCGCCTCCAGCCTTGGCCAGACCTTCCAGACGCTTGTAGCTCTCGTCGGCTGGAGCGCGTTCCCCAACGGCCTGCTTCAGGAAGTTGTCGATGGCAGGCATCATCTTGATCGCGCGATCCACCCGGGAGTCACTGCCCCGTACGTACGCGCCCACCTGGATCAGATCTGCAGCGTCGCGATAGGCTCCGAGCAGTCCGCGCACACGGTGCGCGGAGCGGATCAGCTCCTCGGGTGCCACCTCATGGGCCAGGCGTGAGACGCTCTTGAGCACGTCGATCGCGGGAAAGTGCCCTCTTTCCGCGAGGCTACGACTGAGCACGATGTGGCCATCCAGGATACCGCGCACGGTATCTGCGACTGGGTCCGAGAGGTCGTCGCCCTCGACGAGCACGGTGTAGAGCGCGGTGATCACACCCTTTCCCGAGCCGGTGCCGGTGCGCTCGAGCAGCTTCGGCAAGGCGGCGAAGACGCTCGGAGGATAGCCCTTCGTCGCGGGGGGCTCCCCCGCCGCGAGCGCCGTCTCACGCAGCGCCATGGCGTAGCGGGTGACGGAGTCCATGACCAGCAGGACGCTCTTGCCTTGGTCCCTGAAGTACTCGGCGATTGCCGTGGCGGCTTCGGCCCCGCGGGCGCGCACTACCGGCGGCTGATCGCTCGTTGCCGCGACCACGATGGACCGCGCCAATCCCTCGGGACCGAGCGCGACCCGGACGAAGTCGTTCACCTCGCGTCCGCGCTCCCCGACCAGCGCAACCACGTTGACGTCAGCCTGGGACTCGCGACAGATCATCCCGAGGAGCGTGCTCTTGCCCACGCCAGAGCCCGCGAAGATGCCAACGCGTTGACCGACTCCCAAGGTCAACATGCTGTCGATCACTCGCACGCCAGTGGCGAACGGCGCGTCGATGGGCTGGCGAGCGAAGGGCGAAGGCGGGGCCGCGTGCGCCTCGCGATAGTCCGTCTCCTTGTGCAGGGTGGGCCCGTCCATGGGCACACCGAACGCGTCCACGACACGACCGAGGAGCGCGTCGCTCACCGCGACGGCGCCGCCACGCTCGGAGGCGCGCACCTCCGCGCCGGGGTGGATGCCAGCGAGGTTGCCCAGCGGGGTCGCGAGCAATCTTCCCTTGCGGAAACCGACCACCTCGATTGCTACGGTGCCCCGATAGCCGAGCACCTCCAGGGTATCGCCGACCGCGGCGCGCAGCCCACCGACCTCGATCACCAGGCCGACGACGTCGGTGACCTCTCCGCGAGGCTTGTGCAGGGGGACCCGCTCCGCGCGCTGCAAGAGCTGCTCGAGCTTCGCCATCAATCGACCTCGGGGGAGAGCGCACCGAGCACTTCATCCAGGCGCCCTTCGAGCGACTCATCGACCCGTCCGTAGGCTGTCTCGATCACACATCCGTGAGCCGAGAGCTCGGGATCGACCAGCACCTGACAGCCGTTGCCTCCCGCTTCGAGCTCCTCGCTCAGCTGATCCGCAGCGGTGGCGAACGCTTCGCCCAGGCGCACCACCACGCGATCCCCTCCCCCCAAGGCTTCGAGGCCTTCGCGCACGAGAGCCCGTACCAGTCCAGGGTCACTGCGCACCTCGCGGGCGATCACACGACGCGCGATCACGCTCACGAGTTCGACGAGTTGCTCTTCGGACTCGCGCAGCCAGTCCTCTCGCAGCCCAAGGCTCTGCTCGAGCGCTCCGCGCAGCTCCTGGAGCGCGGCGTCCTGGAGCGCGCCTGGGTCGAGCTCCGGCGCCTGCACACCCCGAGCTGGGGGCGGCACCGATGCCATCACGGCCTCCAGGGCCGCACGCATCTCCAAGCCCCCTTCCAAGTCCGTGGGTTGAGGCCCGCGGGGAGGAGGGGGCGTGATCTCCCGCCGATATTCGCTGGGATCGTGCCATGCTTCGTCGCCCTGGAGTTCTCCGCCGGCGGCGAACTCCGGGTTATATCCCCGAGGATACTCCTGTCGACCATCGCGAGGTTGCCGCCCATCGTCCGGATCGGTGAAGTCCACCAGGTCCTGCGCCAGGTTCGACGGCAGCTTCGGCGGCCTGAGCGTGGAGAGACTCGAGCGCGCTCGCTGGCTCGCTCCTACCCAGGTCGGAGGCTTCTTGCGGGGCTTGCGTACCTCTACGAACTCCACGCGACCAGGCGCTCTAGACGATAGCATCGTCGCCCCCTCCCAGCGAGATGGTGCCCTCGGCCTCCAGCCGCAGGGCGACCTCGACGATCTCACGCTGCGCGGACTCGACCTCACTCAGCCGGACACCGCCCAGCATCTCTAGATCCTCACGGATCAAGTCGGCGGCGCGCTTGGACATGCTCGTGAACAGGTGGTCCTTGAGTTCTTCGCTGGCCGTCTTGAGCGCGAGGGTGAGTCGGTCGCCTGGCACTGCCTTCAGCAGATCGCGCAGCGCACGCTGGTCCACCGCCTTGAGGTCTTCGAAGGAGTACATCGCGCGGCGGATCTCCCCTGCGAGCACTTCGTTCTCGGTCTCGATGTCGCCTAGCAGCGCTTCCGAGGTTTCCTTGGAGAGGTTTCGCACGAGCTGCGCGGAGCGCCCGATACCATCCACCGCCAGCGCCAGCTCGGCTTCACCTGCCGGCAGCTCACTGGTGATCGCTTCGGCGATGTCCTCGAGCAAGGTCTCCGGGACCTCGGTCATGCTGCCCAGGCGAAGCAACACCTGGGCGCGGGCCTCCTCGGGCAGCGCCTCGACGACCTCGGCGGCCTTCTGCACCTCGAGCTGGCTCAGGATCGCAGCCACCAGCTGTGGATGCTCGTGCTCCAGCAGCGCCCCGAGCGCGTTGGAGTCGGTGTGAGCGATGCGCTCCATCGCCGAGGCGGGCGACCCGCTGAAGATCGCGTCCGTCTGAGCTTCACCCAGCGCGCGGGTCGCGATGCGGCGCAGGTAGCGCATCCCTCCACGAGGAACGGCAACTTCCTCACGGGTGCGGGTAATGAACTCGCTGTAAACGTGGTCGAGGGCACTCGAGGGCACCGCGCGCATCTTGGAAGCGGCTTCGCGTAGCCGCTTGACCTCGTCCGCGGATAGCTCCGCCATGATCGGGGTCGCCACCGCCTCCTCGAGGGAGAGCAGCATGAGTACAGCCTTCTCGGGACCCGTCAGGTCGATCTGTTCGGCCATCGTCTCCTCCGCGAGCCTTCAGGGGTTCTGCGCCGCATCCGGGGTCTCCTGGAGCGCGAGCCAGCGCCGTAGGACAACGGCCGCCGTCGCCGGATCTTGAGCGGCGATCGAGAGCGCTTCGGCGCGAGCGACTTCGCCGAACTCGCTCCCGCTCCCTTCGGTGAGCTGCTTGAGCTCCTCCGCGGCAGCCAGCGCCTCGGCCTCACGCTGTTGTTCCTCGTCCTTGGCCTTGGCTTCTGCAGCCGCCTTCGCCTTCGCCTCGGCCTCGGCCTTGGCCTTGGCGAGCTTGCGCGCCTTGCGGATCCTCCAGGCAACCACCAGTGCAGTCAGTCCGACCAGGCCGGCTGCGCCTGCGGTGATCGGAAGCTTGTATTTCATGTACGGAGGCACGGGGACCGGCGGCGGCTCCGCATCCGGCCGCGCGAAGGCGGCGCTCTCGATGTGGAAGCCATCGCCGCGCTCCTCGCTGAAGCCGACGGCTTGCTTGACCACCGCGCCCAGCGCCGCGAGCTCTTCCTTGGATCGCTCGCTGTAGACCGCGTTGCCATCCTTGTCGTCCCACTTGCCGTTGACCAGGACGCCAATCGTCAGCCGCTTGACCTCACCGGCAGGTCGCAGCGTCTTCTTG
Organism: Polyangiaceae bacterium; assembly: GCA_041389745.1. Taxonomy (GTDB): domain Bacteria; phylum Myxococcota_A; class Polyangia; order Polyangiales; family Polyangiaceae; genus JAHBVY01. The sequence continues at coordinate 52,042 of JAWKRF010000013.1, forward strand.
GTGACGCGATCGACCTCCCAGTTCTTCGTGTGACTGCGGCGCACCAGGCCCGGTGTCGCCTCGGGATCCTCTTCGGCCGGCGCTCCATCGGGCAATGCGGTGCGCGCCCCGGGGATCCCCGCGACACCCGCCTCACCGTTGGCCGTCTTCTCGATGCTCTCCTGTTCGCTTCGCAGCGCCGTGCGCGTCGGCTCGTAGTGCTCCTCGGTGTGCTCGCTGGTCGACGTATCCAGCTCGACGCTGATCATCACGTCGGCGTTCCCCAGGCCCACCACGCGCTCGAGCAACGTGCGCACCTCCGACTCCAAGCTGCGCGCGAGCTCCCGCGCCCGGTCACCTTGAGACTCGGCGAGGGACCCCGCGCCGCTGCCGTCAGAATTCGGACGGTGCAGCGTCACCCCCTCGGTGCTGACGACGCTGATCCGATCGTGGGTCAACCCGGGCACCGCGGCGCTCACCAGGTGGACGATCCCGGCGACCTCGCGCTTCCCGAAGCTCGCACCGTTGGCCAGACGCACGACGACCGACGCCGAAGCAGCCTCGCTCTTGCGGGCAAACAGCTTGCGCTCGGGCAGCACGAGGTGCACGCGCGCACCCTTCACACCTTCCAGCGTGGAGATGGATCGCGCCAGCTCACCCTCCAGAGCCCGGCGTAGCTTGACCTGTTGCTCGAACTCCGTGGCTCCGAGATCCGTCTTGTCGAAGACCTCGAAACCAACTCCGCCACCCCGAGGCAGGCCCTCTGAAGCCAGACTCAAGCGCAGCTCATGGACTTGATCCTGAGGGACCATGATGGTGGAGCCGCCCCCGGTCACCTCATAGGGGACCTTGCGCTCCTTCAGCTTCTCGATGATCGAGCCCGCGTCGTCCGGATTCAGGTCTGTGTAGAGGTAGCCATAGCTGATCTTCGAGCCGACGCCCGAGATCAGCAGCACCCCCGCCAGCACCGTCACCACGGCGGCGATCAGCGCGAAGCGCTTGGCACCGCTCAGGTTCTGCCAGAACGCGGTCAGCTGGGATCCAAAGGCTCGAAGCTTGTCCATCGGGGGTGATCTCGAGAGCCGCGTCGGGCTCGACTAGCTGGCTGCTGAAGAGCTGCATTTTCCAGCAGCTTGGATGCTGATCCGCGCGGATTGAGCTTCCATGCTCTCGCAGAGCCCCATGAAAGGGAGGGCTTCGTGAGAGCAAGATCTCGGACGCATCTGCGCGGGCACGGTGGTTCTCGATTGCAGGGTGGTTTTCAACACCTGCTAGGGCAGTCGATTGCAAATCCCAAGCCACGTCTTCGAGGGACCGGGAGGGGCCATCGCAGCTCTTGCCGCACGGACGCACACCTGCCGAACCACCGCCTCTCACTGCCGCTCGCTCGGGGGGTGAGGAGAGCCAGGGACCCTCGCCGAAAGCGGAGGACGGTGCTGCACGACGTCGAGAGCCCCACGAACCACGCACCCAGACAGCGCGGTGGCTGTTGATGGCAGCGTGTTCTGCGACGCCTGCTAGATGTTCATACGCCAGATCTCGTAGAACGCGTCCACGATCTTGGTGCGCACGTTGCTCGCGAATTTGAGCTCGATGTCGGCTTCGCTCAGCGCCAGCATCGTGCCGTGGATGTCGTCGCGCTTGCCCGCGGCGAATTCTTCCGCCGCCTGAGCCGCGCCCAGCGCCTTGGTATTGGCCGGGGCGATCACCGACTCCAGCACGTCCGCGAAGGCAACGTCCGGCGCCTTCGGCGACTCGACCCCTTCGACGCTCCTCAGCGCGTCGAGCCCTTCGAGTCCTGGCGCCCCGGCGGGCGCCGGACGCATGGCGCCGCCGAACTGCGACTCCGTCGCCGCGCGGAACTGGACGGGTCCCCTCGAGGACTCCAGGGGAATCATGGTTCCGTCTACGATGGGACCAATCGCCACGAATCAGCTACTTTCCGAGGTCTATCGCGCTTCGCGCCATGCCCTTGATGCTCTCTATCGAGGTCACTCCAGCTTCGTAGGCCCGGGAGGCGGTGATCATGTTGACCATCTCCTCGACGACGTTGACGTTGGGGTACTCGACGTACCCCGCCGCGTCGGCGTCGGGGTGTCCGGGCTCCAGCACCAGCTGACCAGGGCGGTCGTCAGCGACGACTTCCCGCACCTTGACCGTGGCCACGGCGTCCGCAAAACGACCTCCAAAGCCGCTCTCCGCGACGCGACGCGCCTCGAACATCGGGTCGATGCGCCGGTAAGGCCCGCCCTCGGCAGTGCGCGTGGTGCGAGCGTTGGCGAGGTTGGAGGCGATGGTGTTCATGCGGATGCGCTGGGCGCTCAGCCCCGACGCCGCGACTTCCATGGCACTGAACACTCCTAACATCGCTCTGGTCCTCCAAGGCCGTGTGCTCGAGGAGCCGCAGACTCGCGGCTCGGCAACTCAAGAAGCAACATCAGTGCCCATCCCCCGCGGCGAAGGCGAGCTGACGCAGCTCCGCCGAGACGATGGCACTCACGGTGTCGTAGCGGAGCTGGTTCGCAGCGACCTTCGCCGCCTCGCGATCCATCGACACGAAGTTCCCGTCCGGACCGGCGCCGGCGCTGGCGTCCTCGAACACTCGCCCCGTCACCGCACCCGCGTCACCCAGCGCGATGTGGTTCGACCTCGTGGTCTCTAGCTGAACGCGCAGCATCCCGGCGAACTTCTGAGTCGAGTCGACGCGCGCGAGATCGTGAGGCACGAAGCCGGGGGTGTCGACGTGCGCCAGGTTGGTAGCCAGCACGTTGTGGCGCTGAAGGTGGTAGTCCAGCGCGCCGTGGAGCGGGGCCACGTGGGCGAAGAAGTCACCCATGGCCGCTGCTCCTCGGAGATGTAGGTCGTTTCCGCACAGTAACAGGCTCCAATGAGCCGTGCTCTGCAGGCTTCGTGCCGATCACCGAGCGCAGGCGCTGGGCCAAGTCGGGGAAGCAGTGGAGGCGAGAGAAGGAGCCCGACGACTCACTCGACGAAAAACTGCTCAAGACTTGGCCCCCCCTCCCGTTCCCCGCCAACGAGTAGATTGAGCGGAGGAGCATCCACTGGGTCGCTAGCCACCCCCCGGGTCACCGAAAACCCGCCCAGGGACCAGGGGCTGACGGATCAGGCCAGGCGATATAGCTTCATGATTCTAGTCATTTGAAGCGCCGCGGGTGGTTTGCGCGTCCTCAAAACCGGGTCGCAGTCTACCCACCCCGTTCGGGGGGGAGCGACCGGCCAGATCGGACAACGCCAAGGGTTTAACGCTGGATAGCCAGGGTTTCGACACGTTGGCCTGCGCCTTGCTCTAGGGCCTAGCACGACACGCTGGTGGCGCCGAAGCCGCCGCCGAAACGCTCACCGCGCTGCCCGCAGTGCTCTTGCCCTGGAGAAACGCCATGACCCACGCCGCTGACCTCGACCTCGCTCACTTCGACGACTCTGATGAGGAGCGCGCCTCCGGCGTGTTCAGCGTGGAGGGCATTCGCGAGAGCCGCCCGCGCAGCATGCAAGGCGTGGTGGGAGCCTCCGACGCGCTGGTCGACATCTACCGCGTGATCGACCGCATCGCCGACACCAACTGCACCGTGCTGATCACGGGCGAGAGCGGCACTGGCAAGGAGCTGGTCGCGCGGGCGGTCCACACCGCGTCGAACCGCGCCCGCGAGAACTTCGTCGCGGTCAACTGCGGCGCCATCCCCGAGAACCTGCTCGAGAGCGAGCTCTTCGGACACGCCAAGGGCGCGTTCACCGGCGCTCACGCCAACAAGAGCGGCCGCATCGCTCAAGCGGAGGGCGGCACGCTGTTCCTCGACGAGCTCGGCGAGCTGCCCCTGGCGCTCCAGGTGAAGTTGCTGCGGGTGCTCCAGTCGGGCGAGTACAGCCCGGTCGGTGAGACCCGCGTGATCAAGGCCAACGTCCGCGTGGTCGCCGCGACCAACATCGACCTCGAGCAGGCGGTCGCCGAGGGCCGTTTTCGTGAAGACCTCTACTACCGTCTCAACGTCATCCACGTCACGACTCCCCCCCTGCGGGATCGCAGTGAAGACATCCCGCTGCTGGTTCAGTACTTCCTCCACAAGGTCAACCAGCGCACTGGCCGCGACGTGAGCGAGGTCTCACGAGCCGCCGCCCAGATCCTCATGGCCTGGAGCTGGCCCGGCAACGTCCGCGAGCTCGAGAACACCATCGAACGAGCCGTGCTGCTGTGCGCTGGCGACAAGATCGAGCCCATGGATCTGCCGGCGAAGATCCGCGGCCTTGGCGGCGAGCGCCGCGTTTCTCCCAAGCTCCCCGATTCGGGTCTCGACCTGCGACGCGCTGTCGAGAGCTTCGAGAACGACCTGCTGCGGCAGGCTCTGGATCGCACCGGCTGGAACAAGAACCGCGCCGCGAGTCTGCTGGGTCTGAACCGGACCACCCTGGTGGAGATGCTGAAGCGCAAGCGCATGGCTCGCCCCCAAGCCGCCTGATCCGTTCAACGAGCAACGCGTGTCGAGCTGGCCGCCTCGGATTCCGAGGCGGCTTCGCTTTTTTGTGTACCTTGCCCGCCCAACCATTTCCTCCGGGCACCGGCTTCGGGGATGGCACGAGCGTTGCTCTACCAGCAGGGTGTTGAAACACCCTGCCAATCGACAACCACCGCGCCCGCGCAGACTCGCACCAGATCTTCGTCTGCTAGCTCGAGTCTCCGCCAGTCTGCCAACACTGCTGGTCGTCAGCTGCCTGGCGCCCTCGGCCCACGCCCAAGAGCTCGTGATCACGGGCGAGCTGGGCCTGGGGTCAGGCGTCGAGGGCGGGACCGTCGACGGCCAGACAGAGTGGAAGCGCGCGCGTACGCGGCTCACCGCGGGGAGCACCTTCCACGTGGACGAGTTTCCAGAGGAAGCCTGGGGACTCCGCGCATTCGTGGAGTTCGAACCGCGCGCCGGCGTGGGCGCCGAAGGCCGCTACCTGCGCTGGTTGTCGGAGAGCTTTGGAGCCTACGCGGGCGTAACCGCCGCCTTCGCACCGGAGACCCTGGTAGGCGGTGGCGTCGGCTTGGAGTTCAACATCCCGCTCGCCGAGAAGGCACGGCTGTACATCGAACCATCGTTCACGGCGCTCCCCCTGGGCAGCGATCTCCCTTCGGGCAGCGTGCTGATGTGGGGATTGCTGTCCGTCGGAGTGAGTCTCGACCTATGAAGGCGCCCTCGATCGGTGGTGTCACGTGGGTCGTGACGAGCGCTGCAGTCGGCCTTTGGCTCCTGGCTTCGGGCGCGGGCGGCTGCGCGAGCAGCAGCTGCCTGCGCAACACCGACTGCCCCCCAGGCTACGAGTGTTCTCGGGGCGGCTGTCGCGTCGCTCCTCGAGGCGACGCTGGCAACGCAGACGCGGGCGACGCGGGCGGAGACGCCATGCTCGACTCGAGCACTGACGCTGGCGGAGACACCATGCTCGACTCGAGCACTGACGCTGGCACGGACGCGATGGACGCAAGCGCCGACGCGCACGACTCACAGAGCTGCGACCCCGACGCCGAGGCCGGCACGGAGAGCAGCTGCGGCGAACTGGACGGGAGCGCTGATGCGAACGTCGACGCGCAACCGGGGGATGCCCACGCCGACGTGAACCCCGATGGTAGTGGCGGCGAAGCAGGCTCGCCGGACGGCGGGTCCACCGACGCGGCCGTGGACTGAGTCCGCACGGAAATTGGACAGGGCTGGCACCCCGGTTGCAAGCGCTAAGACGAAAGCCGAGTCAAGGAGGCCGCATGTTTCGCTCTCTCAGTATCGCCGCCACGGGCATGAGCGCCCAAGAGACCCACCTGGAAGGCGTCGCGAACAACATTTCCAACGCCAATACAGCTGGTTTCAAGAAGCAGCGGGCCGACTTCCAGGACCTGCTCTACCGCACGGTGCGCGCAGCCGGGGCGCCAACGGGCGCCAATACGGTGGCACCCGAAGCACTGCAACTTGGCAGTGGTGTTAGGGTGGTCGGCACCGCCCATATCTTCAAGCAGGGCGCCGTGCAGATCACCCAGAACCCGCTGGACGTAGCCATCGAGGGCAACGGCTTCTTCGTGGTTCAACAGCCTGACGGGACGCCAGCCTACACTCGCGCTGGCAACCTCAAGACCGACGGCACCGGCCGACTGGTGACCCCCGAGGGACTGCCGCTGGATCCGCCCATCACCATCCCGGCGGAATCGGTTGGTGTGAGCATCGGGGCGGACGGCACTGTGAGCGTCAGCATGCCGGGTGAGGAGGCACCGGTCACCGTGGGTCAGATCCAGATCGCAGGCTTCGTGAATCCCAGCGGGCTGTCTTCCATCGGGCACAACCTGATGCAGGCGACCGCCGCAAGCGGGGAAGCCCAGGTCGGCAACCCAGGCAGTGACGGGCGAGGCACGCTGATGGGCGGCGCGCTCGAGGCATCGAACGTCGACGTGGTCGAAGAGATGATCGGCCTCATCAGCGCTCAGCGAAACTACGAGGTCAACTCGAAGGTCGTGACCGCCGCGGACGACATGCTGCGCACCGCGACGCAGATGAGGTGAGTCGAATGAGCCGACCACTCCGCTCCCTAGCCCTGACCCTGGCGCTCCTTTGCGCGGCCCCGACCGCCAGCGCCGCGCCGAAGGAGATCGAGGTCAAGGGCGCTCACATCGAGCTGGGCGAGGTATGGACCGACGCTCCGGAGGACTATCGAGAGATCGATCTGGGGCGCGCGCCGCCTCCTGGCGCCAGCCGCCTGCTGAGCCGTGCGGCCGTCCTGCGGCAGGTCGAGGCGGCAGGCTTCGATCCCGCGAAGGTCGAGTTTCCCACCAGTGTTCGCGTGCGCTCCGCCGCCAGGAAGCTCACCAGCGAAGAACTCGAAGAGCTCGTCACACCCGCCATCAGCGAAGCACTGAAGACGGGCATCGAGCTGAAGAAGGTCAGCGTCTCCCGAGGCGTGACCTTGCCGCCTGATGCGACGCTGCAAGCGGTCGAGATGCCGAAGCCGCCGAAGCGGCGGGGCGCGTACCGCACCAGCGCCATCATCAAATGGGTGAGCGACTCCGAGACCGTGGCCCGTGTCCCGGTGAGCGTCACGCTGTACATCACCGATCGTGGCGCGAGCGCCGACATCGAGAAGGGCGCCAACGTCACCTTGGTCATCGAGCGCAAGGGCGCCCGGATCACCGCCCGCGGGCAAGCCCTGACGTCGGGCGACGCGGGGGACGTGATCCAGGTGCGCGTACTCAAGACCAACAAAGTGCTGCGCGCCCGCATCGAGTCGGAGCACGTGGCGAAAGTAGAGGAATCATGAGACAGATCGTCTTGCGCGCGCTGCTCGCCTGCGCCTGCTCGAGCATCGTTGCTTGCGGTCCACAGCACATCCGCGCCTTCAAGCAGCGGGAGCGCAACTATCACGAGGGCGACTACGCCGCCGCCCGCGGGGAGTCCGCCCCCAGCTCGGGCTCGTTGTACAGCGAAGCCGTCGCCGGCTACCTCGAGGATACGCGCGCTGTGCGCATCGGCGACGTGGTGCTGGTCCGCATCGACGAGTACGCGGACGCCAGCGGGAACGCTTCCACCAAGCTCAGCAAGGACAGCTCACGCAGTGCCGAGATGCAGTCCCTGCTGGGATTGGTCCCAGCGATCAAGAAGGCCTACCCGAACATCGATCCCACCAAGCTCATGGCCATGGCGGCCTCCAGCGATTTCAACGGCAAGGGCGACACCACGCGATCCGGGCAGCTGAAGGGCAGCATCGCCGTGAAGGTGCGGCGTGAAATGCCCAACGGAGACCTGTTCATCGAGGGCACCAAGGTGGTGATGATCAACCACGAGGAGTACCACCTCTACATCTCTGGCTTGATTCGCCCCTCCGACATCGAGGGCGACAACTCGATCCAGTCGGGACGCATCGCCGACGCCCAGGTCGAGTTCACTGGCCGGGGCGACATCGACGACCAGACGGAGCGTGGCTGGTTGACGGCGCTCCTCGACTCCATCAACCCCTTCTGAAAGGCGAAGTCGATGCCCAAGCGCTGGCTCTCCCTGCTCGTCGTCCTCCTGGGACTCTCCGTCGGACACACCGCGAAGGCGGACCGCCTTCGCGACCTCGTCGACGTCGTGGGAGCCCGCGACAACCAGCTGATTGGCTACGGCGTGGTGGTCGGTCTGAACGGCACCGGCGACGATGTGTCCGCTCCGTTCGCCATGCAGTCACTCAGAGCGCTGCTGACTCGCTTGGGCGTCCAAGTGAGTGCCAAGCAGCTGCGTCTGAAGAACGTCGCCGCCGTGGTCATCACCGCGAACATCCCTGCGTTCTCGCGGCCAGGGCAGAAGCTCGACATCGTCGTGTCGTCGATCGGCAACTCCAGTTCCTTGCGCGGGGGTGTCCTGCTGCAGGCGCCGATGCGCGGCGCCGATCGCCGGGTCTATGCCGTCGCCCAGGGCCCGCTGCTCATCGGGGGGTTCTCTGCGTCGGGTGCCTCCGGATCCTCGAGCAAGACTGGTATCACCACCACTGGTCGCATCCCGGGCGGTGCGCTGATCGAGCGCGAGATCAAATCCAACTACGCGAAGCAGGGCGTCCTCACGCTGTCGCTCCGTAGCCCGGACTTCCAGACGGCTCAGCGCATCGCCGACGCGGTGAACAAGGAACTCGGCAAGGGTACCGCGACACCCCTCGACGGCGGGGCAGTGCGCGTCAAAGCGCCAAAGAAGCTGCGGGGCAAGCCCGTCAAGCTGTTGGCGCAGATCGGGGACATCGAGGTCACCCCGGCCAGCGTCGCCCGCGTCGTGATCAACGAACGCACCGGCACCATCGTCGCTGGTGGCGACGTCCGACTCAGCCCCGTGGCCATCAGCCAGGGCGGCATCACCATCAACATCAAGGAGAAACCTCGCGTTTCTCAGCCGGAACCCCTCGCAGAGGGCAAGACGAAGGTGGTTACCGAGAGCGACATCGAGACCACGGAGCAAACGCCTCCCGCGCTCACGTACCTCGAGGGCGCGGCATCCCTTGCCGACGTGGCGCAGGCCTTGTCCGTGTTCGGGGTTTCGCCTCGAGAGCTGGCAAGCATCCTGCAAGCACTCCGTTCTGCGGGCGCCCTGCGCGCCGAAGTGATCGTGCAATGAGTATCGCGGCCACATCCCCCGTCCTCCCCGAGAGCCAGGCGGCAAGCGCCCTGGAGGCCAAGGCCAAGGCCAAGGCGCCGCCGAAGCCATCTCCGGAGATCCTCGACGCAGCTCGAAAGTTCGAAGCGATCTTCGTGCGGCAGCTGCTGTCGTCCCTCGAGAAGACCACTCAGATGGGTGGCGAGAAAGGCACCCAGGGCAGCGTCTACGGCTCGATGGTCGTCTCCAGCATGGCAGACTCCATCAGCGCCGCCGGAGGCCTCGGCCTCGGCGAACTGGTGGCTCAAGCCATGATGCAGGCGGAGAAACACACATGAAGTCGCTGCCCTGCAACGATAGCGCCGCGCCGCGTGCGTTTTCTCCTCAAGGCTTCCTGGCGCGATCCGTTCACCAGGCCGGAGCGGCACCAACCTTCGTCGCTCGTGTCAATCGGAGGACCCAATGAAGGGAGTCAGCAACAACCCCGCCCTCTCCGCCTATCAGCGCATGGCCGTCAAGCCCATCAGCGCGACCCAGGCAACGGGGAAGGCGGAGCAAGTCACCCAGAGTTCCACGCCGCGCCCCCAGGACGCGGCGAAGGTCAGCATCTCGAGCGAAGCTCGTGAGATGGCCGGGGCCGCCGGTGGAGTCCGCACGGAAAAGGTCGCAGCGCTCAAGGCCGCGATCGCCGACGGCTCCTTCCAGGTGGACTCGTCCGCCATCGCCACGCGCCTCGTCGACGAGGTGGGCTAACCCCAAGCGCACCCCTAGGGTGCGCGGCCCCGGCCCAGGCTCTCGAGCTTGGTCAGGCAGGGCTGCGAGTCTGACGACTCGCCGCTCGAGGGGGTTGGTCCATCTCCACACCGGAGGCATCGGACCATGTCGCAGAACACCCCCAATCTCGAGTCAACCCTCAACGAACTGGAAGCGCTTCTGCTCGCCGAGCAAGAGGCGCTACGCGTGTTGGATCACGCTGGCCTCGATCATTGCCGCGAGGCGAAAGCCGACCTCGACACACGACTCCGCGCGTTCCCGAAGGAGCAGTTCGTCGCTGCCCAGCGCGAGCAACTGGAGCGCATCAAGCAGCAAGCCATCTCGAACCAGCTGCTGTTGATCCACGCGCGCGCCTGCGTGAAATCGATGCTGGATCTCGCTACTGGCAACCACTTCGATGGGTATAGCGGCAAGAACGGCCAGAGCTTGAACCGTTCTGGTGCGACGACCAGCAGCCCGGTGCGTTTGAGCTTCAGGAGCTGAGCATGTCCCTCAATTCCTTGATGTACACCGCCCGGGACGCGATGAGCGCCCAGTCCTATGGCCTGAACGTAACGGGCCAGAACATCTCCAACGCCAACACCGCTGGTTACGTCCGCAGGGATCCAATCCTCGTGACGCGAGCGCTGGGAACGATGGACTACGGCGGCGTCCAGGTCGAGGGCCTGCGCCGGGCGGCGGACCAGTTCACGGAGCGGCGCTACCTCGAGGCCGTGGGTCTCTCCTCCGCCGCCAGTGAACACGACAACCAGCTCTCTCGTCTCGAGAGCCTGTTCAACGACGGAGCGGGCTCTGGACTCGGCACCGCCTTCGACCAGCTGTTCGGCGCCTTCTCGGATCTCACCAGCAACCCCGCCGATCCTGCAGCACGCATGGCAGTGCTGAGCCGCGCAGAGGATCTGGCGGCTCGCTTTCGCAGCACGGGGGACGCGATCGCGACTCAGCGCTCCGAACTGCTCAGCTCGGCGAAGGACTCCACGGATCAGATCAACCAACTCGCAGACAAGCTCGCAGAGCTCAACCGGAAGATCAGCGTCGCCAAGGGCGCCGGCTCCGACGCCGCGGACCTGGAAGACCAGCAAGCCCAGGCGCTGAACAAGCTGTCCGAGCTGATCGATGTCCACACCTTCCCTGACTCGAAGGGTGGTCTGGTGGTTCAGGTCGCTGGCACGACCCTGGTCGAGGGCGCCGAGGTGCAGAAGCTGAGCATCGATGTGGATCCTTCGGGAAACATCCAGCTCTTGGCGGCGCGAGGCAACGCCCCAGGTAGTGACATCACCCGCCACCTGAGCGGCGGCAAGCTGGCCGGGATTCGCGACGCGCGAGACGTCGATCTGGCAGAGGTCCAGAACAGGCTGGACGAGCTGGCCTTCGACTTCGCAACGGCGGTCAACACTCAGCACGCCGCCGGCTTCGGCAAGGATGGAGTCAGCGGTCGAAGCCTGTTCAGCGTCTCCGCGACCGCAGCGGGAGCCGCGCGCTCGTTGTCACTGGATCCAGCAGTGCAAGGCAACCCCGACGCGATCGCGGCGGCTTCCAGCGCGGCGACCTTGCCGGGAGGCTCTGGCAACAGCCTGCTGCTCCAAGGGCTCGGCACCAGCCTGCTCGCAAGCGGCGGCACCCGGAGCCCCAGCGAGGCCTACTCGGATCTCGTGGGTGACGTCGGCACGCGACGTGCAGCGTCCCAGAGCGACGTCGGTGTGCGCGCCGCGATGCAGGACCAGGTCTACGCCATGAAGGAGTCGGCCAGCGGCGTCAGCCTGGACGAAGAGATGGTCAACCTGACTCGTTACCAACGCGCCTACGAGGCGGCCACGAAGGTGATCTCCACCGTCGATCAGATGCTGGAGGAGTTGATCGGTCGACTAGGCCGCTGAGCGTGAGCGTAGATAGGAACTTCCAACCATGCGAGTCACTGACAACCTGCGGTTCTTCAACGTTCAACGTAACCTCTCGTCTCTTTCCTCACGGCAAGCACAGGTGGCGCAGCAGGCAGCGACCGGCATGCGGATCAACGCACCCTCGGACGACGCCACGGGAGCCAGCGAGCTGGTGCGCATCGACTCGAGTCTGCAGAGGATGGACTCCTACAAGCGCTCGATCGGTACGGCGAGGGACGACGCTTCCTTGGCCGAAGCGACGCTGGGGGCGGCGAGTGGGCTATTCGACCGAGCCCGCGAGCTCGCCCTCCAGGGCTCCAACGGTACGCTGAGCGCCAACGAACGCAGCATGCTCGCGGGGGAGATCAAGTCGCTACGAGAGCAGCTGACTGACCTGGCCAACACCAGGGGCTCCCGCGGCTATCTATTCGCCGGCAGTCAGACCGACAGCGCGCCCTTCGACGTCAGCGGGACGTTCAGCGGGGATCAGGCCGCCCAGCGCATCGAGGCGGGTCCTGGACTCACCGTGCAGGTGAACAGCGACGGAGCCACGGCCTTCACCTCGGTTGGGGGTCAGGATACCTTCGGAGCGCTGAGCAACCTGGAAGCCGCGCTGCTCGCCAATGATCCGGCGGCGACCGCCGCCAGCCTGGGGGCTCTGGATCGCTCGAAGCAGCAGCTGACCGGAGCACGAGCCGGCGCGGGGCTGCTGATCAACCGACTGGATACGGCTGACGCGGCGGTGGACACCGGAAAGCTCAGCCTGACAGAGCACCGGAGTCACGTGGGAGATGCCGACGCCTTCGAAGCGTACTCCCAGCTGATGAGCCTCTCTAGCTCGATCGAGCAGGCGATCGCGGTCGCGAAGAACACGCTCAACCTCTCCTCGGTCTCACGCTTCTGATCCGCTAGCCAAGCGGCTGACGCGAGCGGTGCCGCCAGGCGCAGGCGTCCCCAACTCAGCGGCCCCGTTTCCCGACGGTGGTCGCTGATTGCGTTCCTCCCCCCCAACCAACCGTGAGCCAGCGTCGTCGGCCAGCACGATTCTCAAGCTGAGAAACCTGGCACCCAGCGTGCATTGAGCCAGGCATGCTGATCATCGCGAGACGAGTGGGCCAACGCATCGTGCTGGGTGACGACATCGAGATTCACGTCACCGCGCTGAGCCGCAAGGTGGTGAAGATCGGCATCGTCGCTCCCCGGGGCCGCGCGGTGCTGAGGGGCGAAGTCCACGACAGCATTCGGGAAGCCAACGAGGCTGCGCTCGACGCGAGCCTCGAGGCGGCGGAGGATCTCGGTGGACAGGTCAAGACCGCTGCCCTGCCCGCCACGGTGATCCGCCGGGTGCCGCGCGCCCAGGAGGCCCAAGATGAGGGCTGAATTGTCGCTCGCGGTGTCAAAGCCTCGACGCATCCCCACCGGGACCTGGCGGCGCAGCAGCCCCGCGATCCCTCGCTCGGGGCGCTATCGTGCGGCTTTTCAGCTGATTTCGCCGCGCCGCCGACTTGGCACGCAACATGGAAAGGCTGCTGTCGAGGAAGTCGCCAAGTGACCATGCACGTCGACATAGCTCAGCAGTTCGCGGCGCCAGCATCTGGTGGGACGCCGGGGTTGCCGAGCGAGGAGCTGCTGGCTCAGAACCTGGAGGGACTGAACCTCGGCCCCGAGACGCGAGAGCTCCTGAGCACGACCCGAGAGCGTGGGGAGTTGCGTTTCCGCGCGGGTTACTTGTCCCTCGACGCGGACGGGCTTCAGTTCGACGGCGAGGTGAGCTTCGCCGAACTGCAGACGCTGCTGAAGGATGCCGAGGAGACCCAGGGGCCCGTGATCCTCTTCGGGCTCGGCGTGGGGCGACTGGCCCAAGAGCTGAAGGCTCGCACCGCGTCCCTGGTGGTCTTCGAGCCGGACGTTGCCTTGCTCAAGCAGCGCCTCTGCGCGGGTCCGCTGTGTCTGGGCGATGTACCAATCGTCGCCACCGAGCATGATCTGACCCAGTGCTGGACCGAGCTCGCCAAGGACCGGCCTGGCGCGACCTTGGTCGCCGCCCCTGGCTATCGCGAGGCGTTCCCGGAGGGCTTCACGCGGCTCGGCAGGACGGTCGAGCAGCTGGTGAATCGCACCACCGCCAACGTGAACACCTATCATCTCCGCGCGGAGACCTGGGCGCGAGACGTCGTCGACAACGTCGACTGCCTCACCCACGCGAGCCCCTTCCTCGCGCTCGCTCGCAAGCTGGAGGGGGTTCCGGCGTTCATCGTCGGCGCTGGCCCTTCCCTTGCGAAGAACGTGGACCTGCTACGCGAAGCATCCGAGAAGGGCATCGTGATCGCCGTCAACTCCAGCGCCATGGCGCTGGCCAAGGCCGGCGTGACGCCTCAGGTGTTGATGTGCATCGAGTCGATCGACATCTCCGGCCTGCTCGCGAAGGTACCGTTCATCGACGAGGTCGCCCGCGCGTTCAGCCTCACGGGCAGTCCCGAGGTGCTGCGCACGGGCAAGGGTCCGCTCCTTCCCATCTACGAGGCGCTGCCTGAGTTCGAAGCGCCACTGCAGGAGCTGATGGGGACCCCCGGCGTCAGCGTGTCGGGGAGCGTCTCCACCGCCGCCTTCTCCCTGGCGGAGCAACTCGGCTGCAACCCCATCGTCCTGGTCGGACACGACCTTGGCTACACGGGTGGCGAAGCGTACGCGAAGGGCACCGCCTACGAAGGTTCCAAGGTGGAGGCCAACACCGAGAGCGGCGTGCTCGAGCTCAAGTGGAGCCAGGCCGTGGTCGACGCCCACGGCAAGGATCAGGGCGCGATGCACAGCACGGAGCAACTGATCGAGGTTCCTGCTTGGGGGGGAGAGGGCAGCGTGATGACCGGTGTCATGCTGAGCGCCGTTCGAGCCTGGTTCGAAGGCGTCGCGAAGGAACTCCCGAAGAGCAGGTCAGAGCTCGACTTCGTGAACGCGACGGAAGGCGGCGCACGCATCCAGGGCGTCCGCGAGGCGCGGCTCGAGGATCTCCTGCGGGACCTTCCGGAGCGTGGGCTCAGCGCTCGAGAGCTGGCTGAACTCGCCGCGAGGGAGCGCCCCGCCATCTCTGCAGCCCGCGTGCGCGAGTGGGCAGAGGGCCAGCTCGCTGCCCTGGGCGCGGTCCGCGAGGCCGGCCGGAAGCTCCGGGAGCGCGCGAAGGCCGCGCTGCGAGGGATGCATCGCGCCTCCCCGTCCCTGGTGCGCAAGGCGTTCAAGAAGCTGTCACACGCGGAGAAGGATTACCGAGAAGCGGTGACACCGCTGGCGTTGCTCGACGCCTACGCGCGCAGAGAGATCGACCTGATCGCAGCGATCAGCCAGCGCGAGAGCCACACCGAGCATTCCCGCGCGGAAGTATCGATCGACAGCGAAATCCAGATCACGCACGCCATCGAGCGCGCGATGGACAGCTACGAGTCCGACCTAGAACGTTTGGTGAGCCGTCTCTGACGGGCACCAGCAACCATCTCGTCAAGTAAGGAGTGGATCATGTCCCTAGTCGTTAGAACCAACGTCGCCTCATTGCAGTCGCAAATGAACCTCGGAAAGAACCAGGCGGCCCTCAGCACGAGCTTCAACAAGCTCTCCAGCGGATACCGCGTGAACTCAGCGGCGGACGACGCAGCTGGCTTGTCGATCAGCGAGAACATCGTCGGCCAGGTTCGCTCGTATACGGTCGCAGAGCGCAACGCGAACGACGCCGTCAGCATGGTGCAGACCGCGGAAGCGTCACTCGGCGAGATGACCGGGATCATGCAGCGCATGCGTGAGCTGGCCGTCCAGGGCGCGAACGGCAACTACACCGCTCAGGACCGAGGCTACATGGACACGGAGTTCCAGGCGCTGAAGTCGGAACTCAGCCGAATCCAGGCGGCGGCGAAGTTCAACGGCAAGCAACTCGTGGGCACCACCGCCACCACGATCACCTTCCAGATTGGCCTCGACAACACCGCGAGTGATCAGCTGTCCATCTCGTTCGGCGGCATGAACCTCACGGCCATGCTGGCGGCGACCAGCACGCTGGCGGGCACTGGACCGACTGCGTCGCAGAACATGCTCGCACGCATCGACACCACCATGCAGGCGATCTCGACGGCTCGCGCCGACTACGGTGCGTCGATGAATCGTCTCGACATCGCGACCAGCGCCATCCAGACGATGCGCCTCAACATGTCCGCCGCCAACTCTCGCATCCGCGACGTCGACGTTGCGATGGAAACCTCCAACATGGCCCGCAACCAGGTGCTCAGCCAGGCCGGCGTCTCCGTGTTGTCGCAAGCCAACCAGCTCACCCAGAGCGCCCTCAACCTGCTGCAGTAGTCGCCACACGACTAACATCCAGAGCAACGAAGACGAGATGAGAGCTGTTCGCGGCAACGCCGCGAGCAGCTCACTTCGTTTTGTGCGCCGCAACCAGGGTGTCGAACACCCCTGCCAACCGAGAACCCGCGTGCAGCCATGATTCGCCGGACGCATCGACACAGCCCTTTCGACATCGACTCACGACAATCTGCTCAAGCAAGCGTCTCTCGCTCCGTTCCGACAAGTGACGGGCAAGACGCCCGGGGGGAGTGTCAAGGACGACGCTCTCCAACTCTCCAAGAAGGAGAAAGACAATGCCCCTAGCAGTACAAACCAACGTTCCGTCTCTTCAGGCTCAGCGCAACTTGAAGGGCAACCAGATGGCCCTCCAGAGCAGCTTCAACAAGCTGTCGAGCGGCTACCGCATCAACACCGCGAAGGACGACGCGGCCGGCCTCGCCATCAGCGAGAGCATGAAGTCTCAGGTCCGCTCCTTCACCGTCGCCGAGCGCAACGCGGCCGACGGCATCTCGATGGCCCAGACGGCTGAAGGCGCGCTCGGCGAAATCCACAACGTGCTCGGCCGCATGCGCGAGCTGGCGATGCAATCCTCGAACGGCTCCCTGGGCTCTCAGGACCGGAGCTACATCGACACCGAGTTCGGCGCCCTGAAGTCGGAAATCGGCCGCATTCAGAGCTCCGCCAAGTTCAACGGCAAGGCGCTGGTGGGCTCTGCCACGTCGAGCATCACCTTCCAGGTCGGTCTGGACAACACCGCCAGCGACAAGATCAGCGTCAACTTCGGCGGCGTCGCTCTGACCACGCTGCTGGCCGCGACCACCAGCGTCGCAGGCGCCACGGCGGGCAGCGCCTTGACGGCCCTCGGCCGCATCGACTCGGCCATCCAGACCGTCTCGACGGCGCGCTCGAACTTCGGTTCCGCCATGAACCGCCTGGACGTGGCGAGCTCCAACATCGGCACCATGCGCCTCAACATCGACGCCGCGAACAGCCGTATCCGTGACGTTGACGTGGCCGAGGAGACCTCGAAGATGACCAAGAACCAGGTGCTCAGCCAGGCCGGTATCTCGGTCCTCGCGCAGGCCAACCAGCTGCCACAGATGGCGATGAACCTGCTCTGAACGTCGACCCAGCACTCGAAGCGCTCACTCCTGCCATGGGGTGGGCGCTTCGGCCTTTTTGTCAGATTCCCGCCGCATCCCAGTCTGAGAACCTTTCTTCTCAATCCTGGACGACAACTGCCGTACACACTCATGCGATATCCGCGAGGAAGAAGCGTCAAGACATTGTCGGTTTGCGGTCAAGGCTCCCGTGCTTGCACCGTCCATTCGCTGTGCAGGGCACTGACGCCCTCACGAAGAAGAAGAACTCCAGGAAGGAGGCACGCGAATGGCAATTGCAATCAGAACCAACACCGCGTCGCTAGAGGCTCAGAAGAACCTGGGTGCCAACCAGAAGGCACTCCAGAGCAGCTTCGCCAAGCTCTCTAGTGGCTACCGCATCAACTCCGCGGCTGACGACGCCGCAGGCCTCGCGGTCAGCGAGAGCTTGAAGTCGCAGATCCGGTCCTACTCGGTGGCCGAGCGCAACGCGGCGGATGGCATCTCGATGTCGCAGACCGCCGAAGGCGCGCTGGGCGAGATGCACAACGTGCTTGGCCGCATGCGTGAGCTGGCAGTGCAGTCGTCCAACGGCAGCCTCGGCTCCACGGACCGCGGCTACCTGAACACCGAGTTCGGGGCGCTGCAGAGCGAGCTCGGTCGCATCCAGTCGTCGACCAAGTTCAACGGTACGTCCCTGCTCAGCGCAGCGACCTCCAGCGTGACCTTCCAGGTCGGCATCAACAACACCGCCTCGGACAAGATCGCGGTGTCGTTCGGTGGGATCGCGCTGACCCAGATGCTCGCAGCGACCACCAACGTGAGCGGCGCCACCGCGGGCAACGCGCTGAGCGCCATCGGACGCATCGACTCGGCGATCCAGAAGGTCTCCACGTCGCGCGCCAACTTCGGCGCCGCCATGAACCGACTGGACACGGCGAGCAGCTCCATCCAGACATCACGCCTGAACCTCTCGGCGGCGAACTCTCGCATCCGGGACGTCGACGTGGCCGAGGAGACGAGCCAGATGACGCGCAACCAGGTGCTGACCCAAGCCGGCATCTCGGTGCTCGCGCAGTCGAACTCGCTGCCGCAGCTGGCGTTTGGCCTGATCGGCTAGCGCCTACACCGCCTCACCAGCAGCCTGATCCGCGCGGAGTGAGCGCCCACGCGCTCTCGCAAGACCCACAGAAGCGAGGTCCTGCGAGAGCGTGATCGGGGGCGACTCTGCGCGGGCGTGGTGGTTGTCGATGGCAGGGTGTCGTTCTTCAGCACCCCGCTGAGCCCGCGCCGTCTCCTTCGGGAAGCCGCGCGGGCTTTCGTGTTCTCACACCTCGAGGCTCCATGGATTCGCCGTGGGTCCGTTCAGAGAAGCGGCAGGCAATTTGCTTATCCAGAGTTGGTCGAGCCCGACGCATCCGTTTGACCTCGTCGGCAAGCGGCTCGCCTCCCCCAACCCGAACCCGAGAAGACAGTCATGGCAGGTACAATCACCTTCGGCGGAATCGGCTCCGGAATGGACGTGGAAGGCCTGATCTCGGGCCTCGTCGGCGCGAGCAAGGGACCGCTCAACATCATCAACTCGCGCAAGAACAACGTCGACTCGGCCATCACGGTGCTCAGCGACCTGTCCGGTCTGCTGAGCGGGCTGAAGAACGCATCGCAGAGCCTGGATACCCTTGAAGAGGTTGGCAGCTACAGCGCGAAGAGCTCGAACGAGGCGATCGTGGCGACTGCCAATGGCTTGGCGCTACCGTCAAGCTACCAGGTCAGCGTCACCCAGCTCGCTCAGGAACAGCGCACCTACTCCGACACCTTCGCCGACAAGCTGACGGCGCTCGGCCAATCCGGCGACCTCGACATCACGGTCGGCAGCGAAGCAGCGGTCAACATCACGGTCGAGGCGACTGACACCCTCGAAGACATCATGACGAAGATCAACGAGAGCGACGCCAAGGTGAACGCCTCGATCTTCTACGACGGCAGCAACTACCGGCTTCAAGTGCGAGGCAAGGACTCCGGGGCTGCCAACGCAATCACCTTCGGAGAGAACAACGGCGTCGCCCTTGGCCTCTCCACGCCGGCCAACACCGTGCAGGTCGCCCAGGACGCGATTGCCGTGATTGACGGCTTCAACGTCACTAGCCCGACCAACAAGATCGCCGGGGCGATCCAAGGCGTGACGCTGGCCTTGACCAAGAAGACCACGGAGCCCGCCACGCTCAGCGTCGAGACCGACTCGGACGCGCTTCAGGGCAAGATCAAGAAAGTCGTCGATGCGTACAACGCGGTGATCAGCAAGGTGCAAGTCACCGCCGGCTACGGCGAGCGCAAGGCCACCAACAGCGTGCTCGCCGGGGACAGCACCCTGCGCAACATCAACTCCAAGATGACGTCGACGTTGCTCAGTCCCAACGCTTCGCTGACCGGGAAGTTCCAGACGCTCAATTCCATCGGGATACAGCTCGAGAACAACGGCATGCTGAAGCTCGACACCACGAAGCTCACCGAGGCGTTGGGCGAAGATCCGGACGCCGTGGCGCGCATCCTCGCCGGAGACGACTCGACCCCGGGCATCATGGACGCGATGAGCGATCTGATGGAGGGCCTGGTCGAGCCCGACAGCGGCGCACTCACGGCACGCAAGGAAGGCCTCGAGGCGGAGACGAAGCGCCTGCAGGAACAGGCGGACAAGGAGCAGGAGCGCCTCGACCGCTACTCGGAGACCCTACGGAAGCAGTTCACCGCGATGGACTCGACCGTGGCCTCATACAACGCACAACTAGCCTACTTGATTGGCTGATCTGACCGTTTGAGTAGTCAGCAGTTCCAGCCCAGAGGACCTCGATGTTAGACGTCGCCAGCCGCTACAAACAAGTTCAGATCCAGACCTCGTCGCCGGGCGACATCTTGCTCGCCCTGTACGATGGCCTGTTCAGATTCTTGCGTGGGGCCCAGGTCTGCCTCGAGCAGAAGCAACGGGCCCGCGCCGGTGAGCTGATCAGCAAGAGCCACGCGATCATCAGCGAGCTCCTGATCGCGCTCGACCCGAAGCACAACCCGGAGCTCTGCCTGCACCTGAGCGGGGTATACGACTTCTGCCTGGATCGCCTCACCCAGGCGAACCTGAAGAGCGATCCGATGCTGATCGCCGAGGTGATAATGGTGCTGAGCCCCATCAAGGAGGCCTGGGAAGTGGCCGTACCTCAGGCAGCGCGTGAACAGACGCTGCCGAGGTGACATGCACAGCTTCCCGAACCAAGCCACCAGCGCCGCCGAGGGCGTGACCTACGTCCGCGGCGGCGGACCCGACGACTTCTGGGCCCACTTCCGCTCAGGCGCGAGCGTGAGCGTCGCCCGCGGCCGCGCCTGCCACTTTCCCGATCTGCCCAGTGCCGCTCCGGCGACGCGGGCCTACTACGAGCTGTTCGCCAGGCGCTTCCCCAATCTGAGCCGGGTGCTGGATGCGGGCTGCGGCTCTGGGGTGGGGACGCGGGTGCTCACGCGGCACTTTCGCCAGGTCGTCGCCGCAGACTCCGATGCCAAGGCTCTGGCCTTCTGCCGTGAGTATGCGCGCCATGCGGAAACGAAGCAGGTCAACGTCGAAGACGGTCTCGGTCGAGACCCCTTCAGCGGCGCCATCGTCGCCGATGTCTTGGGTCAGACCGCGTCGCCGCAGCGCTTCCTGAGGAGCCTACGTCGCTCTCTGAGTGACGGGGCCCCGCTGCTCGTTGTCGAGGCCCGCGCGGAGCTGACCCAGCGCCTCGAAGCCCCGACCCGTCGGGCGTTCTCCTCCCTGGAGCTCGCCCGCCTCCTGGAGAGCAGCGGCTTTCGCTTTCAAGAGTGGTTGCTCGAGGAGTCGAGCTTCCTGGTCTGCAGCGTCACGGCTCAGGAGGACGGGCTGTGGCAAGACCTCGACACCGTGGAGCGCGCAGTCAGCGAAGCCGAAGCGAACCCCAGCTCCACGAACACCCAGCGCGCGCTGAAGCAGCTGACGGAGTTCAGCGCTCGGGCAGCGACCCAGCCGAGACATCGCACCGAAGCGCTGCTGCTCGAAGCGCGCCTCGGCTGGCTGGAGAAGAGCGGCGATCGCACCGCGGAGGCCCTCCTCGCCGCTCAGCGCGCTGCTCCTGGTGACGCTCGCGCTTCCGCGAGGTTGTCCGAGCTGATGGTCGCCGTGGGTGCAGTGGGCGATGCGCTCGAGCTCGCGCTGTCCGCGCTGCGCATCGATCCGACTCATCCCGAAGCCGCACGTGCCTTCGCCCACGCAATCACCAAGCTCGGTCACGAGGATCGCTTCGGTGCTTGGCGGGCGGCGCACGCCTTGTCTCCGGCGGATCCGAGCATTGCCTCCGCGCTGGCCGAGGCGGCTGCGGCGAGAGGTGACACGGGCTTCGGCATTCGCGTGTTTCGCCATGTACGCAGCTACGGAGACCCCCTCCCCGCAGATTTCTGCCTGGCTTTGGCCTGGATGTTGGATGCGGAGGGCAAGACGGCGGACGCGCGCCTGGAAGCACGCACCGCTCGCGCCCTGGCGCCGAAGGACCCCGAAGTCCAAGCGCTCTGTGCGCACCTTGGCTGCTGAGCGGCCCTCCGCGTTCGCCGAGCCGAGGTACGTAGCCGTTTGCGTGGCCCCGGGTCCCGCGTTCTGGATACTATGATCCGGTGACGCAGGAGGATGCAGGGCGCGACCCGCCGGAGCTCGACGTCTTGCGCCATCGCGTCTCGGCGCTGGAGTCCGAGAACCTATCTCTGTATCGCGCGATCCACCTGCTCCACCAGGTCTCCAGTCTGGTGCGAGACGCCCTCGAGCTCGAGCCGACCTGCTACGCGCTACTCACCGGTGTCACCGCCGGGGTCGGGCTGGGGTTCAACCGAGCCATGCTCTTCACCACCTCGGAGGCCTCCGGAGATGCGCGCACGCGGCTGACCGCGATAGCCGCGGTTGGGCCAGCTGACGAGCGCGAGGCGGACGTCGTCTGGCGCGAAATAGAGTCCCTCGCACCCGACCTGCGCGCCCTGTACCAGGCGGGACTCGATCAATCCAAGGCCCCAGGTTCGCTCAGTCGTCAGGTGCGAAGGCTGGGTGTCGGGGTCGACGCAAACAATCCAATTGGACTTGCCGTACGGAGACAAGCGCTGGTCCGCGGGGAGGGCGACGACGATCTCGGGGGCCTGTTGGACCTGGAGACCGCGGTCGCGGTGCCGCTCTTCGACCGCCACGGACTGTGCGGCGTACTCTACGCCGACAACCCGTTCACGAAGCGCCGAGCAGACACCATCACCATCGAAGTGCTCGGCATGCTGGCCGATCAGGCCGGTCTCGCGCTCGAGAACGCCCGGCGCTTCGAGCGCCTGGCGCGCGAAGCGCGCACCGACGCGCTGACCGGCCTGGGGCATCATGGAGCGATGATGCAAGCGCTGCAGGATGCTCTGGCGGACGCCGCTCGCAGCAGCGAGCCGCTGGGCTTGGCGATGATCGATCTGGACGACTTCAAGCAGGTGAACGACACCCACGGCCACCTCGCTGGAGACGCCCTGTTGATGGCGATCGCGGAACGGCTGCGCGACGTGACGCGCGGCCGTGAGCTCGCATTTCGCTACGGTGGCGAAGAGTTCGCGGTATTGCTCCCGGGTGCGCCTCAGCGGGTGCTATCACGAGTCGGCGAGCGCCTGCGCAGCAGCGTGGGTGCGCGGCCGTTCAACCTGAATGAGCAGACGACCCTGCGGGTGACCTGTTCCGTCGGTGTCGCCGAGCTGCGACCCGGAGACAACGCGGAGACGCTGATCGATCGCGCTGACCAGGCCCTGCTGGCAGCTAAATCCTCGGGGAAAAACTGCGTGCGAACCACGAGTGGCGAGACCGCGACGTAGCCCCAAGGCATGCTCTCGACGCGATCGTGACCAAGCGTGACTCGGAAGCACACCGCTGACCATCGCGTCAGAGTCGAGGCGCGTTCGTGGTTCGTGTCCTGGACTGCCGCGGCGCAGCAAACCCCATGGTTCTCGGTGGTTACGCGCCGGGCCCGCGCGTTGCACAAGCCAACGCCCATATGAAGACTCATGCACTCGGACTTGGACTGGTGACCGCCCTTGCCGCTTCGAGCGTGCTCTCGCACGCCACCGACGCATCGGCTGAAGACTACGACGACCAGCGCTACGACTCATCGCGTAGCGATGGTTTGCGGCCTGGATCGCTGGACGCAGAGGATTTTCGTCCCTGGGATCACGGAGAGCTGACGATGGGCTTCATCGGAGGCCAGCGTTCCTACACGGCAACGAACTTCAGCCAGACGGGCAGCGGTGAACGCCTCAACCTGGACGAGCCGCTCAGCGGAGCTCCTTACGACCGCGTGACGGCGCTAGGACTACGCTACGACGCGCGTCTGGTCGTCAGCTACGTACGCATGACCGCAGGCTTCGACCTGCCCTTCGCTACCTACTCCACCAGCGACACCACCCAGCTCTACGACATCGGCGGACAGCCTCGTGAAGTGACGAGTCGCAGCCTGTACATGAAGGGGCTGCGCTTTGGCATCGGCGGTGAGCTACCCACTGGGACCCCGGTCACACCCTTCATCGACGTGATGGGCACGGTGAACTTCCTGGACACCACCTTGGTGGTCGACGACGAGAGCTACGACTTCGACGCCACGAGCTTCGGCTTCTCCGTGCGCGGTGGCGTTCGCCTGCAGGTTCGCCGCTGGTTCTTCGCCCAGGTCTCCGGGGAGATGGGCATCGCGAGCGACGTCGTCTGGGGCGGCGAGCTGTCAGTCGGCTTCTCGACGATGTAGGGCAACCCCTGACGCTCTGGGCGACCGTCCCCCGGCTGCGCGGCCTGGGGGAGCGTGTTACCAACTCGCGCCGAGTAGGCTCCTCAGACGCGAGGCTCCATGTCTTCGCGTAGCCCGCGCTCGATCCATACGAAGCCAAACGGCAGCACCGAGAGCACGAACTGCTTGGCGGATCTCGAAAGCGGCCACTCATGCTCCGACGCCGCGCGGAACAAGCTCACGAGGAACACGAGAAACAGCGCGCCGTGCAGCATGCCCACGACACGCACCGCCATGGGCATTGCGAACGCGTACTTGAGCGGCATCGCGATCCCCAGTAGCGCGAGGAACGAGAGCCCCTCGATGAAGCTCACCCAACGAAACAACCGCAGCTCATTCATCTTCCCACTCCCTCGATCCCACGGAGAGTGGGACATGGCGGCGGCGGCGCGCTGCGACGAGCTGACAAGTTGTCGCAGCTGCCACGGCCGCACCCGGATCAGGGGCGGAGAGCAAGCGACGGGCCGCGATTCGTGCCTGACGACGGCTACCACCTCAACCGAATCGCATCGATTCGCACGGACTCGCCAACTACCCACGTTCGGCCGACGCTGACCTCGCACAGGGCGCGTTCACGCAACGTCGATTCGCTCAGCAGGGCGCCGCCGAGTCTGAACGCCCGCAACGGCAGCTGGAGGACCTGGTAATTCCCGGTGCGCAGCGCCAGCGGCTTGATCGTGGAAGCCTCGATGTCGCCACACGCTCCGGCACCCGCTCCGAAAAGGACGCGCGCCTCGCCCCATGCGGCCACGGGCGAGCCCTCGATCGCGACCGCTAGCTCAACGTAGGCAGAGCTCTCGTCCAGGGTCGGGTAGGACATCGATGGCTCGGTCTTCAGATCATAGATCCCGACGTTCTCGTACGCAGCACTCGCGACCGACCCGTCATCCGGCCACCCCGGCCACGAGAGGAAGTCATCACCAGAGAAGGCGCGAGAAGGGTCCGAGTCGACCTCAGTCACCCCGTCTGGTCGAGGTCGCCCCGGGGAAACGGGGCGTTCATCGAACAGCACGTACTCGAGGAGTGGCGAAGCCTGGGTTCGACCGACCGCCACGTCGGAAAGCCCAACACAGCCCGCCGTGTCGTATGTCAGCAGCTGGGCTCGATACTCGACGCCTGGCTCCAAACCGTCAGTGATCGTGGTTCTGACCTGATCCACGTCTCCCGAGAGCCTGAGCTCGTACTGCCCCAGCTCGGGGTTGTCATCCTGGGTCCAGATCGCACCACCCAAGCCATCGGACTCGCCAGCCAGGGCTCGCTGGGTCGCCGCAGTCAGCTCTTCGGGCGTGCGACCAAGGACGAGTTTGTACTGCACGAAGTCCGCACGCGGAGAGAGCGGCTCCCAGCTCCAGCGGATCGTGTTGGGGGTCTGCCAGTCCACCTCAAAGTTTTCCACCAGGAATTTTGCACTGCACGCCGCAGCCTCTTGGCACACGCCAGCGACACAAGCCAAATCGTTCGGACAGGGCGCAGCCGACGAACATCGCTTTCCCTCCAACGCGACATCGTCGACGCTGCAGGCGCTGCTCAGGCCCCAACACGCCGCGACGAACAAGCTCGATAGACGCCGCACTCGAGGATGCTCGCACAGTATTCCGCACGTGAGAACTGGCTATGTCTCTGCCTATCGGGTTGCCGAGAACCGTGTCTCTCCGCGCCCTGCGTCCTGATCCGCGCGGAGCACGCTTCACGCTCGCAAGACGTCGAGGTGCGGTCGCGGCGCCAGTTGCCGGGCAGGGTGTCGATCAGCACCCTGGCACTGTTCAGTTCGCGAGCGGGAAGAGCCCGATGTTCACCCTTTGCTGACCGGGGTAGGCAGTCGCGTCGCCCGCTCCAAGGAGCGGCGAGGCGTCGGAGGGAGAGTAGTCGGCCTCGACGCCAGGATCGCCGCTGAGCGAACCTGCTTCACCAGAGTACTCGGATCGGTACTCCGAGAGGCTCATGGCGCGTTCAGTGCCTGACCAGTTCGCATAGACATAGATGGCATGCTCACCAGCAAAGAAGTTGAAACCCGAGTCGAAGCCTTGCGCGAAGTAGTAGTCGGGCCACGTCGTCGTCCCTCCCGCCTGAAAGTAGATCCCGCTCTTTCCTCGGAGGAACAGGTTGTTCCGCAGCCAGGGCTGGGTTCCGAGCCGTGGAACGACGACGCCGCGCGCGGTGTCGACGAACGCGTTGTTGTAGATCTTGCTCGGCCACACGTTGCGTTCGGCTTCGGCCCGCTCCAGGGCACGGTCGCTGATCTGGACCCCCGTGTCGCAACGCAGGAAGAGGTTCTCTCGAATGTCATAGGCCCCTCCTCCGAAATCCCGCTCGTCGCACCCACGCCAGTCGCAGCGATGGTCGGCAGTGTGGACCCCGTCGGCGATATCGTGGATGTAGTTCCCCACGACATGGATGTGGGATGAACCGTTCTTGGTGCTCACTGCCGTGCCCACGCCATCGAA
The DNA here is from genome assembly GCA_041389745.1 of Polyangiaceae bacterium. GTDB lineage: Bacteria > Myxococcota_A > Polyangia > Polyangiales > Polyangiaceae > JAHBVY01. The sequence continues at coordinate 78,482 of JAWKRF010000013.1, forward strand.
GACCTCGTTCTCGCACACCCAGATGTCCGCGTCCTCGCCCGTCACCATGAACGTGATGCCGTGTGAGTTCACCGCCCCCCCCCAGTAACGGGAATCAGAGACGCGATTGCGCCGCACGATCGCTCCGTCGGCGCCCCACAACCTCAAGTTGTAGGAGTTGTCATTCCCGTTGGCGTTGTGCGCGAACGTGGAATCTTGAATGACCACGTTCGAAGCGTTCTCGGTGAAGATGGCGCTCGACTGAGTGAAGCGCGTTTCCACGCCTTCAATCCACAGGTAATCACTTCCGTTCGCGTAGACGAAGCCATGTTGAGATGCTTCGAAGTCCGTGCTCGGCACGTCGAGGCCAGACGGTGGACGGAGATAGAGATAGCAGCCAGCGTTGTCGCCATCGCAGGCGTTGCCATCGGCATCTGCCTTGGTCCAGGTGCCGGCGTCGACCAGTTCGGAGGCGGGCGCGTGGCTACGCACGCCATCTCGCGTCTCCATCTCGTGCAGCACGCGCTGTCCCGCGCTGGTCCAGAACCCGGTGGGGTCATTCGCCAGACCGCTGACGTCCGCTCGCCATAGCCCAGCTTGGGCAGGCTCGAAGTCGGCTCCCCGGATCGCTGCCGAGCCGAGCACGACGGGCCGAGCGCCCTCTTCGGCACGGATGACGAAGTACGCTTCCGCGGTCCCTCGACGGTTCACCGTCATTCCTTGGCGGTACACGCCCTCCTTCAGGGTCAGCACCGCTGGCGCTCGGTCCAGAGCCTCGAGGGCGCGGTCGAATGAGCAGAAGGGCTGATCGCGGGATCCCGCGCCCGTGTCATCGCAGCCCTCGACGCCGACGAACGCTTCCGGCCAGTCCGTACCGACCGCACGATGATCGGGCTCGGGACACGCAGGTCCCGCCCCTGGGCTTCCTGGGCGAGGTAGAGGCCAATCATCCGCGGATGAGCCCGCCGTCCCCGCCGCGCCCCCAGGCGACACCGAACCCGCGGTGCCCCCAGCGCCGCCCGCCATCGAAGCGTCGGCCCCCGCAGCCCCACCATCTGGCGCACCGCCTCCTACGCCACCTGCTCCGCTCCCACCGCTCCCACCGCTTCCCGGTGGATCTGGCTCGGTTCCGCCTCCGCACGCCGCAACCGACGCACACACCACAGCGCACCACGCCGCCTGAGTCATCCGCCGTCTCATCGCTACCTCATTCAGTTGCTGCGACAGCCGATGCGGCTCCGGGCGACGACCACGTCGTCATAGCGAGTGACCTGCGCCTCCGGCACCGTGATCCCTCGCTGTTCCTTGGCGTCGAGCGTCCCCTTCTCGTAGTAGGCGTCCAGGGTGACAGCCTTCAAGCCGACCTGCGGGTCAGTGCGGAAGTTGAAGCCCTCGAACGCCTGATCGTCCTGAAAGTACTGGCCATGGGAATAGAAGCTGTCTCGCAACCAGCGCCCTCGGGGTGTTCCGGTGCGATACTCGCCGACCAGCTGATCGTCGACGTAGACCGCGAGTTCTCCGTCATAGCTGCCAGGCGTGTTCGCCTTGGCGAAGATCTCGACACAGAACCACTGGTCGCGCGGGAACGCGGACTGGTCCGCAGGATTGAAGTTGTTGCCGTAGTAGGGCGTGGAAGAAGGGCCGTTGTAGCCCGCGCAGTTCGGATCCGTGGAACCGTCGTTGCACTCCCAGCTGCGCATCTCGTGCCAGTACACGTAGAACGAAAACGCTCCGTTGTCCTTCGCATCCAGGTCGAACCAGAACCCTTCGTTTCCGGAAGGCACCACCGCAGCCAGACCGTCGCTGTCGAAGCCGGGGTTGCCCGCCGCTACCCTCACCCAGTGATGTGGCACCGCGGTGTCGCCGACGTACTGAGTGTAGAAGCGCCAGTACATCTGCTCCTCGCGTTCGGGGAACTTGAAGCGTGCCTGCGCTGAGATGTACTGCTGGCTCGCCAGCATCGTACGTGTGACGTTCGCCTCGAGGAACTTGCTGCCGGCGTTGGCGAGGCTCGCGTCATCCACGACCCGCAGGCGCTCGGCGTTCTGCGTGTACGAGGTCCAACCGTCCATCTCGCTCTCGAAGTCGGAGTGAAAGATCACATCGGCGTCGTTCTCGATGCCCACGTCGCCAGGGTACTTCCCGCTCAGACCCGCCGTCGCGCCGCTACCGCCCGCGCCGCTACCGCCTGCGCCGTCGCCGCCTGCGCCACTGCCTCCAACGGTCGAGCCTCCCGATCCGGCGGAGCCTCCCGAGGCACCGTTGCCGGAGTTCCCGGCTCCCGACGTGGCACCACTACCTCCGTTCGGGGCTCCGCCATCACCACCCAGGCCACCGCTGGTCCCCCCGGTCGACGCGCCACCGCCTGAATCGGAGCCACACCCAATTACCGCAAGGAAACTCGAGATTCCAACGAACATGCCGATGGTCCGTATGCTCACTTCACACCTTCTTTCATGGGCACGAATCGCGAACGCAGCAGGTTTCGTGCCATTCTCAACCCAGGCGGGTGCAGAAAGACACACTGCGTATCGAAACCGTGTGCCTGCGCAGACCCATGCCAGATCTTGCTCTCGCAAAACCCTCACTTCCATGGGGTTTTGCGAGAGCATATGCGCTCACTCCGCGCGGATCAGCATGCAGCCTGCTGGACGCCGCAGTCTCTCGAGCAGCCTGCTGGTGCCTCAGGGCCACGCCTGCTGGGCGCTAGCCACGAACCGGGTGTTCTCCTCGGAGCGCCTGGTGAACGGCTGGTTCACCGCCGCAGCGGGTGCCGGTGAACCACTGGATCACTCGGGGCGCGGAACTGGCTCGCCCAGCGGGGCGGTCTGGGTGGCACGCCGTGTGCTCACTTGCGCCCCATGCGATGCTGGAGATTGCTGGGATTGATCATGGCCATCGGGGGCTGTTCGAGCTCCCCCGACGCCCCTTCTGCGCACGGCACCGGCGGGAGCGCTGGCTCGTTCAGTTCGGGTGGCACAGCCAACGGGGGCGCGGCCACTGGCACTGGCGGCGACACGAGTGGCGGTACCGGAGGCGCCGCCGGGGAGCACGCCGGAGGTGCTGCGGGCGCGCACGCCGGAGGTGCTGCGGGCGCGCACGCCGGAGGCACAGCAGGAGCGACCTTTCAGCCCTACTTCTTTGACGACTTCGAGGGCTACGAGGAGGGGGCTTCGCTCTCGGGGAATCACCCGTTCGACGCGAGCGGCCGCAGCAAGGCAACCTCCGATGAAGCGTTTCGCGGCAGTCAGTCCGCTCGCATGGAAATCCAGGCAGGCGACGGCGGAGGATTCGGAAAGTGGGGTGGCATCGTCCCGATCCAGCCTGCCCTCACCAAGGGGCAAGAGGTCTGGGTGAGATTGCAGGTGCGGTGGCCGAGCGAGTTCCAGTTCACGGCCTCGCCCTGGATGAAGTTCCTGAGACTCCACAGCACCCGGGCTGGCGGCGGCAATGCTGGTTACAACGATCTCTACATCGACCAGGCCGACTCCACGCAGTCCGTGCTGCGCACGATCAAGGAAGCTCACGACGTCTGGGCCGTCTACGACGGGCCCCAGATCCCCAGAGACCAGTGGGAGAGCTACGAGATGTACCTCTTCATCGACGATCAGTCTGTAGAGAGCGGGGGGCAGGGTCGAGTGCGGATCTGGCGTGACGACGCCTTGATCTTCGACCGCACTGACGTGCCGACGATCGTAGAGGCGGCCGGAACCATCGACTACTTCTACCTGTTCACCTACTGGAACAACGAGAAACCACCGAACAACCATTGCTACATCGACGATCTGGTGATCGCGACCAGCGCCAGCCCTCCCCCCAATCGAGACACCTCAGGCCGTGTGTTCATAGGCCCCTGGACGCCTTAGGTAGCCGCAATGCTAGGCTCGCTGCGTGTCCGGCGAAGACGAACCCGTCACCACGAGCAGCCAACGATACGCCCCACCCCTTCCTCGCCGCTCGCGCTTCGAACTCCAGGTGGAGAGCGGTAGAGACGCAGGACGGCACGTTCAGATCGCACCGGCGCTGGGAGCCGTGCTCGTCGGCACGAGCTCGGTATGTCAGCTTCGGCTGACGGATCCGGAGGTCTCTCGCCGTCACCTGCGCCTGGAATGCGAGGGGCCTCGGCTCCGCGTGACCGATCTGGACTCCACCAACGGCACGCGCGTCGATGGGGTGTCGATCAAGGATGCCTGGGCCGTGGCGGGCCAGAGCCTGCTTCTTGGCTCCACGAGTATCCGCGTGGCAACTTCCGATGACGTCGGAGCCGAGCAACCGCCGCAGCCCCGCGATCACTTTGGTGGGTTCCTCGGAGGCTGTGCCGAGCTCCTGCGGCTGTACCCACTGCTGGAGCGCCTCGCCGCGAGCGATGTCTCCATCGTCATCGAGGGCGAGACCGGGACCGGCAAGGAGGTGCTCGCGGAGGCGCTGCACGAACACAGCCCGCGGCGGAACAAACCGTACGTCGTGCTCGATTGCACGACGCTGCCCGCGAACCTAGTCGAGGCCGAGCTCTTCGGTCACGAGCGCGGCGCGTTCACTGGATCAGTCGCCCAACGCAAGGGCGTATTCGAGGAGGCGAACGGCGGCACGTTGTTCATCGATGAGATCGGCGACCTGGACGTGAGCCTGCAGCCGAAGCTCTTGCGCGTGCTCGAGCGTGGAGAGCTCCGTCGCATTGGTGGAAGCCAGCTCATCCGCGTCGACGTGCGGGTGATCGCCGCGACCCGTCGCGATCTGGATCACGCCGTCGAGCAAGGCAGTTTCCGCGACGATCTGTTCCATCGCCTGGCCATCGGACGCGTGAGTCTGCCTCCGCTGCGGAAGCGCCCTGGCGACATCGCGTTGCTGGCCAGGCACTTCTGGAGCGAACTCTCCCCCAACAAGCCCCTTCCGAGCCGCCTGCTCGAGCGCTGGGAGGCCGACGCTTGGCCGGGAAACGCCCGCGAGCTCCGCAACACGATCGCGCGACATGTCGCCACTGGTGGCTTCGAACCGCAGCGTACGAATCTCACGACGGCGCCCAGGACGACCTCCCCGGAGCTGGAAGCCCTCCTCCACGACGCGCTGGCAGACCTCGGCGAGTTACTGTGGACCGATGAGCCGATCCCAGTGGCGAGGGTGAAGCTCCTGGAGAGCTACCAGAAAGCTCGCGTGCGACGCGCGCTACTCGAGAACGCGGGTGGCGTCGACGCAGCGGCGAAATCGCTCGGGATCGGCAAGCGCTACCTGCACATGCTGAAATCGGGACCGCGTAAACGCTGAGAGCAGGCGGTTCCAGGGAACTAGAACGCACCGCGGATCTCGACCCCGCCCCCGATCCACGAGCGCTCGGACGCAGACGCTCCCAGCGCCGCCCGCTCCGTAGGTTCTGATGGCAAGCTGAGCAGGCCCCAGGTCACGCCCCCCAAGGTCAAGACGCCGCCGGTCACGAAGGCGACGTTCGCCAGGGTGGCGTAGGTCCTGGCGCTACGGTTTCGATCCGCAGCGTCGGCCGCGTAATCAGCCTCCTCGGCGTTCGCGTGCAGCGCCGTAGCGCGCAGTCCGAACACGACACCCGCGCCCACGACGATGACCCCGATGGCGGTAAATCCCCAGGGAATCCATCCGAGTCCGGCCCCTGCTTCGGGCTGCGCCGGCTGGCGAGACGTCTCCGCGACTTCGGCCCGACGCCGCAAGGCGTCTCTCTCCCGAAGCTGCTGTCCAAGCACGCCGAGTCGACGCTCGACAGCACCTCGATCCTGGGCGTTCGGGGACAGTTTCAGGTACGCGCGATAGGCGTCCATCGCGCGACGCGTCTCTCCAAGGCCCTCGTAGGCCCGCGCGAGGTTGTACTGGATGGTGGGTGATGCCTCCAGCGCGAATGCCCGTTCCAGGAGCTCCACTGCCTGCTGGAAACGTCCCGCCTCGTAGTGCGCAGCGCTCTCGGTGACCAGCTCCACCGCCCGGTCGTGGTTCAGCGCAGCCGCCTCCGCCGTTGTTCCAGTTCCAGTGTCCGCTGCGAAGAGGGGCTTTCCCATGCCACAAATCAGCAACGGCACCAGCAAGCCACGGAGCGGCCAACGACACCAAGCTGGTTGGGTGTTCGAGACGAGCATGGCTGCAGCGAGGGACGTTAGCATGGGATTCGCGGGGGCCAGAGGCTATCCTCGAACGCTCTTCCCCGCGCCCGCGCACCGTGAACCAACTCGACTCAAGCAGCAACGCTCTCCCTGCCGCGAGCAAGCCCGCCCGACTTGGACGCTATGAGGTCGCGGGCCTGCTGGCGACCGGGGGCATGGCCGAGATCTGGCTGGGGCGCCTGACCGGTCCGTTCGGGTTCGAGCGAGTCGTGGTCTGCAAGCGGATCTTCCCTCACCTCGCCCGACGGGCCGAGTTCGTCAACATGTTCGTGGACGAAGCTCGTATTGCCTCGGGGATCCAGCACCCGAACGTCGTCACCGTGCATGAGTTGGTCCAAGACTCCGGTGAGCTGTTCCTCGTGATGGAGTACCTGGCCGGCGAGAGCCTGGGGGGATTGCTGCGGCGACTGGCCAGCCGAGGCGAACGACTGCCGTCGGCGCTGGCGGCGCACATCGTCGGTGAAGCATGCGCGGGGTTACACGCCGCCCACGAACTCACGGACGAACAGGGCTTCCCTCGCGACCTGGTGCATCGCGACATTTCTCCACAGAATTTATTCATCACGTACTCTGGACAGGTCAAGCTACTGGACTTCGGAATCGCAAAGGCGGCCGACCGCGTGACCGAGACAGAGGCGGGTCAGGTCAAGGGTAAGTTCGCCTACATGTCCCCGGAGCAGTGTCAGGGGAAGTCCCTCGACCGCCGCTCGGACGTCTTCTCGATGGGGATCGTGCTCTGGGAGGCGCTGAGCGGAGGAAGGCTGTTCGCCCGGAGCAGCGAACTCCTGACCTTCCAGGCGATCTGCGACGCCCCCACGCCTCCGCTCCAAGGCGTCGCCGCAGACGACGCAGAGCTCCAGCGTGCGTGCGATCGGGCGCTGGCCAAGCCCAAGCAGATGCGTTTCTCCACGGCACTGGAGCTGAGATCGGCGCTCCAGGGCCACGTCCGCCGTTCGGAGGTCGGAGAGCGGCCCGAGCAAGCGCTCGAGCAGCTCATGCAGCGACTCTTTCCCGAGCGCATCGAGGCCAAGCGCCAACTGCTGCTGGAGCTCAAGGCGGGCTCGCTGCCCGAGCAGATCCCGAGCGCGGAAGTGGACGAAGGCGTGACTCTCCCGACTCTGGGCGACGCGTTGCCCGGGACGACCGGCTCGGGCAGCAGCGTCTCCCGCGTCGACCGTGCCCTCCCCTGGACCCGAGGATTGCTGGTGGGGACCGCGATCGTAGCGCTGATCGCCCTGAGCGCATGGTTCATGACGCGAGAGGGCGGCAAGTCATCGCCGGCGAACATCGCACCTACGTCGAGCCAAACCCCAGCACCCCGGGAGTCGCCGGCGGCGACGGAGAACCCCGGCAAAGTGCATTTCTATGTGGCAACTACGCCCGAGGGGGCGCTGCTCGCTCTCGGTCCAAAGGGAGACTTGCGAACCATCGGGCGCACACCCACCAGCGTCACGCTACCCAGGGCAGATACACCGCTAGTGGTAGAACTGAGCCTCCCGGGCTACCAGACCCATCGGGAGACCCTGATTCCGAACATGAGTCAGCGGTTGGCCATCGCGCTTCAGCGCGAGTCGTCCCCGCAGCGTCCAAGGGTGCGCACCAGCGCACCTTCGGCAGCGAAGCCGGCCAAACCCATGGAGCCAAAACCGATCCCGCGCTTTCGATAGTTCCCGCGCGGAATCACGTTGCACCGTCTCAGCGCGGAATCACCACGGACTCGCAGCCGAAGGCGATGTCCACTTGCCCCTGGACGACCGACTTGACCTTGTTGCAGGTCGCGGGGCAAGCGATCACGCGCGTCGGGTTGTTCGGATCATCGTAGTACCAACCACCGAGGGTCGGATCGCAGCTCGCCTGGTCATTCACCCGGTAGATCGTCTCTTTGCTGCCGTTGTCCTGGTCCGTGAACTCCACGTTGACCCGATTCGCGTCGAATGACTGCCCCTGAGGCGGCGGCGGGATCCCCCACTCGCAGTCGAGGGGCACGGCACCCTGTGAGATCTTGGTCGCGAGCTCGTTGAAGATCTGCTGAAAGGTTTGCTGGCACGCCGCAAGCTGACCAGGTGGACAACTGCAGATGTCCCCGTGAATCCCCCCTGTTGCGTTCACGACGTCCTTGTACACCGTGCCCACTCGCGCCGCGTTCGCGCACTGCGTGAAGGCGTAGATCGCGCTGAATTTCCAAGCTGGCGATCCATCGGGGTTCTTCAGCAGGGAAGGATCGAGGTTCGAGTAGTCGGTGACGAACTGCTGCGGGTTGTTGTCGTACGCCCCCGGGTCACCCGTGCTGCTACCATCGGGTGATGTCGCAGAGTTGTCATCAGTGACTACGACGACGTACTTCAGCGAGTCCGGACGCAGCATGAGTCGGTAGTCGTTGTAGCGAGCGACCAGCTTGCGGAGAGCATCCACGCTATCGATGAACGATTGCTGCACGTGGAGGAAGTTGGGCGCCTTCGAATCCGCGGGGCACTGACCCGAACCCAGCGGCTGAGGCACGCAGATGCCTGGCAGAGGCCAGAAGGGGTACCCTGCCAGCATCACCACGTGGACGTCGACGCCGCTGGCGACGATCTGCGACGAGAAGGCGTTGATGTTCTGCTGCACGGAGTTGGCCTCTTCGACCATGCTTCCAGAGGTGTCGATGGCCCAAATGATGTCCGCGGGCTGGAAGCGCTCCTCCGCCTTCTGAGACACCGCCTCGCACGCCGCGTCCGGATCGAGTCCGCCTCCACCGCCGTTGGCTCCACCGCCGTCCAGCGGAATCCCTGCGCTGCCTCCGTTCCCGCCTCCGTTGCCGCTGCCACCGTTGGCGTTCCCGCCGTTCTCGCTCCCGCCGCTATTGCCTGACCCGCCGCTCGCCCCGCTGCTCGAGCCTCCCGTGGAGACGGTGTTCTGGTTTCCTCCCGAGGCCGAGCACGCCAGCGCCGTGCACAACGCGATCCCGGTCAAGCCCGTCAGACGAAGTCTAGCCACCCGAGTAGCGTAGCCGAACCGTGGGCCGGTACGCACGTACCAAACGACCGACTCGGCCAGAAAACCGCAGAAATCGAGCCAGTTCGCCCCACCGGCAGGTCGGTGGGGCGACAAGGCGCGTGGGCACACCTGGAGCGGCGATGGGTTTGATCGCTGCGGAGAAGGCGGGTCGTCCCGATCAGTCGTGGGCGGGCATCGACCTGACACCGCGGGCATGGGTTCGGGGGAGAGAGGTCGAGTCGTGGTAGTGGGAGTGGCGCTGGGGCTCGCTGGAGTCAGTCGTCACTCCGACACGCGCAGCCGGGCAGCTTGCCGTTCGGCCTCGGCTCGCACTCAATCACCCGGCCTCGCGCATCCAGGGCGATCTGGCAGCAGTCCTCCAGCGTCTGACGCAATAGCTGGCGTCCTCGCTGCACGCGCGACTTCATGCCGGAGTGGGAGAGGCCGAGCAGCTCCGCGGCCTCACGCTGCGTCTTCCCCTCCAGCTCGGTGAGCGTCAAGGCCTCACGATAGGGGGACGGCAGCAGCGCCACGAAGGCTGAGATGTAGCTCGCAACTTCTTGTTCCGCAGGGTAATCGGCATCAACGGACAGCGGCTCCACGCCCTCGGCTCGCGCCAGGGAAGCCAGCGCGGCACGTCGAGCGCTCGCGCGCTGGTGGTCCGCGATCGCGCTCCGTGTCACCCGGTACGCCCAGGGGCCGAACCGGTCATCGTCGCGCAGCTCCGGGAGCGAGCGCTGCATGCGCATCAGCACGTCTTGCAGGACGTCGTCCGCGTCCTCCACGGCGACTCGACGCGCGATGAATGGACGGAGCTTCGTCGTCAACTCTTCCCACGCGCCTTGCATCGCCGAATCGATCACGCTGTCGACCCCCCGCAACAGCTTGGCTCGCAGCAATCGGCTGCGCCAGGTTTGCTTGCCTGGATGCTCGCCGAAGCCACGTATTCCTCGACGCCCGATCCTGGCATCCAGTCCCGGATGAACTCGCGGCTCGCTGGGTTGACGTCTACCCTCACCCCCACGAACCCCGCTTGGGTCAGCATCCGAGTCAGCTCGGACACCGGCGCGGCACCCGCCACGCAGCCCGTGAGCGCAGCCACGTCTCGCGCCAGAACCGGCGGAAGCTCACTCATCAACACGACATCGGAGATCGCGAGGCGGCCGCCAGGCCTCAAGACGCGGAACGCCTCGCGAAACACCGCCGCCTTGTCCGGGCTGAGGTTGATCACGCAGTTCGAGAGGATGACATCAACGCTCGAGTCCTGCACCGGCAGGTGCTCGATCTCCCCAAGTCGGAACTCGACTCGCTGATCCCCCAGATGCTCGGCGTTGGCGCGCGCCTTCGACACCATGTCGGGAGTCATGTCTACACCGATCACCCTTCCGCTTGCGCCCACTTGTTTTGCCGCCAGGAAACAATCGAAGCCCGCTCCGGCCCCGAGATCGAGCACCGTCTCGCCCGCGCGCAGCGACGCTAGCGCCTGGGGGTTTCCGCACCCGAGGCCCAGGTTTGCCCCGTCTGGGACAGCCGCCAGGTCCTCCTCGGAATAGCCAAGGGCCAGACTCGCGGTCGGCGACACCCCACAACACCCGGGCGCGCAGCTCGAAGACGTCCCTCGCGCGACGTTGCCGTACTGCTCTCGAACCACCTGACGAACCCGCTCTTTCGCGTTCTCACTCATCTCTCCGACCTCCTTGTCTGCAAAGACGTGGAACGAGCGCCGGGGACGCAGGAAATCGGTGCCAGTGGCGAGAACCCTCGCCATGAGGCGACGGCGGATGAGCTAGATCGGGGATGGATGAACGCCTGGGGCATCCTGATCTTCTCGCTCACGTACCTGCTGATCTCGGCCGGCAGAGTCAGAGCTCTGGGGTTCGATCGCCCCGCTGGCGCATTGTTTGGTGCGGTGGCCTGCGTGGCGTTCGGCGTGCTGTCCCCGGAGGATGCGCTCGGGGCAGTGGACGGAGACACGTTGTTGCTCCTGTTCGGTGTGATGGGCATGGGCGCATTCCTTGCTCGCGGCGACTTCCTGGAGCGACTCGAGACGCGACTGGTTGGGTGGGTGCGCACCCCCGCGGGTCTACTCGGGGCCGTGGTCTGGAGCGCGGGGCTGCTAGCGCCCCTCATCACCAACGATGCGGCCTGCGTCCTGATGGCACCCAGCGTCGTGCGGTTGGTTCGCAGGCACGAGCTACCGCCGCTTCCCTACTTGCTCGCTCTCGCGACGGCCGCGAACACGGGAAGCGTTGCCACACTGGTCGGTAACCCTCAGAACATGCTGTGCGGCCTGCTGGGTGGCCTCAGCTACCGAGACCACTTGATCCAGCTGGGCCCGGTGGCTTTGATGGGGCTGGCGGTGAATCACGGGCTGCTGCTGGTGTTCTTCCGCAAGACACTACCCAGCACCGCACTGAGCCGCGAACGTCCGCAGACGGTCCGGATCCCCCGCCGAGCGATGCTGACCCTGGCGGTCATCCTGGGCACCGCGGCGGCTTACGCGCTCGGGGCGCACCTCGCCTGGACCGCTGCGGGCGGGTTCGTGCTGTTGCTGCTACTGCAGCGCGTGGACGCTCGTGAACTCTGGCCGCGCATCGACTGGGCCCTGCTGTTGTTCTTCACTGGCCTGTTCGTAGTGGTCGAAGGCTTGGTGAAGAGCGGAGCGCCCGCGTGGCTCTTCGCACACGTGCCCCTCCGCCTTGAAGCCGGGTCCATCGCGAGCGGAGCCCAGCTCTCCTCTGTCTTCCTGATCGGATCCAACATCGTGTCGAACGTGCCGTTCATCTTGCTGGTCAAGGATCAGATCGTTCAGCTTCCCCACCCGACGCTGGCCTGGGAACTGCTGGCCATGGCATCCACCTTCGCTGGGAACCTCACCCTGGTTGGCTCTGCTACCAACCTGATCGTCGCGGAGGCCGGGAGGGAAGTCGGCGGGGTGCGCTTCATCCCCTACCTGCGTGTCGGCCTGCCCATCGCACTTCTCACGACGGCCATCGGCAGCGCCTGGTTGATCGTAGTGCAACCATAGCCCCTGACCTCAGCCACACACGCCGTAGGTCACGCCGTTGACCGTGGGTGAGTCGGTGATCGTGTTGCAGGTCGCGCAGTCGCCGTAGCCGACCCGACACCAGCGCACGCAGTTGCTGCCGTCGCAGTGATACCCTGGCGCGCACGATTCCCCAAGGAAGCAACTCGTCGTGGACGTTCCGCCCGGCACGCAGGTGGTCGCCACGCCACCCGTGGCTGGCTCACAGCCATAGCCCGCCCCGCACCCTGCGGCGGGACTCGTAGGCGAGCACTGCTCCGCGCACACACCGACATCACCAACCGGATTGCCTGAGCTGGTCACCGGCGTGCAGGGCTTGCTGCCGCATGCGCTGGTGCCGACCGTGCACCAGCGCTTGCACAGGTTGTCGACACACCCATAGCCGGCGGCGCAGACCGCTGGGTTGCTCGCGCAGTCGGCCAGGGGACCGCCCGTGCCCGGTGCGCGGCACTCGCCGACAGCGCTCGCGCTGAGATCGCAGGTCTGCCCAGCCGGGCAGCCGCAGTCCCATCCGACGTTGCACGCCCAACCGCTGGGAACCTCACAGCCCCCTGAGCCCCCGTTGCCTCCGCTGGCACCGTTGCCCCCGCTGGCACCGTTGCCTCCGCTGGCACCGTTGCCTCCGCTGGCACCGCTGCCAGCATTGCCGCTCGACCCCCCGCTGCCTGACGAACCGCCATTGGCTCCACTGCCGCCGCTTCCGCCGTTCCCCGCGGATCCACCAGCACCACCATTCGAGGTGGGGGGCGAACAGAAGCCAGTCACGAAGTCGCACAGCATCCCCAGCGGCGTGCACTCCTTGTCGGACTTGCAGCTTGGCGCGCAGACGTTCCGGGAGCAGAACAGGCCCTCCTCACAGTCCGCCTCGCCGACGCACTCCACACACACTCCGAGGTTGGGCTCGCAAACGGTCTTGCCGTCAGCGTGGCCCACACAGTCGAGGCTGTTGATACAGCCCGTCACGGCTCCGGTGCCGCCGTTGCCCCCCGCGCCAGAACCTCCGCTGGAGTCACCGCCAGCGCCGGCGCCGGCGCTGCCTCCGACACCAAGACCACCCGAGTTGGAGCCGCCACAGGCGGCGAGCGCGAGCGCAGTAAAGACGAAACCGAGGCTCATTCGCATTGGAAACATGGCGCGTCTCGTACGCTTCCCCCGCGCCCCTCCTTCCCCACATTGGCAGCACACCGGGGGAGCTGCCAACCACAGCTCGCAACCGCCGCTGCGCCGCCAACGCAACCACTGGAATCTACTCACGTCTCGCCTCGATGGAACACCGCTCTGGAGGCGCATCTGGGAGCGCGATCACTCGTCCAACAGACTGGATCGGCCCCCTTCAGGCCGCAGCCTCGGGTGGCCCGCTGCGGGCTCGATCACGAGCGACCAGGCCAGCACCCGTTCCAGGAGGGAGTGAGGACGGCGATGGTCGAGACCTTCATCTCACGCGTAGTATCCGTGTGGTACCGCATCTCGAGAGCGCGCTGGCCACGGCCCCGCTGCAGAGCACGGGGTTCGCAGTCACCGGTCGAACTGCTAGGGTGCTCTGCATGGCGCAGTCGCAGTCTGCCTCGCTCCTTGCCGAGACTGACTCGGACTCGACGACTTCGCGGGCACGCACGCTGCGACTCAGCGCCCGGTGGTTGGTGAGCCCCCGCTACGATCTATGCTTCTTCATTGGCAGCTGCGTGCTGACCTGGCTCTTCCTGGGGCTGTATCACCTGCTGAACGCCTTCGGCCTCGCTCCACGAACGGAGAGCGTGTTGCTGACGTACTTCGTCTTCACGGCGTTCTTCGACCACCCGCACATCTTCCAGACCTTCTCCCGCTCGCACCTCGACCCGGTGGAGCGCAAGCGACACCGATTCGCGCACACCTGGGGACTCGGTCTGTTCATAGCAGCCGGCTACGTGCTCGCCGCGCTCAAGGTGTTCCCCTACGTCATCGTGTTCGCTGCGGTCTACGGCAGCTGGCACATCATGCGCCAGCACTGGGGGATCTTGCGTGCGTACAAGGCTCTGAACAACGATCGCCAGCGCCTGGATGAACGCCTGGACTTCGCGCTCTTCTGGAGTGGCGCAGCCGCCCTGTACCTACACGACTACACGGGGAATCCGCCACAGACCGTCATCTACGGCAAGCTCGTGGCCCCTTTCCCTTCCTTACCAGCGGCGTTGGGCGACAGCTTGCTGTGGCTCTTCCTTTCCATCTTGGTGGCGTACATCGGCCGTCAGGTTCAGAAGGCATACCGCGGGGAAGCGCTGAACCTGCCCAAGCTGCTGCTACTGATCGCCGCGCTGGGCACCCATGGCCTGGTGTTCTTCGCCACGGCGACGCCATTTCTCGTCGCAGAGGCCCTGGAGACGACCTATCACGACGTGCAGTACCAAGGCTGGATGCGTCACTATCAGACGCGTCGCTTCGCGGCCCACGTTGCCAAGCGCTGGCTCAAGTTCGGACTCCTCTACGGAGTCATCGTCGGCACGTTCGAAGTCATCGCGCTGCTGAATGACGAGCGCTTCGGTTGGCTGTTCATTCCCTTCGGCATGATCGTGCTGTGGCACTACTGGGTCGATGGCAAGATCTGGAAGCTGCGTCAGCAGCCCGAATTGCGCAAGGCCATGCTCGAGCGCTGACGCTCGAGACAGCTGAAAACAGCTTCAGACCCTGCGCGCGCCGTGCAAGTCGCGCGAAGTCGAAGAGCACTCGAGTCTCGCCAATCGCAGCTTCTATTTAAGATCGTGGAAATGTTGTTCGTCTAAACGGCAAGCAAGACTGGACATCCATCGCGAGCCCAGGAATCATGGTCCGCCATGTCACAGCCCCCTGGTGGATACCCGCCTGGTGGCCCGCCCGGGGGGGCGCCGCCTGGCCCAGGTGCGCAACCGCAAGGCGGCGCCGGTCATGCACAGCAGCACCCCGCCCCGCAAGCGCGGTATCCCCAGGCGCAGTACCCCCAGGCGCAGTACCCCCAGGCGCAGTACCCCCAGGCGCAGTACCCCCAGGCGCAAGTTCCGTCCCCGGGTGGTGCGCAGGCTGAAACCGCGAATCTCAGCGCGCAGCAGCCGACAGCGCCCCAGGGCTACCCTCGACAGCAAGAGACACCGGCCCAGCCCGACCCAGGTTTCCCTGCGGCACTTGAACACGAGGCGCCGGAGCGCCCGCCATACATCGTCGCGCAGCATCGCAGAGCTCGATTCGTCGCGCTCCTGGGACTGCTCACTTTCGCGTTCGGTGTGATCTGCATGTTGACGTCTCTGTACTTCACCTTCGACGCGGGCAAGGCGGTTCGCGGCAGCTTCGGCCCGGAGGGTGGAACCGTTGGTCCCTTCCAGACGACCGAAGACAACCAGGTCCTGGAGATCGACTTCCGCCAGCACATCAACGGCTACGGGTGGGCCTACATCAGTGGGGAGATCGAGGACGCGGAGCAGGAGCCCCTGCTGGGGTTTGGGGGAGAAGCTTGGCACGAGCAAGGCTACGACGACGGGCACTGGGACGAGCGCGAAGAGGAGTTCGAGCTCAAGGTGACGGTCCCGGAGAAGGGCACCTACTACGCCGCCTTCGAGGTGGAGCAACAACCAAACAGCCCCGTCGGTGGTCAGATGGACGTCTCGATCACGCCCAAGGCAGGCAGCGCCGTGCCCCATTTCGCAGCGGGTCTATTCGGCCTGATCCTTGGAGTCGTGCTCGGGGTTGCCGGGTTCATGATGGTACCAGTACAGGTGGAGGTCGAAGATGACTGAGCTCCGACGACGTCGTGTTTCAGTGAGGAATCGGACATGCTGAGAGCAGTTCTGGCGGGAGGTTTCGGGCTACTGCTCGCCGGCGCGTGGGCTGCCTTGATGTTCCCCAGCATGCGCGGCTACGGCTACGCCGGGTACAACGGCTGGCAGAATCATGCCTCCTTCTGGTACTTCGGTGGAACCGACACCTTCCACAGCACGACGGTGCGAGGCGCAGGTCAGCGCAACTCAGGGCGCGGCGGTAAGTAGGGCTGCCGCGTGAGAGGCCAATGAGCAGCGACGCGGCTAGCCTGACCGAGCCGACTTCCGAAGGCCTCGCGCCCGGAGGGTCGGTCCAGGTCCAGCGCGAACAGCGCACGGCACCGCCGGGGGACCGTGCGCTTGCGCAGCTCGAGGGCCGCCAGCTGGCCGTGCTGGTCTTGGCGGTGTTTGCCGCTGGGCTGTGCTCCATCGTCTATGAGTTGCTGGTTGGCACCGCCTCCTCCTATTTCCTCGGGGATAGCGTTCGCCAGTTCTCCATCACCATCGGGCTGTTCATGGCTTCGATGGGCCTCGGCTCATACCTCTCGCGACACCTCGGAGAACAGGTGCTCAGGAGCTTCGTCTGGGTCGAGATTGCGCTCGGTGTCGTTGGGGGGCTCTGCATCCCGGCGCTCTACGCGACCTACGCCTACACCGACGATCTGTATCAGCCGGTGATGCTCTCGTTCATCGTCGTGATCGGCACGTTGACCGGCCTCGAGATCCCGATCCTGGTCCTGGCGATGCGGCGCTTCTTCAGGTTGAAGGAGAACCTCTCCAACATCCTGTCACTCGACTACTTCGGCGCACTCGCAGCGACACTGCTGTTCCCGTTCGTTCTTCTGCCGACGCTCGGCACCTTCAAGAGCAGCCTGGCGATTGGCGGTCTGAACATCGTCGTGGCGCTGATCGTCCTTCGGTCCTTCAAGGCACAGCTCGAACCCAGCGGGCGTTCGACGGCCTGGCTGGTGGCGTCCCTCGCGCTGCTCGGACAGCTGGTGCTGATGCTGTTCAGCGCCCAGCTGCTGCGAGGGTGGCACGGCGCGATCTACGAGGATCGCGTCCTGCTGATGCGCCAGTCGAAGTACCAGAAGCTGGTACTCACCGAGCACAAGACGGATCTGCGCCTGTTTCTCAACGGGAACCTGCAGTTCTCCTCGCTGGACGAGCATCGCTACCACGAAGCGCTGGTGCAGCCCGCGTTTGCGCTGGCGGCCCGCGGAGAGCACGTCCTGGTGCTCGGCGGCGGAGACGGGCTCGCGGTTCGCGAACTCCTGAAGCACCCAACCGTTCAGCGGATCACGCTGGTGGATCTGGATCCCGCGGTGACCGAGCTGGCGATGAACCACCATCGACTCAGGCAGCTCAATCAGGGCAGCCTGAGCTCTTCGAAGGTGACCATCCGAAACGAGGACGCTTGGGCCTTCATGGAGCACACCGAGGAACGCTTCGACCTGATCCTGATGGATCTCCCGGACCCCAACGACGTCTCGGTTGCGCGGCTGTACAGCCGAGAGTTCTTTGGCTTGACGAGCCGCCACCTGGCGCGGGACGGCGTCTTTGTCACCCAGTCGACCAGCCCCTTCTTCGCGCCGGAGGCTTTCTGGACCATCGAGCGCAGCGTCGCCGCGACGGGGCTCCAGACCCTGCCCTACCACGCGAACGTACCCTCGTTTGGCGACTGGGGGTTCGTGATGGCTGCGCACTTTCCCCTGGACCCGAAGCGAATCCACATCGACGTCCACACCCGCTACTTGGACGACGCTCTGGTGCCGTCACTGTTCCGTTTCCCCAAGGATGTTCTGCGGCCAGGCATGACGCCGAGCACGCTGGACGAGCCCCGCGTACTCCAGGCGTATCTTCGCGGCTGGAAGCAGTGGGAGTAAGAGAAAACCATGCAAGAGAGCATCGATCTACTCAAGACGACCGCCCTGAACCTGCCACGTGACCTGGCATACGTCGGCCTGATGATCGCGATGCTCTTCGTAGCCCGGTTCTTCAAGGATCTCCTCACCCCCTACAAACTCGACGAGGAACTCACGACGAAGGACAACCTGGCCGTGGGGCTATCTGTCGGCGGCTACTACCTCGGCGTGCTCATCGTCTGCATCGGCCCCTTGAAGACCCCTCCCGCAGACACGATTCAAGTCCCCGTACTGTGGCGAGACCTGCTGGTCACCGGTGGCTACGTTCTGCTCGGCATCGTGCTGCTGAACCTCGCGCGCATCATCGTGGACAAGGCGCTGCTCCGGCGCTTCTCGACGACCAAGGAGATCATCCAGGATGCGAACGCGGGCACGGGCGCGGTCGAGGGTGGAGCGTACGTCGCCAGCGGTCTGGTCGTGGCAGCGGCGCTCTCAGGCCGCGGCGGCGGACCACACACCACGATCGCCTTCGTGCTGCTGGGCATGCTAGCGATGGTGATCTACGGGCACGTCTACATGGCGGTTTGTCGATACGACGTCCACGACGAGATCGAGAAGGACAACGTGGCCGCCGGAGTCGCGCTGGGCCTCAACCTGGTGGCCATGGGCGTGATCCTGGTCGGCGCCATCGGAGGCGATTTCAGGAGCTGGGCCTACGATCTCACTCGCTTCGGAGCCTTCTGGCTGGTCGGGAGCGTACTGCTGGTCGCGCTACGTTTCCTGGTGGATTTCGCGTTGCTGCCGGGTGCGCGAATGGACAAGGAAATCCAGGAAGACCGCAACATCAACGCCGCGTGGATCGAAGGCGCCGTGTTGAGCGGGATCGCCGTGTTGCTGGTGACCATCCTCTAGCGAGACAGCGAACCTTCACGTCGAGTCCCGGCCCCGAATTGGGTATCCTCCGGGGTCGTGGACTATCGGCTCGTTCAGGCCCAGCCGGGGCGCGTGGTGATGCAGCGCACGCGCACGCTGCAGTTCGTTCTCGGTGGCGTGTTGCTCCTGCTCGGCCTACCGGCTCTGGCTCTGGGCGCGTTCCTGGCGCTGGCCGATCCGCTTCTAGGAGCAAAGAGCGCAGGCTTCGGCCTGACATTCACCGGCGCGGGGCTCTTGGTGCTCACGCGGCGAAATGGCCCCGGCGCGTTCGTCTTCGATGATGCGGAGGCCGCGCTCCTCGTCTTTGCGTCGACGACGGCCACGGGTCAGCCAGAGGGGCGCCTCCCCTACTCCGAGATCGAAGGCTTTCGCGTCCGCCGGCAGGTCTCGAGGAGCAGCGAGGGTCGCAGCGTGCACCACGCCCTCGAAGTGGCCAAGCGGGATGGTGTGGCGTGGACCCTCTACACTTCACAGTCCGAGCGCAAGACGCGAAAGCTGCTCGAACGACTGCAAGCGAACTGCAACCCAGCCAGGAGCACGGGTTCCTCACCCGCCCCGGCGGAGAGCGGTACGTTCCAGATCACCCGCGAGCCCGGGCGCACGCTGATCGAGTTTCGCAAACCCTATCGGCTCGTCACGCAGATCACGGCGATGATGACGGTGGGTGGCATCAGCCTGGCGGTGCTCGGGTTTCAGGACCAGATGCCCAGCGCCTTGTTCTACGGCGTGTTCGCCTTCACCGTCTTGGTGCTTGCAGGCGTCCTGATCGGCCTGGTCAACGGCTTGAACAAGCGCGGGTTGATCACGTTGACTCCCGAGCGTTTCCGCTCGGATGAGCGGGGAGGTATCATCAAGAGCTGGTTCGAGGAGCCGCTCGAGAACCTGCACGCGGTCTGCTTCACCTACCATCCGAGTCAAGGACAGCAGTCCGTGATGCTGCTCAACCGACAGCAACACGACACGCTCACTCGCGAAGTCCCCGACGATCCCATGAGCGCCCTCAGCGTCGCCATGGGCATGATCGGCGTACGCAGGATCGAGGTGGGGGAGCTCGGCCTGGCGCAGAAACTCGAGCTCGAGCAGCTGATCCAGAGCGAAGTAGAGCGTGTCAGCGGCAAACGCCTGCTCTAGGTATCGCCCGCGCGCTCCGCCTTGCTCCAAGCTGCCCCGCCCTGCCGTCGCCGTCACGCAGCCTCGATCACCTCCCGCATGCGCCGCGCGCGCACCCAGTGGCCGATGGGAAAGATCAAGCAGCAGGCGAGCACCTGTCCGGCGAGGGCGACTCCCAGCGCGGCCCAGTCCTCTAGCAACAGCTCGGAGCCGTAAGACGCCACCAAGAACACCGCGACCGGGACCAGTCCCAGGACGATCTCGGAGACCCTGCGGGCGGGCTTGAGCGCCCACACGAGCCCCAGCAGCAAAGCAACGCGCAACATCGGAATACCTCTTTCTAGCCGCTGTCTCGCGACTAGCCCAAGGTCGGGTCGCCGAGCGCCCGGTTGCTTGGAAAGTGCGGAGCTACTCCCCCCAGACCCCGAGGACGTTTCCCGAAGGGTCCTCGAACTCGAAGCGACGACCACCAGGAAAGGGATAGATGCGCTTGCGCAACTTGCCGCCGCCAGACTGGACCGCCTCCTGGCTCTGCTCGAGGTCGGCGGAGTACAGGAGCACCAGCGGACCGCCCGGCGTCACATTTTCCACCAGGCAAAGCCCGCCGGCTTCTCGAACCCCACGCGCGCCGTCGCTGAAGCCGACGTAGCTCGGCGCGTACTCCGTGAGCTTCCAACCAAACACTTCGCCATAGAACGCCTTGGCGCGATCCATGTCGGTCACGTAGATCTCCACGTAATCGATCACGTGATGCTTGCCTGCATCCGCCATGTTCCCTCCTGATGGCCTCGGCTTCTAACATGCTCGCGTCCCCGTCCCGAGCCGGCCGCGCACGGCTCCTGACAACGGGGTGTCAGCACGAACGCTAGACCTTGAGCGCTCCGTCTACCTCGGCCAGGCGCATGCGCGCGAGTGCCAGGTTCGAGCGCGAACGCTCCGTCACCAGGTAGATGAAGACCTGGGGCCGATTCTTCACCGGGCGAATGATGTGATACTGGTCCTTCAGCGTGATCAGGATGTCGTCGATCTGATCACCCAGACCCAGGGCGTCCATCGCCTTGCGCTTGCAACGGACCACGTCGGTGTTCATCGCGCTCGCGAGCTCCAGGTTGTAGTTCGCGCCGCCTTCCATCCCGAGCACCATGCCGGAGTCGGAGTCGACGAGGGAAGCGCCGACGAAGCCATCGAGGTTGTTGAGCTGCTGGAGGGATTCAGATATGTTCGACATTGGAGTTCCTTGTTGGGGGTTCTGCGTATCCGTATGCGAAGGCTTGGAGGCGGCCGAGGTCTCCCGCGTCCCGGGGGCCGCGACCGGTAGGCTCCAGGGCGCGGCTTCGGTCAGCGCGATTGCGTCCGCCTCGAGTAGTCGGGTCAAGCAGCGGTAGGTCTCGAAGCGCCCGAGGCGTGAGCTCTGGAGGATGTCCTCGATCGACGCGATGCCGTCGACGAGCTCGAAGATCTCGCTCTCCGGCTCGGTCGACGGTGCGTTGCTCTCCACGCGTATCGGAACCTGCTCCAGATCCCCCAGTCGCCGAACGTAGTCCAGCAGCAGACGATCCTTCAGCAGGCGGATGCCTCGCGAGATCGACGCATCCCCGGGGAACTGAAATCGGGCTCGGAGCAGCAACTCCAGCGCTTCTTCGTAGCGCTTACCCTCGAGCAGTCGCTCGAGCTCGCCCATTCTGGCAGCCTGGGCCTCTTCGGGATTCGGTGCGGGAGGGAGGGGGGTGAGGATGCGCCGAGCGGTGCTGATATCGATCACCTGGGCGCCGCTCGGCGCCTCGACGGGCTGGAAACCCGCGGCATCGAGGTAGTCCAAGGCCTGCTGATTCGTTGGCTGGACCTCCACGGCACGACGCCAGCACTCCACCGCCAGTTCGACTTCGTTGTGTCCGTAGTGATCCAGGCCCTCAGCCACGAGGGCCTCGGCCAGGGAGGCCGCGTCATGTTGTTCTGCTTCCTCTCGACTCAAGGCCAACTCCCCACGCGAGCGCACCCTCGCAAACGAGCGGCGGCCGCGCCGCCACACACACCAATGGCTTCCCTTGGAGCGCCAGAGGGATTTTGACACTCAGGGAAACGAGCTGAGTATTGAACAATCTCATGGGGGAATTCAATCCTCTAAGTCTCACACGACTGTCGATTTGGGTTATTTCCCCAGGGTAACATGCCGTGACCGAGCTCTGTGCTGCGGTCTGGGTGGCCATTCCCAGGTGGTTTCGAGCGCGCGCATACGACTCGGCATCGTGGTCGCGGAACGCTGACCTACATTGGCAACGTCGAGTTGTACCGACGAAACGCGATCGCCATAGACGCCTCGTTCCCTCGGCCTCGGCGGTCTGGCGTGATCGGACCTGAACGGACGTAGAAGGTCTGTCGCACATCCGACAAGGGCAGATCGGACGCTGACAGGACTATAAGTCGATGCCGAGTTCGGTGTACGGGGCCCAGGCGCGATCGTAGGTGAGTCGTCGCGCGAGTTGAGTCCGCACGAACCAGGGTAGCCTCCAGAATGCCAGCCGGAATGCGAGAGCAGCGCCCACGCTGAACGCCGGCTCGTCTCGTTCCGAGACCAGAGCACCGGTGCCGAACAGCTCGAGATCGATCTGCCGCGCGAACAGCCGGGGCAGGAAGCGAAACGTCGCGATGTTTCCCTCGTCGATGATGAGGGGGTAGCGATAGGTCGCCTCGCCAATCACCACGCTCTCGCCATACAGCGCGAGGTCCTCGAAGCCGCGGAGCGGCTCGTAGAATCTGATTCCGGGAGGCAACACACCAGCGCTACGGCCACCACCTCCAGGAGTCTGCAGCACGTCCCTGATGAGGTCGCGCGCTCCCCCGCCGATCTGCAGCAAGTCCAGGTCCTCGGGTACGCCGACCAGCGCTCGCCCACGAGCGCTCAGGGCAAGCGTGTGGCGAGGCGAAAGCGGAAGCGGGAACACCGTGGCCAGCCCCGCGGACGCGTCCTCGACGTCGAAGTCCGCGAACCTCGCCAGATCTCTTGGAAAGAACGTGACGAGGCCATCCAGGAAGAGCCCTCGGAGCGCGCCCCCGTACGCCGTCGCCTCGAACGCACTCCACGACAGCCCAGCGAACGGACCCGCGAACTGGCGCGCCTCGAGGGTCTCGCGATCCGGTCCGATCTCTCGCAGCACGTCGGAGAAGCGGAAGCCCAGCTCGGAACCAAAGCTCCCGTACCAGCTTCCGCGCGCTGACAGCAGGCCGACCGTCTCCCGGGTGCGCACATCGTCCGTGGCCCCATCGTCCCCTTCATCGAAGCTCGCGTAGTGCTGAAGGTCCAGGTGAATGAACACTGGGGCCAGGCTGGCGTTGATGTAGCTCAGGAGCCCCGACGGCGCCCCGGCGTCCAGGTTGTACGCTCCGGCCAGCGCATACTCGTGATATCCGAGGCGATCGCCGCCGCGCAACGCGACCCCGTACTGCGTGTTCCCTGCAGAACTGACGAACCAGGGCCCCCAGGAGTTCGGCAAGAACAGGCTGTCCAGGGCCGAATAGGCTCGATCGGACTCCACGTGCACCGGGCGATCGCGTGCTGGCTGCCGTTCCCGAAAGGCAGAAGAAGCGGACACCGAGAGATCTTCGGAAGGTTGTCGATGCCTGACGACGCGCGCCGCAGCCCCAGGTTTCACTTTGCCTCGCGGAACCCGCACTGGCGAAGGTGTCCAAGCTCTGCGCGCCCTCGCAGCGAGAACGGGGAGGGCTGGTGGTGACGCGACTTCGGCTTGTTCGAGGTTGAAGCGCCAGCCATCGCGATTCAGGAATCGCACGACCTTGCCGTCGCTCCAGGGCTGGGAAGCCAGGTAGGGGGCCTGAGTGATCGCTCGATACCTCCCGCTGGCCAGATCGGCGATGTGCGCCTGGGCTACTCCGTGGTCGGTCGCGACGTACACGACCCTGTGCTCGTCCACCCAGCGCCCCTCGAACACCTGCCCTTGCGGGGCGGGCACGTCCGACAGACGTTCTCCCTCAGCCGAGTAGATGGCCAGACGGATCCCTGCGTCGCTGGCCTCGGTCACCAGGAGTCGATCCCCGGCGGGAGACACGACTGGGTTCACCAGGTAATGCCTGGGCGCCGGCGAGGTCAGCCGCACGCGACGTGCGGTGCGCAGACTGGTGCGCGCGAGGACGTATGCATCCCCGACGGCGATGGAGTGGAAATACCAGAGCCCATCTGGGCTCACCGACCCCCCAGGACCGCCGAGATCGGCACGCACCTGAGACAAGGTGTCCGCTGCCAAGTCGAAGCGCATCAGTCGAGAGACTTGGCGCGTCGCGCCGCGGTCCACTGCGGTGAAGTACACATGGCGCTCATCCGCCGAGAACGAGAGACCGCTGATCAGGTTTACGTTCGGCGTGGACAGCGCACGCCCCGGCAACACGTCGGTCAGCTGCCGGGAAACGACGGTCGACCCAGCTCGCACGACTCGCAAGGTCAGAGGCTGGTCGACGTCAACCGTCACGAACACCTCGCCTCCAGCTGGCCCCCGAGCCCAGCGGACGGCAGCCCCCAGCTGGTGCACCAGACGCTGCCCCGGAGGTCGTTTCCTTGCGGGCAATCTCCGCTTCAGGTCGCGAGCGAAGTCGTCCAGGAGCTCGCTCAGCGACTTGCCGTAGACGCTCTTGAAGATGCCGCTGACGTCGAACACCGGGACCACCTGTCGCCCCTGCTTTCGCACGACCTGCCACAGGCGTCGTTCCCCGTAGCTGCGCGCGAGGTAGTCGACGAAGAAGGCTCCGAACAGGTAGTGCCCGAACGACACCCTGCGACTGAACTCGCTCAGCAGACCGCCGTCGACGCTCCCCTCTTGCTGCAGACCAGCCGCCAGGAAGCCCTCGAAGTAGCGACTGCCGAGTCGCCCGCTGCCGCCTTGGAGTCTGGTTTCGTAGTACACGGCGAGCCCCTCGAAGAACCACGGATCGAGCCCAATTTGCGGCGTGTACAGATCGCCGAAGACCGCGTGCAACGCACCCGGGAAGCCTCCGATCTGCTGCACCTGCACGTAGTGGGTCATCTCGTGGCAACCGATGATCCCGGCGTCCGGCGGCAGGTTCAGCATCAGGAAGAAGTCGCTGGTCTGATGCGTCGGGATCACGCCGATCGGCTCCCGGCCGATGGGCGGCACCACGAACGCGTTGTTGAACGAGACGTCCGGTAGCACCAGGACGGCCTTCTCGTCACTCGCTCCGCCCTCGATCAAGGCGCGAGCCATCAGTTCCTCCCGGCAATACTCAGCGCGGCGTGCGAAGCGCAGCGCCTGGGCTCGCTTGCCCTGGGGGTAGAGCACGATCAGCGAGTCGGTCTCCAGCTCACGCATGGAGTCCCGCGCGAGCTGCGCCGACACGTCCGAAAACGGGTAGCGCGGCGTCGCTCGAGTGCAGCCGACGGCCCACGCGCAGCTCGCGACGACCGCGGCCTGCCAGATACTGGAGAAGCCTCGTCGGCGGCGAGCGGGTGTCACCGAGCATGCATACGGGAGTCGGAGCAGCAGGTCCAGCACGCCACCAGCGCCCGGCGATCAGCGCGCCCAGAACGAGTCGGTGGCCTTCACGCTAGTTCAGGGTCGCGAGCAGGCGCCGACCGAGCTCGTCGAGTTCCCGTCGCTGCTCACTCACGTCGTCGGTCACCACGACCTTGGTGTCGCGGATTGCAATGACCAACGCGTCCTGCTCGCTACCGGACTCGGGGGCGCTTCGCTCGAGATCGTCAGCAGCAGCCTTGAGCTGCGTCTCTGCGAGCCCAAAGTTTCGTTTCCCCAAGGATAAAGTGGCCTGATAGAGGCTGGCCAGGGCCTTGAGCTGGAGCGCGCGACTCCGCTCTTCCCCCAGTTCGCTCTTCAGTGCTTGCGTCTGTCGCTGCTGTCCGGCCGCCTGGGCTTCCGCAGCCTGCTCCACCCGCTCACGCTCGAGTCCAGCGTCGTAGCGCCCGATGCCGTACGCGATGAACAGCCCAGCCAGCACGCCGCACGCGCCCGCCACGATCCACAGCGGCTTTCGGTTCCCATTCGCTCGGGGCACGTCGCTCGCACTGGCCGCCGGTGCACGCGGAGACTCATCACGGGCCTCTCCGCGAGGATCCGTACTGGACATCACTCGGTGCTGGTTCTTGACCCGGGGTAGCGCGCGCTCGAACAAGTAGCCTCCTGTGGGAGGGGCAGGCTAGGCGACGCGCTCGACGCGGGCCAAGTTCATGGCCGGAAATGCAGCAAGACGCACCGGGACCTGCCTGGTGCGTCTCTGGGGACCGCTCGATGCGGCGCTACTTGAGAGCGCCGGTGATGTCGCTGGCGATGTTGTCGAGATCGGAGGCCTGCTTCTTGGCCGCCTTGCCGCTGACGGGCGCCTTCGCGGCCCCACCCGAAGGAGTACCGCCAGAAGGCGCTTCTGCGCGCTTCTCCTCCTCTTCCTTTTCACGCTTCGCAGCCTCCGCGGCAGCCTTCTCCTTGGCCGCTTCTTCATCGGCGATGCTCAACCCCTTTCGCGTCAGCTCGAGGTGCTTCTTGAGCTCCTCGGGGGTCATCTTGCTCGTGTCCACCGGCGCCGCGATCGCGGCGTTGGGATCCTCCTCAGGGACCTTGCTCGCGCCCACCACCTTGATCATCACGAACGCGATGACGCACACGGCCAAGAAGCCTGCGCCCGCTGCGATGTAAACCGGGTTGACCCCCTTGGTCGGGATCGCATCCAAGTCTTCGTCCGACATGCTGCTCCTTCGAATCGTCCTTATGCGCTGCGGAGGCAGAGGTGTGCGCTTCGTGCGCCGACCCGCCTCCCGCGAGCCTTCTCGGTTGTGGTCAGGCGGACCCTGACCCCATCATCTTGATGCCCTGCCCTCGAGCGACGAAGCCAAGAATACGAGATTGTCGGCGTCGGCGCATGCTCTCTGGGCCATCAAACGGGCTTGGCGTCTCTCTCGGCGGGTAGGGCCAGCCCCGGATAGCTCCCGGACTGGATCGCAGTTAGTTAGGTGTCTGCCCGGGTCCTTTTCGATCAATCCCGAGATGTGACGCACGACTGCAGCAGAAAGTTCTGTCTCTGTTGCCTCACCCGAGCGCACCTCAGGGGAGAGTGTAGGCGGCAGCCGGGTCGTTCTGGAACTGAGGTGGGTTCTCGAAGATGAACTCGACGCGGCGGTTCCTGGCGCGCGCTTTTGCGGTGTCCGTCTGGTCCAGGGGTTGTTTGTCAGCGTAGCCCGCGACCTTCAGTCGACTCGGAGCCACGTGCTGGTGGTCCACCAGTTCGCGCAGGACAGCGATCGAACGCGCGGTCGAGAGCTCCCAGTTCGACGGGAAGCGAGCGCTGCTGATGGGGCGATCGTCGGTGTGCCCTTCGATCGAGAGCACCCCCTTGAACTTCGAGAACAGCCCCACCACCACCTGGATCACCTTCGAGGAGTCCTTGCGAAGTCGATCCGACGCCGTGTCGAACAGCACCGTGTCAGTCACGCGTAGCACCACGCCTCGCTCCGTCTCCGCGACCTCGATCAAGTGCTCGGCGTTCTGCTGTCGTACGAATCGCATCACCTTCGCCTTCACCCGCCCCTTGGTCGGCGATGTGCCCTCCGCCTCGGATGGCGCGACGCTCGGCGTCTCGCTGATCTCCACCGCGGAGGTGGTCATGCCTTCGAAGTCACCATCCACCTTGAAGGTCACGCCCAAGGCGTCCTTGACGGAGCCGAGTGCCACGCGGAACTGCTTCACGTCCATGTTCGCGAACGAGAGCAGGAGCACGAAGAACGTCAGCAGCAACGTACACAGGTCGGAGAAGGTCGCCATCCAGGCGGGCGCGCCTTCTTCACACTCGCATGCGCTCTCCTCTTCCATTACGCGGCCTCCTGCTCTCGATGCTTGGGCGCGAGGCGCGCCTCGAGGCGGTCCTTGATCACCGCGGCGTTGTGGCCCTTCACGATCGAGTCGATACCCTCGATGACCACCTTCATGTTGGCCGACTCTTCCGAGGAGCGTCTGTCGAGCTTCTCCGCGATCGGGATGCAGATGATGTTGGCGAGGATCGCGCCGTAGAGCGTGGTCAACAGGGCGACGGCCATGGCCGGACCGATCGCCGATGGGTCATCGAGCGCTTGGAGCATTTGCACCAGACCGATCAGCGTACCGATCATGCCCATGGCGGGAGCCATGGCACCGATGAACTTGAACAGCTTCACTCCGCGGCTATGGCGCTCCGACATGGCGACCAGCTCGGCGCTCAAGGTCTCACGGATCTCTTCCCTGGGGATGCCGTCGACGGCCATGCGCAGGCCCTTCTGCAGGAACGTGTCCTCCACCTTCTTGTTCTCGAGGGCGAGGATCCCTTCACGGCGCGCGGCGTTGGAGAGCTCCAGGATGACCTTGATCGTCTCCGAGGCCTTCCCGCCCTTGGTCTTGAACGCGTTCTTGGCGACGCTGAACGCCGCCTTCACGTTCTGCATGCTCTCCATGATGAGCGTGACGGCGATCGAGCCCCCGAAGACGATCATCATACTCGGCGGGTCGATGAACGGCCCCAGGGAGCCGCTCATCAGGATCGAGCCGAGGATCAGGCCGAACCCAAGAATGATACCTATGAGTGTTGCAGGATCCACGGTGCGTGCTCCAAGCGATGTGCCGGACTAATCAGGCGGCGCTTTCCATGAGAGAAGCTTCGACAACCTCACAAACGGCATGCCAGCCGAGAATATGAAGCTCTTGAATGCGCGGAGTTGCCGTCGCCGGTGCGCAGAAGCAGACGTCGCACACGTCCGGCAGCCGACAGCTGCGCTCGCCAGTGAATCCCACACTCACCGCCCCCTTGCTGCGCGCTGCTTCCATCGCCCGCAGGACGTTCGTGGAGTTGCCGCTCGTGGAGATCCCAACGACCACGTCTCCGGGGGCGGCGAGAGCGCGCACCTGCCGCGCGAACACGTCGTCGAAGGACCAGTCGTTGCCGATACACGTCAGTACCGACGAGTCCGCACTCAGAGCGATTGCAGGCCAGGGTTCGCTCTCTTTCAAGAACCGACCGATCAGCTCTCCCGCGACGTGCTGCGCGTCAGCGGCGCTCCCGCCGTTTCCGCACAGCAGGATCTTGTGGCCGCCGCGCAGCGCTCGGATGAACACCTGCGCGACCTGACGAAGTCCGGGGATCGCCTCCGCGACGAAACGCCGGTGCGCCTCGACGCTCTGCTCCGCGATCTCCAGCATTCGTCGCTCGAGCCCAGGCGCGCGCTGAGCATCGTGGACGAGGTCGAGCACCAGACCCACCGCTTCGGCCACCGCTCCGCTCCCACCGCTCGACTTCAGCACGCGCTTGGCTCGGCGCCTGGCCTCCTGGGAGGCGTCGCTGGGCGCGAGCCCGAGGCCCACGCACTCCAGTGCGGGCGCGTCGCGGTCGGCGTCACCGACGTAGCAGATGCTCTCGACGCCCAGCCCGAGCTCGTCGGCGAGCGCGTGGACCGCGCCATGCTTGTCTTTTGCCCCGCGGAAGATCCGATCCGGAGCGATGCGCTGGGCGACCACGTCGACCATCTCGCCGCTCTCGCCGGTCACCAGCGCGATCTGCAGACCGGCGCGGCGCGCCTGAGTGATGGCGTCCAGATCGCGGAAACTCAGACCCTTGCTCTCACCCCCACCATGACTCAGCGACACACGACCGTCGGTGAGCACGCCGTCGATGTCCAGAGCCAGCACGCGAATCGGCATCACCAACATGTCCGACCTCCGTCGATCACGAGGTTGGCGCCGGTCATGTAGCTCGAGGCCGCCGAGCACAGGAACAAGACGGCGGCTTCGTACTCGCCTGGCTCTGCCATGCGACCCATCGGGATCAAGTTGGTGAGACGCTCGACGAAGTCTTCAGGCTGGCCGTTGCGCATGCCACCGGGGCTCAGGCTATTGACTCGCACGCCCCGCTCCGCCCAGTACGTTGCCAGGTACTTGGTCAGCATCACCAGGCCGCCTTTCACCACGGAATAGGTCACGGGCTTCACGGGCTGCTCGCTCTCGGGCAAACCCGGGACGCGATAGATGCGCTGATCCGGTGCGATCAGGCCCAGGTCGGAGGCAATGTTGAGGATCACTCCTCCACCTTGCTCGGCCATGTGACTGCCGAACACCTTCGCGCACAGAAACGCGCCGGTGAGCCCCACCTCGAGGTCGGCGTGCCAGCGCGCCAGGTCGAACTGCTCGAGGCGCGTCGAGCCAATGCTCCCATCCTCCATCTTGGGGTTATTGGCGGCGTTGTTGATCAGGATGTCGACTCGACCGTGCCGCGAGACGACTTCGCCGAGGGCCGCCCGGAGCGAGGCCTCATTGGTCACGTCGATGGCTACGGCACCGACGCGCGCCTCGACCAGCGCCTCGAGATCGGCTTCGACCGGCGTCAACGCCTTGGCGCTCACCAGTCGGAGCGCCGCCGCTCGCGCCGGGTCGATGGCGACATCCGCCAGCACCGGCGTGCCGCCCGCTTCCCAGATCGCCCTCGCGTGCTGCTGGCCCAACAGGCCAGCTCCGCCGGTGATCACGGCTACTTTTCCTGTCAAATCGAAGCGCTGACTGAGCTCGGACGGGGCCCGTCGAGCGCTGCTCTCAGCGGCCTCGGGCGCTTCTACGCGGGATAACGCTTGCATGTTTTGGCACCTCCGTGAGCCACCAAAGCAGCATCCGTGCCGTCGTCAGCGAAGGTCGAGTAGAGCATCGACTCTCGAGACAGACCGTAGGCTTCGACGACCGCTCGCTCCAGCGCCGGGATCTGATCGGGATAGTCGAGCTCCACGCCGTGTTCCTCGACGATGAATGGGAGCGACACCCGGCCGACCATCGAGCCCAGCTCCAGCACGCAGCGCGGACGCACGATGTCGACGTAGCCGTTCTGCCAGTACACCGCCGGTAGCATCTGGCGAGGCATCGAGTGAGCCTCGGGCAATCCCTCGATCTCCAGCAGCGGACGCAGGTAGTCCCCGTCGACTCGCCACATCTTGTAGGGCGTCTGCTCCGCCAGGCCCACGGAGCGCAAGGAGTCGGCCTCGGGATGAGCGAGCATGCGACCGATCGCTTCCTCGATCAGCGGAAGGCGTCGCACAGGCCCCGTAGGACGCAGATGCACGACGAGCTCCGGGACGTAGCCCTCCTCTTCTCTCAGCCACTCCAGTGCGTGCTTGAAGACCTGGACGTCGGTCGCGTAGTCCCCAGCGAACTCCGCAGGGCGCTCGAATGGCACCTCGGCGCCAAAGGCCCGGCTGACGTCCGCGATCTCGGCGTCGTCGGTGCTGACTATCGTGCGTGTAATCCCCGCGGAACCTAACGCATGGGCGATCGAGTACGCGATCAGCGGCTTCCCGGCCACGGGCAGCACGTTCTTGCGCGGAACCGACTTCGAGCCGCCTCGCGCCGGGATCAGGGCCAACACTTCTGGCGTTCTGAGCGGGATCATGCCGCCTCCGTTCTCAGGTTCTTCTTCTTGGGGTGAGGGGGGTGCGATGGCCGCCAAGCGGACTCGCCGTCTTGGTTCGCGAGCAGGTCCGTCACGAGCTCCGGCGTGCGGGTGTCGAGCGATCGCTTCAGCGCAATGCCGACTTCGAGGCTCCTCGT
Organism: Polyangiaceae bacterium; assembly: GCA_041389745.1. Classification (GTDB taxonomy): domain Bacteria; phylum Myxococcota_A; class Polyangia; order Polyangiales; family Polyangiaceae; genus JAHBVY01. The sequence continues at coordinate 109,853 of JAWKRF010000013.1, forward strand.
GCCCGCCTCGAGATCCACGACGGGCTGCGTGCCCAGCTGGATGCACTCGAAGAAGTGAGAGAGCTCGCTCAGGAACAGCTGATTGCGCGGGTACTCGCTGAAGTCCTGCTGCTCCTCGACCTGGCCACCGAGGTAACAGCTGAGCTTCGCGTGCCCGAGGTCCAGCTCCAGCGTGCCGAGCTCGCCAAAGATCGAGATCGAGCGGCGCGCGGGACGACTGGTGTAGTCCTGATGTAGATGTACCGGCAGCAGGCCACCATCGGGATGCCGATACTCGAGCAGAGACAGTGAGACGTCCTCGACGTCGACCTCCAGGGAACTCAGCTGACCGCCGATCGCGAACACCCGCTCCGGTCGACCGAAGAGCGCGCCAAGCAGATCGATCTCGTGGATCTGTGTGCAGACCACGCCGCCGCCCTGATCCGCTCGGGAGGCATACATCCGCCGGTAGTCCTCGTAGGGATGGAAGCCCGGCAGGTACTCCCCGATGTCGGCACGCACCGACAGCACGCGCCCCACTCGTTCCGCCGCAAGCCACGATTGGAGACGCCGGAAGCCCGGGTGCTGACGGAGCTGGTAGGCGACCATCCCGACGACGCCGCGCTCCCTCGCCAAGCTCACCAGCTCCGCCACCCCCGCCTCGTCGTCGCTGATGGGCTTCTCGATGAAGACGTGAGCGCCATGTTCAACGGCTGCGCGCGCGACTGGGATATGCAGCCGGTTGGGATTGGTCACGAAGACCACGTCTGGGTACTGCGACAGCGCCGACTCGAGGTCATCGTAGACCGTCATCGGGTAGACGTCTTCGAGGCGAGCGCCCTGGATGACCTGGAGCTTGTCGTCGAGAACGGTCTGCTCTCGCCGTATCCGCACGGCACTAATTCTTACGCCATCTCGTCCGAACAGTTCCACCAAGTTGCGCAGGTGTCGTTGCCCGACTCCGCCGAGACCGACGAACAGACAGTGAGGCACCTTCCCCCGGTAGGGTCTACCGGGAGCGACGCGGCGGGAGTGAACCAGCGCCGCCAGATCCGACGATGCGTAGGGTCGTTTGGTGTTCCGCATCAGGCCGCCTTCAGGAACGCGCCGCTGTAGAGGCCGAGGAAGTAGGCGTAGTTTCGCTGGATCTCGCCGCGCGGGTCATCTCCGAACCAGCTCTGGAGCGTGAAGTCCCCGTGGAAGTTGGCTGCGGCGAGCGTCTGCAGGAAGCCTCGCAGATTGGCCGCTCCCTCTCCCAGCATCCGACTCCCGCCGTGGAGCTCACGATCCTTGACGTGTACGGCCTCCAGCATCGGCAGCAGGGGAACCACATCGGTCGCGATGTCATACCCCTGGGCGCCCGAGTTGCCCGTGTCGTAGTACGCTCGCACCGCGGGGTGAGCGACGCTTCGGATGAAGGCGGCATAGGCGTGCCCCGGGATGTCCATCTCGAGGCCCAGCACGATTCCGCAGGCCCGAGCCATTTCGCCGGCCTCGCGCAGACTACGTCGAGCCTGCTCCTTCTGCGCCTCGGTCTCGAGCGCCGACGTCTCGAGCAGCGGCACCAGGATGCGCCGAGCGCCAACTTGCGCCGCGGCACCGATGATGTGCTGGAAGGCGGCGACGTTCTGACGTCGCTCAGACTCACCCACTCCGGCGATCTTGTGCACCATGACGTGATCAGCGCAGATGCTCCGCACCTGCACCCCTGTGGACTCGCTGACTCGCCGCACCAGCTCGTTGCCTCCCGGGAACAGCAAGGGGTTCTCGTTCCAGCTGTCAGCCTCCACGATCCACTCGATGGCGGGGATCCCGAGCTCGGCAGCAGCCTCGAACTCCTTCCACCAGCAATCCACCGGAAACGCCTGCAGGCGATCCGCAGGCCGAGGGCTCAGCCTCCCCTGAATGACCCCGATCACGCTCTTGAACACGATGCACTCCCTTCGAAATCGATGTTGAGAAGACTCATCACCCGACAATCACCACTTGAAAGAAGCCCCCGAAACCATCGGCCCGAACTCGAATCGCGGCTCGCCGAGGGCGTCACCCGACGCATTTCTCAAGGTAACATTCAAGACTCCGAACACTTTGGGGAGGGGGCCCCGCTCGCGGGGAGGGGTCTTCCCAAGACCCCTCGAGAAACAGCAGCGAGGAGCAGTCGGGTGCCAGCCCGAGGCGAGCCGATCGCCCTCCCCGAGCTGTGTTATTCGCGCCGAACCGCTGCCCCGAGTTCGAGAAACTCCGCTCGAGGTGAGGGTTTCTCGAACTCTGACTGGGATACCGATCTGCGCGACACAGTCCTTCCTGGGACTGCCGACGGCAGTCCGTTCCGGGGGCGGGGCGGCTCGCCGAGGGCGTCACCCGATGCATTTCCTCAAGGTAACATTCAAGACTCCGAACACTTTGGGGAGGGGCCCCGCTCGCGGGGAGGGGTCTTCCCAAGACCCTCGAGAAACAGCAGCGAGGAGCAGTCGGGTGCCAGCCCGAGGCGAGCCGATCGCCCTCCCCGAGCTGTGTTATTCGCGCCGAACCGCTGCCCCGAGTTCGAGAAACCCCGCTCGAGGTGAGGGTTTCTCGAACTCTGACTGGGATACCGATCTGCGCGACACAGTCCTTCCTGGGACTGCCGACGGCAGTCCGTTCCGGGGGCGGGCGGCTCGCCGAGGGCGTCACCCGATGCATTTCCTCAAGGTAACATTCAAGACTCCGAACACTTTGGGGAGGGGGCCCCGCTCGCGGGGGAGGGGTCTTCCCAAGACCCCTCGAGAAACAGCAGCGAGGAGCAGTCGGGTGCCAGCCCGAGGCGAGCCGATCGCCCTCCCCCGCAAGGGGGCGGGCGGCTCGCCGAGGGCGTCACCCGACGCGACGCAGCTTCCGCTGGATCGGCACCTCGGAGTCGTAGACGACCTTCTCGCCGTCACCCAGGCCGGCTTCGATCACGCGGATGTCGCGCACCAGCCGCATCAGCCCCTGGGGCTCCACGCTAGCTGCCTGATCCGACCCCCACATGGCGCGGTCCAGAGTGATGTGACGCTCCACCATGCAGGCGCCGAGCGCCACCGCCGCGTAGGTCGTCGCTAGCCCCACCTCGTGCCCCGAGTAGCCCACGGGGACGCCATATCGTTCCTTGAGCTTGGGGATCACACGCAGGTTCAGCTCCTCTGCCTTGCAGGGATAGGCGCTCGTTGCGTGAAGCACGATCAGGTTGTCGGTACCCAGCACCTCGACGGCGTGGTCGATCTGCTGCAGGGTGCTCATCCCCGTGGAAATGATGAGGGGCTTCCCCGTGCGCTTGTGGTGGCGCAGCAGGTTGTCGTCGGTGAGGCTCGCGGACGCGAGCTTGTAGGCCGGCGGGTTGAACGCCTCGATGAAGTCGACCGAGGCTTCGTCCCAGCAGGACGCGAACCAGTGCATGCTCTTCTCGCCGCAGTAGCGGTCGATGTGGTGGTACTGATCGTGACCGAACTCGAGGCCGCGCTTCAGATCGCCGTTGGTGGCGCCGAACGGGTTCTCTCGCGGCTTGGCCAGTTCTTCCGCCGTGTAGACCACATCGAGCGTGCGCTTCTGGAACTTGACGGCGTCGCAGCCCGCGACCGCAGCCGCGTCCATCAAGCGTCGCGCGATCCCGAGATCGCCGTTGTGGTTGATGCCGATCTCTCCCACCACGTAGCAGGGAGCTCCGTCGCCTACCGGCTTCTTGCCAATCATCACCTGGGCCATGAATCCTCCGCAATCCCCTGCTCTCGCGGCGTTTCCGAACGCCACCTTGGGGCTCTGAGAGTGCTCTTTGCAAAGCGCGTGACAACTCCGCGCGGACGGTGCCATTTCCATCCCTCGACGCCGGAACCGGGCGATATTCGCGGTCTTCGACCGCACCGCACGGAAAGGTCTCGCCGGCAGCGACAAGATCCAACCAGCCGGGTGTCAGCCTCTCGACGCTGCTCGGGCGCCTGGAACGAGTCCCCTCCCCCCCTCGAGCGCCGTGCGATCCAGCACCTCCCGGTGCCATGGAACGGCGAAGGGCGAGCTCGAGAGCTCGCCCACTCGGTGCGACGGCCACCTTCACCTCAGCGATCGGCGACCGCGAGCAGCATCCACTCCTTGGAGAAGCGCACCAGCTTGTAGCGCTTGAGGGCGCTGGGCAGACGTGCGGCGACGCTGGCGACGGGACGCAGGTAGGGGTGCTCCCACAGGAAGGGAAGCTGTCGAAAGCGCTCGGCGACGCGAACGTCAAAGCCATGACACCGCAGGCACTCGTCGAGTCCCGTCAGGGTGAACGGCCTGACGTGAGTCCAGTCGTCGTAGAAGTGGCTCCACTGCGCTTTCCAGTCGGGCACCAGGCTCACCAGCCGCCCCCCCGGACGCAGGATGCGGCGACACTCGCGGAGCAGCCTGGTGATGTCGTGGGTGTGCTCCAGGACGCTCTTGTTGAAGACGATGTCGAAGCTCGAGTCTTCGAAGGGCAGCCCGTCGCGCTCGTAGTCGCCAAGCACGATGGGTGCGCTGGTGCCGCCGTCCGGCTGGGCGCGATCGAAGCCCGTGACCCGAAAGCCCTGTCGGGAGAAGCCGTTCAGAAACTCGCCACGACCGCAGCCCAGATCGAGCAGGCGCCCACCGCGATGATCCTTGAGGAACCGCGCGGTCAGGTAGCGGGTGAGCTGGTCTGGGTAGCTGGTGTAAGGCCGCGCCTCCTCGGAGTAGCGAACCCTGAGGTAGTCCCCCACCCCATGACCATCGGTTTCGGCAGGCGCGTTCATACCAGCTCCGCAGCGACGGGGATGCTGGACGGCACCGTCGCCGCCGGCACGAAGGACGGACGCTTCGCGTCGTCGAGCAGCGACGACTGGTGCGAGCGGTGCGCGCCCGAGTGATCTTGCCGAGCGATCTGCAGCGCGGTGCGGCCAATCTCGTCGGCGATGGCGTAGGCGTTGACAGTGCCTTCGTCGCCAGCGAAGGATAGCCCCAGGCGGTCCATGCCGTCGGGGAAGACGCCGCTCGTGAAGCTCGAGCGATAGCTCACGGCGGCGCCGCTCAGATCCCGGAGCGCCCCCGCCACGCCTCCGATGGCGTCGAATCCGCGCTCGAGCGCAGCACGGCTCATGCTGGAGACCGAGCGAGTGTAGGCCTGCTCGTTGCCAGTGAAGTATCCCTTGGCCTTGAGGTGGTGGACGAAGCCTTCCGCGTCTCCCGCCTTCGCCGAGTCCAGCGCGCTCGAGTAGCGCCCGCCCAGGAGCTCCAGGTAGTCGCGCGCGCCGGCCTCTGCGCTGCTGTAGGCACGGAAGCTGTCGCGGATCGTGACCTCGCTCTTGCCCCAGCCTTCCCGGGTGCGCAGCGCGGTGCTGAGTCCTTCGGGGCTCGAGCCCTTGATGCCTCCGAAATTGTAGTTGTACATCGAGGCGCCGCCGCCCGTCTCGTGGGCCCACTGCGCGGTCAGAATCGACAGTGTCTCCGCGCTGGGCCTTTCCCCGTGGATAGATTCCCAGGCGCTGCTGAGCGCCGCAGCTGCCTGCTCGCCGGAGAGCCGAGTGCGCACCGCGGCGACTTGGCCACGACGCGCGGGCGTCAACTCGCTGGCGGTACTCGCGTCAGCGCTGGAGTCTGCACCCTGCAGCCGATCCAAGGCATCGGCGAACTGGGTGCCAGATACCCGCGGCGGCGGCTCGACGCCGCGCGCCGCGGGCTGGCTTGTCACGATGGAAACAACAGGAGAACTCACGACAGGCGCTACCGGTGCAAGGGTTGGTCCATATCTCAGCGACGCCTCGAGCCGGGCCGAGCCCCACGGGCGCGACTCGCTCCGGTCTTGGCGCGCTGGGTCTTGCCGGGCTGCACGATGCCATCTTCGAGATCGTGCTTCAGCTCGGTTAGATCCTCGAGGAGCTGCATCAACGTGTCCTCCAGCCCCCGGTTGCCGATCAGCGCGAGGGCGTAGCCGAGGGAGCAGCGATCGAGGTCGTCACGCTTCCACAAGGCCGAGCGGATCACTCGCATGCTGAGCACAGGGATCGAACGGATCAGCGCCTCCAGCGCCGGCCCGGACGCGAAAGCATCGTTCAGGCTCAACAGCAACGCCTTGATCTCCGGCAGGTGCTCGAGGTCGCTTGGACCCACGCTGCAGTTCGCGGTCGACACGCCCTCGGAACCTCGCAGCACGGCGACCTGCTGGGGCGACAGCGACGACCGCTTGACAGCCGAGGGTGTCAACGCTGGCGCTGCCGGCGCGACCGGCACTCGCGCCGCTGGTGCCGGGCTAGCCGGAAACAGCGGATGGTCAGAGTCCCGCGCCGCTTTGGACCCAGGGGGTGATGAACTCAATCGACTCAAGCAGGCGCTCCTCCCCCGCGCGTCGACTTCGCGGGCGGTGCCCTCACTGCAAGAGACTTGCCAGGCGGGTGCTAGCAAGGCTTTGAATGACGCTAGGCAGGCAGCTCGCAGGAGTCCAGGACCAGCTCCCAGTAGCCCACGTCGACCCAGCGCTCGAACTTGTACCCGACCTGCCGGAATACGCCGCTCGGTCGGAAGCCAAAGCGCTCGTGCAAGGCCACGCTCGCGGCGTTGGGCAGCGCGATCCCCGCGATCACGGCGTGAGTGTCCCCCTCACGAAGCTTGGCGAACAAGGCCTGGTACAGCTCCTTTCCGAAGCCGCCACCGACGCTCTTCGGCGATAGATACACGCTGCTCTCGACGCTGAAGCGATACGCCGAGCGCTGCTTCCATGGCGCGGCGTAGGCATAGCCCACGAGCTCGTTCCCGAGCTCCAAGACCAACCACGGCAGCCCGCGTTCTTGCACCGCGGAAACGCGCGACCACATCTCCTCGCGCGTCACTGGTTCCTCCTCGAAGGTGATCACTGTCTCGGCGACATAGTGATTGTAGATCTGCGCCAGCACCTCCGCGTCTTCCGAAACAGCTTCACGAATCATCTCGGTCTTCTCATGGGGAGCGCCCATCGGGCGCGAGCCAGCTCACTCTGGACTGGTTCAGGGGTCGAGGCTTGGGGGTGAGGGAGCACTGGATCCAGCTCGAGCCGCCTCACTGGCAACCGTCGTCGCTGCCCGAGACGACGCGTGCGACGTGCAAGGTGGTGCTCCCCGGCGAATCGAACCAGCTCCAGATCACGTCTCCATTTACATCCGCACGGAAGGGGTCGTCGCGGCGGCCCCAGGCGACACTACTGGTGACGTCGATCGGCCCCTCCAGGAAGGAGCCGTCCGGGCCCACCAGGGCAAGCAGGTACCTGTGACCACTGCCAGCCTCCGCCCAGCCTACGAGGTATTGCTCCTGCGAACCGCCGGCGGGCAAGAAGCGTGCGATGCTGGAGTCCGCTTCGTCGACGTCCGGGGTGTTGGTCAGCCACACCACGGCGCCAGGATCCGTGGCCCCGCTGATCGCCGAGAACCCGATGTCCTGGTTCATGCTCGTGGAGTCGTAGGATTGCTGGCCCAGTGTCATCGCCGCCTGGTGAGAGTTCCACACCAGCTTGAACCCGTCGGGCCCGATCGCCGCCCCGCCCAGCTCGCCCGCGACGCTACCGTTGCAGCCCGCGTCGATGTCGATCACCTTGCCCTTGTTGTGATTGAGGAAGATGCCGCCTCGCGCCTCAGTGGCAAAGTCGCCGCTCGTGCCAGGAAAGCAGTCCGTCACACACGCCGGCATGAACACGTTCGCGGCAGCATTGAATCGCAACAGGTTACTCATCGAGTGACTGCAACCCCAGCCCCAGCCCGTGCTCTCGGCACCGCTCGCAGCGTCGACCCATTTCAGTGTGTCCCCCTCGTGTCCCGAGTCCGAGTGCACGTGATAGTACGCACCGTACCTTCCGTCCCCGTACTCCAGCCGGCTGTCTCCGATGCCGAAATCGTCGGGCTTGTTGTCGCTGTTCGTGAGCTCGGTAGCGGCGCCGCGTTCGCTGCCATCCGCCGCGTAGCGGTGCACGAAGATGCGGTCTCCGGCGTCATCCCACAGGAGCGCGGCGTAGGCGCCGTCTGGCTCCGCAGCCACGCCACGGCATTCGCGGTCCTTTGCCAGCTCTCGGGTGGCGACCAGCGCGCCGTCGCGTCCGATCTCTGCAACCTTGGCAGTCCCTGCCTCGGTCGTGTAGCAGACCAGGCTACTGCAGTTTCCGCGCGGCACCGTGAATACGGGCGCCACGTTCAGGGAGCCGCGCCCCCAGACGCGCCAGTTGCTGGCGCCCGCTCGCACCCCTTCCGGCAGGGTCACCTCATGCGTCTCGATGCGCTGGTCCAGCTTGGCACCAGGCGCGGCACCACTGCCCCCGTTGCCGCCGCCGGAGCTACCCCCGGTGCCCGCGCCGCCATTGGCACCACTGCCGCCATTGGTACCACTGCCGCCATTGGCACCACTGCCGCCATTGGCACCACTGCCGCCATTGGCGCCACTGCCTGCGCTAGCAGAGCCGCCGCTACCTGAGCCGCCGGAGTCCCCGTCACCGCAGGCCATGAGCCCAAGGCAAGCCATGGCCGCGGCTGCGTGGCTTCCCCACGTGAGCAAGTACGATTCGAGCGAGTTCCGAGCCATCGGGCCTCCTTCTGCTGCTCGACGTGTGGCGACCCAGACGTCGGTGATCCAGTGTAGCAGAGGGACGCGGTGGTCCGAGGGCGCAGCCCCAGGGCGGCTGTGATAAACCCGACTCCGGCATGCCCGGCACCCAAGTCATGGAGGCTCCTGAGGAGGGAGGCGAACAACCGCAAGGGAATCAGCCACGTCAGGCGGAGCCGCCGCTCGAGCCCGCTCCGCGCCTCGACCCCCCGCGGGGCTCGCGGCTTGGCTACTGGATCAAGCTATCCCTGGCGGCGCTGGGCGCGCTGATCGCCCTCGGCGTGTTGGCGGGTGTGCTGATGTGGGAACCCTACGCACGCAAGCTGATCATCGCCAAGGCGCGAGAACGCGGCGTGGAGATCGATCCAAAAGACATCAGCGTACCGTTCAGTCTGCAGCGCGCCCGGCTGAAGCAAACCCACTTCAAGCTGATCGGCGTCGATGGCATCGAAGGCACGATCGAGAACCTCGAGGTTGGTCTGGAGAAGCGCGAGCCGACGTCCTTCGACCTCACGGGCGTCGAAGTGCAGGTCACGGGCTCCGCTACCCGGCTCACCGTGGAGCTCTCCCAGTGGACCGCCGAGCACCCTCAGAACTACATGGTCCCGATGCGTGCAGGCAACGTCAACGTTCGCTGGCGCGCCGACAAGGACAGCGAGCCTTGGCTCGAGCTCACGGGGGGCGCTGTGGCACCCATCCCCACGGGAGCAGCTTTCTCCGTGGAAAATGCAAGGATCGCCGGCCTGGAGACGGGCAAGATCGGAGCCTCATGGACGGCAGAGTCAGCGAGCGTGGACATGGCGTTCGGAGCCGCAGACGCCAAGGCATCCCCGGTGAAGCTCAGGGTCGTGCACACGCCAGGGAAGCAAAGCGGTGCCTACTCGCCCTACGCAGAGCTCCACGTCTCGAAGCTCCCGCTGGATCGCCTGAAGGGCCCCCTCGACATGCCGATCCCGACCAAGGACGTGTTCGTCGAGTTGGATTCACGGATCAACTTCGAGTCTGATGTGATGGGGGGGCCGATCAATGGTGAACTCAAGGCGTCGCTGATCGGCTACCTCCCCCCCAAACCCCCTGAACTCGACGGCTACGTGTTCGGTGATCGAACGCTCTTCGAGACCAAGTTCGCCAGTGATGGCGAGCGCAAACGGCTAACCCTCACGGAAACGAAAGTCAGCGCCGGCGCCTTCAAGCTGAAGGGCAGCGGTGAGATCGAGCGCGTCGACGACCACGCGACGATCCTGATGAAGCTCCTGGGCAACCTGCCCTGCGCTGATCTGGCGGCTGCGGCGGTCGAGAAGGAGCTCTCGGGTCTAGGCCAGCTCGGAAGGCTCGCTGGCAAGCTCACCAAGCAAGTGCTCAAAGGCAGCGTTGGCGTGACCGTCGCGGTCGAAGCGGACAGTCGCAGACTGGCCGAGGCCAAGGTCGCGAAGATCATTGGCATCGGCTGCGGGCTCAAGCCGCTGACCATCCCCAACCTGGCAGACTTTCCTCAGCTCGGGGAGATCCCCCTGCCCGAAGGACTGAAGGAGCTGCCGAAGGGGCTGCCTTCGGCCCTGCCACCTCCCTCCAGCCTGCCCCCACTTCCTTCGTCTTTGCCTCAGAACGCAAAGGACTTCCCGTTTCCGTTCGGCAAGTCACAGCCGAACGGTGAGCCGAAGAAGGCACAGGACGCACCCAAGCCCGAAGCGCCCACGAGATAGCGCTGCGCGCCCGCCAGGCTGCGCGGGCGAGGGGCTGGCGTCGATCTGGGCTGTCTCAGTAGCAAATCGCGCGGTGTCCCCGTGGAGCGCTTGGTCGCGGCGGCCAATTGAGGCAAATAGCCGCCCATGGCGATCATTACGGTTCTCGGCGCAGGCATGATGGGTTCAGCCTGGTGTGTTCCTCTCGTCGACGCTGGTCATGAGGTGCGCCTCGTGGGCACGCACCTGGACGACGCGCTGATCGACGGGCTGAAACGAGACGGAGTCCACCCGACGCTCAAGTACGAGCTTCCTCCCGAGATCCGTCCGTTTCACGTCGGCGAGCTGGAACATGCGCTGGATGGATCGGAGGTCGTCGGCCTTGGCGTCAGTTCCCAGGGGATCCGCTGGGCGGCGGAGATCCTCGCGCCTCACCTCGGCGCCCGTCCGGTGATGGCTATCACCAAGGGACTCGAGTGGAACGGCGAGCGGCTCTCGATCTTGCCCGACGTGTTCAGCGACACGCTGCGCCGCGTCGCGCCCAGGGGGCACCAGGCCGTGCTGGAGTCGCTGAGTCCGGTGGCCGTCGCCGGGCCCTGCATCGCCGGGGAGCTCGCTCGACGCGTGGAGACTTGTGTGGTGATGACGGGCCGAGATCCGCAGGTCACTCGCAGCCTGGCTGCGCTGGTGCGTACGCCTTACTATCATGCCTTCCCCTCGGACGACGTCGTGGGCGTCGAAGCCTGCGCTGCGCTGAAGAACGCGTACGCGATGGGCATCGCCTTTGCCGCGGGGATCCACGAGGCGAAGGGCGGTGAGCCGGGCTCGGTGGCCATGCACAACCACGAGTCGGCGGTCTTCGCTCAGGCAGTGCTGGAAATGCAGACACTGGTAGAGCTCCTTGGCGGCCAGGCACGCACCGCCTCGGGGTTGGCAGGCGTCGGCGATCTCGACGTCACCTGCAACGGCGGCCGCACCGGACGCTTTGGTCGGCTGCTCGGCAGCGGCTTGAGCAGATCGCAAGCCGTCGAGCGTATGCAAGGGGCCACCCTGGAGTGTCTCGAGATCCTCCGCGTGATGCGCGAAGCCTGCGAGGGGCTCACCCGCGCGGGCAGCTTGCCTCGCGGAAGCCTCCCGTTGCTCATGCACATGGCAGACGTGGTGCAGCGGGACGTGCCGGTCGGCGTGCCGTTCCCGCGCTTCTTCGGTGGTCTAGACTGAGGAGCGTTCGACACGAAGAAAGCTGGTAAGCTCGCGGCATGGTCAGCCGGCAAAGCCACCTCGTGATTGGTGTCGACAGCAGCACCAGCGCCTGCAAGGCCATCGCGTGGGGCACCTGCGGGGACGAAGCGGGACGCCCGATCGCGGAAGGACGGGCCGCGTTCCCCCTGAGCAATCCAGAACCAGAAGGCTGGGAGCAAGACGCGAACGACTGGTGGCGTGCCCTCGGCAGCGCCTGCCAAGCGCTGAGCCAGGCGCTGGGCGAACGCGTCGCGGACGTTGTGGCCCTGGCCATCACCCACCAGCGCGAAACGGTGGTCGTCACGGATGCCCAGGGGGAGCCTCTGTGCCCAGCACTGGTCTGGATGGATTCACGCGCGGCGTCACAGGTCGAACGCGCGGTGAGGACCCTGGGTAGCGAGACGCTGCACCGCGTGAGCGGCAAGCCCCCCTGCACCACCCCGTCGTTCTACAAGCTCGCGTATCTATTCGATCGGCGTCCTGCGCTGCGCAGCACCGCGCGCATCTGCGACGTTCAAAGTTTTCTCTTATGGAAATTGACCGGGGAGTTCAAGAGCTCGCTACCGAGTGTGGATCCCATGGGGCTCCTCGACCTGAGCACGGGCGACTACGCGGAGCCCCTGCTGGATTTTCTGGGGGTGAGACGTCACCAGCTACCGACGCTCGTCCCCGCGGGGGTCCGCGTCGGAGCCCTCACCCAGTCCGCTGCTGCGCTCTGCTGCCTGCCCGTGGGCTTGCCGGTGATCAGCGGCGCCGGCGACGGACAGGCGGCCGGGCTCGGCGCCGGGATCCGCGGCGCCGGCGAGGCCTATCTGAACCTGGGCACGGCGCTGGTCAGCGGGGTGCTCTCCGAGGATTACCGCACGGATCTTTCGTTCCGCAGTCTGTTCGCCGCGACTCCCGCGTGTGACGCGGCGAAGAAGCTGCCGCCCTACTTCCTGGAGACCGACCTGAAGGGCGGCACCTTCACCTTCGACTGGCTGTGTGAACGTCTGCTCGAGCTCCCGCCCAGTGAAAGACCAGCGCAGCTACGCCGCCTCGCGCAGGCCGCGGCGTCCCTGCCCCCGGGCGCCCAGGGACTGATGCTCGTGCCCTACTGGAACGGCGTCATGAACCCTTACTGGGATGACGACGCGAGCGGCGTCCTGGTCGGCCTACGCGGTCACCATGGTCAGGCCCACGTGTATCGCGCCATCGTCGAGGGTCTGGCGCTGGAGCAACGCCTGCACACCGGCGCGGTCGAGGCCAGCGCTGGCCCGATCGACGGACTCGTCTGCATGGGCGGGCTCAGTGAGACTCCCTGGATCCGACAGCTGTTCGCTGATGCGCTGAACAAGCCCATCGTCGCGGCTGAGAGCCGAGAGGCGACCTGTCTCGGTGCGGGCATCCTCGCCGCCTGCGGGGTGGGTGTGTTCACCCGCTCTGGTGACGCCATCGAAGCGATGACCCGCCGCGGAGAGCGTCACCTCCCCGGCGCCCAGGCAGGCCGCTACGCCGAGCTGTTCGAGGTGTACCAAGGGCTATACCCCGCTCTCCGTCAGGCCCAGCGGCGCCTCGCAGCCCTGCGGCACTGAGATGAGCACGGAGCCCGCGGAGCTCAGCGGCCTTCGACGCCCCTTCCCCAGCTGGCTCGCCTGGCCAAGTCGAGCCTTGCGCTATCGCGCGCACGTGAGGCTGTACGCTGCTGCCACGCTGATCCGCCTCACGCTGCCGGATGCGATGAGCAAGGCGTGGTTCCCGGAGGTGCTGCTCCACTGGCTCGGCGCGCTGGTGCTGCTGGTGAGCGGTAGCCTGCTCGGCTGGGCGCTGTGCCTGCTGGCGATTCTGGTCGAGTTGTTCACGCTCTCCGATCAGCTGACGCAGACCGCCTACCTGGGCCTCGTCGCGGCAGCGGCGATCGGCTGCTTCATCGGCGACGCCGCCGGTCGCCCACGGCGGATGCTGGTGAACCTGGCGAGCGTCGTGCGCACGCTGACCGTCGGCACCTATTTCCTTGCGGCTTTTCACAAGATCAACCGGGACTTTCTCGACCCCGGCGTGAGCTGCGCGTCAGGCGGCATGCACGTGCTGGCACAGCACTACGGTAGCAGCGCGCTCGCCAGCGCCGCAGAGTGGCGCCTCTGGCCCTACCTCTTCCTCGCCGCAGAGTTCGGCCTGGTGGTCACCGCGGTGGTGCGACCCGCATGGGGCGCGATCTACGCCGCCTTGCTACATCTCCCTCTCACCATCATCTTCGCCCCCGCCTTCGCCTTCACCATGGCGTCAGGCTGGGTGACCCTGCTGAGCGATGACGAACTGCGCCAGCTCGGAGGCACCCTGCGCGAGCGCTGGCGCACGGTGGCCGCGGCCGGTGCGATCCCCATCATGCTCAGCCTGGGGCTCCCCCCCTACGACCGCTGGCAAAGCGACCCGGATTGGTGCATCAAGGAGGCGCTGCTGTGGCTGGTGCTCGCCTGGCTGGTCGTCGCCTACATCAGGCGGCGGCGGAGCGGCCTGCCTCCCGAGCGCTGGTTCGGCGCCTGGCGCGAGCTCTCGGCCCCGGCGGCGAGACGCTGGGCGCTGGGCGCTGGCTCGCTCTGGTTGCTGAACGGCTTCACGCCCTACACTGGACTCAACTTTCAGCACACAGGCGCCATGCTGAGTAACCTGCGCGTAGATCGAGGTTGCTACAATCATATCCTGGTACCCGAGAACTATCGGTTCCGCGAGGAATATATTCGCCTCGACGAGGTGCACGTCGACGGCTACTCGCTGGATCCCGCGAGCTACCGGGATCAGCTGTACAACGCCGAGATCCTCGCGCCGCAGCTCCGCGCCTGGTGCCGGCGCTCGCAAGCGCGTGTGTCGCTCCGAGGCAGCTACGGCACCGAGGCCTTCGAGCTGGCGGATGCCTGTGGAAGCCCGCTGCCTTGGCAGCCGACGTTGCCGCATTTCCGGCGTTTCCAGCAGAACCTGAGCCGTGAATGTCCGCAGGCTTGTGTGCACTGAGCCGAATCCGAGGTCGGATGTAACCGCGGGGAGCGAGGGCCGTACGCGGCCTGCATGTGGAGTTCCATCGCACGCCCCGGCCTGATGACCGCCGTCAGGACCTGCCTGGTTGGCCTGGCCCTGACTGGATGCGGTGACGGCGGCGCGCCCACCAAGGCAACGGGCGCCGGGGGCTCCGACCAAGGCGGTGCGGCGTCGGGCGGGGCGGGGAGCACTGGCGGTGTCGGCGGCGACCTGGGTCAGGGTGGCGCTCGAGCAGGCAGCGGCGGCGTGGGGGGAACCGGAGGCTCGGTCAGCACGCCGAGTTGCCCTCCAGGCGGTCCCTACGGTGACGCTGTCGGAGACGTCGTGCCCGACGTGACGCTCTACGATTGTGACGGCAACGCCACCTCGCTGCACGACCTGTGCGAGGCGCCGGTGAGCGTCGTCTACACCTTCGCCGCTTGGTGCCCCGTGTGCCGTTCCCATATGGAAAGTGGACGCCCGAATCAACTGCTCGAGGAGCATCGGGCCGCAGGGCTCGAGGAGTGGGTCGTCGTCACGCAGAAGAGCGATGGTTCGACGGCCGACGCAGAGCTGTGTGCGCTGACTCGCGACACCTACTCCCTCACCCCCAAGGTCCTGTTCGATCCCGACGACTCGCTGCGCAAGCGCGTGGGCCTTCAGGTCAACAGCGGTGGACTCGTGATGAGCGGAGGCGGTCGCATCGAACTCAAGGTTGGCTACGACTTCGACGCTGTCGAAGCCAAGGTGGGCAGCCTGTTGCCGGAGTAGCGCTCACTTTGCGCTGAAGCGGACCGAGTACGAAATCACCGTGGGTCCCTTGGCAGGCTTCTCGAACTCCACCGCCTTGAACACCCCGACCACGCAGTCCCTGAACGCCTGGCCCTTCATCGAGGTCCGTGGCTGCGAGACCTCCGGGTGTCCGCCGCCGCGGCCGATGCGCAGGTCGACACCGAAGATCCCGCCCTTCATCGGGTCTTCCACTTCCTTGTAGCAGGCGCGCAGCTCGTCGAAGTGCTTCTCCACTGCCTCCCTGAATGGTGCCTTCTCGGCGTCGGTGTTCGAACCGCCCCCGACATGGAGCCCGATGTTCTTCACCACCACCTCCGGAAGGCTCTCGACGTCCTTCGGGGGGGGAGGCGGAGGAGGTGTCGGCTCCGGAGGCTCGGTCTCTGGGGTCGACGCAACCGCTGAGGACACGGGTTCCGGCGCAGGGCTGCCTGCGCCGAGGGTGACGAGGGCGATGTCGATGATGCCCTGTGCGCGCAGCTTGTCCATCAACTCCGCGACGTCGCTCAGGGCCATCGACTCGGCAACTTCTATCCGCACGGCAAGTGGCGTCTCCACGTTGCGGCGACCTAGCTCGTCGGCAACTGCCTGCGAGCTGACGACCGTCGTGCCATCGATGGCGAAGCCCGTGCTCTGCATGGATACGGTGACCGACGTCCTCGACGTGGCCTGCTCCGGGACGACGGGCGTGGGCGCTTGGGACTTCGCGCATCCACCCGCGAAGCTCAGCCCCAGGGCCACGGCGCACACTTCGATCCAGCTTGGTTTCGGCGCTCTCATGACGTCCGCCATGTAACACAGATCTCCAGCGTGGGGGTTCCCCGCCCGGAAAGCCCAACTGGCAGCTGACGTCGTGCGCCTGCTGTGGCACATCGAGGGGATGTGCGCTGGGCGGTGGAGGTTGCAGGTGGGCGCCACGTGGGTGCTACTCGCGGGGTTCGCGACAGCCTGTACGGAGCGCGAGTCCAAGGGAGACACAGCGAAGGCGACGTCTCCCCAGCCCAGCCACGTCAGCCAGCCGGCGCCCGAGGCGAAACCGACCGGGGTCGCCGCGAGCGAGCGACGCGCCGCCGCGAGCGCAGCTGAGCCGACGACGCCTGCTCCCGCTCCGGAGGTGGTGCTGCCCGACGGCTGGGTGCTCGACGACCTCGCCGATGTCGCCCCTGCGGGTCCCGCAACCGCCACGGCGCGGGGCGTGGTGATGGTCACCAGAGACAACGCCGCTCACTTCGCCCGCTACACGCCGCGGCCGCGCGGAGCGTCTGCTGGGGAGACCCAGGTCACGCCGCTCGAGCTCGGCGCGGCGCAGCTGGTCGCCTTGCGACGAGGACCTGCAGTGCTGGGTGGCTTCGCCTACTGGATTGACGGCAAGCGCCTGCTGCGTCGCCCCTACGCCAAACCGGGAGAGCTCGAGACGCTCGCCGAGGACGCGCGTCACAGCACTCGCGTCGCGGCGCCGCGAGAGCAACGCAAGGGTGAACCGGCGCTGGTGGCCTACGTCGCAGGTGGTCCCAAAGACGATAGCTTGCTGAAGGCGCATCTCTGGGTCGAAGGCAGCGGGGTCGTCGATGTGAGCGACGAAGCCGCGAGCGCGAACAGCGTCGCGATCACGCGCTCGAGCACCGGGCTCGTCGTGCTCTCCCTCGAAGCCCGCACCGGCATGACGCCGATTCACGCGAGGAGCGTGAGCTTCGAGAACGACCGACCAAAGCTCGGACAAGACTTGGTGGTCTGGGTGGGCGGCCCAGTCGATCCGCTGACGGAGATCGTCGGCGCCAGTGGCCCCCACCAGCGTCTGGGCTTCGTCGCGACGAACCGCACGGCAACGGAGTTCGGTCTCGCCACCTTGAACATCGGTGACAAGCCGCGCATGGGAGCCGCGGTCCGTTGGGAGGACTACCCGAATGGTCTCGATCCCGCTCCGGTGGCGACCACCGATGCCTGCAGGCGAGGTGTGGTGATCTTCGCGCGCCCGAGCTCGCCCGTTCCCCACGCGCTTCAGGAGCTGCGACTCGGCTTCATCAGCGCGGGCAGCGTGGGCGAGTCCTTCGTCTTGGCGCGCTCACGTGGGTTCGCCAACGTGTCCATCGCGGGAAGCGCTCATGGCGCCCTCGTGGCTTACACGGCAGATCGAAGAACCTGGGCGCGGGCGCTGCGCTGCAAGTGAGCCCCGAGCGTGCTCCCTGGACGGCCGGGGTACCGAGGAAGCAAGGCTCTGGTCGCGATGGTTTTGCGCAGCCAGTTTCTGATCTATACGGCGCCACGCCTCGCTGCAGCGTTCTCGTTGCACCGACCCCCAACCGCTGCACCGAACTGCAAGTAGGTAGAACCCAGACGATGAGCACAGCGAACGAAACCCGCCGCAACCAAGCCAAGTCAAAGAAGCACAAGCGCGAACAGCTGAACGGCCACGCGAAGGACGATGCCAGCCTGAAGGCCAAGTCCTCGAAGAAGAAGAAGTCGGGCAAGTCGAAGCTCAGCGCGAAGACCGCGGACATCTACGACCTCTACGAGCGTTCGGTGCAAGATCCGGAGAGTGAGGTCAAGCTGCTGGATCGCACGTTCAAGAAGCTGCTCGGGCGTCGGGCCTTGAGCCTGCGTGAGGACTTCTGTGGGACCGCGCTCCTGTGTGCCACGTGGGTGAAGTCCCATCCAGACCGCACGGCAACGGGTGTGGACCTGGATGCGAACGTGCTCGAGAGCGGCCGCACACGTCACCTGCCGCCGCTGGGCGACGCCGCGGAGCGCGTGACGCTGCTGCAAGAAGACGTGCGAGCCCGGCGATCGGAGCGCTTCGACGTCGTGTGCGCGTACAATTTCAGCTACTGGATCTTCACGACGCGGGACGCGATGGTGGAGTACTTCTCCGCCGTGTGCGAGGCCGTCGCCGACGACGGCATCTTCGCGCTGGACGCCTACGGCGGCACCGAGGCCATGGAGGCGCGAGAGGAGTACCGAAAGGTGAAGGGTGGGTTCACCTACGTCTGGGATCAGGCGTCATTCAACCCCATCGACCACTATGCGCAGAACTACATCCACTTCCACTTCAAGGACGGCACGAAGCTGAACAAGGCGTTCAGCTACGCGTGGCGCTTCTGGTCGCTCCCCGAGATCCGCGAGCTGCTGCTGGAGGCGGGGTTCAAGGACGTCAGCGTCTACTGGGACATCGCTGACGACGACGAAGACTCGGACTACCGGGCTCGCAAGGTCGTGGACAACCAGCCAAGCTGGGTCTGCTACCTGATCGCGCGCAAGTAGCCCGACCCGGGTCTCGACGCGCTCGCTCACGGATCTGCGACGGGGCGAGCGCGGTGCTCGAGCGACGGCAGGCTCCAACCGCAGCGACTCGCCCCTGGATGCAGGGTAGAGTCACCCCATGCCCGAGACTCGTCCCCGCTTTCACCTGGCATTTCCAGTCCGCGATCTGGCGGCGACGCGGAAGTTCTACGTGGAGTGCCTTGGCGCCCGGGTAGGCCGAATGGACGGCGGTCCGACACCACGCTGGATCGACTTCGACTTCTTCGGACACCAGATCAGCGCTCACCTGGTGGACGACTGGCAAGCCGCCTCGGGGAGCAATCCCGTGGACGGAGATCAGGTGCCCTGCCGACATTTCGGGGTGATCCTCGAACCGGACGTCTGGCAGCGACTCGCAGCGCGCGTGGAGTCGCTCGGGGAGCCCTTCCTGGTCCCACCACGCACGCGCTTCAGCGGCGAGCCAGGAGAGCAGTCAACGTTCTTCATCGAGGATCCGAGCGGAAACGCACTCGAGTTCAAGGCGTTCCCTGACCCCGAGCGTGTCTTCGCCACGTCGCACTGAACCCGCGTCCACTCGCGCAGGATGCAGCGCGCGCACAGAATTGACCTGGAGCTCAGCTTCGCACCGCGCCTGTTACGCAAGGCCGGTTTCGTGAGGCCGGCTTCGTGAGGGCGGCTTCGTGAGGGCGGTTTCGTAAGGGCGATCTCGCAGCGCCGTTTCGCGAGCGCCGCCTCACGAAGGCAGCCAATGTAGGACGAAGCAGGTCCGAGTGTGTCTCGAAGCCGAGCACGCCAGCGATGCACTCGGTGACGATTCCCAAACTGGCGTTTGGTTCCGCGAGGCGAATGACCCGCGACCCCCCGGACGCCATCCGACGACAGGTGGCGCTACCGAGCCCTGACCGGAGTTACGAAAGGTGCACGACAACGAGCAAACACCGCCCGACTCTTGGGTTCTCGCTCCAAGGAACAGCAGCCAGGACACGATAGGCCCGCGGGTCGGTCAGCCAAGGGAACCACGCAACGCACGGTTGCGGCTGGCAGGATCACCTCGTCGTCGAGGTGTCGAGGTCAGACCAATCGGTCAATCAACCGTATGGATACACCGCACGAACCCACCTCGAGTGGCGCAACGTGGGCGACGCGATGGGACCTCGTGCCAAACCCACCCAGCGACAGCAAGCCCTCGACAAACGTCACGCGAATGCAACTTGTCCTAGTTTTCCTGCACGGTAACTGTCATCCATGGACATGGTGCGGCTCTTTCCGCCTCACCTCGACGAAAGTAGATCGCTCGCTGACCTTCGCAGTCTGACGACTGCTCGGATCCTCAACGCCCCTCAAGCCCGTTCGCGGGCACAGAACTCAGGCGAGCCGACGAGGCCCTCTCAATCGTATCCCCACGGAAGCTAACTTGACTGCTGCTGAGGTTACCCCCCCCGCCACCGACTCCGCCGAACGCATCGGCCGCTATGAGGTGATCTGCGAGATCGCGCGAGGCGGTATGGCCACGGTCTACCTCGCCCACCTGGGTGGTCTCGGAGGGTTCCGTCGCTTGGTGGCGATCAAGCGCCTGCATCCACACCTGGCGTCGGAGACCCAGTTCGTCTCCATGTTCCTGGACGAGGCGCGCCTGGTGGCGGAGATCCGTCACCCGAACGTCGTCCCGACTCTGGACATCAGCGACACGATGCAGGGCCTCTGCCTCGTGATGGAGTACATCGACGGGGCACCGCTGACCAAGCTGCTCAAGCACGCCGCCAAGCAGAAGCGAGGGGTCAACCCGCGGGTGGCGATCCGCGTCATGCTCGACTCGCTAGCTGGACTCCATGCCGCCCACGAGCTTCGCGACCACGAAGGGCTCCCGCTCAACCTCGTGCACCGCGACGTGAGTCCCCACAACCTTCTCGTGGGCTCGGACGGTCACACCCGCCTGCTCGACTTCGGAGTAGCCCGGGCGCGACAGCGCCTCACTCAGACTCGCGTGGGCGAGATGAAGGGCAAGCTCGCGTACATGGCTCCGGAACAGGCCAGCGGACGCGCGATCGATCGCCGCACCGACGTCTTCGCCGCGGGCATCGTGCTCTGGGAATGCCTCGCGGGCGCGCGCCTGTTCTATGGTGCGAACGAAGCAGACACGCTCTCCCGACTCATGACCCAGCACATCCCGCCGCTCTCGGAGTTCTCCCAGAACACACCGAGCGCCCTGGACGCCGTGGTGGGCAAGGCGCTGGCGCGCGATCCCGACGAGCGCTTCGCGAGCGCCGCCGACTTCGCGGCCGAGCTGGAGCGCGTCGCTGACGAGTATGATCTGGTCGCGACGTTCGAGGAGGTCTCGGAAGCAGTCGAGGAAGCCGCGGGCGATGTGCTCGAGGAACGCAGGATGCGTGCCCGAGACGCGAATTCTTCGGGCATCAACCTGAAGCCCTTCGTGCCTCCGGTTTCTCTTCCTGACGCTGGCGGTCGACCTGAGACACCCACCATCCCCGAGGCTCCGGCCGCGAGGCCCCCGGCGCATTCGCTCCTCGAACTGACCAACACCGACATCGCTGGCACCGAGCACAAGCAGCCAAAGAAGCTCTGGCTATTCCTCGCCGGCGCGGCAGCGTTGCTCCTGGGTGCCGTCGTCACGGTGTCGACTGCAGGTAGCGGTAGTGACCCGGTCGAGGAAGCGCCGGCAGCAGCGCTGACGAGTACCCAGCCCGCGCAGCCAACCGGCGTGAAGTTCGCCGAGGCCGATGAGATCCCCACGGCAATACCTGAAGCCGAGCCAGAGACCAGGGCCGAAGGCACCAAGGCATCGAAAGCCAAGGCCGCGGATACGGGGAGCGAGGTGGACTCGGAGGCCGAACCGCCGAAGTCCAAGGGCTGGAGCGCCGCGCAGTGGCGCCGATGGAAGATGCAGCAGGCCTGGAAGAAGGCCCAGCAGGCCAAGAGCGCTTCGAAGCCCAAGCCGGCCACCACCGCCAAGCCCGGCGGCGGCGTCGACGTGGACAACCCCTACCGCTAGCCGCGACTGGAACCAGGTTCCCGGCGTGTGGACGGAGCCACACGAACGCGCTTCTAGACTCGCTGGATGCGCTCGGTATGCGCTCGCGCCGTGCTTGCGCGTCCCGAGTCGATGGCGTACTTGACCGGTGGGCCAGTTTTCGAACCCTTCGTTTGAGCTGGCAGAGGGGCACACCCAGTGGGTGCCACCAACCCGAGCAAGGAGTGACGCGATGGGCAGGAAGGTTTTCGTCGTCGGCGTAGGCATGACCAAGTTCGAGAAGCCGGGCTCTCGAGATTGGGACTATCCGGACATGGTCAAGGAGGCCGGGACCAAGGCGTTGGAGGACGCAGGCATCTCCTATGACCTGATCGAGCAGGCCGCGCTCGGCTATTGCTACGGCGAATCGACGAGCGGCGAGCGTGCGCTCTACACGCTGGGGCTCACCGGTATCCCCGTCTACAACGTGAACAACAACTGCTCGACCGGCTCGACGGCGCTGTTCCTCGCGAAGCAATTGGTCGAAGGCGGCATCGCCGACTGCGTGTTGGCTGCAGGCTTCGAGAAGATGGAAAAGGGCTCTCTGGGTGCGAAGTACCAAGATCGGGTCAACCCGATGGACAAGCACATGATGAAGATGATGGAGCTCAAGGAGTTCGCGCCCGCCCCCCCAGCTCCGCAGATGTTCGGAAATGCCGGTCGCGAGCACATGGAGCGCTACGGGACGACGCCGGAACAGTTCGCGAAGATCGGCTGGAAGAACCACAAGCACTCGGTGAACAACCCGTACTCCCAGTTCCGCGATGAGTACTCCCTCGAGGACATCCTCGGCTCGAAGATGGTCTATGACCCGCTGACGAAGCTCCAGTGCTGCCCGACGTCCGATGGAGCCGGCTGCGCCATCCTCGCCAGCGAGGAGTTCGTCAAGGCCAACCAGCTCCAGAACAAGGCAGTGGAGATTCTAGGCATGGCGATGGCCACGGATCTGAAGTCGACCTTCTCGGACAACAGCCTGATGAAGCTCGTCGGCTACGACATGAGCAAGACCGCCGCCCAGAAGGTCTACGAGCAATCGGGTATGGGGCCGGAGAACATCGACGTGGTCGAGCTCCACGATTGCTTCTCCTGCAACGAGATGATCACCTACGAGGCCCTCGGCCTGTGCCCAGAGGGTCAGGGCGGAAAGTTCACCGACGACGGCGCGTTCACCTATGGGGGAAAGACCGTGGTGAATCCCTCGGGTGGCTTGATCTCGAAGGGACACCCCCTCGGCGCGACCGGCCTCGCTCAGTGCGCAGAACTCAACTGGCAGCTCCGTGGGGAAGCAGAAAAGCGCCAGGTCGATGGCGCGAAGATCGCGTTGCAGCACAACCTCGGCCTGGGCGGCGCAGCCGTGGTCACGATGTACCGCCGCGCGAGCCTCTGATCCCAGCGCAGAGCGGGAGGCCTCGGCGGCGCCGGGGCCTCTCGAGCGGAGTCCGGTCTAGCCTACTGGATGCCCACGAGCGCGTCGCGGAGCCACGCGACACCTTGCTCGGCGTCGGTGAACGCTCGCAGGTGTCGGTCGCCGTCCTCCGCCGCCAGGCGCTGGATGTGCAGCATCCCGGTTGGGCTGTGCACCACCACGGCGACGCGGAGGAAGCCCTTCTGGAGCCACTGTCGGTGCTTCTTGAACACCGCTTCGAACTCGGGATCGTTGCGCCCGACGACCTGACGCAGATCGCACAGCAGCCCCATTCGAGCTCGACGCAGCGTCGCGAGCGCATCGCGAACCTGACTCATCTCGGCCTCGATCGCCGCGAGCGAATCGAACGCCAGAGCGCTGCGCACGTATTCGACGATCTGCTCGGAGACGCGAATACGGAAATAGTCCGAGGTGTAGAGCACTCGACTCAGCCCAACAGCTTGCTGTCCAGTCCCCAGTGGTCGCGGGGTACAGACGTGTAGACGACGAAACAGCGGTCCCCTTGAACACCAAGCGACTCCTTCGCCAGCTCGCACAAGCTGGCGCACAACGTCGCGAGCTGAGAGCCACTCGGCTCGCCTATCCCGCGCACGTCGAAGCACGCGCAAGGCTCCTCGGACGAACGAAATCGCATGCTGGCTCCCAGCGAACAGCGAGCCATCACGATCGGCTCCGGTTTCCCCAGCGCTTGGGCGACGCGTTCGGTCAGCTGTTCGAGAAACTCGTGCTCGCTCATCCCAGGCGCGAGCGAGCTGTTGGACTCCAAGGCAATCCACGGCATGCGCCGGGCTTAGCTCCATTCGGCGGCAAGGGGAGTGAACAACCCCAGTTTGTCGTCACGAGCGACTGGCTGCTTTGTCTGTGCTGGAATGCCTCGCTCCTCGTTCCTCGAGCACACGCTCGCAGCGGACTGCGCAGATTGGCCCCGGATCAGCGCAGAAGGGCGTGAAGTTCCTGCGCCCAACAGAACATCTGCCGGCGCGCCACGTCTCACCTACGCCCTGGGTAGCGTCCGTAGCCCTCGCCTCCTCTTCCACCTCTCCGAGACTCTCCCGATGTCGCTGAATCGATCCTGCACTCGCCCCGGACCGGTTGCTCTGCTCTCGAGTGCTGCCGTGCTCCCAGTGGTTTTGCTCCTCGCATCGGGCCTGGGCGGTTGTGCCTCCGGACCGCGACAGGCCGAGAGCGCCGGCGCCCCCCAAGGCGGCGTGACTTCGGTCCGCGAGGAGTCTCCGGTCCCCGAGCAACCCAGCGTGGCAAGTGATGGCGTCGAGGACGCCGAGCCACTGCGCTCCCTCGACGACGCCGAGCGCGCCTACGCCGAAGCCCAGCGCGACCTCGACAGCCTTCTGGGGCCGTCGTCCGATCGCCTGGGAGAGGGAGGCGCAGTCGACGACGACCAGCCGCCCAAAGCGGGTCAGACCTCCCCGTCTCCCGAAGCCATGCCGCTGCGCAAAGCAGACGACCGCTGTCAGCGCGTTTGCCTCGCGCTGGCGTCGCTCGAGCGCGCGCGGGATGCCATCTGCCGCATCACCTCCGCTGACGACGAACGCTGCACCAGGGCCAGCGTCAGCGCGGAAAAGAACCGCGAGCGCGCGAAGGTGTGCGCCTGCCCAGCGCCCGACACCAAGTCCCACGACGAGTGAGCAGCGAGCGCCACCCGATCGCACCCAAGGGCTTGCTCCGCTGACGAGTCCCACTCGATGACGCGCGAGCGCACCGCCGTCAGCAATCGTCAACACCTCGGGGACGCGGAGCCACGCCCGTTTGCCCTCGTTCCCGCACGCCCCCTTCAAGGAGTCCGCCGTGAAATCATCGCTCCCTCTTCGGAAAGCCCTCGTTGCGTCCGCCGCTCTGCTCGTCGCCGTCTGTCTCTCGCTGTCTGCTTCGGCAGAGGTGAAGACCATCAAGAGCCAGGACCAGGACATCGCCTACACCTTCAAGGACGACCTGCTCAACTCCGACGTGGGCGGTCCGGGTGGCGGCACCATCGTGGTGCGTCCGAAGGCCGCACGGAGCACACTGATTCGACCCAGGGTCCAGTTCATCACCGAGCTGTTGAAGTCGGCAGAGAACCTGTAGCTCCCGCACCCGAGCAGCTGTAGCGCGCCGAGCGGGCGCTGGCCGTGTACGCTTCAGGCGTGACTTCGCCCCGCGTCGTCGGCCGCCTCGCCCCGTCACCGACGGGGCAGCTACACCTCGGACACGCCCGCTCCTTCGTGCTCGCCTGGTGGGCTGCGCGAGCGAGCGCCGGGCGCGTCATCTTGCGGATCGAGGACCTGGACGGCACGCGCGCGGACTCACGCTTCGTGGACCTGGCCCGGCAGGACCTCGAGTGGCTCGGGCTCGATTGGGACGAAGAGCACCTGCAGACCGACACCCTCGAGCGACTCGACACGGCGATCGCCACGCTGATCGCGCAGGGCAAGGCCTACCCCTGCGTGTGTTCCCGCGGGGATATAAAGCGAGCTCAGTCAGCGCCCCACGCTGATGATTTCCGCGAGGTTTATCCCGGCACCTGTCGAGGGCGCTACGCCAGCGTCGTCGAAGCGGAGGCCGCCACGGGAAAGCCAGCCGGCGTGCGCTTCCTGGTGCCGTCAGGCGTGACCAAGTTTCGAGACCGCGTGGCGGGCACACGGGCGCAGGACGTCGCGAAGGAGGTCGGTGACTTCTTGATCGCCAAGCGGGATGGCGCGCCGGCCTACCAGCTCGCCGTCGTGGTCGACGATCACCTGCAAGGCGTCACGCAGGTGGTGCGCGGCGACGACCTGCTCGACAGCACCCCTCGCCAGATCTTGCTGCACCAGGCGCTTCAGTACGATTTGCCCGAGTACGCACACGTGTCGCTCGTGGTCGACGAGCACGGGGAGCGGCTCGCCAAGCGCGCAGACAGCCTCAGCCTGGAAGCTCTCCGGGTTGCAGGCGTGAGCGCGGAGCGCGTGATCACCTGGATCGCCGAGACCGCGGGGATGGGGGTGAGGCGCGCAGCACAGGCGATGAATCCGCCGCAGAGCGCCGCTCAGCGTTCGCGTCAGCGTGGATCGTTTCACGGAAATGCGAGGGACCACCTCGAGGCGTTCGACTTCGGGAACCTCCCGCGCGAACCGATTGTCGCTCCCGACCTTGCCAGCCTGAAAGGAGCCTCCGATTGAGCCACGATCCCCTCACACCGAAGCTCTCGCGCCGTCGCGCGCTGTCCAGCTTGCTGGCGGTCGGCGCCGCGCTCAGCGGCGTTCCAGCGATCGCGGCAAGCAAGCGCAAGTTCTACCTCCAGCCGCTCGGCGCTGGCCTCAAGCAGGCCGACGTGGAGTTCGTCAAGAAGTCGCTCCTCGCTTTCTACGACTTCGATCTGGAGCTCCTGCCAGAGGTCCCGCTCCCCAGAGCTGCCTACTACGCTCCGCGCAACCGTTACCGAGCGGAGAAACTCCTCAAGTTCCTCAAGCAACGGCTCCCGGCCGACGGATTTCGTATCCTCGGCATCACCACCAAGGACATCTCGACCACCAAGGGAAAGATCAAGGACTGGGGGATCCTCGGCCTCGCAACCATCGACGGCGTGGCCTGTGTGATCTCGAGTTTCCGGACCAAGCGCAAGACCAAGAACCACCAGCACGCCCTGGAGCGCTTCGGAAAGGTCGCGGTGCACGAGATCGGGCACACCCTCGGGCTGGATCACTGCCCGACCGAAGGCTGCCTGATGCGCGACGCGCACGGCTCCGTCTTGAGCACCGACCGCGAGTACGACCTGTGCTCCGAGATTTGCCGCAGGCAGCTCGTGCGCGCCGGATACGAACTCAGCGGTGGGACGCCACCCTGGCCAAGACCGAGCTGAACCTCGCCACAGGCGTTTACTTCCCCGGGGAACTGGGTCTCGCCCGCGGAGGCTCACCGAAGGCGTAGCGCACGGACAGAGCGCCGCCGAACGGCATGTGACCACTGTCTCCCCCTAGGTGACCGTAGAGCTGCGCGGTCAGCGTGGTGTGCTGGTCCAGCTCCTCACTCAGCCAAAGGAAGGCCGTGTTCAACGTGCTGCTCTCGAGCGGCTCGATGTCCTCCGGCTCGTCTCCGCTGCAGAGCTCCGTCCCCGATGCGAAGACGTCGCACTGCTCGACGGCCGTACGCACACCGAAGAAGTGGGGGTAGCTTTGCATCAGAACACCAAAGCCGAGCGACAGGCTGTCGCTGAGCGGTCCGCTGAGGAAGAAGCCCAGCCGCGCGAACAGGAAATCCTCTTCGTCGCGTTTGCTGGAGACTTCTTCGCCCAAATACTGAGTTCGCAACGTGTCGCTCTCCCACCAGTTGGTATCCGGATCCGTGCCCTGGGTGAGGAAAGAGCGAGCGTAGACGGTGCGCGAGTAGGGCAGGCTGGCGAGCTCCGCCTCGGCGAGTCCCCCGAAGGAGACGTCTTCGCCCTTGTAGAACAGCCAGCGCATCGCAGGCCCGAAGCGCATCGTGTAGCGCCGACCAAGGCGCGGCTGCTCGCGGTCTCTGGCGACCTGAGTCGCCAGCTCCTCACGCGCGTACTCGCCGCTGAAGCTCACCTCGAAGTGATCACCAGCGGCGAAGATGAAGCGCCCGAACGCGCTCGTGTTGGCCACGACGTCACCGCTCTCGTCCTGATACCGCGAGTCGTTCGAGCGAAACACGGGCGAACCGCTCACGCCGCCCTCGAGGGCCACTCGACGTCCCTTGATCATGCTGCCGACGCTCTTGGGTCCGCTCGGCGCAGGCACCAATCCCCGCTGTTCGATGGTGTACTCCACCGTGCGCTTCGCCACGATCGGACCACAGCCCAGCGAGAAGCTCCCCAGCGCGTAGGCCCCCAGCGCCACTCCCATCCAGCTGAATCGAAGCGTTCGTAAGTAAGTCATACGAAGCAGCATACGGCCCCTCTCGACGCCGATCTTTTCAGATCTCCCTCCCCCACGGAAAGACGAATAGGAACCAGCGGCTGCACTCGTCCCGTCAGCGCGGGTTCATGGGACCGCGCTGTCATGGCAGCGCTGGATCCCCCGGCTTTCCAAGGAGAAAAGGCGGCGCTGGACATCCAACGCCGCCTTCTCGCCGACCCCGGTGTGCCCCTGAGGCACACCTCCCTTCAGCTCGGCTTCTTCAGGGTGCGGAACCAGCGCCCGTACAGGTAGATGCAGATGGCCGAGAGAATGCCGATGCCGCCCATGATGGTCCACACCATGCCCACGTTATGGGTGTCGTGAAGCTGAGTGGTCAGATCGTGAGCATTCTGCCCAGTGAACTCCACGAGCTTGTCGAAGGCGGCGCCGCCCTTGATGGCATCGACATCGTGCTGACTCATGCCCTTCTCCAGCAGCAGCTCGCGGGCGAAGCGCTCCTTGGAGGCGTAGTGATCGTAGAGCCGTGGCGCCAGCAGGCCCTCCAGCGACCAACCAATTCCCAGCGGAATTTGTGAGAAGCCGAGGTACATGCCCTTCTTGCCCGCAGGCGCGAAGTTGCCGATGAACTCGCTGAACTTGGGGCTGGAGAGCATCTCGCCCACGCTGAACGTGAGGATCGCGCCCACCGAGAGCCAGCCGAGCACGGAGTAGCCGCTCATGAACATCGCCGCGGTGGACAGCAGCGTCCCCACCACCATGCTGGTGGTCGCGCGCATCTTGCCGCTCAGCCAGGCAAAGAAGAAGCAGGTCACCATGATCAGACCCGCGTTCAGGTTCAACATACCCTCCGGGTGAACCTCGGTTCCCTCCGGATTCATGCCCAGCAAGAACTTGAACACTGGGTTGCGCGTCCCCCCGGCGCCGAACAGGTCGCTGACGATCGTCTCGGTGTTCACCCACTCCTTGATGTGGAGCGGCAGCACGTCGAACAGCGAGTTGAACATGAACCAGAAGCCGCTGAAGATCAGCAGGTAGAGCCAGACGTGGGTCTTCTTTAGTTCTTTCAGCGAGTCGAGGAAGAGGTTGTCTTGCTTCGCCTTGCCCTCCTTCACCAGCTTTGCGCGCGCCAGACGCTCCTCCTTGTGAGGCTCCTTGTAGGTGAGGAGCAACAGGAAGTTGCAGCAGATGATGCCGCAGCAAGCGAAAAACACCTCTCGCCAGCCGAAGTGCCCGCGCATGAAGGACGCGACGAGCGGCCCGAGGAAGCCGCCGATATTTACCGTCTGGTAAAAGATACCCCAGGCCATCGAGCTGTTCTCGGGCTTGGTGGCGTTGACCAGCGTTCCTTGGATACCCGGCTTGAACACCGCGGTCCCGAGGGCCAGCACAATGGCTCCGATCATGAAACCGTAGTAGCTGGCGAACATCGCCATCAGGAAGTAGCCGGCGATCTTGATCACGGTGCTTACGGCGATCGTCTCCTTGTAGCCGAAGCGATCCGACAGTCCACCGGTGAACACGGGCACGAACGACTGCACCAGCGCCCAGACGAAGGTGATGTCTCCGTACTGCGACGGTGTCAGTCCCAGGCCGCCTTTCGTGGCCGGATCGGTCGCGTAGATCGAGGCGACCGCCTTCACGCCGTAGTACGCAAGGCGCTCGACCATCTCCATGCCGCCGACGACCCAGAAGACGTAGCCCAGGGTGGCGATCGCAGCGCCAAAACCGAGCTGCTTGATGTCGTCTGCTGCGCCGCTGGTGTCTTCCTCCGCGACGACGTCCGGAGCGGGCTCGACGGTCGCGGCGTGCGCCATGTCATCGACGATGTCGTGTTCGTTGCTGCTCATACAGGGGGGTTTCCTCGAGAGGCGCGCACAGTATTCACAAACCCGTTTCAGGCCAACTGCGCTTTGCGGAACCTGCTCGAGTGGATATTTCCAGCGTTATTCTCGCCACTTGAGCAGGGTTTGGGGGAGAGAAGCCCTGGCACGAGGCCTGCGCTATGTCTCAGTCCCTGGCTGACGCAGAGCAGTAAAGTGACGAAGACGCCCGTCGTCACGCTGATCGAGGAATCGACCGCCCTGAGCACGAAGCGCCCCGCACGGCGTACCCTCACCCCCGAGGAATGCTTCCGCGAGGTAATATGCCGAGTGGACGTTGCCAGCGTCGCGAATATCGGGCACTGAAGATACCATGGCGGTGCTGCTGTTCGACGTGATGGACACGCTGGTCTGGGATCCATTCAGGCTCTTGCCAGAGCACTTCCAGTTGAGCTTTCCCGACCTGATGACGCAGAAACACCCCACCGCCTGGTTGCGCTTCGAACGCGGCGAGCTCGACCACGCCGGGTTCTGCCGCGAGTTCTTCCTGGACGGGCGTACGGTCGATGCTCAGGCTCTGCGCAAGCTCCTGTGTGACAACTACCGCTTCCTTCCAGGGATCCCCGAGCTGCTCCGAGACCTCAGGCAGGCTGGCCACGAGCTGCACGCTTTCAGCAACTACCCCGAGTGGTACGCCTGGATCGAGTCGAAGCTCGAGCTGTCGCGGTACCTGCACTGGACCTTCGTGTCGTGTCGCACCGGCCTCCGCAAGCC
The DNA here is from genome assembly GCA_041389745.1 of Polyangiaceae bacterium. Classification (GTDB taxonomy): domain Bacteria; phylum Myxococcota_A; class Polyangia; order Polyangiales; family Polyangiaceae; genus JAHBVY01. Next base: position 140,254 of record JAWKRF010000013.1, read on the forward strand.
GGACCCCCGAGCCTACGAGCAGGCAATCCAGACCCTGGCTGGCCGCGGCCGCTCGGAGCTTTGGTTCATAGACGACCGCGAGTCGAACGTCGTGGCCGCGCGGGAGGCGGGCCTCAACGCGATCCCGTTCACTGACGTCACACAGTTGCGAGCAGCACTGCGCAGCTCGCGCCTGCTGTGAGTCGCGGACGCGGCGCCGCCTCGCGAAACGTCCGTGACACGCGCGCCAAAGGTGGCCTCGGACGAGACGTTGGTCTATCGATGAGGCGTGCCACTGCCACCTCCAGAATCTCAGCGACGGGACTTCCGTCACACCAAGATCATCTGCACGTTGGGTCCCGCGAGCGACAGCTCGAACGCGATCGCGGAGCTGGCCAAAGCCGGGATGAACATCGCGCGACTGAACATGTCTCATGGCGACCACGAGTCGCACCTGATGGCGATCCGTCGCATCAAGAGCCTCAACACCAAGCTGAACCACCCAGTGAGCATCCTGCTCGACCTGCAGGGTCCAGAGATCCGCACTGGCGTGCTCAGCGAGAAGCTCGACTTGAAGGTGGGTGAGTCGGTCACGCTCACGGTGAGCCCGATCGACGATCCAGAGGTGAAGAGCGTCCACGTCAACTACGACGACCTGGTGAACGATCTCCACGCCGGTGATCGGGTGACCGTGGACAACGGTCTGATCAACCTCGAGGTGCTGCGGATCAAGGATCGCCAGCTCGAGTGCCTGGTGCTCGACGGAGGCACCCTGGGCTCACGCAAGCACGTGAACCTGCCAGGGATCCGCGTGAACCTCCCCAGCATCACGGAGAAGGACCGCCGCGACATCCAGTTCGGCATCGAGCACGAAGTGGACTTCATCGCGCTGTCCTTCGTGCGCTCGGCCAACGACGTGCTGGAGGCGCGGGAGCTCGTCGAGGCGTCGGGGGCCAACATCCGGCTGATCGCGAAGATCGAGAACCAGGAAGGGGTCGACAACTTCGCCGCGATCCTCCGCGAGGCAGACGGCGTGATGGTGGCCCGGGGGGATCTCGGCGTGGAGGTCGACTTCCGTGAGCTGCCGGTCATCCAGCGGCGCCTGGTGCGCGCCTGCGCCATCGCCGGCAAGCCGGTGATCGTCGCGACTCACCTGCTCGAGTCGATGATCGAGAACCCGATGCCTACCCGCGCGGAAGTGACGGACGTCGCCAACGCGGTGTACGAGCAGGCGGACGCGGTCATGCTGAGCGGCGAAACGGCGACGGGCGCCTACTCGACGCGCTGTGTTCAGGTGCTCGACAGCCTGACCCGTCGCATCGAGAAGGAACCGGGCCTGGAGTTCCACGAACAGCGCCAACCCGCGACCCCTCGTGAAGAGCTCGCGCGGAGCGCCGTGCGCCTCGCCGACTCGATCAACTCGCCCGCGATCGTCGTGATCACGCGCCGCGGGTTGCTCGCCCAGCAGGTGGCGAGCTTCCGGCCACGTCAGGCCATCATCTACGCCTTCACCAACATGAGCAGCACTAGGCGCAAGCTCTGGCTGCTGCGGTCGGTGGTCCCCTTCGTGACCGACTTCTCGAGCGATCCGGAGAAGACCATCGTCACGGCCTTCGAGAGGCTGCGCCGCCGCAACCGCGTGCTCCCAGGCGATCCCATCGTGGTGATCAGCGACATCCGCGCTGCCTCGGAGACCGTGAGCAGCATCCAGGTGCGCACCTTCGGCTGAGCCTCACCAGTAGAGGCAGGCGAGAGGCAGCGCGGAGAGCGTCGGCACGAGCGCGCTGTAGTCGTCGAAGCGCGTGCAGCCAAAGCTGGAATCGGTGAACTGATACGTCAGGCGCTGGCCATCCGCGACGCCAGCGCTGGCGAACGCCTCTGCGTCCGAGGCCGTGTTCCCGAACGCATAGAAGACCGGGAAGCCCTTGGCGTAGGTCGCGTCGAGTTCAGCCAGCTTGTAGTCCACCGCAGCGTTGCCGGTCGCGCCAGTCAGGGTGGTGGTGGTGTGGACGATACCGGGAGGAAAGCCGTACACCTCGAGGAACTCGCGCGTGCGACCGACCAGGAACTCGGGGCGCGCAGTCAGGTAGAAGGGACGGTATCCCCGCTGCGCGATGGCACGCAGCGCCTCGGGGGCGCCGCTGTTCACGTTGGGCAGCGTGCCCGTCAAGAGCGCCGTGAACTCCTCGTTCTCCTTGGTGGTCAGCGTGCCATCGACGTCGGTCGCGAACACCTTCTGGCCGCTCGGAAGCACTTCGATGTACAGATCGGCGGTGGAGTGATCCCCAGCAACCACCAGCCGCAACCGATGCCGACCAGGACCGAGCCGCTTGTCCGTGGGGATCTGGAAGTACACGCGCCCCCCGCTGTCGTCGACGCCTTCGACGGTGGCGTGCATGTTGTCTTGTGTCGTGATCGCGGTACCAAGAAATTCCCAGTCGTCCGCCTGGGTACCGGCGCAGTCGCGCAGGAGCCAGATGTCCACCTCTTCGTCCTTGAGGTCCTTGTCGGTGACGCCGTATGCCACCTTCCCGATCACCCACTGATCGTCTGCTTCCGTGAGGAATAGATCTCGACCACGCAGGTTGGCGAAGCCCGTGTTGACCACCAAGGGCGACGTGATGGAGTGACGCCAGTCTCGCTTGGGCCCAGGATCCGGAGGCGGAGCGCCGCACGTCGGGATCGCCGCGCAGGCCTCGAGCCCTCCAGTGCCCCCCTCGGCACCCAGCCCTCCGGCACCCAGCCCTCCTGTACCCGCGCCCCCGGCTCCTCCCGCCCCTCCGCTGACGGCCCCGCCCACCCCCGCGCTGGCAGCATCACCGCCGGCGCCAGCGAGCCCGGCCCCGCCGCCGCTCGACGCTCCCGTGTCCGCCGACGCGCTACTCCCACACGCGGAGAGCAGACCGATGAGGAGCAGCGGAGAGACCCGGGATAGGCTAGTCATTGGGTCAAGCGTAGCCCGACGAAATCCAGGAAACACTCGCCAACGTACTCAAATGACACACGGCACGAACTTCCTCGCCACATTCGCTCGCGCGTTCGTTGCGCTCACCGCCTTGAGCCTGGGGCTGGCGATCGTTGGCTGTGGGCGCGGCGGCACTCCGGACCGGGACTCTGCCTCCGCGAGCGTGGGTGGCGCTGCAAGCGCTGGGCGCGCGCCCGCCAGCGGCGCGCATTTCCGCACGCAAAAAGCGCCGCCGGAGCCTGCGCTCCGCTACCTGACGTTTCAACTCGGCGGAGCGCGTGAAGAGGAGGAGCTTCCACTTCTGATAGCCGTGCATGGACTCGGAGACACCCCGCAGAACTTCTCGCGCTGGCTCCTGAGCCTGGATCTCAAACTGAGACTGGTGGTGCCTGAAGCTCCCGACCCCTACGGACATGGCTACTCGTGGTTTCCCTATCGCGAGCACCGAACGGAGCACGAGCTGGCAACCGGCATCGCCGCGAGCCGCGATCGACTCGAGCGGCTCCTCGAGCAACTGGAGCGTCGCTTTCCAACCCGCGGCAAGCCTGCGGTGCTCGGCTTCTCTCAAGGTGGCATGTTGAGCTTCGCGTTGGCCGCACATACACCCGAGCGCTGGAGCCTGGTGATGCCTCTCGGTGGGCTCTTGCCGCGAGAACTCGAGCCCGCGCCGATGGCGACTCCGCAGACGAGACCGGAGGTCGTCGCATTCCACGGGACCGAAGATCGCCTGGTGCCTTTCGCCGCCGCCAAGGCGACGAGCGAGCGGCTCTCGAAACTGGGTTACGTGCTCCACTTCCACAGCTACCCCGGCGTCGGGCACCAGATCCCGCCCAGCATGCGCGACGCCGTGTTCGCGAGACTCAAGGAGTGGGCGGAGCCCTAGCCGGTTGCTGCCAAGCAGCAAGGTCAAGTGTGCCCAGCGTGCCAGCGTTCCACCGCGGAAACCCAACGGCTTCATCGCGGTCCCGGTCGGTCGAACGACAGCAACGCAAAGTTCCAGGCCTTCACCTAGCGCATTCGCAAGCCGGCTTTTCGGATCTGAAAGCCGCAGCGAAGGATCCTCACCATAAGTGACGTTCCGATGGCTCGTGAGCGTGGCACACCCCGTGCAAAAGCGCTGCGCAGGCGATATCGGGCGCCACGCCCACCATCGCCGTCGACTTCTGCGACCCATCGACCAACCCTCGGCCCAGGTTCTCGAACGACCCCGGATCTCCTCCTCAACCCTCCTCCGGTCGGAGGGTCGCACTCATCCCTCCCCACTTCGGTGGCGGCGCCCGCGAAGGGCCACCACGTCGGACCATCCGGCTGGTGCTCAGTCTTTGACAACCCCAGGAGACCGCGCGCCTGCCCGGCGCGCTTCGTGCCTCACCTCACCGGTGAGGTATCACGCACTTCCCAACGGCGGTGGCACCTCCCCCCTCAGCCACCGCCGTTGAACTTCAATCCGCGCCGAACTCGACAGAGTGCCCGGCGTGGGCTGACCAGGCGGCCCGAACGGGTCGCTGGTCGGCGTCGCACCAGCTGCGACTCGCGCCCGAGAACTGCGCGAACAATGAGTTCTCATCAACGGCTCGGGGCAATCGTCCCCCCTCATCGCTCCGAGTCGTTGCCCTCTACTCAACGGCTCGGGGCAATCGTCCCCCCTCATCGCTCCGAGTCGTTGCCCTCTACTCAACGGCTCGGGGCAATCGTCCCCCCCTCATCGCTCCGAGTCGTTGCCCTCTACTCAACGGTTCGAGGTCGCCCCCTCACCTCGAGCCGTTGTCCTCTTCTCAACGGCTCGAGGTCGCCCCCTCACCTCGAGCTGTTGTCCTCTTCTCAACGGCTCGAGGTCGCCCCCCTCACCTCGAGCTGTTGTCCTCTTCTCAACGGCTCGAGGTCGCCCCCCTCACCTCGAGCTGTTGTCCTCTTCTCAACGGCTCGAGTCGTCTCACGAAGACCGCTCGCCGTCTGTGCTCCTGGGTTTGCCGAGCTTCGCGACATCCACGCTCAATTCCTCAAGGAATTGATTATGGGATGTCGGCTACCTGATTGGAGAAACGTGGAACACGCGCTGACCTGGTCCGAACCAAGCCTGCTACGCATGCCTGACGAGTCGGGGCCGCGATCCACGCCTCGGCTGCGACGACGCCACCTGCTGGTGATCGAGCCTGACGACGAGACGGGTCGCCACCTGCAACAGCTGCTCGAGTGCGACTTCCACGTCACCGTGGTCTCCAGCGCGCTGATCGGACTCCGCAACGTGCTCGAGACCGGGCGCTTCGATCTGATCGTGTGTGAGCTATCCGCGCTCGAGCTGAGCGGCATGCGGCTCTTCGACGAGCTCGCACAGCTCGGTCAGCGTCTGGACCGCCTCGCGCTGATGGCATCGAGCATCGACTCCCCTCGGGCCGGCTGCTTCCTCGAGGAGTCCGGTGGTCCCTGGCTGAAGAAGCCCTTCAGCGACGCGCAGCTCCTGGCGTTCGTCGAGACGCGGCTCAGCCTCTGAGCGCGCGTCCGGTCATTCAATGTCTCCCTGTTGGCATTTGCCTCCTGAGGCGAGCGGCTTTGGGCTAGCGTAGCCGCGGTGGATGCCTGGAAGCTCTTGGGGGAGCTCGCCAATCGACGTGACTCGTCGGGTCGTCGGCGGCTCGCGGTCGTCGTAGGGAGCGGGGTAAACGTGCAAGCGGGCGTGCGGGACTCGTGGCTCGCGCTGCTCAACCGCATTGCCAGGGAAGCTCGCATCGAAGAGGCAGCGAAGCAGCGTCTGCTGGACATGCTGAGCCGCACGGGCGGATCGGGGATGACCAGCATCTGGGAGGCGTTCCTGTGCGAGCTCGCGAACCCCAGTGAAGCGCCACACCAGGTCGAGCACCGCTTGCAGCGAGACGTCGCCCAGCTCTTGCGGGAGACACATGAACGAAGAGCCGCCGATCTGGACTTCTTCCAGCGCTTCGTCGAGCTCGGCTTCACAGACATCCTCAGCCTGAACTTCGATCGCAGTCTCCTCATCGCGAACGGGGGAGACGACGTCGTCGGGGACGACACCTTGACCCGCATGGGGCGAGCAGGCCGCTCCCGGGTTTGGTATCCTCACGGAGACACGAAACGGTACCGCTCGATCCGACTCGGCGTGCGCTCCTACGGCGTCTACATCAAGCAACTCGAGAGCGCCTATCGAGGCTATCGTCAGATGCGGCGGGCAACCAGGAACCGAGGTGCTGCGGTGGGACCGCGCAACTGGCTCGAGGCCGCGATGCTGCAGCCTCTGCTGTTCGTCGGCTGCGGGCTCTCTACGGACGAGTGGCCGCTGTGGTGGACGCTGCATCAGCGCGCACGAGATCAGGCGAGGCGCCCGATCCGACATCGGTCGCCCTGCTTCGTGCTGTGCGCCGGGGCGCTCGACCACATCTCGCCGCATCTGCGCTCCGGTCCTGCGGGCTTGCATCTGCTGCACGCGCCGAGCCATCCCGAGAGCTGGCAGCAGCTGACGAAGACTCTCGGGGGCTAACGGCCGAAGACTTGAGACTGCGCTCCTCCGGGCCTATGGCTGGCGCATGAGGTATCACGCTCCAGCCGCGGACCGAAACAAGGGGCCCATCCTGGAAGTCCTCGAGCGAACACTCCCAGCCGACGCATACGTCTTGGAGCTGGCAAGCGGGAGCGGCCAGCACGCGCTCCACTTCTCGCGCCACTTGCCGGGAGTGCGCTGGCAGCCAAGCGACTCGAGCCCCGAGGCCATCGCCAGCATCGCGGACTACCGCCGCGACGCCGACCCCCAGCGCTTCCTCGAGCCGATCCTGCTGGACGCGTCCAAACCTCCGTGGGGCCTGAGCGGACTGGACGCAATCGTCTGCGCCAACATGGTCCACATTTCCCCATGGCATTCTACGGTTGGCTTGTTCGGGGGAGGAGCGCTGTCTCTGAAGCCGCACGGCGTGGTCCTCACCTACGGACCTTACCGCTTCAGCGGCGTCTTCACCGCCGAGAGCAACCGCGCCTTCGACCAGGATCTGAAGCGCCGCAACCCCGAGTGGGGAGTTCGAGACATCGACTCCTTGCGGCAAGTCGCCGGGGAGAACGGCTTCGACCTCGAGGAGACGCACTCACTGCCAGCGAACAATCACGTCCTGGTGTGGCGCCTGGGAGGCCAGCGGCGAACCACGGAGGCTGGAGGCTAGATCATCGCGGCGCTACAACGCCGCCAGCACTTCTTCGGCCGCGCGCTCTCCCGCCTGAACTGCACCTTCCATGTAGCCCATCCACTCGGTCGCCGTCTCCGTGCCGGCGAAGTGGAGCGGCCCGACCGGCTGGCGCAGAGCGTGACCGCTCGTGGTCCAGACGCCAGTTCCGAGGACGCCGACGGGACAGCCCTGGGAGTACTCCTCTGCGGCCCAGTTCTGTTCGACGTAGGCCGTGGCGTCACGCGCCTCGGGGCCGAACAAGCGGGCAAACTCCCTCAAGGCACGGCGCTTTCTCTCGTCCTGGGGCAGCCTGGCGAACTCACGTCCGGGCTGGGCCACACTGAAACCCACGAGCGCTGGCTGCCGGCCGTCGACGTCGCAGTTGTCGAACACGACGCTGAAGGGTCCGCTGTCCAGCACCGCCTCACCGGAGAAGCCCCTGGTCCGCCAGAACGGGCGCTCGTAGGTGGCCAGGACCTTGATCGTGATTCCCATGGGGAAACGCTGCAGGAGCTGCTGAGTCGGCTGCGGCAACTCCGGCAAGTGACGAAGCCTCCCGGAGAGCAGCGGTGGCAACGCGAGGATCACGCGCTTGGCCTCGAAGCGCTGGGTTCCGCTATACACCACCGCGCCCTCGGCCCTGCGCTCGATGGCGTGCACAGGCGTGCTCAGCATCACCCTCTCCCCCAAACCCGCGGCCAGTCCCTTGGCAAAGCCTTGCGCGCCCCCCACGATGCGATCCTGCTGGGCCCCGCCATGGATCTCCGCGAGCTTGAGCAGACCTCCACCGGCGTTCTGGTATGCCAAGAAGTGCAGCACGCTGAGTTCGCTGCTCTCGACGCCAAAGATCACGCGCAAGGCGGCGTCGAAGCTGGCGTCGATGGACTTGCTCAGCCAGAGCTTCTGCTTCAGCGCCTCCACCGACACGGAGTCGAAGCGACGGGCACCTCGAGCCGCCCAAGGCTTGGCGGGGTCGACGCCCCGACGCACCAACTCCAGGTAGGACAGCGCCAAGCCCAGCTGCACCATGTCGAGGGGGCCAACCCGAGGTATTGCCGCACGGTAATATGACAACCTGTCACCCACGCCGAGGATCTTCTTGCCATCGGCGTACGTGGGGAAGGTCTGCATGCCCAGCCGCTTGGCCATGGCGTACATGCGGCGCTGTCCGGGGCCCACCCATTGGCCCCCGATGTCGAAGACGCCGTTGGCGAGCTCCTGGCTCCAGAGACGCCCACCGACGCGGTCGCGAGCCTCCAGCACGGTCACGTCGATGCCCGCGTTGCACAGGTACTCCGCGGCGCGCAGACCCGACAAACCCGCGCCGATCACCAGAACTTCCGAGGCCATCGGCTCTCGATAGCAAAACCCCGCATTGCTTCCCAGCCCGGGCGCTGCATCCTCGACGCATGGCGCCCACTGACCCTCCGGCATCGAGTTCAGCTTCGACTGCCTCTCGCCCTACGCGTTCTCGGCCTGGGACGGCATCAAGCCGCTAGCCGCGAAGCACGAACTCCGACTCGAGCCGAGACCCGTGTTGCTCGCAGCGCTGCTGAACCACTGGGGTCAGACCCGCTGCGTGCCGTGCGCCGTGAGACGCATGAACCGCCAGCCCAGGCTCAGCGCGACGCAGGTCAAGCCGCTGGACAGTCCCCACCACAGTCCCACGGCGCCGTAGCCCCCCCAGAAAGCCAGCCCCAGTCCCACGGGTGTACCCACCAGGTAGTAGCCAGCGAGGTTCAGGACCAGCGGCAGCGTGGTATCTCCAGCTCCGCGCAGCGCCCCTGCCAGCACCGCCTGAGCACCATCGAAGATCTGGAACACCGCTGCTACCAGCAACAGCGGCACGGCCGCGGCGACCACCTCGGTCTGGTCGGTGATGATGCGAGACAGCGGCGCGGGTAGAGTCAAGAACGCCAGCGCCCCGAGGCTCATGAAGCCGACCCCCGCGCACAGCGCGCACAGGCCGGCGCGGCGTACGCCAAGCTCGTCTCGTGCCCCGATGGCCTGCCCGACGCGCACGCTCGCCGCCGCTCCAATTCCGAGCGGAATCATGAACGTGGCGCTTGCCAGCGTGATCGCGACCTGGTGCGCGGCGAGCGCGGTCTGTCCCAGGTTCCCCATGGCGACGTTGGTCAGCGCAAAGATCCCGACCTCTGCCAGGAGCGTGAAGCCGATGGGCAGGCCGAGGCGCAGCGCGCGCCGCATCAAGGCCGGGTCGGGGCGTCGAAAGCGCTCGTCTCCGACCTGGGGCACACTGACTCCACGCACGGCCCGGATCAGCACCAGCAGCTGCAGCAGCGTGCAGAACGCGCTGGTGTAACCGGCGCCGGCGACTCCCAGCGCAGGGATCCCCAGGCCAGGCAGTCCGAGGCGAGCGAGCCCGGCGTCTCCGAACACCAGGAGCCAGCTGACGGGGAGGTTGATCACGTTCGCCACGAACGCGGCGAACAGCATCGGGGTAGCTCGGCCTACTGACTGCAGGTAGCTGCGGAGGGCAGCGAACAGCAGAAACGGCAAGAGCCCCCAGAGCCGTGCCCCCAGGTACGCCTGAGTGTGACTCGCCGCCACGGCGTCGATACCCAGGTGGTCGAGCTGGGCTGCGAGCGCGAGCACGCCAATTCCTAACGGAATCGTTCCCGCTGCCGCCAGCCACACTCCCTGCCAAAGCGTGCGGCGGGCCTGCGCGTACTCCTTGGCGCCGTGAGCCTGAGACACGAGGGGATCGAGGCCCATCATCGCGCCCATGCCAAGGATGGAAACGCAGAAGAACAAGCTGTTGCCAAGCCCCGCGGCGCCGAGCTCCACCGCCCCGAGGCGGCCCACGACAGCGGTGTCGACCGCGCCCAGCAGCATCTGCCCGAAGTTTGCGCCCGCGAGCGGCAACGCGAGGCGCACCAGCGCTCGCAACTCGTCCAAGTATGCGGAACGAGTGCCGAATGCTGGATCCGTCTGGGGCTGTTCGGGTCGCTGGGAGATGGCCAAGGGCGCTCCCTAGCATCGGATCGCGGTACTCGAAACCGCCAGGGTGTCGAAAGACACCCTGCCAATCGAGACCACCGTGGCCCGCCCGCCCCGCACCAGATCCTGCTCTCGCACCGTACCTCGATGCGCCCCCCCCTCACTTCCGGGCTCTTGCCAGAGCAAAGGTGCTCAATCCGCGCGGATCAGCACGCAGGCTGCTGGAAGACGCAGCTTTCTAAGCAGACTGCTAAAGGCGGGCGCGAGTGAGCCGTACAGCTAGGTTGGTAGGCTGCCCGCTCACGCGGGCAGCGAAGCCATGGCCGGGTCGAGGACCTCGCACCTCCCCCTCGACCCGGCTTCTCTTTTTCTCGTGGCTTGAAGACAGTCTGTGGGCAGCGACTACACTGTCCCCCATGCGACCCCTGTTCTTGTTCGCCCACGGCGCAGGCGCGCCGAGCACTCATCCTTGGATGGAAGCCTGGGCCAAGCGCCTCGCCACGCTCGGTGAGGTCGTGCGCTTCGACTACCCCTACATGCGTGAGGGTCGCAAGACTCCAGATCGGCAGCCAAAGCTGATCGAGGCGCACAAGGCGGCGCTGGTAGACGCGCGTGGCAAGAAGAACCGCCCGGTGGTGCTGATTGGCAAGAGCATGGGCAGCCGCATGGGTTGCCACGTCGCCCTGGAAGAGCCCGTTTCCGCGCTGATTTGCCTTGGCTATCCCCTGCAGGGCATGGGAAGCAGCGATCCGAAGAGGCGCCGAGACGCTGTGCTCAAGCAGCTGTCGACCCCGGTCCTCTTCGTACAGGGCACGCGAGACAAGCTCTGCCCACTGGAAGTGCTTGCTGACACGCGCGAAGCGATGAGCGCCCCGAACGAGCTGTTCGTCGTCGAGTCGGGCGATCACTCGCTCAACTGCACCAAGGGTCAGCTCAGAGCCTGGGGCAAGACCCAGGAGGATGTGGACCAAGAGATCCTCGAGGTCATCGCGGACTTCGTATCGCGGTACGCCCGCTAGCTCCCGAGTGCTTACTCCCGACGATCGCGTGTGGTAGTCGCAGGCCATGACTAGCCAAGACGAGGAGCAGCGCTGGCGCGGGCGTGTCGCCCTGGTGACGGGTGCCTCTTCGGGGATCGGACGCAGCATCGCGCGGGCGCTGAGCGGCCTGGGCATGCGCGTCGCAGTGACCGGTCGTCGTGCCGAGCGTCTGGCAGCACTTCGGCAGGAACTGGGCGAAGATCTCCTGCCCATCCCGTGCGACCTGCGAGAAGTAGAGAGTATCGATCGCGTTTTCGCGCGGATACGGAAGGACTGGGGAGGCGTCGACGTGCTGGTCAACAACGCAGGACTCGGTCACGAGACGCCGCTGATCGGCGGCGACGTCGATCAATGGAGAGAGATGCTCGAGGTCAATGTGCTGGCGCTGTGCGCCTGTACGTCGCTGGCGGTAACCGACATGCAGCGCCGCGGAGTGGAAGGCCACGTGATTCATGTCTCGAGCATGTCTGCGCACCGAGTGCCTGCGGGTAGCGGAGTCTACTCCGCGACCAAGTACGCCGTGCGATCGCTCACCGAGGGCCTGCGCCAGGAACTGCGGGAGCTGGGGAGCCCGGTGCGCGTCAGCTCCGTCAGCCCAGGCTACGTCGAGACCGAGTTCCATAGCCGCTATTTCCACAGCGAAGAACGGGCCGAAGCAGCCTACCGGCGCTACCCGGTGCTCCAGCCCGAGGACATCGCCCGCAGCGTCGTCCACCTGCTCACCGCGCCGCCACACGTGCAGATCCACGACATCTTGGTGCGCGCCACCCAGCAGCCGACGTGAGGCCCGGGTGCCCTGCCTTCGTGGCGAAGCGCGGGTTCGCTCCCAGCGCCGGATTTCAGGCCGGCGGACGACTCCGCCTGAGCCCAGGAGGCGGCAGGCTCGGAGGCTCCTTGTCCGGATCACCGCCCAGCATCACGGCGGCGCCGTACCACTGACTATTTTCCAGAAGGATTTTGACCACCATGGTCAGGGGCACGCTCAGCAGCATGCCTACGGGCCCCCACAGCCAGCCCCAGAAGATCAAGCTCAGGAAGACGACCAGGGTCGAGAGCCCCAGCCTGCGGCCCATGAAGGCCGGCTCGATGACGTTCCCGATCAGCATGTTCACGACCAGGAAGCCACCAAGGGTCGCCAGCGCGCGCCCGATGCCGAACTGGACCAGCGCCAGCAGAACCGGCGGGATGGCCGCGATGATCGAGCCGATGTTGGGAACGTAGTTGAGCAGGAAGGCGAGCAGACCCCAGAGCAGCGGAAAGTCGACGCCGAGAGCCCACAGAAACAGGCCGATGGTGATGCCAGTCCCCAGGGAAACGTAGGTCTTGATCACGACGTAGCGCTTCACCTCGCTCGCCATCTTGGTCCAGCGACTCAGATCAGCGGTCGGATCGCCCATCGCCGCTCGCAGCTTCTTGCTCAGCGTGGTGGCCTCGAAGAGGATGAACGCCATCGTGAGCACGACCAGCAGGACGTTGCTCAACATGTTGGCCACTCCGCTCAGGGTGCCACCGAGAAAGCGCATCAGCGCGCCGGTGTTCACCATGTCGCCAAGCTCCTTGCGGCTGAACTCGACGCCGTGGCGCTGAAGCCAGCCACCGACGCCCCCGAAGAGCTCGTTGAGGCCCTCTTCGTAACCCGGCGCCGCGGCCACGAACTGGTTGACGCTCGTACCCACCACGGCGCCGACCAGCACCAGCACGCCGAGCATCAACAGCACGACGAGGCTCACGGAGATCCAAGCCGGTAGCCTGCGCTCCAGCCAGAACACGAACGGCGCGCTGATCGCAGACAGGAACGCAGCGAACACGAGCGGTACGAGCAGCGGCTCGGCTTGCTTCAGGCCAGCCAAGAACACCACCAGAGCGGCGCCAATCAGCAGGAAGCGGGCGGGACCTCGCACGACGTCGGGCATGGGGCGTGGTCACGATATCGCCGCTCCGAAAAGCCGGCCCAGTTCGTGTCCTCCAGGGCGTGACCGCGGCGCCGAGAAACGCAGGCAGCCTCGTCGGCCCCCTCCTCGAAATACCCGAGTATTCCTGCGGTGCTCCCTCCTCGGGCCCGCTTCGCTGCGGTCTCGACCGCGGTCAACGATCGACTTCCCCGTTCACCGAGCCTAAGCGTCGCGGCTCTTCTCGTCGCCGAGGTCCGTCGACAGAAAGACCTCGTGTACCTCGAGCACGTTGGGTCCGCGGAACATCTCCTTGGGCGCGCGGTTCTTGTGCGCCTCCGCGAACGCAGGGCTCTTGGTCCAGGCCTCGAAGTCCGCGAAGCTCCTCCACCAGGTCTTCACCTCGTAGAAGCCTTCCTTCTCTGGGTCCGGAACGAAGCCGCCCTGCTCGTGATCGAACTTCATCGGCCGCGGTCGATGCACCTCGTTGCGGATGAAGCCCGGAGACTGGTCGACCAGGTGAACGCGCTTGCTGAAGCGGTCCTCGAAATCTTCTTCGTGGCCCTCGGCCACGGGAATGCGATTCGTGACGACGATCATGCGGCAATCCTACGCCAATCCGCCCGCTGCTGGGTGCGGAACCCGGGCGTCTGCCGCCGAACCGCGATAGGTTTCCGCTCCAAACCGAGCGAGGCAACGATGAGCGCAGACCAACACCCGAGCTACGAAACCTTGAGCCTGAAGCGCGACGGGCACGTCGCCATCGTCGGCCTTGAAAAGCCCACCATGCCTCCCCAGCTGTTCCGCGACGTGGGCGCCGTCTTCGATCACCTGGCGACGGACTCCGAGCTCCGCGCCGTGGTCTTGCAGTCCAACGTCAAGCCATTCACCTACGGCCTGGACCTGCAAGCAGCGTTCTCCGAGATGGGCGCCGCGTTTGCCGGCGGCAAGGCCAGGGAGCGCTATGAGCTCTTTCACACCATCAAGCAGCTCCAGAGCTGCTTCGATCGTGTGGCGAAGAGCCCCGTGCCAGTGATCGCGGCGATTCATGGCTGGTGCATCGGCGGTGGCGTCGACTTGATCGCTGCCTGCGACATCCGCCTCGCGAGCGCGGACACGAAATTTTCCGTACGGGAAACGAAGATCGCGATCGTGGCGGATATCGGCACACTGCAGCGCTTGCCGCCGATCATCGGCCAGGGGAACACGCGAGAGCTGGCGTTCACGGGCAAGGACATCGACGCCGAGCGCGCCGAGCGCATGGGCCTCGTGAACCAGGTGTGCGCCGATCAGTCCGAGGTGAAGGCCACCGCGCTCGCCATGGCACAGGAGATCGCGGCGAACGCCCCGCTGACGGTGCGCGGGGTCAAGCAGGTGCTGGACTACGGCGCGGACAAGAGCATCGACGCTGGCCTGACCTTCGTGGCGGCGTGGAACTCGGCGTTCCTGGCCAGCGAAGATCTGGGAGAGGCAGTCGGCGCCTTCATGGAAAAGCGGCAGCCCACCTTCAAGGGTCGCTAAGCCTTTGAAATTTCGTTGTTTTCAGGGTTGGGGGTGAGAACACACCGCGCTCGAGAATCTTCGAGAACCCACGCTGGACGCATTAACTGCGTCGCCGGGACTGGCATTCCACCGCTGATGACGGACGCAACCTTCAATCCCGGCCTCGACCGCTTGGGGCTGGTCCCAGGTCCCGCAAAGCGCCTAGAACGGGAGGCCATGGCTCAGGCTGACGTGGTCTCACTGGAAGCGGAGTTGGTGGGGCGCGCCCTCGACGGTGACGGCCAGGCCTTCGCGACCCTGGTTCGTCCTCACCTCGGCTTGATGTTTCGCCTGGCGATGCGTGCCTGTCGCAGCGAGGCCATCGCCGAAGACGCGGTGCAAGAGAGCCTCACCATCGCCTTCAAAGAGCTCCATCGCTACACGCCGGGAACGTCGCTGAAAGCCTTCCTGACCTCCATTGCCATCAAGCGAGCGCACACGCTCTTCCGCGGGGAACGACGCCGCAAGACGCGCGAGGACGCCTCGGCGGAGCCGGAACGCGCGGCGTCACCCCTCGAGCTACTCAGTGCAGAGCGCACCGCGCTGATGGTCCGCGAGGCGCTCGCGGCCATGCCGGAGAAGCGCCGCGAGGCCGCGATGATGCGCCTCGACGGCAACCTCTCGTACGCCGAGATCGCCGACGCCATTGGCTCCACCGAGGGTTCGGCCCGCGTCCTCGTGCACCTGGCACTCAAGGAACTGAAGCAGAAGCTCGCCGAGATCGGGGTGGTGCACACCGAGGCCTCGCCAGCGGGCTCTGAAGGAGACGCGTCATGAGCGACCACGAACTCTCCGCAGAGGACGCTCTCGAGCTGGAGAACCTCGAGCGCGACCTGGCAGGCAGCTTCGATGAGGCGAAGCCGGACGCGGCAGTCGCGGATCGGCTGTTCGCATTCGCCAGTAGTATCCCCGAGGTGCTCGCCGAGGAGCTCTCGAGTTCCGACGACAGCGAGCTGGAGGAAGAGCTTGGCGTGCTGTTCGAGGAGTCGGCGGACGAGCTGAGCGTCGTGATGCAAAGGCGCCTGCTGGACCACGCCGAGCTGACACCCGAAGCGGACTTGCGAGAGCTGTTCGAGCGCACCTCGGCGGAGCTCTCGGGCCCGGACCTGACCCGCATCGCCGCTCGCGCCAAGGATGCGCCGCAGCGCGCCGCGCAAGCCAAGCGCGGAGGCTTCCTGCGCCTCGCACCACCGCTGGCCGCGGCTGCGGCGGCGATCCTCGCGATCTTCGTCGGCTTCGGCGGAGGCGCTTCCGATACCGAGGCCCCTCGGGCAACCGTGCAAGCACCGAGCGCGGTGGTCGCGGAAGCCGAGACGGCGAACAGCGCCAGCGCTCCCGAGTCGGCGCCGTCCGGCGCCGCGGAGTTCAGCACGGAGGACAGCTCGCTGCTGGTGGCGACCGTCGTCGACGATGGCGACGACGACTTCGGTCTGGCGCTCGACGCCCTCGACTCGCCGGACGAAGACGAAGACCTGGATGCGCTGCTGGCGGCGCTCGACGACGTAGCCAACGAAGGTAGCTGAACGCCATGACCCAACTCGCCCTGTCCCGCTCCTCGCTTCGTCCTCGAACCCGGCGCCATTGGGTCCTGGTGCTCTTCACGTTGCTCGGCGTCTTGCTGACCAGCAGCCTCGCGCTCGCGAAGCCAAAGGACCGCCGTGCCGAAGTCGAGAAGCGCATGCAAGAGGTCGTGCGCAAGGTGCTCACCGACAAGGTGGGCCTCGAAGACAAGAAGGCGGACAAGGTCGCTGCGCTGTTGAAGAAGGACCGCGAGGACCAGCGAAAGATCCGTAAGGAAATGCGCGACGCGCGCCAGGACCTGAAGAAGCTCCTGGACGACGACAGTAACGACCAGAAAGCCTATTCGAAGGCGATGGCCGCTCTGCGCAAGAGCCGTGACGATCTGCACAAGCTGCAGAACAAGCACTTCCAGCAGCTCTCGAAGGAGCTCACCCCGAAGCAGCAAGCCAAGCTGTTTCAGGCCATGCAGCAGCTTCAGCGCAAGCTGCGCCGAGCCGTGCGCAAGCATCGACGCGATTGATCAGGCGCTCGCTGCTCTCTGCGGACCGCCGAGCGCTCAGCCGCTTCGCGGCCAGGCAAAGCAACGGTCGACGTGGTGCATGCCGATTCGCGGATAGTAGTCCCTCGCGTTGGGCGCAGCGACGAGCAGAAGCGTGGCGTCGTCACCGGCAGCCTCTCGCGTGAGCCTGAGCAGCTCCCTGCCCACTCCCTGACGCTGCACGGCTTCGTCCACCGCGAGGTCCGAGCAGTAGCAGCAGTAGGCGAAGTCGGTGACGCAGCGGGAGATCCCGATCAGCAAGCTCCTCACGGGTTCTCGCGCGGTGACGATCAGGTTGGAGTTGTCGAGCATTCGACCCAGTCGCGGCAGGTCATCGACGGGACGGCGCGCGCCCAGCGTGGAGCGCCGCAGCACGTCGCGGAACTCTTCGGCTGACACGGGCGTGCCCGAGTGGATCTCCCCATGACGCCGCGCAAACACCTCATACCTGAGCTCCACTCGAGTCATTCGAGAACGCTACGCCCACTCCTCCGCGCTTCGTAGTGGCTTTCCGTGACCCAACGCTCGCTTCTCGGGCCGGCACCCGGATCATGACTCAATCGCAGGCCGGACGGTTCGGGTCCGGGTCGTCGCCAGCCCCCAGGATCCGCTGCAAGTAGGCGTAGTTCTGCTCGCAGAACACGACCCGTTCGTGACCCAGCAGGCGCGCTCGCTCGCGAAACTCCCTGGAGGATCCCCCGTCCATCAGCCGCCCTGGCGCATCCGTCACGTTGTGGAACCCGTCGCCGTCCGGCTGCGCAAGCCCGAGCGCGTGTCCAAGCTCGTGGGCCAGGGTGTCGCCGATCAGGCTCCCGAGCGCGTGCACCGCGCAGGCAACGCGCTCGCCTCTGGAGCCGGGAGCCTCACACGTGGCCACGCTCGCGAGCGGCAGCACGTCGCTCTCCGTCGCCAACACCGGGTGCTTGGTCACGTCGGGACGGAACTCGTCGAAGAGCCGATCGAACGCTGGGTCGGCGCCGCTCAGCTGCGTCGCGAGCTTCCCTGGGTGCTGACTGAAACCGAACAAGCTCTCGACGAAGACGCCACCGAAGCCGGGATCGCCGTTCTCTTGCGTCACGGCGTTCACGCCTCCGACCCGATCATCCAAGCGCAGGTTGTCCGTGTCCTTGCCTGGCGTGTTGTCATAGCCGAGCAGACCGAGGCCGTTCGGGTCGACCCCGCTCACATCGATTCGCGTGAACAGCCCGAAGTCCTCTGGCTCTTCCGCCCGGAAATCCACACTGAGCCCCGCGTACAGCTGGCGTGCGACCTCGAACGCCCGTGCACGCACCGCCTCGTCCACCGCGCGTAGCCCGAAGTGGCGCAGGCTCTCGACGTAGCCCTCGAGGAACCGCACGTAGACCACTTGCTTGACCGGCAACAGGTCGAGTTCGACGGACTCCGGGCTGCCCATCACCGTCTCCCCGCCGTAGCTGACGATCGGCGTGATGTCCCCGATCAGCGTGCCTTCGGTGCGCCGCAAGTCAGCGCTGGTGCCCAGAGCATCGCCTTCGTTCAGCACGTACACCAAGCGATTCCCGGACTCGAAGCCCGGCACCAGCTCGAAGCTCACCGGGACGGAGGGACCAGCTGCCAGCATGAACTCGCCGGACAGCCGCAGGCGTGTCGCGGCGGGGGTGGGATCCTCCTCATCTTGAGCCACGAAGCCGCCACCGTTCACCGCGACCTTCTGGCCCAGGCTGCCAGCGGTCGGCGACAGGCCAAACACTCTCGGTGTGAGCAGCTCGAGTTCCAACGGCAGCTCGTCGCTGGCTCCTCCCTCGGCCTGGGTTGGCGCGTTCTCGACGCGCACGCTCCCCTTGAACGTCCCGGCGCCGATGCCCGCGATGCGGGGCGCGAAGACGAAGCTCCCAGCGTCCCGATCATCGGCGGCTCCTGGGATCAAGCGAACGGACCTCGCGGCAACGGGATCGCAGCTCGTGGCAGCCGCGGGCTGGAAGCAGCCGCCGACCGTCACGCGACTCTCTCCCTCACCCCCGCCCAGCAAGAAGCCGCTGCCCTTGACCTGGATCGCATCGTTCACGAAGGCGACGCCCCCCTGGACGCTGTCCAGCGTCGGAGCCAACCGCGCTTCAGAGGAGACGTCCCACTGTGCTGGCCCGGAGGTGTGCTCGCGTCCGTCCACGGCGTCGACGCCAACGAGGTGTGCGAGCACGACACCGCTTCCGCGTGGCACCGACTCGGGCCAGCTCCCCACCAGTGCGCCACCGTCGCGCTGCAGGGGAATGCTGAGGTTCGTCGGCGCGCCCCCCAGACTTCCTTGCAGGCGCAGCTCGAGCTGCTCCACCACGCCGGGGAAGCTGCCCTCGACGCGAAGATCGGTTCCTGGAAGCACGAGCGCGGGCGCGACGCGGCTCAGCACGAGGTCTTGCAGCGACCTGGAGCGCTCCGGCGGTGCTACGTCGTCATCGGAGCACCCGGCGACGCTGGCGACACCGACCAGCGCAGTGACGAGTGCGCGTCGCATCATGGGCACTCGCTCGGCGACAACCCGATGCACAGATCGTAGAGATTCTCGGCGCCGCCGTAGCCGCGAACCACCAGGTAGTAGGTATCGCTGACGGAAATGGGGTACGAGAACGACTCGTTCGAGTCGTTGCTCTGACCATTGTCCGAGCAGCCACTCACGTCGAACTCATCGCACTGCGTGAGCAGGGTCGGCCCCTGATAGAGCAACACGTCCAGGTCCTCCATGGCCGACGCCTGAGCGAACGTCAGCTCGGCATACAACGTCTCGCCGGCGAATAGATCCACCCGGAACCAGTCTTCGTCCCAGCTACAGATAGCGTTGGTGGTCGTCACGTAGGGTCCGCTGTCCAGGTCCACCGCGCGGGCCTGGGAGGCCTGATCATCGTCTTCCGCCGCGTCGTCACTGCACGAGGGTCCGCAGCTCTGAGCGGCGACCGACCAGTCGAGGATGTACTCGTTCCGCGCGAGATCGTAGGAGTAGACGCGCGCGTAGTAGGTGCCTGCGCTCACACAGGACTGGATCGACTCCTCGGAGTCGAGGTTGCTGCTGCGCGCGACCAGCGCGCCGCCCGTGTCGTAGAGCGCCAGGTCGAGGTCCGAACTGCTGTCGCCCAGCAGGTCCAGGCTGAGCTGCCCTTCCTCGGTCACTTCCAGCCGGAACCAGTCTTCGTCGTCCGTGTCCCCGGCTGGACAGGACACCAGGAGCTCGTCTCCCGGTGGCAACGTCTTCGCGGCGGACAGCGAGTCGTTCTGCTCGTAGGTGTCGTCCATGCAAGTGGGCGGTGGATCGCCTGCGCAGGTTTGGCTGCTGGGTACACACTGACGCGCGCTGGCGCCGCTCTCGCTGGTCAGGGCACTGGCAGAACAGGTGTATCCCTGCGGACACGTGCCGCCGACACCGCACGCGGAAAGGCAGCTCGCGTCTCCGCCAACCTGGACGCACAGGTCCGTGGTGCCTCCGCACTGAGCGTCCGCAGAGCAGGGCTCACAGAGACCCAGGCCCCCACCACCCCCCGCGGCGGTCACCTCGATCTGAAAGCTCCCGGTTGCTGGTACCTGGGTCAGGTGGTCACAGTCGGCCGCGGCGTCGTCGTCGTCCCTGGCGACCAGGATGTAGTGAAGCTCGGCGGTGCCACCAGACGCCGCGACTGGGTTTGGAATGCGACCGAGCCACTCGCCGTCCTTCTGATTGCCACTTTGCCTGGTCATGCTGACCTGAGTCATGGCACCGAGGTCCGGCGGCGTGCCCGGATCGCTCGCTGCATACAGCAACAACGGCTCGTACTTGATACCGAGATCGTCCGTCACATGCGCGTGGATCTCGATGTCGTTGATACCGCTGACGTCCATCGGTGTGTGCTCGACGACGGGCGCGCCCCCGGGACAACCCGACTTCTGGGCCTTACGCAACACGACCACGAAATTCTTGGTGACCGCGGGGTTGTCGCCGTCATCAGCCGCGAGCCGCAAGGTGTAGATGTCCTCCGCCTGGATCTGTGCTGGCGTCGGACAGAACGTCCAGGTCGCGGTGAGCCCGGTGTCCTGGATCAGCTCGGCGCCCTGGATGAGGGGCTCGGTCTGGCTGATGGTCACGCCTGGACTGTCGGGATCCTCGACCTCGATCGCCACCTCGACACACTTCTTCTGAGCCAGATCGAGGGTCGTTCCAGTGCCGAGCGGCTTGCGAAACACCGGGGCCCCGTTGCCGACGCTGGAGCGCACCTCGATCGTTACCGCGCGGGTATCGCTGGTCTGACCATCGCTCACACTGAAGTCGACCACGTGGATGCCAACGTCGGTCGCCGTCGGGGTCCAGTTGAAGATCGCCGCGTCACTCCCGGCAGGTGTCAGCGAGGCACGGCTGGTGACACCCGGTGAGTCGCTGCTGAAGTCGAAGTTCAGGCTGTCTCCATCGGGATCGCTGCCCAGCACGCTGAAGCTGAGCGGCTGGTTCACACCCACGGTTTGATCCGCGACGCTCGACAAGGAGGGCCTGCGGTTGTCCTGTCCGTCCTCGGAGCCACAGCCGACGACGGAGACTCCACTCAGCAGGGCGAAGCACAACGTCGGGCGCGCGAACTCAAGACCGCAAGAACCCACACGGGAAAACCAGCGCGCTGAACGCCAGCAACGAGAAAGCAAGCCGATCACGGGACTCCAAGTATGGGGGGGATGCTCAGGCTGGAAAAGTGCCAGCTGGGCGATCCGACCATTGACCAAGAACGCCACTCCAGGTAATAAACCCACCTACACTGTAGGACAACTGCTCCCGGTGGCGAACGACGTGGAGTTCTCGCGAGCCGTCCGATCGGCTCCTGGTACGCGACGTCGCGCCGCCTCCCGTGCGTCTCAACCCTCACCCCCTACTCAATCGCGGCTGAATTCGAGTTCGCGTCCCAGCGCGGCGCGAGCAGACACGCAATTCGCACATGAGAACCGTCCTCGCTCCTGGGTGGGTGACTCGGTGCGGACTGACTCTCGAACCCAGTGAGCGATGGAGACCCCCCAATGCATCGAGTCCAGTCTCCCAAGCGTCGTGATCCCGCTCAGCCCACACCGTGGCTGCGCAAGCTCCTCGTCGGCACGCTGATCGTCGGTTCGACCGCGTTCGGCTGCAGCTCGGAGGACGTGACTCCCGAGTCGGATCCAGGGATCGCGAACTCCGCGGAGGAAGCTCCGGTTTCCGATCTGGACGCGCTGTTCCTCGACGCGCCGCCGGACGGCGACCTGCCCGACGAGGGCAAGGCGGACGCGGTCTACCCAGCGCTGTACACGGACCTGGTGGCGCTGCAGTCGCCCATCCGTAGCCAGGGATCGCGCGGTGTGTGTTCGATCTTCTCGACGACTGCGTTGATGGAGCACCTGTACATCGCCGAGGGCACGATCACGAACCCGGATTTCTCCGAGCAGTACCTGCAGTGGGCGGTGAAGACTCAGGTCAAGGCGTTCACGGACACCGAGGGCTCCAACGCTCAGAGCAACATCGACGCGATCAATCGCTTTGGCATCGTGGAGGAGGGCGCGTGGCCCTACCAGACGCGTCCGTGGGGCACCTCGAACGACCCCGAGTGCAGTGGCGAGAAGCGCCCGACGAAGTGCTACACGAACGGTGAGCCACCCGCGTCCGCGAGCAGCTCCGAGAAGTTCTTCCTGCCGAAGGGACGCTGGATCAGCTCACGCAAGAACAGCATCAAGGCCTACCTGACGAACAACAAGCAGGCGGTCGTCGCGGGCATGACGTTCTTCTACCAGTCGTGGAACCACGGCGGTTCCCCGCTGAAGGTGGACAAGAACCTCTGGCGCCAGGGCGTCATCACCTACCCGAACGCGACCGACAAGGAGAAGAGCCTGGAGAAGCGCGCTGGGCACTCCATCCTGATCGTGGGCTGGGACGACAACTTCGAGGTGAACAAGCGCGACGGCGAAGGTAACCCCGTCGTCGGCGCCGACGGCAACCCCGAGAAGGAGAAGGGGTTCTGGATCATCAAGAACAGCTGGGGCACTGGCAGCTTCGGCGTGAACAACCCCAACGGCGACGGCTACGGCTACCTCTCGATGGACTACGTCGAGGAGTACGCCACCGTGTACGCCAGCGGCCTGCCCGACGTGAAGCTGCCCGACGAGGTGTGCAACGACGGCGAAGACAATGACCGCGATGGTGACGTCGACTGCGATGACAGCGACTGCAGCGCGGACGCTGCGTGCGTCAGCGGGTCGCTGACGTATGGCCAGACCAGCGCCCAGGAGATCCCCGACAACGACGCCAGCGGCATCACCAGCGAGATCGTGGTACCCGACGGCGGCGAGATTGGCAGCCTCGCGGTGAGCGTGGACATCACTCACAGTTACCGTGGGGATCTGACTGTCAAGCTCGTGAAGGGCGGGACCGAGGTCGTGCTTCACGACCGTCAGGGGTCCGGCGCGGACGACCTGGTTCAGACGTTCGACGTACCCCAGTTCATCGGGCAGGACGCTGCGGGCACCTGGCAGCTGGTGGTCACCGACACGGCGAAGCTCGACACCGGCACGCTCAACTCCTGGAGCCTGACCATCAACCGCTGTCCCCCCGGCGGCTGCGACCCGGGCAACGTGACGCTGTACGAGAACACCGACGGTGGCGATATTCCGGAGACCGCACAGGGGCTCAGCAGTGACATCGAGATTGGCGACTCGGGCACCATCTCGGGCCTGGTGGTGAACGTCGACATCACCCACCCCTACAAGGGCGACCTGACCATCAAGCTGCAGAAGATCCTGGCAGGCGAGGTCGTCCTCCAGCAGGCTGACGCGAGCGATGGCGTGTTCGTCCCGCGCAGCTTCAACATCAGCGACTTCGATGGAGAAGACGCCGCAGGAACCTGGCGACTGATCGTGATCGACGAGGCCACCGGAGACACGGGGCACCTCAACTCGTGGAGCCTGGAAGTCACGCGCTGACCCCCGCTGGATCGACCGCCGAGGCGCCTCCGGCTCTGACCGCTGGCGCCTCGCGGCGTTCGTGAACACGCGCGAGATCGTCCGAGATCGTCCAGCGCTGCGTCGTGGGTGGGGGTGAGGGAGACAAGCTGCCGACTGTTTGCGTATCCTGCGCCCGTGCCAACCCCTGCCCGCCTGCTGCGCCTGCGCTTCGTTCGTTGGTTGTGGCTCGGGCTCTCGCTGATCGTCTGCGGTCTGTGGTCGAGCAGCGCGCTGGCGGGGACCGTCGTCATCGAACCGGGCCGCGAGAAGGAAGTGCTTGCGCTACTCGAGCCCTTCCAGCTGAGCCAGGAAGTGAGCCCTGGATGGAAGCTCTGGAACGTGGTGATCCGCCCGCGGGAGATCTCGCTGGAGCTCCATGGCCCAGGGGATCCACCGGCGAAGTGCCTGCTCGGCATGCGCCACTTCAGCGAGCGCGATAGCCGGACGGTCGGCAACAGCAAGAATTTCTCCTTTTATTACGCCACCGCTCCAGCCGCCGGTTGCCGAGCCGCGGGGGAGAAGCTGATGGCCGCGGTCCGGCGGAACGAAGAAGCCGGGTTCTGGCGACACGAGGTGGAGTCGAGGGAGGTCGACCCGGAGTGGATGCCCACCTGGGAGTGGGTGCTCCAAGATCCGCTGTTTCGCCTCGCCGGCTTCGTCGCCTTGGTGGTTGGGATGCTCACGCGCGAGTTGATCAGGCTGCCCCCACGCTGGCGCCTCGGGATGCTGGCGGTGCTCGCGCTTGGCGTCGTGCTGCGGTTGACTCTCACCCCCGCCGAGGCCGCGTTCGATGCCTGGCCCTTCTCCCGGGTGCCGATGATCGCCGCCCAGATCTGGCACGGCCCGTACATCGGCAAGCTCTCACAGGGCTCCCCTTATTTCCTCACAGAAATTATTTTCAAGGTTGGCTTGGTGTTCGGGTTGCTGGGCCCAGCTGTGGTGTTCATGCACGCTTGGCGCATGCTGGGCAGCCACCGGGCCGCCGTCTTCGCCGGTGGGTTGATCGCGATCTGGCCCAGTCACATCCGGTTTTCCCACGCAGATGGCACCTTCATCTCGAGCATCGTGTTCAGCGGTATGAGCTTCGCCCTGGCTCACGACGCGCTCCGTCATCCCAGCCGGAACTGGCGCTGGTGCGCGCTCGGGTTGCTCGTTCCAGTCGGACTCGAGACCTTCAGACTTCGACCGCTGAACCAGATCTTTGCCGTGTTGCTGGTCGGGGCCGCGCTGATGCTAGGCGAAGGTGTACCCCGAGCGCGGCGTCTGCTCGTCGCAGGGGTCGTGAGCGTCGCGACGCTCGCCATCTCGGTCCCGGAGTTCCTCAGGCAATACAGCAACGACCTGCACAACGCGAACTCCGACCTCCTCTTCTCCACGCTTCGCGCCCTGTTCAGCTACCGCCTCAACACCTTGATCCGCGTGGATATGACGCCACCGTTGGCATTGGTGATGGCCGTGGTCGGCGCGGTCGCGCTCTGGCGTAGCAGGAGACGAGTGGCGCTGTTCCTCTTGGGGTGGCTGGGGCTGTTCTTCATCACGCACTCCATCATCAAGCCGGACTCGCCGCTGATGCAGGCGCGCTACCATCTGCACCTGATCGTCCCGTTCGCTCTGCTGGCAGCCGCGGGCCTCGATAGCTTCGCGCGACGGCGCCGGCGCCTGGGCTGGACCGCCGCCAGCATGCTCCTGCTCAGCCCCCTGGTGCATCAGCGCTTCATCCGCGACGTGGACGTGAACCAGCCAGCCGAACACGCGTTCGTGATGACCCTCCGCAAGGCGATCCCAGAAGACTGCAGCGTCCTGGAGTATGTCGGTGATCGCCCGGACAACTCGCGCATCACCCGCCTCGGGCTCGCGCGTTACAAGGCCACGGACAAGGACTTCTATCAGGTGTTGCCCGTGCGCAAGGGCGAACCCAACATCCAGTCACGCATCGCCGACGCTCGTAGCCGGCCCTGTGCGATGGCCTATCTAGGCATCGAATGCTTCGTCGACGGCGACCCAGCTCCCCAGTGCCTGGCTCTGCGCAACGCAGCGACCGGCGTGGTGAGGGAAGAGACCCGGGACAACGTGATCTACGACGGCAACAACACCTTCACGAACCCGCAGCGGGAGCGCTTCACCATGGGGCTCTACGATCTCACAGCGCACGGTCTCACACCGCGCGATCGCGAACCACGGGATCGCGAGCCACGCGATCTCCAGCCGCACGGAAGCGTGAACCCGCCCTGACCAGCGCAGGACGCTGTCGCGCGTACCTCAGTCCTGCACGTAGTCCTGGGGCTGGTAGAAGTAGGCACGGACGCCAAACAACACGCCGGCCGCGAACATCAGGCCTGCGTAGACCATGAAGCCGGTCACCGGCGGCAGGTGACTGAAGGTCTCGAACAGCGCGACGAATAGGTTGCCTCCCGCGACCGCAGCCAGCCAGAAGCCCATCACTGTGCTCTTCATGCGCTTTGGCGCTTGCGTGTACGCGAACTCGAGACCGGTGATCGAGACCATGACCTCCGCCTGGGTGATCACGAAGTACGGCAGGGCTTGCCAGATGAAGCTCACCTGACCGTGCCCCGCAGCGTCGATGCGAGCTTGAATGAACGCGACCAGGAGGAAGCTCGCGCCGGCCACCAGCATGCCACCGGTCATGCGGCGAAGCGGTGTCATCTCTAGCCCCAGCTTGCCGAACGCTGGATAGATCAGCTTGTTGTTCAGCGGGATCAGGATCATCACCATCAGCGGGTTCAGCGCCGCGATCTGTGAAGGCTTGACCTCGCCGACTCCGGGGAGCTCCAGGTTCATCGTCTTGGCCTGGAGCACCCAGCTCGAGCCGTGCTGATCGAAGAGCGCCCAGAACACGCTCACCAGGAAGAAGACGCTGACCACCCGCAGCACGGCCGGCGGCCCCTCCGCCGACTCCATTCCGAAATGCCGCGCGGCCGCGCCGAAGAAGCGGCTCTGCACCAAGCGCTCCCGTCGCGCCTGAACCGCCGGATCGGGGTGCCTGACGTCGGGCGCGTCCTCGGCCTTCGGCTGGTAACCGGAGAAGTAGCTCTTCACCGCGAAAGCCAGCACCGCGAGGAAACCGTCGTCCTCCTTCATTCGCTGGCGAATCATGAACACGATGGCGCCCGCCACGATGAAGCCGAGAGCGCTGGGCACGAGGACCTTCCAGGATACTTCGTGGAAGACGGCAGGAGCGAACAGGTGCGCGAAGGCGATCACGAACAGGCTCGAGCTGATCGCGTCCAGCGCACCCAGCTTGCCCGCCGGGTGCGCCGGAACGTGCACGAACACCTTGCGTCCCATCCAGAACGCGATGGTGGCGAGCGCCATCAGCACGCCCGGTATGCCGAAGGCCACCGTTGGCCCGTACCACTCGAGCGTCTTCGGGATCAGTAGCGTCGCGCCGGCGCTTCCAAAGTTGATGATGAAGTAGAACGCCTGGAAGATGCT
This sequence comes from Polyangiaceae bacterium, assembly GCA_041389745.1. Lineage (GTDB taxonomy): Bacteria > Myxococcota_A > Polyangia > Polyangiales > Polyangiaceae > JAHBVY01. The sequence goes on from JAWKRF010000013.1 coordinate 167,256, forward strand.
GGGGACCCGGAACCAGTTGCTCCTCCCGAACTGGTCACCGACGTGGGCCGACACGTTGGGTTTGATCCCCCCGGAACCGACAGCGATCAACCCGAGGCCGATCCAGAACCCAGTGACGGAGTGCTCACTGACCGCGAGCACCGCATGACCCGCCACGTACACGATGCTCAGCCACAGGATGGTGTGGTACTTGCCGAACAGGCGATCAGCGATCACGGCTCCGAGCAGCGGGAACAGATAAACCGCGCCGGCGAAGACGTGGTAGTGCGCCTTGGCGTTGCGCTCTGGATCCGCAGCGAATACCGGGTGGTGGATGTACAGGTACTGCGCCAGGAACACGGTGAGGATGGCGCGCATGCCGTAGTAGCTGAAGCGCTCACAGCCTTCGTTGCCGATGATGTACGGCACGCCGGGGGGCCATCCGGTGTTCTCGTGGTCGGGAGAGTGTCGAGGTTCGTAGGCCATGGATCTCGGGTGGCTCGCGCACGCTGGCGAGCGGTCTCGTGGTCTGCGAAGAGCGCCAGCAGCGCCTCGGCGTTGCCCGTCCGTAACACGAGGTGAACCCAAGAAGGAAGCGCGGCGCCCCTTGCAGGTCGCTCGACTCGAGCCCTCAGCGCGCGACGCGGCGCAGCCAGGCCAGCGCCTCCACGTGATGCGTGTGAGGAAACATGTCGTACGCCGTCAGCTGCTCGAGCTCGAAACCGCTGTGAACCAGCTCCCTGAGGTCTCTCGCCAGCGTCACCGGATCGCACGAGCACATGCACAACCAGTGCGCCTCACTCTGCACGACGAAGGACAGGCTGGCCTTCGCTCCGGCGCGCGGAGGGTCGAGCAGGATCAGATCGAAGTCGCGACGGGGCAGCTGCGAGAGCGCAGGCTCGACGTCCCCAGCGTGGAACTCCAGGTCCAGCTCGCGCCCGAGCAACGCCTCGACTCGCGGTCGATGGCTCTTGGCTGCGGTGATGGCTGCGTCGCTGATCTCGATACCAACCCCGGACAGCCCAGCCGCAGCCAGCGGAAAGCTGAAGTTGCCCGCACCACAGTACAGATCCAGAAAGCGCGCGGCTGCGCGTCGGCGCGCTCCCTCGACCACCGCTCCGATCAGGCTACGATTGACCTCTGGGTTCACCTGGGCGAACGCTGCAGGAGGCACCGAGAGGTACAGCTCGTCGGCGATCCGCCATCCCTGGCAGAGCTCGGCGTCGGCGACCGACCCCTCCAGGACCCAGGCGATTCCGAGTTGCTTCAGGCTCGCCTCGAGCTGGTCGCTGCGGACTTCCCGATGCTTGCGTCGCCGGTCACGGCCGCGCTCACGGACGCTCGCCCGCAGCAAGCGCTCAGGGTCGCGATCAGCGACCCGTAGCTCCAGACGTGAGAAGCCGCGAAACAGGCCCTGCTTCGCCAGCGCCTGCAGCTCGCTGATCATCTGCGACAGTCGAGGGTCACACACGAGACAGCCGTCGACCTCCACCAGATCATGTGTCCCCGCGGAAAAAAACCCGAGGCGCCCCTTCGCATCGACTTGCAGCTGCGCGCGGCAGCGATAGCCCTCTGCGGGTCCGGCGCTGACCAGCTCGATCCTCGGCAAGCGCTCGGCGTCGAACCCGCCAGTGCGCACCAGCGCTTCAGTCAGTAGCTTGACCTTTGCCTCGCGCTGCATCGACAGCTCGAGGTGCATCCAGTCACAACCACCACAGCGACCGTGCAGTGCGCAGCCTGGCTCCACCCGTCCCGGGCCCGCCTCGACGAGCGCCCAGGACTCAGCGCGCTGGTAGCCCGAGCGCCGCTTGATCTGCTTCACGTGGACCAGATCGCCCGGCGCGGCGCCACGCACGAAGCCGACCCCGCCGCCGTCGAGGCGGCACATCCCATGGCCACCTGGCACCAGCTTGTCCACCTTCCACTGCGTCATCGCTGCGCCGCGCTCCGTCGACCCTCGAGCTTCGTCTGCAGCCTGGCGCGCGCGGTGTCCAGGCTCTTCAGCGCCTCACGCCTCGAGAGAGAGCTGAGCTCGGAAGCGTGACGAGCCACATAGCGTTCGACGTACTCGGGCTCCACCCAGCCGTACTGACGAAGCGCCCAGCCAATCGCCTTCTTGAGGAAGAAGTCGCTGTCGTCGAGGTTCGGGCGGATCACCGCCTCGAGGAGCTCGACGTCCGTCGCCTGCCCGAAGGCCAGCTGGCTCAGGATGGCGCTGCGACGCTTCCAGAGGTCCGCGTCGGTAGCCCACTCGAGCAGTCGCTCCTTTATTTCCACAGGGAACCTTTGCAGGAGCTCACCCACCCCGTTCTTTGCCAGGTGATCGACGAAGTCCCACCAGGCGCCGTCGACGATCAGCTCCTCGTAGAGCTCGAGCGTGCGAGCGTCACGCAGCGCCTGGTAGCGCCGGTCCGTGAGTAGCTCCATCGCGACGTAGCGCTCCTCCCGGTAGACCTGCTGCGGACCTCGACTGCGCCCGTACCAGAGCGCCCTCACCCCCGCGTAGAGCTCGGCCTGGGTATCGATCGCTGGTCGGAGCCGGACCACGACGCTGCGGCGCTGCTTGGCCTGGATACCAAGAAAGGGCAGCCGACTGCGCATGTACGCGCGCATGGGCTCGGCCGCATCGGGGTCGGCGTGAGCAGCCAACCCAGCGCGGATCGACTCCACCCAGGGGGGACCGGACAGCGCCATCCACGGGACGTTAGCGGCTTTTCCGAGCGCTTCGGATTTTTTTGGGGGAGAGGGTCACACAACGCTGGCGACGCGCGACGGCGTACTCGTGACATGATGCCCGCAGTGTCCGAGCCGCCCGATGCCCCACCCACTCCAGCGCTGCTGAACGATCCGGAGCTGCTCCGCGACCTGCGGCGCTTCATCGGCGGTCGCGTGCCACGGGGCGAAGCCGACGATGTCCTGCAGACCACGCTCGCCGCTGCCCTGGAGTCGGACCACGCCCCGGAAGCCGCCGAGGACTTCCGCCGCTGGCTGTTCGGAGTCGCGCGAAACAAGGTGGCGGATCACTTCCGCAAGCGCGGGCGCGAGCCACTGCTGTACGACGAGCCACCGGATCAGGCCGCGCCCGACAGCGCCTCCAGTGACGCCCGCGAGCTGATGCGCTGGGTGGAGAAGGAGCTCCCCGACGGAGACCAGACAGCGGACACCCTGGAGTGGATGCTTCGGGAGGGCGCCGGCGAGAAGCTCGAGACGATCGCCAAGGAAGAGAACCTGCCAGCACCTCGCGTACGCCAGCGGGTCTCACGCTTGCGGCGCTACTTCCGCACTCGCTGGGCCGCCGCCGCAGCAGTGCTCGCAGTCGCGATCGTGATCGGCTTCTGGCTTTTCTCCACACCGCAAGCGCCGCCCCCCGTCGCGATCACCCCCGAGACAGAACCTCAGCAACACCCCGAGGAGCTCCGCAAGCAGGCGCGGCGTGCCTGCGAGAACGAGCAGTGGCGGCGCTGCCTGGTGCTCTACGACGAGGCCAAGGCGCTCGATGAGAAGGGCGACTCCCTCCCCGCCGTGCAAGCGGACCGCAAGGCCGCACACCAAGCCATCGAGCGTGAAGTGCCCTTGCCCCCACCAACCACGAGCAAGCTGGAGCCCACCCCGATCCAGGACGACAGCGATTCGGAGGCGAAGGCGGACGACACCAGGCCAGCACCACCGACCAAGGCGCCGCCCCCCGTCAAGCCCACGGCTCAGCCACTCGCCCCGCGGGTCGCTCCTACCTACACGCCCCCGAGCTCCAACAAGGCGCCATCGAAGAAGGCCAAGGCGGGCTCGAGCTTCGAATCGGAGATGCAGCGGAAGGCGAAGTGATTCGCGCCGTCGCGTCCCGGCTCTCAGGCTTTGAACATGCGTCGTGCGTCTCGCCGCAGCCAGAACACGAGCAGCGGCAGCGCACCGAACAGGCAGGACGGCAAGCCCAGGACGATCAACACCAGGTGATAGCGCCACGCCCAGCGTTTCCTCGGGGCAAAAGGTGCGTAGCAATAGGCAACCCCGAGCAACACACTCATCACCGCGACGCTCGAGCCGAAGACGACGGGCTCCACCTCGGGACGCGGCGCTTCGTGAGCCATCACCACCATCCAGGTGCCGATGCCTGCCAGCGCGAGGTGAAAGACCCCCATGCAGACCGCGAAGAAGCTGTAGTAAGGCCAAACCGGAGCGTAGTCCTTGGGTGCCTCGAGCTTCTCCGCGCTTGCCATGCGAGCGCACTCTAGCCAACGATGCGCAACCCGTGGGGCGCTTTTCCGCTACTGATCCGTCCGGCGCTCGATGCTACCCGGCAGCAAGAAGCCATAGGGCCGTCGGCGGACATGGCGCTGCCAACTGCGGTCGAGCTTGCGCAAGCGTTGCAGCAGCGCCCAGGTTCGCGCGTCGTCCGCGTAGTGAGCCTGGACTTCACTCATGGTGAGCGCAGGGGTGATGCGCGCGTTCGCAACGCCGAGCCAACCGTCGAGGTGACGCTCCAGCGACTCCTTGATCAGGTTGCCGAGCAGGTCCCTGAGTACGCTGCGCAGGTCGTAGTAGTTCGCCAGGATGTCTCGCAGCATGAAGCGCCTCACCAACGGACGCAGGAGCGCCGGCAGCGACGCCAGGAACAACTCGGTGTCCAGCAGTTCCTCGCCAGCTTCGTTGCGCATCAACGGCGTGGTCAGATCCAGGTAGCCGAACTCGGGGGGCTCGTCGGGCGCGCTGCGCATGAACCAGTTCGAGAGCTGCGCATCGAGGCCCAGACGATCACTCACCGCGCTCGCGACGAGGTCGAAGAGCCGCCCGCCGAAGCTCCGCGCCGTCGTGGCGTCCATCCTGCGCAGGCGGTCCACGCACAGCGTGCTTGCCTCGAGTAGCGGCTGCACGCAGTAGGCGGACAGACCATCTTTTTGCCGCGAGGCAACGAGCACGCGCGACTCGAGCGCGTGAACCCCGACCTGCTCCAGCGCTCCGCGGTAGGCGTCGAACGTCTCGACGTAGCGCTCCAGGCTCGGGGCGTCTGCGAAGCGAGGCAGGCGCTTCGCGGCGTAGCCCCTCTCCCCCAAACCCAGGCGCAGCACGGGAGAGATCTCGCCAACCCCGATCACGTCCAGCTGCTCGTGGCTTGGACGCGCCAAGGCCCGCTGTACACGCGCCTCCAGCTCGCCGAGGGCCTCCTGCAAGGCCGCGTCGTCGCTCTCCCCCACGCCGATCGTTCTCCTCTCCGACTGCTCGCGCGAGCAGCGCTGCCAAGCTACGCCGGAAATGCGGCGCGCACTCGTCTCAGCACATCATCGGCTTGCTCCGGCCGCAAGACGAGCGGCGGCAGGAACTGCACCACGGAGGTGTCGTTCGCCGCATACAGCACGAAGAGCCCCTGTTCGACCAGCAGGCGCATCGCCAACAGCCCCGCCCCCTCGGCGGGGAACTTCAGCCCCATCATCAGACCGCGGCGCCTGAGCTCGAAGGGATACCCCTGCAGGCCCCGTTCGAAGTGCTCGCCGAGGGCCTCCACGTGCTCGAGGAAGCCGGGCGCCTCGATCTGGTTCATCACCTCCAACGCCACGCGACAACCAAGCTCCGAGCCGCCGAACGTCGAGATGTGGATGAACGGCTCCTCCAAGAAGAGCTGCTGTAGCTCGGTCGTCATCAGCGTCGCGCTGATCGGGTAGACACCCCCGCTCAGGCCCTTTCCGGTCACCAGCACATCCGGGCGGAAATCATGGTGCTGATAGGCCCAGATCCTCCCCGTTCGTCCCAGGCCGGTCTGCACTTCGTCCACCACCAGCTTCGCGCCGCGAGACTTGCACAGCTGAGCCACCCCCTCCAGATAGCCCGGCTCGGGCAGCGGCATGCCGAAAGTGGCCGGGATGGGCTCCACCAAGACCGCGGCGACGTCGTCTCTCAGCGCGCGGTCCATGGCGCTGAGATCGTTGAACGGCACCTGCTCGAAGGCCGCGTCGCTGCACAGCACCGGCTCGCGAAAGCTCGGATCACCCGCCGCCAGCGCCAGCCCGGTGTGTCCGTGGTATCCGCCACACAGCGAGAGTATGCGACGACGCTTCGTTGCCGCGCGGCAAACTTTGATGGCGAGATCGATGGCCTCGCCTCCCCCGACGCCGAACACCACGCCCCCGAGGTGGCCAGCCGTCGAGCGTGAGAGCCGCTCGGCAAGGGCCGTGCGCCAGCCGCTGACGAAATGGTGGTTTCCGATGTCCAGCTCTTCCAGAGCGCTCTTCAGACAGGCGATCAAGGCCTGGTTTCGGTGCCCAAGATTGAAGACGCCGCCGTTGCAGTGACAGTTGATGAACTCCTGACCGGTGAACGCGTCCCGGAACCCTGGTCCGGAGCGCTCCCCCATAACGACCGTCAGCCCGTACTCGCGAAAGACTCGTGTCTTGCCAGGCGAGACGTAGATCCCCGACGCGTCGAAGGTCGCGGCAGCGTCGGCATACGGCTGCGGTGATTTCCCCATGAATCGCCCAAGAGCGTCTCAGGCGACATCGTCCGCGTGCAATCGGGCGGCCGTGACTTCCGCTGACCTCTGGCTCCAACGGGCGAACCGACGCAGCGTCAGTTCATGTCGGAGGCGTCTTCGGCCTCGAGCTCGATACCGCAATGCTCCAAGAAGCTCGCCAGCCACTCACGCTGATCCTCGCTCCACTTCTCGGCGATCGCGTACTCGACGAGCTCTGCGAGCTGTGCCTCGAGCTCATCGAGCTGCTCGTCATCGAGGCGCTGAACGTACAAGCCCACACGCTCGAGGTTCGGCGTCGCGTGCTCGGCGCTCAGCGTTTCCTCCTCGACGCTGTCGAGGAAGTAGGCGAGGTGGAGCAGCGCGCACAGCACGGGGTCGAGTCCCAGCTCCTCGGGGATCTCAGGCAGCTCAGGAGCAGCTTCAGCCATTGGTCTGCCTTCTCAGGACTCGGCGGGTGGTTCTGCCGACGCGCGGCGCACCGGCTGCTCCCCCACAGTACCGAACGCGTAGTCCCAGAACTTCGAGCTCACGCCGTAGCGGACCTCGGGCGTCTTGAAGTGATGAAGCATGTGATGCTTCTTCAAGCGCAGCCAGTACTGGGACTTCGGGTTGTAGTGGTGGATGTAGTAGTGGATGAGATCATACGACATGTAGCCGATGGTGAATCCCGCGTGGAAAGGCCACACCCAGCGCCCACCCAGCAGCGCATAGAAGATCCCCAGAAAGATGAAGAACAGGGAGACGCTCACCGCGGGCGGCATGACCAAGCGGTACTTGTCCTTCGGCCACTTGTGATGCACGCCGTGCACCAGGAAGTGCATGCGCTCCCCCAGCTTCCCGGGTGGTTCCCAGTGGAAGAACGTACGGTGCAGCCAGTACTCGATCAGCGACCACACCACCGCGCCGCTCACGAACAACACCACGCTGGCGATCGCGCCAACGTCGTGACGCACAACGCCCCAGTACATGCACGCACCTGCCGCGGGCACGAAGACGAGGGGCACCACCATGGGGTGCGTCCGCGAGAAGAAGTCGACCAAGTCGCTCTCGAACATGCGCGGTGATTCTTCACTGGCCTTCATCATGGCGTCGGCCGGACTGTAGGAACCGGCCCGCCCCTTGGCAAGGCAACACCGAGAGCGAAAAAGTTCGTACTTTCGCGACTCTGCGTAGCTACTTACGCACCTGAGTTCCGCTCTGCGACCGCGGCGAAGCTCACCTCTGACATCGGCGTCATGGGAGCTGCGGAAACCCGCACGCCTCGCTCGTCAGACCGCGTAGCTCCCTACGCAAAGCTCCGCAGCGAGGCCGACAGCACAGTCACGGCATCGACGTCGGCTCGCGGGTTTGGGGGTGAGGAGAGCAACACGCCGCAACCGGCGCGCGCCGGCACTAACGCCGCGCCACGCTCCGGCGTCCATCGCGGGGACGCGACGCGTGTCGCGACACCCACACCCGCTCGATTCCCTCGGCCCTCGGAGATCCCCCAACCCTCTCGGACGTCCACGCAAGAACCCCAACCGAGAGCGGAACACTTCCTGCAAACCGTTGGTTGCACCCACCGCAGCTCCGCCCCGGCCACATCACGCGCGCGTGATGTGCAGACCGGTTCGGCGTCGGCGGGCGTGCGCCCCCAAAGCGAGAGTCGTCATGTCACCTGTCAAGAAGCCCTCGACACGCCCCTCGATCGGCGAGCTCGAAGACGAGCAGTCCGAGGTGCGGGCGCGGGTCACGCGCAGTTCGACGATCCTCCCGCCCGCGCTCCCACCGCAGCCCGCGCAGCCCATTCCGAGCTACGGGCGCGATCCTGCTCAGCTCGCGGAAGTCCTCGTACAGGCCAAGGCGCTGCTCGCGACCTTGCCGCTGAAGGACCGCCGGGCCCAGCTGCTGCGGCTCGCGATCATGCGGCGAGATCAGATCTTGCTCGAGGCGCTGCTCGCGAACGTGCACCTGGCGTAGTCGCCCAGCAGCAGTCGGCGCCAGGCGACTTCAGGCCATGCGACGCAGCTTCCCGCGGTCGATCTTGCCCAGGTGGGTGCGCGGCAGGTCCTCCACGACGTGCACCACACGAGGCGCCTTGTACGGCTCGAGCTGTTTCCGCACGAAATCAATCAGCACGGACGCCAGCTCGGGAGCTCGCTCCCGAGCTATGACGAACGCGTGCGGCTTCACCAAGCCCTGCGCATCGCCCACCCCGACCACCGCGCACTCCTTGACGGCCGGGTGCTCCAGCAGACAGTTCTCCACCTGGGCGGGGCTGAGCCACTTGCCACCGACCTTGAGCATGTCGTCGCCACGACCACCATAGGTGACGTAGCCATCCTCATCCATGCTGATCATGTCGCCGCTGACGTACCACTCGCCACGGAACGCCTGCTGGGATTTCTCGTGTTGCTGGTGGTAGCACAGCGCCCGGGAGTCACCCCTCACCCAGAGCCAGCCAGTTTCTCCGCGCGGCAATTCCTGGCCAGCGTCGTCACAGACCTTGACCTCGAAGCCAGCGACGACTCGTCCCAGCGTGCCCGGCTTGACGTCACCCAGGCGGTTGGTCAGAAAGACGTGCCACATCTCCGCGGTGCCCAGCCCGTCCAGGAGCTCGACCCCGAAGCGCTCCTTCCAGCGCTGATAGAGCTCGACGGGCAACGCCTCGCCGGCGCTGGTCGAGAGCCGCAAGCAGGACAGGTCCGCAGCCGATGCCTGCTCGCTGCCCAGCAGCTTGCTGATCATGGTGGGCACGTTGATCAGCACCGTCGGTCGATGCTCGGCGATCAACTCGAAGAGCTTCTCCGCGGTGCAGCGCTCCGGGAACAGGATGCAAGTGCCGCCGACGGAGAAGGGGAACAGCAGGTTCGATCCCGTCGCGTAGCCAAAGTAGAGCTTGGGCACGCTGAGGGTGATGTCGCTGGCCGTCATCCCGAGCACCCGCTTGCCGTACAGCTCGGTGGTGTTTGCGAACGAGCGGTGGGTCTGCACCACCGCCTTGGGGCGCCCCGTGGTCCCCCCCGAGAACAGCCAGATCGCCGGGTCGTCCCGGTGAGTCGGGAAGCACTCGAGCTCACCGCTCAGCTCGGAGATCCGTGCATCGAAGCTGACGACCCTGGGATCCGCGAGCTGCTCCTGGCTCGCCTCCCCCACCACGACGATGGTCTTGAGCAGCGACGCGGCATTCGCTGCCGCGAGGAAGGTCCCGAGCTGCTCTGCCGCGACCACCACCAGCTTCGCTCGAGTGTAGTTGTAGAAGTACTCGACCTCATCACGCGCGAGATCCTTGTTCACCATCACCACCGCGGCGCCGAGCTTGAGCGTGCCGAAGAGCGCAGCAGCGAACTCCGGAACGTCAGGTAGCGCGACGAGCACTCGCTGTTCGGGCTCGACCCCACGCTCACGAAAGAGGTTGCCGAAGCGGTTCGCCAGCGTATCCACTTCCGCGTAGCTGAGGCTGCGGGCCCCGCATAGAATCGCAGGCTTGTCGCCGTAGGTTGCCAGCTGCCCGACGAGGAAGCGCTGCGCGATGTTCAGTTGCTCGGGAAGCTCGACCGGCTCGGATGCTGCCATCGCCGGCAGGGTACCCTTTAGACTTGAAGTTTCCAACGGCTGTCGGAGTGAACGAGGCCGTCGACGATTTCCAGTGTGCCGCTGCAGCGCTCGGCGATGCGAGGGTCATGGGTCACGACGATCACTCCAGTGCCACGTTCACGGTTGAGCCGACGCAGGAGCTCGAAGACCGCGTTCGAGTTCTCGCTGTCGAGGTTCCCGGTCGGCTCGTCCGCCAGGAGCAAGGCGGGGTCCCCGACCAGCGCCCGCGCGACAGCGACGCGCTGCTGCTGACCACCGGACAGCTGCGCCGGGCGTGATCTCGCTCGGTCGCCCAAGCCAACCTCGGCCAGGGCCACGGCAGCTCTCTCCAGCGCCTGCCCGCGTGAGACCCCGCGAATCATCAAGGGGAGCGCCACGTTCTCCGCGCAAGACAGCGCACCGATCAGGTGGTGGAACTGGAACACGAAGCCAATGAACCGGCTACGCAGCGAGGTCAGGGCGTCCTCGTCCAGCTCGCTGGTCTCTTCACCTGCCATCCAGAGGGAGCCACTGCTGGGCCTCGCGAGTAGCCCAATCAGGTTGAGGAGCGTGCTCTTGCCGGACCCCGAGGGGCCAATCACTGCGCACAGCTCACCCTTGCGCAGCTCGAAATCGATGCCGTGCAGGACCTCCGTGGTCGTTCCCTCGTTCTCGAAGGCTTTGGTGATCCCCCGCAGTCGAAGCACCAGCTCCGATGGTTCGTCAGCCATTCCGAATCGCCTCCGCTGGATCCAGCAGCGCGGCGCGCCGTGCGGGCACGACACCCGCCACCAGACCAGCCACGGTCGCGACCACGAGAGCCAACACAAACAGCTGAGGTGTCACCGCGAACGGAAAGAAGGGTGTCCCGTCCGCGTTGGTGATGGATGCGCGGAACACCCGGGTCAGGCCAAACCCAATCAGTGATCCGACCAGCGCCCCCGCGGCTCCGATCATGCCGCCCTGGATCAGGAAGACCCTCAACACCACTCCCCGCGCCGCGCCCATGGCTCGCAAGATCCCGATCTCCTTCGAGCGCTGGATCACCGAGACGACCAGCACGCTGGCGATTCCGATCGCGACGCTGACGAGCACGAAGAAGCGGATCATCGTGGTGGACGCGCTCTGGGAACTCAGCGCCGTCATCAGCTGAGCGTTGTTCTCGATCCAGCTGCGAGAGGTCAACCCGGTGAGTCCACCGATACTGCGAGCGACGCTCTCGGCGGCGTAGATGTCGTGCACTCGCACATAGATCGCCGAAGCACGCCCTGGCTGATTGGTCAGGGTCTGTGCCGCACGGAAAGACATGAGGACCCAGGTGCGGTTCATCTCCCGAGCCCCCATGTCGACGACTCCCCGGATCACGTACACCTGACCGTCGCTCAACGCCGTGCGCAGCCGCAGTCGGTCCCCGACGCCGACGCCGAGGTTCTTTGCCAACTCGGAGCCGAGCACGACATCCGTTCCCGTGACCTCGTAGCGACCAGCCGTCATGTTCTTGCGAATCGGGATCACGCCGTCAAGGCGCCCTGGATCCGCGCCGATCACCAGCACGCCCTCCTCGCTGTTGCCCCTCAGCGCGGTGCCCGGCCCCATCGCCAGGGGCACGCTGGTCTCGACCTCCGGCAACAGTGAAATGGCCCGCTCCGCCTTCTGCCACTCATCGATCGAGCGCGACTGCTGCATCGGGCGCTCGACGTGTCGGAGCCGCACCTCACCGGGTTGCGCCGGGATCAGCGGTCGCCCCTCGCGCTCCAGCGGCGTCACGATGACGTGCGGTTGGCTTCCCAACGTGCGGTCGATGAGGCTCGCTTGGAGGCCAGTGATCAGCGCGGTGATGAAGACCATGACCGCGACACCCACGCCGACCCCGCTCACGATCAGCAGGCTCTGAAAGCGCTGGTCCCACATGAAGCGCAGCGCAAGAAACCAAGCGAGCCTCATCGCAGAGTTCCAGGCATCTCTGGTCCACGCTGCGTGCCGGTCGCCAGAGGAACCACCAGGCGTTGCCCTTCGGAGACACCACTCAGCAGCTCCACCTGCGTGTCGCCGCGCAGCCCAAGCGTGACGTCCTGACGCCGCTCGGCGGCGCCATCCCAGACGCCAACCCAGGGCTGACCGCTCTCGAGTCCGCGCACTGCGGACAAGGGAACCACCAGGGCTTCTGCGTTGCGCCCCACGGTGACCTCGACCGAGACCGTCATGTTTGGCCGCAGGTACTTGGGCGGATCCGGCACGTCCAGCCGCACCTCGACGGTGCCCCGCTGCGCGTTGATGGAGGGCGCCACGTAGGCAACGACGCCAAGGAAGCGCTTGTCCGGGAACGCCTCGGCGCTGACCACCGCGGACTGCCCCAGCTCGAGCCGTGAGAGGTTACGTTCGTCGGGTTCGATGCTGATGCGCGTGCGACCGTCAGCGCTCAGGACGAAGAGCTGAGACCCTGGTCGCACCGACTCGCCAGCTTCCACCAGCCGCTCCACGATCGTGGCATCGGTCGGCGCGCGTACCTCGGCCCGCTTCAGGTTGGCCTCCGCTGCGGCGACCTGAGCCTCCGCCAGCGCAACCTGCGCCTGCGCGCTCAGGCGTTGATTGCCTCCGGGCTTCACGGCCTTGACCTGCAGCGCGGCAGCCTTCGCCTGGCTCTCGAACACCGTCAGGGCGCGGTTCGCTTCGTCGTAGGACTCCTTGGTGATCACTCCCGCCTCGAGCAGCGCCTTCTTTCGGCGCTCCTCCGTCTGGGCGTTCCTCAGGTTCGCCTCCGCCTGGATCGCGGATTCCGTTGCCTCCGGGAAACTCACCTGACGCACGCCTGCGTGCCCGACCCGGGCCTGAGCCAGCAGCGCCTGGGCCTGTTTCAGTTGAGCCCTGAGATCCGCATCGTCGAGTCGCAGCAAGAGCTCCCCTGCCTTCACGCGATCTCCCTCGCGGGCCTCGAGCGCCGTCACCGTCGCGGTTACCAGCGCGTCGATGTGGATCTCGGCGGGCGGCATCACCTGACCGCTGGAGACGATCGACTGGACAATCTCCCGCTTGTCCACCGCGACCGTCGCCGGCGGCCCTCCGCGACGCCAGAGCACGAAGGCCACGACCCCGGTCAGCGCCAGAGCCAGCCCCGCGATAACGATTCGTCGCGTCACGCGTCGTTCTTGGCGTCGCTTCCGCTGGGACACAAGCCCGTACTGCAGCACCGATCAGGCGAGCGGAGCAAGCAGGCGCACGCCGTCTTCGAAGCGCCGCACGAGCCAGCTCGGATTGGGGGCTCCCTGGGCGCTCTCGGAAAATGTTTCGTGAAACCAGCAGGCCAGATGCTCGGCCTCGCGGGCGCTCTGCATGAAGAGCGCGACCTCGTAGTTCCAGAGCAGGCTCCGCATGTCGAGGTTCGCGGAGCCGACCACCGCGACCTCGTCGTCGATCAAGACCGCTTTGGCGTGCAGCATCCGCGGCGCGACGCGAGCGCCCGAACCTCCTTCGGGGTGACCGAAGCGCCAGACCGCGACGCCTTGATGATCGAGCTGGCGCAGGTAGGGTCCGGCGATGCGATCCGCCAGGGGGTGATTCGAGCGCTGAGGGACGACGACGCGCACGTCCACCCCCCGACGCACCGCGATCTCGAGGGCCTTCAGCAAGGCGTCATCTGGCGCGAAGTAGGGGGTGGCGATCCAGATGCGCTGCCGAGCACGGAAGAACAGCTCGAGAAACGCTTCGTAGATCGGATCCCCCTGGAGGTCCGGCCCACTCGGCAGCACGTCGAGCACGCCGGAGCCCTCGACCGGCTGAGTGCCCGGCGCGGCGCTCGGCAGCTTCTCGTGCGCGGCGAACTCCCAATCCGCCCGGAAAATTTCGTCCAGCTCGGCCACGGTGGCTCCGGACACCACGAGGCTCAGATCCCTCCAGCGATCCACACGCGAGACCTCGCCCATGTATTCGTCAGCGAGATTCATCCCTCCCACGATGCCCACGTCGCCGTCGAACAGCGCGATCTTGCGATGATTGCGCAGGTTCGCCTGCCCTCGGAAGGGCCAGTGCCAGAGCGGCATGAAGCGCGCGACATGTCCCCCCGCTGCCTCGAGGGCGCGCAACTCCCGCTTGGGCACGCGGAAGAACAGCAGGTCGTCGACCAGCAACCGCACGTCGACCCCTGCCCTCGCGCGCTCGGTGAGCGCTTGCACCAAGGCGCGCCCGCTGATGTCGTCGCCGATGACGAACGTCAGGATGCGGATGCTGTGCTGCGCGCGGCGGATCTGTCGTGAGAACTCCGCGTACGCGGCCTCGCCCGAGTCTAGCCAGACGACCGGTGACGGACCCGACTCATCGCTACCTTTGCCTCGTGGTAATAGTCGATACGAGCGGTGGCTCAGCTGCCGCTTGCTGCTCCAGCGCTGGCGAAACTTGCGCCCCCCGAACATCAGGAACAGCGGGATCGCGACGTAAGGCAGCAACACGATGCCCAGCACCCAGGCGAACGCGCTCCCGGTCGGACGGCGCTGGTGGAGCACGCTGCCCACCAGCACCACCGAGAGCACGAGGACGAGCAGCGAGAGCAGCTCGTGGCTCAACAGCAATCCGATGGTTCCCATGCCCTCGCTGGCGAACGCTATCACGCGCTGCGCCCGCCACCACCGCGCGCTGCCCAGGCGCCCACTGTGGAGCCAAAACGCTCGGCCCGAGCGCGCTCGAACCGCGCCAGCGGTTGCCACGGAGCGCCCCCCGAAGCGAGGATGGCGCCATGACGCCACTGCCCGAGCACAAGCGCCTCGCCAACCTGACGTATCGAGAACTCGAAGCCCGGGACAAGACCCGCATGGTCGTCCTGCTGCCCGTGGGAGCGACGGAGGCCCACGGCCCGCACCTCCCGCTGGCGACCGACGTGATCATCTCCGAGGCCATGGCTGAGCGCGCCGCCCAGCGCCTGGTGGACGCCCGAGTGGACGCTCTGGTGGCGCCGAGCATGGCATACAGCGTCGCTGACTTCGCGAGCAACTTCGCCGGCACCATCTCGATTCGCGCGGAAACGGCGACCGCGCTGCTGGTCGACCTGGGCAATAGCCTGGCGCGCCACGGCATTCGTTACCTGGCCCTGGCCAACTCCCACCTGGACCCAACGCACATCGGCACGCTGTACGCGGCAAGAGAGCAGCTCGCCGGCACCCTCGAGGTCATCTTCCCCGACGTGACGCGCAAGCCCTGGGCACTCAGGCTCAGCGATGAGTTCAAGAGCGGCGCCT
This sequence comes from Polyangiaceae bacterium, assembly GCA_041389745.1. Lineage (GTDB taxonomy): Bacteria > Myxococcota_A > Polyangia > Polyangiales > Polyangiaceae > JAHBVY01. The sequence continues at coordinate 182,475 of JAWKRF010000013.1, forward strand.
GCCACGCCGGGCAGTACGAGGGCTCCGTGGTGATGGCGCGCGCCCCCGAGCTGGTGCGGGAGGACGTGAGACGCGCCCTCGCCCCCAACCCGTCGAGCCTCTCCGTGGCGATTCGCGAAGGTAAGCAGAGCTTCGAGGAAGCTGGGGGCCCCGAGGCCTACTTCGGCGCTCCCGCCGCAGCGAGCGCGGAAGAGGGCGAGCGCACCATCGACACCCTGGCAGGGATTCTCTGCGAAGCCGTGGAAGCGGCGCTCGCGTGAGCGCCACTACGACATGTATTTTCCGATCGGAAATTTGAAGCGAGCGGGAATCGCCACCGGAGGCGCCCGGTTCAGGGCCTCATCGGAACGCGAGGAGCTTCCGTTCAAAGGAGAATGAGTTCATGTCACGCGTCACAACGTTCCTGGCAGCGTCCATCGCCTCGGGCGCTCTCGCTCTGGCGACACCCGCGCTGGCGGCGGGTCACCAGCAAGACTCGAAACCCCATCCGGTTGCCAAATCAAGCCCGAAGAAGGCCGGCAAGCCGCATGCTGCGGGCAAGCAGAAGCAGAGGCCGGCCAGTAAACCGAAGCAGAACGCCAAGTAGCAAAGTTCGAATCCCCGGGGAAATGATTAGCAGAAGGCGCGGCGATGCCCAGGTAGCCCGCGTGTGAGGACTAGCGCACCCCAAGCACCACCGCGCCTTCAAAATCCAACGCTCGGCGCGCCGGCGGCTCGAGCGCCGTCGCTCAGAGATCGGATGGTCGCAGTGCGATCGCACCCCGACCGAAGCCGGCCCGGCCTGAACCCGAGCGGTCCATCCCCGCGCGCCCCCGTCTGACCCCGCGCCTTCTCCGGGCTTGGGGGTGAGGGAGCACTTTTCTCGGAGCTCCGGGAACTTTTCGTGAAGCAGCGTGTGCTGGCGGAGAAACCGCTCAAAGCTGCCGGTTGACGCTGAGCGGAGGACAGCGATAAGCCCCCGTCGATGCAAGCCCCTCATCGCTCTCGCGTGCTGTTCCACCTGCTGACCTGCGCAGCGCTCGGCTCGAGCGTCGCCTGCTCGCCCGCTGCACCCGAGCCGCAACCGCCGGCCCCCGCCACGACGCCGACAGCGGCCGAGGCCCCGGCGCCCACGCCGAAGCTCGACGCACTCAGCCGACAGCGCTTCAACGCCCTGGCCGCGCAGAGCTACCTACCGCTGTTCTGGCGCGCCGACAGCAACTCCAACCAGGCCATCGATCCGGACGAGCTGGCGATCCTCTGGGGGTATGGCGACGCAACGCGCTCGACGTGGTTCGAGACCGACGCCGACGACAAGCCGGCCTTCAGCGATCGATTCTTCGACGAGTACGCCAAGCTCGTGCGCCTGGAGCAGCGCGGCCCCGCGTTCTCCGAGCTAGACCAGAAGGAGCGGCGGCGGCGCGAGCTGATCATCGACGAGCTGTCTCAGGGCAAGCCCACGCTGATCGAAACCGACCTGCGCACCGCCAGCACTGCGGACCAAGCGCTGGTCAGCAACATCCTCGAAGCCGCGAAGCTGATCGAGCAGATCCACGCGCGGCAGCTCGGCTCCTATGGGCTGGACAAGCTGATCCCACCTGCGGACACCGCGAGTCACATGGTGTTCTTCCGCAACCAAGGCCCTTGGTGCGTGGCGCCGAAGACAGAGAACGTCGCCGAGTGCAACGCGGTGCCGAGCCAGCCAGCGAAGGTCAGCGGTCTCTACCCTGCTTCGCTGCAGAAAGAAGACAAGTTCTGCGAGAAGCTCAAGGCTCGCAAGGACGGTGAGGAGCTGATCTACCAGTTCGCGGTCGTGCAAGGCAGCGGAACCGACCTGAAGGCGGTGCCCTACACCGAGGTGTATGCCACGGAGATGCAGGCCATCAGCAAGAAGCTGCAGGCCGCGGCCGGGCTGCTCGGCGACGACGAGAAGGCCTTCCGGGACTACCTCCAGGCCGCAGCGAAGGCGTTCACCGACAACGACTGGGAGCCCGCCGACGAAGCCTGGGCGAAGATGAACGTCAAGAACTCGAGGTGGTACCTGCGCATCGCGCCCGACGAGGTCTACTTCGAGCCGTGCAGCTTCAAGGCCGGGTTCCACGTGAGCTTCGCCCGCATCAACCAGGGATCGCTGCGCTGGCAAGACAAGCTGGGGCCCGTGAAGTCCGAAATGGAGGCGGCGCTCGCGAAGCTAGCAGGAGCACCGTATCGCGCCCGTGACGTGGACTTCCACCTGCCCGACTTCATCGACATCGTGCTGAACGCCGGCGACAGCCGCAGCCCCCACGGCGCAACCATCGGTCAGAGCCTGCCCAACTGGGGGCCGGTGGCCAACGAAGGGCGCGGTCGCACCGTGGCGATGACCAACCTCTACTCGGATCCGGATAGCGTGGCCCAGAGCCGCGAGCTCGCATCGAGTATGTTCTGCGCGGAAACAATGAAGGAGTACACCGACGACCAAGAGCCGATGCTGATGAGCACCGTGCTCCACGAGGCCGCTCACAACCTCGGCCCAGCCCACGAGTACAAGGTGCGAGGCAAGACCGACCGTCAGATCTTCAGCGGTGGCATGGCGAGCACACTCGAGGAGCTGAAGGCACAGTCTGCGGCGCTCTACTTCACCGACTGGTTGGCGGAGCGCAAGCTCATCGCCCCGGAGCTGGCTCGTCAGGCCCACGTCCGAGATCTGGCGTGGGCGTTCGGACACATCTCGCGAGGCATGTACGAGGGCGACACCACGAAACCGAAGCCGTACAGCCAGCTCGCAGCCATCCAGCTCGGCTGGTTGTTGGAGCATGGGGGCGGCGCTTGGCTGCCAGACCAGAAGGCTGCGAATGGCAAGGACACCGGGTGCGTCCAGCTCGACCTCGAACAGTTCCCCAAGGCCGCGGCGGCGCTGCTCAAGGAGGTCGCCCGCATCAAGGCGAAGGGCGACGTCGCCGGCGCAAGCAAGCTGAAGGCCGCCTACGTGGACAAGGATGGCGGCGTGAAGAAGCTGCTCGAGCTGATCCGCGAGCGCTGGCTGCGGGCCCCCAAGGCCACCTTCGTCTACGCCGTGGATCTCTGAGCCGCACCCGCGCGGGACCGCGCGGCTCGCGCGAGTCAGCCTGGCCGTGGGTTCGAGCGACGGAAGCCGCCCTCGTGCACCGGCCAGCGACACCGCTGTCCAAGCTCTCCTCCAGGCCGCGAGCCGAACGCCCGAAAAACGCAACAATCGCGCTGGAAACGTGACATTGCCGCGTCACCGAACAGGAGCTGGAGTGCTCCTACGGACTTGTTTAAGTCTAAACGGGTTGCCAAGCGCGCCACGGCGAGGGATGGTCTCGGGGAGAGCGAGTCGACTCCGCTTGCAGTCCAGATAGTTTAAGTCTAAAGCATCTGTATGTCAGAGTCTGGGGGCTCACTCAGCGGTCGTCGCGCCGTGATCACCGGAGGGGGACGAGGCATCGGAGCTGCCGTGGCCAAGCTACTCGTCGAGCGTGGAGCCCATGTGCTGGTCACGGCGCGTAGCGAGGCGCAGGTCGAGCGCGTCGCGGCGGCGCTGCGGGCAGCGGGCGGTACCGCGTTCGCGACGGCATGCGACGTGAGCGACGAGGCCAGCGTCGCGGCCATGGCCGCCGTCGCCAGGGACCGCCTGGGAGGCGTCGACATCCTGGTGAACAACGCGGGCATCGCCAAGAGCCATGACATCAAGCGTGTGCCCCTCGAGGACTGGCAGCAGATCATGGCGGTCAACGCGACCGGTCCCTTTCTGTGCACGCGGGCGTTCGTCTCCGAGATGCTGGAGCGACGCTGGGGACGTGTCGTCAACGTCGCGAGCGTCACCTCCCGGGTTGGGACGCCCTACATCGCAGCTTACACCGCGAGCAAGCACGCGGTGCTTGGCTTCAGCCGCTCGGTTGCAGCGGAGGTCAAAGCCAAAGGGGTCACCGTCAACTGCGTGTGCCCCGGGTACGTGAACACGGAAATGACTGACGAGTCCATCAGTCGTGTGAGCGAGAAGACCGGACGGGATCGCGAAGAGTCGCTGAAGGCGATCCTCGCCACCGTTGGGCAGCATCGCCTGATCGAACCGGAGGAAGTGGCGTTCATGGTCGCGAACCTATGTGAGGAACGCGCTGGCGGCACCACTGGACAGGCGATCGTGATGGACGCGGGAGGCTTCATCGGATGAGCAAGCTCGAAGCAATCAACCCAGAGACCTGGGGAGAGCCCAAGGGATACGCGAACGGGGTACTCGCCCCAGCCGGCGGCCGTCTGCTGTTCGTCGCTGGGCAGATCGGCTGGGACGCAAAGCAGGTCATCGTCTCCCACGACTTCGCGCTGCAGTTCGCTCAGGCGCTCTCCAACGTCGTCACCGTGGTGCGCAGCGCAGGCGGCAAGCCGGAGCACATCGCTCGCTTGACCATCTACGTCACTGACAAGCAGCTGTACCTCGCGGATCTGAAGGGCATCGGCGCCAGCTATCGTGAGCTGATGGGCCGCCACTATCCTGCGATGGCCTTGCTCGAAGTCAAAGGATTGCTCGAGCCGGGCGCACTGGTCGAGATCGAGGCGACGGCGGTGGTACCATGACGAACGACGCGAAGCAGGCGGCGGGGGTCTGGATCCGCCTGGTGAAGTGTCACGGGCTCGTGATGCGCGAGGTGCGGCGACGCGTCGCTCAGAGCGACACCACGCTCCCTCAGTTCGACGTCCTGGCGCAGCTGCTTCGGCATCCCCAGGGCATGACCTCGACGGAGCTGTCCAGGGTCTTGCTCGTTACCGCCGGGAACCTGACTGGGATCGTGGACCGGCTCGAGGCGCGGGACCTGGTCACGCGTACGACGCTCCCCGACGACAAGCGAGTCCGAGTGCTCAAGTTGACTGCGAAGGGGAAGCGACTGGCCAAGCGTGAGGTGCAGCGTCACGAGGAGTGGCTCAACGAGATCTTCGGCAGCTTGGCTGATGGCGAGCGCCACAAACTCTCGACTGCGCTCGACCGTCTGCGCCACAGCCTGGAACAAGACCAAGATGGCGAGTCCTTCGCCGAGTGAAGGCCGAACGATGACCCTGAGTATCTCTACCAAGAGCTTCGACCTCGATTTCGCCGCGGATTCCCAGGTGGCGACCATCACCCTGAGTCGCCCTGATCGCCTGAACGCGCTGACCTTCGAGATCTACGAAGAGCTCGGCAAGACGTTTCGCGCCCTGGATCGGGAGACCGCGGTTCGAGCGATCGTGATAACCGGTGCGGGCCGCGCCTTCTGCTCGGGCGGAGACGTCGAGGACATCATCGGAGCGCTCTTCGAGCGCGACTTCCAAGGGCTGCTCGATTTCACCCACCTGACCTGTGAGCTGATCGCTGCGATGCGTGACTGCCGGAAGCCCATCGTCGCCGCGCTCAACGGCACGGTTGCCGGCGCAGGGGCGGTGATCGCCGCCGCGAGCGACATCCGCATCGCTTCGGACAAGGCCAAGATCGCATTCCTCTTCACCAAGGTCGGACTGAGCGGCGCCGACATGGGCATCGCTTGGCTGCTACCCAAGCTGATCGGCTTGGGGCGGGCGACGGAGCTGCTCATGACGGGTGACTTCGTTGCGCCGGAGGAGGCCCTGCGCATCGGCCTCTACAACCGAGTCGTCAGCGTCGACAGCGTGCTCGGGGAGGCCCAGGGTTTCGCCGCCAGGCTCGCCAGGGGACCCGCCTTTGGTCTGCGCATGACCAAGGAGCTCTTGAATCGAGAGGCGGACATGGATCTGATGACCGCGCTGCGTACCGAGGCCGAAGCGCAAGCGGTGTGCATGCAGCACCCGGACTTCCGGGAAGCATACGAGGCCTTCACGCAGAAGCGTGAGGCGCGTTTCCGCTAGCGGCCAGCCGACCTCCGAAGGGAAGCCGATGATCGACCTCGAAAGCGTAGCTCCGTTCCTCGAGCCGCATCACCGTGACGTCGCGGAAGCAGCGCAAGCCTTCGCCCGCGATGTGCTCGCGCCACAGGGTCAGCCCAAGGACGACGCCGACGCGCGTCACCGAGCGCGCTGGATCGTCCAGGAGCTGGGCAAGGCCGGCCTGGTGAAGCACGCCCACCCATTGGATCTGCGCGCTTGTTGTCTGGTGCGCGAGGCGCTGGCCTTCCAGAGTCCGCTGGCTGACGACATCTATGCCCTGCAGTGCCTGGGCAGCACCCCTATTGCTTCCGCAGGGAATAAGGCTCAGCGCGAGCGTTTCGTCGGTGGCGCCGTGAGCGGCGATCTGATGGCGGGCTTCGCCATGACGGAACCCGATGCTGGCTCCGACGTGGCGAGCCTGACGGCACGTGCGAAGAAGACCCGCACCGGCTGGAAGCTGCACGGTCACAAGACGCTGATCAGCAACGCCGGGATCGCCGACTTCTACTCCGTGTTCGCCAGCACGGATCACGAGGCGGGTCATCGCGGCATCAGCTGCTTCGTCGTGCCCAAGGACGCCCCGGGCTTGTTCTTCGAGAAGGCGCAGATCCTGAGCAACCCTCACCCCCTGGGCGAGCTGTTCTTCGACGACGTGGAGCTGCCAGATGAAGCCCTGGTGGGCGAGCGAGGCGCAGGCTTCAAGCTCGGGATGGCGACCCTCGATAGTCTGCGCACCACGGTCGCCGCCGCGGCCGCCGGTATGGCGACGCGCGCGCTGGAGGAAGCCACCGCCTGGTCCCTCTCGCGCAAGCAGTTCGGCGCACCCATCGCGGAGCTTCAGTTGATCCAGGCGAAGCTGGCCCGCATGGTCACCGAGCTGAGCGCCTCCCGCCTGTTGATCTATCGCGCCGCCCACGAGAAGGACACCCAGGGCGGTCGGGTGTCGCTGCCCTGCGCGATGGCAAAGCTCCACGCCACGGAGAGCGCTCAGCGCATCATCGACGACGCGGTGCAGATCTTCGGGGGTCGTGGCGTGCTGGCGGAGAGCGTGGTCGACCAGCTCTATCGGGCGATTCGCCCGCTGCGCATCTACGAAGGCACCAGCGAGGTCCAGCACCTGGTGATCGCTCGGGGCTGGCTCAAGGCCTTCCAGGCTCGGACCCACTGAAGCCTCGATGTGGAAGCCTCCCAGCGCGCGCAAGGTCCAGCTCCCCGTCGTCGAGTGGCCCACGTCTGAAACCGCGCGGAAATCGCGCTGGTTCAGTCCCATCGACGTTGGCAACTGCAAGCTCGAGCAGCGAACCTGGGTTCCCGCGATGGTGCCCTGGAGGGCTACCGAGCAAGGCGAAGTCACGCAGGACGTGATCGATTGGTACCGTCGCTTCGCCGCTGGGCGCCCTGGCGCCATCGTCGTGGAGGCCACGGGGATCCGAGACGTGCCAAGCGGCCCGCTGCTGCGCATCGGTCACGAACGCTACATCCAGGGCCTGGCGAAGGTCGTCGACGCGGTTCGCGAGGCCAGCGCTGGGGAGACCCGCCTCTTCATACAGCTGATCGACTTCCTGGCGATTCGTCGCCGGGTGGACCGGACCAAGTTCCTCTCGCGCTTCCTCCAGCTGGACGCGGCGCTGCTCGAGCGCCTCGGTTTGCAGCCGGGAGACGAAGCGCGCGCGCGCGAAGTGCTGGTCCAGCTGGGCGACTCGGAGCTCGAGGCAGTGCTCTCGCGCAGGGCACTGGAGGACCTGCGCCAAGGCTACCGTGAGCGGGTGACCGACATGGGCTTGCCGCACGTTCGCGACCTTCCTCTGCACCTGCCTGGGCTGTTCGCCGACGCCGCCGAGCGAGCCAGGACCGCAGGCTTCGACGGAGTGGAGCTTCACTACGCTCACGCCTACACCATGAGTTCATTCCTGTCCGCGCTGAACACCCGCCAGGACGGCTACGGCGGGCCGAAGGAGCAACGGGCACGCCTGCCCTTGCAGGTCTTCGAGGCCGTGCGTGCGCGGGTTGGCGAAGACTTCACCGTGGGCGCACGCTTCCTCACGGATGACATCGTCGCTGGCGGCAGCCGCGTGGAGGACGCTTGCTACTTCGGCGTGCGCTTCGCGGAGGCGGGCATGGATTTCCTGTCGCTGTCGCGGGGTGGTCGCTTCGAAGACGCCAAGCAGCCGAAGGTCGGACACGCGGCGTACCCCTACACGGGTGAGAGCGGGTATGAGTGCATGCCCAGCGTCTACTCCGACGAGCGCGGGCCCTTTGGCAGAAACATCGCTGACACGGCTCGAGTTCGTCGGGCTGTGCGCGAGGCCGGCTTCGAGACCCCGGTGGTCGCCTGCGGCGGCATTCACTCTTTCGCCCAAGCGGAGGCCATCCTCGAAGCCGGTCATGCGGACATCGTAGCTGCCGCGCGGCAAAGCCTGGCGGACCCCGATTGGTTCCTGAAGCTGCGGCTCGGCCGCGGCTCGGAGGTGCGCCGCTGCGAGTTCACGAACTACTGCGAAGCGCTGGACCAGATGCACAAGGCGGTCACCTGCAAGCTCTGGGATCACCAAGGCTTGCAGGCAAGCGAGCCCCGCACGGCAGACGGGCGTCGACGACTGATCGCGCCAGCATGGCGCGCTGCAGACTGAGCGGCGAAGCGCCCGAGAGCGAGGGGTCGAGAGGCCAAGCTAGTCCGGGAGTTCGCTGGCGACATCGAGCTGCGGCAGCTCCAGGGTGAGTCGCGGAGGCACCTGGAGCTCGACTCGCACGCGGCCTGGCGCAGGGACAGCTGGCGCGTCGCCCGCGTCGACTGAAGCCTTGGACGGAGCCGGTGGAGCAGCGTCTCCCTTCGCCTCGGTCTGCGCTGGCGCTTGCTTGGGGGCCACGGCGCCTGAACTCACCCCCAAGACCGTCGCGGGCAGATACTCATTGCCGCGCGGCACCTTCACCGAGGAACCGACCTCGAGCTTGGGGGCAAGCGGCAGCAGCTGGCAGCCCGCTCTCGGCAGGCTCGCGAGCTTGCCGCCAAAGCCGAGCCCCAGGAGCACGTCTGCGTCCGTGTGGATGACCAGGAAGCGCCGCCACGCCGCGCCCTGCTTGCACGCGGCGGTGGTCCCGCTCTGCCCTGGCTTGTCGAGCGGCAGGAAGCTCCCCGGGTCCAGGTTCAAGCTGCGCTTGCCCCAGCCTGCAGGTTCGTCGACCGGCACGTCGAGTAGCCTCACCTGCGGCGACTCGGCGGGGCCATCGGTCACCACCGCCCGCATCCAGCTGCCGCCTTGGGGCCAGTGGGTGAGCACCAGGTCGCCAGGTCTGACCTTGGCCGCGGGAGGCAGCGCGACGATCAAAGCATTGGGTATGGTCCAGCTTGCACCGCTCTGGCTCTTGACCTTGCTGCGCTCGGCGCCGAGGGCCTCGATGCTCGCGTCATACAGCGAAATCACCTGGCCGTCGACGCCTTGCGCGAGGGCGTTGTCGAGCCAGCTCTGAGGCACGGCGAGGGCGCGTTGCCCTACCGTGAACGCAGGTTTTGCCGCAGGGAATTTAACTGGCAGCTCGTGCTGGCCTTCAACGGAGAGCACCTTCTCCGGCTTCGCTGGCGGCTTCGCTTGCTTGCTCGGCTTGGCATCTCCTTCGGGTCGGCTCGGCGGCCGCTCCTCCGCATGACCACCTCCACGACAGGCGAGTGCCAGTGGCAGGACGGAGAGCGTTGCTGCGAGCTTGATTGCGACCCTTGCCACGACGGCGCATCCTACCAATCAACCAGGGGACGTCGAAGGTCGGGGCGAAAACCGACCACACGGCCAGAAAACTGTTAGGCTCTCGGCTCGCGTCGAAGGCCCTACCCACCTCAGGAGTCGCCATGTCTCAGCCAGCGCACCCGCCTCAGAAAGCGCGCGTCATCATCCGTCACTGCGATAGCTACGACCCGGAGCGCATCCGTCAGATCGTGCGCGAAGGCCTCGAGGAGCTCGACCTGCGCCCCTTTGGCCGCACGCTGATGAAGCCCAACCTGGTTGCCTCGGGACCGCTGTTCGAGAACGCGCATACTCGCGTGGAATTTGCCGAGGGCGTGATGAAGGCGCTGATGGACCGCAACAACGGTCGCGTCACCGAGATGGCGATTGGTGAGCGGTGCGGCATCACCATCCCGAGTCGAGCAGCCTTCGAGGGCGCGGGCTTCAACCCGATGATCGAGCGCCTGGGCCTGAAGCGCTACTTCTTCGAGGAGGAGCCGCAGGTGGAGATCCCGCTCTCTCATCCCGAGCGGCTGCGAGACTACCTGTTCACGCCCGAACCGGTCGCGATGGCAGACTTCTTCGTGAACTGTCCCAAGTTCAAGGCACACCCCTGGACCACCGTGACGTTCTCGGTGAAAGCGTACATCGGCATTCAGGACGATCGTCACCGACTGATCGACCACGACCACCGTCTCAACGAGAAGATCGCAGACCTGCAGTACATCGTGCAGCCGCAGTTCATCGCCATCGACGCGATCACTGCGGGCGAGGGGCGGATGCTGACGCCCATCCCATACGACTTGAACCTGATCATCATGGGAAACAACCAGGTCGCCTTCGACTCGGTGTGCTGCAACATCGTCGGCATCGATCCGAGTACCGTCGATCACATCCGATTCACCGCAGAGCGTGGCTTCGGACCGATGGATCTCGACCAGATCGAGATAAGCGGAGACGTGACTCTGGAGCAAGCGAAGGAGCGCGGCGCGAACTTCAAGAGCGGGCTCATCCGCGTGGAAAAGTACTTCGAAGGCACCAACATCAGCGCCTACGCTGGGCCTCCCCCCGAGACGGAGCACACCGACTACTGCTGGGGGGGGTGTCCCGGAGCCATCGAGGAGGCAATCGAGATCCTCAGGCTGTTCGACGAGCAATGCGACGAGAAGATGCCGCGCCTGCACGTGGTCTTTGGCGCCTATGATGGGCCCATCGACGCCAAGCCTGGCGAGAAGGTGATCTTCATGGGCGACTGCGCGAAGTGGCAAGGTGACCTGAACGGCAAGCTGGTGCAGATCCGCAGCAAGTACCAGGACCGCTCGACGAAGGACCCCTACAACGCCAAGGCCGACGACATCTACGTCAAGAGCTTCAGCGTGATGCGCAAGCTCAAGGCAGCCGCCAAGGAGGACTACGTCCGCTTCGAGGGTTGCCCGGTGAGCGTCGCTGAGCAGGTGCTGGCGCTGGTCGAGCTAGGTGGCTTGAACAGCCCGTTTCTGAACCCCGAGAACGCCATCGAGAACACCAAGCACTATTTGATGTGGCGCTCGACGATGGCGATGAAGAAGCTCAAGGGGCACCGCTACCAGAAGCACGGGCCCACCTCGCGTGGCGCCGCGAAGCCCGAGGTGACTCGTCCCGCAGCCGACGACGCGGAGTAGCTGCCCGAGACTCGACCAAGCGCTAGAACGCCGAACGTTTCCCCGCGGAGGCAGCTCGGCGTTCGCGCTTCTTGGTAGAGGGCGCCACCTCCAGAAAGTCGCGCCCCAGCGTACGACCTCCAGGGTCACGCACCTCGGCCCGCACGACCCAGGGGCCACCATGGTCCTTGCCGCGGAAGCCCGGGCGCGGAATGTAGGCCCACATGCGGTCTCCCTTGCGCTGAAACCGCAGCTTCAGGCGCCGACCGTCCACCGACACCACCGGCACCGGACGGTACTTCTCCGAGAGTCCCGCCGGATCGCGCAGCTTGACCGACACCAGCAGTCGATCCGCTGGCCAGGTGGCGCTCGAAGGCCCGATGCGCACGTCAGCCGAGACCTCGTTCGGAATCAGCTCGAAGGCGAGCTCCTGCGCTCCCTCGTGCTCCCGAAGCCGCACGTAGACGGCTCGGCCCGCCGAGAGCCCCATGCGCGCCGGCGCATCTCCGAAGAACGTCGACAGCCTCCCGTAGGTCACCTGCATTCCCTCGTGCCCCCGCAGCTCGATCTTCTGTCCGGGAAAGAGCGCGATGCGGCCATCCCAGCGCAGACTCGCCCCCGTGGGCAGGCGCACGCCAATCGCGCGCAAGGGGATCGGGGGGTGAGGCGCGCCGGGCAGACCCCAGGCGTCCAACGCGCTGACCCGCAGCTCGTATTGCCCGACTTGCAAGCGCGGCCTGAAGCTCGTCTCGACAGTCTCTTCCTGTTGAAGCAAACGCCCGTCTCGCCACAGCTCCACGCGATAGCGCTCGGCGCCTGGCACGGCCTGCCAGGTCACCTTCTGCCCGCTCCGGGCGCTGCCGGTGAGCAGCTGTGGTCGCGGGGAGCTGACGCTCACCGCAGCCAGCGCCTCGACCTTCTGTCCATCGGGGTGCTCATGGGAGAACACCTTGCGAGATCCAGCGGGGAGCTCGCGCCAAGCTTTTCCGTGAGAAAACAGCGTACGCCCGCTCCGCGCCGCGAGCAGCATGCGTCCGGATCGCGCCGCGACGGTCGAGCTCCCGTAGTGCACGATCGTCGCGACGCCGGCTTGAACCTGCACGCGCACCGCAGTGCCACCTCGACGGACCCGCACCTCGGCCAAGCCAGAGCGCATCAAGAAGGTGCGGCTCGGCACACTGCCGGAGGGACCGAGCTGCAAGGGCATCGTCGGCCCGAGCTGAAACTCTGCCCCTGGACTGAACTCCACCGAGGTTCCCCCGGGGAAGGCGTAGGTCGCGCCGCTACTTCCAGCGCGCAGTCGGGGCCCCTCTCGGAGCACCTCCCCCGCCACGACGTCCGGCTCTGCAGCCTCGGTCGAAGTCGCCGTTCCAACCAGCATGGCTGCGGCCAACACCGCCCATGCGCGTACCCGTTGCTTGGCCATGCCTGCGTGATCGGCAGCCGGGGTCGATCCTGGAGGTCTATTCAGTATACCGCCTCTGCTGCGCGAGCTCGCCCCATCGCTCACGTCTCGCCTTTCGCGCCAAGTAAATCAGCCCCGTCCTGACCTGGCTCCCGTCTCCGACGTTGGTCCGATGGCGTGCTTTTTTGCGTCCCACACCCGGAACCAAACACTAGAACTGTGCGATGCGCCTTGGCGGGTTCATCGGAGCGTGCGCGCTGTGCGTTGGCTGCAGCCAATGTCAGGGCGAGACTCCGTCGGAGCGCCACGGAACCACCCAGCCGGTGCTGATGGTCGCGGCTCAGGAGAGCGCACGCTGTCCGAAGATCGCTGCCGGACAGCGCCGCGGCAAGGTGGGCAACCCGAAACTGATCGAAGCATCCGGGCTGGTCGCGAGTCGGACTCAGCCGCCGGTCCTCTGGATCCACAACGACTCGGGGAACCAGCCGGTGCTGTACGCGCTGCGCCCTGACGGAGAGAGCCTCGCGAGCTACCACCTGAGCGGCTGTCAGTGCGTCGACTGGGAAGACATCGCGATAGGTCCGGGGCCCAGGGCGGGCACCGACTACCTGTACATCGCCGATAGCGGCACCAACGGGGAACCTCGAGAGGTCATCACCGTCTATCGCGTCGCCGAGCCCAAGGTGCCGCTGAATCACAACGAGGACGCCACCCTGGATGGCGTGGAGGCCATCCAGCTCAGCTATCCAGGGCACCTGGTTCACGACGCGGAGACGCTGTTCATCGATCCGGTCGACGGCGATCTCTACATCGTGACCAAGAGCGCCCTCGGTGACTCGGGGGTGTATCGCGCCCGAGCTCCCCTCGACACCCACCTCACCGAGCAGCTCGAACTAGTCAAGCTCCTGCAGTTCCCGGACACGGGGGCCCGGGGCGCGCCACGCTCGACGGCTGGCGACATCGCCGCGGACGGGAGCGCCATCCTGCTCAAGACCTACACTCAGGCTTTCTGGTTTCCGCGCGAAAAAGGCGAGTCGATCGCCGATACACTATCCAAGCCGCCGTGCGCCGTTCCCCTCGCCAAGGAGCCGCAGGGTGAGGCCATCGGCATCGCGCCGGATGAGTCCGGCTACTACACGGTGAGCGAGGGAGAGCACCAGCCCATCTACTTCTTCGCGATCGAGCGCTGAGGCGCGGCTCCATGGCCTTGCTTCAGTGTACTTCGGATCCGGGGTCGGAGTGGCGCTTGGGGTCGACGCCCCAGCGCTTGAGCTTGGAGTAGAACGTCACCTTCGAGACCTTCAGCGCCTTCGCGGCTCGCGACACGCTTCCTTCGAAGGCTCGCAACGCGTCGAGGAACACCCGGCGCTCCACGTCCGCCAGCGGGATGACCGAAGATCGGTTCTCCTCGGGGTTGATCGAGCTGCGGCCACTCGAAGGGGGCAGCATGGACAGCCTCGAACCATCCAGAGGCACCTGGAGCTCCTCGATACGCGTCGTCTCTGCGTCGAGCAGACTGACCTCGCGCTCGATCACGTTCGCGAGTTCCCGCACGTTGCCCGGCCAGGCGTGGCTCTGGAGTTCCGCCAGGACGCTCGGCGCCATGACGATCCGGGGTCTCCCCTGCGCATTGGCCGTCTCCTCGAGGAACCTAGACACCAGGGCCGGGATGTCCTCGACGCGGTCGCGGAGGGGCGGCATCTGAACGTGGATGACGCGAAGTCGGAACAGCAGGTCTGCCCGGAATCGACCGACGGAGACTGCTTCCTCGAGATCGCGATGGGTGGTGGCGATCACCCGGCAAGGAACGGGTCGTTCGTTGACTCCCCCGAGCCGCACGACCACCCGCTCCTGCAGGACACGCAACAGCTTCACCTGCATGTCGAGGGGCATGTCTCCGATCTCGTCGAGCAGGATGGTGCCCTGGCCCGCTTGCTCGAACTTGCCGACCGCGCCCTCGCGTCGCGCACCGGTGAAGGCACCGCGCTCGTAGCCGAACAGCTCTGCTTCGAGCAAGTCGCGCGGAAGCGCCGCACAGTTGATACCGATGAAGGGCTCATTTCCCCGGGGACTGGCGGTATGAATGGCCTGCGCCAGCACCTCCTTGCCGGTGCCGCTCTCCCCCGTGATCAGGATGTTCGCGCTGACGCGGGAAGCGCGCCGCGCCATGTCCAGCGCCTCGACCAGCCCAGCAGCGCCGCCGATGATGTCCTCGAAGGAACGGCGCGCGCCCGCCGAAGTGACTCGGAGCGCCATGCGCTGAGCCTGCTCGAGCCCCATCAACGTCATCACCCAGCCGGCTTCGCCGTCCGGCGCCGCGGCGATCTCTCGCAGCGTCACGACCAGCTGCCTCGAGTCGAGGGTTATGACTCTACCCTCGACCTCCTCTCCGGCGGCCACGAGTTCAGCGAGCGCGGGCGCCTGTCGATCGAGGACGGCACCATGAAGCGCCTCCGCAGGACGCTGCAGGAGGCGCGCCGCGGCGGGGTTCGCGCTCCGAATATTTCCTCGTGGATCCAGCGAGAGCACCCCCTCCTTGAGCGCTCCGACGACCGCGGCCAGCTCTTCCCGAGCGCGCTCCCGGGCTCGTTCGGACAACAAGCGACTCAGGGCCTGGGCCACCGCCTCCGCAAAGACGCTCGCCAGGTGGTGGTCGGAGTCCCTGAAGGTGCCATCGCGCAGCATCTTGTCCACGTAGAGCGCACCTCTCAGGGCTGGGGCCCGTACGGGCAACGTCATCACGGGCCCCCAGCGCGCGGCCTCTGCGCGCGTCTTCGAGGACAGCGGACCAGGAGGCTCGGAGCGAGAGTCCGGTTGCCCGAGGATGGGCGCGAGCTGGCGTTCCCAATCGGGAGCCTCGGCGCGCTCAGACGTCGTGTGGTAGCCAAGCAGGCGAGGCGCACCGCTCCGCTCGTCCAGCAGCGCCAGGACCACGCGATCGGCATCCAAGAGCCCCCCGAGCACTCGGGCGGCGCAGCTCGCGTACCCTTCCAGGCTGCGCTCTGCGTCGAGTCCCGCGAGCGCCTGGGTCAAGCGCTGCATGCGATCGCGGTCGGCCAGCGCCACACCGATCAGCTCGGTCAGGTCACTGCCGACCTGTTCAATGACACGCAGGGCCCGCCCCACACGCTCCGAGCTACTCTCCGTCGCGTGCTTGACGAGCTTCGCCGTCCGATCGTCGGCTTCCGTCCCCCCCAGGACATCGCGCAACACGTCCCCGGTGCTCACGACCACGCCCCTCAGCGCTGCCGCCGCGCCCTCGAGCGCATCCACCCGCGCAGCGACGCCCGAGGCCAGCGCCGAGTCTGGCAAGCGGCGTCCGTACTGACGGAAGCCGGAGCGTAGAGCCGCCCGATCACGAAACGTCGCGAACTCGGCGATGCACGACTGGGCGCGCCCGAGCCACAGCGCAGGATGCGCTTCGTCATCCAGGTGTGGCGCGACTTCGAGCGCGTAGGAGATCAGGAGTCGGCCTTCGACCCTGCGAAAGCGCAGGGTCCGGCTCAGCTCCAGCGCTTCGAGCAGCGCCGAACGAGCACGAGTCAGCTCCCGCGCGGCAAGCAACACCTCGATCTCGGCGCGGAGGAACGCGAGACGCTGCCGAGGTTCTTCGCCGAAGCGAGAGCGTGTGTGCTCGATCAACGCACGAGCGGACGCCACCGCGGCATCATCCAGCTCTCTCCGAACGCGTTCCAACGCCACGCGATTCGCCACGGCGGGATCCCGCGGAGGTCGTTCGGCTTCTGGCAGCACGCTGCCTCGACCGCGGCGCGCCATGCGCGATGCACAGACCCAGGCATCCCACCGCTGGTCTTCGCTGGCGTCATCGAGGGCTAGCCCCAGCAGCCGGAGCTCGACCCGCTCGTCGTCGTCGATGGCCAGTGCGAAGCGGGCGATCGCGAGGTCGACGTCCGTGAGGCGCGATCTTGAACCCGACTGCAGCGCCGCCTCGCGTTCCTGCATCAGCAGCAACTCGGCTTCGGCATCGCTGCCTGACAACCAAGCGTGTTGCGCGCGACTCAGCGCGTCGAGAGGCATGTAACCCTAGAACATAACACACGAGCAAGAGCCTCCCGAAGCGCATTTGGCGGCCCGAGCTCCATTGCATCGCTGCTGTGTTGCTTGCGGAGTTGTGTTTCTTGCGGCGCTGTGTTGCTGCTTGCGGCGCTGTGTTGCTTGCGCCGCTGTGTTGCTTGCGCCGCTGTGTTGCTTGCGGCGCTGTGTTTCTTGCGGCGCTGTGTTGCTTGCGGCGCTGTGTTTTCTTGCGGCGCTGTGTTTTCTTGCGCCGCTGTGTTGCTTGCGGCGCTGTGTTTTCTTGCGCCGCTGTGTTTTCTTGCGGCGCTGTGTTGCTTGCGTCGGGTTCTCGTTGCTTCGCATGGAGTTGGCGTGGTTTGCGGGTGTGGCCTTTTCCGTGGGAGAACGCCGATGGTCAGGTGCACCTGACGCCACCCAATCAACCACGGACGTGTGCGCGAACCGACGCCCGCGAACCGACGCCCGCGAACCGACGACACGGCCTTGACTGGAGGCGCTCGACGAAGGGAAGCGCTCGACGGCGCGGCTTCGAATGGAAGCGCAGCGCTGACCCATGCAGATGGGGCCTGGAGTGGGTACCCGATGTGCAGGCTGATGAATGCGGAGGCCGGCTCGTGGCCTCGGGCTTGGGACGCCTGCACCCCGCTTCACGCCCGCTGTCGCGAGCCTGGTCCTGGGGGTGAGGTAGGAAACGCGCGCACCTTGTCGCCACAACCTCGACGGGCGCCTGGACCGGGGAAAGCCCAAGCGCTTTTGTCGTACGACGGCCGATTCCCAACTGTTGAAGATTAAAGCACTTCGAGTCATCGGCGCGGATCCGGCCCAGCGGACGACACAGGAAACTTGTGGCGAGCCAGCCAATGTGCTTCTTCCTCCCGTCGGCCGAAGCCGAAGGCTGGGGGGTTTCGTTGGTGGGAGGCCCCCCTCGAACCAGCTGGATCTGGATGGATCCCTGGCGGGAGCAGGGACCGCGCCAGCGGGCTCGAGCGGCGATCGCAGCCAAGAAACTGCGTGAAAGTTCAGTCAGCAGAGGAACCGGAAGCGCGGGGGATCCGGAACGCTTGTTCAACCCCCCCGATCGACGCCAAAGTGATGACTTGTGCACGAGCGTCGAAGCACGAGAGCAGTGCAGCAGGGACCAGGAGCCATGGATGACGCCTCCGCGTTCCAACGGGCAGGGCAGCACTCGGCAGAGTGGGTCACGCAGCCCGACCCGCTCAGAGCGGAACGACATCAGGCGCCCCAGGGCGCCAGCAACGCAGTTTAGGGAACAACCGTGAGCAGCCTAGGCGATGACGACCTGACCCGCAGGGACTCCCCCGAGATTTCGGGCGAGGCAGGCCAGGTCATTTCGGGCAAGTACCGCCTGGGCACCGTGCTGGGGCTGGGAGCCATGGGTACGGTTTGGTCCGCATATCACGAGGCCCTGGACCAGACAATCGCCATCAAGCTGATCGCGAAGGAGTACTCGCAGTCGAGGGAGGCCCGTCATCGGTTCCGTGTGGAAGCAACAGCCGCTGCGAAGCTGCGCTCCCGCTTCGTCGTTCAGGTCTATGACAGCGGGGAAACCGAGGAGGGCTTGCCCTACCTGGTGATGGAGATGCTCAGCGGGGAGACGCTGGAGCGTCGCCTCGATCACGGTCCGGTCCCCCTCGAAGACGTCGTGCGGATCACGGCCCAGGTCGCCCGTGGGCTCAGCCTCGCGCACCAGCAGAACATCGTCCACCGTGACCTGAAGCCAGCGAACATATTCCTGGCACACAGCGAGGACGACGGCGGCGAAGTGGCCAAGGTGCTGGACTTCGGTATCGCGAAGGTCTCCGACGTGAATCAAAGCACGTCGACCACGCGCACCGGAACCGTCCTCGGCACGCCCCAGTTCATGAGCCCCGAGCAGGTTCGAGGCCTGAAGTCGGTAGATTCCCGTGCGGATATCTACTCGCTGGGCATGGTCGTCTACAACATGCTGACCGGGAAGCTCGCCTTCGAGGGCGAGGCATTCGGCGACCTTCTGCTGTCCATCTGCACCAAGGATCTCCCATCGGTCCACGAGGCCGCCAAGTGGCTGCCCCAGGAGCTGGACGTCTGGTTCTATCGCTGCTGCGCGCGGGATCCAGACGACCGCTATCAGACGGCCGACGAAGCGGCTGAAGCGCTGCTCGAGGCCTCCGGCCTAGCGGGCTCGCTGGGCAGCCTGAACACCATCGTCGCCGGGGGAACCAGCATCGTGCACGGGACGCTGAGCGGGTCCGTGCCACCACCTCGCTCCGACGTGGCCACGCTGCTGGGTAGCGGCGTCCCGTCCGCGCCTCCAGGCCCGGCCAGCGCACCACCGCCGCCGCTCCCACCTGCTCCACGGTACTTGGGAACCATTGGCACTTCGAGCGTGATGGACGTCGGTCCGGCCTCCCGGGCGCTGCCGCGCCCCAGATGGATCGGGGTCGGCGCGGTGGTGGCACTGCTGCTGGGCTTCGGCGCGGTGTGGCTCGTGCGCGCGTTGACGGCTACCCCAGGCGGAGACTCGACGGTTTCCGCTGCTCAAGCCGCCCCCACCACTCAGCCAAGCGTCGGGCTGCCCCCCGTAGAGATCAGCGGCGCGCCGGAGTCCTCCGCCACGGCAACCCAAGCCGAGACCGACGAGTCCCCGGCTGGCGCGGACGCTGGCACGCAAGTCGAAGGCGAGGGCGAGGGCGAGCCCGAGGTCAAGGACAAGCCCAAGGTCTCTCCGACCTGGCGAGGTTTCCCCAAGAAGTCGAAGGAGCCGGATCTCGGCTTCTGAGCCGAATCGGCGCCGGGCAAGCGTACATCCCGCACGGTTCGCCGTTTCACCCTCGATCGGTGAGCGCAAGCTTGGTAACCGCAGCACTCCGAGTCCAGGGCCGCTTTGGTCCTCGGACTTCCAAACGTGTAGAGTGACGGACCAATGACGGGTGGGAAGCGGCGAACCGACGGCAGGTGGAGCCCAAGACGGCTGCGTGGCGGCAGCTGGTTGATACCCGCAGTCGTGCTGTCCGCCTCGATGCTCGGGGTCCCGGCTCCAGCCCACGCCGAGCCCAGCGAGTCCGAGCTCGCGGCGGCGCGCACGCTCGGCGTCGAGGGTGTGAAGCTCGCATCCGCAGGGAAATGTTCCGAGGCGATTCGACTGCTGGAGCGCGCCGCAGAGCTCTACGCCGCGCCGACCATCCTCGTGCCACTCGCCCGCTGTCAGCTCGAGCAAGGAGAACTGGTTTCCGCGGTCAAGGTGCTGCGCAAGGTCCTCGACACCGAGCTCCCAGCGGACGCTCCAAAGCCGTTCGTCGAGGCCCAGAACGAAGCCGAGAGCCTGCTCGCTTCCGCCCTGCCTCGCTTGCCCCGACTGACCATCAAGATCGAGGTGCTGGGTGACACGCAACCCAGGGTCTCGGTCGATGGCAAGGCCATCTCGGCGTCAGAACTCGGCGGAATCAACCTCGACCCGGGGCTGCACCAGGTTCGCGCCGAGGCAGCCGGTTACCTGCCAGGGGCCAAGGCAGTGAAGCTGAAGGAGGGCGACCGCGCAGAGGTCACGCTGATCCTCAAGCCTCGACCAGCGGAAGCGCCGGATCCTGCGCCCAGCGATCCCATCGCGCCCCCGGCGTCCGATCCCGAACAGGACGCTGCGCATGATCCCACGTTGACCTGGGTGGCTCTGGGCGTTGGTGCCGCCGGCATCCTGGTTGGCGGTGTCACGGGTCTGATCGCCGCGCAGAAGGAGTCCCAGCTAGCGGAGGATTGCCCCAACGGCAAATGCCCCCCGACGTCGGACGCCGACCTAGCGAACACCAAGACGTTCGCCCTGGCGTCCACCATCGGCTTCGCCGTGGGGGTCGTCGGCCTCGGCGTCGGGGGCTACTTGTGGTTCTTCGAAGCGGGAGACAGCGGAGGCGCGACGACCGCTCGACACGGTCCCCGTGTTGGCGCGTTCATCGGGGTCTCCAGGGTCGGCCTCACGGGGGAGTTCTAGATGTCGGGCGTGTTGCGGCGCGATCCGCAGACTCCAGGTGCCCAGGGCGCCCCAGCCCTTTCCTCGCGGTATCCCGTGGCGTTGCTCGGGCTGACCCTCGGGGCGACCCTGTTGCTGACTACGATGGCCTGCAGCAGCGTGCTCGGACTAGACCGCTACGAGGTCGAGGACTCCGCTGGTCAAGGCGGCACGGGCGCCGCTGGTCAAGGCGGCACAGGCGCGATGGGCGGGAGCGCCGCCGGTGGTGCGGGGGGCACCGCGGGCGCCTTCACCAACTGCGATGGGATCACTCAGCCGAACCTGGACGTGGTCCGTTCCTGCATCCTGCGCACGTCGTGCTCCCCATTCCTGCAGAGCGTGACCATCAGCAACTGCATCACCTGGAACTACCAGTCGGCGTTCCTCGGAACCTCCTGCACCCTCGCCGCCCTGGACTGCGACGACATCGCAACCTGTCAGGGTTACGGTTTCGCTGGTGCCGACTGCGCCGGACAGTCGGGGGTCCGCTGCGAGGACAACATCGCTTACGACTGCAACAACGACTTCTTCCTCGACTGCGCGACTCGAGGAGGCACCTGCGTCCTCTACGACTCGGACGGTGACTCGACCAACGACTCCGCGGGCTGCAAGGTCGCCGACTGCTTCGATCCCGACGGAACCGAAGCCTGCGACGGCAACACCTACTACACCTGCATCGGGGGTGAGGGGATAGGCGCTGCGTGCTCCGCGGTCCAGGCGGAGTGTCGCTCGCAGGGCAGCCAGACGGGCTGCTTCTTGAAGACGCGGGACACGTGCACGACCACGGGCTTGAGCTGCGACGGCAACAAGGCCAGGCTCTGCACGGGCGATACCCTGCTCGAACTGGATTGCACGTCGGTCGGCCTCGAGTGCTCGGACGACCCGGCGGGCACGTACTGCGCGGCGGCAGGTTGCACTCCGACCCAGGCGAGCGCCTGCGAAGAGAGCTGCAACGGTTCGGTGATGAATCTCTGCTACGGGGGCGTGAACTTCCCCGTGGACTGCCAGGACTACGGCTTCACCCGCTGCGCGATGCTCAACGACCCGTCGGGCGGGGCGCCCTACGCTCAGTGCCTCCTGTAGTTCGCGGCCTTCGCGCTCTGGAGACGAGGAGTCGTTCAGCGATCACGGGCTCGCCTCGAGCAGCTCGCCTTTGCACCTCGAGCCCGCCCTGACTAGGGTCCCCGGCGTGATCCTCGAGCGCCCCGCCAAGCACGTCATCTTCGACCTCGATGGGATCCTGCTGGATACCGAGGTCCTCTACACCCGCGCCATTCAGGCGGTCGTCAGCGAGTACGGGAAGACCTTCGACTGGAGCGTCAAGGCCAACATGATCGGTCGAGACAGCCGGGAAGGCGCCGCCTACCTGGTCGAGGCGCTCGGGCTCCCGTTCAGCGGGAGTGAGATGCTGGCGCGTAGGCGCCCGCACCTCGAGCGCCTCTTCCCCGGTGTAGAAGAGAAACCCGGAGCCTCCGCGTTCGTGAAGCAGCTCTGGCATCGCGAGATCGCCATGGCGGTGGCCACCAGCGCGGAACGCGCGCTGACCGATCTGAAGCTCGGGCGCCACCCGTGGTTCTCGCTGTTTCCCCATCTGGTTTGCGGTGACGATCCAGGCATCGAGAAGCTGAAGCCCGCGCCCGACATCTTCCTGGTTGCCGCACAGAAATTAGGTGTGGTCCCTGCAGACTGCGTGGTGCTCGAAGACTCACCGGCCGGCGTCGACGCCGCGCTCGCCGCGGGCATGCAGGTGATCGCGATGCCGGATCCAGAGCTCGGTCCCGCGCGCTTCGGCAAGGCAACTGCCGTGGTCAGCGGCTACTCGGAGCTCAGCCCGGAGCTTTTGGGACTGTAGCGGGCGTACCGACGTAGCGCGCTCGAGGCCGGAGCAGCGCGGGCTGCTCTCGCTGCTCCAGGATGTGCGCGACCCAGCCGCCGCTCCGCCCCAGCGCGAACAGACCGGCCGCGGCGCCGCGGGGCAATCCCAGCGCCAGGCTGACGGCGACGAGACCGGCGTCGAGGGTCGGCCCCGGACGACCGCTGTCCCGCATCGCCTCGACCAGCGCGCTCAGCGTACGCAGACCACGCCCGCGACCGTGGCGAACAGCGAGCTCCACCAGCGCGCTGCCGCGTGGATCACCGTGCGGATACAATGGGTGACCGAATCCGGGCAGCTGCTCCCCCCGGCGCGCGCGCTCGTCGATCGTCTCGCGCGCCCGCCCCGGTCGATCCGTCTCTTCGATCAGCGCTTCGACGCGGTCACAGACGCGACCATGCCGTGGCCCTGACAGCGCACCGAGACCCGCGCTGACACTGGCGTAGAGATTGGCGCCCGCGCTCGCAGCTACGCGCGCGCAGAAGGTCGAGGCGTTCAGCTCATGATCCAGGCTCGCCACCAGCGCGGCGTCGAGCAAGCGGCACCGACGCCAGAAGGCCCGCCCGGATTCCAGTCCGAAGCCGCGGAGCACGCGGCGAGCGATGGGCTGAGGGGTGAGGGACGCGGCAACTCCACGCCTGGACATGGCAGGCCCGAGGCAGCTCGCGAGCAGCGTGATCAAGCGCCGGGCGCGGTGGTGTTCGGCCTCCGGCGTCGCTCCGTGGCTCGATGGATCGTCCAGCGCCAGCCACGGCACCAGGAGCTGCAGCGCCTCGAGCGGAGACGGTCCAGGCACCTGGCGGAGGCGCCTGAGCCAGGCCGAGAGTTCGGAGGCCGAAGGCAGCTTCGTGTCGCACCAGTCGCTCCCCTCACCCCAAGCCCCGAACCACAGCAAGTCGCAGGCTCCTTCATAGGCGACGCCACGCTCGATCAGCTCCGAGAACGCTACCCCGCGGTAACATGGTCCGGCGTCGGAGATCTCGGTGATGCTGGAGGAGAGCACCGGCTGTCCCCAGTCGAGCGCGCCCTGCGCCGTGGCAGCGTGACCAGCGCGGGCTTGGCTCGTGTTCAGCAGGCGCCGCACCTCCGACTCCGGGTAGAGTCGAGCGCGTCCACCCCCGGGCCCGCGCTCGCTCTGCAGCTTGCCGCGGCTGACATAGGCGTAGAGTGTCTGCAGGCGAACTCCGAGCAGCGCCGCCGCTTCGCTGGCTGTCAACAGTCGGTCAACCACGATCAACACATTGATTCATCAATCAATCTTGATCAATGTATTCCGAGGGCCATGCTTCCGAGCATGGCAAACATCACTGATCGGGCTACGGAAACGCCCGCGCTGGCCCCGCTGGAGCCAGCCGTGGGTCTGGAGGGAGTGGTCGTCGCCGAGACGCGACTGAGCCACGTCGATGGTCTGGCGGGGCGCCTGGAGATAGCAGGCTGTCCAGTGCAGGAGCTCGCCACGGTACCCACCGAGGAGGTGGCCGCGTTGCTCTGGCGAGTCGCTAGCGGGGTCCACGGCCCGCCATTGCGTGCCGCCCTGGGCCGCGCGCGCCTCGCCGCCCACCGGCGCGCGAAGCGTCTCGGCGACGCGCTCGGTCAGGCGGACGCCATGGATGCGCTGCGAGCCAGCGTCGCCCACCTCTCCGCTGAGGACGACGAGCAGGCCAGCGCCATCGCGCTAACCGCCGCCGTCGCGGTGTTCGCCGCACATGCCTCGCGGAAACGTAGAGGCTTGAAGCTCGTCCAGCCAGACCCCGAGCTCGGGCACGCCGAGGACTACCTGCGGCTGCTGCGGGGCGAGGCACCGGCGCCCGAGGAGGCGCAGGCGCTCCAGCTCTACTGGGCCAGCGTCGTGGACCACGGCATGAATGCCTCGACCTTCGCGGCCCGAGTCGTCGCGTCCACCGGGAGCGACCTGGTCAGTGCGGTGACGGCGGCGCTCGGCGCGCTCAAGGGACCACTCCACGGCGGCGCGCCGGGGCCGGTGCTGGACATGCTCCACACCATCGCGACCCCGGATGCTGCTCGACCCTGGCTCGAAGCTTCGCTCGCGCGCGGTGAGCGCATCATGGGCATGGGGCACCGCGTGTACCGCGTGCGAGATCCGCGGGCCGAGGTGCTCGAGGGAGCGGTGCGGTCGCTGTGCTCCACCGAGACCAAGAGCGTCGCTCTGCGAGAGAAGCTCGAGCTGGCTCGCCGCGTGGAACAGGAGGCGACGGAGCTCCTGCGGGCACGTCACCCCGCGCGCTCGCTCTCTGCCAACGTCGAGTTCTATACCGCGGTGTTGCTCGACGCGCTGGGCATCGCCAGCGCAGACTTCACCCCCACCTTCGCCGCCGGACGCGTGATCGGCTGGTGCGCCCACGTGATGGAGCAGCGACGTACGGGCCGATTGATTCGACCGAGCTCGATCTATCGCCGCCCCGAGCGCGCGCAGGCTTGAAGCAGCCGGCGCTTGCCAAGTGGCTTGGCAAGCAGGGGGTGAGGGAGAACACTACGCCTCCTCGTGCGACGCTTTCTCCGGCTCTGTGTGTTGCTCGTCGTTTGCTCGGTGACGAGCAGCGCCTTCGCGCACCAGTTCGCGATGAGCGTGCTCAGCGTGGACGTCGGGCAGCGCGAGCTGCAGGTGCTGCTCGACCTCGATGTGCGCACGCTGCTGGACGTCCAGGCTTACGACACCAACGACAACTCCGAACTGGACCCAGAGGAGCTCGATCGAGCCAGGAGTCGACTGACCGACTACCTGGACCGCAAGCTGACGTTCAAGAACTCCGGCTCCGTGTGTGCCCCCGGGGAAACGGTGTTCGAGCTCACAGCGGGACGCCGACTGCTGGTTCGTCGCAGCTACGCGTGCCCGGCGCGCACAGAAGGCACGCCGCTGGGTAGCCTGAGCGTCGACAGTTCCATCTTCATGGAAGACACGGGAGGGCACCGCATCGCCGCGAAGTTCGTCCTGGGCAAGACGCCGATTCACCACGTCTTCCTGCCGGAGAGACAGCACTTCGAGTTCGACGCAAGCGCGGCACCCGAGACTCCCGGAGGATTGGCGCACGGCTCCGCGCCGCTGCGCGGAAGCGCCAAACCGGAGAAGCTCACCCCCAAGGAGGACGTGCCGTTCCTCGGCTGGGTACGCGAGGGCATCAAGCACATCCTCTTGGGGTTCGACCACGTGTTGTTCGTGATCGGCCTGGTGGTCGTGGTGCGCCGCTTCAGAGAGCTAGCGCTGGTGGTGACCTCGTTCACCCTCGCCCATAGCATCACGCTGGCGCTGGGCGCGACGGGCATGGTCAGCGTCGCCAGCCGTCTGGTGGAGTCGCTGATCGCAGCCAGCATCGTCTACGTGGCCTGGGACAACTTCAGGCGCTTCGGTCGACACTCTCCCGAGGGCGAAGGAGCGCACCGCGCGGAAACGCCTGCGGAGACTGCAGCGGGCGAAGGGGTGGGCGACGTCTCGGGGGAGCCGCGGGCGTTGAAGCGCCACTACCTGACCTTCGGCTTCGGACTGGTACACGGCTTTGGTTTCGCCAGCGTCTTGACGGAGCTGGGCCTGCCGACCCGTGGGCTCCTGGGCGCGCTGTTCGGGTTCAACGTGGGCGTGGAGCTGGGGCAACTGGCCTTGGTCGCGCCGCTCTATCCCCTGGTGCGCTACCTGCACCGCAAGCGTGCACACGAGCTGCTGCTGGTGCGCATCTCGAGCGGGTTGATCGGAGCGCTCGGCTCGCTGTGGTTGCTCGATCGAGCTTTCGATCTGGGCTGGATGCCGTTCTGAGCCCTAGCTCCCCACGGTACCGCGAGTCTTCACAAACCCGAGCTACTGGGCATTCCGTGGGTCTTCGGTGCCGAGCCGGAAGTGCGTGGAGTCCCCTCGCCCGCTCGTCCATCATGGAGCCATGAAACTCGGACTCACGCTCGGCTACTGGATGCCCGATCCCTGGGACCCCACCGATCTCGTCCTGGAGGCCGAGCGCCTGGGCTACGACTCGGTCTGGACCGCAGAGGCGTATGGCTCGGACTGCTTCTCACCGCTGTGCTGGATTGGCGCGCGCACGGAGCGAATCAAGCTCGGCACGGCGATCATGCAGCTCTCGGCGCGGACGCCGGCGTGCGCCGCGATGACGGCGCTCACCATCGACCACCTGTCCGGCGGCCGCCTGATCCTGGGCATCGGCGCCTCGGGCCCCCAGGTCGTCGAGGGCTGGTACGGTCAGCCCTTCCCTCGGCCCTTGGAGCGCACCCGGGAGTGGATGCAGCTGTTCCGCGCGATGGTCGCCCGCGAGGCGCCGGTCGAGTTTCAGGGACGCCACTACCAGTTGCCGTTTCCTGGAGGCACCGGTCAAGGCAAGCCGCTGAAGAGCATCATCAAGCCGCTCCGCAAGCACATCCCGGTCTTCATCGGTGCGGAGGGGCCAAAGAACATCGAGCAGACGACGCGCATCGCCGACGGCTGGTTGCCGCTGTTCATGTCGCCCACACGCTTCGACCGCTTCGAGGACAGCCTGAGGCACCGAGCGCCCGACTTCGAGATCGCCGCCACCGTGATGTGCTTCCCCACCGATACCGTCGAGGAGGGCCTGATGCGGGTGAAGGGGATCTTGGCCTTCTACATCGGAGGCATGGGGTCGAAGGACGACAACTTCCACAAGAATCTACTGGGGCGCCTTGGCTTCGGCGACGCCGCCGAGGAGATCCAGGAGCTCTTCATGGCGGACAAGCGCTTCGAGGCCATGGCGGCGGTGCCCGACGCTCTGGCGGACGAGATCGCGCTCGTGGGTCCCAGGCAGCACATGCGAGAGCGCCTGAAGCAGTGGAAGCAGAGCCCGGTGACCACGCTCAACGTGACCACCCGGGACGTAGACACGTTGCGCTTCCTTGCGGAAGAGGTGCTGTGAGCGCGGGGAGCGAGAGCTCAGGTCGCGTGTGGCTCGGTTCAGGCGCGGGCCTTCTTCGCGGAGCTCGGTCCGGGCTTCTTCAGCGGCTCCGGCGAGGCCACCGGATCCGACTTCTCGACGTGTAGCCAGTCGAAGAAGACGGACATCTTTGCTCGCTGAGGCTCGGGCATGAACTCGAAGTTTCGTCCGCGATCGATGATCTCCCAGAAGTCCTTCGTGGTCACGCCCTCGAGCTGGGCGCGGATCGTGGTCAAGCGTTCCCGGGGCTCCTCGGCCATGTCATCGGCGATGGTCCGCGCCTTCTCGGTCTCTTGCTGATGAAGGTAGTACGCCGCGAGCTTCACCTGCGCCTTGCGCACGCCGAGCAGCGCCTTCTCCTGAGACCTCACGCGCACCTGGCGATCCAGCTCGAGGAACTCGGTGAGCATCTCCCTCTCCTGAGGGCAGCTGCACGTATGCGCATGCTGGATCAACGCGGAAACATCGTAGGCGACGGTCTCGGTCACGAAGGTCAGCTTCATGTCGAAGCTCACGTGACCGTAGTAGTTCATGTGTTTGACGCCCTGGAGCGCCTGCTCACCGTTGCCTTGAGAGATCAGCGCCTCGAGCAGCAGCCGATACTGGTTGAGGACGTTGTACGCGGTCCGAACGTCGCGTGCGTTCAGCGTGGCCCGCATGTACGAGTTCATGTAGCGAAACACGAGGGTCATCAGCTCCTCGTCCTTGGCCGCGCCCGCCGCCTCGCCGATGTAGCGGGTGTCGATGGCGATCAGGTAGTTGATGTCGCGCATCGAGCCCAGGGCCTCGTTGTAGATGCCGAAGTACTGGCGCATCGCCTTCCACTCCACCCAGGTGCGGCGCTCTTCGAGGTCCGCGAGGCTCTCGGGGTCCATGGCGACGAAGTCCGGGTTCTCGCGAATGCCGGGTCCGATCTTGAACCAGATTGGAGCGGCGGACGGCTTCTTCGCCAGGTACTCCAGGGTGAAGTCCTTGATCGCGTCGACGGCACCGCTGGCGATGATCTTGTCCTTGCCGCTGATCGAGTTACTGGTGAGATCCGTGAGTTCCTCCATCGCCGTCAGTGCCCCGACCTGACCTTGCGCCGACTTCTCCGGATCCGTCTGGGCGCTGCCCCGCACGATCGTGTTCACCGCGTCGCGGCGGATCCGCGCGATGATGTTCATTGGCTCGAGGAACCAGAACACGTAGCTGAAGTAGGGCGCCATCAACACCAGGCCGAACGCCGTCGCGATCAACATCACTACCAGGGTGATCGCCGGGACGAAGTCCTGATGCAGCGAAAGGCTGACACACACGCCGGACACGCACGCCACCACGTAGTAGGCCATCACCGAGAGGTTCACGCGGTCACGCAAGAACATGCGCGCGACGCCGGTGTAGCGCTCGGCCGACAGCTGCACGATGATGGAGACGACCGTGATGACGATACCGAAGACGGCGAGGATCATCCCCGCCAGGGAAGAAACCGCGTCGGTGATGCTCCCCGGATCGAACTTCAGGTAGTTGTCGAGCGCGCTGGCCTTGGAAGCCCGCGCGACGTCCCAGGCGTAGAAACCCCAGAACACCAGCAGCGCCGCCCCGCCCAGGACCGCGATCTGCAGTGCCCAAGTTCGCGCGTGGGATACCTGCGACTTCATCGGAGCCCACTACTCTAGTACACTCCGCTCCAACAGCGGGGCGCTTCTGTCCGGTGACCGCAAGCTTGCGTGTCGCGGCACGGCAGGCGTCGCGGGCAGGCGTGGGAAAGCCTTCGGCACGCTATTCCGCGTGCTCACGCCCCGGAGCAGCGCGAGCGCCTCGGCGATTTGCGGTTTGCTCGACAGGGCGCATTGAATCGCGACCGCGAGCCCGAATATTCTTCGAGGCCATGCTCACCTTCAGTCAAGACGGACCCACCGCTGAGCGGCAGATGCGCGCGGTGATCTTCTACCTGACGACCTTCGGCTACATCGATGGCGACTTCGACGACTCGGAGAAGACGTTCGTTCGCGACTACATCAAGAAGCTGGTCGAGCATCGCGTCGACGGCGCGGTGGCCAAGGACGACGCGAAGCTCCGGGGAGAGCTGATCGGCAAGTACACGAAACATTTCCACGAGGTTTTCGAAGGCATCGATCGTCAGGTGAAGGACCTCTTCACCGAGGCTGTCGCCGACGGCGAGAACCAGGATCAGTTCGTTCACTCGAAGCTGAAGCTGCGCTGTTTCGAGATCTTCCAGTCCTTCGACCAGGCCAACCAGGAGCAGCTGATGGACACCATCGACGAGCTGATCCACGCCGACGGTCAGGTGCATCCGGCCGAGCTGAAGTTCCGCGGCGAGCTGGCGCACCTGCTCGAGGAGCACCTGGAGGTGGAGCTGCTCGAAGACGAAGAAGACCGCATGCCGGTCAACATCGCCGAGACCACCAAGCCAGAGCTCGCGCAGGACAACCACCCGTTCTTCGACCAGTTCGAGCACCACTACAGCAAGGAGCCGGGGAAGCTGCTGAAGCAGATCAAGGCCGACCGGGAGTTGCTCGACAAGGTGATCGGTCTATTCGAAGACCAGCGGGCGCGGGGCAAAGACAAGCTGACCGGCAGGAAGCAGGTTCAGGAGTTCGCGAACCAGGATCCCTTTCTGGACAGCCACGTGTACGTGCACCCGGCGAAGCAGGACGTGGACTATGAGCTCACGGTCGTGGGCGATCTCCACGGATGTTACAGCTGCCTCAAGGGCGTGCTGATGCAGTCCGACTTCTTCAACAAGGTCGGCAAGTACCGTACGGATCCGGCCAACTCCACCTACCCGGTGCTGGTGTTGCTCGGGGACTATATCGATCGCGGCATGTTCAGCTATCAGGGTGTGCTGCGCTCGGTGCTTCAGGTCTTCTCCACCGCTCCAGAACACGTCTATGTGCTGCGTGGCAACCACGAGTACTACTTCGAGCACCAAGGGAAGGTGTACGGCGGGGTGAAGCCCGCGGAGGCGATCAACACACTCAAGCCTCACGTCCCCGCCGAGGTCTTCCAGCACTACATGAAGCTCTTCGACGCGATGCCCAACATGCTGTTCTTCGATCGCTTCCTGTTCGTGCACGGCGGGATCCCGCGGGACCTGCTGCTCAAGGAGAAGTACCAGGATCTCTCGAGCCTCAACGACTGGGACATCCGCTTCCAGATGATGTGGAGCGATCCGTCGAGCGCCGACGTGATCCCCGCCTCGCTCCAGGAGCAGTCGGCTCGCTTCCCCTTCGGTCGCCTGCAGTGTCAGGCCTTCCTGCAGCGCATGGGCTGTCACACGCTGGTGCGCGGCCACGAGAAGTTCGACGAAGGCTTCAAGCGCATCTACGACGACGAGAACCAGCTACTCATCTCGCTCTTCTCCGCGGGTGGTCACGACAACCACGACTTGCCCAAGGAGAGCAGCTATCGCTCGGTGACCCCCAAGGCGATGACCCTTCGCCTGAAGAACGGCGCCAGCGAGATCACGCCCTGGCTGATCGACTACCAGGCGTTCAACGATCCCGATCGCAATCGCTTTTTCCAGGCGGAACCGGAGATCGAACATCGCATGGGTTGAATCGGCCCTGGAATTTCTCGGGGGTGAGGCACGACGCAGCTCCTCACCCCCAACCCGTCGAGCACCAGGTCCGGGACTTCAGGCGGCGGCGACGTACTGCGCCTGCCCGCCCAACGTCTGCGCCAGCTTCTTGCGGGCACGGCTCTCGAGCTGCCGGGCGCGCTCTCGGCTGATCCCCATGCGTCGGCCGAGCTCTGCCAGGCTGAGCGCCTCGCCGTCCTCCGCCATCAACCGCTCGCGCACGATGCGACGCTCTCGCGCGTCGAGCTGCTGGAGTGCGCGCTCGACGATGTCACGCACCAGGTCCTGGCGCTGACGACGCATGAGCGACGACTCCTGGCACTCCAGATCACCCTCGAGGTGTTCGATCATCGGCGACGAGTCCTCCCGGACGCTGCGGTCGAGGGACACATCACCCGAGTCCAGGCGCTGGAGCATGGCCTGAACGTTGTCGTCGCTGAGGTCGAACTGCTTTGCCAGCTCCTGTTTGACGAGCTCCGGATCACCCAGCTTGGCCTGGAGCCGCGCGCGCTCCCGACGCAGCTTGAAGAACATGCGGCTACGCATCACCCCGCTGCGCGTCTGCACGATGCTCCACGTCGCGAGCACGTGGTTGATCATGCGGGCGCGGATCCAGAACGCGGCATAGGTACCGAAGCGGTACCCGAGCTCGGGCTCGAACTTGTCGAGCGCCTGCAACAGGCCGACGTTGCCTTCTGCCATCAGGTCCGCCAGCGGCACGCCATAGGCGCGCAGCTTGCGAGCGATCGCGGTCACGGCGCGCAGCTGCGATCCAATCAGGCGCTCGCGGGCCATCGGGTCACGGTGGTTCTTCCAAGCCCAGGCCAGCTCGAGTTCTGCCTCTCGGGAGAGGCTGGGGAACGAAGCAGCAAGGGCGTCGTAGCGACTGACGACAGGGTCTCGAAACATGACGTGGCTCCTGGTGGACGACTCGGTTTGCGGTTGGTGCACTCCGGATCATTGTCCAGGACAAAACTTTGTCAATGCCAGACAGATGGTTTTGTCTAATATTTGTCCAATCTGTGTCGAGGGCTTGTGAAAGTTCCCTAACAATCGAGAATCACTGATTAATCCATCTTTTCGACGCCAACCGCCCACCTGCGACACATGGACAAAAGCTGGACAATTGAGGCAAGCTCCGAGCGCTCATGCGGGCAGGCGCGACCAGCGGATCGGGCCGCACGCAGTCAATCTGGACTACTCGGGCGGCCCGCACTCAGGCGGCCCGCACTCAGGCGGCCCTGCTCGGGCTGCAGAGGCGTCCGGCTGTGAGGTCCCCCGTTGAGGACTTCACCCGTGCTGGAGGCGCAGCACGTCCAGGAGCGCGGTCAGCGACTTCAGGTCGGTCACCACGGCGTAGCGCGAGTCGTCGAAGCGCAGCTCGGACGCTTGAGCACCCCCAACCCACAGCGCACTGAAGCGGGGCAGGCGCTCGAGCAGCTGGTGGATCGAGGCGCGCGCCCGTTCGACGTCGTAGCCGAGCGCGACCGACAGACCAACCGCGTGGGCGCGCATGCCAGCCGCCGCTTCGACGATGTCGTCCAGAGGCGTGTTCACTCCGATCATTCTGGGGCGCACGCCGTGGCTCGCGGCGATCAGACTCACCAGCTCCAAGCCCAGGCCATGTTGCTCGTCAGGCAGGGTCGCCAGCAGGAGCACTGGACCGCTATCGGGCTCCGTGTCGAACAGCAGCTGCCGACAGCGCGAACTCAGCGCCTGGCTGAAGAGGTGTTCGTGGCGCACGGCGAGCTCTCCCGCTTCCCACAGCCCGCCCACTCGTTCAATCAGCGGAGCCGCGTACTCGACGGCGAATCGCTCGGGACCGAGGCTCTCGGCTGCGTCCGCGAGCGCATCTCGCACGAAATCCACGTCCTCCAGCTTGAGGCGTCGCAGGACGGTCTCCAGCTCGGGAGGAGGTAGCTTCGCCACGCTGGCCCGAGGTCCTCCGGCGCTGCGCTGCAGCAGGGACTTGAGCTCGGGCTCGCTCATCTGGACCGCTTCGCCCGCCCTCGCCCCCGCATCCATCGCGCGACGGATCAGCACCAGGCGGTTCACGTCCGCATCGGAGTAAACGCGAGCCCCACCCGCTGTCCGACTCGGCACCGGGAATCCGTAGCGCCGCTCCCAGATCCGCAGCTTGTCTGGCGTGATGCCAGTAAGGCGCGAGGTCACTCCGATTGAATACTCGGACTGATCGCTCTCTCCACGGTCGGGTAGCTCGGATGACATGCAGCCACCGGGGTGTGTCGAACCATCGCGCCGAATAGTCAATGGTCAGTGAGTCGGGCTCGAGCGGTTCCCGCGCCAGCTTCCCCCCGAATCGCGCCGGGACAGGCTCGCCGTGCGCACCAAGACCTGACGCACGACCCAGCTCTGGTCCGTCTCCGCGACCTGGATCGCCCGGCCTTGCTTGGTCCCGACCACTTCGCCGCCGCGGAAACACACGCGGTTAGTGAGAAGTGCAGGTACTCGCTCGCCGGCCAGCGTCACGCCTCGCAGGTTGAGGGGATCCGCGGCGCTGATCGAGACCAGCCCCGGGTCGCCGTCCTCCCGCCTCAGCGCTCGCAGCTGACTGACGGCCTCGGGCAGGGCGTACTGCTCCCCGGAGAACCCGGCGACGAAGCGCCCACCTCGAATCTCGCCGCGGGCCTCCAGGCGGCGCAGCACGCGGACGAGTTCGCGCCACGGCGGGATCCCGGACTCGCGCTCCAGCAAGCGGCGGAACAGCACGCCCCAGCGCACGAGCAAGCGTCGCGCGATCTGCTCGACCTGATTCCCCGCGGCATCGGCTCTCGCGGCTGAATCGGCGCCTGGGTCTCCTCGCTCGAGGTCATACGCGCCGACGTCGAACAGGGACCACCTACCTCCGAGCTCCATCCCTTGCCCCGAGCGGCGCCCATGGCGACGATGCGTCTGCCCGCGCTGCGCGGTGGGCACGATGAGCGCGCGCAGACCAGCGAAGCTGTCGCTGTTCGCGAGTCCGAGCGCGACCAGCTCGGCGAGACCCTCCTCCACCTGGGTGCGCAGGAGTCCGGTGCGGGTCATCAGATCCACGAAGAAACAGGCACCGGAAGTCTGCAGGACCTCGCGCACCCGACTCGCGGCGGGAGACAGCGTCGACACCTCCACGGAAGCGCTGGCGCTGGCCACTGGTGCACACCAGATGGCGAGGTTCGATCGGCTCACCAGGGCCACGGGAGTCGACCGCACCGGCGCTGCTTTGGCGCGACGACCACTCGCACTGGGCGGGGTGCGACGGAGCCAGGTGACCCGCCCCGAGAGACACAGCAGGTCGAGCCAGGCTGGGTCGTAGTCGGCGATCCGCGCTGGCAAGATCTCCTGCTCCCATGCAGCCGCCGGAGCTTCGAACCCCTCGAGTTGATCCAGCACCTGTGCCAGCGCGTCGGGCCCAGAGCCTTGCTGCCCTGGCTCCACGCGCTGCCACCGCAGCAAGAAGCGCATGAAGTCGGTCTGCTGGACCGGCTCGATCTCCCGGCGCAGGCGCGCGAGGGTATAGCGATGAATGCGCGCGAGCAGGCCACGCTCACACCACTCGACTGCGCCCGGCGCCGCCGCGCCAGAGAACAGCCCACGTAGCACGAAGCCTTCGGTCTCCAGGCTGGCGAGCGCGACCTCCACGTCCCCAGCACCCAGGGCCAGCTCCGCCGCGAGCGCGGCGGCGCCCACCGGACCACGGGACTCGACCTGACCACGCACCAGCTCCACGAGGATCTGCTCCGGCGCGCGCCTCGCTCGAGGCACCAGCTTGCTGGGCACCTGGAGCGCGGGGGACTCCGAGGCGCCCACGTACAGCTCGCGCAGCTCGACCAGTCGCTCGACTCCCGCCCAGACCGCCTGTCCGTCCGGCAGAGCCAGGCGAGTCACCCGGCCGTGTTTGGACAGCTCCGCTAGTCCATCGAGCCACCCGAGCTCGTCGGCGCTGCGTTCGCGCACGACTCCCAGCGTCTGCAGTGCGTCCGCGAGTTCATCGACATCGCGGACCGTCGGCCAGGCTTCATCCTGCACCCTCGCGATGGCCTCAGGGTCCAGCGCGCCGAGCTCGCTGGCCTGGGACGGCGAGAGCCAGCGCCTGGCTGAGACGGCCTGCGTACGGCGCTCCTCCAGCGGAGCGTCGTCGAGGAATGCGTATGGCCGCGCGCTCAAGATCTCGAGCGACAAGGGGGAAGGCTCGGTGAGGTCACGGGCGACCAAGCGCTTTCGCCCAGCGACCACCTCTGCCAGGATCGCCTCGAACGCCTGGACATCCATTGCCTCGACCAGACAGTCGTTGACGGTTTGCTCGACCAGCGGATGCTCCGGCACCTCTCGAGGACCAGCGAGGTTCTCCTGACAGGCTACCTGGTCTGGGAAGACCAGCGTCAGCAGATCTGCGGCGTTCATGCGCTGTAGCCTTGGCGGCACTCTTGATCCCCCGCGGAAACGCGGAATGGCCAGGGACCGGCTGGCGTTCCAGCGCCAGCGCGTCTCGAACATGGGTGCGACGAGCAGGGCCTGGACGAGCAACGGGCGCACCGTGTTCGGGTGCAGGTAGCGAAACACCTCCTCGAGAGGGAATGAATGCGTGGGGCCGAGGGAGAGGATCAGGGCGTCCTCCGTGGCGGCTGCCTGCAGCTCGAAGTTGAAGCGCTGACAGAAGCGCTTGCGCAGGCTGAGCCCCCAGGCGCGGTTGACGCGGCCCCCGAATGGCGCGTGGAGCACGAGCTGCATCCCACCGCTCTCGTCGAAGAAGCGCTCCAAGACCAGCGTGTCCTGGCTGGGCAAGCAGCCAAGCGCCTGGTGAGCCGCCGCCAGGTACTCGACGAACTGGGTCGCCGCCGCCCTGGGTACCGATGGGCTGCTGTGGCTCTCGGCCAGCGCGTCCAGCTCCGCGGCGGTTGGCGGCGCACCGAGCCGGTTCAACTCCTCATCGAGCCCCATCCGCAGCCGGCTCACGGCAGCCGACAGCTCATCCGTGCGGGCGGGTGCCTCGCCCAGCCAGAACGGGATGCTCGGTGGCAGGCCCCTGGCGTCCTCGACGCGCACTCTCCCCGGCTCCACCTTGACGATGCGCCAGGAGGCATTTCCCAACTGAAAAATGTCTCCCGCCATGCTCTCGATGGCGAAGTCTTCGTTGATGGTGCCGACGAAATAGCCTCCGGGATCGGCCACCACCTCGTAGTCGAAGGTGTCGGGGATGGCGCCTCCGTTGGTCATCGCGGTGAGGCGGGCGCCGCGGCGCGGCTTCAGCGACTCGCCGACCCGATCGTAGTGTAGATGGGCTCCACGGCGCCCTCGACGGGTCGTGAAGCCATCGGCGAGCATCTCCACGATCGCATCGAAGCTCGCCCGGGGGAGATCGCGGTACGGATGAGCCCGACGGACGAGCTCGAACAGCGCATCGGTCTGCCATTCCTCCTCTGCCGCGACCGCAGCGACCAGCTGCTGAGCGAGGATGTCCAGGGGCGCAACCGGGATCTGAACTCGATCCAGCTCGCCGCGCTCGAAGGCCTGGAGCAGCGCGACCTGTTCGACCAGCTCGTCGCGAGACAGGGGAAACACACGACCCTTGGGCACGCCGCCGAGGCTGTGACCGGCTCGCCCCACGCGCTGGAGCAGCGTGGCGATGCTGCGGGTCGAGCCCAGCTGACACACCAGCTCGACCGCGCCGACGTCGATCCCCAGCTCGAGGCTCGCCGTCGCCACCAGCGCGGAGAGCTCCCCGGATTTCAGCCGCTGTTCCGCACGAAAACGCTGTTCACGAGACAGCGAGCCATGATGCGACGTGACCTTGTCGTCGCCCAGGCGCGTCGCCAGGTGACGGGTCACGCGCTCGGCGACGCGCCGGGTGTTGACGAAGACGAGCGTCGTCCTGTGCTCGCGGATCAACTCGGCGACGCGGTCGTAGATCTCCTCCCACACCTCGCCCGCCATGACCGCTTCGAGCGGACTCGGGGGGACCTCGATCGCCAGGTCCAGGTGACGCTTGTGTCCGGTGTCGACGATGTTGACCGCTCGGGGGCGGCCGCAGCTCTCCTCCCCCCCCAAGAACTCGGCGACGCGTTCGATGGGCTTCTGAGTCGCCGACAGCCCGATGCGCACGAACCCTGGGGCCAGGGCCTCCAGGCGCTCCACGCTCAGCGCCAGGTGGCTCCCCCGCTTGTCCCGGACCAGGGCGTGGATCTCATCGACGATCAACGTGCGCACGCCCTTCAAGAGCTCGCGCCCACCCTTGCTGGTGAGCAGGATGTAGAGCGACTCCGGCGTGGTCACCAGCACGTGTGGAGGCTTCTTGAGCATGCGCGCACGCTCGCTGGTCGCGGTGTCGCCGGTGCGCACACTCACCCGCAGCGCGACATCGGGCAGACCTCTCGACTTTAATTCCGCGCGGATTCCATCCAGAGGAACCTGAAGGTTCTTCTCCACGTCGTTGCTCAGCGCCTTGAGCGGCGAGACGTAGAGCACGTAGCAGCGCTCTTCGAGCTCCGATTCGAGGCCTAGCTCGATCAGCTCATTGAGGGCGGACAGGAACGCCGCCAGGGTCTTGCCAGACCCAGTCGGGGCGGCGATCAACGTGTGCTCTCGGGAGGCGATCAGCGGCCAGCCGGCGACCTGGGGTGCGCTGGGCTCCCCCAAGGCGCCAGCAAACCAGCTCTGCACCGCGGGGTGAAACAGCTGCAGAGCGTCGGATCGCAGGTCGCGCTGGCGCATCGAGTGCAGCATGGCGCTCGAGGCGGGCCAGATCCAGCACGGGAGCCTGCCTCGCGGCGCCCTCCTGCCACCCCGTTGGCAAAAGGCGCTTGCTACCAACGAGCCCAGCGGCTGCAATGGCGACCTATGGCGCACTATGAAGCCGGCCCCGGCGACTTGGAGCTGATCGTCGACACGTTCAGCGAAGGCATCGGGGCGCGCATGGCGTACGACGTGAGTGTCCGCTGCACGGAGCTGAACGTCTCCGCGGACGTCGACCCGACCTCGCCCGAGTCCCTGAGCGGCAGCGTCGAGATCCCCGTCGCGGCGTTCGTCGCTCACGCTCTTTACCGCAACAAGTCGAGGCGCCCCGCCGACCTGAGCAGCTCCGATGCGCGCCAGATCGGGGAGAAGAGCCGAGACAAGCTCAGGGACGCGTTCGGGACCCACATCCGCTTGAAGCTCAAGGCCGAGCGCCGGGGACCCGAGGCGCTGGTCCTGGCGGAGGTGGAGGGGACCCAGGCGACGCTGCGTCTGAGCCTCAGCGCCACCCCGAAGGGCGACGTGCTGGAGCTGACGGGCAAGGGCGAGGCTTCCCTGAATGAGCTGGGCGTCCCCAAGGTCAAGGCCCCGCTTGGCTTGATGGTCGTGAGCGATCGGATCGAGCTGAAGCTCAGCGGAAAGCTGCGGGCGGCCTGAGCGTTCGGCGCGCGCCCGGGGTCTGCTAGACTCGGCGCGCATGCACTTGCTCGGGTTGCGAATCGCGGGGCTGATGCCCTTCCGCGACATCGTCTTGCCGTTCGTGGACGATGGCGGTGAACCGCGCATGCTGACCGTGCTCTACGGCGCTTCCGGCGTGGGCAAGACCACCGTGATCCACGCCATTGGGTCGACGCGACCCGGCTACGCCGTCGCGCAGCCGAAGAGCGCTGCAGGCCACCCGCGTGGCAGCGATGAATTACCGTGGGCAAACGCTGACTGGCGTCTCGGCGACGACGATCCCGAGCGCCCTCACGCGCTGCGCATCGCCTCTCCTGGCGCGGCAGTCTTGGCGGAGCCGGAATCCGAGCTGCTGCGGCGACGAGAGCAGGCGCTGTTCGACAAGCTGGCCAAGGACCGCGGGTTCGTCTTCCTGGCGTTCGCCAGCACCCGCTGGTTCTCCCGTCAACCGCTGATGCTCACCTCGCCCGCTCGTGGCCTTGCGCGGTACGACGTGCGCGCACCCCACAGCCTGGATGACGCCACGCGCAGCGATCTCTCACGTGAGACCAAGCAGGCGCTCGCCTACGCCGAGATCGGCGCCGCGCTGCAGCGCACCAGCAGCGGCGCGCGAGTCGCCACACCCAAGCTGGAGATCCTCGGCGCTGCGATGCGCACCGCGGTCAACACGCTGGTCAGCCTCACGGGCCACGTCTACCACGGCCTGGACCCGCTGAGCTTCGAGCCACTGTTCTCATCGCCCACGGGCCAGCGTCTGGCCTTCGATGCGCTGCCGAATCAAGCTCGACATCTCGTGGCGTTCGCGGCGTTGCCGACCCGCGCGCTGTGGGCCGCATACCCCGGTTGTGATCCTCGGGTGAGCGAAGGCGTCGTGTGTATCGATGACGTCGACCTGCACCAGGACCGGAGCACGCAGGGTCGTCTGCTGCCCGCGCTGCGCGCGGCGCTGCCGGGGGTGCAGTGGATCTTGACCACCTCTTCGTCCGAGGTCGCGGGCAGCGCGGACACCCGGGACGTGCTGGCTCTGCGCTGGGATGACGACGAGGTCGCGCTGTACGCGGGCGTCGAGGCGAGAGTCCACTGAGAGCGAGCCAGCCGCAGACCGCACCGTCGCACTGACGGGACCGAAAACGTGAGCACCTCGGTGTGATCACTTCCCGTGGGCCGGGAACACAACACATCGAACTCTGGTAGCGGCTTCGCTGACTGAGCTTCGGATGGCTCCGAGCGCGCGGATTATTCCGCGCGGCAACTTTGTACTGGCGTCTTCGACGCATTGATTGGCTTCACTCAGAAGCCCGGTGGGAGAGGTGTATGCGACGACTTGCGATGGGTGTGATGGTGCTGTTCGCGGTGGGCTGTAGCCAGCTGGACGAAGACACGGGGGGCTCGGGGCAGCGCTCCGAAGGCGGCAGCGAGGCGCCTGACGAAGCGGGCTACGGCGGAGGCCAGGCCAGCGGAGGCAGCCCCGGATACGCTGGAGACTCTGCTGGAGGCGGCTACGCGAGCGGTGGAGGTCCCGATGGGGCGTGCAGCGGTGGCGGACCAGCCGAGCCGGGCTGGGGAGGAGGAGCGGGTGAAGGCGGATACGCGACCGGTGGCGGGCCAGCCGAGCCGGGCTGGGGAGGAGGAGCAGGTGAAGGCGGATACGCGACCGGTGGGGGTCCAGCCGAGCCGGGCTGGGGAGGAGGAGCAGGTCAAGGCGGATACGCGACCGGTGGGGGTCCAGCCGAGCCAGGCTGGGGAGGAGGAGCAGGTCAAGGCGGATACGCGACCGGTGGCGGACCAGCCGAGCCAGGCTGGGGAGGAGGAGCAGGTCAAGGCGGATACGCGACCGGTGGCGGACCAGCCGAACCGGGCTGGGGAGGAGGAGCAGGCGAAGGCGGCTATGGCAATGGAGGCTCGGGCTGGGGCGGTGGATGTGCGGATCCCGGCGGCAACGGTGGTTGCCCGGGCCTGCCCTGCGACCAGGAGTTCCTCGACTGCCTGAACGCCGGGGAGCCACCCGAGGTCTGCGAGCCGCTGCTGGACGGCTGCCATCCAGCGGAACCCGTCGACCCATGCCAGACGGAGCTCGATCAGTGCTTGCAGTACCTGCCCGACTCGCCCGATGCCTGCTGGCAGCGCT
Organism: Polyangiaceae bacterium; assembly: GCA_041389745.1. Taxonomy (GTDB): domain Bacteria; phylum Myxococcota_A; class Polyangia; order Polyangiales; family Polyangiaceae; genus JAHBVY01. The sequence goes on from JAWKRF010000013.1 coordinate 223,016, forward strand.
ACGACTACTGCCTGAGCCGCTGACGCCAGGACGCATCAGCCAGAGCTCGACGAAGCAGCTCAATGGAGCCGGGGCAAGAGCGGCAGCGCATCGATGATCTCTGCTTCCTGGTCAAGCAAGAAGCTCGAGCGCTCCCGGATCGCGGCTTCGGAGAAGTAGAGGCGCGCCAGACGGAAGAAGAGTCCGTGATGGCGCGCCTCGGCGCGCGTGAGCTCTTCATAGACTCGCTGGAGCTCGCCGTCGGGCAATGTGTCGCGCACGAGTCCCATGCGCTCGCAGCCGCGTGCCTCCACGAGCCCAGCGACGACGAGCATGTCCAGGAGCCGCTCCTCGCGACCAGTCCTGACCAGCCTGCGCAGCGCGCCGACGTACTCGTCTCGATAGTCGTTCGCGAACACCAGGCCGCGATCGCGTAGCACTCGATACATGACGTGGAAATGCTCGAGTTCTTCACGCGAGAAGGCGATCAGATCATCCAGCATGGCGTGGCGATCCGGGTAGCGAACGACGAAGCTCATCCCGAGCGCGGAGGCCTTGCGCTCGCAAGCAGCGTGATCCACGAGGAAAGAGTCGAGGTCTCCCATCACGATCTCGAGCCACGCTCGACTCGAGGGGCGACGCAGGTCGAACACTCAGCCGACCTCCGGCGGATGCACACAGAGGACGCTCTCCTCCGATGGCACCCCGAGTCGCAGGGGAAACCCGTAGTGCCCCGTCCCCCGGTGCACGTAGAGCCGATCCAGGCCACGCGCCCATAGACCGTGATCCGGGATGCGGCTGAACAGGGCGAGCATGGTGTGAGGCAAGCCGAGGCTGAGCAGGCCGACCTGGCCGCCGTGGGTGTGGCCAGACAAGACCAGATCCGCCTCTCCCGGCGGCAGGTGCACGAACGCTCCGGGGTCGTGGAGCAACACCACACGCAGCGCGCCGGGTATTCGGGGGTGCGCCGCGCAGGTGACCTGCATCCGCTCCCTGCGGCCCCGGAACGCGTAGTCGATACCCAAGATCTGCACGGGTCCCACGTCGGTCTCCACCAGCGTCGCCTCGTCGATCAGGAGTTCCACGCCGGCGTGCTGCAGGGCGCGCGCGACAGTCCCCGGTGCCTCGAGGTCGTGGTTGCCGCGACAGGCGAACACGCGACCGCTCAGCGCCTCGAGCGGCTCCAGTGCTGCGCCGAGCAGGCTCGGATCACCCTGGGACTCCATCGTCAGGAAGTCTCCAGTCAAGAGCACCAGATCCGGCTGGCGAGCGACGGCTCGCTCCGCGATCCGGCGCAGGCGTTCGATGCTCATGAATGGCCCGAGGTGAGGGTCGGTGATCTGCACGATGCGCAGCGGACGCCCGCTCAGACGCTTATTTTCCACCTGGATTCTTCGAAGAGCTGGTTCTTCGTGTCCAGGGTCCGCCGCAAGCGCCCCGAAGCGCCCGGCACGAATGTGCACCTCGGTCTCTCGCGTGCGCAGAGACTGAACCAGACCGAAGACACCGACCAAATAGGGCAGCCACACACCTGGCAGGTGCCAGCCAAGCGCAAAGGCGATGGCCCAGGGGAAAGTGAACAGCGTGCTGGCGGCGAACCACGACGCCGGCAGGCTCACGAGCAGGCGATACGCGAAGGGCATCAGGCGCGGCCAGATCAGCAGCACGGCCTGCAGGAACACCATCGCGTGCAGATAGACGAACACGTAGCGCAGCGCAGGCAGCTCCGGGAGACGCGAGTACACCGCGATGGCCATCAAGTTGTGGAGTCCAATCACTACCCCACGGAAAATCGCGTAGGGCCGAGAACGCAGCCACCACGCGCTGAGCACCACCAGCATCCAGCCGACCCACGACAGCGTCGCGAAGCTCCAAGTCATCCTGCCCCCTCCATGCGTCCCGCCAGCACCACCCCAGCCACGAACGCCGGCTGCAGCCTTCCAGGGTCGAGTCGCGCGCGCTTCACCGCCAGCAGGGTGTTGAAAAATACCCTGCCAATCAAGAACCACGTGCCCGCGCAGACCCGTACCAGATCTGGCTCTCGCACTGTGCCCTCGATGCGCCTCCCGGGCGCGTCCCTCCTCACTTTCACGGGGTTTTGTCCGAGCATGGGCGCTCAATCCGCGCGGATCAGCACGCGGGCCGCCGGAAAACGCAGTTTTTCAGCGAACTGCGGAGACAGGACACTAGAGGCTCCTGGGGCCATTCGGTGGCGATTGCAAGCTCCGGCGGACCAGAATCGCCCACAGGATCCTCAGGATCCGCTCCCCCAACGGGGCAGGCGCCTCACAGATGCTAGGCTCCGGCGCCCATGGACTACGTCGGTCGCATCTTCCGTCCGCCCTCCGAAGCTCGCAGCTTGCTGCTCCAGGTCAGCGTGGGCTGCAGCCACAACCGCTGCGGCTACTGCGACATGTATCGAGACAAGCGCTTCACGATCAAGCCGTGGGAGGTCATCGAGCGCGACATACAGGAGGCCAAGGCGCTGGGACCCCGCTTCGAGAAGCTGTTCCTTTGCGACGGAGACGCGCTCATCCTGCCCACCAGGCGCCTGCTGCAGATCCTCGAGGCGGTCGCTCGCGAGCTGCCCTGGATCCGCCGCGTCGGCGTCTACGGCGACACGCGCAGCGTGGGGCGCAAGAGCAGCGAAGAGCTCCAGTCGCTGCGCGAAGCTGGTCTCGGCATCGTCTATCACGGCTTCGAGTCTGGAGACGACGACGTGCTTCGCCTGATCGACAAGGGCGGCACTCGAGACGAGTGCATTGGCACCGCGGAAAAACTACGCGTCGCCGGCATCACCCACTCGGTGATGATCCTGCTCGGGGTTGGGGGTGAGGAACTCTCGGAGCAACACGCAAAGAACACGGCTTCGCTGCTGAGCGAGATGGATCCGCCGTATGCCGGCGCATTGACCACGACCTTGGTGCCCGGCACGCCGCTCTTCGACGCCGCGCAGCGAGGCGAGTTCAGACTGCCAGGGAAGTTCCGCATGCTGCAGGAGCTGCGCACCATCGTCGCGGAGGCCAGCCTGACCGGCTGCCGGTTCTCCTCGAACCACGCCAGCAACTACCTGCCGATCCGCAGCGAGCTGCCCCGGGACCGCGCAGAGGTTCTGCGCATCCTGGATGCCGTGATCGCTCGCGGCGACGAGAGCCTGCTGAAACCGGAGGCGCTCCGGGGCCTCTGAGCGTGAGCCGCACCCAGCGCGGTCATCCAGCGTGAGCAGCGCAACGCCCAGGACACCAACCCGTTACAATTTCGTCTCCAGGAACGCACGTTGAGCCGATAGGAGCGCAGCATGAGCCTCTCTCGTCGCAGCTTCCTTCGATCCACTGGCGCCCTCGGCGTGGCCACCCTCCCCCTCGCGTGCAGCAGCGAGGACACGGGCGAGGAACAGGACAACCTGGATCGCTACAGCTACGACGGTCCGCTGGGTCCCGAGACCCTGTTCCAGCACGGCGTGGCCAGCGGCGACCCGCTGCCCGATGCGATCATCCTCTGGACTCGCGTTTCCCCAGAGAAACTCGACGCGGCCGTGGAGGTCTGGTGGGAGATCGGCACCGACCGGGCCTTCAAGCACCGCGTGGCTGTGGGCACGGTGAGCACGGACGCCGCGAGGGACTTCACCGTCAAGGTCGACGTCGGCGAACTCGGCGCAGACAAGACCTACTACTACCGCTTCAAGTCCCTGGGGCGCACCTCGCCTGCGGGGCGCACCAAGACGGCGCCCACGGGTGACGTCGAGCGCCTGCGCTTCGCCGTGACCAGCTGTGCGTCGATGGCTCACGGGTACTTCCACGCTTATCGTGACCTGGCTCAGGAGCTGGACCTCGACGCAGTCCTACAGCTGGGCGACTACATCTACGAGTACGGCAGCGGTGAGTACGGAGACGTCCGCGCATACGAACCGGAGCACGAGATCCTCACGCTCGAGGACTACCGGACGCGCCACTCGCAGTACAAGCGCGACCCGGACCTCCAAGCCGTCCACAAGCAACACCCCTTCATCGCCGTCTGGGACGACCACGAGTCCGCCGACAACTCTTACAAGGACGGCGCCGAGAACCACGATCCGGAGACCGAGGGCGACTGGGCCACGCGCAAGGCTGCGGCCATCAAGGCCTACACGGAGTGGATGCCGATCCGCGGCGGTGAAGACGGCAAGATCTTCCGTTCTTTTTCATACGGAAATCTTGCCGACCTGATCTTCCTCGACACCCGCCTCTGGGGGCGCGACGAGCAAGACGGCAAGCTGCTCGGCGAGGCGCCGGTCGAGGAGCCCGGGCGCAGCCTGCTCGGCGACGACCAGGAGACCTGGCTCGACGATCAGCTGAAGACGAGCCAAGCTCACTGGCGCGTCGTCGGACAGCAAGTGATGATGGCGTTTCTCAAGACGACTGGCGCTCCCAACTCCGAGGGAGGTGGAACGCTGGTGAACCACGATCAGTGGCAAGGCTACCCGGGGTCGCAGCAGCGCTTCATGTCGCTGCTGAGTGACAACCAGATCGACAATGTGGTGGTGCTCACGGGAGACATCCACAGCGGCTGGGGTTGCGACCTCACCCCCGATCCCAACAACCCCGACGCCTACGATCCCGAGACCGGCGCTGGCTCCGTCGCCGTGGAGTTCGTCACCTCGGCGGTCACCTCTCCGGGATTTCCCGCGGCGATCGCCAACGTCGTCGAGGGAGCCCTCGCGGAGAACCCTCACATCAAGTACTCCAACGTCACCCAGCGCGGCTTCTTCTTGCTCGACCTCGACGCGGATCGCGCCCAAGCAGCGTGGTACGTCTACGACGACATCGAGACCCCGGACGGCGGCGTGAAGAGCCTGGATGGCGTACTGGAGACCAAGAGCGGTACGAACCATCTGGTCGCGGCCGATGAGCCGGCAAAGTCGAAGTCCGCGCCTCCCGCGGCCCCATGACGCCGCTGCCGCGGCATGACGCTCGGTGAGAGGGCGCGCTGCGCCGCGTCACTCGAGACGCCTTGAGTCATGCCCTGACGTCGGTGTAAGCCAAACCCGGCATGGCAGAGACGATGCGGGCAGTGGTCGCGACGAGCTTGGCTGGGGTGAGCGCTCTGCGCGTCGACACGCAGCCGATCCCTGAACCCAAGCCTGGGCAGGTGCTGATCCGCGTGAGGGCCGCTGGCATCAACTACGCCGACGTGATGCAGGCTCGAGGTCTGTACGCGGGTGGTCCCAAGCCTCCGTACATTGCCGGCATGGAGGCCGCTGGTGAGGTCGTCGAGACGACGGATGGGTGCGGCCTGGAGGTCGGAGATCGGGTCATGGGATACGGCGTGTCCGCGTTCGCGGAGTACATCGCCTGGCCCGCGGGCAACCTCCTGCCGCTCCCCAACGGCTGGACGATGGAGCAAGGCGCCGCTTTCCCGGTTCAGTGGCTCACCGCGTACGGCTGTCTGCGCACGGTGGGACGGCTGGAGGAGGGTGAGACCGTCTTGATCCACGCGGCGGCGGGGGGCGTCGGACTGGCGGCCACTACCCTGGCAAAGCACCTCGGCGCCAAGGTCTTCGCCACCGCTTCGAGCAAGGAGAAGCTCGAGCTCGCGAAAGCCCACGGCGCCGACGAACTGATCAACTACTCGACCCAGGACTTCGTCGCCGAGGTGAAGGCCCGCACGGAGGGCCAGGGAGTCGACCTCGTGCTCGAGATGGTCGGGGGAGAGACCTTTGGGCGCAATTTCCGCGCAGTAAAACCCTACGGCCGCATCGTGGTCTTCGGCTCTGCCACTGCCCAGCAGGCGGTGATCGACAACACCACGCTGATCTTCAAGCCCGTCGAGGTCATCGGGTATCACCTGGCCGTGATGGCGCAGAAGCGGCCCGATCTGATGACGCCCTGCCTCGGCGAGGTGATGCAGCTCGTCAAGCGAGGGGTCATCACCCCGGAAGCCCCCACCACGTTCCCGCTCGGCGAGGCCGTGCGCGCGCTGCGTGATCTCGAGGACCGCAAAACCACCGGCAAGCTGGTGCTGATCCCATGAAGCTCACAGCAGCAGCCGTCACCCTTGGAGCAGTTGCAGCTGCCTGCGGCTGCGCTGGACAGCCCCCGGCGACGACCGCGCCACCAACGTCGGCTCCCCCCCCGGGCCACGCTCCCTCCGAGCACCCAGCTCATGCTCCCTCCGAGCACCCAGCGCATGGTCACGCTGAGCCCCACCCGCCTTCGCCGCGGGGTGAAGGGACGCAGCACGGCCACCACGCCGCGACGGCCAATCACCGCTTCGAGGACCCGGAGCGCTGGGCGAAGGTGTTCGACGATCCGAAGCGCGATGCGTGGCAACGACCCGAGAGCGTGCTCGACTTTCTGAAGCTCGACGCGAGCGCACGGGTCGCCGACCTTGGCGCGGGCACCGGCTACTTCTCCGTGCGACTGGCGAAGCGGGTTCCGCAGGGCAAGGTCTACGCTGTCGACATCGAACCGAAGCTCCTCGAACACCTGGCTCAGCGAGCGAAGCAGGCCGGGCTCGCCAATGTGGTGACCGTGCTCGCTTCCCCTGACGACGCGAAGCTGCCTTCCGACCTGGATCTGGTGTTGGTCGTGGACACCTACCACCACATCTCCGAGCGCGTGCCGTACTTCGAAGCCGTCGCCAAGCGACTCAAACCGACCGGGCGTCTGGTGATCGTGGACTTCCGTCTCGGGGATCTGCCCGTCGGTCCACCCGACGAGCACAAGATCTCCCAGGACCAGGCCCACACCGAGCTCGAGGCCGCGGGCTTTCAGCTCTGCGGCGAGCTGAAGAGCCTGCCGTACCAGTACGTGCTGAGCTTCGGGACGACCTGCTAGCACCGATCCACGTCGTCTCGCCTCGTCCTCACCCCCCGACGGCCAGCGACAGCTCGACTTCGGCGTCACGGCGCTCGACGTAGAACACACCGAGGCCGTTCCACCAACCCTGCTCCGAGTGGTCTCCTTCCAGTTCGCGATCCCAGAGAACCCGCAGCGGCCCCGCGCGAAGCGCCTCCCGAGTTGCCGCACGGATGACTCTGTCGTTCCAGTCGTCGACCAGAAGCACCGCGCGCGCCGCGAGGATCGGCTCCACCGAGGTGATGCCGTGGTAGGTGCCAGCGAAGGAGTGATCCCCGTCGTAGAAGTAGACGCCGATGGGCGGTGGCACGCGCCGTTCGCGGAACAGCCGTGCACTGGTCGTGTGGTGAAAGACGACGCGGGCGCTGCGCTCGCGATAGCGCTCGATGTTCCGATACAGCGCCTGCCTGGCCAGACAGCCGAGCCCCGTGAAGCGTCCAACCAGGCGAAACTTGTCGCACGCAAAGCAGGTGCGGCCAGGGTTGTCGATCGCCGCAGACAGTAGAGTCCGCCCCTTCCAGGTGCCGACTTCCAGGTAGTGCTCGTCGTCGCCCATGTTGCGCACCAGGTCGTTCAGGAAACGACACACGCGTGCACTGGACAGCCCCTCGATGTCCACGAGCGGTTCCGCCAGCGCATAGTCGCGATGCTCTTCCAGAAGTCTCGCCGCAATGTTCTCCTGCATCGATCGTCTCCAAGCTCGCTCGCTCCCCCGCCAGGCGCTGGGAGGCTCGTGCTCAAGTCATATCCTCAAGGATACGGTTGGGCCAACGTGGCCCTGGAGACACCTTCGCAAGGCTCATGCCAGCAGCCCTCGGGCACGCGGGAAGCGATTGCTCGACCTCACGAAGCGCCCCCGCCGCGAACACGCACGGCAGGCCAGCGAAGCTGGCTTCGCAGCCGCAGCAGACAGCGCGAGTCCCCCCGGGCGCCGCGCGTCTTCGACCCTAGCCGGGTGAGCGAGCGTGCGGAGCCGGCACACCCTGGGTGGTGCGGGCGGCACACCCGGTCCAACGCGAGGTCACACACCCCGTGTTGGTTCCGTACGGCGACGGAGTTCGCGCTCGCATTGGCGAAGGCGAATGGCTCAGTCGCCGTGGACGTGTACGACCAGCTGGCGGCTGTGGGGACGATCGCGGTGCTCCCAAAGGTAGACCGCCTGCCAGGTACCGAGACCGAGCCTCCCGGACATCACCGGAATGGTCTCGCTCGTCTTCGTGATGGCGCCCCGCACGTGCGCCGGCATGTCGTCGGGACCCTCGTCGTCGTGCTCCCAGCGCCTATCGCGGGGCACGAGATCTGCCATCCAGCGCTCGAGATCTCGCAGGACCGCTGGGTCGGCGTTCTCCTGGATCACCAGACTCGCTGAGGTGTGGCGTACGAAGACCGTACACAGCCCCGTCGTGACCCGAGCTGCCCGAACCACCTGTGCGACCTGTGGGGTGATGTCCTGAAACCCCACGCCAGAAGTCGAAATCTCCACGATTTGCTGGTGCGTCTTCACGGCGATACGTATGCGATGATTCGCTGCCGAGCGAAAGCTCGGATCTTCCTAGCCAATGCCGACTCCCGCCCAGACCAGCCTGAACCGAGCCCGCGAAGAGGCTCTGGGCCGAGTCGACCGCTTCTTCTCGGCGGGCCGCATTCGGCGCTGGGTGCGCTCCCTGTACCTGGCGATGCTGGAACACCACGCCGGTCGGGTCGCTGGCGCCATGGCGTTCGACCTGTTCCTGGCGATGATCCCGCTGCTGGCTCTCGCGGGCTGGGCGCTCGGCTTGCTGGTGCGGCAGCGACCCGAGGCGCTCGAGAGCGCCACGCTGCTGCTCGAGTGGACGCCCACGGACGTCCAGAACGTCCTCAGTCAGCAGCTCGGGCGCTACGCCGACAGCGCGGCCGTGGCGCCGCTTGCGTCCGTCGGCGCGCTCTGGCTAACCAGCGGCGCTTTCCATACGGTAATGAATGTCTTCGAGAACGCCTTGAAGGCGGAGAGACGCCCCTGGTGGACCAAGCGCCTGCTGAGCCTGGGGTGCGCAGCGGTGGTCGTGGCCGCAGTGCCGCTGATCGCCTGGCTGGCTGTGGCGATCGCGGGCGGCCCAGTCGCGATCCTTCACGCGACGCTGGAGAACGAGACGGCGGATCTGGAGCTGGCGCGAGCCGTCGTGAGCCTGGTGACGTTCGTCGGCATGACGGCGTTCACCGCCGCCTTCTTTCGCGTCGCGGTCAAGCGCCCGGGCGTGAGACGCCGGGTGTGGCCCGGTGCCGCGACCACGGTGTGCCTCGGCGCCCTCGCCTCCTGGGGTTTCGCGGCCTATGTCAACCAGCTGTCCCGCTTCACGCTGTTCTACGGCAGCCTGGCGACGGTCGCGGTATTGATGCTGTGGCTCTGGTTGTGTTGCGCCGCCCTGCTGCTCGGGGCCGAGGTCAACGCTCAGCTGGAAGGGGTGCGCGGCCCGAGCTTGGCGCCTGCGGAGTCGGCCACCGTCGACGCACCGCCCGCTACCGACGGCTGAGGCTCAGTCGCCCGCGTCGACGTCCGAGGCGACGCAGACCCCGAAACCTTCGGGGAAGTTCGCAGGCGCCTGGCAACGCCCAGTACCGCACTCGGAGTCGGCAGCGCCAAGCTTGCAGATGCGCACACAGCGCCCCGACGCCTGAGAACAGATGTGGCCGGCGGCACAGGGGCACTCCTGCCCAGCGGTCCCGGTTCCTGGAGGAACGCAGGAAGTCGTGCCATCGGCGCGAACCACCGTGCAGGCCGTGCCCTCCTTGCACACGCAGCCAGCGTTTGGGTCCGTGTCGTCGCACGGATAGGGCTCCCCAAGGCTGCAGTTGTCGGCCGGCGCACACACCGGAACGCTGAGCTGACCAAGCGTGGGGTCTGCGTCATCTCGCAAGGGGCGAGCAGCGCAGAAGCTGTCGTCGTCGCAGCTGGTCTCGGTGTCACAACAGAACGGTCGGCAGCGCCCTACGTTCTCCTCGCCCACACAACCCAGGCCGGGGAGGCAGTCGCCAGAAGACGTACAAGGCTCGCCGCTCGCCTTGCTCCCGGCGACCTCACAGCGGCGAACCAAGCTGCTCGTCGCTTCCCGGCGGATATGGCAGGCGAACACCGGCGTCTCGCCGGGAGGAAGCCCCTTCGCCGAGGCCCCCCCGGCTGCACCATTCGTTCCGGCCGTGCCGGCCGCGTTCGCTGCACCACCGGTTGCTCCCGCGTCCCCAGACGCGCCAGCAGTCCCGCCCGTGCCTGCAGCGCCGCTCGAGGCGCCCGCCGCTCCCCCCGTCCCGCCGCCGCCGCCGGGAGCCACCCAGTCCTTGCAGGACAACGGGTCGTCAGGCTGACAGTCACCCGCTCCACACGCCGAGACGCCGCTGGAGCCGCCGCTGCCGCCGCTGTCGGTCTGGGGCACATCGAGGGCAGAGCCGTCTCCCGGATCCCCCCCGTTGCCCCCGAACGCACCGCTGCCGCCGTAGGCGGCCGAGCCCCCCGAGGACGAGTCTTCCTGGGCCGAGCAGCTCGCGCCGAGCGCGATGAAGAACAGGCCCATCACGCTGAGTCGACCGATCCAGCGGCTTGGGGGCGGCGTATCCGAGGCTAAGTGGGTCATGTCCAAGCGCCGGCCCTCAAGCCGACATCACCCAGATATACAGCACGCCTCGTGCCAAGGCGAACCCACTGCATGAGAATCCCGGGCGTTCGCGCCTTTGCATCCGCCTTCGCGGCCCCGGACTCTGGCAGCGCTGTCGCGGTCTCTTGAGCCAAACCCGCAGCAACCGCTGCGCTTCGCGCGCCTACTTGAGCGCGACGTTCATCACCACGGTGTTCGCTGCGCTGTCGTACACGCGCACGCTCAGCATGACCGGACCCTTCCCAGCGATGGGCGCCACGTCCGCGTCGAACTCCTCCTTGGCTTCGTCGTAGATTCCATCCTTGGGATCGAAGGGGAACCACTCGTCAGTGCCGGCCACGGAGATCTCGATGCGCTGGATCGGACCGACCCCGTCCACGGCCGTGCCGCTGATGCGTCGTCCGTTTGCCTTCAGTCCCTTGATGGCGGGTGGGGTGTTGTCGACGATGATCACGTTGCTCTCGAGGCGGTGACGCTTCACACGTGACGGCGTGTTGCTGGGCGAGTCGCTCGCGGTGACGCGCACGCGGTACTTGCCCTCGGGCAGATCACCAGTTTCCCACGAGTAGCTGGTCGCGGTGACCTTCTCATTTGGCTTTTCCAGCGGGTAATACGTGGTCGTGCCGACGAGGCGATACTCGAGGTGATAGTCGAGGATGTCGTTGTCGGGGTTGTCGACACGCCAGGTCAGGTTGACCTTCGTGCTCGGCTTCGCAGACACCGGACCACCAGAGGACTGCATCCCGGGGTTGGTGTTGCTCTTCACCTTTACGTCGATGTTGGTGACGACCGCTTTCAGGTTGTCCGTGATGAACGGCAGCGTGACCTCGGTGAGCTCCGCCTTCGGGTCTTTCGACCAGCGCGCTCGAACCTGAACGAAGCGACCAGCAGGACTCTTGATGTCCCCAGGAGCCGTCATGCCAGCGCTCCACGGGCTCCAGGAGTCGTCCGGCTCCTTCGTGTTTCCGGTACGCGTGCTGAACTCCAGGGTGCCGTCGGACTCCCACGTCATGCGGCCGAAGGTGGCTCGCAGGTTGGCGTCGAGTACTTTGCTGGTCCACACGGCGTCAGGACCGCCCACACCTCGCACCGGGTGAACGACGACGGGATCGCTTGCGATCACGTACTTGTTCTTGCCGCTCATGATGAGCTGCGAGACTTGGCGCTCCTCCACATCGGCGATCAGCACCGAGTTGTGCGCGTCGTCCACCGTGTGGATCTTGCCTTCGGCGCCGCTACCGACGTACGGCTTGCCATCGTCACCGACGGTCAGCGTCACGAAGTGCTCCGAGGAGTCCTCGAACAGCTTCTCTGGAGCTCCATCCTTGTCGAAGACGTACAGCATGCCCTTGCCGCGCGTCGTCGGTGGCGTCGGGACGGGTCCCTGGACGCTGAGCCCTGAAGAGAACGACGCGTAGCTACCGGCCGAGATCTCGTTGGCGATGGCATAAACCAGGCCCCCCGCCCCGAACGCGATGCCGCGCACCTCGGTGGCTGCGAAGTCGTACACGACCTTGGGCGCCTTGTTGCCGCCTTCGACCTCGTACAGCTTCCCCTTCTCACCACCGCCGACGTACACCTTTCCGTCCGGAGACACGGCGACGCTCATCAGGTGCTTCTCGTCAGAGCTCATGAAGACCTGAGCCTGACCCTGCTGGGTGATGCGGTAGACCTTGCCCTCGGGGCCGGTCGCTGCATACACGACGCGCGCCTTCTCGTCGTACGCCAGCGCCCAGATGTGCTTGGCGTTCGGGAGCTTGGCCAGGGTGGTGAGCTTGCCGCGCTCCCACTTCTTCACTTCGCCGCCGGGCAGGGTGCCGAGGATCACCGCGCCGCCCCAGGCCTCGACCATCGAGGTGATGGCAAGGGTCTTGGTCTCGGCGAGCACCGTGGTCTTCGCGCCCTTCAGCGCGATCAGCTTGCCCTCGTTGCCAGTTCCGAGCAGCAGCGTGCCGTCCTTCTGGACCAGCGAGCTCCAGACCGTGTCAGCGCCCTCGATGCCGATCTTGCCCAGATTGAGGCCAGCGCGAACGCGCCCCGCGGAATCGATGGCGACCCCCTTGAGGTCTCCCCCCTCGAAATCCGACTTCGTGCCGAGGTCGAAGGTACGAGTGCCAACCGCGGAAGCGGTGGAGGGAAACAACGCGGAGAGCAGCAGACCAGAGGCGACCAACCCAGCGGCGTGGGCGAAACGTGAAGCGAGGCGTAGTTTTGACATGAGAATTTCTAGACGAGCGAGTAGTCGAGCCAGTTTGCCGAGGCACACGGCCTCTGTGAGTTGTCTAGGTTCGATGCTGAGAGTGCTGTGGGTGAGAACGGAAACGAGCGCTGCGGGGTCAGCGAATCACGGGACGAACCTTCACCTGGACGCGATCGCCTCCCACCATGAACAGCGGGAGCGGGACGACCTGACGCACCATGGGCGAGAACGAGGATGGAGCGACGCTCGACTGGGTGGGCCGGATCATGTCCATCGCGCCGGGAGGCAGGTCTTCGGCAATCATGCCCTTGTAGGCGACGCCCCCGGTCTTCGCGCTGTAGCTCACGATCAGCGACTTGGGCGGATAGATCGGGTCTTCGAAGTTCTTGATCAGCTCACCGAGGTTGTTCGGTGGTGCCTTGATCTTGTAGTGCGTGTAGCCCGGGGAGAGGCTCAGGCTGACCGTCTGCCCCGCCAGGTCCTTCGGCAGCGGCACCTTGATCACGCGGGTGATCTCCTTGCCAGCCCAGGGCATCAACGTGAGTCGAATCCGTGCGGATTGCCCGGCGTCGACCTCGGGGTCCAGCAGCTCGGTGCCCTTCAGCATGTAGATCTCCCGCGCGAAGCGGAACTCGATCTCCATCGAGACGCCGTCGATGAAGGCATACTCCCAGGGGTTGTTCATGATGGCGCCGATGGCGCGGACCAGGTTCGAGCCGATGAAATCACGCGGCGAGGGCGAGCCGCCCACGGAGACCCCGAAGTCTTCCAGCTCGATCTCTCCGTAGCCCTTGATCTTGAGCTTGCTGGTCGCGTTCCAGCTGACATCCTGGTTCTCGGCAGCGACGGCCTGCATCGCCGAACCCAGGGCGACGGCGACGAACGAGGGCGTCATGAACTTCTCGTGCGCGACCTCGAAGTCCCACTTCGTGTAGGGGTTGCCGGGCACGCCCTTGATCTTCAAGCTGACGGGGAACGTGGGCGCCTGGAGCGACTGATCGACCACGATCGACGCCTGACGGTCGTTCACCAGCGTGCCGATCGGTCGCACGGACTCGCCGATCTTGAACGAGCGCGAGACGCTGGCCATGAAGTGCAGGACGCGGCCGATGGTGGTGGGCAGCGCCGTATTGCCGGACATCATCATGGGGTGGCCGAAGGCCACGAGCTTGTCGCCTTCCACGCGCGTCACGGTGCCAAGCCCCATGCCGCTCATATCCCCACGGATCAACTCGACGCCGATTGCACCGCCATCCTCGAAGCGGGTCGGTGCGCCGGGCTGAACCCCGGAGCTACCACCCGCCTGGAGGGGCTCGAGCCCCAGCGGCGCAAACAGCTCACGTGCGACTTCGATGGCGCCAGTGGTCATTCCACCGATCATGATCGGCGTCGCCACGGGTCGCACGCCCGTGGTCTCGCTGGGCGCCTTCGCGGCCTTCGCCTTGCCGATCTGCTCCGCATGCTTCTTCAGGTCGTAGTCCTGGATCTTGCCGGCGAAGCGCTGCTGTGATCCCGTCTTGCGCAGCGCCTGCTTGGCCTTTGCCGACGGCTTCCTGGGCAGCGCGTGGAGCGGCCAGCCATCGATCTCCTTCGGCAGGGGTCGCACCAGATCGTCGAGCATCAGACGAATCGGGGTCACGCCGGCGACCGGCTCCCTGCCGAACGTCCAGCCGTAGGCATAGGCGCCGATCATCTTGTTGTTGATGTAGATCGGGCTGCCGCTCATGCCGGCGACGACCTTGGCGACCTCGAGGCGGGGGTGCTTGGTCTTGACCAGGATCAGTTCCTGCCGGGGCTGGAAGTTCTTCAGGACGTCGATGACCTCGACCTCGAACTTCTCCGGCTTGGTGCCCTTGAACACCGTGAGCCCATAGCCCTTCATCCCCGGCTTGATGTCCTTCACGGGCATGATGTCGGGCCTCGACGTGAGCCCTTCCGCCTTCGCGGCTTGCAGACCAATGGGAAGTGGAGCCAGCAGCCCGATGACAGCCGCCGCTGCGATGAATGTAGTCGCCCTCAAAGTCCGCTGAGCATACCACCAGGCTCGGCAGGGCAACTGGAAAGCGCACACCCTGCGCGGAAGGCCGAGCAATCGACATCGCACGGGAAGGAGCCCAAGCGACCAACCGTTGCCCGAAGCCGCGTGCTCCTTGCCTCGCGCTCCGGGGGTCGAACGCGGGGAATGCTGCCGCACGCGTCGACCATTCTGGGGCCTCGACTCGCGAGGGCAGTATGGGCTACTGGTTTCCCACGCTCCTCCGCCGCGCCGGCACGGAGCCTTGGGACGAGTGAAATGGACTGGCTCATCGTGATCACCCTCGCCGTCTCTTTCGGCGCGCTGGTCACCAGCCATTTGACTCTGTGCGTCGGCCTGGCTCGACGCGAAGGGCTCTGGCGCGGCGCGCTGGCGCTGTTGCTGCCTCCGCTGGCGCTGGTGTGGGGACTGACCCATCGCCTGCGCGTGCGCAGTGCGATCTGGCTCACCTCTGCCGTCCTCTACGTGGTCGCCCTGATCGCGGCCAGCTCGGGCGCCTGAGCGCTCACTTGCGCACGGGCATCTCGCGGGTCAGCGGGCGCATGCGCTGGAACCCCTCGAGCACCCAGCGATCTCGCAAGCGCTTGGCGAGCGCCTCTTCTCCGCGCCAGGGGATCGCCACCGCGTAGATCAGGCATGCGTCAGGATACGCGCCAGGATACGCGGCCCAAGCACCCGAGAAGAACCTTCGCTCGAGCCCCAGGTCCACGTAGCCGTCGACGAGCTTCACCAGCATCGGCTTGCCGCGATACTCGCGGCGCTTGGTGCGCAACGGGCTGAGCCCCACGTCGAACGCCTCCACCTTGGGCCAGCCCCAAGCTTCGAAGCGCCTCATGCAGCTTCGGGAGTCCGTCCCCTCGCCCGCCGGAACGGGCTGGACGAACACGATGGCCATCACGTGGTGGTCGTCACCGTAGCGAAACCCGGTGAAGTGCTTGACGCCCCAGTAGCGGACCCGCTTCCAGTGCTCCCAGTCCGGAGTCGGCGCGTGGAGTTGATCGTCCTTGTCGTTGCGCTCGCCCCAGGGGGCTTCGAGCAAGCGCGTCAGCGCCGCCCGATGTGGGTCGTGAGCGTCGCCACCAGGCTCTGCCACGCTCACGGTCTGCGGCTGCGGTGGTGCGCCGGGCGGCTGACGTGCGGCGCTCTCTCCCCCACAACCCGAGGAGACCGCCCCGAGCAACCCGCAGACTCCCACCGAAGCGAGGTGGCGCAGGCGTCGCTCACTCACGCCCGACGTCCTCACGCGCGGGACGAACACGGACGCCGAAGGCTCTTCTGCGCGCTCCACCGCCAACAACGTAGCACTCGCATGCGATGCGCGCGGCGTTCGAGCGCGGACGCCCAGAAATCCGGCGAAGCTGAGCCAGCGGTCGCGGGGCACCGCCGTTGGACGGAGCAGGCGCGTCCCGCAATCAATGCGCCAAGCACTGCCGGCGCACACAACTGCCGGCGCACACAACTGCAGCGCACACAACTGCAGCGCACACAACTGCAGCGCACACAACGGCCCATTGGCGCATACAAGCTGCGACGGCCTGAAGTCTCTCCCAAACGGGGTAGCGGAACTTTCGGAGACCCCGCTACTCTTTGAGGTTGGGGAAACCGGCGAATGACGACCGCCGGACGAAAGGACTGCTATGAACATCACCAAACTCATCAAGGTGGCGACCGCCCTCGGGGTGTTGTCACTTGCTGGGTGCCCGGGGCCAAACGGGCCTGGACCCAACCCGCCCCCTCCGCCGAAGGCCTTCGCGGACGAAGAGTGCGATCCCAACCAGATGAACCGCGCGGAACCGCTGATCGTCGATTGGCGCGGTAACGATCGCCTAAACCTGGAAGCCGCCATGCGCCAGGGCGTCGCGGTCGTCTCCTACAGCTGCAACGCGATCAAGCTGCTGCCGAACTGCCGAGTCAAGGGCGACTACGGCTTCATCGGCGTCTCGACGAAGCAGGAGAAGCTGAGCCTCAAGGACCAGTCGGAGATCGTCGCCAACCTGCCGCTCACTGGCATGGCCCTGATCGCCAAGGCAGGAGGTCAGCTGAAGCAAGGCTCGGGCATCGATGTGCAGCTGATCATGGTGGGCAAGAAGCGCACCGCGATCAGCGAGGTCGAGAAGGTGAACCTCGAGGGCGAGTGCGAGGGCGCGACCCACTTCGTCCAGGGTGCCACGGTCGGCGCCTTCATTGTGAGCACCGACTCCCAAGCCCTCGGCAGCGTGATGGCTGAGGTCATGGGCGGCGGCGGGAGCGCGGCCAGCTCGAAGTCGAAGAAGAGCGAGGTCGTCGATGGTCAGCCGGACGAGTGCGACAAGGCCGATCCGATGTCCGACCGCCCACCGTCCCAGTGCCAGTCCGCCATGCGCCTCGACTTGGTGAAGATCTCCGGCATCGGTCAGGACGCTGCCAAGCCCAGAGAAGACGGCGATCTCGGCTCGAGTCAGACCCACGGCAAGGACACCGCCTCGTGCCCGCCTGGGCTCGTGCTGAGCGGTGGCAAGTGCACGAAGAAGACGTCCGCCGTCACCAACTACGAGTGCAGCGGCAAGGACGAGGCGGAGTGCGCCGCCCAGTGCGGCAAGGGCAACATGGCGAGCTGCCGCCTGCAGGGTCTCTTGCAGGAAGACGGCGGACGCTTCAAGGACGCGACGAAGAGCTATCTCGTTGCGTGCAAGGGAGGCGACGCCATCGCTTGCTCGAACGCGGGCTACATGTACCGCACCGGTCGCGGTGTGCCGAAGCAGGAGGACACGGCCGCCAAGCTCATGGCCCTCGGCTGTGAGACCGGCGATGCCCGTGGCTGCACCGATCTCGGCTACTACTACGAGAAGGGGATCGGCGTCGCTGCGAGCAACGAGAAGGCGGCGACGCTGTACAAGCGTGGGTGTGATGGCGGCAACCTCACGGGCTGCGCCAACTACGCCTACATGCTCAACACCGGTACCGGGGTGCAGAAGGATCACACCCAGGCCGCCGTCTACCGCCGCCGCGCGTGCCTCGCAGGCAACGCGCGCTCGTGCAGCGATCTCGGCTACCAGTACGACCGCGGGCAAGGCGTGCCCAAGGATCTGGCCATGGCCCAGTCGCTGTACGTCAAGGCGTGCGACGGGGACAACGGCATCGGCTGCATGAACGCCGGTATCACCTTCGAAGAAGGCGAGCGCGCGGACATTTCCCGCGCGGCAACCTACTATCAGAAGGGCTGCAAGCTCGAGAGCGGCACCGCCTGCCGGCTCCTGGGCGGTCTCTACCAGACCGGTCGCGGCGTGACGAAGAGTTCCGACCTCGCCAGAGCCTCCTTCAAGAAGGCGTGCGAGCTCGGGGACTCCGAGGGCTGCAAGCTCGAGAAGACGGTGGCGACGGCGACTGCCAAGGCTGTCGCTCCGTTCAAGTCCGGCACCCGAGTGCGCGCGACCCGCAGCTACGACGGCAAGATCGTCGCAGGCATGACCGGGACCTACTATGGAACCAACGGCAAGGAACCGCCGGCCTTCGTGATCTGGGACCAGCGCATCGGCTCCGATCCCTTCTACTACACCGACGAGGGCGCACCCGCGGGGAAGAACGACTACGCCTACTGGGTGCCCTGGGACGTGCTCGAGCGCGCCATGGCCCCTGGCATGCGCATCCGTGCCACGCGAGACTACGACGGAACCATCACCAAGGGCATGCTCGGGACCTACTACGGAACCAACGGGGGCACCCCGCCCGCGTTCGTGCTCTGGGACAAGCGCATCGGCGCCAACCCAGTCTACTACGACAAGGAAGGCGCTCCGCGCGGAAAGAACGACCACGCATACTGGGTGCCCTGGGACACCATCGAGGAGGTCCTCAAGCCAGGTACGCGCATCGTCGCCCTCAAGGACTACGACGGCAAGATCCGCAAGGGCATGGAAGGTGTCTACTGGGGCACCAACGGCAAGAACCCGCCAGCCTTCGTCGTCTGGGACAAGGACCTCGGCTCGAGTTCCTTCTACTACAGCGACGAAGGAGCTCCGCCCGGAAAGAACTCTCACGCTTACTGGGTGCCCTGGGACGTGATCGACGAGGCGCTGTCCAGCGGAGTGCGCGTCATCGCGACCAAGAACTACGACAGCAAGATCAAGCGCGGCATGATGGGCACGTACTACGGCACCAACGGCAAGAGCCCGCCAGCCTTCGTGCTCTGGGATGACTTCATCGGCTCGAATCCGGTCTACTACACCGGCGGCGGCGCTCCTCCGGGTCGCGATGGCTACGCCTACTGGGTGGAGTGGGACGTGATCCGTCAGGCGTTCATCCCGGGACGCAAGGTCAAGGCCGTGCGCAGCTACGACGGCAAGATCAACAAGGGGGACATGGGAGTGTACTGGGGCACCAATGGCAAGAACCCGCCGGCCTTCGTGCTCTGGAACAAGACCATCGGCGCAAACCCCGTGTACTACAGCGACGAAGGCGCACCCCGCGGCAAGAACGCGAACGCCTACTGGGTGCCCTGGAACGTGATCCAGCCTCTGAATTACTGAGGCGCTGAGTCACATGAACCGAGCGGCGGGCCAGGCGACTGGCTCGCCGTTTCACGTTGCCTCCCCTCTCCCCCAACCCTGTCGTTCGATTCCCCGCGGCAACTGCTTGCGCCTGCGGGCGGGCGACGCGGGCTAGGTCTCGAGCGGACGCTGCGGTGCTTGCTGGGGGTGAGGAACCGCGCAGCCCGCAGCGTCGCAACGTCCGGTCCACTTGAGGCGGTTCTTCGCGAAGCGCTCGTAGGCGGCGTCGAGCCCCTGGCGGACCCCAGGGAGACGGGTCAGCGCGACCAGCGGCGACAGCCCGACGGCGGCGTAGAGCCTCCTGAACACCTCGACCCCCGTGATCCACTCGCCTCCAGGCAGCCTCCCGTGGATCTTGTCCATCAGGGTCACGTAGTCGGTGCCCAGCGCCTGGGCGTCGAACTCCGGCGCTGCGATGTCGGTGAAGCGGATGCGCTGCTTGCGATCGAGCTTCTGGAGCATGTGGATCTCACGCACACACAGTGGGCAGTCACCATCGAAGAAGACCTCGACTTCGTAGTCGCTCATGAGCGGGCTGTGAGACCCGGCGAGGGCAATGTAAAGATCCGGGAGCGGGCGGCTGCATTTCCGCAGCGCTGGCCGGCGCAGGCGGCGCTTTACACGCCAACCGGACTCGGGCACCTAGGCTCGATGCTGCCGTCATTGATCAGCGCCGAAGCCTTCACTCGACTAGTCGACGACCACATGCACATGGGCGAGGACTTCCGCTTCAGTGTGCTCGAGCTGGAGCGCGGGCGCGCCCGCATCGGTCTGCAGGCCTCGGAGAAGTTCCGGCGCCCCGGAGGCACGGTCAGCGGACCGACGCTGTTCACGCTCGCAGACGTCACGCTGTGGGCTGCGGTGCTGTCGGAGATAGGCATCCAGGCGATGGCCGTCACGAGCGACATGACGCTCCACTTCTTGCGCAAGCCACGCCTCGGCACCCTGGTGTGCGAGGCGCGCATCCTCAAGGTGGGCCGGCGCCTGGTGCACGGCGACATCCGAATCTGGCTCGCGGACGAGCCGGCGGTGGTGTGCCACGCGACAGGGACCTACGCGCGACCGGAGGCTGAGGCAACCGCGCCTTGAGGCAGACTTGCGGCACGTCGCGGCGGGCGGAGGGCGCGGAGTCATCACCGCGCCGCCAACTCATGCCACGGGGCAATCAGCTCAGATGGTGACGCTCTTGACCCGGATCTTGTTCAAGTCGAACACACCGAGCCCCAGCTCGCCGGCGGTCTTGATGTACTTCGGCTCGCGCTTGACGTCGGCCAGCGACTTCATCCCGTTCTCCTTGCGGGCGGCGTCGATCACCTTCCAGCCGTAGCGGTCCATCGCCACCGGATCGGTGGCCACGTAGACGGCGCCATGAGGAATGCGCTTGCGCGGATCGCGGTCCAGCGGTCCGCGATCGTAGATGATCTTGAAGGCGTCGGTGATGTGCAAGCGCACTCGACTGGTCACGATCGGGTGGTTGTAGAGCATCGCGATCTGGGGACTCGCCAGGTGCGCGTGGTGGTCCTCTGGGTTGTTCACGTTGCCGTGGGTGATGTTCTTCAGCGTCCCCGTGTAGCCGCAGATCCCGTGATCCTTCATCTGGGTCATGTCGATCACGGCCGTCGCTTGCAGCAGCTGGGTCGAGAACTTGGTCTTGATGCCCTGGTAGATGGTGATCTCCGGCATCTTGTGGTCGAGGTTGTTGTGAGTCGCCGTCTTCACGCCTTCGGGTAGATCGTAACCCTTCACGCTGACGCGCGTGCCCATCAGGAAAGTCGGGAACTGCTCGTAGACGGTTATCTTTTCCGCAGGGACACCGACACCGATGACGGCCTCGACCACCGGCTTGATCAGCTCGAAATTGACGGCCATCGTGTAGCCCTTCTGGCCCGCGATGCCGTTGACCTTGATCGCCACGGTGTCGTCCTTGTGGACGAAGCGCTTCATCGCCTCCACCAGGTTCGACTTGCCCGTGAACTCGGTCATCGCCCGCTCGAGCAGCTCCTTGGCCACATCGGCCTTCGGCCAGAGCTGGTTTGGCTGCATGAAGGAAGCAAAGTCGCCCTTCTTCTCGACCTTGACGATCTTTCCGGGCACCGCCATGGGACGAAATCCCTTGGGCGGCTTGGCGGTCAGAGTCTTGGCCACGGCTTCGTCCGAGAGACCGGTCAGCATCGCCGCGCTGCCGAGCGCAATCGATCCCTTCATCAGGTCGCGGCGGCTGACGCCCGGGCCTCGCACCTTCTCAGCAGCTTCCCGAACGGACGCCCTCAGCTCCTTGGCGATCGAATCACGCTCACTTGCCATAGTTCCCTCCGATGACGTTAGGGAAGTATCACGGCGCCGGGACCCGGGCAAAGTGCCGCTAGCCGGTTCCTGCGACCTTCAGGGTCCGTCTGATCCAGCGCTGCGCTCGCCCTGGGGCGGGCTCCCAGCATCGGCGCAGCAGCGAAACGAAACGAAATAGTAGGTGAATTCCGGTTCATGACTGGTCGTCACCGGGCGACAGGCGTTGCGGACGTGTCCCCACGCCCCGCCCTTCAGCGCTGCGAACACCGCCCTCTGCTTGGGCCGATCGTGATCCGCCAGCGCCCACTCGTCGAAGTTACCGGTCAGATCGAAGACGCCGTAGTCGCTCACGCACGCCTTCATCGCGCCGCTCGGCTTGCTCTGATCGAGACGCGCGAGCTCGGGGTCCCGCACCTCGGGCTTGCTCGAGTAGATCTTCTTCAAACTGGGACTGATCCAGCGGTTGTCGATGTTGCACTTCTCACTCGATCGCTCCCATCCGTAGGGAAACGGCTTCTCGTCCGGTCCTTCACAAGCGGCGACCCATTCGCTCTCGTAGCAAAGCCGTTTGCCCAGGGCGCCGCAGGCGCCCGCCGCGTCGTACCAGCTCACCATCACGGGAGGGTGCCCCCCTTCCTGGTTCGGGTACTCGTAGCGATCGATGCAGAAGTCGAGCTTGATGCGCTCGCCTCTGCAGGTGTTCTCGTCCTCCGCGAAGCGATGACAGATCGTGATGTGATTGCTCCGATCGTACTCGCTCTTCAAGCACTTGCGCTCCATCTCGGGGCAGAAGTCGTGCTGCACGTGCAGCATGCCTTCGGGGCAAGCAGGAGGTGGGACGCTGGGTCCTCCGCCAGCCGCGTCTGGGGCCGAGACGCCGCCTTCCGTCGGTGTCGCCGCGCCCGTCGCGGTGGGCGCCTCCGCCGCGGTGGGACGCTCTGCCGGAGCGACCTCGGGAGGGGGCTGAGGAGCGCAAGCAGTCAGCAGACACGTCACCACGCTGCTCGCGGCAAGCCCACGAGCGAAAGGCCCGGAGGCCCGCGGCCGAGGACGCGGGCACGGATTCGAGACGGACGAGCGAAGCATGGGCAGGACTTGAGGTCGGGGCGCCGCCAGTGACCCGCGCCCCGACCTCGAGTAGCGCACTCTCCGTCATCGCCTCAAGGCTTCGCTCGATGCTTGGGCTTTTTCGCCTTCTTGCCCTCGTCGTCGGCGGCCTCTTCCGCAGGTTTGGGTGGGTCCACGACGATCAGCGGACTCAGCCGCTTCAGCGTGCGCACACCGATGCCGCGCACCCGCAAGAGGTCCGTCTTGCGCCTGAAGCGCTTCAGCTTCTCCCGCAGCTTGACGATGGTCTCGGCTCGCCGTTTGCCAACACCTGGCAGCCGCTGAAAGTCCTCGGCGCTCGCCGTGTTGAGGATCACCTTACCGTCCGGCGTTATCCCTGCAGATTTATTTCCTGGCTGGGGGTGAGGGTGAGCGATCGCTTTTTGTGTCTCCGGGCCACGGCGCGGCGACTGGTCTCGTTTCGCGGGTAACAGAGCGCTCGCAGGCGGCGCGGGAGGCGTGCTGGGCATCCAGTCCACGCCCAGCTGTGATGCCAGGACGGCGCCCGAGGACTCCTCGGGTGAGCCAAGTCCAAGCACGCCCTTTGCTCGCAAGGTCGACCACGAGCCAATCAGCGACAGCACGAGGAGCACGAACGTGACTCCGATGCCCTTGCTGAGGATGGGAAACCACACGCTTCGCTTCAGTCGAGCCAGGAAGCTGCCGACCTCCTGCTCCTCCCCGTCCTGCAGATCCACCCAGGCGTGCTCGGGCGGGCCCCCGAGGACCCACGCAGGGTCCTCGGGGAGGGCGGCGACGGAGCTCGCGTTCGTTTCCTCACGGTTGAGCTCTTGCTGTGGGCGGCGTCCGTCCTCGCCGCCCTCGCTGGTCGGTGCCATCCCGACGCCCATCCTCAGGCCAACGCCTGATAGCTGAGTCCACGGGAGTCACCCTCCGCCGGTGTCGCCTCCTTCGGCACGTAGTCGCGGATCTGCATGTCTCCGGACACGGGAACCGCGTCCAGCTTCACGTTGATGGATCCGTCGTTGTTGACGAACGCGACGCCGACGCGGTTCCAGTACTTTCGCCCCTTGTTCTCGGTGATGCAGTAAACGATTTTGGTCTTGGTGTTCATGACGTTCTTCTCCTAGCTTCAGCGGCTCCCGCTCTCGCGTTGCGCCACGCCCGCCCCCTTTGCGAGGCTCGTGCCAGGAGGTTCACCGCGGAAAAGCCGGTGAAGCGCTGCCCGCCGCTACCTGGCCGCCAGCGCGCGGTGGCGACACCGGCCACTCGACGCGAGGCCAGGCAATGACAGCGCATCGGTCGAACCACCGACACACACCGCCCTGCCGCTCAGCGTGCGCCGGCGCGATGAGTCGACCTCCGCGCCTGTTCCCTCACCGCAACAGCCGGACGGACGACACCGGCGGTGCTCGGATTGTGCGAACGGGGCTGGCCTCGTGACGGGCATCGGCTAGAACGCCGAGATGCGTTGGTTCTCTCCAGTATTCGTTCACTCTGGCTTGGTGACCCTGGCGGTGTTCGCCACCGCGGGCTGCAGCTGCAGCTCGAACGACACGAGCGGCAGCGGCGGGAGCGCCGGGGAGGCAGGCAGCGCAGGCGCCGCAGGCGCAGGCGGCAACACAGGTGGAGCCGGCGGTTCCGCGGGGATTGGTGGCACAGGGGGCGAAGGAGGCACCGTCCACTACACGAGCCAGCGCTGGGGCGCGCGCCTCTGGGGTAATCCGCTGTCGCTGTCGCGCGTCGACCGCGAGCTCTGGATCGGCACGCGGAGCAACCCCGATCCAATGGCCGACGAGGGTGCCAAGCTGCGCGGCGGCCTGGTGCGCCTGGATCTGGACAGCGGCGACGTGCGCGTCTTCGAGGACGAGCTGCCGAGCGTTCCTGACCCGTTCGAGCCCACACGCAACGCACCCGCGTCGACGCGCGGCGTGATCGCCGACGGCAGCAAGCGCCTCGTCGCCAGCGAGGCCGGCGTGCTGGTGATCGATGGCTCCAGCGTTCAGACCGTGGCGCTGGGAGGCGGCGCGACCAGCGTGCGAGTCACGGATCTGGTGCTGGATCGCGGCGGAAACCGCAACGCGCTGTGGGCCGGCACCGAACGAGGCCTGGTCGAGCTCGACGCAGACACCCTGGTGCCACGGCGCACGCTCGCTCAGGCGGAGCTGGGGGCTGATTCGGTGGGCGACCTGGCGCTGGATCCCGACTCAGGCGAGGTCTACGCGGCCGTCTACGGCGACAGCGACTCCTGGGTCGCCCACATCGATGGCACGAGCGTCGACACCTGGACTCCCGGCAGCGACGGGTTGCCAGACGGGACCGTCGGCGACATCGTGTTCGCCGAGGGTCAGGCCTACGTCGCACTGGCGTCGTGGGCAGCGGATGACGGTGGGGTGATCTCTTGGGACGGGACGACGGCTGAGTCCTTCGTCGTCGAGGGCGAACTCAGCTGGGCAGCCGACGGCACCCACCGCGCTTTCGGAGCCTGGGACCTGGACTACGTCCAGAGTTCCAAGACGCTGATCGTCGGGGGCAGGCTCTCTCCGACGGGAGGCGGAGGCCTCGTGTACCTCGACCTGGAGGCGCGTGATCCCGCGAGGGGAGTCGGGATCACTCAGGGGCCAGCCGGCTTGCCCGGAGACCACGTGAGCGCATTGGCCTACGACCCGGACACGGGGCGTACGTTCGTCAGCCTCGCGATGCCCTGCAGCGAGAGCAAGCTCGGCGCGATGGGCGTGTTCGGTTTGGCCTTCGACCAGGATGAGCTGCACCTCGAACGGCCGATGCTCAGCGGCGTGCGAGACGTTGTTTCGCACGGAAACGACGTCTTGATGGCGCTGCGAGACGAGAACCCGGGCTACAGCTGTGACGGACTGCCCGTGAGCCGCGGGGTGGTGCGCCTGCTGAGCAACCGCGCCGGGGAGTACGTCTTTGGCCGCTATCAGCAGGACGACGGCAGCGGCATCGAGTTCAATCCTGCCTGGTTCGCTCCGTCGCTACTCGCGGCTGGACCGGAGCTGGCGTACACGGGCAATCGCGAGGGCCTGTTCCTCGGCTTCCCCGACTCCGTGAGCTTCAACCAGGCGTTGAGCTTCCACACCTCTCTCTACGTGAACGACCTGCGCTGGGACGACAGCGTGCTGTGGCTCTCGGGGCGCGCGACCGTCGACCAGACGCCAGACGTCAACGACCGCTCGCCGCGCGGTACGGTGCGCGTCGCGTTCGACGCCAACGGAAAGGCAGCCTTTCAGCACTTCGCGCGCAGCCAAGGCAACGACACGCAGACCATCATCGGCTTGCCGAGCAACGACGTCAGCGCCGTCATCCCTGCTGGCAACGGCGAGGCCTTTGCGCTGTGCGCCGCGGAGCGAGCCTTCGATAGCCGTGACCGCTCCCCTGGCGAGGTCTACGACCCGGGAACCGGCGACCGCCTGGGCGGGATCGCCAAGATCAGCGGCACGGATGTGACGGTGATCGCGGACTCGGAGACTGCCCCGGATCCCAGAGCGGGTGTCGTCTCCGACGCTGGTGTGCTCTACGTCGCAGATGCGCGCGTCGGACTGATCACCGTCGGTGATGGCGAGCCGAGCTCCGCTCCGTGGCCGAGCGAGCTCCCGGTGGGCTCGGTGCCCCTGGCGATGCGACTCGGCCCGCGGGCGGCGAATGATCCTTCGACACGGGGTTACTGATCCTCACGGATACACACGTCCGCTTCTTCGCGGGCAACGGCTACACCTGGCGCGGGCGGCTGTACGCCGGCGCACTGGATGGGAACCGACGAGGGCTTGCTGCTCGTAGGCGCTCCTGGAGCTGCCGACAGGGCTTGGCGCCGCTCCGGTCGAGAGCAGGCTCCCCGGCTTTCCGTGACCTCGAAGCCAAGCGGCGGTGGCCAGTGCACCGCTGGGCCAGTCCTGCGGGGGCACAGGTGAGCTCCCGTGCTGCAGCGGGCTGACGTGCATCTCCGGCGTCGCCGGCTTCACCTGCGGGTGATCCTCACCCGGGACCCATCAGCCCTGATTCACGTGGCTGGCAAGGCGCTCGATGAGCGGCGCGATCTCCGCGTGACGCAGCTTGTATTGCGCGCGATTGGCGATCAGTAGCGAGCTGATCTCGCAGATCACCTCGCGCTCCACCAGGTCGTTCTCCTTGAGCGTCGTGCCGGTCTCCACCAGGTCCACGATCAGGTCGCTCAAGCCCACCAGAGGAGCCAGCTCCACGGAACCCCCGACGTAGATCACCTCGGCTTGAATGCCCTGCTTGGCGAAGTGCTCGGTTGCGATGCGCTGGAACTTGGTCGCGATGCGGGGCACCTCCGGCACCACCGCACCTCGCGGTCCGGCGACTACCATGCGGCAACGCCCGATGCCGAGATCGAGGGGCTGATATAGGTCGTAGCGACGCTCGAGCAGCGTGTCGCGCCCACTGATGCCAAGGTCCGCCGCGCCGTATTCGACATAGGTCGGTACGTCGTCGGGCTTCAGCAGCAGGAAGGCGAGCTTGCCGTCGGGGGTCTCCCGCACCAGCTTGCGGTCGTCGCCGAGCAGGCTCGAGGTATCGATGCCCGCCGACTCGAACAGCGGCGCCAACGTCTTCAAGATGCGCCCTTTGGGCACAGCCAGGGTCAGGGGTCGGCTCATGGCTAGCTCAGGGGAGGGCGCCGCGTTCCAGGTGGATACGCTGAATGTCCGCACCCACACCAGCGAGCTTCTCCTCGATGTGCTCGTAGCCTCGATCCAGGTGGTACACGCGACGCACGATGGTCTCGTCCTCGGCTACCAAGCCGGCGATCACGAGTGACGCGCTCGCCCGCAGATCGGTGGCCATCACACTGGCGCCGGTCAGGGTCCTCACCCCCTCGACGACGGCGGTGTTGTGCCGCGTCTCGATGTTCGCGCCCATGCGCATCAGCTCGGGGACGTGCATGAAGCGGTTCTCGAAGATGGTCTCGGTGAGCACCGCGCGTCCCTCGGCGCAGCACATCAGCGCCATGAACTGCGCCTGCATATCCGTAGGGAAACCGGGATGAGGTGCCGTGGTCGCGTCCACCGCCTTCAGCGGACCGAGGCGTCGCACGCGGGTGTGCTCGCCCTCACGCCCGATCTCGAGGCCAGCCTTGCGTAGCTTGACCACCACGGGCTCCAGGTCGTCCAGGGGAGCGTTCTCCAAGAGCACGTCGCCGCCGGTGGCTCCGACCGCAGCCATGAAGGTGCCCGCCTCGATGCGGTCGGAGATCACGGCGTGGTCGAAGGGGTCGAGCTCTGCCTTGCCCTCGATGTGGATGACCGCTGTTCCGGCGCCCTCCACCTTCGCCCCCATCTTGTTCAGGACGCGACCAAGCTCCTCGACCTCGGGCTCCCTCGCGCAGTTGACCAGCACGCTGCGGCCCTTGGCCAGCGCGGCGGCCATCATCAGGTTCTCGGTTCCGGTTACCGTGGGGATATCGAACACGATCTCCCCGGCGGTCAGCCGCGGGGCCTCCGCCACCACATAGCCATGGTCGACGCTGATCTTGGCGCCCAGGACCTCGAGCCCCTTCAGGTGCTGATCGATCGGACGAGCACCGATCGCGCAGCCGCCGGGTAGCGAGACCTTCGCGCGACCGTAGCGAGCCACCAGCGGCCCGAGCACCAGCACGCTGGCGCGCATCTGCCGCACCAGCTCGTAGGGCGCCAGCGGCCGTGGCTCTGCGCTGGCGGGGGCCACGTCGACCTCGGGCGCGTTGACCTCGACCTCGCGGCCCAGGAAGCGCAGCAATGCCGCGGTGGTGTCGATGTCGCGCAGCGCGGGGACGTTGCGTAGCTTGCTCTGCCCGTCCGAGAGCAGCGTGGCGCACAGGATCGGGAGCGCAGCGTTCTTGGCGCCGCTGATTCGAATTCGGCCGTTCAAGGGCCGACCGCCTCGGATCTGAATCGCGTCCATGGGGTGCCAGGCGCGTACGCCGGGCGGGCGAGCCTGGCAAGGTTTTGCTCGACTTTCGCCACCTCGCGCGGGTCACCTCACCCCCTACCCCGTCCCCGGATCCCCCGCGTCTTCCGGGCAGATCCGGGCTGGATCCACGCTCGTGAGGCGCGCCCCGCCGGCTCGCGAACGCCAGGCACGAGAGACCTCGAGAGCCTCGGGTGTGGGTTCCGGTTTCCGTTCGCCGCGAGGTGTGTACTACCCTGCCGCCCATGTCTTTGGGCCCTCGAGCGACCAGGAAATTCCGCGCCCGGATCACCCCACGCTTGAGTCGACTCGCTGGGTCGGCGCTGGCGGGCGCAGCGCTGTGCAGCCTCGCGTCGATCGCCCAGGCGCAGGAAGAGCCCACCGCGGTGCCCTCCCTCGACCTGCGAAACTTCCACCCACCGGCCAACCCCGACGGCGGGCTGTACCTGGAGCCGACCAGCACCCCAGGACCGATGAACTTCAACGTCGGAAGCTGGTTGTCCTACGCCCATCACCCGGTCTCGCTCAGCGACGCCAACGACGACGTCGTGGGGCGTCCAGTAGCTGGGCAGCTGTCTCTGGACTTCTTCACTGCCCTCGGCGTCAACGATCAACTCGCGCTCAGCCTGACCCTGCCCAGCGTTCTCTATCAGTTCGAGTCGGGCGACACGACGGGTGCCGGTGGCGAGCCTCTGCCGACCTTCGCCCTTGGCGACCCGCGCTTCGGTGCCAAGGCCACCCTCATCCCCACCTCCAGTTTGGGGGGGTTAGGTCTGGCGGTTCTGGCACACGTCACCGCGCCCACCGGAGACACACGCTCCTATCTCGGCGAAGGGGTGACAACCGGAGAGTTCCGGGTGCTCGGCGAGTACACGCTGATCGCTGCGTCGCTGTACGGATCCCTCGGCGCGCACCTGCGCGCGAGCGAGAGGACCTACATCGGCGAGACCTTCGGACAGAGCCTGCCCATGGCGATCGGGGCGTCGCTCAAGCCTCAGGCACTGGGCTGGGACGACAGCGGTCGCTGGCGCTGGAACGTGGAGGTCAGGAGCGATCTGGCGCTCAGCCCGAAGTTCGCGCGAGGTGCCACGAGCCCCACCGCCGTCGGGCTCTCCGCCCGATACACCCGGGGCGAGGTCTCGGGCATCGCAGGCGTCGAATTTCCGCTCGGAGATGCCATCGGCAACCCCACCGTCCGCGGTGTGCTGGGCATCAGCTGGTCGCCCCGCTTCAACGACATGGACAACGACGGGGTGGAGGACGAAAAAGACGAGTGCCCCGAGCTCGCCGAGGACCGCGACGGCTTCGAAGACTCCGACGGCTGTCCAGACTTCGACAACGACAACGACGGGGTCGGGGACGACGACGACAAGTGTCCGGGTGAAGTCGAGGATGAAGACGAGTTCGAGGACGACGACGGCTGCATCGACGCAGACAACGACAAGGACGGCTTCCCCGACGACCTCGACGAATGCCCGTGGGACGCCGCTCCCGCCGGCACCGGTGACGGCAAGGGCTGTCCGCTGTTCGACGAGGACGGCGACGGTGTCGAGGACGACGACGACCGTTGCCCCGAGGAGAAGGAGGACCGCGACGGATTCGAGGACGAGGACGGCTGTCCCGACCCAGACAACGACAAGGACGGCGTGCCGGACACGGACGACGCTTGCGTCGACGTGAAGGGCGAAAGCCGAGCCGATCCGGAGCTCAACGGCTGCCCGAGCCCCGACAAGGACGGCGACACCTTCGACGATGCGACGGACAACTGCCCCGAGCAACCGGAGGACTTCGACGGCGTGGAAGACGAGGACGGCTGCCCCGACGACGACTCCCAGAAGGCGGCCTACCAGCGTGCGAAGCCGCTGCTCACCACCAGCGAGAAAGGCAGCGAGGTGGCGCTGAAGTGGCGCGTCCCACCCCGCTTCGTTGGCAAGGGTGAGGAAGCCAAGCTCGACGGCAAGACCGCCCCCAGCCTGCGCGCGCTGGCCCAGCTGCTGAACCAGAACCCGCGCTGGATCGTGGCGATCGGCGTCAGACCCCTTGGCGTCACACCCGAGGCCGAGCAGGCGGCGCTCAACAAGGCGTTCCTGATGGCTGCCGAGCTGCGCGACCTGACCCACCGCGACGCCGTCGCGGAGACCGTGAGCTGGAAGGCGGTTCAAGGCGCTCCAGGTGCCTGGGCCAACGGCTTCGGCATGCTCGTGCTGACGCCGAAGCCAGCGATGCCACGGGTCAAGCTGACCAACGGAAAGCTGGCGCCGAAGCTGAAGATGACGAAGACGCCCCCGCCAAGGGTGCCGCCGAAGCCCAGGCTGGATGGCAAGGGCAATCGGGTTCCTGGCGGAAAAGCTGCCCCCCCGCAGTCCCCGCGCCCCGAGCAAACCGGGAAGTAAGACGTGAGACGACTCTCGGCGACCCTGCTCGGCTTCGCGCTTTGCCTCACGGCCTTGCCCTGCGCGGCGCAGCTCGGTCGCAGCTACGCGACCCGCCCCGTGGAGCCGCCGCGACGCAAGCCGAACCTGAGCCTTGGTGATCGCCTGGGCGCAGCGGCCGCATCGCGTCAGCTGACGAGCAAGGACCTCGAGGAGCGCGTCGCGGCGCTGGTACGCATGGGGCAGACGGGAGGCACGCGCGGCGTCGACCAGCTCGTGCAGCTGCTCGACCGCGAGAACGGGCTACGCACCCCAGAGGAGCGTCTGACCGCGGTGCGCGAGCTCGCGCGCCACACCGACGTAGCGAAGGCAAGGCTCTCCTTGCTGCGGGTCCTGGGCGGGCTGGGCGACGAGGGCAAGAGCCAGCTCGATGAATCCGCACGGCAAGCAGCAGCGCTCGCTCTGGCCCGGAGCGGCAAGCGTGACGCGCTGGGCACGCTGAGCAAGATCCTGCGCCAGGACAGCTTCGGGGCCGCCGCGACCCAGGAAGCGCTGATGGCCTTTCCGCCGCGAGATCTCTCGATCATCAGCGACGGCCGTGGCGCGGCCTCCCAGTACTACATCCGTGCCCTGGGCGAGCTCGGAGATCAGCGCGGCTTCTTCGCGCTGCGCGAGATCGTGCGCCGCGGCTCCGTTGAGCAACGCACGCTGGCGGCCGAGCAGCTGACCAAGCTGGGCGCCCTGGAGACAGTACCGCTCGCCCAGCAATGGCTGAAGAAGAGCCAGGCGCTGGGCAAGGGGCGTCACACGCTGGACAGCGAAGCCAAGCTGCTGAGCGCCGCGCGGATCCTCACCTGGACGCGGAGCGCCGGCTACCTCGAAGCCATCGAGCTGCTACTGGACGGAGACCAGTGGACTCAAGGTGTCGAGCTGGCGCTGCTAGCCGCGCACCCCAAGCTGGTATCGGCGCTGGAGGCGCGGCTGAAGCAGACCGACGGAGACGCTCGCTCCGAGATCATCGCAGCCATCGGAGCCGCTGGGGGGGAGCGAGCCGCTCGGCTGCTCGCCGAGCGGCTCGCGGCGGCAGAAGACGCCGCACCGGCGGCGCTCGCGTTTGCGCGCGGCAACGACGATGAGAGCGAAGCGCAGCTTTCCGCGCTGCTCGCCAGGCCGGAGACGCAGCCTGGCGGCGCGCGCCTGTGCGCTGCGCAAGCGCCTCGGCGGCGGCGCGCCCTCGGAGCTCCACGCCGTGCTGCTGCGGCTGCTGGCCAGCAAGCAGCCCGGTGATCGCGCCGCCGCGGCCTTCGGCCTGGCGCTGGAGAGCGACGCCCAGGCCGTCGAGCTGATCGGGCGCAAGGACTCGGTGGTCGTGGCGGCAGCCGCGCGCACGGCACCTGGACGGCCCTTGGTGCTCGCCGCCGCCGCAGCGCGCCTGGCGACCGAGCCGCGCCGCACGCTGAAGTCCGCCCTCGCCGTGGCGCTGCTGGATCCCGACGCCGCCAAGCAGGTGCCGACCCAGGTGATGCTGGATCTGGTGCAGAGCGGCAGCGCAGCCATGTTCGTCGCCGCCTACGCGCTCGCCGCTCGGGACGAAGCGGAGCTTCGCCCCGAGCTCGAGCGCTGGCTCGCGTCAGGCAACCCGGAGCTGCGCTCGAGCGTCGCCCTTGGCCTCGGGCGCGCCGCTCACCCCCGAGCCCTGGGATTGCTGGAGACGGCGTATCGCTTCGAGACCAACAGCGCCGTGCGACTGGCGCTGGTGCTCGGCGTGGGGAGTCGTTCGGAGCCCCCGCGCTCCAGAGTCCTGCGACTCGCGGCGGACCTGGACGCCGACTCGGCGGTGCGAGCCGCCGCCCGGCGATTGCTCGGCGGAGCGAAGCGGCCGCGCACTTCGGGACGCGCGATCGCTTGGCTCGAGCTGGTGGGTGGCGGCGGCGTGTTGCGCGTCGGAACGGATCTTCTGCCAGCGCTGCCCGCCGTGCCGGATCCGGACGGGCACTGTCCGATGGTGAGCCTGCCAGAGGGCGGGATTCGACTCGCGGCCGTGCCGACGGGCGCCACCCCCTCGCCCTGACAGCGGGTTGTGGTAGGAGCAAGGCGTGGCGACGAAGCGAGCAAAGACCCCCGGTACGACCGCTGAAGTCGAAGCACCCACGCTGTCGTTCGAGGCAGCCGTGAGCCGCCTGGGGGAGATCGTGGAGCGCCTCGAAGAGGGCGATCTTCCGCTGGAGGAGTCGCTGGACCTGTTCGAGGAGGGCATTCGCCTGGCGCGAACCTCGGGCGAGCGACTCGACGCTGCAGAGCGCCGTGTGGAGAAGCTCTTGGCCTTCGAGAAGTCCGGTGAGCCCATCGTCGAAGACCTGGAGGAGGAGCGATGAGCGTCGATCCGCGACGCGTTTCCTCGGCCGCGGCGCTGGTCATCGGAGACGAGCTCCTCAGCGGAAAAATCCGCGAGGAAAATATCTACGAGCTGGCGAAGGTGCTCCGCGCGCTGGGGATTCGCCTCGCGCGGGTCAACCTGGTCGGCGACGACCTGGACACCATCGCGAGCGAGGTCAGAGCGCTGAGCGAGGCGCATGACGTGGTCTTCACCAGCGGTGGCGTCGGGCCGACCCACGACGACATCACCATCGAGGGCGTCGCCAAGGCGTTCGGTGTGGAAGCGTCGGTGCACGCCGACGTGGAGGCGCTGCTCAAGCGAGCCTACGGCGAGCGCTACCACGCGGGACACCAGCGCATGGCGCTCGTGCCCCACGGCGCGGAGCTGTTCAGCAGCGAAGAGGTGCCTTGGCCCACCATCGTCATGCACAACGTCTGGGTGCTGCCGGGTGTACCCGAGGTGTTCCGCATGAAGCTGCTGCTCGTGAAGTCCCACCTCAGCGGGACGCAGCGCTACCTGAGCCGCGCGGTGTTCACCAAGATGGACGAAGGCGACCTGAAGCCGCTGCTCGACCGCGTCGTCGAGCGCCACCCCGAGGTCGCGGTGGGTTCGTATCCGCGCTGGCGCAGCCCCGACTACAAGACGAAGGTCACGTTCGACGCCTGCGCCGAGGCGCCGTTGCAGGCAGCGGTCGCGGAGTTCCTCGAGCTGTTGCCCGAAGGCGAGCCGCAGCGCGTGGAGTAGCCGGGCGGCGGCCCCCGGGTTCGCCAGCTGTCGCCGCCAGCAGGCGGTCGCGCGCCCTCGCAGCGCGGATCGCCCCCGCTCACCCTGATGGGCGCCATCCCGGGCGAGCGGCGGCTGGCGGCGCGGCGATTCGGACCCGCGCCAGCGCGCGGATATTCTGAAGAGCCGCGCCGGGCACACTGCTTGCTGGAGGTGACGCATGCTCGAAGCTCGACCTCACCCCCAAACCCCGATCCTGAAGAGCGTCATGAGACGCCGAATCCACGTTTCCCCAGGGGAACAATCCGACCTGGAGCTGGTCAGCGGTGTGCTGGGTGCGACCCGGACGGGGCCCAACGCCGAAGAGCTCGCTCAGACGTTGCTCGTCGACTGCGGCGGGCTCCCAGGGATCCGTCGACTCGGCGTCGCCGGTCTGGTGGAGTACGGCTTGCTCGAGGGACAGGCGCTGCGCCTGCTCAGCGCCCTCGAGCTGGGGGCGCGCAGCCTGCTGCTGGATCTCGCGGAGCGTCGGGACCGACTGGACCACTTCGAGGCCGTGGTGGACTGGGCGCGTCCGCGACTGGCGGCGCTGGATCACGAGGAGGTGTGGCTGCTCACGCTGGATGGACAGAACGGCCTGATTCAAGGGCGCCGCGTCGCTCAAGGCGGGCTGCATGGCTGTGCGCTATTACCCCGCGACGTGCTGCGACCTGCGCTGCGTGACGGCGCGAGCGCGTTCATCCTGGTGCACAACCACCCGAGCGGCGATCCCTCGCCGAGCCCGGACGACGTCGACATGACCCGCCAGTTGGTGGAAGCCGCCCGGCTGCTCGGCACCCCGCTGCTCGATCACGTGGTCGTTGCGCGAGGTGGCGCCGCCTCGTTGCTCGACCTGGGGGTGGTGTGAGGATTCGTGCGACGTGCCCTCCAGGCGAGACGCAACGGGAAAGCCGGACGATTCGCACCGGCGTGGAGCTCGACACTGCCCATCGAACATTCCAATCAGGGCGGCATTCAGTGCCCTCGGCTGTAGCCAGGCTGTAGGGAGCTGGCTATTCTCGACGCCAATGCAAGAGGGCGTCGCGACCAACACCGAAGCCGAGCCGCTGCAGTTCGCAGCCCTGACCGACGTCGGGAAGCAGCGCGAGCACAACGAGGACAATTTCCTCGTGGATCGGCGCATGAGTCTGTTCCTGGTGTGCGACGGCATGGGGGGACACGCCGCCGGCGAGGTCGCGAGCGCCATCGCGGTGCGGGCGTTCCACGAGGAGATCAAGCGTGAGTGGGACCTGGTCGAGGACTACCGCGCGAAGAAGAGCGGTGCGGAGCGCGTCAGCCGCCGCGACATCATGAACGTGCTCGAGTTCGCGGTGAACCGCTGCTCGAACCGGGTCCACGAGGCCGCCAAGGCCGACGATTCGAAGCGCGGCATGGGGACCACCCTGGTCGGCGTGCTGATCATCGGCAGCGAGGCGTTCATCGTCCACGTGGGAGACAGCCGACTCTATCTGCTGCGCAACGGCGCCATCGAGCAGGTCACGGAAGACCACAACGTGATGAACGAGCTGCTCAAGCGCAAGAAGATGTCGCGCGAGAAGGTCGAGAAGCTGCCGCAAAAGAACGCGGTGACTCGAGCCGTCGGCGTCTACGAGCACGTCGAGCCGGACACTCTGGTGCTGGATCTCGCCGCCAATGACCGTCTGTTGCTCTGCTCCGATGGTCTGAGCATGTACTTCGAGGACGATCTCGAAGGGCTCGGCAAGCTGCTGCGCGTCGAGGACGAGAACGAAGCCGTCGGTCAGCTGGTGGAGACGGCCAACGAGCTCGGCGGCAAGGACAACATCACCGCGCTGGTGATCACCTTCAAGAGCGGAGAGGCCGGAGACGAGCGAGCACGGAAGCTGGCGCTCAAGCGCGAGATCCTGGCGCGCATGCCGCTCTTCCGTCCGCTCAACGACCGCGAGATCCTGCGGGTCTTGCAGGTGACGGACGCCGTGCAGTTCGATGACGGCGAGTTCGTGATGCGCGAGGGCGACACCGGAGACGAGCTGTTCATCGTGCTCAGCGGCCGGGTGAAGGTGATGCACGGTGACGCGGTCCTGACGACGCTGAGCCCTGGAGAGCACGTGGGTGAGATGGCGCTGATTCGCAGCCAGCCACGCAGCGCGACCGTCGTCGCCGACGGTCCCGCAGAGCTGATGGTGATCCGGCGCACGGAGTTCTTCGAGATCTTGCG
>JAWKRF010000014.1:0-257914 GCA_041389745.1 Polyangiaceae bacterium
CGC
This sequence comes from Polyangiaceae bacterium, assembly GCA_041389745.1. Taxonomy (GTDB): domain Bacteria; phylum Myxococcota_A; class Polyangia; order Polyangiales; family Polyangiaceae; genus JAHBVY01. The sequence goes on from JAWKRF010000014.1 coordinate 4, forward strand.
TGAGCTTGGGGGCGCTGCATCGCTACAAGGAGGCGCGACAGCTGCTGAGCCGCGCCGCCCAGATGGCGCAGCAAGCGTCTCTTGGTGGCTCCGAGCTGAGGGGGCTGCTCGCGGCGGAGGCGGAGGTGTGCTTCCATCAGGGTGACTTCCGTGCGGCAATGTCTGCCATCGACCAGGCGAAGCAGCTGACGGGGGGAGACGACTTCGAGCGTCACCGCATGGAGCTCTCGGCGGCCCAGGCGCTGGCTGGCGCCGGTGAGCTGGACGCAGCTCAGCGAGCCCTGGATGCGGCGATTCAGATCCTGCCCGCGGAGGACGATCCGGTGCTGTTGTGCGAGCGCGCCAAGGTGCGCGCGCTGATCCGCGCGTTTCAGCGGGACTGGGGTGGCTCGGCGCTCGCCGCGGAGCAAGCCGCGGAGCTGGGACGGGAAGCCGGGCTCAGCCACGAGGTCGCGGTGAACCTGCACAACCAGGGGGACTCCCTGATGCGCCTCGGCGAGCTACCGCGAGCCTACGCAGCGCTGCAGAAGTCCCTCGAGGTGGCGGAGGTGATCGGCTCGGATCGTATGGTCAACCTGAACCGCATCATGCTGGCGTACCTGGACGCAGCGAACGGCTCCACGGTGGCGCGCCGGGTGCTCGGGGAGCGACTTGCTGCGGCAGAGGCGCAACGCTGGACCTGGGACGCCATCACTGGGCGCTATCTGCTGGGGAAGCTGCTGGCGGAACAAGGGGACGCGCTGGGGGCGCGGCGTGAGCTGACCCTCGCCAGGCGCCTGGCCGAGGACTCGAAGAACCGCCTGCTCAGCGAGGACTGCCGGATGCAGCTCGAGGCCCTCGAAGGGACTCGCGGCTAGAGGCCCAGCGAGTGGAGCGGGGTTGAAGCTGGTGCAGCGCGAAGCGGACGAGAAATCGACCGCCTCCGCGCCCACCGCCAGGCGTGCTGGCTGCGTGGGCGCGGGGCGTCTGCTGTCACGCGGATTTCGCCGGAGCCGGTCCGACGACACGGGCCAATTCAACCTTGGCTACCGTGGGCCCCCTGTCCTCTTCTGTCCAGATCGAGACGAGGGTGCCTCCACTGGGATATGTGGTGTCCACTCGGACAATCTTTCCCACTCTCCCATCGTCCAGCAGAACGCGGCGGCGGTCCGTCATGTACTGATGGATATGCCGTAGGTCTGCCATAGACGCTTCAATATAGGGGGCTTTGGCAAACCAGCTAGTTTTTGCTGAAGAATACTTCGGCGAGGCGCACCAGGGTTCTTTCAAGATGCCGGAATCATTGGACTAATGAGGTATCAGGGAACTCCGCAACATTTTGGGGTCAGGGCTTTCCCTATGGCTAACCTGGCGCCGTGAAGCGCTCTGATGGGTCGAGGGTTCGAGGTCGCGTTCGGGTCGATGGTCCGAAACAATGTTATTCCGGTAGGTTACAGGGCTTTCTTCGTGTGGCGCCCGAGCGCCTGACCGGGTCGCTGCTCGGCCTGGCGCTGCTGTCGGGCGTAGGTTGTTCCCCCGCGGAAGTGATCGGCCACCGTGCTCCGGTGAGCAACGTACCAGCGTACTCTCAGCCGGCGCCGGTGCGTCACGCTTCCAGGCTTTGGGTGGAGCTGCGAGACGAGACCCCGAACACGCAGTGCATTCAAGCACTTCACAGGCAGCCCGTTTGTTTCCGGGAGGTACGAGACCGGATGGGCGAGCAACTGGTGAGACTGCTCAGCCCGAGCTTCCCCGACGTGAGGGTGCGCCAGCGCGGCGACGCGCTGGAACCAGGGGACTACCTGCTGCGCGTGCAGCTCCAGCTGAACGCGGTGGAGCCCGGTGCCGAGGTCGGATGGGGAACCGTCGCCCGCGGTCGCTGGCAGCTGGTGCGAGATGGCTTCAGTTTGACCCGGGAGCGCTTCAGCTCCCACAGCGAACCGCGCTTGACCTACGGGAGCGCGCTGGGTGTGGGCGCCGGGGAGGTCGTCGCCGCGGTGGCGACGCGCATTGCCGAGAGACTCGGGAGCCTCCCGGAGACCCGAGGCCAGTTTCCGGCGCCGGACTTGCCGGAAGTCGTCGTGGAGGCGCCCCGCTCGTTGCCGCGCGGTGCCGGGCAGGCACGGCAGAGCAGTCGCTGACGCTGCCCTTTGTCGCGCCTCACCCCCACACCCTGGGGAAACGCAACGAACGCAGGACGCCGACTCCATCCGGGAGCCGGCGTCGTCGCCTCCGCGGGCCTGCCTGGCTCACTCGCCGCTGGACGCGAGCTCTTGCTCGATGGCCTCGAGGTGCGCGTTGACCTGGGGGTCCTTCTGGCGCAGGGCCTCGACGCGGCGGACTGCGCTCATCACGGTGGTGTGATCGCGGTTGCCGAAGGAACGACCGAGCTCGGGGTAGCTGCAGCGCAGGCGCTGACGGCACAGGTACATCGCGACCTGGCGCGCGAAGGCGACGCTCTTGTGGCGATCCTTGCTGAGGAGCTCGGCGTTGGTGAGACGGAAGTGGTTGCAGACAGCGCGTTGGATGTCCTGCACGCTCACCGGCTCCTGGCGTCGCGGGGCGACGGCCGCGAGCTCACGGCTCGCGAACTCGTAGTCGATGGGGCGGCCGGTCAGCGATGACTTGGCGGCCAGGCGGATCAGCGCGCCTTCCAGCTCGCGCACGTTGCTCTGCACGTTCTGGGCGAGCAGCACCGCGACCTCGTCGGTGAGGGGGATGCCCTCGATCTGTGCCTTCTTGCGCACGATGGCCACCCGCGTCTCGAGGCGAGGGACCTGCACGTCGGCGACCAAACCTGACGTGAAGCGCGAGACCAAGCGCTCGGGCATGCGCTGCAGCTGCTGCGGATAGGTGTCGCTGGTTACGACGATCGGGCGGTCAGCCTCGTGGAGCGCGTTGAAGGTGTGGAAGAACTCTTCCTGCGTCTGCTCTCTTCCCGCGAGGAACTGAATGTCGTCGAGGAGTAGCAGGTCACATTCGCGCCGATAGCGATTGCGGAACTCGTCCATCTTCTGGTGCTGGAGCGCTTCGATGAACTCGTTGGTGAAGCGCTCCGCGGACACGTAGATCACGCGCGCGTTGGGCTTCTGATCCAGCAAGCGCTGGGCGATGGCGTGCACCAGGTGAGTCTTGCCTAGCCCCGTCCCGCCGCAGATGAACAGCGGGTTGTAGCGAGGGCCGTCGTCTCCAGCGGAGGACATCGCGGCGGCGTACGCGAGCTCGTTCGACGGACCGACGACGAAGTTCTCGAAGGTGTACTTCGGGTTGAGGACGTCCTTCAGTGATGCGCGCACAGGTTGGATCCGAGACGGCGAGGTCGAGCGAGAGGTGGCTGCGTCCGAGCGAGACGCGAGGTCTGGGCGGGAAGAGGGCGGCGGCGGCTCGCTAACTTGCAGGCGCCGAGGCCGAACTGCGGGGCGCATGGTTTTACCATCACACACCGGATTGTTCAGCTCGCTCGAGATCCGCCATTCCACTTGAGTGGGCTCACCACCAGGCTGCGGGACGGATGTGTCTCGCGCCCGGAGCTCGTCGATGGTGTTGACGAGGCTCGGGAGGAAGTGGGTCTTGACCCAGTCACGCACGAACTCGTCGCGCGCGGTGAGTTCGAGCCGACCGGGTTCGAGCTTATCGAACTGGATGGAAGAGAACCATTGCTCGAAGGACGCAGGAGACGCCTTCCGAGTGCGTTCGAGGGCAGCGGTCCAGATATCGAGGTTTGAGCTAGTCATCCTGCTTCAGATCAAGGGTCGGTGATGCGGGTGCTGGCTTGCGGGAGATCCAGGGATCAGCCCACGCTGAAGCCCCCACAGTTTGTCCACAGCCTGTGGAGAGGCGGTCGTGAACAAGCGCGGGGTGCTTGGAGTTCGAACCGCTGAGGGTCCTGAACTGGCTGAAGTACGGAGCGCGTCGCGGAGACGCGGAGGGTCAAGGGCAAGCTTGGAGTCTCGGGTGCGAGGTAGCAGAGAGAGCTTGGAGAGTGTGGAGGGCTCTGGGCTTGGCTATTTCGTTGCGTTCGTTGCTGCTGCTTGGATTCGGGGAGGTGGGCGAGGCAGCCTTCGCGGTTTCGAGACGACGAGGCCCGAGACGCGAACGACGGCGGTCGTTGGTCTTGCTGGTCTCCACGCGGGCGCATGAAGTGTCGTGTTGCGACGACCGAAGGCGGGTCGTCGAAACGACCAGCCGCAGCGTCTCGACGGGTGATCTCCCACCCGCCACCGATCCCCCCCTTAGCTACTTACGGTTCCTGTCTTGATGCCGGTGTTCGTGTGGCCCGTCTGATTGTCCGTGTACCTGTGCATGAGGCGGTTGCTGTCGAGTCTGGAGTCGAGTTGCCTGCGCTGCATGTCGAGGTGTGGACGTCGGCTCCGGTCGAAGCCGAGGTGACGAACGGTGTGGCCGAGGTGACCAGGAGGCGTTGGATCGAGCGGCGCGTTGCTGCTCGATTCGCCGTTCCCAACCGACGAACGAGTGACCAGCTAGCACCGCCCCGCGCGCGAGTTCAATGGACGATTTTCGGATCGCTCCGATCCCGCAGCAAAGTCCATCGAACAAAAATCGGGGTGTGACGTGCACGTGACTCCGAGCACTTCGTGGGCTGTTTGTCGATCGCGGATCCAGCTGAAATCGTGCGCAAATCGTCGCTCGCCGAGGATCTGGTGGAGGCAACGCCGCACCAACTTTCGGGGTTTGGAAGATCAAGGGTGGAAGCCGAAAAAAATCTCGAGCGTGCTGTCGACGAAGCGTCGTCCACAGCCATGTGGACGCGTTCACGAGTGAGCATGGTTGGATCGCGGATCGCGTCTCCGATCGACACACAATGCATCCACAGGCAGTGCACAAGTGAGGGTGCGGGACGCGTTCTTTTTGGAGAGCAAGGCTTGCTCGGGACATGGCGTGGGCAGGAGGTCGTGGTGCGACAAAGTTGGCCCTCAGCGCAGCCTCCAGCTAGCAGGGCCGATGTCGCTCGAGTGCCCACCAATGCAAGAACCGCATTCCCCGTCTGATGTCGCACGCGCCGTGGGCTGCCTCGTGGTCCGCGAGCCCCGAAATCGTGGCGGGCGGCTCGCCCGGCGACTGGCTCGGCTGAGCCTCGGCGCAGCGATCCTGGTGCACGCGCTGCCGGCTTCGGCAGAGCCGAGCGACGTGCCGCCGGAGATCGGCTTCGACTATGGCGACACCGAGACGCCCCGCACCGCTGCGATGGGCGGAGCGCTGCGAGCTTTCTCCAGCTCCACCGAGTCGATCTACATCAACCCTGCGAACATGGCCGCGACGCGTGTGTACCACATCGGTGCATTGGCTGCGCTGTGGCCCGAGGCCAGTCGTCAGACCTACGGCGCCGCCGCTGTCGATTCCGTGGGGAGCCGGACTCAGCTGGCAGGCGGGCTTGCCTTCGCCTTCAATCGCCAGGATCCAGACGGGGTCGATCGGCAGTGGAACGACCTGCGCTTCGCCTTGGCGTTCCCCTTCTCGCAGCAGTTCCAGCTGGGACTGGGCGGCCGAGTGATGTGGATGAAGGAGAACGGCGATGGCCCGCTGGGCAACGACGCCGTCGCCAGCGGTCTCCAGGACGACAACATCGTCCGCGATTTCACCTTCGACGCGGGTATGTCTTTTCGGCCGACGCCGGAGCTCTCGATCGCGCTGGTCGGCAACAGTCTCACGAACCCCGATCACGGCTTCTTGCCCTCTCGACTCGGGGGCGGCATCGGCTACGGAACGCCGGACTTCACCATCGAGGCAGATCTGGTCAGCGACTTCACCACGTGGCAACGCACGACCGTGCTCGCGATGGGCGGCATCGAGTACCTCGCGGGGAACGTGGTGCCGCTGCGTATCGGATATCGCTTCGATGAAGGCGCAGACACCCACTGGGTCTCGGCGGGACTCGGATACGTCGACCAGCAGGTCTCCGCAGAGATCGCGGCGCGGCGCAGCGTGTCCGGCGAGAAGGCCACCGCGATCATCGTTGGCTTCAAGTACCACCTGGAGAGCGCCGGCGCGGGGATCTCCGGCGGCTTCGACTGAGTCAGTGCTCGGCGTGATGGGGAAGCCGCCCCGTCAGCTCAGGTGTTCGAGCAGTGCACGGGCCAAGGGGTCGAAGTCGACCGCCGCGACCTGTGCTGCCGGCGGGCGCGCGGCCTCGGCGCGTAGCTGTTCGATTCCGCGAGGATTCCGATACCAGTCCTCGTCGTGAGCGTCTCGCAGGCGGTCGATCTCCACTGCGGCCAGTGCGGGCGCCACGAAACGCTGGGCGTCGTCAGGGTGCAGCTCGATCAGCGGGCCGCAGAGCCGTGGGTCGACTCCTGCGCCCAGCGTACGGCGAGCGTGCTCCTCGAAGGTCTGGGTGAAGCGCTCGCTGGTGTGCATGGCCGGCGCTCGCAGCAACACCCGCAGCGCCGCGACCCGAGACTCGCAGAGCAGGCTCTGCGCAGTGCAGCGAAGGTGCTGAGCGAGCCGCGGTCCAGACAGATCCAGGCGACGCCGCACGTAGTCCGGGTTGAGTGCCAGGAGCGCGAAGCGCGCGCCCACGCTGCGTCGCCTGAGGCCGTAGGGATCGAACGCCACCACGAAGGGCTGATCACGAGGACTCGCGGCGTCGTGCCAGGCGGCTCCCACTCGGGCCATGGCGCGCAGGAAAGACGCGCCGCCCAGGGCAGCCGGCAGCGGGCCCGGGTCGAGCTCCAGGCTACGGAACAGATCTCCCTCGTCGAGCAAGCGCCGCAGGCTCTGAGCGTTTATCCGAGCGGGCCAGCCGTGATCGTCCCGCACATCGAGACTGACCTCGATCGCGTGGCTCAAGCTCTCGCAGCTCAGGCTGCGCCACGCATCCTGGGTGCGCTCGAGCCAGGCGTGAGCGAGCGCAGCGCTCTCGGGCGTTGGCAGCTCGATCTCGTCAGGGGACTCCAGCCCCATGCGCCTGGCGATCTCCAGGCGCCGCTGCCAGAGCGTACTAGTTACCGCGCGGTAATGATTGCCGTGGCGGGACAGCGCCTCGAGCAGCGCCGCGCGCCGTCCGAGGCGCTCGGCGAGGGCGCCAGGGGGACGCAGGGCGCGGTGCTTGAGCGCTGCGAGGCTGATTTCTTCGTTCTCGCTCTGCACGCGCTGACGCTTCACGCGCAGCTCGTGCGTCTGCTCCAGCAGCGCACCCTGGTTGATGCGAGCGTCGGCGAGTCGGTAGACCCAGCGCAAGAGCGGTCCGCGCAATGGATCGGCTTCGTGCAGCTCGCGCAGCTGACCGAAGCAGCTCTTGCCCAGGGCCCAGCGCTGCAGCTCGAAGGCGGCGAGGGGCGCGACCTGACCGTCGCGCAGGCGTCGCGACCAGCGCACCCACTCCGTCGCCGTTCGTCGCAGCGTGCGATCGAGCTTCAGCGGGTCGAGGTACTCCACGCCTCGGGTTTGCTACAGCTCGCTGCCGAATTGGAAGGTCAAGTTGCCGACGATCTGCAGATAGCTGTCCAGGTGGCCCCCCTGGTCGGTGGAGACGTCCTGACACTCACCGCTGCCCGTGGCCTTGCAGCGTCGGATCTTGTCGACGAACACGCGGGTCACGCTGAGCGCTGGTCCGAGTCGCAAGCTGCGAGACAGGTGGAAATCCAGGCCGAGCCCCGCGCGGACCGCCGGGCCAGCCCCGGTCTCCTCGTAGCCCGACCGACCGTCTGGAGTCGGCTCGTCCTGGCGCGTGCCCAGCGCTCCTCCCCCCAAACCCAACTCGATGAACGGCTCGAAGCGACCTTCCTCGTTGAAGTAGACCCGCCCGGTGAGGCCGAGGAACACCGCGCCGGCGCGGGCGTCGGTGAGCTTCGGGTCGTCCGGTTCATTGCGGAAACCCGCGACCTCCAGGGTGCCGCCCCAAGCGAACATCGGTGTCACCCGCCAGAGCGCGGTGAGCCCCAGGCTGAGCCCACCGCCCACGCCGCTGCAGCGCGCGTCGGAGTCGTCACCCGCTGCGCAGTGAGGCAGGCCTAGCCCCAGGTCGAGCACCAGCTCGACGGAGCGCCGCGTGAACTCCGGTTCTTCCGGAAGGGGAGCGGGGTAGGGAGCCGAGCTGGTCGCCGCGGGTCCAGCGATGCCCTCCCCTCGATAGGGGGCGTAAGGCGCCTCCTCCGGGGTGGTCGCGAGGCTCGCGCTGCTGACTTCGTTCGCTTGTGCGGCCCACGCGCTGCTCGGCCACGGCAGCAGGGCCAGACACGCGACGATCGGGAGGCGAAGCAAGGTCGAGGGAATCATGTGCGGTTCGTGTGTTCTCAGGACACCCGGCGGGGACCGTATTACACCTCGAGGTAGGACACAGCCCACGGATCGCCGAAGCAGAGGCCCCTCTTCATCGACCACCTCAGCCAGCAGTTGCGCGAGCAATGGCCCGACACCTCCCAGTCATCCAGAATCAGGACCCCGAAGACGCAGCAGCCGAGGAGCGCTCGCCGCGGGGGTGGGTCATGGTCGGGGCGATGCTCGGCTTCACGATGTGGCTTCCGCTGCTGATGATCGCGCAGTGGATCAGCGCCAGGTGGACGCTCGCCGTGACGGCCGACGGAGCGCCGGCACACGACACCTTGCTGCTGATCCAGCTGGGGCCGGTGCTCACGAGTCTGATGATCGCGACGGGGGGAGCCGGCGCGCTGGTCGGACGTTTCGGAGGTCGGGCCGGAGCGGGACACGCGGCGCTGTCGGGACTCACCATGGCGCTTGGCGTGGGCGCGCTCAGCGTCTTGATCGGCGCCTTCCCATCTTGGCTGGTCGCCTTGCTGGGGACGGCAGTACTCGCCGCTTTCGCGACCGGCGCGGCGTTTCTCGGAGGTCGCTACGGGGTGCGCCGCCGACCCAAGGTTGGCTGATTTCCGGGGCTCGGGGGTGAGGGGAGCTCTGACGTGGAGCGCCCCCGATCCGCCGTCGCGCTGCTCCCTCGAGCCCCCAAAACGTAGTCGTATCGAGCTTTTCGCGACTCGGCTGCGACACAATTCACCTCGGGGGTCGCTGGACCTGACCCGGCGGACAAACTACGATCCCTCATCATGTCGAACCTCGACGACGAGCTGAGAGCGGCGGTCGAGGCGAGCGAGGCGCAGAGCCCGGTCGCCAGCGATGTCGTGCCTCCAGAGCCCAAGAAGCAGGGCAAGCGCAGTCTGGGTCTGCTGGCCACGCTGTTGGTGATCGGTGGCGGTCTGCTGGTGCTGGTGTTCACGGGGTTCGACGGGGACGCGGTCTACTCGCGTGGCGTCGATCAGCTGATGGACGAGAAGGCGAAGCTCGACGAAGCCGCGGCAGCGACGGACAAGGACGCCCTGCGCGAGAAGGAGCGCCTGCTCAATCGCAACACTCGCGTCATGGGGACCCTGGTGAAGGGCTCGCTGAAGAAGCGCGACCAGCCCTGCGAGTATCGTTTCGACATTGAAAAGGCCGGGAAGAAGCTGCCCGTGCGTTACTCGCAGTGCGTGGTTCCCGACACGTTTCGCGACGTGCCCGACATGGACGTCGAGGTCACGGTCACGGGCAAGCTGCAGGATGAGGGCTTCTTCCAGGCCGAGCAGATCATGGCCAAGTGCCCGTCGAAGTACGACATGAAGCAACGCGCCGCGAACGGCGAAGCCGCGCCCCACGGTGAGATGGGCGCGTCACCGCGCGTGAACTGACCCCGATCGGACCCGGCGTCAGGGGCGCGCGCCGCTGACATCACGCGATTTCTCCGTTTGCGGCCCGCCGCCCCGGCGCTGCGCCACTTCGCCGCCCTCTGGCCCTTCGGTGTTGGTAGCTGACGCGCGCGCGCCGTGATAGCCGAAGCTCCTATGTGGGATCGATTCCTGAAGGCTTGCCGGCGCGAACCGGTGGACAAGACCCCTGTCTGGTTCATGCGCCAAGCGGGGCGCTACATGGCGGAGTACCGGGCCATCCGCAAGGACCATACGCTGCTCGAGATCTGCAAGCAGCCGGATCTGGCCACCGCGGTGACGCTCCAGCCCGTGAACGCATTCGCCGTGGACGCGGCGATTCTCTTCGCCGACATCCTCTTGCCCTTGGAACCGATGGGCGCGCCCTTCGAGTTTGCTGCGGGAGAGGGCCCCAAGGTCTTCGATCCGGTGCGCGACCGAGCGGGGGTCGAGCGCCTGCGCGTGATCGAGCCCGAGGAAGGTCTCGGCTACGTGCTCGAGGCCATCAAGAGTATCCGCAAGGAACTAGAAGGGAAGACACCGCTGATCGGCTTTGCGGGCGCGCCCTTCACCCTGGCCTCGTACCTGATCGAGGGAGGCAAGAGCTCACACTACGCGATCACCAAGCGCATGATGTACGCGGAACCGGAGCTCTGGAAGAGCCTGATGGAGAAGCTGTCCGAGGTCGTGCGGCGGTACCTGCGGGCGCAGGTGGCAGCCGGCGCGCAAGCGGTCCAGCTCTTCGACAGCTGGATCGGCGCGCTCTCCCCCGCGGACTACCGCGCCTTCGTGCAGCCGCATGTCTCGCATATCCTCAAGGATTTGGAGAAGACGGGCGTACCCGTGATCCACTTCGGCACGGGCACCGCGATGCTGCTCAAGGATCAGAAAACCGCTGGCGGGACCGTCATCGGCGTTGACTGGCGCACCCCGCTGAGCTGGGCCCGAGAGCAGCTCGGCGACGACGTGGCGCTGCAAGGCAACCTCGATCCGTTGGTGCTGCAGGCCCCCGAGGCCGTGGCGAAGCAGCACGTCGATCGCGTGCTGGACGAGGCGCAGGGCAAGCCCCACATCTTCAACCTCGGCCACGGTATCCTTCCGGAAACGAATCCGGACATGGTGCGCATGGTCGCGGACTACGTGCACGAGAAGAGCACCCGCTAGGCGGGTGATTCGGAGTTCAGGAGAGGAACGTGAGCGAGTCGCTCCAGAAGCACGTCGTGGTCGTCGGCGGTGGGGTTACCGGACTGACCACCGCATACCGGATCCACGAGCTGCGGCCCGAGTGGCGTGTGACGCTGCTCGAGAGCCGCGATCGTCTCGGCGGCAACATCATCACGGTGCGCGAGAAGGGTTTCGTGATCGATGGCGGCCCCGACTCCTTCGTGCGCACCAAGCCCGCGGCGGTGAAGCTGGCTCGGGAGCTGGGCCTCGAGGATCAGCTGATCAGCACGCGGCCTGATGGTCGCAAGGTCTACCTTGCCCACGCTGGGCACCTGGAGCCGATGCCCGAAGGCATGGCGCTCGGCGTGCCCACACGACCAGGACCCCTGGTCCGCTCGCCTCTCCTCGGCTGGCGCGCGAAGCTCCGCTTGTTCTCGGAGCCGCTGTGGCCAGCGGGCAATGGCGATGGAGACGAGTCGATCTACGACTTCCTGTCCCGGCGCCTGGGTGACGCGGGCGCAGAGAAGCTGGCGGGGCCGTTGCTCGGGGGGATCTACGCCGGGGACATCCGGAAGCTCTCGATGCGCGCGACCTTCCCCCAGCTGATCGAGCTCGAGAAGAAGCACCGCAGCCTGGTCCTGGGCACGCTGTCGATGCGGGCGGAAGGGCGGCGGCGGGTCAAGGGTGAGTCCACACCGAGCAGCCGCTGGAAGCGCGCCCGACAGCTCGTCGAGGCGGCCTGGGGCACCTCGGAGAGCCCCTTCTACTCCTTCAAGGGGGGCATGCTGAGCCTGATCGAGGCGCTGGGAGCTGCGCTGCCTTCCGGAAGCGTGCGCTTGAACGCTGGTGTCGACGAGCTGCGTCGTGAGGGCGACCGGTGGCAGCTCGTGACGGCTGACGAACAGCTGACCGCGGACGCCGTCGTGCTGGCTTGCCCAGCCCGAGTCGCGGCGAAGCTAGTGCCTGGCGAGGATCTGGCCCGTGACCTGCGCGGCATCGAGTACCTCTCCACCGCGACCGTCTTCTTCGCGTTCGACCGCGCCCAGATCACTCACCCGCTGGATGGCGTGGGCTTCGTGGTTCCGCCCGGCGAGGGCGAGATCCTCGCGGGCACGTTCATCAACTCGAAGTGGGAGCACCGGGTGCCCGAGGGGAAGGTGCTCTTGCGCGCGTTCCTCGGCGGCGCCCGTGGAGGGGAGCTGGTCGAGCAGCAGAGCGACCAGCAGCTCACTGAGCGCGCGCTGAAGGAGCTCGAGCGCCTGATGGGGAGGCTCGGAGCGCCTGAGTGGAGCCGCGTCTTCCGTTACCCGAAGAGCAACCCACAACCTCATCTCGGGCACAAGGACCGGCTCGAACGCCTGCGAAAGAACGCCATCCCCCGCCTGGAGCTGGCGGGAGCGGCCTACGACGGAGTCGGTATCCCGGATTGCGTGGCTCAGGCCGAGCGCGCCGCCGAATCCATCGTCAAGCAGTTGTGTTAAGTTTCCTTGGGGAAAAATGTGATTGGTCACTCCGCTCGCGCGACGGGCGCTGGGCGTGCCGCAGCCCAGCGAAGCAGCGAGTCCAGTGACGGACATAGCTCCTGACCCCATGCGCTGAGCGAGTACTCGACGCGGGGTGGCACCTCTGCGTAGGCGACGCGTTCTACGAGTCCATCTTGTTCGAGTTGTCGGAGCTGCTGAGTCAGCATCTTCTGCGACACCTCGGGGATGCTTCGCTCGAGCTCGGAGAAGCGCTTCACCTTCCCGCCGAACAGCTGGAACAAGATCTCGAGCTTCCAGCGCCCCAGCACGAACGTCAGGGCTTCTTGCACGGCCTGGGCCGCTGCGTGGGGGCTCTCGGGGGCGCGATACTTACCTTCGGGTGAGTTGCCCACTTCCTCGTGCGTTCTTGTCACTCGCCGACCATAGCGCCATTCGTCTGTTGCCGCCGTGTGGCGGTGACCAAGGAGATCATGCTGTGTTCAGTGGACTATCGGAGGAGCTCGCCAACTTTTTCACCGCACTCAGCGCGCACGACGTCGACGCCGCCCTCGGCTTCTTCGCGGAGGACGCCTGTGTCGCCGACGAGCGCCGGCTGTGGCAGGGAAAGGCTGCCGTTCGCGAATGGCTGTCCCACACCTCCGCGACCTACCGGCCGCGCTACACCCTCATCTCCACCCATGGGGGTGAGGTGCCCCGCGTCGACGTACGGGTCGAGGGGCAGTTCCCGAACAGCCCGCTGCACTTCAGCTTCGCCTTCACCGTCATCGATTCGCACATCGCGAGGCTAGAGATCTCGTGACCCAAGCTGATCGAGACAGCGAGTTCGCCGGACGCCGCGTGTTGGTCACTGGAGGCTCCCAGGGGGCTGGAGCCGCAATGATCGAGCGCTTCGCGGCTGCGGGAGGGGAGACCATCGCCGTCGCCAGGAACCCTCCAGAGACGCCGCACGCGACCCACTTCATCCGTGCGGATCTAGTTGATCCAGCGGGGGTGAGGAGCGTCGTCGAAGCGGCGCAGGCACTCGGAGGAGTCGACGTCTTGGTGCACAACCTGGGCGGCTCGCATGCACCGAGTGGGGGGTTTCAAGCTCTCGACGACGCGTCCTGGCACCAGGAGCTGAGCCTGAACTTGCTTGCGGCGGTGCGTCTCGACCGAGGCCTGGTGCCAGGCATGCTCGAGCGTCGCCAGGGTGTGGTACTCCACGTCTCTTCGATCCAGCGCCGCTTGCCGCTCCCCGAGTCGACGACTGCCTACGCCGCGGCCAAGGCCGCGCTGAGCGCCTACTCGAAGGCGCTGTCGAAGGAACTCGGCCCCCAGGGTGTGAGAGTCAACAGCATCGCTCCGGGTTGGATACGCACGAGTGCTGCAGACCGGCTGGTGTCTCGCATCGCTCAGGCGGCGCGAATCGATGAGGCAGGCGCGCGCCAACGCATCATGGAAGGCCTGGGGGGGATCCCGATTGGTAGGCCTGCGGAGCCGACGGAGGTGGCGGAGCTGGTGGCCTTCCTCGCGTCGAATCGCGCCGCGGCCATTCACGGAGCCGAGTACGTGATCGACGGCGGCACCATCCCTACGCTGTGATCGTGGGCGCGGAGACTCCGCGCCCACCCGATCCAGACATTGCCATGTGGGAATAGCTCTACTCGTTGTAGACGTAGTCGAATTCGCCCTGGGTGATCTGTAGCGTGGTGCCGCTGACGCAGTAGTCGAGGGTGTCCGTCTTGGTCGAGGACGTCAGCGTCAGCTGGTTGCCCGACGTCGAGTAGGTGCCGGTCTCCACGCCGTTGTCCACGACGCTGGGAAACACCGAGCAGTCGCACTGGGTCGACGGGGTGCCCTCACACACCATGGCCATCTTCATGGCAGCACTCAGCGGCGCGTCCAGGTCAGCGCAGCTGTTGACCGTGATGCTGAGCCCCGATCCGAGGTTCGTCACGCAGCTCGCCTGCATGTGGAAGGTGGTCTTCGTGGCGGCCGTGAGCGAGTAGACGAAGTTTGCGCCGCTGAACTCGAACAGGCTTGCGCCGATCGTGCTCACGCTTCCCGTGGAGTCCGAGGGGCAGGCTGGGAACGGACCGGCTCCAGGGGGCGTGCCCGTGAAGCAGAAGCCTCCCAGGTCGTAGCGAGAAGCCAGCGCGCCTCCGCAGGGAGACGCGATGTTGCAGCCGCTGCTCACGTCGGCGGCGTTTGCCTGCAACACGGCGTAGTACGTGAAGTGCTTGATCGGTGCAGCGACGCGTCCCGTGAGCTGCAGCGTGGGCAGCGGGATCCAGGCGTTGTTGGTCGTATCCAGCCACGCGATCATCCATTGCTTGCCAGTCGGCGCTGGTCCGCTCACCGGCAGCATCAACACACCGGGGTCGTCGAAGGTCGTCCCGTTTGGGGTGAAGTCGTAGATCTTGCCGTGGATGTCCCCAGCGCGAGGCAGCCCAGAAGTCGAGCTACTGGAGCTGCCCGTGATCACGGTGTTGCCGGTCACCGAGTTCTGGCCGAAGGTGAGCGCGGCGCCGTCGACCTCGAGGCGCCCGCCATTGGTGGTGATGGTCACCGACGTGCCCGCCGAGCTTCCTCCGGTGCCACCCGTGCCCGCAGTCGAGCCGCCGCTCCCGCCGGTCCCTCCGCTCGTTCCGGCTGAGCCCCCCGTCGTTCCGGCCGAGCCACCCGTCGCTCCGCCCGAGCCTGCGGTCGAGCCACCGGTCCCTCCGCTGGCTCCGCCCGAGCCCCCCGTCGTTCCGGCTGAGCCTGCGGTCGAGCCACCGGTCCCTCCGCTCGTTCCGGCTGAGCCCCCCGTCGTTCCGGCTGAGCCCCCCGTCGTTCCACCGCTACCAGCGTTCCCTGCGGAACCGCCGTTCGCGGAGCCTGACGTGCCGCCGTTGCCGGAGCCGCCGGTCGCCCCCGTCCCAGCGTTGCCTCCCGAGCCGCTCGTGTCGTCGTCGTCACTACAGCCCGCCAGGCCCACGACCAAGGCGAGCACCCCCAAGGTGAGTCTTCTCATAACGCCAGAGCTTCAGCCGGAATCCTGGCCGATCCCATCCCCCAACGTGGGGAGGGAGCGTAGGCACGCGACCAGGAGTTCTGGCGCTAGGACTCGAAACCTAGCGAAGTGCGCGAGCGAGTTCGCTCGCGCTCGCGCCGGTCCGAGAGTCCGCCGCCAAGGGAGCTGGCCGTAGGCATGCGAACAGTTCTGGCGCTAGGACTCGAAACCTAGCGAAGTGCGCGAGCGAGTTCGCTCGCGCTCGCGCCGGTCCGAGAGTCCGCCGCCAAGGGAGCTGGCCGTAGGCATGCGAACAGTTCTGGCGTGCGCAGAATTCCTGAAACTCCAGCGGAAGTGCGCGTACAGGAGCGAGTTCGCTCGCGCTCGCGCCGGTCCGAGAGTCGCCGCCGGGCGAGCGCTGGCCGTAGGCATGCGAACAGTTCTGGCGCTAGGACTCGAAACCTAGCGAAGTGCGCGAGCGAGTTCGCTCGCGCTCGCGCCGGTCCGAGAGTCCGTCAGCCGGGCGAGCCGGCCAGTAGGCATGCGAACAGTTCTGGCGCCAGGACTCGAACGAAGTGGGGCGTATGAAGCGAGTTCGTTCGCGCTCGCGCGCCGGTCCGAGAGTCCGCCGCCAAGGGAGCTGGCCGTAGGCATGCGAACAGTTCTGGCGCTAGGACTCGAACCTAGATTCAGGGATTCAAAGTCCCTTGTCCTGCCTTTAGACGACGCCAGAGTGTCTTCGCGTGTTGCGAAGGAGCCGGGAGCTTAGTCAGCTGAGCGCCTCCATCAAGGGGAGAAAGCCGGTTTTGCCGGCGTGTCCGGGGGAAGCGCGAGGCGTGTTCGTGGGAGATCGCGCGCCCAGAACGCGCGCTGATGTCTCCGTGGCCGCTCTGCCGACGCGGTCTGCTGGGGCTCTGGGCGGGCAAGGCAGGACAGCTCGCTGCTCCTCGAGTTCCGAGGTGACCCGCTTTTGTGCCAAGGTTTTCCCCTGGCATGCCGTCCATGGGAACCCCACGGGCCAGACTGCTGTCCGCTGCGAGTGGCCGGCGACGCGCGCACCAAATCCCCACCGATCACCGGGGACGCACCGAGTGTGCCCGACGCCGACCAAGTTCCGCTATACGGTTTACTCGAGGCTTGGTGGAGCGTGCCCGAATCGGACGAAGCCAGCGAGCGCAAGTTCATCGAGCGCCTGCGAGCGCATGACGAGCGAGCGTTCAACGAGCTCGTTGAGCTCTACAAGAACCGCGTCTTCGCGTTGGTGTTTCGCATGCTCGGTCGCCGAGACGAAGCCGACGACATGACCCAAGAGGTCTTCGTCCAGGTCTTCAAGGCGATCGGGCAGTTCCGCGGTGACTCCAAGCTGAGCACTTGGATTTATCGCATCGCGGTGAACCTGTGCAAGAACCGGGTCAAGTACCTGGCGCGTCGGCACAGCGATCGTCAGGCTGAACTCGAGCCCATCGCAGAGCGCGCACCGTTGAGCAACGCGAAGGGCGTGACGTTCGGCGACGTCGCGCGACCGGACCACATGGTCGAAGGCTTCCAGATGGAAGTCATCGTCAAGCTGTGCATCGAAGAGATCGAGACTGAGTTCCGCGAGGTACTGGTGCTCAGGGACGTGGAGGACCTGACCTACGAGGAGATCGCGGAGATCACGGGGTTGCCCGCGGGCACCGTGAAGAGCCGTATCCATCGCGCTCGCGCCATGCTCAAGGCCAAGGTCGAGGCGCGCATGGGGGAGAAGATCCGATGAGCGACTCGGAGCAGCCCAAGGACGAGGCCGTGGAGCAGGAGCTAGCCGACGCCATGCAGGAGCTGGAAGCCGAGGGGCTCTCGCTGCCCGAGCTCAGCGAAGACGAAGAGAACGAGCTGCGCTCGCTGATTCGAGGCGCGCTGAGCGAGAAGCGGGATGAAGACGCACCAGACGTCCTGGCCGGCGTGCAGAAGAAGCTCCGCGAGCGCAGCGGTGGCAAGTTCTACCGCGACGGCTGGAGCACCTCCCAGGAGGCGCCGCTCGCGACCTACCTGGTCACGAGCGCCCTGATGCTGGTGGTGTTGCTCGTGGTCTACGCCGTGCTCGGCCCGCTCTCTGGTGAGGCCGTGAAGGTCGACATGGAGCCCGCGCCGGTCAAGGTGCTCCCCTCACCCCCAAACCCGGCTCATAGCTAGCGTTCCCGCATGGAAACTCGAGGTGAAGCTGCGAGAGCTGGGCCTCAGGGGATCCAGCGGGCAAGCACGCAGGTGATGTTGTCGGGGCCCCCGCCGTCGTTTGCGGCCTCGATCAGGCGATGGGTCGCCGTGGGAAGATCTGGAGACGCGAGGACGATCTCCAGGATCTGTTCGTCGGTGACCGGGCCACACAGACCGTCACTGCAGAGCAGCATCGTGTCTCCCGCCAGCGGTCGCTCGAAGCGCGTGTCCACCTTGACGGTGTCCTTCATGCCCAGGGCGCGCACGATCACGTTCTTGTGGGGGAAGTTCGCGATTTCTTCCTCCGTCAGCTGCTTCATCTTCTTGTAGTCGTTGAGCAGCGAGTGATCTTCGGTGAGCTGCTCCAGCTTGCCGTCGCGAATGCGGTAGCAGCGACTGTCACCGACGTGGGCCACGTAGACACCGTCTTCCACCGCGAACAAAGACGCCAGGGTGGTGCCCATGCCGCGCTGCTTGGCATTGCGATGGGATGCCTCGTAGATGCGCAGGTTCGAGAGCTTGATTCCCGTGATCAGCCGGTTCTCTTCGTAGCCCTTGGTGCGATCCATCTTGTATGGCCACGTGCGCTCGGGATCGTCCGCCGTGGAGGCGAAGAACTCGGCCATCGTGTCCACCGCCATCTTGGAGGCGACCTCGCCTGAAGCGTGACCTCCCATCCCATCGGCGACGATGTAGAGGCCGTACTGCGCGAAGATCGCGAAGTTGTCCTCGTTGTGGGCGCGCTTGCGTCCGACGTCTGTCTCGCCGGCAACCTCGATACGTAGGGGCTGTGACACGGTCCTCTTGTGAGCTGCCTTTCCTGCGGCGAACCTGGTGCCACAGGAAAGGCGATCGTTGTCCGATGCGCGTGAAGTGTCAATCACGCCTCGCGGCGTTGCTCGGAAGACTAGCGAATGTTGCTCGAGTGGAGACCCATGAAGTCCATTCGACTCGCCTCGATGGCGCTTCCATCTCGGGCCGACATCGGCTCACACGACGCAAAAGCGCCCGCCAGGAGCCTGTCACTTCGGCCTGACGGGCGACTACGGCCTGACGGGCGTGGGTGGTTTTCCGAGCTTGGCGCTATGAAGCGTTCCAGCCGGGCCCTGCCGTTTGAACTGGACGCTGCTCCGCCTAGCGTGTACGCGCCGGCCGCTTGTGCAGCGAGCGCTTGGAGCGCGAGGCTTTCTGGGCCACGCCCTTCTTCGCGTTGGGGGCGGCGGTCAGGCCGAGGGAGACCTGACGGAACTTTCCTCCGCCGAACAAGAGCAGCTGGATGCTGTCTCCGACCGCGCGCTGGTTGATGGCGTTGGCGAGCGCCTCCGGGGTCATCACCGGTGAGCCATCGACGGCGACGATCACGTCGCTCGTCGACTCGTCACGGCCGCCGTGGAGCCCAGCCGCCGCAGCGGCGCTGCGCGGGTGGATCTTCAGTACCCGAACGCCCCGCACCGGGCCCACGTCTGCAGCGACGCCCTGGATGCCGAGCCAGGGCGCAGGCGGCACCGCGTTGGCCGGTACCGTGCGGAGAAATGCCTTGATGGCGGTGACCGGAACGCCGAAGGGCACCGTCTGGCAGTCCTGGCCGGGGACGGGCGCGCAGGCGCGGCCCACCATACCCACGACACGACCTCTGTCGTCGACGATGGGTGAGCCCACGTCGCTGTTCTTGAAGCGGCTCGCCAGGTCGATGGCATCACGCAGCAGCTCGCTGTCAGCGCCCTGCATGGTGCGCAGCCCCTTCACGATTAGCCGTGACGGCGCGAGATCCTTGTTGGCGACGGGGGTGAAGGTGCGGAGCGACGCGCCCGCGCGGCTGGCGTCCGTTCCGCCCGGCTTGAGGCCCTTCTTCCAGCGTCCGCTCTGGGGTACCAGCAGCGCGAGGTCCCAAGCGCGGTCCGAGTGCCCCATCTTGATCGGCATCACCGAACCGTCGGCGAAGCGAGCGTCGAGCTGGTTGCCATGACCAACGTTGCTCAGTGCCGTGAGGATACGCCCGTCGTTGGCGAGCACGGTGCCCAGGCCGAGCACCTTGCCGCGCCGCTCGATCATCACGACGCCGTCTCGCGCACGGTCGATCTTCGACTCCGCGCCCTCGGGCTTCTCCAGGCTGTCGTCCGCGGCCTGATCCGCTGCGGTCGCGGCAGCACGCGCGGCTTGAGCCGCGGCGCGCGCGGCCTCCGCCTTGGACGCATCCGCCGTGCCCTGAGCCAGAGCGGAGCCAGAAACTGCCAGCGAGCCGAGCACGGCCCACACCCCCAAAAGTCGACGCCCGTTCACGCGCTGAGTGTAGCCAAAAATACCCAGGGCGCGAGCCGCGGGGGAGCGTTCCGAGGGTTCGCGAGCCTTGAGTGTCCCTGAGTCAGCTGCCCGTCTGCTGCGTGAAGTCATGAATGCCTCCTGCCTCTCGAGTCGCCCTCGGGCGGGCCCGAGGTGAGTGCGCGGCTGGCGCGCTGCGGGCCGACCCGCGCCGGTCGGGTGCTCGCTTCAGAAGTCCATCACTTCGCTGACCTGTCCACTCGGCGCACACCTTGTGCGCTGGCGATCAGCAGCGTATCGGTGCGGCCGACGAAGAGGCCGCTCTCGACGACACCGGGAACCAGCGCCAGCCGACGCTCGAGCCCGGCGGGGTCCGCGATCGGGCCGACTCTCAGATCATAGATGTAGTTGCCGCTGTCGGTGCGCCACGGCGCCCCGTCTCGCAGCCGCTGCACTGGTTCGCCGAACGCCTCCAGGCTCCTGGCGATGGCGCGGTGAGCGAAGCCCAGGATTTCGAGCGGCACCGCCCAGCGTTCGCCGAGTCGCGTCGAGAGCTTGCTCTCGTCGACGATGATCACGTTGGTCTTCGCGGCGTGGTTCACGATCTTCTCGCGCAAGTGCGCGCCGCCGCCACCCTTGATCAGATCCAGCGCGTCGCTCACCTCATCCGCACCGTCGACGCACACGTCGATCTCCCAGGGCCCG
Source organism: Polyangiaceae bacterium (assembly GCA_041389745.1). Lineage (GTDB taxonomy): Bacteria > Myxococcota_A > Polyangia > Polyangiales > Polyangiaceae > JAHBVY01. Next base: position 20,415 of record JAWKRF010000014.1, read on the forward strand.
TCGGGATCGAGGAGCGGGATCCCGAGTTCACGCGCCTGCCGATGGCTCGCGTCGCTGGTCGGCACGCCCTGGAACTTGCGACCCTGGCTGACCAGGCGCCCCACACCGTCGATGAACAGCTTGGCGGTGGAGCCAGTGCCGAGCCCCAGCACGCCGGATTCCGGGAGTAGCTCGAGTGCCGCCTCGGCGGCTTCGCGCTTCTGTGCGTTCGCGTCCATGGCGCGTACCGAACACCGGCGCGGTCCAGCGTCAAGCCGCGTCCATCGCGCGTCGCCGGGCTGTCAGCCGTCGCCGTCAGGCTTCCGGGTCAGATAGAAGAAGTCGCGCATCGATCGTGAACCGACGTACTCGTCGTCCTTGTGCTCGAAGCCCTTGGCGAGGGGCACCGCTCGCAGCGTCGCGCCACCATCCTCGGGTTCGTAGAGCAAGAACTTGGGGTAGCTCCAGTTCACGTCCAGCTGCGCGACGGTGAAAGCCCCGGCGTGGTGCATGCCGTCGGCGAGGGCGCGCGCGGTGGTGTCCTTGGTGATCGCGACGTAGAGCACCTCGCGCTTCTCGTCGAGTCCGATCGCGCTGCGACGGATCACCGTCTCCCCGTCCAGCGTCGCGCCCCAGGAACGAGCGTCGGGATCCATCAGACCTGGGTGGCGCTTGCCGTCCTCGTACATGCAACCGGGTGCTTGGCGGAACCAGAGCATGCGGTCCTCCAGGCTCGACACATTTTCCCATGTGGCAATGCGAAGGTCGCCGTCCTTGAACTTCGCGACGGTGCAGGCCTTCTTCCGCGGCTTGACCAGGGTGACGTCGTCGATCTTCATGCCGTAGTAGCCGTGCTCGGTCTTGAAGCCGCCGTTGAAGGCTCCCAGCAGGTGCGGCAAATCTTCCGTGGGGATCTTGGCCTTGCGCTTGTACTTGCTGCCCGCGACCTCGAAGCTCTTGGGCTCTTGATAGCCGGCGACCGCGTGCAGATCGACGCGGCGCAGATCGACGGCGACCACGAAGACCTCTGCCCACGAGCGGTTGCGGTCGGAGTGCAGCAGGGTCTTGAACATCACCGTGGGAGCCTCGGGATGCTGTGCGTCCTTGATCGGTACCCACTGCCCGTCACCGGGCGCCGACCAGGACTTGTGTACCGGGCCGACGTCCGCGGGTCGGAACGGGGGCAGCGGCGGTGGGCCTCGCGTCGACCTCGGCGCTGGGCGCCTCTGGTGCGCTGCTGTCTGCCGCAGCGGGGACCTCCCAGTAGGCCTTCGGTGGTTCGTTTCCGTACCACCACTGGTTCACGCGATCCTGGACGGCGTAGGCCTCGTTCTCGAGCGCGGTCACCGCTTCCTTGCCGATGATCGCGCGCAGCGTGTCCGCGAGCAGGGGGCCGAGGCCGGGGAAGACGTGGACGGCGATCCACAGCAGCAGCACCACGATCGGGGACACCACCAGGCCGCGCAGGCTCCAGCGCCAGAGGCCGCGGCCGAGTCGTGCCCAGCGTCCTCGCGCCATCGAGCCTGATTCGCTTGCTTTCCCTTGCTTCGCTTTGCCTTTGCTCTTGGCCTGCGAAGCCGGCGGTGAGGACGAGGGACGCGCCATCGCGGGAGTCTACTCAGCATCGCCTCGAGCGCACAAAAGTCGGCAAATCGCCTCGCTTCTCCGCTCTCCGCACCCACCATCAGCGCTCTTTGGCTATACAAGGCGCCATGCCCTCGCCCCGCGCGTCTTCGCAAGAGAGCGATGCGCCGCCTCCACGTTCGTCGAGCGCGCTGTGGTCGCTCCTCGTGTGGGGGCTGGGGGTGAGGCACGCGGCGCTGCTTGGCTGCGCTCTGTGGTGCGTGTGGCAAACGCTTGGCTGCCCCGCTGCTCTGGCCCAGGACGACGACGACAGCGTCGTCGAAGCCGTACCCAAGTTGCGCCCGCCCGTGGTCACCGCCGCCCTCGACGGGAAGCCGGTGCTCCGCATCGAGGTCGTCACCGAGGGCGGGCGCTGGGACGAGGAGCCGACGCTGCGCAACACCCGCGCAGGCGAGCCCTTCAGCGCCGCGCTCGGTCGTCGCGCGGCGCGAGAGCTGAGTGACACTGGGCGCTTCGCCAGCGTGAAGATCGAAGCCTACGTCGAAGGCGGCGGTGTGGTGCTGCGACTGCGAGCGCTGCCGAGGCGCATCGTCACCGCGATTCGTGTGGCTGGTGGTGCCCTGGACGAGGAGGAGATGCTCGGCGCCGCTCGCTTGGAGGTCGGCGGTGAAATAACCGCTCCGGATCTTCCACGCATTGCCTCGCGGATCAAGTCTTTCTATGCGCGGCGTGGTTTCGGACTGGCGGCGGTGAAGGTCGACGCGGTTGACACGGATGAGCGCATGCAGGTGGTCGTGCGAGTCGAGATCGAGCAAGGGGGCGCGACGTCGGTCATCGCCCGCAAGTTCCTCGTCGATGGCTCCTCACCCAAGCTCATGAAGGAGCTGGAGGACTACCAGGTGGAACCTGGAGACCGTGCGGACCAGGAGCTGCTCCACGAGGCGGACGCGGCGCTGCAGAAGCAGCTGCGTCAGCACGGCTGGCACCGCGCCGAGGTGAGTCATCGCTTGCAGGAGAGCGGGCTACACATGCGGCTGTTGGTCTCGGTGAAGGCTGGCCCGTTGTTCCGCCTGCGCTTCGAGGGCAACCGTCACTTCGACGCGGACCAGCTCACCGAGGCGCTCGACCTGGAGGAGACCGAGGACCGCTCCCTCGCGACGCTGGAGCGCAGCGTCAAGGAGTACTACGTGGATCGTGGCTTCCTCGACGTGCGCGTCAAGCTCACCGAGCGGGGTGAGGCCGAGGACCGCATCCACGACCTGGTCTTCAGGATCCACGAGGGGCGACGCGTGAAGGTGGTCAGCCGGGAGTTCCCGTGCCTGACGGGTGAGCGCGACGCCGACGACGTGGGCGCGGAGATCGACTCGTTCCTGAGCGAAGAGCTGCCTGGTGGTGGTCTCTTCGGCAGCGTCGATCCCGCGCGCGTCGACGAGACCCTCGGTCCGAAGGCGACGACTGGCTCAAGAGTCGCGCCGATGGAACTGACGCCCTACCAGACCTATCAGCCAGACGTGTATGAGCGCGCCATCAAGCACGTGCGCGATCTCTACCGCTCCGAGGGTTACCTTGCGGTAACCGTCGGCCCTGCGGTGCTGCTGCGGAGGCAGTGCGCGCGGGGGTCGCCGCCAGGACGGTGCAGACCCGTCGGGCCGAGACCGAAGGTGCCGACCCAGTGCGTGTACGACGAACGCGGCCTGCCCCTCGACGAACCAGAACCCGAGCACGGCTTCTCCTGCGTCCCGGATCCCGCTCGCGGCATCGAGTGCGAGGCTGACGTGGTGCTTCACATCCCGATCAAGCTCGGGCCGCGCAGCGTGCTCTACGACGTGGCCTTCGAAGGCAATCGGCTGCTGGTCGAGAAGCAGCTCGAGGAGATCGCTGACGTCGAGCTCGGTGGCTACGTGAGTCAGGTGGAGCTCGACAAGGCCAAGCGCCGGGTGCTCGACGCCTACGCCGAGGAGGGCTTCGCCTACGCCGAGGCGGAGACGATCCTCGACCTCAGCCCGGACCGCACGCGCGCCCGAGTGCGCTTCGTGATCAGCGAAGGCGAGCGCGTGATCGTCAGCGGCATCACGGTACGGGGCGCGCGCCACACCCAGGAGTCGCTGATCCTCGGTCGTGTCGCGCTGGAGAAGGATCAGCCCTACAGGCGCAGCAAGGTCAGGCAGACCGAAGAGCGGCTGGCGACGCTCGGCGTCTTCTCCAGCATCAACGTCTCGCTGGAGGACCCTTACGTTCCAGCGAAGCGCAAGCGCGTGGTGATCACGGTGCAGGAACGCCTGCCCCAGTATCTCGAGGTGCGGCCAGGCTTTGGCACCGGTGAGGGCTTTCGTATCACCTTCGAGTACGGTCACCGCAACCTGGGGGGGAGAGCGATTCAGCTCACCCTACGCTCACAGCTGAGTCTGCTCCCGAGCACGCTGATCTTCGACGACCAGGTGCGGGAGAAGATTGATCAATTACCGCTCGGAAAACGCCTCGAGCGTCGCAACACGGTCTCTCTCGAGTTTCCAGAGATCGGTCTTGGTCCGCTGTTCCGCCTGGGCATCGACGGCATCGAGGTCAACGACTTGGCGCGAGAGTTCTTGATCACCAAGCGGGCCGGCGTGGTGACCCTGATCTACCGTCCGAACCGCCAGTTCTCGGCGCAGCTTGGCCAGTCCGTGGAGCTCAACGACGCGGAGATCCTGGGTTTCGACGCCGCAGCGCGCGACGCGTTCGTGGCCTTTCTGCGGACCAACCCCATCCCAGAGGGAGAGAGCCTGGTGGTCGCTCAGCGGGTCGGCGTCACCTGGGATCGTCGGGACATCCCCTTCGGGGCCACGCGCGGCACGCTGGTGAGCGGCGCCGTGGAACACGCCAGGGCGTTTCCGTTGGGAAACACGCAGGAGAAGATCGCCGATTTTCTGCGCTTCTCCAACCGCCTGGCGGGCTACATTCCCCTGAACGACAGGTCAAACGAGGAGCTCGCTCCGGGGCTACAACCACCACCTGATCCCGGACCGTCAGACCTATCCGGACCGCCTGTTCTTCTTCGGTGGCATCGACAGCATCCGCGGCTTCCTCCAGGACTCGGTGGTGCCTCAGGACGTCGCTGACGAGCTGCTCGCGGTGGATCGCGTGGAGCAGGACCGGCTGCTGCGCGAGGTCGTGTTGCGCGGCGGGAACCTGGTGCTGAACCCACGTGCGGAGCTGCGCATCCCGCTCGGCGACGTCTGGTCGACTGCGCTGTTCGTGGACAGCGGCAACCTGTGGCTCGATCCGATGCAGGTGCGACCGTTCGTGTGGCGATACTCCGCGGGTAGTGGGTTGCGGGCGAATACACCCATCGGCCCGCTGGCGTTCGACTATGGAATCAACCTCGATCGGCGACCCTGGGAGGACTTCGGGGCTTTTCACTTCAGCGTGGGGTTGTTCTAGGCGACTGGCTCAGCGCGCCTAACCCCCCAAGAAAAACGACGAAAATGCCGAGCTATCGCCTGGTCGACCCGGACCTTTGCGGGCTTTGTCAGCAGTTCTCGACGCTTGCACAGCAAGGGGCTGGCGATGGCGCGGCAGGTGCGCCATATCGGCGCAGGGCCTGCTTGGTGTTGGCTTGCGATCCGCGCCCACGCGAACTCACGAGCAACCTTCCAACCGAATAGCAGCGGCTCTCTCGGTCTCGGTCCGGTCTCCCCAGGTTCCGACTACCGACTCGATCTCGAAAGCCTTCCTGAGTGAACTCCCCATCGCAGAGCGCTCCACAACCCGATGCCATCGGCCTGTGGGAGCAGTTTAGGCGTCACCTGCCGCGCTATGGCATCGGCCTGCTGCTCCTCGCGGCGTATCAGTATCTCCAGTACTGGATAGACACCCACATCGCCGAGGCCATCAACAAGGCCTCGGGCGGGGGCTTCGAGTTCAGCGGCACGGACTTCGCGCTGCGCCTCGGCCTGGGCCTGATCGGCGTCGCGATCCTGGCGTTCGGGATACGGGTGCTCAGTCGCGTGGCAATCTTCAACGCCGGCCGGATTGGCGAGTACGAGCTGCGGCGCGGTCTGCTCGCGCGCCTGCAGACGCTCGGGCCCAGCTTCTACAGCCGCATGAGCACGGGCGAGATCATGAGTCGTGCGACCAATGATCTCGGTCAGGTCCGTTTGTTGCTCGGCTTCGGCGTGCTGAATGCCATCAACACCGCTTTCGCCTTGGTGAGCGCGCTCAGCGTCATGTTACCGCTGAGCCCCCTGCTGACGCTCGCCGCGATGGCTCCGTTGCCGATTCTGATGCTGGTGACGCGCCAGTTCTCGAAGCGCATGTTCACGTACACCCGGGACAACCAGGCGGCGATCGGCGCGCTGAGCGAGCAGGTTCAGACGAGCATCGCGGGGGTGAGGATAGTCCGCTCCTTCGCCCTGGAGGAGTCAGAGCTGGCGCGCTTCGACAAGAAGAACGAGCAGTACCTGGAGAAGAGCCTGCTGCTGGCTCGGCTGCGTGGCTCCTTTGGTCCGGTGATGCAGTCGATCACCGCGCTGGGCGGCGTGATCGTGTTCTGGTACGGCGGCCACCTGATGCTCGCCGATCGGCTCGATCCAGGGCAGTTCCTGGCGTTCTCGCGCGCGCTCAGTCGTCTGACCTGGCCGCTCATCAGCCTGGGCTTTCTGGTCGGACTGGTGCAGCGTGGGCGCGCTTCGTACTCGCGCTTGAAGCAGGTGTTCGACGCCGAGCCCGACATCGTGGACGGAGACCAGCGCCTCGACGAGCCCGTGCTCGGACAGCTCTCCGTGCGGCACCTCTCGTTCAGCCACGGTGAGAATCGGGTGCTCGATGACGTGTCGTTCGACCTCGGCCCCGGCAAGTCTCTGGCGGTCGGGGCGGACCGGGATGGCAAGAGCACGCTAGCGGCAGCAGCCAGCGTGGGCCGATGCCGACTCCTCGCGAAACCGTGTTCCGGATGTGGCGGCGGACATCTGTGACCCGCTCGACCAGGGGTGCGCGTGGCGTGGTGGGGTACGTGCAGCAGGATGCCTTCTTGTTCTCCACCGCCAGCAGGACGCAACGTCGGTTTCGTGCTGGATGAGCCGGACTCCGGCCCTTCGCTGCTGACGATTCGTCAGGCGGCGGCCGAGGCGCAGGTCCTGGATGAGATCCTGGGTCTGCCCGACGGCTTCGACACCGTCGTGGGAGAGCGCGGCGTCCAGCTCTCCGGCGGCCAGAAGCAGCGCGTGGCCCTGGCCCGAGCGCTGGTCTCGGAGCCCAAGGTGCTGGTGCTCGACGACCCCCTGAGCGCCGTCGATGGTCGCACGGAGAAGAACATCCTGGAGGCCATCGATCGCCAGCGCGCCCAGCGTGGGGTGGTGCTGATCACGCACCGCGTGGCCGCGGCGGCGCGCTGTGATCGGGTGCTCGTGCTGGATCAGGGCCGCGTGGTGGAACAGGGCACCCATCAAGAGCTGTGCGCTGCGGGTGGACTGTACTCGACGTTCGCCGAGGAGCAGCGCCTGGAGAGCGAGCTGGAGCGCATCGGAGCTCAGGAGCTGGCCGCGGCAGACGCGCGCGCGCCGGAAGGAGCGCCCGCGTGAGCGCGAACGGAGCAGCGTCTGCGCCGAGCAAGGACGCAGAGCAGGGAAGGCCCGCGGAGGGGCAGACGGAATCCGGGAGGAAACAAACGGAGGCCATCCTCCGCGCCTTCCACGAGGAAGACACGCTGGGCAAATCCTACGACTGGGGGCTGATGAAGCGGCTCTGGCCGTTCGTGCGCCCGTATCGCAGGTTGTTCTTCGCAGCGATGGCCGTGGTGATGCTCACCGCTGCGGGTGCGCTGGCGCAGCCGCTGGTCATGCGCTGGGCGATCGACGATGGCGTCGCCTCGAGAGACGCGGGTATCCTGATGCGCGGCGGCGTGATCGTCGCCTTGATCGTGATCACGTCCCAGGCGCTGAGCTTCTTTCAGATCTATACCATCCAGGTGGTCGGCGCCCGCTCGATGGCCGACCTCCGGCGCGTGATCTTTCAGCATCTGCACAAGCTGAAGGTGGGCTTCTTCGACGTTCAGCCGGTGGGGCGCCTGGTGACGCGCGTCACGAACGACGTCGACGCGATCCTGGAGCTGTTCGCCTCGGGCGCGCTGGGTGCTTTCGGCGATCTGATTCGCCTGGTCGGCATCGTCGTGGCGATGCTCATCCTCGACTGGCACCTCAGCCTCATCGCTTTCCTCGCGGTACCGCCCGTGGTGTTGATGGTGCGCGCGGTGCGCAAGCGTTCGCGCAGCGCCTATCGCGAGATCCGCGCGAAGACGGCGCGCATGAACGCGACCATGAACGAGCAGGTCAATGGCATGGCCATCGTGCAGGCCTATCGGCGGGAGGAAGCGGCGAGTCGTGAGTTCGATCAGATCAACGCGGACTACCGCGACGCGAACATCCGCTCGGTGAAGTACGAGGCCATCCAGGACGCGGCCATCGAGATGGTGAGCGCAGTGTGCCTGGCGAGCATCATCCTGGCGCTCGGCTACCGCCAGTCGAGCTTCGGTACGCTGGTCGCATTCAACGCCTATCTGGTGATGTTCTTCGAGCCGATCAGCGCGCTGGCGCAGCGCTATACCTTGCTGCAGTCCGCGATGGCTGGAGCGGAGCGCGTGTTCGGGTTGCTCGACGTCGAGGAGGTGGACGCCGCTCCGGCGAGCGACGTGAGCGACGGCGACCCCAAGCTGGCGTTCGAGCTGGACCGGGTGGACTTCGAGTACAAGCCCGGGGTTCCGGTGCTCAAGCAGGTGAGCTTCAGTGCGCGTCCGGGAGAGAAGATCGCCGTCGTCGGGCCCACGGGCGCGGGCAAGACGACCGTCGCCAGCTTGCTGCTGCGCCTGTATGAGCTGAAGGCTGGCGTCGTGCGCGTCAACGGCGACGACGTGCGCGGGATCTCCCGCGACGAGCTGCGCAAGCGCTTCGCCGTGGTGCCTCAGGACGTGTTCCTGTTCCAGGGCACCGTCGCCTCGAACATCGCCGCTGGTCTCGAGCCGGACATCGAGCGGGTCAAGGCGACCCTGCGCCAGATCGACGCCCTGGATCTGTTCGAGCGGCGCAAGGGCGGCGTGCTGGCCGAGGTGGACGAGCATGGCGCGAACTTTTCCGCGGGGGAACGTCAACTGATCGCCTTCGCGCGTGCGCTCTACCGCGATACGGAGCTGTTGATCCTCGACGAAGCCACCGCCTCCGTGGACAGCGACACCGAGGCGCGCTTGCAGCGCGCCCTGGAGCGCCTGATGGCGGGCCGCACGGCACTGATCATCGCCCACCGGCTGAGCACCGTGCGCGCCGCCGATCGCATCGTGGTCTTCCACAAGGGGCGGGTCGTCGAACAAGGCAACCACGAGGAGCTCCTGGCTCTGGGCGGCCTCTACGCCAAGCTGTATCAGCTGCACTTCGCCGGTGAGAGCGAGCGAGGCGGAGAGCAAGGCGCGGAGCGAAGCAGTGAGCCGAGCGCGAACGGAGGCGAGCGAAGCCTCGAGCCTGGCGCGAGCGAAGCAGGTGGCAACGGCGGCGCCGCGGGCAGGGCCCGTGGGGGTGAGGGGGAGCACCCGGTCACCTCCGGGGACCTCAGTGAGGTGACCGAAGGCTGTCCGGATAGCAGTTCCGTGCGGATGTGAGTCGAGCGAAGCGTCGCAGGAGCGCATTGGCAGGATGTCGAGAAGCACCCTGCCTGGCGACAACCACGGCGCCGGCGGTCTCGACGGTGAGTCTGCTCGCCTTGCCCTGGGGCGTGTTCAGGGGCCGCGTGCCAGGGCTCCCGAGCGGATCCTCCGGCATCCGAGCCGTCTGGCGGGGCCGTCGCATGGTCGGTTCCTTCGCTGCAGTCCATGCGAGCGCAGGCTTCAGGTGCCCGTTGCTCGCGTCGTCTCGCCAACGCCGCTCGATTGGGCTACCACTGGTCCGCGATGAAGCGTCAGAGTGGAGCCCCGGACGTCAGCAAGCCGCCGCGCGGACGCGCGCGAGCGGTGTGGGGCGCGCTGTTCGTCCTGGGGGTCATGAGCGCCGCGCTCGTCTCCGGGGGCTGCTCGTCCTCGGCCTGTGACAAGGGCGTCGATGAAGACGGCATCGTGGAGGTGCGGGATATCCAGCCGAAGGGCAACACCTACTCCTCCAGCGACTGGCAGGGGCCCTACTTTCCGTTTCCGCCAGGCAAGGTGTATCGCTTCTATCATGGCTTCGGCAAGCAGCCGGACCTGGCCGTCGTGTACGTCGCCTTCGAAGAGAACCCCACGACCATCAGTCAGGCCGCCGGCGATGAGGCGCTGCTGAGCGTCGATGACGAGACGATCGAGGTCTACAACAACACCTGCGTGGATTTTTGGGTTCGCGTGGCGGCGACGGCGTCGCCATGAGCGGCCGCAGCGCGCTTCGAACGTAGTCACCAGCTGCGTTGGCGAGCGGCACGACCCGAGGGAGAGCGGCTCAGTCTGCCCAGCCGTCGATGACGACTCGCGCGACCAGAGCCTCGCTGACATCCTCGGCGCGGGCTACGTCGCGAGCACGGAAGCCGCCAAAGACCTTGCCCAGTTCGAGCGCGGCGAACGGCTCACCCAGCAAGAATATCGGAAGAGAGGCGACGCCGGAGACCTGTCCTGCGGCGCGTTCGAGTCGTGCGGAAACGCTGCGGGCGACCGCTCCGTCCCGCGCTTCGGCGATCAGCGCACGCCCCGAGCGAACCGACGCGGCTGCGGCGTCCGAGGGCGAGAGCGTCTCGCCCAGCAATAGCTCGCTCCCACTGCCGCTGGTCGACTCCACCCGTAGCTGTCCAGAGGGAGTGGACCGAAGCAGCAGCGCGATGTCCGCGCTCGCGGCGGTCATCGCCGTGGTCACACACAGCATCAGCGCGTCGGAAAGGCAACTGGCGCTCGCCAGCACGCCGACGGGGTCGATGGGTGGCGGCCGCAGCGTCGACGGTGGCTGAGAGTCGTAGTCGCTACGGATGCTCAGCGTCTCACCGCTCTCGTGCTGAGGACCTGGAGGCTGGACCCCCGAGCTCGCGAGCGCGAGTCGCTTGACGAGTAATTGCCGTTCGGAAATGTCGAGGCTCTCCAGCTCCTTGAGCCTCCGCCAGACTCGCCAGCTCGCGTGGCGCACGAAGGCCGTCAGCGAAACGCGCCCGTGGGCGATGCCTCTGGACAGCAGGCTGAACCCCACCGGTCCCGTCGCCACGACGCCGTTGGTGACGAACCACTGGTCGTCACTCGGATCGAGGCGGGCGTGACCAAGGCCGGACTCGTCGTCTGCCGGGTGGATGAAGTCGACTCGAGGGGGCTTGCGGTCCATGGTGTGGGGGAGCGGCTCTGGGGAAGGAAGCGTGCTTCGCCGACATGCTACGGGGGCTACAGGTGTGGTAAGGTGGGGCATTCTCGGACAGTCTGCGTGAGGGTCAAGCGCTATCCAGGAACCCACGGTTTGTGGTCGTGTGTGGGCTTCATTCGCACGCCCACTGACACAAACCTCGAACCACGCTGCGTCGCCTGGTCCGGCCATCACATCGCGCTGCGTCATCGACTCTCGGTCTAGCGGCTGGTTGTGCGCGCCAGCGAACCACCAGGCGAAGATCTGGTGACAGCGCATTCGACCGCACCGGCGCTCCCTCTCGGGTCAGTTGAGGCTAGGTTTGGCCCGTGGCGAGCGAGGCGATGCACAAAGGAGGGCGAGGTGCGGTGTGGTTGATCGGGGCCGGCCCAGGTGAGCCCGATCTGATCACGGTTCGAGGCCGAGAGCTGCTGGGCCGCGCTGATGTGGTGCTGTACGACGCGCTCTCGCATCCCGGGTTGCTCGAGTGGTGTCGACCCGAGGCCGAGCGTCGCAACGTGGGAAAGCGCTACGGGCAGCGCAGCCCGGATCAGTCGTGGATCACCTCGCAGCTGATCGAGCTCGCCCGCGCGGGCAAATGCGTCGCGCGGCTCAAGGGCGGCGATCCGCTGCTGTTTGCGCGCGGCGCAGAGGAGGCCGAGGCCCTGGCGGAGGCCGGGATCCGCTTCGAGATCGTCCCCGGGATCTCCAGTCCCGTCGCGACCACGGCATACGCAGGCATCTCCATGACCCATCGTGACCTGTCTTCCAGCGTGACGTTCATCACAGGGAGCGATCGTGAAGGCAAGCAATGGTCAGATGCCGCGTGGAAAAAACTCGCTACCGCCACCGACACCATCTGTGTCTTGATGGGGATGCGGCGCATCGAGGAGATCACGCGCGCGATCGTCGACGGTGGGCGCAGGCGGGAGACGCCCACCAGCGTGATCCAGTGGGGCGCGAGGCCGCAGCAGCGCGTGGTGGAGGGAACGCTCGGGGACATCGCGGAGCGGGTGCGACAGGCGGGAGTGACCAACCCAGCGATCATCGTCGTGGGGGAGGTGACGCAGCTGCGCAGCAAGCTCGCTTGGTACGACTCGCGGCCGCTGTTCGGGCAACGCGTGCTGGTGCCCCGCCCCGTGGCTCAGGCGCAGAGCAGCGCGGCGGCGATTCGCGAACGCGCCGCTCAGCCGGTGATCCTGCCGCTGATCCGCATCGAGGCGCCGCCGGAGCCCGCGCGGCTGGAGCAGGCAGTGACCGAGCTCGAACGCTACGACTGGGTGCTGTTCACCAGCGCCAACGGCGTCGTCCGCTGTGCGGACGAGCTGGAGCGCGTTGGGCGCGACGCCAGAGCCTTTGGCGCCGCCAAGGTGGCCTGCATCGGACCCAAGACCGCCCAGGCTCTGGCTCGCCTCGGTATCCGGGCGGATTTGATAGCGAAGGAATACATCGGCGAAGGGCTGGCGCAGGAGCTGGAGGCGCGCGGGGTGGGGAAGGGTAGTCGGGTGTTGCTTCTCAGAGCGCTGGAGGCGCGCGAAGCCTTGCCCGACTTGCTCGTCCGGGCTGGCGCCAGCGTGGACGTGGTGCCCGCATATCAAACCCTGAAGCTGGATGAAGCTGGACGTGCGGAGCTGCGCGGGGCGCTCGGCGTCGCCGACCCCGAACGACGCAGCATCGACGTGGCCTTGTTCACCTCGAGCTCCACGGCGCACTCCTTCGCCGACGCGCTGGGAGACACGCGAGATCAGCTGCCGCCGGAGCTGGTGCTGGCCAGCATTGGCCCAGTCACCTCGGCGACGCTGCGCGAGCGCGGCTTGCGGGTGGACGTCGAAGCCGAGGTGTACACGGTCGATGGCCTGCTGGACGCGCTCGAGGCGCACTTCGTCTCGCGACCGGGGCCGACCTGAAGCGACTGGTGCCCTCGCCCCCGAACCCCCTCGCCGTGCGAACTCAGGGGCAGCCAGTCGGGACGTCCTCGGTCACCGCCAGGCCTTCGAAGAAGCCGCGATAGCCGCGGAAGCCGAGGCTCGCGCTGACTGCATCGCACAGTGCGTTGGGGCCGCCTGTGCCCGGGGTGCCGCGCACGTCGGCGATGCTGGCCAGGGAGTTGTCGAGGAAGGTGCGCTCGACGGTGCCTTCGCAGATCCCAAGTTGGTCCGCGGCGAGCGCGATGTCCGAGAGCGCCCAGCGCCCGCTCAACACCACATCCTCCAGGAACCTACCGTCTTCGGAGAACCGCCCGACGATGCTGGCGCTGATGAAGCGGAAGTTGACCGCGCCGTCGTCGATGTTGAAGGTGATGTCGGCTCGATCGGGGAGGCGTACCACCAGCCAGCCGTCGCGCACGTAGGCGTTGTCGTTCCTGACCAGAGGAGCGTCCGGACTGCCGTCGAACGCGGAGTCCTCGCAGTAGAAGCGATCACGCCCATCCCAGTGGGGCTGCGACTTGCCGTTCTCTCCGTGGGGAACGGCGTAGATGGTCTGAGCGATGAACACGTCGACGCTGGGATCATCGCGCTCTCCGTTGTAACCCTGGATGTTGACCAGGATGCCGCCTCTGCCTGCTTCTTGATCCTTGCGGATACGCTTCTCGAGGTTCGCGTCCAGCCCCACGAGGGTCGACGCGACCCGGTGACCGAAGGCGTTGTCGATCCCGCGTTCGCCATCGGTTTCCGGAGTCGTTCCAGCGGGTGGCAGGCATTCGACGTCGGGGTCGGGGGGAGGGAACAACGGTCGTCGAGGTCGAACCCTAGTGTCCTCCAGCGATCGAGGGACTGATCGATCAGCGTATCGCGAAGCACGTAGGAACGCTCAGGTCCCCGCTGTCCATGCCGCTCGGGCGCGATGGTGGCTTGATCGGATCACAGCTCCGGGCGTCCGTCGTCGAGTCTGCACCGGCATCCTCGCAGTCGCCCTCGCAGGTGGCGCTACGCCGAACAGCTCGTCGACGTCCGCGCCGACCAGACTGCATCCGCCCAGACACAGCAGGGCGAGGGTACGCCGGACCTCCGGAGTGGGCGTTCGAGGCGCGCGCGGCTGGGCTCCCACGCGCGATGGCGGCTGTGCTGCGCACGTGGATCACTATACGCGACGTCGACCGCGCACCCACTCACGTCCGTCGGCGCTCGCCATAGCGCTGGCGATTCGCGTGCATAGGCGCGGCAACCAAACGCTCGCCCAACAATCTTGTAGTGCGCAACGCTGGCTTTGCGTCCCGAGCCGTTGCAGGCTGAGCGCGTCGATGAGCGTTCAGCCGCAGTCTCGAGTGGACAGCAGGGCACCGGTGCGTCCCGTGGAGCCCGAAGTGCTCGCCGGGAGGTACCTGGTACTGCACGAGATCGGCATGGGCGGGATGGCTCGTGTCCAGCTCGGGCGCGTGCTTGGACCGGGTGGTTTCGTCAAGCCGGTCGCTGTCAAGCGCCTGCATCCACACCTGGTCGGGGATCCCGGCTTCGTGACCCTGATCCTGGACGAAGCGCGCCTCGCCGCCCGCGTGCGACATCCGAACGTGGTCGGGATCCTCGACGTGCTCGAGGTAGCGGACCCCGACGCAACGCAAGACGGAGAGCCAGCGCTCACCGAGGTCTTGCTGGTGCTGGAGTACGTGGAGGGGGAGACGCTGAGGCGCTTGCTGGCCGCAAGTCTCGAGCGGGGCGAGCTGCTGGACACGTCCTTGGTGGTGTCGATCATGAGCGGCGTGCTGCACGGGTTGCACGCCGCTCATCGGGCGATGGATGCGCAAGGCCAGCCTCTGGAACTCGTCCACCGCGACGTTTCCCCCCAGAATATTCTGCTCGGAAGCGACGGTGTCGCGCGGGTGCTGGACTTCGGCATTGCCAAGGGCACTGGTCGTATCCAGTCGACGCGCGACGGAGAGATCAAGGGCAAGCTCCGCTACATGGCGCCGGAGCAGGTGCTCAACACACCCATCGACGCGCGCTGCGACATCTTCGCGGCTGGAGCGGTGCTCTTCGAGGCCCTGACCGGCGAGCCCTTAATCCACACGGCAACACAGGCGGAGGGCATGGATCTGCTCCTGCGCGCCGAGTTCCCGCGCCTCGCGGAGTACGATCCGGCTCTCGAGCCCTTCCAGCCGGTGCTGGATCGCGCGCTGCAGCGTGAGCCTGACCAGCGCTACGGAACCGCGCTCGAGTTCGCGATTGCGCTTCAGGCCGTGCAGGCGCCGGCGCCTCACCATGAGGTCGCGACCTGGCTCGAGGGGCTGGCGCGCGATCACCTGGCGAAGCGGCGCAAGCAGCTGCTCGAGGTCGAGACCTTGGATCTCACACAGCTGCCAACGCCCCCACGGGAGCTGCTCGACTCCTCGTCGGGCTGGCCGCGCCCGAGTCGTATCACGCCGGCGTTCGGGTCGAGCGCCGTGCGCAAGCTGGGGACGGAGTCGGGGAACTTCACGTCGTTCGCCCCTGCTCCACAGCCGGTGAAGACTCGGCGTACCCTGTGGCCCGTGCTCGGATTCGGCCTGCTGGCGGTCAGCGCTCTCGCGTGGTCGCTGCGTCCTGGCGCCGAGAGCGCGCCACCCCCAAGTGAGCCTCCCGGGCGCCACGTGGCCAGTGAAGGTGGTTCAGACGGGCCACTCCAAGCGGACAGCCCAGCGCAGACCACCGCGGAGCCTGCGCAGCGAGCGCTCTCGAGCGCGGTCCCCAGCGCCGAGCCACGACCGGCGCCCGCGCCCGCGAGCACAGTCAAGAAGCAAGGGGGGCCCGCGCGCGCCCCGCGGCCAAAGCGAGCGTCCCCCGCCCGCGCGAAGCCTCAGGCCTCGCCCCCAGCGACCCGGCCAGAGTGTTTGGCTCCCGTCACCGTGGATGATAACGGGATCAAACACATCAAGCCGGAATGTCTGTGACGGGCGAGAGAGCGCTTCGAGTCGAACGAGCAAGTGCAAGCGAGCGGCGCGCGTGGCGCGGCGGCCTCGCGATGTTGTGCTTTGCGATCGTCGGTTCCGCGGGGGAAGTCGCTCGCGCCGACCACGCCGAGTGTGGCGCCGCCTACGTCGCTGCGCAGAAGCTGATGCGCGAAGGCAAGCTACGCGCCGCGAGGACGCAGTTGATCCAGTGCGCGAAGGACTGCCTGCCAGAGGTCGAGCGCGACTGCACCACCTGGTTGACCGAGGTCGGCTCCAGCATGCCGACCATCGTCGTGATCGCGCTGGACGCCCAGGGCAAAGAGCTTGCTGACGTCCAGGTCCAGGTCGACGGCGAGCAGCGCGCCGATTCCCTCGATGGTCGTGCGCTCGAGATCGATCCAGGACGCCGCAAGCTGAAGGTCACCCGGGCTGCGACGGTGCACGAGCTCGACCTGACCATCCTCCAGGGCGAGAAGAACCGTCGTGTGGAAATTGATTTCCCCGAAGTCAATCCGAGGCTGGTGCAGGCAGAGCCAGGGGCGCGTCACGGAGCGGATTCGCAGCGCTCGCCGGCCTCCGGGCTGCCGAAGGGAGCCTGGATCGCCGGGAGTGTGAGCTTGACCAGCTTGCTGGGCGCGGCCTACTTCTGGCTGGCGGCCGAGAACCTGCGCCAAGACCTGCTCGACCGGGGCTGCGCGCCAGGCTGCCCGGAAGCCGATCGTGAGAGCATCCGGGATCGACGCCTGATCGGCGACGTGCTGCTGGGGGTCAGCGTGGTGAGCGCGGGGGTCTTCGGGTACCTCTGGCTCGGCGACTCGGGCCCAGCCGCCAGCCCTACTCGCGACGGCGCCTGGGCGGGCTGGCGCGGGCGCTTCTAGTGTGCCCGCTCGGCGCTGGGGCGTGCGTGGCGTGGCGACGCTGCCTCGTTTCTTCGGGGGGAGAGGTTCACTTCGCGTCGTCGAAGACGACGCGCGCGAGCATGAACTTGTTGTTCAAGGCTTCGTCCGTGAGCACGTCGAGGTGCGGAGGGTTGTCCAGCTCGCGCTTCAGCGAGGCGATGCGGCCGTGCTCCGTCGTGAAGTAGATCGTCTTGACGCCGTTCTTGCGCTGTTCTGCGATCCAGTCCTTGAACTTCTGTCCGCTCGAGACGAACGCTGGGATACGATTTCCCGTGTAGAAATTCTCGCCCTTCCAGTTCATCTGGTAGGCGACGATCGGCTCTTCAGGGCCAGCGCGGAGGCGGTAGTACTCGAGGATGGTCTCTCGCTGCCCCCAGTGCGGGCCGAGCTCGACGAAGTAGGCATTCACACCCCAGGCGGCCCACCAAACGGAGACGCCCAGCAGGAGCGCGGCGGCGTGGGGTCGCAGCCAGCGCCAGAACATCAGCGCGCAGGCCAGGGCCGCCGCGAAGGTGAAGCCAGACAGCGCGCCGGTGAAGTCGAGCGTCTTCGGCCACGGGCGCTTGTAGTTGTACGTGAACAGGTGGATCAGGCGCGCCTGGCCCTCGATGTCGCCAGATGTGGTCGACACCATGTCGAGTCCCGCGACGACGATCACCAGCGCAGAGCACAGCGCCAGGGCGCCCAGCAGCGCGCTGGAAAACGCGGGGCGGCTCCCAGGGACCAGTCTGGGGCGCGGCGCGGAGAAGAGTCGAACCGCGAGCCCGAAGCCAACCACCGCCGCGACGAAGGTCGCGAGGGCTGCGGCCCGGTTCGGCGCCGGCGGGCTTCCGTTCGGCATGTTTCCCATAATGCCGCCCGGAAACAAAAGCAGCGCCGAGTAGCACAGGAGCAACGCCGCCGCGCCGATGCACAGGGCGTAGGGGAGCGCGGAGCGTGCCTTGATCGGGCTCCGAGCACGCCCGCTGCCGGCAGGCAGCTCCGGTCGGCCCAGCATACGGTCGAGCACCACGCCTGCACACATCGCGATCGGCGGGACCGAGGGCAGGATGTAGTGATGAAACTTGGTCAGCGTGATGCTGAACATGCCGAAGGAGCCCACGAACCACATGCCGAGGAGCAACAGCGCGTCGTTGCGCTGGGTGGGGTCTCGTTCCGGTCGGCGCGTCCACCACAGGAGCCCCGCAGCGGAGAGTCCGGTCCAGGGGAAGAGGCCATAACCAAGCTGCCAGACGTAGTAGCGGAAGGTGACGTCATCGCCTGAGTTGGTGTCGTGCACGTGCACGAAGGCGCGCTTGAACATGTCGTGGAAGATCAAGCGATCGGTGAACGGAGAGCCGTGGCGCAGGTACATCTGCACGTACCAGGGCAGGGCAACGCAGGCCACCAGGAGGAACAACGTCGGGAGTTCCATGCGCAAGAGCAGGTGCCAGCGGCGCGTCACGCCGACGTATGCGAGCGCGATCACCAAGGGCAGCACCAAGCCTGGCGCGCCCTTGCCCATGGTGGAGAGCGCGGTCATCAGCCATGCCGCGAGGAAATAGATCCTGGCGAGCCTGCGCTCCTGCTTGTTGAGCAAGAGCACCAGCATCAGCACCGCGGCCCACAGCAGACCCAGGGCGGAAGGCTGAAGCCAGAGCGCGCCGTACACCGGTCCGCCGCTGCGGCACGCCTGGTTGCCCGGCAAGCCGCAGTTGCCCCCCCCGGAGCCCGAGGTGAACTGGTCGAGGTGCCACTGGAATCCGAGGTTGGGACCGCTGAGCAGCAGCGAGACGTTGCGACTGATCAGGTAGAGCACCTGCGGAATGACCAGCAGCGCAACCAAGCCGAACAACACGTGCCACGCGCTCAGGGAGAGCGTGCGCTGACCGAAGATCACCTCGTAGCGACGAACCTCCTTCTCAGGATCCGTGAGGAAAGCCAAGAGCAGGAAGCCCCCAGCCGCCGTCAAAGGGGCGACGTAGGGCATGTCCGTCATGGTCTGGTGGGTGAGGAAGAACCAGTACGGCATCGTGATCAGGATCACGGCGCCCAAGAAGGCCGCGCGCCGCCCCACCGCCAAGACCATTCCTCGGTACAGCGCATAGGTGCCGCCGAGCGACATCAGGAAGACCGGGAAGCGCGCAGCCCACTCTGGCTGAGGGAAGCGACCGCCCGCTATCCCGGCCAGCATCTGATCCGGCTGATACTGCACACCGAAGGTGGCAAACGACAGCCCCTGCATCCAGAAGTCGAGGATCGGCTTCGACCAGAACCAGCCGTCCTGGGCCCACCAGAGGGAGATCCAGTCGTCCTTGGCGAGCATCTCCCGGGTCACCTCGCCATAGTGCGTCTCCCACGGGTCGGTGAGCGAGAACGAACCAAGCATCGGCAGGTAGATCAGCGTGGTGACGACGATGAGCCAGAAGCCGTGGCGCTGGAGCAAGCCACGGTTCTGCCCCCGCTCGTCCAGCTTCCAGATCCCTACCCCACGGCCGAGGCGGAAGACGCAGACCACCAGCCAGAGAAAGGCAGCGGTGATGCTGGTACCAGCGATCGCTATCTGTTGCCGTGGGGAATTAGCGCTGAGCATCAGCGCGCCGGATACGGCGAGCTTCAGCAGCGCTGCAAGCACCACGCTCGAGGCTGCCAGTTCGATGAACCGGGACGCGAGCTCGGAAGCGGTCGTCCGATGGGCCAGTGGAGTGTCGCGCTGATCCCAGCCCTCGAAGAGATCGAGCACACCGCAGCTGGCGATCAGCGCGAACAGCGCGCCAACGGGCACGCCCCAGGTGCCCCAGTGGCGATTGGCGGCCATCAAGGTGACGCAACCGAGGGCGCCGACCAGGATCAGGGTGGGTCCGCGCCACAGCGGGGAGGAACGCGGCGCCCTCGGCGCTGCTTGCTCCACCGGCGCCCGAGGATGCTCCTCCCGCTCGGTTTCCTCCCGCTTGGCGACCGGGTCCGCGGACGCCTCGGCGGAGTCGACTGGCTCTGCTCCCGTCGGCTCGCTGGCGTTGTCTCGCTCCGCGTGATCCATCACTCGCTCGTGTCCCGCTCACGGCGCAGGGCGGGAAAGTCCTCGTAAGCTGGCGCCAAAGTGGCGAGTGTCGTACCAGCAAACGGGGCGCTGACCAAGTGCGGCGGTGCGCCAGCGGAACCCGAGGGGGTGGGGGCCAATGCCTCGAGAAGACGCCGGATCTGGGCGCCCAGGTGGGCGGACTCGGACCCCGACGCGCGCGCCGCGAGGTGGTCAGTGCTCGCGGCGCGAGCTCGGCCGTCGGGGGGTCAGAGGCGAGCCTCGGAGGTGCCCAGCTCGACGGGACGGCGCACACCTCCGAGCGCTCTGAGGGTGGGATCGTAACTCTGCCAGTCCTCGGGTTCGGAGCCAGGATACGCGGGGACGGCGTAGCGCCTGGTGCGTACCCGCTCGAGGCTCGTCGCTCCGGAGCTCACCACCGGGAGATGCTTGAAGGAGAGCGCGGTGTAGAAGATCCGATAGTGGAAGAAGTTCTTCTGGACGATCAGATCTGCTTTCCTTGGGGAAAGTCCAAGCTCTGTCCAGAAGCGAGGGCGGATCGGCAGCGGCGCGCGCTCGGAGATCACGACGTGGAAGCAATCGTCGGGGGTCTTGGCGGAGCGGTGGGGTACATCCAGGCGGACTTGGCGACCGAAGTCCGACTCCTGTCGCCCTGCGACGCGCGCGGACAGGCGCACCTCGGGCTGATCGTAGCCCGGAGTCCCCCTGACCACGACCTCCAGCACCGAGTTCAGCGCCACGTCCCAGAGCTCGCTCACCAGATCCGGATCGTGCACCGGGACGAACGCCTTGAGACCACGGTCGTGTCGCGCGAGCGCCTGGACGATGTGTGTGTTTCCGCCCGGCGCTCCGGCGCCCACGATGTCGTCGACGTCCACGAGCGTGATCGGTCCCGCGTGGCGTGCGGGGCTCTTGACCACCGCGTCCAGGGCCTGCTCCACGTCGAGCAGCGGCGGCAACTGCACCTTCCGCTGCTCCCAGGCACGCTCTGCCAGGTCGTCTGCCAGGCGCTCGGCGAGCGCGGCATCGCCGTTGGTCGTGATGTGGACGGCCCAGCCGAGGTTCTCCGCGCTGGTGTAGGGATGCACCATGAACAGGCTCGCGCTGAGCACCCGGGGGTCGGCCTCGAGCTTGCGCATGTAGCGGAACACTCCGCGCATGGGGGCGAGGAAGTCGATGGACGTTCCTCCTCCGAGCACCATCGGCAACTTGCGCCAGGCATGAACTGGTCGCGTCTGGCCGCGGAGGTAGCGGACGAGTCGATTCCCGGCCCGGAACCCGGTCGGGGCGAGATCCCAGTGCGGATTGGTGCGGTAGGCGATGAGCACGTCGACCGGCTCGATCAGCTCCGCCGCGAGGTTTGCGTGCAGATCGAAGCTGACGGCGATCCCTGCGTCGGGACCGAGCAGCTCACGCACCCGGCGAATGATCAGACCTTCGGGGGACTCGTCGAGCCCCTGCACCTCCATCGATCCGTGCAGAGCCAAGTACACCCCATCCAGCTGGCCAGCCTGCTGGAGGCGTCCGAGAAGTTCTTGAAGCAACCACTCGAAGCACTCCGCCGTCACAGGGCCACCTGGCACCGCGAGCGAAGAGCTGAGCGGCACCGTCTCCACGTCGGCGGCGAGCTTCGCGGCGTGCACGAAGCCGCTCAGCTCGGCGTGGGGCATGTAGCCCTTGAGCTCCTCCCCCTCGAGGCTCGCGGCTTTCGCCAGCTCACCATCGACCAGGTGATGCATGCGGCGGAAGTCGTCGGGGTGCGTCGGCACCGGAGAGAAGGCATTGGCCTCGTGGAAGATCCGACCGTAGGCGATGCGGAGCGGCTTGCCGCCGCGCCCCAGCTCACCCGCAGACTCCCGCTTGGCCAGCCAGTCAGCGCCGCGACTCAACAGCCGCTGTTTCAGCCCGGATGTCAGCCGCGCCCTCACGAGAAGAGCTCCCCGATGAACAACACCAGCAGCGCTTCTCGGGTCTTCGGGGACGCCGCGTTGAGCAGGCGGTGGATCATCGCGGCGCGGCCAGGCAGCTGTCCGTCGGTAATCCCAAGCTGCTGCATCAGCATGCCAGCGTCGAGGTCGCCGGCGCCCTGGGAGCTCGCCGCTGCCTCCAGCATCTGCACCACCTGCGCGGGTGGATCGACCGGAGCCGGTAAGTCGACCAGACACCGCTTCAGATCCTCGAGGAAAGGCTTCACGCGGGCTGCGTTGCCCGGGTCGAGCGTGAGGTGGATGTGCGCCGGTGAGCGCCCGTAGGCGTAGGTTGGCTGTACGTGCCAGCCGCACTCCGTCAGGCGATCCGCTAGCTCGAACAGGTCGCCCTCGGTCGTCTTGAACGCGAACAGGTTCGCGTCGGGGCGTGTCAGGAGCTCCAGGCCTGGCAACGCCTCGATCGCCTCGACCAGCTCCTGAGTCGCGGACCACATCGCGGCCACGCGCTCGCGATAGCCTTCCCGGCCGAGGTGATGCAGCAGCGCGTACGCCGCGCCCATCGCCGCCACCGACTTCGAGCCAAGCGTCGTCGAGTTCACGATGGAGTAGCCGCTCCAGGTCGCACACGCGTAGTACTGTGCGTCCCGCAAGGCGCGCGTCCGCTGCAGCACGATGGAGATCCCCTTGGGCGCGAAGCCGTACTTGTGGAGATCCATCGAGATGCTGGTGACTCCCGGGAGCGAGAAATCGAAGGCAGGCAGCTGCTCGCCATTGTCGACCATGAATGGGAGCACGCAGCCTCCCACGCAAGCATCGACATGCATCAGCACGCCGTGCTCCCGAGCGAGCTCCGAGAGCTCGGGGATCGGGTCGACCACGCCGTGGGCGTAGCTGGGCGCCGAGCCGACGATCAAGATCACGTCGTCGCTCATCTTGCTCTTCGCGTCAGCGACATCCGCGCGGAACGTTCTGGGGTCCACGTCGACGACCACGACCTCGACGCCGAAGTAGTGGGCCGCCTTGTGGAAGCAGGCGTGCGCCGTCTCTGGCAGCAGCATCTTCGGTGAGGTGATCTCAGGCTTCGTCTTGCGCGCGTAGTCCCGCGCCGCCTTCACGGCGAGCAGCACGCTCTCGGTGCCTCCCGCCGTGGCCGTGCCGACGGCTCCCTCCGGGGCATGCATCAGCTCGAGGGAGGCAGCCACCACGGCGTTCTCGATCTTGCGCGCCGACGGATACACCGTCGGGTCGAGGCCGTTGATGCTCATGCAAGCAGCGAACGCCTCACGCGCCAGCTCGCGTAGAGGCTCACCGGCGTCGTAGACGAACGCGAACGCGCTACCGTCGCTCTTCAGGTCCCGAGAGCGCTGATCCGCCAGCGCAGCCAGGACTTCATCGCGGCTCTGGCCGCGCTCGGGAAAATTCGACTGACTCATGATTCCTCCCACTCTCTCAGCTTGAGCGGCTTCAACACCCGCTCCCAAAGCAGTTCGTGCACCGGCTCGAGCTCGAGACCGGTCATCACCCTTTGCACCATCAGGCCGTCGATGACGGCGCGAACCAGAGCGACCAGCGCCTCTGCATCGCAGTCCGCCACCACTCCTCGACGCATACCCTCACGGAGCCGCTCGGCGGTCGCGACGCGCTGCGCCTCGAATACGCGGTTGCCGACCTCCATGATCTGACTCATCCGCGCGCTGCCCGTCGTGGCGATCGCCTGCGACAGGAAGACGATCCGCTGTTCGTTGCCGTGGTGAAACGCGTGAACGGCTCGAACCTGAGCGAACAGGCGGTCGATCGGGTGCTCATGACACCCGACGTGCTGCATGACGAAGGTCATCTGCTCGCTGAGCAAATCTTCGAGCGCCGTCTCGGCAATATCCGCGCGGTTAGGGAAGTGATAGAGCAGCGTGGGACGCTTGATCTCGAGCACCTCCGCCAGGCGACTGGTGGAGACGTCCATGCCCTCACGCTGCAGCACCTTCACGGCGCGCCGTGCGAGCTCTCGGCGTTTCTCGGGTTCCGGGGGACGGGGCATTAGCTGACGAATCGTCAATTAACATTTGTTGACGGATTGTCAGGAAAAATCGACCGGGCGGGGGTGGATTCTCGGAACCACGCCTGGTGGGCGGCTCCCGGCGCCGTGTAACTGGCTGAAACGAATGAGATTAGCTGGTTGGTTCGAGCAGCGACGGGCCGCGACGGGCGGCGCCTCAGAACTTGACCGGCAACTTGAGGGCGCACGCCTGCGCGGCTGAACACGTGGAGCCGGCGTCATCCATGCAGCTGACGAAGTCCTGGAGGTCCGCATCGGGCAGCGACGACGCCAGCAGCTGACAGCCCGCAGGACAGCCCGAGGAGTAGTCCTCGTTGCAGCCTGTCAACGCCTGCGCCGCGTGACCGTAGCGGTCCTTCACCGGGTCGCAGCTCGCGCTGCCTTCGCACGGCATCTGCGCCGTGCACTTGGCGGTGCACGTGACGCCAGCGCAGCGGCCGTCGTCTCCACAGCCCTCGCCGCCCTGCACGCACCACTGGGTCTCGCACCCCGCGTCCTCGTCGATGGCTCCGTCGCAGTCGTCGTCGCGACCGTTGCAGCGCTCCTCGCTCTCGCACACGCCACAGGTGCTCGGCTGGGGTACGCAGAAGTCGCCGACTTCGTCGGTTCCCTGCGGACACGAACCGCTGCCCGCTTCGGCCACGCAGACCTGCTTGCCCAGCGCGGGCAGAGCCTGACAGCGGTAACCCTCGGCGCAGTTGGCATCCGTGCGGCACTCTGCGCACTGCTCTCCGGCGCAGTCCTCGCCGCAGGCATCGCTCGGCGCCTGGCAGTCAGCCGGGTCCGTGCAGCCCGTCGCCATGCGCACCGCGACGTAGGCGTTGACGAGTCCCCAGCCATAGAAGGGCGAGAAGCCGTCCTGCCACTGTCCCCAAACCGGGTCGATCTTGGAGGCCGAGGCGCGCAGGATGTCGCGCACCTCAGCCGCGGTCAGCTCCGGGTTTGCGCTGAGCACCAGGCCAGCTACCCCCGAGGCGAAGGGGCAGGCGGAGGAGGTGCCGCCGAAGGCGTTCGTGTAGCGATCCGGTGCGGCCGTGGTGGTGATGCCGTTCAGCCCACCGTTGGACGGCGCGGCGATGTCCACCGCGGGTCCGTAGTTGCTGTAGTACGCCTTGAGCCCCTGATCGTCGACCGCCGTGACGCCCAGCACCGTATCGTAGGCGCCGTAGTCGTTCATGATCTCGTTGGAGTTCCCTGCGGCAAAGAGGATCACCGTCCCCTTTCCGTCTCGGCCCTCCGTCTCCGCGTAGTCGAAGGCGGCCTTCACGAGCTGCGGGACGACCGAGAGCCCGAACTTCGTCACCTGAAACCTCGGATCTCCCCCGGAGGCGCCCCAGCTGTTGTTGATCACCCACGCGCCGGCATCCACCAGCTCCGAGAAGCCGTCAGCGATGTCCTTGTCGGTCACCGCATTGGACGAACCGAACTCTCCGAACCAATGCGGCAACACGCGGCACCCCGGACAGACCCCGGCGCCACCGTAGCCGTTGTCGCCGTTCGCGGCCGCGACTCCCGCCACGGAGGTGCCGTGTCCGGCGAACGCACCCACGGCGAGCCGCGACTCCCAGTCGTCCGGGAAGTTGAGCGGCGCCAGGGTGTCGAAGGCCAGGTCCTTGTGGTTCACGGCGACCCCGTCGTCG
This sequence comes from Polyangiaceae bacterium, assembly GCA_041389745.1. GTDB lineage: Bacteria > Myxococcota_A > Polyangia > Polyangiales > Polyangiaceae > JAHBVY01. The sequence goes on from JAWKRF010000014.1 coordinate 45,683, forward strand.
TTCACCCCGATGATCACGTCCCCGCGTCCGAAGCCCAGGTCCCAGGCTTCGGCGACTCGAGAGTCCACGCCACGCACGCTGTCTCTGTCACCACGGTTCTCGAGGTGCCACTGCCGTGAGAACAACGGGTCGAGCGGGTGGTAGGTCTCGGTGTGGCGGCGCACCATGTCCACCTCGACCTGAACCCCCGAGAGCCTCGCGAGGGCAGCGCGGGCGTCCAACGCGGCCCAGGCATCTTTTCCTTGCAGATAATACAGGTTGCGGCCATACCTGAGCTTCTGGGGAGCCGCGAAGCCGAAGCCAGCAGCGACGCGTGTCACCTCGCCGAGCCGTGTCGCGTCGCTGAGCCTGACCGACAGCCCAGCGGTACCTCCGGCGAGGCGCCCCGCAGCGTCCACGAAGGTGGGCAGCGCCTCCAGCCCCCGGCGCTCCAGCTGCGCTCGAGTGAGCGGGAACGGCAGCTGGTAGGCGGAGTACCGACCTCGGAAGAGGGGCTTGGCGCCTGGCAGCAGCGCGCTGGGGCCCGACTGCGCGTCCAGTTGCTTCACGACCACGCTGTCCGTCGAGAACGTATATCCGGGAGGAGCCACAGCCCCGGTCGGGGGTGAGGGTGCGTTCGAGCTCCCGAACAAGCAGCCGCAGAGCTGGTTGCAGGCATTGATCGGCTCGGGAACCGACAGGTACCCACCGCAGTTCTTGACGTCGCTGCAGCTATCCTGGCTCGTGCAACAGCGGAAGTTGCCCGAGATGTCGCCCCACGCCGGCCCTCCCCTTGCGCTGCCGCAGAGCGCGACGCAGCGTTCGCGATCCATCGGATACTCGGAGTCCCCGCCGCCGCACTCGTCGAGGCGCGCGCAGGCTGTCTCGCAGGAGTCATCACATTCCTCAGGGAAACCAGAAGGGTCTGCTCTGCCGACCCGAGGCGCGCCCGCGCTGCCACCGGCGCCGGCGGCGCCGCTCGTTCCAGCGGTGCCACCGCTCGAGCTCGCGCCAGCGCCGCCCGAGCCGCCTGGGGCGCTCGCGTCGTCGCTGCTGCACGCCGTGACGCTCCCGCCAGCCATCAGTGCCGCAAGCCCCAGTCCGCTCAGGACTCTCCTCGATTCCGGTTTCCAGTCCATGTCCCTGCTCCTGCCCGGTGCGCCAAGGCCACCGCGCGGTTCATCTCTCGCCCCCGAAGCCAGCCGTGCTGGATTGGACGATCGACCTCAGGCGATCGTCGAGCGCTTCGCGCCAGGATTATTCACGCCGGAGCGCGGCCGAACCAACCCCGAGTGTTGCTGTTTGGACTGGAACTCGAACCCACCGCGACACGCTCGGGGCCCTGGTTCCTCTGCTGGTGTATGGTTCGCCCCATGCGGCAATGCCGAAAGGGTATCGATGGCTACCGTGGCTTCGTTCCAGCTGGCGTGGCGCTCGCTGCGCTGCTGAGCATCGCAGCCTGTCAGCCGAGCGAACCCGCAGAGACGCCAGCGCCCGTGCCGACGACCCAGCCCAGACCGCCCGCGTCGCCGCGGGAGCAGCTGGCCAAGGAGCTGTCGGAGGTCAAGCTGCTGGGGCCCGTGCTGGAGGCGCTATCGGAGCCCCAGCGCAAGGCGCTTCAGCGCGTCGTGGACGGCCTCCCCCCCGACGAGAAGACACAGCTCGTGGATGAGGCGGGACCCTATCCAGAGCGACGCCCGTTGCTGCATCTCATTGCCGGGGGGAATAGCCCCAGGGCGCGTCTCACCCTGGCGACTTCGTCTCGCGGCGTCGAGATGTTGCTGCTGACTCAGGGCACCGAGCCCGAGCACGTGAAGGCCCTGTTACCCCACGTGCAGCAACTCGCCCGGCGGGCGGCGGCTGAGTGGCTGAGGGAGCGCAGCTCGGCGCTTGCGTCCGACGACGTGCTCACCGCCGATCACTACGAGGCGATTGCCCAGGCGGCAGAGGTGCTCGGGTTGCGCAGCCTCAGCCACCACGCGCTGACACTGGCCGCCGAGATGGATCCCGGCGCGGCTCGTTTCCTCCAGCTGGCGGCTGCGGCGGCGGCGACGGCGCGGTCGACGAGGCGAAGCTCGCATTTTCTCATGCGGGAAAGAACGCGGAGCCAGAGCTGCGCGAACAGGTGGCCCCCGTCGTGGCAGCGGCGGAGCGCCTGGCCAAGGCGGGTGAGCGGTCGAACTCGGCGCAAGCGCGAGATCACCTGCTGATCGGGGATGTGGAAGGCGCAGCCAAGTTGCTCGAGGGTAGCTCCACCCAGGACCTGAGCTCCGCTGTGCTCAGGGCCAGAGTGGCGCTCGAGGACTCGAGCTGCCCGGGGGTGCCCGGGCTAATGGCTTCGCCCTTGCTGTGTCGGGTGGCGTTCGGTGAACGCGCGGAGGACGCGAAGCTGTTCGCGAGCCTGGACGCAGCCTGGAAGGGCAAGGCGGGGCGGGACGTGGACTCCGTGGCGGGCTACGTTGCTCTGCGTTTTGCGATCCCGTTTCTCTACGGAATCGATGTCGAGGGGAAGCCCGAGGTCGCCGCGCGAGATGCGCTCGCCGACCGGCTGGCGACGCTTCAGTCCGTCTTGCAGGAGGCCTCGGTGGTCTCGCCGCGTTTCGCCCATGCAGCGCTGTTCGTCGAGACGCTCCACGGAGCGGTCGAGCACCCGGAAGGTCCGTCCAAGGAAGTGGTCGCAGCGCTGGTCGAGCGGGCGGAAGGCGTCAGGAGCTGTGCGGACTGTAGTGACGACCCCGCGCAGGCGGCCTGGTCCGAGGCAGCCATCGTCGCGGTCGCGAGCCGCGTCTCCGGCGAGATCGACGTGCGCAAGCTGCTCGTGGCGTCCGCGTTGGCACCAGGGTTCGGCCACCCGAGGGCCACGCTGATGGCGTGGTCGGCGCTGGCCGCTGCGGATCGAGAGGGCGCCGAGGCGGCCATCACGGAGCTCGCCAAGCTGATCGAGGATTCGGCAGACCGCACGGATACGGTGCTGGAGCTTGCGGAGCTGCAGCACGCGGTCGCTCCCGACGAGCGCACGAGCAAGGTGCTGGAGAGCGCCGGTCGACGCCTGGCGCAGGGGCCCCTGGTGTTCGAGCTTCGCGCTCGGGGTGCTCTGGACGCCGCGGGCATCGCCGCCAAGCGAGGCGATCTCCAGGCAGCGGTTCAGGTGCTCGAGGGAGTGATCGGCAAGTCGCCCGCGGTCTCGAGCCGGCTCGAGAAGGAGCTGCTCGAGCTGGTGCACTGCTACTTGCTCGTGTTGCGCGGTCGGATGGCGAAGGGCACGGAGCGGGCGGAGTACGTGCAGAAGCTGAAGGCGCGACGGGGGCCCACGGCATCCGTCGATGTGTGGCGGGAACTCTGGGTGCTCGAGCTGGGGCGACTCGCTGCCAAGGCGGGCTGCCGAGGCAACGCGGCTTGCATCGCGGCGGTTTCGAAGCGGGGACGTCCGAGCGCTCAGAGCTTGCAGTCGCGCGTCGGCCGCTCGGAAGCCCAGATGCTCGAGCGGGGACTGTTCGGTCTGCGCTCCGCCGACATGGCTCTGGCGTCGGAGGCGCACTCGCGGCTCAGCCTGGACGTCGACTTCCGACCGCTGTGGCTATCCGTCGAGGTGCCCTACTGAGCGTCGGCCTGACCGCTGCAGCGCTTCCTCGGTTGCCGCACTCGCGGGTGCTGTGCACACTCCTCGCATGCGCTTCTTGCACACCATGCTGCGGGTGAAGGATCTCGACCTCGCCCTCGACTTCTACGTTGGCAAGCTCGGTTTGGTCGAGCTGCGCAGGCACTCGAACGAGGGCGGCCGCTTCACCCTGGTCTTCCTCGGGACTGGTCGAGAAGACGACCCGTCGGAGATCGAACTGACCCACAACTGGGATCAAGCCGAGGACTACAGTGTGGGACGCAACTTTGGCCACCTGGCATTCCAGGTGGAAAATATATACGAGACCTGCGAGAGACTCAGAGAAGGTGGGGTGACCATCCTGCGTCCACCCCGAGATGGTCGCATGGCGTTCGTTCGCTCGCCCGATCAGCAATCGGTCGAGTTGCTGCAGCGGGGAGACGCGCTACCACCCGCCGAGCCCTGGGCTTCGATGCCCAATACCGGCGAGTGGTAGCTCTCGGACCGCACGGCGACCAAGGGCCACCCGATGCACTGGGGAGGCTGGTGGCCCTGTGCGCTCAGCGCTCGAGGCGGGCCGCGATCTCCGAGAAGCGCGCGGAGAGCTCGCTCGCGAGGTCGTGGAGTTCTTGGGCCGTGGCTCGATCCAGCTCGCCGGCGCGCTCCAGATCAGCGTAGCCGTGGAACTCCTTGGCTGCGTGCTTGCGCACGGCCTTCAGCGCCTTCACGAACGCGGGCGTCGGAGCGCGTGCACCGGCTTCACTGGTGCAGCGCTGCAGGCTCGCCTCGTGCTGGAGGCGGTTGACGGTCCACTGCTCGCGCTCCGACGCCTCGAGTAGCTTCGCTTGCACGCTCGCGGGCAAGTTCAGCACCGCGCGGAAGTGACTCATGCCGTTGTGGCGAAAGCGCCAGGCTTCGTGCTGGTGGTAGACGTTGTAGATGCAGACCGAGCGGTAGAGAAAGAGCCCCGTCACTGGCAGATCCGGGATCTCCGACATCTTGCGGAAGGAGATGTGCTTCGTCCCCAACTCGCGGAAACGATCCAGTGAGCCGTCGTAGAATCGATCCAGGACCAGCTTGCCCACCGCGAGACAGGTCTCGAGGTTGCTGCTGCCCTGGAAGGGCTTGAGCCGAGTGATCAGATCACCCAGCTGGTGCTTGGTGGGAGTCAGCCCGTTGCCGGTCGAGGCCGGGAAAGACGAGCCAGTGCTATCGTGGGAGGGGAAACCAGTGCTATCCGACATGCCCAGGAGTCGGCAGCTCTCAATCCGAGTTGCGTTGAAAATCGGAAGCTCCCCCGATTTTCCCGACGTCTGGCCAAGTCGCCGAAATCACGGTGTTCAGCCCTCTAGCTCGGCCACCAACTGCTTCGCATCCTCGAGTCGTGCGCGCTGCGCCTCCAAGGAAGCCAGCTGCTCGCGGACCTCCGCCACGACCTCTTGCGGGGCGTTCTGCAGGAACTTCGGATTCTCGAGGCGCTTCTGCAGCGAGACGACGTCCTTGTCGAGCTTCTTGAGGCCCCGCTCGATGCGCTCGCTCTCCTTGCTGGCCTCCACCAGCCCTTTCAGGCCCACGACCACATCAACCGCACCCACGACGGACACCACCGATCCGGCGAGCCGAGGTGCGTCAGGGGCTTGGACCTGAGGCGGACCGTCGGTCTTGACCAGCGTCTCGATCAGCACGTGCTGGGTGCTGAGCAGATCGCGCACGGCGGCGTCGGAGCTCTTCAGGGCGAGCGGTACCTTGGCGCCGGGGTGCACCTGGTACTCCGTGCGGATGGTGCGGGCCGCGCTGATCGCGCCCTGCAGGGTCTCGAGGTCCCGCTCTGCCGCCTCGTCGGCAGGCCCGACGCTCGCCGTGGGGTAGCTGCAGAGCGCGATGGACTCGGGGGAGTCATCGGGCCTTGGCACACGCTGCCACAGCTCCTCGGTGATGAACGGCATGTACGGGTGCAGCGCGCGCAGCGTCGCCTCGATCACGTAGGCCAGCGTGTTCCGGGTCTCGGTCTTCTCGGCGTCGCTGCCCGAGCTGAACACGGGCTTGCTGGCTTCGAGGTACCAGTCGCAGAGCTCGTCCCACAGGAAGTGGTAGAGAGCCTGCGTACCTTCATCCAGGCGGAAATCTTCGATGCCGCGTGTCGATTGCTCCACCGTCTTGCCGAGGCGCGAGAGAATCCAGCGGTTGATCAACAGCGTCGCCTTCGGGGGCTCGCCGGTCACCTGCGCGCTCTCTATGTGGGTGAGAGAGTAGCGGACGGCGTTGTAGACCTTGTTGCAGAAATTGCGATAGCCCTCGAAGCGCTTGGGGCTCAGCGCGATGCGCTTGGCCTGCGGTGAGTAGCTACACAGAGTCATGCGGAGCGCGTCCCCGCCGTAGGGTTCGAAGCCCTGGCCCATCTTGGCGGTCGATGGGTAGGCCTTCTGGAACTTCTTCAGCGCTTCGGCCTCGGGGGCCCCGGGAGATGCTTTGGCCACGACGCTCTTGAAATCGGCGCCGTGGATCAGATCCAGCGGGTCGATGGTGTTGCCCTTGACCTTGCTCATCTTCGCGCCGGTCTCGTCCACCACCATGCCGTGGAGCAGTACCCGGCGGAAAGGCACATCACCCATGAAGTGGAGGCCCATCATCATCATGCGCGCGACCCAGAAGAACAGGATGTCATAGCCGGTCTCCATGTCCGACGACGGGTAGAAGCGCTGCAGTGCTTCGGTCTGCTCTGGCCATCCCAGCGTCGAGAAGGGCCACAAGCCACTCGAGAACCAGGTGTCCAGCACATCGGGGTCCTGACGCAGCTCGGTATGCTGGCACTTCGAGCAAGCCGCAGGAGCCTCTCGAGCCACGTTGACGTGGTCGCACTTGGCGCAGAACCAGGCGGGGATCTGGTGACCCCACCAGAGCTGACGGCTGATGCACCAGTCCTGGATGTTCTCCAGCCAGTGGTTGTAGGTCTTCACCCACTCCTCGGGGCGGATCTCCGTACGGCCGTCCCTGACCGCCGCCAGCGCGGGCTTCGCCAGTGGCTCCATCTTCACGAACCACTGGGTGCTGATGATGGGCTCGACGATCGTGCCCGAGCGCTGCGAGCGGGGGAGCGTCATCGAGTGCTGGCGGCTGCCGCGCTCGAGCCCCAGCTCCGCAAGACGCTTCTTCACGGCCTTGCGCGCCGCGAAGCGCTCCATCCCTGCGAACTCTCCGGCCTGCTCGTTCAGCGTGCCGTCGAGGTTCATGATGTTGATCTCTTCGAGGCTATGCCGTTTCCCTGTGGCAAAATCGTTGAAGTCGTGGGCCGGCGTTACCTTCACGGCGCCGGTTCCGAACTCCATGTCGACCAGGATGTCATCGAGCACGATGGGCACCTCGCGGTCCACGAAGGGATGCCTCAGCTTCTTGCCGTGGAGGTGCTGGTAGCGGGGATCTTCAGGGTGCACGGCCACCGCGGTGTCGCCGAGCATGGTCTCCGGGCGGGTCGTGGCGACGACCAGCTCCTTCGCTCCGTCGCCTTCAGGGTCGATCACGGCGTAGGCGAACTCGTACAGCTCACCGCTCACCCCCTCCTCCTGCTCGACCTCGAGATCCGACAGGACAGTGCGTGACTCGACGTCCCAGTTCACCAGGCGGGTGTCGCGGTAGATCAGGCCTTCTTCGTACAACCGAACGAACGCCTCCGTTACCGCGCGGTTCAGGTCGGGATCCATCGTGAAGCGCAGGCGATCCCAGTCGGCAGAGCAACCGAGCACCTGCATCTGCTTGAGGATGCGGCCGCCGCTCTCCTCCTTCCATTTCCAGACGCGCTCGATGAAAGCCTCGCGGCCCAGGTCGTGGCGCGTCAGGTTCTCACGCTTCAGCTGACGCTCGACCACGGTCTGGGTCGCGATCCCGGCGTGATCCATGCCGGGTTGCCAGAGCGCGTTGTAGCCCTGCATGCGCTTGTGGCGAACCAGGACGTCCTGGATGGTGCCGAACAGGGCGTGCCCCATGTGGAGCGAGCCCGTGACGTTGGGCGGCGGCATCGAGACGACGTAGGTTGGCCGTTGATCGCCGCCTTCGGTGCTGGCGCGGAACACGCCGTGATCCATCCAGTACTGGTACCAGCGGGGTTCCACCTCTGCGGGTTCGTAGGCCTTCGGCATCTCGGAGGACATGGCGGCGGAACGTAGTGTGTGGATGCGGCTCCCGCAATCTGAAGCTGGGCTTGCCAGCCGTCGGGTGCGGGTCTCGGCTATAGTCGGCAACATGCTGCGGCTCATCACCATCCCCATCAGCCACTACTGCGAGAAGGCGCGCTGGGCGCTGGACCGCGCCCGACTCCCCTACGAGGAGGTCGCGAAGCTACCGGGCGTGCACTTGCTGACGACCCGGAAGTACCACCGCAGGGGCACGGTCCCAGTGCTGGTCCACGACGGGGGCGCGATCGTGGAATCCACGGAGATCCTGCGCTGGGTGGACTCGCGCTGTCCCTCGGTTCAGCACCTGTTTCCCGAGGGCGGCGGCGCGGCCGAGAACGAGCGCTGGGTCGAGTTGTTCGACCGCAAGCTCGGCCCAGCCACGCGCCTGCTCGGCTACAGCGAGTTGCTGCCCGATCCGCAGACGTTCCTGGCGCAGATGCGACGGGTGTACCAGGGCCCGTCCCGGGCGGTCCTCCCCGTGTTGCTCCCGCTGGCGGCTGCGGGGATCCGGCGGCGTTATGGCGTCGACGCCGAGCGCGCTCGACGTGCCCACACCCGATGTCGGGAGGTGTTCGCCGAGGTCGCGCAGGCGCTGGACTCTCAGGGCTCGACGTATCTCTCGGGGGAACGCTTCAGCGCTGCGGATCTCACCTTCGCCGCCCTGGCCGCGCCGCTCCTCTTGCCCCCGCGCTACGGCGGCGGATTCCTGGCCAAAGACGACATGCCCGCCGGCTTTCAGGCGCTGGTCGAGGAGTTCCGTGACCACCCTGCGGGACGCTTTGCCCTGGGGATCTACGAGCGGCACCGTTGAGCGGACGGCAGGCGTCGCGGTCCTGGTTCAGCTCGGAGGTGAGAGCAGGTCCACCGCATGTTCGATGATCGCGGCGGCGTCCTCACCGTTCACGCCCAGGAGCGCCAGGCGCCCGAGATCCAGCGCCTCGTCATCGGGGCGATCCTCCGCCTCGGCGATCACCGCGGAGGTGAGGAGATCGGCGATCTGCACCAGGCGCACGGGGAGCGTCAGCTCCAGGCTCGGGCGGTGGTGCGCTCCACACACGTCCACGACGTCCTGCGGCAGCTTCCAGGCTCGGGCCACGTCTTCACCAGCTTCCGCGTGGTAACGTTCGACCAGTACCGCTGCTTCGATGGCGGAAGGCGGCTTCTCCAGTCGATCGAGGAGGCGATAGACCCGAGCCTCACCGAGGTCGTGGAGCAGGCCGATCAAGTATGCATCGCTGTAGCGCACTCCAAGTTCGCTGCAGGCGGCCCGCGCCACGACTCCGCTCACCACCGCGCGGTCGTAGCTCCGCCTGACTTGCGGACCGAAGTGGAGCAGCCCGACACTGGAGCAGGCGTAGACGATCTGGAGCAAGAGGTCGCGGCTGCTGGAGAGCCCGATGCGAACCAGCGCGTCCTGGATCGAGGGCACCTCGCGTCCTCTGGAGTAGAGCGCGGAGTTGGCGACGGAGAGGAAGCGGGCGGCGATCGGCGGATCCGAACGGATCAACTCGCTGAGAGATGCCAGATCGGCGTTCGGGTTCTCGACCAGCTCGATGGCGCGGGTGGCCGCCTCGGGGAGCAGCGGCAGGCCGATCAAGGCCGACTCCAGCAGCTCCTGGAGCTGCAGCTCAGCAGTGCTGGGGACGACCTCTACCACGTCGGGCTCGATTCGTGAGTATTCAGGGATGGCGATCAAGGCTGCCTCGTCGGTCGTGAGGGTTTCGGTTTGGGTCAGCGCTCGAGGCCGCGAGCTGCGCGGGTCTTCGGCGTGGCAGGGATGGTCTTTCGTCCATTGCCGTGGGGAATTGCTCTGAGGGTCGGTCGCTCGGCGCCGCCTGGGGGAGGTGGAACGAGGCTGTCCCGAGTCGCGATCGTGACTCGATTGCGTCCCGCTCGCTTGGAGTCGTAGAGCGCCCGGTCTGCTCGGCGCAGCATCGCCTCGACGGAGTCGAACGGCTTCTCCGCGTCGTGAGCGGCGACGCCCACGCTCACGCTGACCCGCGCCGGACCCTTGATCGGAGAAAGATCGAGCGTAGCCACGGCCTGTCGGTGGCGCTCAGCGACCGAGTGAGCGACGGGTCCGGAGACACCACGAATCAGCACGACGAACTCCTCACCCCCGAACCGCCCGACCACGTCGCCAGCGCGAGCGCCGTCCTGGAGTCGGGCAGCGATGGCCTTCAACACCTCGTCTCCGACGGCGTGACCATGGGTGTCGTTGACCGCCTTGAAGTGGTCGACGTCGACGAACAGCAAGCCGAACTGATGGCCTGCGTCGAACAGGTCGCGAATGTGACGTTCGAGAGCCCGTCTGTTGAGTACTCCCGTCAGCGGGTCGGTGTGTGAATCCTCACGGATCACATTTCGCTCGGCGCGAACGCGCGCGAGGGTGTCTCGGTAGCGCTTGTTGCGCAAGGCGACGTGGATCCGCGCCTTGATCTCCTCCAGGCGACTCGGTGCCAGGCTCAGCACGTCGTCGGCGCCGGCGATCAGCGCGCGGGCTGCGACCCGGGCGCTCGGGTATTCCTTGGAGACCAGCAGCACCGGCGTGTGCCGGCACTGCGCCATGGCCTTGAGCTCTCCGCAGATCTCCAGGCCCTGCTGGGGGCAGGCAGCGTTGAGATCCAGCGCCAGCAAGATCAGGTCGGGACGGATCTCATTCACGCGCTTGCGAAGCGTGAGCGTCTCGTCTGCGCAGGAGACCTCGTAGCCGAGGTTCTGGCAGCTCGCCTCGAGCACCCGCTTGCTGGTGCGACAGGCGGTGACGATCAGCACCCGCGGGGGGTGCTCGTCCTCACTCGGCGCGGTGGAGTTCTCGGGCGACGCGAGATCGAATACTGCGGTCACGCCCTTCAGAACGACTGCGGCTCCGGAACCTGAAGAGACACAAAGCAAGACGCGGCAGCCCGTTGGGCCGCCGCGTCGGTTCCACCGTCGTCGAGCGCTACTCGCCCTTCTTTTCCATGTGGTCCTTGCAGCCAGTCTTGCCAGCGGTGCCGTCGGGGCAAGTGACGCCGTCCCACTTGGCGTCTTCGTCGTCGACGTCTTCCATGTCGGCGTCCTTCAAGTTGGTCCCCTTCAGGGTCGCGCCGGTGATGTCCGTCTCCATCATGCTGGCGCCCTCGAAGTTCGCGTCGGTCAGGTTGGCCTTCGAGAGGTCGGCGTCATCCAGCTTCGCGCCCTTGAAGTTGGCCTTCGTCAGGTTCGCGCCTGCGAGGTTCACCGACTCCATGTCTGCGCCCTCGAAGTCCGCACCGGTGAGGTCCTTACCAGCCCACTCCGCGTCGCCGATCTTGGCCTTGGGGCACTTGGCACCGGGCTCGGGTTTGCATCCACCAGCGGCGCCGGTGTTGTCCATCGGCGCGGCCGCGCTGGGGGCGGCGCTGGCGGTGGCTGCGGCGCTCGTGGTCGCTGCGGCGGTCGCGCTCGGCTTCGCTTCGGGGGTCGGTTCTGCCTTCTTCTCGTCGCATCCGAGAACGAGCAGGCCAAGGGGTAGGGCCCACAAGAGAGCCTTGAAACTGCGCATGAAGTGACTCCTTCGTTGTGTCGCGTTTGGGTCGGCGAACCCTTCCACACCCGCGGCAGCGGAATCAAGTTCGCGGCAAGGTGCCCAGGCGACAGCCGGTTTCGTCCGTGATTCCAGCGAGATACAGCAGCGTCGAGGCTTCGTGGCCGCTCACCGAGATCCGACCTGTATCTCAAGCGGCTCAAGCACTCACGCCAACTCCCGTTCCTGCGATGCATGATCCTCAGCGATTTTCCTCTCAGCCTTCCTCCCAAGGGCAGCCCCCAGAACTCAGCACCCCCGTCCGCGCCTCCGGAGTCCTGGGCGCTCGCCCGCCGGGTCGCGAAACAGGTGATCCGCCCCCTCGATCGCTTCATGCACATCGAGGCGGCCAGCGGCGTGGTCCTGCTGATCGCCGCCGCGGCGGCGCTGGTGTGGGCCAACTCGCCCTGGGGCGAGACCTACGAGCACTTCTGGCACACGAAGATCTCGCTCGGCGTCGGGAGTCTGCAGACCGCTCAGCCGCTGCACTTCTGGATCAACGATGGCCTGATGGTCATCTTCTTCTTTCTCGCCGGACTAGAAATCCGCAGAGAAATTCACCAGGGCGAGCTCAGCGAGCTCCGGCGAGCGGCGTTGCCCGCCATTGCAGCCATCGGCGGCATGATCATGCCGGCGGTCATCTACGCCGTCGTGGCTCGGGGTTCCGCGGCGACCCACGGCTGGGGCGTGCCGATGGCGACCGACATAGCCTTCGCCGTGGGCGTGCTCGCGCTGCTCGGCAAGCGTGTCCCCGCGGCGTTGCGCGTGCTGCTCCTGGCGCTGGCGATCATCGATGACATCGGCGCGATCGTCGTGATCGCCGTGTTCTTCTCCTCGGACTTCTCACTGCTCGGCCTCGGCATCGCGGGCGTCGGGATCCTGATGTTGCTCGGCATGCAGCGCCTCGGCATTCGCAACGCGCTGGCCTACGCGGTGCCGGTGCTCGTGATGTGGGCTGGCATGCTCAAGGCGGGCGTTCACCCAACCATCGCTGGAGTGCTCGCGGGGCTGCTCACGCCGGTCACCTCCTGGTACGGCCAGAAGGGCTTCATGCACGTGCTCAAGCGCACGGTGCGGCAGATCCGTGAGAACTCGAAGGACGGCGAGCACGCTGACGAGCACGGACTGATTCAACCCTTGAGCGAGCTCGAGGCTGCGCGCCGTGAGGCGGTGAGTCCGGTGGTGCGCCTGGAGACCGCGCTGCACCCTTGGGTGGCCTTCGGGATCATGCCGCTGTTCGCCCTGGCCAACGCAGGGGTCGATCTTCGCGGCGTGGACACCGGCGCCGCCACGGCGGGCGTGATCAGCGTCGGCGTCATCGCCGGCCTCGTCATCGGTAAGCCGCTCGGCGTCGTCTTCGCAAGCTGGCTCTCGGTGAAGCTCGGCATCTGTTCGTTGCCGCGCGGTGTCGATTGGAAGGGTGTCACCGTGGTCGGCCTGGTCGCCGGCATCGGCTTCACCATGGCGATCTTCGTCTCCCAGCTGGCGTTCGACAACGCGAGCGACCTGGGGGTCGCGAAGCTCTCGGTGCTCTGTGCCTCGGTGGGAGCTGCCGTTGTGACGCTGGTAGGCGCTCGCTTCCTGCTGCCGAAGACTCAGAGCCCGGAGATCGCCGAGCTGTCTGCCAGCGACTGTGAAGCCTCCACCGAGTACTGAGCCAGGCGCGCGCCACAAAGCTCGAAAGGCTCCCGGTCAGGGAGCCTTTCAGCATTTCCGTCCGGTTTTTCAACCTTCCTGGGTGAGTCGACGGATCTCTTCCTGGATGATCGTCTCGGCCAGCACGGGCACGACTTCCCAGACCACCTGCTCGACGACCTCGCGGCTCAGGGCCAGCACCGCGTCGACCTGAGTCGGGTTCAAGCCGAGGCCCTGGAGCTTCCCGGCCAGTTCGCTCCCATTGCCCGTACGAGCGGCGACCGCGGCTGGAGCTGGTGCAGCAGCCGGCGCAGGTGCAGCGGCCGGCGCAGGTGCAGCGGCCGGCGCAGGTGCAGCAGCCGGCGCAGGCGCAGGGGCCGCGACCGGCGGGGGCGCGGGGGGCGACGCACTGACCACCGGCTTCTGCGCGACGGGGGCAGGCCGCGGAGTCACCGCCGGGGTACCAGGGAAGGTCTGCGTGCGCACGGGGGCAGCAGGCGCCGGCGCTGGCGCCGCCGGGCTCGGGGCTGGAGTGCCGTAGGCCAACGTCTGTGAGCGCGGCTTCGCTGCTGCGACTGGCGCTGGTGCGGCGACCGGCGGCGCATGGGCCGCCGGAGCTGGCGCCGTGACCGCGGCCTGGACCGTCGGCTGAGCTGGAGCGGCGCGCAGCATGTTCCCGACCTTGTCCAGCATCTGCTGGGTATCGAAGGGCTTGTCCATGTGCTCATCCGCGCCCGCGGCGGTGCCCCGCGACGAGTCGTAGGGATGTTGCTTGCTGGACAGGATCAGCACCCGAGTGCCAGGCGCTTCGCTCTTGATGCGCTGGCACAGGTCGTAGCCGCTCTGGCCTCCGAGATCGTGATCCACCAAGACCACGGCGGGCTTCTCCGATCGCAGCTTCGCAAGCGCGTCATCTGCGTTGTCCGCCAAGACGGTCTGGTAGTCCTCGCCCGCGAAGGTGATCTCGAGCACCTTTCGCATGGTCTTGCTGTCGTCGATGGCGAGCAGCGTGGTCACAGCACCTCCCAATGGGTTTCGGAACCTCGGGACTCAGCCCACGCAGGCGGGCAAATGAACCTCGAGCCGGAGACAGATGATCGTGGCGCCCAGGAAATGTGTCAAGGAAATCGCCTAGTTCCTCTGAGAGCGCTGGCATCCGTGCCAGCAGCTGGAGCAGCATGCGCCCCAGCGTCCCGAGGCAGAGCGGGATCCGCCCCACGCCGCGCTGCCGCGCTCTCACCCCCTGAAGCTCCCCTGGCGCTGCAATCTGCCTGATTTCGGTGGCTACGGAGCGAGGCGGGCTTGGCTCTCGCGGGAGACCCCCGAACGTTCGAACCACACGCCGACGTCGCGGAGTGACGCGACTTGCGGGTCCTGGCTCCTTGTAGGGGTGCGGCTTGCTCCCACATGCCAGTCGCCGCCGACGCTCGAGGCCACTTTGATAAGTGTGTCGGCGCGCGTCAGTCGACGATGAACCACTTCACGCCGGCGGTTACTTCCAGGTGGAAATGATTGAAGTGGTGCTTGTCGAAGTGTGGCGTCAGGATGCTGTTGAAGAGACGCTGCCGAGCTGCGTCGCAGACGATCGCTCGTAGCTCTCGGGCCTTCGCCGTGTCGGGGCGCGGCTTGGTGGCGCCCTTCCCGCATGCCTTGCCCCCGACCCTACCACCGAAGTCATCCAGTACGCTCAGCTCGTTGTCCCCGGAACCCTTCTTCGGTGGCCTCTTACGTTTCCGTGGGGATTTCTTGGGGGAGGAGTGCTTGGCCTGCTCCTTGCCATCGCTGGCGTCGTCCCCGGGGGCTCGAGCGTCTTCCTTGGGCGCGCGCTTCTTGAACAGGCGCACGTCAGCCGCGAGGCCGCCCGGGTGCCGCTTCCCGATCCGGTCCTTGGGCCACTTCTTGGCAGGTGGGCGCCAGAAGGAAAAGATGCGCACCTCCTCGACGTCGTGCTGCTCGAGGATCGCGCTGAAGTCGTCGATGGCGAGCAACAGGCGGCAGTCGAGCACCTCGTAGGGAGAGGTCCTGCGTTGCTCCTCGCTCTGGAAGTCGGTTCGCCAGGTCACCCCGTGCAGCGCGCCCTGGAGCCGGACCGGGATCAGCACTCCCGGTGCCTCCTTCTCGATGCTGAAGGGTATCTTTCGCTGTTCGAGCGTCTCGATGCAGCGCCTGTAGTCCAGGGCGGCGTACTGCACCGCCTTGGCGTCGTCGGCGTTCACGGGGAACTCCGCCTTGCTTTCCGCGTGGCTCTGAGCGCTCAGAGAGAGCACCGTGGCGAGCCACGGCAACGCGGCGCTCGCGAGGAGACGTGCGGTACGGCGCGACATGGCTGCAGATTGACCCGTTTTGCCTCTCGGGCCAAACTCTGAAGAGTGAACAAGCGAGCCCGGTCGGTGCTTTACGCGGTCGTGAGCGAGTTCATCGCCACTGGTCAACCTGTCAGTAGTCGCACGCTGTCTCGTAAGCACGGCTTCGATTTCTCTGCCGCCACGATCCGCAACGTGATGGCGGATCTCGAGGACGGCGGTTACCTGGCACAGCCGCATACCAGCGCGGGAAGGATCCCTACGGAAGCGGCGTTTCGTCTGTTCATCGACGCGCTGATGCGAGTCCGCCAGCTGACCAAGGAGGAGGCGGGGCGTATCCAGGACCTGTTCGGCGAACGCAAGGGCCAGGACTGGCTGCGTGAGGCGGGACGCGTGCTCAGTGACCTCGCAGGTACGGCCGCGGTCCTGGTGCGCTCGAGGGCCGAGACGCGAACGTTGCTCAAGATGCAGTTCATCCCCACGCGCCCAGGGGAGCTGTTGAGCGTGATCGTGTTCAGCGACGGCACCGTCGAGAACCGCTTCATCGAGCTCGACGCCACTCTGGGGAGCGATGAGCTCTCGCGACTCCACAACCTGCTGGACGACACGGTCTCCGGTCGTACGCTGAGTCAGCTCAGAGACTACCTCGCTAACGAGCTGAGCCAGGGGCGAGACGAGCTCAGACAGCTGCAGAGCCTCGGCGTCTCCTTGATCCGTGCGGCACTAGCCGGCGCAGACCGGCGGCTGGACATCGTGATCGAAGGGCGCAGCAAGCTCTTCGATCGCGCCGAGGGCGAGGACACCGGGCGCATGCGGGAACTCCTCGCGGCGCTGGAGTCGCGCGAACACTTGATCGAGCTGCTCGACCGCATCATGCACAGCCAGCGGGTCCAGGTATTCCTGGGGGAGGATACCCGCGATACGGTGGGCTACCCGCTCAGCATCGTCGCAGCTCCGTGGGGCCCAGGCGACAACCCTGGCGGAGCCATCGGCGTAATCGGGCCCACGCGTATGGACTATCCCTTCGTGGTGCCGCTGGTGGGGGCCACCGCCGAGGCCATGGGCGACGCGATGCTGCGCGGCCGCGGAGCGGCCAGCGACGAGACGACGACGGAAGACGAAGAGGAGCTGCCCTCGAGCCGTGAAGCCAGCGCGCTCGACCCGGACGCTGGTTGACGCCCGCAGTTTCGTGTCCGCTGGGGACCGAATCGGTTAGGCTCTGCGTCGCCGACGTCGGTGTCTTGCGGCGTGGCAAACCGAGGGAGAACCATGGCAGGCCCACCTCCACTACCGACGACCAACCAGCCCAACGTCATCGATCGGGCCATCGCCTTGGCCTGCGCCGGGAAGCTGGAAGAAGCGCTGCGCTGGGTGGTCGCGGAGCTGAATCGCGACCCGAGCGGAGGGGTCGCGACGCTGCTCACCGCTCGCTTCCTGGCCGAGTTGGGGCGGGAAGAGGTCGCCCGCCTCGGGTTCGAGACATGCGTCACTCGCGCGATCGCCGCGGGACAGTTGCCAGTCGCCGTCGCGGCGTGCGCCGAGCTGCGGCGCTTTGGCGGGGACGCGGGCGCCTGCTACCAGCAGATCGCGACGGCCTACGCCGAGGGCTCCCGAAGCCTGGGTGAGCGAAGCATGGAGCCGCCTGCGCTGGGCGGCGCGCAGGAGGTGGAGCAGCCGCTGCCCGATTCTTTCCGCGGGGATTCTCTCCTGGACGAGGCCGCGGATGCGCTCCGAGCAGCTCGGCAAGCGCTCCCCGGGGACGCGCCCAGCGACCTGCCTCAGCAGCCGCTGTTCTCGTCGCTGGGTGAAGGCGCGCTCGCCGCCTTCGTGGAGATCTTCGAGCTGAGCCTGGTGAGCGCGGACCAGCGCGTGATCGCCGAGGGCGAGCTGGGCACGTCGGCGTATGTCGTCGTGCGAGGCGAGCTGGAGGTCAGCAAGCAGTCCGAGAACGACGCCGAACCCGTGCGTCTGGCTCGGCTCGGAGGTGGTGCGCTGGTTGGTGAGATGGCGCTCATCTCCCGGGCTCCACGCGCTGCCAGCGTGACCGCGTTGCGTCCCAGCTTGCTGCTCACCGCGACCAAGGAGAGCCTGGACGCGCTCGCGGAGCGCGAGCCAGCGATCGGCGATGAGTTCGCGTCGCGCTTCCGGCGACGAATGGTGGAGAACCTGGTGCGAACCAGCGCGATCCTACGTGCGGTCCGGGCCAAGGAGCGACACAGCCTCGTCGAGCGCTTCGTCACTCGAGCCTTCGAAGCGGGAGAGCGCATCATCGAGCAGGGCCAGTCGAGCGATGGGCTGCATCTGATCGCCTCCGGGGCCGTCCAGGTAACCCATCGTGAGGCGGACGGCGAGGAGCTCCCCATCGCGGAGCTCGGGGTGGGCGAGGTCGTGGGTGAGGTTGCGCTGGTGCTACGCCGCCCCTCCAACGCGGACGTGGTCGCGCGTATCCCGACCGTCACCCTTCACCTGCCTCACGACGGCTTCCACGCCTTGATCAAGCAGCACCCGACCCTGTTGGCAGAGCTCTACGACTTGGCGGTGCAGCGCGACGAGCAAACGTCCTCCATCGTGGCTCAGGAGGCGACGGAGGTGGACGACTTCGTGCTGATCTAGCCTCGCCGGCTGGGCTGCGCGCCAGGGTCGGACCTTGCGATGCCCCGCGTCGGGCTCGCTGACCGAGCGGCGCGCCTCACCCCCCGAACCCCTCGAGTGTCGCGCCAAAGCCCGTAAAAGACCTGCGGAAAGTCCAGCATGATGGCGGCTGCTCGGGGTCGCCTTTCCGGCGTCGTGGAGCTGGTTCGACGCGCCGCTGGCGGAGGCTTGACCCACCTCCAACCGCCCGCTAAGTCCCGCGCATGCTCGTTCAACGCCGTGCCCGCCGAGGGCTGTTCGCCTTGTTGGTCGCGTTCGCGCTGCTCGCCTTCTCGGGCTCCGCGTTCGCGATGAAGATCGCCGTCATCGACACTCAGCGCGCGATCATGGAGACCGAGGACGGTCTTCGCGCTCAGGCCACGCTCAAGAAGCTCTTCGACAAGCGCCAACGGGAGCTGGACAAGAAGCAGCGCGATCTGCAGGCGGAGAAGGAGCAGATCGAGAAGCAGCGGTCGGTGCTGAGCAAGGCCGCCTACCAGAAGCGGGCCGAGAAGTGGCAGAACGACATGATGAAGCTGCAGCAGGTCTTCGTCGAGTACAACAAGGAGCTGCAGAAGAAGGAGAGTCAGCTGACTCGCCCGATCTACCGCAAGGCGATGGGCCTGATTCGTCGCTTGGCCGCCGCCAGTGGCTTTGACATGGTGCTCGACAAGCAGGCGGTTCCCTACTTCCGTGCGGATCTCGATCTCACCGACCGACTGATCCAGATGTACAACGAGGGAGGCGCCTCGGACGACGACGACAAGAAGCCCGCCGCGAAGGCGCCAGCCAAGGCTCCCGCGGCGCCCAAGAAGTGAGCATGCGCACTGGCTGGGGGGAGGCGACCGCCTCCCAGCGTGCGGGAATCGAGCTGCCCCAGTCGGAGACACTGGCGCAGCTCGTTCGTGTTTTTGGGGGAGAGGTGCGCGGTCTGGAACCCGAGCGCTCCATACGGCGGCTGGTTTCCCCACAAGACGCGCAGGGGAGCGATGACCTGCTGCTGCTGAACCACGCGCGCTACGTCGCGCTGGCGAGGGAAGCCCCGGGCGTCGTGCTCGCGCCACCGCACCTCGGTCCGCGCCTGTCCCGCGCCTGGGAGCATGAGAACCCGACGTGGGTGCTGACTCAACTGCTCCTGCGAGTGGTCGAAGCAGATCCCGATGGCGACTGGGGATCGACGGCCAGCGCAGCGACGGAAGCTCGCGTTGCGCGTACAGCGGTGGTTCACCCGACCGCCAACCTGCATGCTTCCGTGGTGGTGGAGCCAGGCGCGGTGGTGTTCCCTCGCGTGTTCGTCGCGGAGGGAGTCGTGATCGGCGCCGGGAGCGTCGTGGGGCGACCGGGGTTCGGCTGGGCGCTGGGGCCGAACGGGGCGCAGCGCATTCCCCAGCTCGCGGGCGTCGTGCTCGAGGCGGGCGTGGAGCTGGGAGCGAACTGCACGGTCGACGCCGGCTGTCTCAGGGCCACGCGGATCGGCGCTGGAACCAAGCTGGACGCACAGGTCCACGTCGGACACAACGCGCAGCTCGGAGCTGGTTGCCTGGTGGCGGCGCAGTGTGGCTTCGCTGGCTCCTGTGAGGTTGGCGACGGTGTGCGCGTCGGGGGTCAGTCTGGAGTCGCGGATCACGTCCGAGTCGGCGACGGCGCGCAGATCGCTGCGAAGACCGGCGTGATCCGGGATGTACCAGCGGGTGAGGTCGTGGCAGGCTTCCCAGCGGTTTCCCGGAGCCGTTGGCTGCGCAGCATGGCGAAGCTGTTCTCGGGACGGTGAGCATGAACGAACGTGGCAGGCCGATCAAAGTCGACATCCAGAAGATCCTGGAGATCTTGCCCCACCGCTATCCATTCGTGCTGGTGGATCGCGTCACCGAGATCAAGGTCAACGAGAGCATCCGCGGGCACAAGATGGTGAGCCACAACGAGCCCTGGGTGCAGGGCCACTTCCCGGGCCGCCCCATCATGCCCGGCGTGCTGATCATCGAGGCGCTGGCGCAGATCGGCGGCATCTTGGCCTACGCGTCGGATCCGTTCGATCCGACGAACAGCCTGATGTACTTCCTCGGCATCGACAACGCGAAGTTTCGGCAGACGGTGACGCCTGGAGACCGGCTGGACCTGTACGTCGAGGTGAAGCACCACCGTTCCAACGTCTGGAAGCTGAAGGGCGAGGCGACCGTGGATGGCACCCTGTGTGCTCAGGGCGAGCTCTTGGCGTCGATCATCGATCGCGGCGAGTAGTATCCGTAGGGCAACGTAGTGGCCGAGATTCATCCGACTGCCGTGGTCGATAGCTCCGCGAGGCTGGCCGAAGGCGTGCGGATCGGCCCGTTCTGTGTCGTCGAGCCGGACACCGAGCTCGGAGCGGGCACCGAGCTGGCGAGCCATGTGGTGATCCGCCGGGGCGCGCGGCTTGGCGCAAGGAACCGGGTGCATCCGTTTTGTGTGCTGGGAGGCCCGCCCCAGGACAAGTCTCACGACGGTCGTGCGAGCTGGGTGACGGTAGGTGATGACAACGTGTTTCGCGAGTCGTGCACGGTGAACGGTGGAACCCAGAAGGGGGACGGGACGACTCGAATCGGTGACTCTGGCTTGTTCATGGTGGGCGCCCACGTCGCTCACGACTGCGAGGTGGGCGATCGGGTGATCCTCACCAACTACGTCTCTCTGGGCGGGCACGTGGTGCTCGAGCAGGCGGTGGTGCTCGGGGGGCACGTTGCGGTGGCGCCGTTTTGCCGCATCGGGCGCATGGTCTTCGCTGCCGGCGGAGCCATGATCGAGCGCAGCGTTCCGCCATTCCTGACCGTCGCCGGGGATCGAGCGCGGGTGAGGGGAGTGAACAGCGTGGGGCTCGAGCGCAATCAGGTCCCGGAGGCCAGCATTCGAGCGCTGCGGGCGGCGCAGCGCGCCCTGTATTCCGGTGCTGAACCGCTCAGGGTCGCCGCCCGGCGTCTGAGCGAGACGGAGAGCGATGACTTCGTCCGTCAGCTGCTGGCTGCGATACTGGACGACTCGTAGTTCTATTACCTTGCGGAATCGGCGAAGGGCTCGCGTCGAGGGTGGGGAACCACCACGGATGGCACGGAGATCGGGCGAGCGTCGAGGACGCCGCCGCTCATGCCTTCGCGCGGTGGAACGGGCCGCTCACCTCGAAGGTGTAGCCATCGTCGTTGTTGTCGAGGGCGCCGCGCTGGGAGCTGAAGTAGAGGCGCGTGCCGCTGGGATCGAAGGCGAGACCCGTGATCTCCGACTCCGGGTGACCCACGACCTGAAGCAAGGCCTTGACGCTTCCGTCGGGAAGAATGGCGCAGACCTCCATGTCGCCGCCGTCTTCGGCCACCAGCACGTCTCCCGAGGCCGACACGATGACGTTGTCGACACCCGTGAGGATCGGAGTCTGATGAGTGGCTGCGTCGTAGAGCACCTTGATGCTCTCGCTACTCACGTCGTAGGCCCAGATCCGGTCGTCTCCCTTGGTGGAGAAGTAGATCACGCCGTTGTGGTGCCAGATCCCCTCTCCCCCCCTGAACTCGGTGCTGTCGGCGATCTGTGATCGCGTTGGGGTGGCGCCGCTGAAGGTCGGGTCCGGGAGGTCGATCCACGCTACCTGGTTCTGGGCGTCCACCTTCGCCACCTGGAGCTTCCCGGCGCTGAGGTCGGCGCGGCCACTGGAGGTCAAGCTGTCGGGGACGTAGCGGTAGAAGCGACCGTCGGGTTCGTCCTCGGTGAGGTAGAGGTGCTGATTCACCGGCTCGACAGCCACCGCCTCGTGCTTGAAGACACCCAGCGCAGGTCGCTTCTCGGCCGGTTTGTCTCCGCGCGGATAGCATTCCCAGACGTGCCCCTTGGCGAACTCTTCACAGGACAGCCAGGTGCCCCAGGGAGTCTTGCCCCCGGCGCAGTTGCCCATCGAGCCATCGAGGATTCGATAGCAGTCGATCACCATCCCGCCAGAGTCGAAATGGAGCGCCGTCACCCCCGCGCCGAACGGCATCTCTGAGTTGGACACGTAGATCCATCCCCCGTCTGGCAGGAGATAGGTCGCGCCGCCATCAGGCGCCGAGTGCCACTTCGTGCTCGAGCCCGAGGCGGGAGCTTGCTGGCTTCGAGCCACGATCCGCGAGGAAAAGCCGGCCGGCAACCGCACGCCGTTCGCGTCAGCGTCCCCCAGCGGCCCGATGTCCTTGATCAGGGACTCGAGCTCTGGCCCCTGCGGGAAGCCGCCCGTCCCGCCCTGGTCGCTGCCCGCCGTTCCGCCCGCTCCGCCAGCGCCACCCACGCCGGCGCTGCCGCCTGCACCACCGTTCCCGGCGTTGCCCCCAGCGCCGCTGCCCGAGCTGGTCCCGTCAGACTCGCTGCAGGCGATGAGACCTGCGAAGCTCGCGAGCCCCTGAGCCACGAAATACCGACGCGACAGCTTCTTCATGCGCGGATAGCGTTGCTGTCGCGACCCGCGCTGTCAACTACCAGACGGACGTTTGGTCGTTGCGTGGCTGGCCGTTGCTCAGGGCGCGCACACGCCAATCTGCGCGCCCGCGACCGTGATGGGAGCGTCCCCGTTGGACTGGTCAATCAGCCCGTAGCAGGTCTCACCACCTCCACAGGAGCCGTTGATGTTGTTGCACCCCTTCAGGCACTCGCTGTTCACGCAGTTCAAGCCGACGCCGCAGTCGCCGTCCTCGGTGCACGAGCCATGCGCCTGGCCCGACCCAGCGCCGATGCAGATGCTCGTGTCGTCGAGCGAGGGGACACAGTTCAGACCCGCGCCGCACGCTTGATACGGAGCCGCGGAGGACTGCGGTGAGGCCGGGTTGCAGGTGCGGGTGCAGGTCTTGAAGCCTGGGATGAGGGTGAACGTCCCCGAGTTGTCATACCCAATGCCACCGCAAGCGTCGAACGCGCCCGGGCAGTCCGAGTCGCTGTCACAGTACTGCTGACAAGACCCGCTGATGCAGTCGTAGCCCGCCTGGCAGTCCGATGACGCCGCGCACGCGCTGTAGCCAGGCACCGAGCCGGCGGTGAAGCAGGCGGTCGTGCCGTCGTTGCCCTGCACCTGGCACATCTGTCCCGCCGCGCACCCGCACTGGGAGCCAGACTGCGTCCAGGTGTCACACGGGCCGAGCCCAGAGGGCGACGTACAGGCGCCCGAGCCAGCGCTGCCGCCGGACCCCGACGAACCGGCGCTGCCACTCGAGCCTGCGTTCCCCGCGGAACCAGCGCTGCCACCAGAGCCGCCGGCCGCGCTGCCACCGTTCCCCGCGGAACCGCCTTGGTCGGTCCCACCCTGGTCGGTCCCACCCTGGGCGCCCGAGCCGCCCTGGTCAGTCCCACCCTGGGCGCCCGAGCCGCCAGCCCCGCTTCCTCCCTGGCCGAGTACGCCGCCGCCAGGTTGCTCTCCAGTCGCGCAGGCGTTGATGATCAGTGCAGAGGGGAGAAGCAGAAGAGTCCAAGCTCGCATCGTTCACTTACTTTCGAACAGGTCATCGAACACGCGGTCGAACTCGTCATCGTCGTTCACCGCACGAGCAGCCGTAGCACGGGCAGGCTGCTGAGGCCGCAAGGCTTCGATGCGTTCCTTCACATCGCGGTAACCAGGATCACGTCGTGCAATCTTCTCGAAGTAGTAGACCGCCTCCGCCGCGCTGCCCTTCATTTCGTAGACGTTTCCCAGGTCGTAATACAGGCTCATCTCCTGCTCGACGGTCTTGTTCTGCGCTGCCAAGCCACGAACATAGGCTTCGGCCGCACGGTCGAGATCGCCTTGCTCCAGGTGGATCATGCCGATCATCGCGTAGCACATGCATTCCCTTACGGAATCCCTGGACGCGAGCTCGAACTCGCCGATCGCATCGGCCAGCAGACCCATCTCCTTGTAGGCGACGCCCAGATCGTAGTGGGTGGCGCTGTCTTGATCGCTGACCTGAGCCCGTACGCCCTCCTTGAACTTGGCGAACACCTGGTCGACATCGACGTCGTCGTTGTGACTGAACGCGCGACTCTCCGCGGGAGCAGCCTCCTCCAGCTCATCGAGCGCCCCCAGGCTGGCGGCGATGTCGAAGGAGTTGTCCTCCGGTGACTCCGACAACGGGGCGCGTTCCCGGGCGCCGCTCTCGGTGTCGGTCTGGGCCTCGATCGACAGCTCGATCTCGCGTAGCCGCTCCAGCAGCAGGGGATGCCCTGGAACACGTCGCAGCTGGTCTTCGACGATCGCCTTGGCGTCCTCCCACAGTCCGCGTGCGGCGAAGAACTCCGCTTCGTCCAGCACCTCCTCGATCAACTCGCTCTGACCCGAGTCGGCTGCTGCGCTGATCGGCGCCAGCTCCACGTCTGGAGGATTCGCGGTCTCCAGGTCGTCGTCGCTGAGTTCGTCGATGTCATCGAGCTGCCGTACGGAATCAACCTGCGACAGCTGAGCGTCGAGATCGACGAACGTGGCTCCCGCGTCGAAGCCCCCCGGACCCTGGTCGCGGTGCGTGTAGTCGACGTTCGCGTAGTCGCCGCTCGCGGCGTAGTCGGAGCTTCCGGGCGCGAGCCCCGCCATCAGGTCGTCGTCTTCCTCCTCCGCGGTGAGCGGGAAGCTGGGCAACGGAGCGTCGGAGAAGGGATCGTCCACTGCCTCGAAGCCCACCGGCGCAACGAGGGGCCGGTCGTTCGCCAGCGCCTCCGAGGCGCCAACCTCTTCCAGGTCGTAGGACGGTAGCGGTTCGTTGGGGTCGTAGGCTTCCTGGGCCTCGTACCCCTGAACCGGATAGCCGGGCTGCTGCTCGTACTGGTACTCGGCCTGCTCGTACTGGTACTCGGCCTGCTCGTAGTACTCCCCCTGGGCGTTCGTTTCCGCAGCGTACTGCTGCTGCTCACCGTAGCCCTGCTCGTACTGGCCGGCGTGCTGCTGATCGTAGGTCTCTGCGTACTGCTGCTCGGCGTAGCCTTGCTCGGCATACCCCTGATCGGGATAGTGGCCGGTGGGCTGCTCTTGCTCCTGATAGCCCGCGTAGCCGCCGTCCTCGTAGCCTGGAGCTCCGAGGTCGGCCAGCATCTGGTTGGCTACCACGTGCTCCGGCTCTGCTTCGAGCACCGCGTAGAGCTGCGCTTCGGCCAGCTCGAGGCGCCCCTCGTCCTGATGGATCGCGGCGATGGTGATCATCTCGCCGATGCTGGAGTCGCGGTCCCCTGACTCCCAGAGAATGTCTCGCAGCTTCTCGCGTATCGCGATTCCTCGCGGATCTATCTCGAGAGCGATACGCAGCGTCTCGAGTGCCTTGGAGTAGAGCCGTAGCTTGCGGAAGCTCTCGGCGTCGACCAGGGCCTTGCGGACGTGTCCCCGGGCGTCGACGGAGTCGGGATCGATGAGCTCCTCGACTGCTTCCAGGGACTCGTCGACCACGACGACGTCCGGGGCGCTGTACTGGGGCTGTCGCTGATACTGCCGAGCGTACTCCGCCTGCTGCTGCGGCGGGACGCTGTATTCTGGCACCGACTCGACCTCGGCGTCGGAGACGCTCTCGACCGAGACAGGGCCGGCTTGGGTCTCGGGTTGAGGCTGGCCCAGACGCGCCAAGGCCGTCACGGCCTCGTCGTCGGGGGCGACGCTCATCAGGTGGTCGACGAGCTCTCGAAACAGCTGAGTGTTGTTCTGGTCGCGCGCGATGCGCGCCATCTCCTTGTAGACCTCGATCGCCTTCGGTCCCTGCCCGATCAAGGTGAACGCGCGAGCCAGCAGCGAGAGGATGTCGAGGTTGCGCGGCTCCTTCTGGAAGGCCGCCTGGAGCTTCGCCAGTGCCTGCAAGCCGTCGTTCGGTCCGCCGCGTTCGATGTACAGCTCGGCGGCCACCAGTGCGTACTTGGTTTCCGGGCGGAAATGGAGGATACGCTCGACGACCTTCAGCGCGTCGTCGCGACGTCGCAACTCGAGCAAGAGCTGCGAGGCGGTCCAGAACGAGTCGATGGCTTCATCCAGCGACTGGACGCGACAGCAAGCCTCGGCGAGCCGCAGGTGTGGTAGCGGATTCGTCTGGTCGAGGTTGACCATCTTGCGGAAGACCTCGATCGCATCGCGATCGCGGCCTCCTCGCTGCAGGCGCGTCGCGACCTCGTCGTAGGCGGCGAGCGCATCGCTGGTCAGCCCGAGCTGGGTGTAGATCTCCGCGAGCTTGGGGACGATGTGCCCGTAGCGATCGGCAAGCTGCGGTACGTGCTTCTGCACCAGCTCACGGATCTGCTTGTAGACCGCGATCGCCTTCAGCGCGAAGCCCTGCTGGGAGTAGTACTGCCCAACCCGATCGTACGTCGCGATGGCTTCCGCATAGGCTTGCATGCGGGCCTGCAAGTCGCCGATCTTGAGCAACGTGCGCGCGTCGTTGGGATCGGCTTGAACGATCTTCTGATACTCCTCGATAGCCCGGTCGTACTTCTTCTTGTCGACGTACTTCTGGGCAGTCTGGAGAGTCTTCTCGCGGTCGAGGGCCACGGCCTCTGGGTTGCTCCTCGTCGCGCTCCTGGAGGGTTGCGCGCGATCGTGTGTGCTGAACTCGCGCCGGCTTGGCGGCGAGCGGGGTGATCCTTGCGCTCGGGCAAGGGAATCAGGGAACGCTCGAAATGCTACGACCCCACGCCAGGCAGGGTCAAGCGAGGCTCACGGCTTTAGCGATCGGGGGGCCCTCGGCAGGAGCGAGCCTCAGAACGGCTTCAGCACCGCGACCACGGCGGTCACGGCGGCGAGGACCAGCACGCCCCAGCCCATCGCCGGGGCGGGGCCGGGTTCGCTGACTTTCCCCTGGGCCATCTTCTTGGCTCGCGCGCCAATCACGTGGTGCAGGCCGATCACGATCAGGGCGAAGAGGAGCTTCGCGTGCATGAACTTGGTGGTGACGAAGTAGTATTCCGTCTTCATGACCAGTTGCGTCAGACCGGCCACGAATGCCAGGACGAAGCCTGGGTTCGCGAGGCGCTGATAGACGCGGTAGGCGATGCGACCACGCTCCTTTGGATCGCTGTCCGCGTCCCCGAGGATCAGTGCGGTCGCGCAAATCGAGCCGATCCAGAGCAAGTCGCCAATCACGTGCGCGCTGATGAGAAGGGAAGGTAAGCCGGTCATCGGCAGGGACTATCCAACCCAAACTCCCAAACGGCAACGTGGCTCTTGCCAATCGGCGCCCTGCACTGCTTGAGTGTGCAGTGGTTCGGAGCCCAGAGTGCGCGCTCGGCGGAGCCAGGTGGCGTCCATGAACGTCCCCGCGCCGCCTCGGCTGGACCCTTGCGGCCTCCTGTAACCAGCAGCATGGTCTCTTGAGCGTGCGTCCGCTGTTTCGAGCGCGCGCTGCATCACAGCCCCGTTTCAACCGCACGCGCTCAGCGCAAGCCTCCCAGAGAAGATATGACCGAGAGCCAAACCTATCGCGCCCCGTTCGCGCCCGGCGGGACCGCGGGTATCGACGCCGACATCTGCCAGCGACTGCTTGCGGTTGCCCTGCAGCACGGCGGTGACTACGCCGACGTGTTCTTCGAGTATCGGGCCGGCGGCGCGATTTCCTTCGAAGAGGGCATCACTCGCAGCGCCTCTCGCTCGGTCAGCCTGGGCATGGGGGTGCGGGTTCAGCGCGGTGACGCCACCGGCTACGCCCACGTCGAGGACTTGACGTGGGAAGCGATGAAGCGGGCCGCGGAGACGGCCGCTCGAATCGCGACGGGTGGAGGCGAGACGCACACCATCGCCCTGGCTCCCGTCGACCTACCCCACCGCTATCAGCTCACCTCTCCCCCGATCGATCAACCTGGCACCGACAAGCGAGCGCTTCTGGAGCGCGCCAGCGCCGCGGCGCTCGCCTTCGATTCTCGCATCATCAAGGCCGAGGCCTCCTATGTCGAAGAGATCCGCGCCGTGCTGATTGCCAGCAGCGATGGCCGCATGGCCTACGACGTTCAGCCACTGATGCGCTTCGGGGTACGCGCGATCGCGGAATCCGAAGGCAAGCGCGAAGCGGGACGAAGTGGTGGCGGGGGTCGCATGAGCCTCACCTACTTCGAGGGCCACAGCCCTGAAAAGCATGCGGAAATTGCCGCGAAGCAGGCGCTGACGATGCTCGATGCGCGACCCGCCCCGGCGGGCCAGATGGAAGTCGTTCTCGCCCCTGGAGACAGCGGCATCCTGCTTCACGAGGCCGTGGGGCACGGCCTCGAGGCGGACTTCAACCGCAAGGGTACGAGCAACTACACTGGTCGTGTCGGTGAGGTGGTGGCCAGCGAGCTCTGCACCGTCGTGGACGATCCCACGTTCCTCGAGAGTCGAGGCTCCATCAACATCGACGACGAGGGCAACGCGCCTCGCAAGAACGTGTTGATCGAGGGCGGCATCCTGAAGGGCTACATGCACGACCGTCTCAGCGCTCGGCACTTCAAGCTCGACCCCAGCGGGAACGGGCGCCGCGAGAGCTTTGCGTGTGCGCCGATGCCCCGCATGACCAACACCATCCTCACCGCAGGTCCTCACGACCCCGAGGAAATCGTGAAGAGCGTGAAGCGCGGGGTCTTTGCCAAGACCTTTGGCGGCGGGCAGGTGGATATTTCGAACGGTGACTTCGTGTTCTCTCTTACGGAAAGTTACCTGATCGAGGACGGCAAACTAACTGCACCGCTCAAGGGCGTGAACCTTATTGGCAACGGTCCCGAAACACTCGGCCAGGTAAGCATGCTGGGCAACGACGTAGAGATCTCCGACGGGATCTGGACATGCGGTAAGGATGGCCAGAGCGTTCCGGTGGGGGTCGGTTGTCCAACCATTAAGCTAGCGAAGATTACAGTTGGCGGAACGGACATCGGCTGAGGCCAAGGCTCAGCGGACCAAAACTTTCGTGGCCGTAGTAGGCCATGGTCCGCTGTTGGAACGTGAGGACGGTGCGGCGGCAACCCTGCGGCAGCTGGGCGCCAACGTGCGTACTCTCGATTTGTGGGATGACCCGGTCAATCTGATCGAGGACGACGACGACGAGAACAATGTGCGCCCACGCGCGCTGGTGTTCGAGGCGCTCGACCGACCCGATCTGGCCGTGGCTGCCCTGCGCACCGTGAGAGGAGAAGCGACCTTCGACAGTGTTGGCGCCCTGATCGCAGTGACCGTCGGTCAGGTGGCGCGCATCGAGCCGTCGAGTGGCTTCGATGATTTCGTCCTGCACCCCTACGTGCCCGAGGAGCTGTACGCGCGCATTCGCGCGCTCGAGTGGCGTCGCAGCGAGTTCGCGACCGAGGAGCGCCACAAGGTCGGCCCGATCGTGATCGACAAGGCCGGTCACGAAGTCAGCGTGCAGGGTCGACCGGTGCAGCTCACCGCGAAGGAATTCGCGCTGCTCGCCTACATGTGCGAGCGGCGTGGCAAGGTGCTCTCCCGCGACCACTTGCTCGCGCGGGTGTGGGGCAACCGCTACGACGGCGGTCCGCGTACCGTGGACATCCACGTGCGTCGCCTGCGGGCCAAGCTCGGGGACGCGTTGCCACTCGAGACGTTGCGCGGTTCGGGGTACAAGCTGCGTGCCCCCACCGGCGACGATCCCGATGACACCGAAGACGACCTCGACGAATGAATCCCAAGGCTCCGTAGCGCGGAAGAAGCGCCCAGCGCAGCACGAGAGCAAGCTGGCCAAGACGCCGCAGCGAGGTGAGAGCCTGCCTGCGGCGTTGGTCATTTCCGTGGGGTGTCCCGCGGGGATCGGCCCGGAGGTCGCCGTCGCTGCAGCCTGCCAACGCTCGAGGTCGAAGCGCCGGAAGTCGGAGAACGCCGAGCCGTGTGTCTTGATCGCCGACCTCGATACCTTGAAGCAAGCGTGTCGCTCGTTGGGGGTGAGGGAGAGCTGCCTGTGTCCGATGGATCCGGCAGCCGACCTCACGGCGCTGTGCGCCCGCAAGCCGGGTCGGCTCTGGTTTCACGACCCGGGAGTGAAGGTTGGCGCAAGGGACCGCAAGCCAGGTGCCCCTTCGAAGCGCTCCGGCCAAGCGCAGCTCGCCTGGGTCGAGGCAGGCTACGCGCTGACCAAGCGACTGGGACACGCTGCGCTCGTCACCGGGCCCGTCAGCAAGGCGGCGATCGCCGCCTCGGGCAGCCCCGGCGCCGAGCAATTCCTCGGTCACACCGAGTGGCTGCAAGCCATGGATCACGCGCAGTCGAGCGTGATGTGCTTCGCAGCACAGGCGCTGACTACCAGCCTCGTGACGACTCACCTACCCCTGCATGACGTCTCCAGCCGAATCCGCGAGGAAGCAGTTGCGGAGGCGATCTTGGCGCTGGCGGAGCTGGTGCAAGCGCTGGGCAAGGTGTCTCCTCGGATCGCGGTCTGTTCGCTCAATCCTCACGCCGGCGAGAGCGAACTCCTCGGCGACGAGGAACGCCTGGCCATCGTCCCGGGGATCCTCCGAGCACGGAAGCAGCTGGGGCGGCGCGTCGAGTTGATCGGGCCGATGGGGGCAGAGACCGCATATCGCAAGGCGTTCAAGGGCGAGTACGCCGGAGTGGTCGCGATGTACCACGATCAGGCGACGATCCCGATGAAGCTGGTGGCGTTCGGGGATGCGGTCAACGTCACCGCGGGGCTGTCAATCGTGCGCACGAGCGTCGATCACGGCACCGGCTACGACATCGCGTGGCGAGGCGTCGCGGACCCTGGGGGGATGCGGGCGGCGCTCGACCTGGGGGCGGCGCTGGTCGAGCGCCGAAGGCTCAGCCGTGGGAGAGTTCGCTCCTGAGGATCTCGAGCAGTCCCTCGGGGTTGTCGGCGTGGACCCAGTGGCCGGAGTCTGGCAGTTCATGGAGCGTCACTCGGGCCTGGGGCGGCAGTGCTCTAGCGCGCTGCGCGTCGTCCTGGCTGAAGCGGTCGCTGTCGAGTGCGCGCAGGAGGTGAATGTCTGGAGCTCCGCGGCGCTCTTCGAGCCACGGCCACAGGTCCTGCCGGAAGTAGTCGTCGAGCAGGTCGCTGACCACGTCGAGGTCGAATGCCCACTCGTAGACGTCGCCGTCGCGCCTCAGATTCGTGGTCATCCAGCGTGCGATCCCCGACGCGATCCCGCGGCTCTCGAGCGCTTGAAGCATCGCGTCTCGACTCGCGAATGGCGTGGGCACCTCGCGCAGCACGCGATAGACGTGCCCCACCTCTCCGCCGTCCCGATCTCGCTTGACGCCCGGGGTGGAGTCGAGGGCCCATGCCTGTCGTACTCCATGCGGAAATATCTGGGCGAACATCAACGCGACCTTGCCCCCGAATGAGTGCCCGATCACGAAGTCGGCTTGCAGCCGAAGCTCCCGCAGCGCGCGCTCCACGTCCTCGACACAGGCGCGCACCGTGTGCGGAGCGCCGACGCTTCGCGCATAGTCGGCGGAGTCGCCGTGTCCGCGCAGGTCGAAGAGCGCGATGCGGGTGCCTGGCAGCTGTTCGGCTAGTCGGCGGCCGAGCCCTCGGAGGTTCCCACCGGAGCCGAGAATGCCATGCAGGAGGACGACGCACCGGGAGGCGCTGTCGGGGCCAAGGAGGGTCGAAGCGAGCTGCATGGGATGCTAGTAGTCGGGAACCACTATCTCATCAACTTGGGGCCAGGCCTCGACGCCCCTCGCAGGCTGGTCTATCCGTTGAAGGTGCTCGAGCGGCTCGAAATCGCCTCCACGGAAGCGTCCCTGCGTCGCTGGCTGAGGTGTCTCGAGCGCGCCGCGACGCGCGCTTCCTTGAGCCCCGAGGTCTGGTCCAGCTGGGCTCTGGTTTGGCTCGGCGCTGCGCTCGCTGCTCGACGTGGACTCCTGCCCTCACCCCCTGATCCAGAACTCGCGGGACCCGTCGAGTGGTTGTCGATCGCTCGCGCCGAGCCTCGCCTGGCGGGGGCGAGGCTGTTGGATGGAGACTTCGCGCCGCTGACCGACGCCATCGAAAAAAAAGCCATGGGGAAATGCCGAGAGGCGTTCGCTCGCCTGCTCGAGGACGACTCGACGGTCGAGGTGCTCGGACGGGTCCACGAGCGTCTACTGGACTGGGACACGACTGGAGGTCAGCGCCGGCGCACCGGAAGCTTCTACACTCCGCCGGCCGTGTGTCGCCTGATCGCGGACCGCGCCCTGGAGGGAGTCACCTCCGCCGAGGAGCCACCCTCAATCTGTGACCCGGCGGCAGGGGGAGGCGCCTTCTTGCTGGCTTGCCTGCGCCGCCTGGCTCCAGACCCGGGCCACTCCGCTCGCCGACTCGACGTGGCGCGGAGGCTGGTGGGGGTGGACCGCTCGGCGCGAGCGCTGGCGGTCGCCGAGTGGTCGCTGTGGCTGGAGCTCGGCATGCGAGACCTGCCTATCCAGCGCCTGCCTACTCGACTCTTGCTCGGGGACTCGCTGGACGTGGACCTGAATCCAGGTGGAAAAAAGCATGGTTGGTCGTGGCAGCAGCTTGCGCCGTCTGGCTTCGATCTCGTGATCGGTAACCCGCCCTGGATCGCGTTCGCGGGTCGTGCGGCGCAGGCGTTGCCCCAGGAAGTGCGCAAGCGCTATGCGCGGCACTTCGAGGCCTGGCGAGGCTACCCCACACTGCATGGGTTGTTCGTGGAGCTCGCCTGCAAGCTGGCCAGAAAGGGTCGTGTCGCGTTGCTGCTTCCGAGCCCGGTCGCAGACCTTGATGGTTACCGCGCGGTACGCCAGGTGGCGACCTCCCGCCACCGCTTGCTGCTGCCGCTGCCCGAGCTGGGCGTCGATGCGTTCGCGGGGGTGACCCAGCCTAGCTTCTGCTTGCTGCTGGACGCGGCGCCGACGGCGCAAGCCGACTGCCTGCCCTGGGCTCTGGTGGAGCGGCAGTCTCGCGCCAGCGCGGCCAGCCAGGTCAGCGTACCGGAGGTCCTGAAGCAGCTGTCCGCCTTGCCCCGTCTGCCCGAGCGCTGCTTCGGCGAACGCGGCTTTCAGAGCGCGGGAGAGGTCAGCCGAAGTCTGTTTCTTCGCGGAGACGGTCCGAGCGGCGAGTTCAGCGTCGGCCTGCTCGAAGGCAAGGACGTGCGAGAGTTCCACGTCGGTCCCACGCGGCTGTTTCTGAGGCCAGATCCCGTGGTGCTTGGCCGTCACCGAGCCAAGTTGCGGTCTGCGGAGGCCTATCAGCAGGTGGACTTCGTGGTGCGTCAGACCGCCTCTCACCCGATTGCCGCGCTGCACGATGGCCGCTTCTTCCGCAACACGCTGCTGGCTGGCTTCGGCGTGGAGGGGCTGTCGGCGGAGCTCCTGGTCGGCCTGCTCAACTCGGCGTTGTATCGCGCGCTCCACGTGGCGCAGAACCGCGACGCGCGTCAGAAGGTCTTTCCGCAGGTGAAGATCCGACAGCTGCGTGCGCTGCCCGCTCCCCCCGACCTCCCGACGCGGCGCGAGCGGATCGAGGCCCTTGTCTTGGAGGCTTCCGCGTGCTCTCGCGGCGCGGGTGACCTAGCGGTGCTCACGCGTGGTCTGGACGAGGCAGTGTTCGAGTTGTTCGAGCTGGAAGCCGTGAGCCGCGAGGCGATCCTGGCGTTCCTGTGCGAGGTCGCCCCGCGCTCCCTGGCGTCGCGTTCAGTTCCGGAGCTCGCCGGGCAGATCGCCCACGAAGGTGAGCAGCGTCGCCAGGATGGCGACCACTCCGATCCCTAGTAGCACCATCATCGAGACCTCCTTGCCAGCGCACTGTGGCTCGCTGACCCTTCGGATTCTGAAGCTCCACTCCGCCCCCGCAAGTCGGCAGGCGTCTCGTGACCGACGTCTGACGCGCTGCAGATACGGGGCCCTCGGTAGGCCCATACGCCGCGAATCAGCGCTCATCCTCAGCAGCTGCCCGGACACCGGGCTTGCTTCCGTCAGGGCTATTGACCCCTCGGTCCGGTTGTCCAAGTGATCTGGGTCTATGGCTCAGATCCCTGACGACTTCAAAGACCTCCTAACCAACAAGCCCGCGTTCGCCAACCTGGCGACCGTGATGAAGGACGGCACCCCCCAGGTCACTCCGGTGTGGGTCGACTTCGACGGCACCCACGTCTTGATCAACACGGCTGCGGGGCGCCTCAAGGACAAGAACATGTCCGCTCGTGATCAGGTCGGGCTCTCCGTCAGCGATCCAGAGAACCCCTACCGCTACCTGGGAATTCAGGGGAAGATCGTGGGTCGTACGGAGGAGGGGGCGGACGCGCACATCGACAAGATGGCGATGCGCTACATGGGCAAGGAGAAGTACCCGTTCCGTGCCGACGGCGAGGTGCGCGTGCTGTTCAAGATCGAGCCGCTCAAGGTGCACACCATGGGCTGAGCTGGGCGCCGTTTCCGCTGTTACGCTCCGCGCCATGGTGCGGGAGTACACGGCGTGGGCAGGACTGGGCATCGCCTGTTGCGCGTTGCTTGCCTGCGGAGAGCCGAGCAAGAGCGAGGGGAGCGCCGTGCCTTCGGCGGCGCCTGCGAGCTTCGATGCGGCGGACTTGCGCGACCATGAGAAGCGCCTTCGCAGACAGTTGAAGCTCGACGGTTTGCCAGGCGCTGACGTCGCGAGCGGTCCAGATCCCTACCAGCTCGAGCCGTTGCCTGGCGGCGCGGTGGCCGGGATTCTGCGGGGTGCAGACCAGGTCGTGTCGTTCGATGCCGCGGGGAACGAGCTGACCAGGGTCGCCTCGCCGCACTCGCCTTCGGCGCTGACCCTGGCGGACGATCGACTCTGGGTGGTGTCCGACCTGAGCCGTGAGATCTGGCGCTACCCGGTGAGCAAGCGCGGATCCTTGGGCGTCGCGAGTCGCTTCCGTCTGGTCGAGCCTGCCGCCTTGCGCGGCCTGGTTCGCGCGGGCGACGGCTTCTATGCCGCGGACGAGCTGACCGGGACGCTCTTGCGCCTGGAGTTCTCCTCGCGTGGCGTCGAGGCTCTTCGCGTCGCGGGCTGCCGGGGAGCGCTGAGCCTTCGGGCCACGCCAAACTGGCTTGGTGTGAACTGCCTGCTCGAGCATCGCATCAAGCTCTTCGCGCTTCCGCCCCATGGACACCTGACGCCGGCTTCGTCGCCGATGCTGCTGAGCTCAGCGGGCCCCTTCTGGGCGTTCGAGCTGTGGGAGTCGAACGGCGTTCTGCGGGTGATCGCCAGCGGCGTCGAGGACGCGCAGCTCGATCGCAGCATCGGGTCGTTCGGGAACGTAGACTCCTTTCTCTATGATTTCCGTGTAGATAAATTTGGGGCGAGGCGGCTCTCGGCTCGCAACGTCTCGGAACTCGGCGTCGTGCTGCCGAAGGCGCTTTGGGTGGAGCCGGGGGAGCACGAACGCCGCGTGCACTTCGCCGGCTACGCCACCTCGGGCCTGTTTCAGGCATCATGGGGCGTCGATGGGCTCTCGCGACCGGAGCGGGTTCGAGCGGACCTTCCGCCAGGCACGAGCGATCTGGTCAGGGTGGGTGAGGCGAGCTGGCTCGTCGCGAACCCGCTCCTGGATGCCTGGCTCGCGGCGCCACGCACCGGCGAGCCACGTTACCTTGTGGAGACGAGTGAGAGGTCGACGCGGAGCGTGTCCGCGCGGGTTGGCGAGGCGCTGTTCTTCACCACCCTGATGGCCCCCCAGAACCGGAGCGAAGGGAAGCTGAGCCGCTTCACGTGCGAGACGTGTCACTTCGAGGGCTACACGGACGGCCGCATCCACGCGACTGGACGCGGCTCCATCACGGCGACCACCAAGCCACTACTGGGCCTCGTAGGCAACCGTCCTTACTTCACCCGCGCGCTGGACCGCGACCTGGCTCAGATGGTGAACAACGAGTTCCGCGTCGCCGGCGCGAACTCGGGTTCGTCCCCCGTGTTCTCGGTGCGGGTTTCCGATTGGCCCTGGCTGCGTCGACTTGGTGTCGAAGAGGCGCGACTCGGCCCCGAGCGCCTCCGCGAAGCCTTGCTCGATTTCCTCGTGGCGTTCAACCATCGACCGAACCCGTACTTGGCAGAGAGAGGCAGCGCTGGGCTGAACGAGATCGAGCTCCGCGGAGCCAAGCTCTTCATGACCCACTGCGTCGGCTGCCACGCTCCTCGCCTGGAAGCTGGCGAGGCTTCGAGTTCCATTCCGGAGTCAGGTATCCCGCAGGCACTCCTCGAGGGGAGACCACTGGTGTGGGCCAGCAGCGACTACCGGGACACGGGCGTCGAACCCCGCGTTCATCCCCGAGGCGCGCGCCCGTCCTCGCTGCGACGCCTGTACAAGAAGGCTCCCTATTTCACCAACGGCCGCGCTCCGGACCTGGCCAGCGTGCTCCGTCAGTGTGGGTACGCCGACGATCGCTTCCTGCACCAGGGGGTTCCCGCAGGTGGACGGCAGTTGACGGGGGACGAGCGCTTGGCTCTGGAGCGCTTCCTGCGCTTGTTGTAGGCCATTGCCCACCGCGGGTCGTTGCGCCCGCTCGAATACCCGTGCAGCCGGATCCACACTCTTCCCATCCCGTTCGCGAGCATCGCCCCTACCGTCGCAGCCTGATCCTGGGGGCTGTCTGCATGGCCGTGGCTCTGGGGGCGGGGATCTATCTGACGGTGGAGACGAGGATCGAGCCGCCGGTCGCTGCCATTCGTGATCCCGAGGCCGAGCAAGCCCTGCCCTGGCTGAAGCGGGTCGCTGAGAACTGTGAGCGCTACGATCGCGCGGAGCAGGACGCTGAGCGAGCGCAGGCGCTGAAGGACAACGCGCGCCTGGTCGCGTCCACCGTGATCGCATCGGCCCGAGGTCGCCTGGAGTCGAAGCGGGTGAGCTCCGACGGCAGCCAGGTGCTCTTCACGATCGCCGTGGGCAGCGCGAAGTTCAAACCGAGTCTACTTCACCCTATCCATGCGGATACCGAGATGTTCCAGCACGTGCAGGACGCGCCGATCGGAGCCTGCATGCAGTTCTCCGTCCGTACGCTCACGGCGGCGTCCATCCTCGAGCGCAGCAAGGTCTGCGACAAGGACTACTTCGCCGACTTCGCCGCGGTCGAACTCTGCCACTGACCAGACGGGTGGTTGAACCAGATCGCTGGAGTTTCTGGCCGTGGGAGCGGTCAGTTTCGTCCGCCGTCGAGCGCGCGCGAGGCGTCCGGGGCTGGTCCCCGGCGGAAACATCGAGCGCGCCCGTGGCGGGCCATGCTTTTTTCTGCCTGGAGTCTCGCTGCTGTGATCGGGCGTCTGGGGGCTCCCTCGGCTGAGTGGGGGACATCGCCCACACCGCCGATACGCCTCGTTTACCCCGTTTTGCGCGCGATCGAAGGGGGGCGAATCGGTCGGGAAAGGGAGGTGTAGTGGTCAGCCCTCGCTCTCGGCAGCAAGCGGACGGTTTGCGTGCGCACATTGACCCACGAGGTGGGCTTCGGGCGGGGCAAATCCAGTTTGATCTCCAGGGTGGTTCCTCAGTACCTTTGCTTTATCACGCGGGAAGTGGCGGGTCCGTTTGCTTATCCGGGCGGAAATAGTGTCTTTGATTACCCCGGTAGCTCCGGTTTCCCGATCACACGCCGGAACTGGCTCATCTGCTTTGCTGTGCGTCACGCGACCCTCCCGCCTCTCTTCACCCCTCCTGGTGCGTCGCTCGACGCCCACGCCAAGACAGCCCTAGAGCTCTGACCACGAGGACTCGACATGACCACTCGGAAGACTCGCACACGTTTCGCGTCGTGCCTGATGATGCTGATCGGCGCCGGATTGCTGGCTGGAACCGCTGGCGGCTGTTCGTCCTCTGCAGAAGACGAGGGGGCGGCCGGTGGCGCCTGCCTGAGCAACCGAGCGTTCTTCGCGCAGAAGGTGTGGGGGCCAGTGATCTCGAAGACCTGCATCAACTGCCATTCCCCGGACGGTGTGGCCGTGGAGGAAGGCGCGGAGCTTCAGCTCCTGCCGCCAGGCTATCCAGGTTTCCTGGACACGAACATGAAGGCCCTGGCCGAGATGGCCAAGATCGAGAGCGAAGGCAAGTCCGTGGTACTGCGGAAACCGCTGGGCGAGCTCGATCACGGCGGCGGGGTGCAGCTGGAGCCTGGAAGCAAGGAGTACGAGGCCCTGTCGGCGCTGGTCCAGCGTTTCCGTGAGGCAGAGAGCTGCCCGGAGACCGCCGCCACCGCGAGCTTCCCGGACGTGGACCTGCTCGGGGAGCTTGGAACGTTCCGCAAGGCTTCGTTGCAGTTGACGGGGAAGCTGCCGACCGCAGATGAGATCGAGGAACTGCGCGCGGGTGGCTTGGACGTGCTCCCCGGGAAACTCGACGCCTTGTTCGATGACCCGGCCTTCTACGACTGGCTCAAGCAGCAGTACAACGACCTGTTCCTCACGGATCGCTACCTCGCCTACAACGGCTACGCCCTGAACATCCTGAACGACGCTCAATTTCCGTACGCCAGCGACGCGTACGACAACTTCAGCGACGAGGACAAGGCCAGGGCGAGTCGCGCGGTGGCCCGTGAACCGCTGGAGCTCATCGCCTATGTCGTGAAGAACGATCTCCCTTACTCCGAGATCCTCACCGCCGACTACACGATGATGAACCCGTTCTCGGCACCGATGTACAACGCCCAGGTCGACTTCACGGACGCCGCGGACGAGACAGAGTTCAAGCCTGGTCATATCCAGGCACAGCTCGATACAGGGATGACCCCGTGGCCCACGGCAGGTCTCCTGACCTCGCCCATGTGGTTGAATCGCTTTCCGACCACGCCCACGAATCGCAATCGGCATCGCGCTCGCATGGTGATGCAGTTCTTCCTCGCGACGGACATCCTGGCGGTCGTCAACCGCCCCATCAACGCCGAGGAGACCGCGAAGTACCAGAACCCGACGCGCGACGACCCCACCTGCACCGGCTGTCACCGGCAGATCGACCCCATCGCGGGTGCCTTCCAGAAATTCGACGACTACGACCAGGAGCGCTACCGACCCGATAGCAACTGGCATCCGGAGATGTTTCCGCCTGGATTCGGAAACGACGTGATGCAGACCAGCGATTTCGCTCAGGCGCCTGCGTGGCTCGCTCAGCACCTGGTTCAGGATCGCCGCTTCCCGCTGTCGGCCGTGCACACCATGTTCAAGGCGCTCACGGGCCACGCCCCGCTCGCCTACCCGGCGGACTCGGAGGCCGAGGATTTCGCTGATCAGCTGAAGGCGTGGGAAGCCCAGGACGCGACGTTCAGAGCAATCGTCGACAAGTTCGCGGACAGCAACTTCAACCTGAAGACCGTCATCCGGGAGATCATCCTCAGCCCGTACTATCGCGCGAGCGGAGCAAGCAAGCTCGAGCCTCAGCGCCAGACTCAGCTATCGAACGTCGGCACTGCCCGCTTCGAGTCGCCGGAGGGCCTCAGCAAGAAGATCGAGGCCGTAACCGGGTTCCCGTGGACGCGCGGCTGGGACAGCAAGTCGTACCTGATGACCGACTATCGCATCCTCTACGGAGGCATCGACTCGGACACGATCACCCAGCGCCTGACCGCGCCGAACGGAGTCATGGCCAACGTCGTGTGGCGGATGGCGAACGAGGTTGCCTGCTCGTCCACGGCGTTCGACTTCACGCTGACGCCCCAGGGCCGCCATCTGTTCCCCTACGTCGAGCCCAGTCAGGCACCCGAGACGGAGACCGGGGACTCCGTTCCCGACGCGATCACCGACATCAAGAAGAACATCCAGTATCTCCACGCCCACTTCCTGGGCGAGGACCTAGCCCTCGACAACACCGAGATCGAGCGCACCTATCAGCTGTTCTACGAGACGTGGAAGGAAGGCGTGGGCAAGGTGCAATCCGGGGATCTCGAGAAGGGACTCGAGTGGCGCTGCCGCGCTCGAGTCGACCGGTTCACCGGGGCTGACCTGCCAGAAGGACAACGCCTCGAGCAGGACGAAAACTACGTGATCCGTGCCTGGATGGCCGTGATCACCTACCTCTTGTCGGACTACGGCTTCCTGCACGACTGAAGGAGCGAGAGAACCATGCAACGACGACGCTTCCTACAAGCTGCGGCAGCCGCAGGGCTCGCCCTGACTGCACCATCCATCGTCTCCCGCGCTTCCGCGGGGGAACCATTCGCCGGTCCCTTCTGGATCCTGGTTCACGCCTCGGGTGGCTGGGATCCCACCTTGATGTTCGATCCGGTCATCAGCCCCGAACACACTCGCTCCTACTCCAGTGTGGCCAAGATCGGAAACATTCCGTACGCGCCGACCTCCACGGATCTATCCGAGCTCGAGTGGGAGAACGCCGAGAACTCGAACTGGATCCTCTCCAACGAGGCGTTCCTCAACAAGTACGCTGGCAAGATGACGCTGTTCAACGGCGTCGACACGAAGACCAACAACCATGACGCCGGAACCCGCAGCATCTGGAGCGGGAAGACGCAGGAAGGCTACCCATCACTCGGCGCGCTGCTGGCGGCGAACAAGTCGCCCGGCGCGCCGATGGCGTTCTTGAGCAGTGGCGGGTACGACGCGACCGAGGGACTGATCGGGCTCACCCGCGTATCCAGCGTCGATGCGCTCACCCGAATCGCTCGCCCCAACCAGGTGGACGCCAACGACGCCAACTCTTCCACCTTCCACACACCGGAGACCTGGGGCCGCATTGCGCAGTTCCAGGCGGAGCGAGCCGAGCGCCTGCGCACGTCCTCCCAGCTCCTCAGGAAGCGGCGCGCGATCTCCGCTCTCGAGCTCGCTCGCTCGGGCGATGGTGAACTCGCCAAGCTGCAACTCCCCACGGAACTGGTCGACATCCCTTCGGGAGATCTGGACGACCTGGAGCGCTTCATGCAGCAAGGGCAGATCGCGATCCACGCCTTCAAGAGCGGCCTGGGCGTCAGCGCGTCGCTGGGGCTGGGAGGCTTCGACACCCACGCGAACAACGATCGAGACCAGCGGCGCCGCCAGGCCATGCTGCTTGGGGGCATCGACTACCTGATGACCTACGCCGCGGCGCAGGGTCTCGGCGACAAGACCTTCGTGCTGGTCGGCTCCGACTTTGGCCGCAGCCCGTACAACGACCGCGACGGCAAGGATCACCACCCGATCTCGAGCTTCTTCGCGATGGGACCAGGCATTCCGGGCGATCGGGTCATCGGCCAGACCACGGTGGAGCGCCTCCCCATGGCGGTGGATAGCGGCTCTCTGGCTCCCGTGGCCAAGGGCGGAACGGTGGTGACACCCGCTCACATCCAGCGCGCGCTACGGCGCCTGGCCGGAGTCGACGAATCCGACATCTCGGCCCAGTTCCCGCTCGAGGGGTCGGACCTCCCCCTGTTCGGCTAGGCCAGGTTCGAAGCACCAAGCAACGACGCCTGGGTCGAAGACCCAGGCGTTTGCTTTGTCGCGAATGAGATCGCGGCGTTCGTTTGTGGAGCCGAGGGGGATCGAACCCCTGACCTCAAGACTGCCAGTCTAGCGCTCTCCCAGCTGAGCTACGGCCCCGAAAGGGACGCGGACTCTGACACGCATCCTGGGACTTGGCGAGACCTTTTTTCGGGTTCGGCAGCCGCACCTTTCGGGTTCGACAGCCGCACCTTTCCGGGTTCGAACAGCGCGCGTCCGCTGCTCAGTGGCCGTGACCATCGCCGGCGCCGTGGCCCATGCCCTGGCCTTGGCCCAGACCCTGCCCACGTCCCTGTCCACGTCCGCTGCCGTCACCGCGACCGCCGCCGGGGCGGCCGGCTCCCGCACCGCGAAGCTTGAGCTGGTCGATCAGCTTCTGAGCTGCTGCACGGGCTTGCTGCGGATCGACGTTGCCAGGAGTCGGGGGGGCAGGCTGAGCGACCGCCGCCGCTTCCGTTGCTGCGGTGTCTGGGGTGGTCGCCGGGGAAAGCTCCGGTTTGACGAGGTTTCCGGGGCCGTCGTCCGCCGCGATCGCGAAGATCCCCGCGAGCAGGAACAAGGCGCAACCAAGCAACGTCAGCCAGCCTGGCGTGCGCGGTTCGTCGCTGTCCAGCTCGTCGTCGTCGTGTTCTTCATGGCTGGCGTGCTCGTCGTGCGGTTCGGCTGACATGCTTCTCTCCACCACGCGTCGGATGCGGGTCTCGTTTCTCTATTGGTGCGTCGTGCGTGGGTCAAGCGCGCTCCGCGACGCACCATCGTCTCGGCATGTTTCCCTCGCTGCCTTCCAATGCCTTCGAACCGCGCTATAGCAGGGTGTTGAAAAACACCCTGCCATCAGTACCGCCGTGCCCGCGCAGACTCGTGCCAGATCTGGCTCTCGCACTGTGTGTTCGATGCGCCCATCCCTCCTCACACAACGGCGATCTTGCGAGAGCAAGGGCGCTCAC
The DNA here is from genome assembly GCA_041389745.1 of Polyangiaceae bacterium. Lineage (GTDB taxonomy): Bacteria > Myxococcota_A > Polyangia > Polyangiales > Polyangiaceae > JAHBVY01. The sequence continues at coordinate 87,765 of JAWKRF010000014.1, forward strand.
TCCGCGCGGATCAGCACGCGGGCTGCTGGAAGACGCAGCTCCTGAGCAGCCTGATAGGATAGCGACGTGACCACGCTGTCTCTGGGGGTCGTTGCCGGCAACGAACGGACGGCGGATGCGCTGAGGGAGTTTGGCCATGCTCTCGAGGGCAGCACAGGGCTCTCGGTGGAGACCTGCACGCTGCCTGACAACGAGGCGTTGCTCGCCGCGATCGCCGCGGCGGAGCTGGACGTCGCATGGGCGCCTCCGTTGGTGGCCCTCGAGCTCCAGCAACGTCAGCTTGCCGAGCCGTGGCTCGTGGTGCAGCGCGGCTTCAGCGCTGGCTACCACTCGGCGCTGTTCGTTCGCGCCGATTCGACGCTGCACGAGGTGGCCGACCTGCGGAGCACACGCGTTGCCTGGGTGAACCGGGATTCCGCGTCCGGGTTCGTTGCGCCGCGATGGCGCCTGCGCGGGCTTGGCTACGACCCCGAGGCCCTGTTCTCCGAAGAGCGCTACCTGGGCAATCACCTCAAGGTTGCCGAAGCCGTCCTTGCCGGAGACGTCGACGTGGGCGCGACCCACATCGCCGTGGACCCGAACACCGGCCAGCTTCGGTCGGCGCCATGGCTGGAGGTCGGTGCGGACGCCCGAGACGTGCGGGTGATCGTGCTGATCGGTCCCATCCCCGGAGACGTCATCGTGGGTGCGTCGAGGTTGCCAGTCGCCACACGACAGCGGTTCACTGCCGCGCTGCTCGCCTTGCCCCTCGCAGCGCGGCCCTACGCCGAGGCGGTGTTTCAAGCTCATCGCTTCGACCCCGCCCCTCGAGGCCATCTCGACCTGCTCAGGGGGCTGGCTCGGGATGGCAGGCGCTGAGAATCCGCAGTTCTTGACCCTGCACCGCCGGCAACCCTAACCTGCTCCAGGGCGCGGAGCCCGTTACGACATGGCACAGCAGCAACAGCGCTATCGCGTCGTCCAACGCATCGCCGCGGGCGGAATGGCCGAGGTGTTCCGTGCCGAGAGCGCGGGCCTCGAAGGGTTCAAGAAGAAGGTCGCGATCAAGCGCGTCCTGCCTCACCTATCGGAGAAGAAGCAGTTCATCGGGATGTTCCTGGATGAGGCGCGTCTGAGCGCTCACCTGTCCCACTCGAACTGCGTTCAAGTCTTCGATATCGGTGTCGGCGACAACACCTACTTCATCGTCATGGAGTTCGTGGATGGCGCCGACTTGAAGGCGACCATCGAGTACACCAGAAAGCACTTCCGCAGTTTCCCCGTGGAAGAAGCCGTGGCTATCTGCGTGAAGATCTGCGAGGGCCTCGCCTACGCGCACGAACTGAAGGACGACAACGGCGAACCTCTGAACATCGTCCACCGCGACATGTCACCGCCGAACGTCTTGATCACTCGCTATGGCGAGGTGAAGATCGTGGACTTCGGCCTGGCCAAGGCCAACAGTCAGCTCGAACACAGCGAGCCTGGCATAATCAAGGGCAAGTTCAGTTACCTGTCACCAGAGGCTGCGCTCGGCCACGCCGTCGACGCGCGCACCGACGTGTTCGCCGTGGGTATCATCCTGTGGGAGATGCTCGCGGGGCGAAGGCTCTTTCTCGGGGAAACGGATCTCGAGACGGTGCGCCAGGTCCAGGCTGCCAAGATTCCGAGCATCCGTGAGCTGAACCCGGAGGTCCCGCCAGAGCTCGAGCAGGTGCTGCTCGCGTCGCTGGCGCGCGATCCTGCCGTTCGTTACCAGACCGCGCGAGACCTCGGGCGCGACCTCAATGAAATCCTGTTCCGTACCGGCCGCGCGGTGTCCGCCTTCGACATCGCGACTCTGGTGCAGCAGGTCATGGACGCGCGTGACCATGAGAAGCAGCAGCGTCCGAAGGACAAGGCATCCATCATCGGCGAGCTGATCGATGATGCCTTGTTCGAGTTCACCTCACTCGAGGAAGGCGAGGAGGGTGATCGCAGCACCGCGGGAGACCTGGGAGCAGCGCCGCTGAACCTGGGCTCATTCGAGAACGTGGGCGACTGGGCTTCGGACCTCGAAGACATTGCGGGCAGCCTGCCACCGACCTCATTCCAGGAGGGCAACCTGGCCGCGCTCGAGGACGAGTCCTCTGCGCCTCCGGCGCAGGTGGCGCGTCCCTCGAACCCCGGAGCGCCGGCCAAGGCCCCCCCGCCACCGAGACCGCAGGCTCCGGCTGCACCTAGTCCACCCGCGCCTGCTTCTGGCCCGGTCTCCGCGAATCAAACTCCCCCAAAAGGTAAAGGGGGCCTGATCGCCTTGATCCTGGTGGTGCTCGTCGCCGCCGGAGCCGCTGGAGCTTACTTCAGCGGAATGCTGCCGATCTGAGCCCCCTTACCTCGCGGAAAACAAACGGTCCGCAGACCTCACAAAACCATCGCGCCCCCGAAGATCTTCGGGGGCGCGTGAGTTCGGGCCCTGTGAGCGAGGGCTCAGCGGGCGGCCAAGACGTTCATTCGTCTTCGTCTTCGTCGTCTTCGTCTTCGTCGTCTTCGTCCGGGCCATCGTTGTCCGGACGTGAGTTCCCGACGGAGGAACGCTCCTCGCGTTCGCCAGCCTTCTCGCGGGCAGCCCGCTCGGCTTGCACACGCTGCATGACCGCAGGTTTCGGTGCAGCGATCAGCACCATGCTGCGACCTTCCATCGTCGGCATCTGCTCGATCACCGTCAGATCCTCGAGCCCCTTCAACAGCCAATCGAGCTGCATCTTCGCGCGCTCGGGGTGCGTGATTTCACGACCGCGGAAACGAACGGTGAACTTCACCTTGTTGCCAGACTCAATGAACTTCCGCGCGGCGCGCAGCTTCACGTTCAGGTCGTGATCGTCTGTCTTGGGGCGAAGCTTGATCTCCTTCACCTCGACCACGGTCTGGCGGCGCTTGGCTTCGCTCGCCTTCTTCTTCTCCTCGTACTTGTACTTGCCGAAGTCGAGGATCTTGCAGACGGGGGGCTGGCTCTTGGGGTTCACCTCGACGAGATCGAGGCCTTCCTCCCGGGCACGCCGGAGCGCGTCCTGCGTGCTCATGACCCCGAGCATCGACCCATCGGCAGCAATGACACGCACTTCGGGCACCCTGATCCGGTGGTTGATGCGGATCTGTGGTCCTCGGGGCTCACCCCTCTGAAAGCGTCGTCTCATTGCCATAGGTCGGTTCTACTCTCTCGGTTCATAGGGTCCTAGGTTGTGGGTCGTCGCGGTCGGCTCGGGGCCACGCGGCCTCGGTGACCGCCCGCTGGATGAAGTCATCGATCGGCAGCGAGCCAAGCTCGCCTTCGTCTCGGGAACGAACGGACAAGCTGCCGCTCTCGACTTCCTGCTCGCCGATCACCGCGAAGTACGGCAGGCGTTGATTGCGTGCGTTACGGATCTTGGCGCCGAGCTTGTCCGAGCCGGCGTCCACGAGAACGCGCAGGCCGTGGCTTCGTAGGCGCTCCGCGGTCCGGTGAGCGAACTCGGCCTGCTTCTCGCTCACCGTGAGCAGACTGACCTGCTCGGGCGCGAGCCACATTGGGAACTTCCCAGCACAGTGCTCGATGTAGACCGCGAAGAAACGCTCGACCGAGCCAAGAATGGCGCGATGGAGCATCACGGGGCGATTCGTCTGACCCGCGTTGTCGACGTACTCGAGATCGAAGCGCTCCGGCAACGCGTAGTCGACTTGCATCGTCCCGAGCTGCCAATCGCGACCCAGCGCGTCCGTCACGTGGAACTCGAGCTTGGGGCCGTAGAAGGCTCCCTCGCCGGGAAGCACCTCGTACGGCACGCCGGTCTCCTTGAGCACGTCTTCCAGCACCTTCTCGGCAGCGTCCCACATCTCGTCGGAGCCGACGCGCTTCTCGGGACGCAGCGCGAGTTTGACCTGGACGTTCTCGAAGCGAAACGCCTGGTAGACCTCGAACAACAGCTTGTTGAAGCTCTCGAGTTCCTGTCGCATCTGCTCTGGAGTGCAGAAGATGTGGGCGTCGTCCTGGCAGAAGCTGCGAACGCGCGCGAGGCCGTGCAGGGAGCCGCCTCGCTCGTAGCGGTGCAAGCGCCCGAAATCCGCGATGCGCCAAGGCAGCTCACGGTAGCTGCGCTTGCGCTGCCCGAAGATCAGGCAGTGACTCGGGCAGTTCATCGGCTTCTGCGCGAGATTCTCCAGCGCTGGGTGGCGCTCGTGATCGTGATCGTGGTCGTGGGCGATCTCGTCGATCACCTCGGCCGTCACCGGCAGATACATGTTCTCGCGATAGTTCTGCAGATGACCGCTGGTTTCGAACAGGCGCTTGTCGAAGATCTGCGGCGTGATCACTTCTTGATAGCCGTAGTCGACGTAGAGCTCGCGGATGAACTCGACCAGCCTTCGATAGACCGCAGCTCCGCGCGGCAAGAAGAACGGCATCGCTGGCGCGTACTCATGAAACCAGAACAGCTCGAGCTCCTTGCCGAGCTTGCGATGGTCGCGCTTCTTCGCTTCCTCTTGCTGTGCGACGTACGCGTCCAGCTCTTCCTGGGTTGGAAAGGCGGTGCCGTAGATGCGCTGAAGCATCTGTCGCTTCTCGTCGCCTCGCCAGTACGCTCCTGCGACGCTCGTCAGCTTGACCACTCCAAGGTCGCCGGTGGAGGGGACGTGGGGACCCGCGCACAAGTCCACCCAGGTACCGCCAGGGCGCCCAGGGCTACCGTGGCGATACAGCGAGAGCTCAGCGTCTGCCGGCAGCCCCTCGATCAGCTCACGCTTGTACTTCTCGCCCATGCCATCGAAGAGCTCCAGCGCTTCCGCGCGGCTCACCACTTCGCGCGTGAACGGCCGCTTCGACTTGATGATCTTGCGCATCTCCTTCTCGATGCGGAGCAAGTCCTTGTCGGTGAACGGTCCGTCGGGGCGATCGAAGTCGTAGTAGAAGCCGGAGTCGATCGCAGGGCCGATAGTCACCTGCGTGCCCGGGAACAGCCGCTGGACCGCGTCTGCCATCACGTGTGCCGTCGAGTGTCGAATCAGCTCGAGCGCCTGCTTGGTGCCGCGCCGCACCGGTACGAGTCGATCGACGCTCGCGCTGATGGGCGTGTGTAGATCGATCAGCCTTCCGTCGACTTGCACGGCGAGCACATCGGCGTCGAGCTTCCCCGATGCCTCCAACAACTCGCGTGCCGTGGCTCGCGCGCCATCGGTCATGAGTGCATCGATCCTAGCAGCGTCGAACGGGCTCCCTCCCTCACCCGATGTGAAGGGAGGAAGGAGGACGCTGGCTTTCCGGCCCAAAACCCGAGCGCAGTAGGCGCGGGCAGGATTGAACTGCCGACCCCTACAGTGTCAATGTAGTGCTCTACCACTGAGCTACGCGCCTGAAGATCGCTCGCAAGGAGCGCTGATTCATTCATCTCGTCTCGGGTTCGGACCGGGCGCGATAAATGTCACCCGCCCGATGGGGTGTCAAGCCAGATTGATGCCTCCGGCACAGGCTTTGCGAGTCAGCTCGGGCGCCCTTCGGAGTGGGGTGGAAGGAACCCTGGAACGGGGGTTCACCGCTCGACGAGGGGGGGGGAGGCAATCACTGCTCAGCGATCCCGTGCTGTGTGGATGACACGCAGCGCGGCTCGCGGTCGCTGGTTCATGCCATGGGGGCGGTCGATTCAGCGTTCCTTGCGCACCCCCCGAATCCTCGGTATAGGCCCGACCCCCTGCAGGGAGGACCCTTTGGATTTCGCGGCGTTTGCATATCAAGGTCAACCGACACCTCCACCGCGCCCGCCGGCGCCCGGTGAAGGCACCCCTGCGGCGCCCGCCGCGCCAGCGCCTGCCGCCCCCGCGGCAGAAGGCAAGGGCACGACGCAACAAGAAGGCGCTCCGCCCGGACCGGCGCCTGAGCCGCCGGGACTGTTCTCGATGGCGCCGATGCTGCTGCTGATGGTTGGCTTGTTTGGCTTCATGTGGTGGACGAACCGTAACCAACAGAAGAAGCAGGCGAAGCTGATCGACGAACTCAAGAAGGGCGACCGCGTGATCACTCAGAGTGGGTTGCTCGGAAAGCTGGTGGAGAAGGCAGATCGCATCACCACCATCGAGATCGCTTCCGGAGTGAAGGTGAAGGTCCTGAGTTCATCCATTCTCGGCAAGGACACGGGCGAGGCGAAGACCGCAGACGCCAAGTGAAGGCGGCTTGGCGGTCGTTACACCGCGGAAGCCAATCCGGAGATGGAGCGAGGTTTTTGGCGCCAGCGGCGCGAGTTTCGGATTCTCGGTTCGCGCTGAGGCGCGGCAGGTTCTTGGTCCCGTTCCTACGGGCATGATGGCGACGCCACGCAGCGTTTGCCAACGAAGGTGATGAAGGTGCCCTAGTGGTCAACACGGTGTTGCAATATGTGTTCGGCGGATTCGCCGCGGTGCTCATAGCGCTGGGCTATGTGCGACGCGCGCACCGCGTCTCCCAGTGGGCTGGCGCCATCGCGGCCGGGAGCGCAGCGGTCGCGGCGCACTACGATGCGTTCTGGCCCATGGTGCTCCTCGTCTCGATCGCCATCTGGTGCTTCTTCATCGGACTGGAGGTGGTCACCTTCAGCTGGCGGGCACGCTTCGGGCTCGTGTCGGGCGTTGCGGTGCTCGCGCTGCTCACCCTGCTGCCGAGCATCGACAGCATGACCGAGGGCAAGGTCCCTTGCCCGCAGTACCTGAAGGATCACATCGACTTCAAGCTGGTCGCGGGGCTCGATCTACGAGGTGGGCTGCGCTTGGTTTACACCGTCGACGTGAGCGAGGCGATCAAGGACAAGCGCGACGCCTACTACGAGGACATGCAGGCGGAGCTCGCCCGCGCGTTCGAGTTCCACAGTGGCGACGATCGCCCGACCGAAGAGGCCTACAAGAAGCTGCGTGAGAGGGTCACCCTGATCGCGCCTCGGGACTCGACGAACAGCATCGACATCGAATTCAAGGACCCCAAGGACGAGTCCAAGTTCGACAAGCGCTTCCAGGACAAATTCCGTGGGGAACTCGACTTCTCTCACGAGCAGGGCAGCGGTAAGGTCCACTACTTCATCCGCGAGTCTGCGGAGACCGAGATCCGCGAGCGCGCCGTGGCGCAAGCCAAGGAGATCATCCTGCGCCGCGTCGATGAGCTGGGTCTCCGAGAGGCCGCGGTCTCGACGCGCGATGAGGACGTGATCGTCGAGGTCCCCGGCGAGGACGAGAAGAGCTTCCAGCAGATCCGCGACATCATCAGTCAGACTGCTCGCCTCGAGTTCAAGCTGAATGACGACGAGAGCACCTTCTTCAAGGACCTGGAGCAGGACCTCGCCAAGGGCGCGACGGGCAACCTGCCGAAGGGAGTCGGGTTCGAGTCCGAGAACGTCAGCGTGGGTCAGGACGAGGACGGCGAGCCTGTCCTGAAGCAGTTCCGGTTTGCGGTCCTGCGCAGCGAGAAGGGCGAGACGTCGGAGCAATCACTGAAACGCTTCCGCGAGTGGGTGGACACGCTGAACGTGCCACCGGGGCGGGAGATCGGCTTCGAGAAGCTGACGCGCACCGATCCTGACACGCTCAAGGACACCGACATCGGCTGGCGCACCTACGTGCTCAAGGCGCGCGCCGAGATCACTGGTGACCTGATTCGAGACGCCTCGGCTCAGCCCGATCAGAGCAGTAGCTCCCTCGGAGGCTGGCACGTGGCGATCACGTTCACCGATCGCGGCGGCAGCCTGTTCGAGAAGATCACCGGCGACAACATCAAGCGTCGCTTCGCGATCATCCTGGACGGCAAGGTGGAGAGCGCTCCCGTCATCCAGACGCGGATCCCCGGGGGCCACGCCACCATCACCATGGGCTCCGGCGACCCGCAGGTTCAGCTCGAGCGCTCGCGCAACCTCGAGCTGGTGCTGCGGTCAGGCGCGCTGCCAGCGCCAATCTCCCTCTCCAACGAGCAACGTATCGGTCCGTCGCTGGGACACGACTCGATCCGGCTCGCCCTGCAAGGAGCGCTGGGCGGCGCCTCACTGGTCATCGTGTTCATGCTGCTCTACTACCGACGCGCGGGCCTGGTCGCGAACACCGCGGTGGGGCTCAACTTGATGCTCCAGCTCGCGATCCTCGCCACCTTTGGGGCGTCGATGACCCTGCCCGGTATCGCGGGTCTCGCGCTCACCATCGGTATGAGCGTGGACTCCAACGTGCTGATAAACGAACGTATCCGTGAGGAACTTCGAGATGGCAAGAGTCCCCGCGCCGCGGTCGAGCTGGGCTTCGGCAAGGCGCTCAGCGCGATCATCGATGGGCACATCACGACGCTGATCGGTGGCGTGATCCTGGCTCAGTACGGAACGGGCCCGATCAAGGGTTTCGCCATCACCTTGATCGTGGGCACGATGGCCAACATCTTCACGGGAGTCGTGGTCTCCCGTGTCCTCTTCGACTTCTGGGTTCACGGCCGCAGTCGTGACGCTCAATTGGATATGGGCTGAGCGATGCAGCTATTCCCTGTCGGCAAAGTCTACGACTTCATGCGCATGCGTCGGATCTTCGGTCCGATGAGCCTGCTCCTCGTGCTGTTGGCCTTTGGCAGCATCTTCTACCCTGGCCCCAAGCTCGGCACGGACTTCAAGGGCGGCACCGAGGTCGAGGTCGCCTTCACCAAGCCGGTCGAGGTCCCGCAGCTGCGCGACATCATCAAGGCTGGAGGCTTCTCGAGCCCCGACATCGTTCGGGTCGAGGAGGGGAGCGCGAAGAACCGCTTCATGATCCGCGTGCAGGAGGTGTCCGCCATCGACGACGCCAAGCAGCGCGAGATCGAGACTGCGCTGTGCTTCGGCGAGGGGCTGCCCGAAGACCGCTGCCCAAAGGAGCGAACGGCCACCGAGGTGAAGTTCAGCCCCGGCGGAGACAAGGTCAGCGTTCGCTATCGCGAGGCGGCGGACCTCGCCCGCATTCGCCAGCAGATGAGCAGCGTGGGCGGCGTCGCCGTGCGTGATGGTGAGAACGCCGTTTCGATTCAGAACTCCCGTGAGCACCGCGTGGAGATCCAGCTGAAGAGCAAGGGCGATCAGCTCATGGACGTGCTGCGGACGAAGCTCGGCACTGACGTGGTGCCAGCGGAGCCCCTGAGGGTGGAGTGGATCGGCCCGAAGGCGGGCGCTCAGCTCAGGGATGCGGCGCTGAAGAGCATCCTGATCGCGCTGGTGTTCATCACCGCCTACATCGCCTTCCGCTTCGACCTGCGCTTCGCGCCGGGTGCCGTGATCGCCCTGATTCACGACGCGGTGCTGAGCGTGGGCGTGCTGGTGTTGGTGCAGAAGGAGCTGAGTCTCTCCACGGTCGCCGCGGTGCTGACCATCGTGAGCTACTCGGTCAACGACACCGTCATCGTCTACGACCGCGTGCGAGAGAACCTCGGGAGGATGCGCGGCGCGAGTTTCATGAAGATCATCAACGTGAGCCTCAGCGAGATGCTGAGCCGAACGGTGCTGACCAGCTGCACGACCATCTTCAGCTTGATGTTCTTCTTCGTGCGGGGCACGGGCACGCTGAAGGATTTCTCCTTCACGCTGATCGTGGGCTTGATCCTGGGAACCTACTCCTCGATCTACGTGGCGCTGCCTCTCACCGAGTGGCTCGACCGCAAGTTCTTCAGCAAGGTCGTGAAGAAGAAGCCCGCGAAGCCGATTCGCAAGCAAGGCGAAGCCGTCATCTGATCGGTGGCTCCAGACTTGGACTGAACCCGCGCGGAATCGTCCGAGGTGTCGAGAGGCGCAGCGTGCGACGCTGCGCCTCTCGTCATTGGTGCCAGCTGTTTCGTGGTGATGAGGAATCAGTCGCCAGACGGCAGGCTTGGCTGCTGCCGGACGCCGCATTCGTCCGCTGGACGCGTAGCTGGATTGGTTGGGGGGGAGGGAGTCACGCGACCCGTCGCAAGGCGGCGCGGACCGATGCCGGGCGACGCACGGGGTAACGGAGGTTGGCGCCGTTCTCACAGGCACTCCCCAGCTTGTACATAGCAAGCGCGCACGTTGCCCCGAGGCAGCCCGTCGGAACCAACGAAACTCACCCCCCGCGCGGCCGAACCCAAGTTGACATGGAGCAGCTCGCAGTCGAAAAGCGGGGGATGGTGATGCGAGCCCCCGAACTCAGCGCATTGGCCCTGGCTTCGGAGCGCTGCCTCGAACCGCGGAGCGGCGCGAACGAGCAGATCGGCAAGCTGACGGGGGCGCTCGGGATCACCCGTACGCTGGCAGACGTGCTCGTGCGGCGGGAGCTTCTCGATGTCGAGCTGGTCCGCGGGTTTCTGGCTCCGAAGCTGGCCGATCTGACGCGCCCCGACCAGATGGCGGATCGGGGCGCGCTCGCGGAGCGCCTGGTGCGTGCGGTGCGGCAGCGCGAGCGCATCGTGGTGTTCGGAGACTACGACTGCGACGGTATCACCTCCGCGGCGATCCTTACGGATACACTGAGGACGCTCGGCGGTGAGGTGGTGCCGCACCTGGCAAGTCGTTTCGAGGGTGGCTACGGGGTGTCGCTGCCAGCAGTGCAGCGCATCCTCGCGTCGAAGCCCAGCGTGCTCGTGACCTGCGACTGTGGATCCTCGGATCACGCGAGTCTGCGCGTGGTGGCGGATGCAGGAGTGGACGTGCTGGTCATCGACCACCACCTGGTGCCCGATGCCCCTCTGCCCGCCAAGGCGTTCATCAACCCTCATCGTCCCGAGTGTGGCTTCGCATACAAGGGGCTGGCCTCCTGCGGGCTCGCGCTGTCGATTGGCGCGGCGCTGCGGGCCGAGCTGGATCCGAAGCTCGACCTGCGGCGCTACCTGGACCTGGTCGCGATTGGCACCATCGCGGACGTGGCTCCGCTGAATGGGGACAATCGCCCCTTGGTTCGCGCCGGGCTGGAGGCGCTTCGCCGTGCGGAAAGACCTGGGGTGCGCGCGCTACTGGAGTACGCAAAGATCGATCTCAGCGCGCCCATCAGCGGCGAAGACGTCGCATTTCGCCTGGCGCCTCGCATCAACGCTCCAGGGCGCCTGGGCGCGCCGGATCCCGCGTTCGACTTGCTGCTGGCGAAGAACCTGGACACTGCCCGATCGCTGGCTGCGCGGGTCGAGCAGATCACGGATCAGCGCAAGGAACTCCAGCGCGAGATGGAGCGCGCGAGCGTCGAGCTGATCGAGGAGGCAGGGTGGGACAAGGACCCCGCCATCGTGGTGGGAGAGACGAGCTGGAACCACGGCATCGTGGGCATCGTCGCGGGTCGCCTCACAGATCGCTACAACGTGCCGGTGGTGGTGGTCGGCTTCGAGGGGGAGATCGGGCGGGGCTCCGTGCGTGGCCCCGACGGAGCGCGTCTGTACGACGCGCTCTCGCGCGCGAGCGGCGCGCTCGAGCGCTTTGGTGGGCACCAGGCCGCGGCAGGAGTGACGTTGCAGCGGGAGATGCTGGACAGATTCCGGGAGGATTTTCTGGCCGCGTGTGCGGATGGCGTCGCTTCACCACGCGGTGAGATCAAGCCCGATCCTGCTCAAGTCGTGCGTCTGGACCCTGCAGATGATCCAGCGCAGGTGGTTCGCGACCTCGAGCGCCTCGAGCCTTGCGGCGAGGCGAATCCGGCACCCAAGCTGCGCGTCGAGGCAAAGCTGGTCAGCGCGCGGGAGGTCAGCGGTGGTCACCTGAAGCTCGAGCTGCAGTTGCCAAACGGTCGACGGATAGGCGCCTTCGGGGTGGAGCAGGGCGCCCAGGCGGGGCAGCTCGGTGAGCGGGTCGTTGCAGTGGGACGGCTCAAGCGAGATACCTACCGAGGGGGCGACGCGGTCGAGTTGCGCGTCGATCAGGTCTGGGGCTAGCGTCCCGCGAGCATCCCGCACGACATCTCGTCCGCACGACGCCTCGTCGTCTTCGGCGTCTCGTCAGGTGGAGGGCGAGGCGTGCCCGAGTTCGACGTTGGGGCGGCCGATGACCTCGAGCAAGCGAGCGCGGATTTGGGTCTGGCGGTCACCGCCGACTGCGGTGCCGTCCAGCTCGCAGAAGTAGAAGCGGTCGACGGCGCGCTTCCCCATGGTCTTGACCACCGAGCGCACGATGTTCAGTCGCTCGTGCGCCAGCGCCGCAGCGAGCGCGAGCAGCAGGCCAGGCCGATCCTGGGTCTCCACGTCGACCCCCATCAGGAGTCCTTCTGCCATCACCCAGCTGATGCGGGTGTGACCGACGTTGGTCGGTGCGCGTGTGACCCGTTCGAGCAACGCCCCCGCTTCGAGGTGTCGCTCGACCACGACGTTGAGCACGCTCTTGATCTCGGCCAGGGACTCCGTTGCGTTCCACGGCGCCAGGGCGCGAGGGCCGGTGGGTCTCACCCACACGAGATCGACCGCCTCCACGCGGCCGTCGAGGCGCCTTCGCAGATACGCCTCGGCGTCGCGCACGTCGAGGTTGAGCGCTTCGAGCCCGATGCAGATCCGAGCCAAGAGCCCCGGCCGATCGTCGGCGACCACGCAGAGCGGTACGCCAGTGGTCAGCCCGCCGGGGGAGAACGTGCCGACGTTGACCGCGCTTGCGCGGTCCGCAGACGTTCGCGAGTGATGCCAGATCGCGTTGGGGTGATGTCGCTGGCGGTACTCCCGCGGCATCGTGTTGGCGAAGCTGGCGACTTCGGCGTCTTGGTCTGGGCGTGGGCCGCGCGGTGCGTTCGGAGTCGGCATCGGGGTTTCTTGCCGCGTCGAGTGAGCGCGGACGAGCTTCAGGAGTGTTGGCCAGGGCCGGTTTCCTGAGAGTGTCGGCTCGCGCCCTGGGACGTATCGCGCGCACTCTCCCCTCGCTCGGCTTCTCCGCCGACGCGCGCGGTTGCCGCAACCCGGGAACCCGCCTAGATCGATGGCGTGGAGCAAGCCGAGACCCTGATCCGCTTCAGCAACGTGAAGAAGGCCTTCGGCCCGAAGGTGATCTACTCGGGTCTCGATCTGAGCATCCGCCGCGGGGAGGCGTTCACCATCCTCGGCGGATCGGGCGTCGGCAAGAGCGTGATGCTCAAGATGCTGATTGGGCTCCTGGTGGCCGACTCGGGAAGCATCCTGTTCGATGGCCAGGAGGTCACGAAGATGAAGGAACGAGAGCTGTCCCGCGTTCGCCAGCGCATCGCGATGCTGTTCCAGAGCGGCGCGCTGTTCGACTCCCTCAGCGTGTTCGAGAACGTGGCCTATGGCCTCGAAGAGCACTATCGCGAGAAGATGTCGCGGTCGGAGATCGAAGATCGCGTCGCCTGGGCGCTGGGACTGGTCGGCTTGCCAGGCGTCGAAGAGATGCGTCCAGCGGATCTCTCCGGAGGCATGCGCAAGCGCGTCGGTCTGGCACGCGCCATCGCCGTGCAGCCAGAGGTGGTGCTCTACGACGAACCCACGACCGGCCTCGACCCGATCAACACCGCCCGGGTCAATCACCTGATCATGGGACTGCAGGAGAAGCTCTCGATCACCAGCATCGTGGTCACGCATGACATGGGGAGCGCCTTCACGATCAGCGACCGCCTCGCGATGGTGCACAGCGGACGCATCATCGCCTGTGGCGACGCGGACTCGTTCAAGGAGTCCGATGACCCGCGTGTCGCTGACTTCATCCACGGCAAGGCGCCGGTACAAGAAGACGTCGAGACGCTGCTCAAGAGTGGATGATCGTGCTCGTTCAGGCGGCGGTAGGTTCGCTCGACAGCAGTCGCCAGACCACTCGCCAGGAGCCGTCCGAGATCGGATCGCGCTCTCCCTCGCGGAAGAAGTCACTGGCCGGGGCGTGCGTCACCCAGAGCATGCAAGGCACGTTTGGCAAGAACGCGAAGCGGTCCACGTATCCGTCGAGGTGCGCGCGCAGCGCGTGTCGACTGAGATCCCTGAGGGCGATCGCGTTCAGCAGGCCCGCATAGATGAGCGCGATGGGCCAGGCGAAGCCGAAGGTGCCCATCACGGAAGCCGCCAGGTAGAGCGAGAGCAAGCTGCCAGCGACGAAGCGCCCCTTGAAGGGTGAGGCGATGTAGCCGAAGCCGATGGGGATCAGCACGCCACCGGTGAGCACGCCGACTGCGATCGCTGCGCCCAGGCCGAGCACCGCCTGAGTGCGCAAGCTGCCGGCCTGGCTGGCCGGTACGTAGCGGCCCCGCTGCGAGCGTTCGTGAGGCAGTCGTGCCGAGTCGCTTCCTGGCCGCACACGGACCAGACCAGCGCTGGCCGCCGCGGCGATGAGGCGTTCGCTCGTGACCCGAGGAGTGCCAGGAAAGAGATACAGCGAGAGCTCCTCACCCCCGCCCGCCCTGCGTGCCAGGGTCACTGCCCGGCTGCTCAGCGTTTCCGCGAGGCCAAGACGCAGCAGATCGTCCGCCTTCACCTGCAAGAGCTTGGGTCTGAACCAGCTGCGCGCCGCGAACACCACGCCGTGGGCGTCCACCAGCAGGAAGCCAGCGCGGCAAAGACCGGTCTCCCGGGTGCGGTAGGCATACGCCGGGATCGCGTGGCTGAGGTCACGTCCCGGCAGAGCCCGGGACAGCCAGCGGGGCAGCTTCGGCGGTGCATCGTCGCGCTTGGCCCGCAGCTTGCGCCAGAGGGACGCGCCGATCTTCAGCTGGATCAGGCTGAGGCGTCCCAAGATCGGCGCCGCGATCAAGCCCACGCAAAGGTAGAGGCCGCCGAGCACCGCCATGAACAGGCTGTCGCCGAGCACCAGCCCCGCCAGGGTCACGCCCCAGGCGAAGAAGTCGTCCAGGAAGGAGTGAGCCAAGCGGATACCCGGCACCGGCACCATGGTCAACAACAGGCGCGTGCCAGTTTTCCCCACGGTAGCGATGAGCCCGCTCAGGGTCCCTGCAAGGATGCACAGCGTCAACCAGGCGTAGGGGCCCATCGTCTCCCAGGCGGACGGTTCCTCGGGGATCGCATCGAAGCCGAAGCCTGCGCCTGCACCGGCGCTCGCGTCACTCGCCAAGGGCTGGCCGTGCATGGTCCCAACGCCGACCAGCGTCGCGACCGCGATCGCAGCAAAGGGCCGCCACGTCGTGGAAATCGGGGTCAACCAGGCCTCGATCCACGACACCTTGTCGCCGAACGACTCTGCCAGAGACAACACCAGGAACACGACGCCCAAGGCGAGCAGCACGCTCGGCGGTGCGAGCCCGTGAAGCCCGGCGTGGAGCCGTGGATCCATCAACCAGGTCGGGACGCGGTCTGCCTGTGCGATGAGGCACAGCAACGCCAGCGGCAGCCAAGGGTTCTTGCCGGCTGCGGCGCTGCCACTGATCGCGGTCACCAAGGACGACGGCAGGTACCCCACGACGCCAGGCTGCCACAGGCGATCTGCAACATCCACGTTGCCGCAGGTGCGACCAGGGACGACCTCGACCTGCATGGCTGAGATGCAACGGTGAAGCAGCCACGCCGTGAATCTGCGGTGTTTCCAGGGACGTGCGTCGTGAATCCGAGCACTCGAGGCCGGGGCGAGGCCTCGATTCGCGTGCAAACCGCTGCGCTGCGCTATAAAGGAGTTGGGGCGAGAACCGGTTGTCGCTCGACGGTCGGGGCTCTAGGCACACCAGTCGGAGTCGGCGCGTGAAGCGCCTTCGCCGCCATCCCTTCGCTTCTCGGCCCATTGGGGCTGCAAGACATCGCTTCGGTCGGTCTCGCTGACCCCGACCGCCAGACTCGGACGCTTCATGTCGACTCCCAGAGAGGTCAAAGTAGGGCTCTTCGTCTTGGCTGGCTTGATCGTGTCGGGCATCGTGGTGTTCCTGATCGGCGATGAGCGTGGCCTGTTCAAGTCCACGGACCCCTACTCCGTGCGCTTCAGCGACGTGCAAGGGTTGAAGCGTGGGTCTCCGGTGCGCATGGGCGGTCTCGACATCGGCAGCGTCACCGAGGTGGCCTATCCGGAAGACCCGTCGGACCCGCGCCCCTACGTTCGCATGAGCATCCACCGTGAGCAGGGTGCTCGCATCCGAGAGAACAGCATCGCGACGATCGAGAACCGCGGCTTGCTGGGTGACAAGATGGTGCAGATCACTCCGGGGGACATGGGCACGCCGCCCGTCCCCGTCGGGGGGGAGGTGCGCAGCAAGGATCCGCAAGATCTGGCGGACATGCTGAAGAAGGTCACTGCCATCGGTGAGAAGGCCGAGGGTGTGATGACGAACCTCGAGCGCACGACGGGGACTCTCGCCGAACCTAAATTCCAGGAGGATTTGAAGACTGGCGTGAAATCGCTCTCCGGGATCCTCGAGAGCGTGGACAAGAAGGAAGGCTACGTCGGGAAGCTGATGAGCGATCCCGAGGAGAGCGCCAAGATCTCACGCACCCTGAGCAACCTGGAGCGCACCACCGCCAATCTGGATCGCCTGGTGAGTGGCTTGAACGCCGCCGTTCACCGCGTGAACCACGGGCCGGGCCTGGTGCACGAGCTGGTCTATGGAGAAGCTCCCCCCCAAACCCTGAACAAGTTCGGTGACGCCGCGGGGGAGGTGGCGCTCGCGTTGAAAGGGATCCGCGAGGGAAACGGCATGGCTCATAGCCTGCTCTACGGTGGACAGGGTGAAGAGGCGGACGCCGTGAAGAACCTGAACGCCATGAGCGCCGATCTGCGCAAGGTCGTCGCAGACCTTCGCGCAGGTCGAGGGACCCTGGGCGCGCTGCTCGTCGATCCATCGGTCTACGAGGATCTGAAGATGCTGCTCGGCAACGTGCAGCGAAACCAAGTGCTGCGCGCGCTGGTGCGCTACTCGATCCGCCAGGACGAGGAGTCCCCGACGGTCAAGAACCCTGACGGAAAGCCGGCGCCTGCCACGGCAGCGTCGGGCAAGGAGTCGGGGCCAAAGCCGCCCCCAGCCAAGCAGTCGGCGCCGCCCCGGGCCACCCCGACGCCCAGGCCGGCGCTGAAGCCACCCGCCGCTGGGCAGCGCTTCGTCGCGCCCTGAGCGCGGGCACGCGAGGCCATCCCGGCCCGTCGGTTAGCTGCATGTTCCCGGAATACTTGGTAGTTCGTGGCCAAGGTGGGGGGCTCCTTCGAGTCCACTCGGGAATATCCAGCCCGCGCCAACCCCTTTAGGCTCTGGCGCGTCAGTAGACTTGGCTAGCCCCCCAGCCAAGTGCCCCGGCCCAGCAAGGCCGTCCATCCAGTCTATACTCCCGGTCGCTCATGAGAATCTTCCAACGCCTGGGCAAGACCCTGCTCATCCTCAGCGTCTTCGCCGTCTCGACCTTCTTTGCGCTGCGTTACGGAACCGGCGGCCTGTGGCGAGGCCTCGAAGCGGCGCACGCGGTGACGGCTCCAGGGCAGCCCAAGGTCCCCTACGACCTGACCCAGCTGGTCGCGGTCAACGAGACGCTCAAGACGATTCGCGACAAGTACGTGGAGCCCAAGCGGGTCGAGCCACGTCTGATGTTCGTCAGTGCGCTGGACGAGATCCAGAAAGAGGTGGCTCAGGTCATCGTGCTCCATGACGAGAAGTCGCCGACGGTGAAGGTGAGGGTCGGAACCGAGGAGAAGGAGTTCCGGGTCGACAACGTGCAGGGGCCCTGGGACGTTTCCGCGCGGCTCCGTGAGGTGTTCGCGTTCCTGCAGGCCAACCTCAAGGACACCGAGGTGGATCTGCGAGAGATCGAGTACGCCGCATGCAACGGGATGCTCTCCACGCTGGATCCCCACAGTGTCTTTCTCAGCCCCGAGGCTTACCGGGAGATGAACCTGTCCACGTCGGGCCATTTCGGCGGTCTCGGCATCGTGATCTCGATCCGTGATCAGACCCTGACCGTGATGCGGCCGATGCCGGACACGCCGGCGGGACGTGCGAACCTGCGCCGCCTCGACCGCATCATGAAGATCAACAACGAGTCCACGCTCAACATGCCGCTGGACGACGCGGTGAACCGCCTGCGCGGCAAGCCGGGGACTCAGGTGACGATCTGGGTGCATCGTGACGGCAAGGACGGCTGGAGCGGCTCTCGCCCCTTCGTGCTCACGCGAGAAGAGATCCGGATACGCTCCGTCGAGGGGCGCCTGCTGCAGCCGGGCATCGCGTACGTTCGTCTCAAGCACTTCCAGAGCAGCACCGCGAAGGAGCTCGAAGACACCCTGGACACGTTGCGAGAGAAGGAGCCGCTGAAGGGGGTCGTGCTCGACCTGCGTGGCAACCCGGGCGGCCTCCTGGATCAGGCGGCCAAGGTCGCGGATCACTTCCTCGACAATGGCGTGATCGTCGCCACGGTGGGGCACTCGGAGGGGCGAGAGGAGAAGCGCGCGACGCGCCGAGGCACCGAGCCTCCCTATCCCTTGGTCGTGCTGGTGAATCCATCTTCCGCGAGCGCGAGCGAGATCGTCGCTGGAGCGCTGAAGAACCACAACCGCGCGGTGATCGTTGGTCAGCGGACCTTCGGCAAGGGCAGCGTTCAGCTGGTGTTCCCCAAGGTGACCCCGGACAACGCCGCCCTGAAGCTCACCATCGCGCAGTACCTCACCCCCGGTGACATCTCGATCCAGGGTGTTGGCGTCACGCCAGACATCGAGCTCGACCCGATGACCGCAGATAGCAAGGAGATGGACTTGTTCCGTTCCGAGCACCCCCTGCGTGAGCGCGACCTCGACAAGAGCCTGACCAACGAGGCCAAGCGCGACAGTGAGCGCCCCAGCATCAAGGTGCGCTACAACCTGCCAGAGTCGGAGCGGGCGGAGATGCGCGAGCGCGGAGCGGATCTCGACGATGAATTCCGTGAGGATTTCAACATCCGCTTCGCGAAGCAGCTCGTCGCCAAGCTTCCCGTGGGCAAGCGCCAGGAACAGGTGGCCGAGACTCGTCAGCTGGTTGAAGGCATCGAGAAGAAGGAGCTCGAGGCGGTGAAGAGCGATCTGGCGAAGATCGGCATCGACTGGAGCGACCCTCCCGCCGACTTCAAGAGCGAGCTGACGCCCAGCGACTTCGAGGTCAGCGTGAAGACCGATCGCAAGGACGACACCGTGACCGCGGGCGACAAGATGAAGCTCGAGGTGAAGGTGAAGAACACCGGTAAGACGCCGGTCTATCAGCTGCGCGGAATGAGCACGAGCGACAGCGGCTACTACGACGAGAAGGAGCTGATCTTCGGCAAGATCGAGCCAGGTCAGGAGAAGGTGGTCAGCGTGCCCCTCGGCTGGTGCGAGACCGAAGGTCACAAGCCAGGCTCGACCAAGCCCGTGCCTCTCGATGCGAAGCGCGTCTGCTCCATCCCCGATGACGCGACCACGCGCCAGGACGTGGTGAAGATCAAGTTCGAGTCGGCGAGCGACGTCGCGCCGAAGGAGGCGGAGATCCGCCCCACGGTCAAGGCGCTCGAGCAGCCGGTCTTCGCCTACACCTATCAGATCGTGGACAACCGCCCAGGCAACGGCGATGGCCAGATCGCCAAGGGTGAGGGCGTGAGCATCTACCTGACGATCAAGAACGTCGGCAAGGGCCCCTCGAAGGAGACTCAGGCCAACGTGCGCAACCTGACCGGCGACGGCTTGCTGTTGCGCGCCGGCCGCTTCGACGTCTCCAACCTGAAGCCGGGTGACGAGCGCGAGGTGGTGTTCACCATGGATGTGCAGGACCAGCTCGCGGAGAACTTCGTCAAGGTGGAGCTCTCCGTGGTTGATCGCGACCTGCGAGTCGTTTCCTCGGAGAAACTTACGCTGCCGGTCGTCGCCAAGGGGCTGAACATCAGCGAAAAGAAGGCGGTGCTGAAGGTCAAGACGGACGCGCCGGTACGCGGTCAGCCAGACGTCGCTTCGCTGGTGGTCGGCAAGGTGCTCGGAGGCAAGCTGGTCGATGAGCTGGGCACCTTCGGCACCTTCACCAAGGTGTCCATCGGCGACGGTCGCTTCGGCTTCGTCGACTCGAGCGCGCTCGAGGTGGCCTCCGGCAAGGCGTCGGCCGACGCCTTCGAGCCGGACTTCACTCGCTCCCCACCGTTGCTCGAGGTGGAGCCGGCGAGCCTGTCCACCCGCAGCGATTCGATCAAGATCGAGGGCACCGCGACCGACATGGATCACGTACTCGACACCTACATGTTCGTCGGCACCAACAAGGTGTTCTATCAGTCGAACAAGAAGGCTTCCGACCAGAAGAAGATGCACTTCTCCTACGACGTGAAGCTCTCGCCCGGCATCAACGTCATCACGGTCGTATCGCGGGAGACCGAGGACACGGCGACCCGCAAGACCATCGTGGTGCGCAAGGACGGCCCCAACGGCGAAGCCTTGCCGACACCGAA
Organism: Polyangiaceae bacterium; assembly: GCA_041389745.1. GTDB lineage: Bacteria > Myxococcota_A > Polyangia > Polyangiales > Polyangiaceae > JAHBVY01. The sequence goes on from JAWKRF010000014.1 coordinate 107,986, forward strand.
GCGTCGTCAGCTGGGCGAAGACTGGGACTTCGGCGGCGAGTGACGCAGTAGTCCGCGGGCTACGTCTTCGAGTCGGTCCTGGGGGTGAGGCGCAGCGCAGCTCGCTTCACCCCAGTCGGGTGTCCCAGGGTCGTAGGTCAGTCTGTCCCTTGCACGCAGTCGGCGAGCGCCGTAAACGCTCCGCGAGGTAACGACATGCGCTTGCACATCAACATCGATCACGTCTGCACGCTGCGAAACGCCCGCGGCACCCGCTACCCGGACCCAGTCTTCGCGGCGTCGATCTGTGAACTCGCGGGCGCTGACGGCATCACCCTGCACCTGCGGGAGGACCGACGTCACATCAAGGACGCGGACGCGAAGGCGCTGCGGGCGAGCATCGGCACGTTGATGAACCTCGAGTGCGCCGCGACCGACGAGATGCGTTCCATCGTGGGTGAGCTGCGCCCCGATGTGGTCACGCTGGTGCCCGAGCGTCGCGAGGAGCGGACCACCGAAGGCGGGCTCGACGTGGTCAAGAGCGTCGACAAGCTCCAGCCCTTCGCCGAGCTATGCCGGCAGCTGTCCATCAAGCTGTCGCTGTTCATCGCTGCGGATCCGGCGCAGATCCGCGCGTCGGCGGAGCTGGGCGCTCAGCAGATCGAGCTCCACACCGGGGAGTACTGCGAGCTGCCCGAAGCGAGGCGCGGTCCAGAGCTCGAGCGCCTCCGAGCCGGCGCTCGCCTTGGCGCGGAGCTCGGACTCGACGTCGCCGCCGGCCACGGCCTCAACCGTCACAACGTCGGCCCGGTGGCGGCGATCCCGGAGATCCAGGAGCTCAACATCGGACACGCAGTGATCGCCGACGCGCTCTTCATGGGCCTCGAGCGCGCCGTTCAAGAGCTGCGCGCGGCGATTCGCCGCAACTAGCCGTCGCGCTGTGAGCCGGGCCGTGTGGGTGTAGAGTGAGCCCATGGTGGTCGGACTGGGCATCGACGTGTGTTCCGTGGAGCGCATGCGGCTCGCGCTGGAGCGCCACGGCGACAAGTTCTGGCAGCGGATCCTGACCCCCGCCGAGCAGCGCGAACTGACTCGGCGCGGCGATCGGGCCGTGGCCCTGGCGGGGCGCTTCGCGGCCAAGGAGGCGGCGAGCAAGGCTCTGGGCGCCCCGAAGGACGTCTGGTGGCAGAGTGTTGAAATTCTACGGGGAAATGATGGGTCCCCGACCCTGCATTTCTCCGGCCCAGCGCTGCCACACCTGAGCGCTCGTGGCGTGTCGCGTAGCCTGATCTCCATCACTCACGACGCGGGCGTCGCCGCTGCGGTGGTCGTCCTGGAGGGCGTATGATCCCCGTGTTCAGCCGCGAGCAGATGCGTGCGTTCGACGCTCACGCCATCGAGGACTGCGGCGTGCCTGGCGTGGTGCTGATGGAGAACGCCGGGCGCGGAGCGGCGGAGATGATAGCCGCTCGCCTCCGGCGTCCGTCGGATCCCGTGATCGTGCTGTGCGGACCGGGGAACAACGGAGGCGATGGCTTCGTCGTCGCGCGGCGTCTGCTCACGCTGGGCCACGAGCCCCAGGTGTTCTTGACCACCGACCCCCAGAAGCTGCGTGGAGATGCGGCCATCAACCAGCGCGCCTACGCGGGGCTTGGACGCGACGTGACACGCCTGGACTCGGGGGTCGAGGCGCTGAGCAGCGCCCTGGCGCGGGCTGGGGCCATCGTGGACGCCTTGCTCGGTACGGGGCTCGACCGCGATCTGGAGGGCCTGGTCAAGCAGCTCGTGGAGCTCTCCAACGCGGCGGACGTCCAGCGCTTTGCGCTCGATCTGCCTACCGGACTCCACGCCAACGACGGGCGGGTGCTCGGTGTATCTTTCCGAGCGGATTCGACGATCGCCTTCGCCGGACGCAAGCTGGGGCTCCTCACCCCCAACGGCAAGGAGTACGGCGGCGAGCTGTGCGTCGTGGACATCGGGGTCCCGAGCCGCTTGCCCCAGGTCGACGGCGCCTTGCCAGATCCGCCGCTGGCGGAGCTGGTAGAGGCGGCGGACGCCAGAGCCAGCCTGCCAGGACGCCGGGCCGCGCTGCACAAGGGGAGCGCCGGGCGGGTCACGGTGCTCGGAGGATCCGCGGGGAAAACAGGCGCCGCTCTGCTGAGCGCGCGGGCAGCGCAGCGCGCTGGGGCCGGCCTGGTCACGATCTGCAACTTCCCAGAGGCAGTGGCGCAGCTCGACACTCGGGTCCTCGAGGCGATGACCCGAGGCCTAGACCCGGTGCGCGCCGAGGCGTCCCTCCAGGAGGCGTTGGCCGAGCAGACGGCGATCGTGGTTGGTCCGGGGCTCGGGCTCGACTCCCGGGCGAGGACGCTGGTCACCGCCGCCCTCGCGTGGCCCGGACCGAAGCTCTTCGATGCCGATGCGCTCACCCTCTTCGCAGACCGCGCGGGGGAGCTCGCTTCTCACAGCGGCGAGCTCGTGCTGACGCCTCACCCCGCCGAGCTGGGGCGGCTCCTCGGAATTTCCGCGCAGCAAGTTGAAGCGAACCGCTACGCGGCGATCGAGCGCGCCACCGAGTTGACTCGCGCGACGGTCCTGCTCAAGGGGCCGTACACGCTGATCCGCAGGCCGGGAGTGGCCACCCGTGTCAACCCGACTGGCTCGGCGGTGCTGGCGACTGGAGGGTCCGGCGACGTGCTGAGCGGGCTGATCGGTGCCTTGCTGGTGCACCTCCCCGGACTCGAAGCGGCGACGTTGGGCGCCTACCTGCATGGTCTCGCGGGGGAGCTCTGGGCGCAGGAGCGAGGCGCCGAGGTGGGGCTCTTGGCCTCCGAGCTGGCGGACCTGCTGCCCAAGGCCTGGGCGACGCTCGTCGCCTGAGCGAGCCACCCTCGGAGCCGACTGCGAGACGCTCCAGGCAAGGCGAGCGCTGGGTGTTCGTCACGCTTCTCCGTCACCCTCCGACCACCAGGGACACGCGTGGGCGCGTGGACACGCGCCTTCGACCCTGGGACACGAGCTGCTCGGCGGAGACTTCGTTACCCACTGGAATCATTGGGAAAATCGAGGGGTCGCCGGTTGGCACGTGGCTTGATGAAGCCCCGAACGGAGGACATCAATGCTTGAAACGTCGACCCCCGAAGCCCCGTCTCGTGCCGCAGCCGACGCCGCCCTCGCCGCGCGGGCAGACGCCGCTCACGAGTTCCGGTCTCAGCTCGCGTCCCTGTCCGGCGCACTCGACGCGCGCGCGTTGCGACTCACCCGCAACCCCGTCGAAGCTCAGGATCTAGTACAGGAGACCTGGATGCGCGCCCTGCGATTCGAAGCGAGTTACCAGGTGGGAACGAACCTGAAAGCCTGGCTCAATCAGGTGCTGTTCAGCGTCTTCGTGACCCGCTGTCGCAAGCTGAAGCGCGAGCGCCGCGCGCTGGATTCCCTGGGCAGCGATCCGTGCGCCTGGACCCAGCGGGATCCAGAGCCAGTCGTGAAGAGCCTGAGCCGTTCGGTGCAGGGGGCGCTGGACTCGATCCCGAGTCAGTTCGCCAGCGCAGTCACCCTGGTCGACATCGAGGAGAAGAGCTACAAGGAGGCCGCGTCGCAGCTGGGCGTTCCGGTGGGCACGGTGATGAGTCGACTGTTCCGAGGTCGCAGGTTGCTCGCGGGCATGCTGGATGACGGTGCCGAGCGGCAGCTCTGCGCCGCCTGAGCCGGGCTCCGACGCGGTCAGTCCAGCTCGACGCTTCCGTTCTCTATGCGGAGAAAGGAGCCTTCACTGGTCTCGAGCACCAGCGCGCCGTTCTGATCGATGCCACGCGCGACCCCACGCTGACCGTCCACCCGCACGTGGGCGCCGAGCAGTGCGTCGTTGGCGCGCAGGGCGTCCAGCATCAGGCTGAGCCCGCGCTGCTCGAACTCCGCCAGTCGCCGCTCGAACTCGCACAGGATGCGCGCGAGGACTCCCTCGCGACTGAGGTCCGGCGCGCCGGACCGAGGCTCGCTCAACGCCAGGCTGGTGGCCGACGCCGCGATCTCCGGAGCTAGCTCGCGGCTCAGCACATTGAGTCCGACCCCGACGATCACCGAGTCCAGCTGATTGCCGCTCAGCTGGCTTTCCACGAGGATACCAGCTAGCTTCTTGCGTTCGACCCAGATGTCGTTGGGCCACTTGATGCGTGGCGGCTGTGAGACGTACTCCGAGACGGCGTCACGAACCGCCAGCCCCACGGCCAGGGTGAGTCTACTCGCGGTCTTCAGCTCGAGGTCTGGCCGCAACAGCAGGCTGAACAGCAGGTTCTCGCCGGGGGGCGAGCTCCAGCTGCGTCCGCGGCGACCTCGACCCGCGGTCTGGCTCTCGGCGACGAACAGCGCGCCGTGCTCCGCACCAGCACGAGCCGCCCGGATGGCCTCGTCATTGGTGGAGCCCGTCTGATCGAAAAGAACGACGGTCGTCGCCAGCGGACGAGCCAACGCGGCGCCGAGGCCATGCCTCGGTGGAGCACCTCGGAGCGCGGCGAGCTCCGAGTGCAATCGAGCCTGGTCGAAGCGCATCAGGGTGCGGGACTAGCACGGCGTGGGCTGGTTGCCCCGCTTTCGTGCGGGGGCGAGGAGTGTCATGCTGGCCGCCATGACGAGCCTGCGCTTGCCCTACCTGAGTAGTCGTCTGCAGGGGTTCGGGACGACCATCTTCGCGGAGATGACGCGCCTGGCGCTCGAACACGGCGCGCTGAACCTGGGGCAGGGGTTTCCTGATTTCGACGCCCCGGAAGAGGTCAAGCAGGCGGCGCAGCGCGCCATCGCCGAAGGCAACAACCAGTACGCCCGGAGCTTCGGGGTGCCCCTGCTCAACCAGGCCATCGCCGATCATCAAGCGCACTACCGCGGCCTGAGCTACGACCCGACTCAGGAGATCACGGTCTATTCCGGCGCGACGGAGGCGATCTGCGCGACGCTCCAGGCGCTCTGCGAGACGGGCGACGAAGTCCTGATGTTCGAGCCGTTCTATGACTCCTATCGCGCCAGCGTCGCGATGGCTGGTGCGGTTTCCCGCGTCGTCACGCTGTCCCCGGGGAAAGCTGGGTTCGCGTATGCAGCGGCTGAGCTCGAGGCGGCGATCACGGGCAAGACACGGCTGATCCTGCTGAACACTCCGCACAACCCCACGGGCAAGGTGTTCAGTCGGGCAGAGCTGGAGCACATCGCCGAGCTGTGCAGGCGTCATGACCTGCTGGCGGTGACGGACGAGGTCTACGAGCACCTGGTCTACGAGGGGGAGCACGTCTGCCTTGCCAGCTTGCCTGGCATGCGAGAGCGCACGGTCGTCATCAGCTCCGCGGGAAAGACCTTCTCCTGCACTGGCTGGAAGGTGGGCTGGACCTGCGCTCCGCCGGACCTGACGCGAGCTCTACGGAGCGCCCACCAGTTCATCACCTTCGCGACGGCGACGCCACTTCAGCACGCAGTGGCTCACGCGCTGAGCCTGGGTGATGGCTACTTCGACCAGCTGCGCGCGGACTATCGGGCGCGGAGGGATCTGCTGAGCGCGGGTCTACGGGACGTGGGCTTCGGCGTGATCGAGCCTCGGGGTAGCTATTTCATCTGCGCGGACATCCGCGACCTCGGCTTTGACAGCGGGACGCAGCTTTGCCTCGCGCTGCCGAGGGTTGCTGGAGTCGTCGCGATCCCCAACGCCGCGTTCTACCTGGAGCCGAACCGAGGAGACATGCTCGTGCGCTTCGCCTTCTGCAAGACCCGGGACGTGCTCGAGCAGAGCGTCGAGCGCTTGCGCGCCAGCATGGGCAGACTCCGCGCGGAAGCACATGACATGGCCGCGGCGGCCGAGGCGGGGCTATGAAGGTCGCGGCGGTCCAGTACGACATCGTCTGGGAGGACCCTGCGGAGAACTTTCGCCGGCTCGAGGCCCGCATCGCCGAGGCGGTGCGCGCCGGCGCGGAGCTGGTCGTCCTCCCGGAGATGTTCAGCTGTGGCTTCTCGATGGCCACGGAGCGCATCGCCGAGCCGCACGGGGGACCAAGCGCCAGGTTCGTGTCCGAGCAGGCCAGGCGGCACGGCGTGTGGCTGTGCGGTTCGTTCCCCGAGCTGCAGGCGTCCGGCTCGGAGACCGCGCCAGACGAGCGGCCAGCCAATACTCTGGTCTTGAGTAGTCCCGGCGGAGATCTCAGCCGTTACCAGAAGATTCATCCTTTCACGTTCGCGCGGGAGCATGAACATTACCGTGCGGGAACGCGGTTCCTGGTGCAGGAGGTGCAAGGCGTCTCCTGCTGTTTCTTCATCTGCTACGATCTGCGCTTCGCAGACGAGTTCTGGGTGAACGCGCCGCGAACGGACTGCTACGTCGTCGTCGCGAACTGGCCTGAGAAGCGTCGCGCGCATTGGTCGGCGCTGCTGCTCGCACGGGCCATCGAGAACCAGGCGTACGTCGTCGGAGTGAACCGAGTCGGCAAGGGAGGCGAGCTCGACTACTCCGGGGACAGCGCGATCATCGATCCGCTCGGACAGACGCTATGCAGCGCGGCCGTGTCCGAGACGACCCTCTACGCCGACATCGACGCCGCGCTCGTGGGGAAGGCGCGGGAGCGCTTCCCGGTGCTGCAGGATCGCCGATCCGGCGTCGCCTGAGCGCGCCCTCACCCCCAACGAATGGTCGCCGTGCCGACGCCGAGCATGGTGAGCTCACTCGGCGGTGTGCGCTTCGTCGGGCAGCGCTTGCTTGGCGGGGATCAGGCTCATCGCGCGCTCCGCGAGCGCGGTGATGGTCAGCGACGGGTTCACGCCGGGGTTCGCCGAGATCGTCGAGCCATCGATGACATACAGGCCCTCGTAGCCAAAGGCGCGGTGCTGCGCGTCGATCACTCCGTCTCGGGCGCTCGCGCCCATGGTGCAGCCACCGAGGATGTGAGCCGTGGTCGGGATGTTGAACAGCGTCTCCGTGAAGCCGCTGAACGGGATCCCGCCTGTCTTCTCCGCGAACGCCTCGGCGAGTTCCGTTGCCTCGGGGATCGAAGCCGTCGGTGCCTCGCCACCCTCCAGCTCCGTCACCATGCCTGGACGAAAGCCGGTGAAGAGCGAGCGTCCGAGCTTGAAGCGCAGCGTGCCCTCGGCGGTCTTCATGTAGAGTAGGATGATGGTGTTCCTCGCCCAGTCACCGACCCACAGCGCGCGCAGCATCTTGATGGGGTGGAGCACACACAGCAAGAAGGCGCGGAGGAGCTTGATCGCTCCGGGGCTGTAGCCGCCGACGTGGGGCATCTGCATCGTGCGGAAGAAGCCCGAGCCTTCGCCATAGCGCACCACCTCCAGGTGGGAGTTGTCGTCGATTTGATAGATGCTGCCGATGGCCACGCCCTTCGACAGATCTTGCGTACGGTCCTTCACAGTCACGAAGATCAGCGACTCCGAGTTCGTGCGCACCTGGCTGCCGAGGCGCTCGGACAGCTTGGGCAGGGCTTCGGGATCTGCTTTCTGGCGCAGCAGGAGCTTGTTCGTACCGAGCGCGCCCGCAGCGACGATCACGCGGCGCGCTGACACGCGTTGGGTCTCGCCCCGCTTTTCGTACTCCACGGTGTACCCGCTTGAGCGCGGCAGGATGCGCGTGACCTTCGACTCGTCGGAGGTCGTCAGACCTTGTTGTTCCGCGAGGTAGAGATAGTTCTTGTCTAGCGTGTTCTTTGCGCCGTGCTTGCAGCCTGTCATGCAGGCGCCGCAGCGAATGCAGCCGGTTCGCTCGGGGCCCTTGCCGCCAAAGAACGGATCGGGGACGGTCTTGCCGGGATTGTCGAAATAGACGGCGACGTGGGTGCTCTCGAAGCGCTCCGCCGCCCCACGTTCCTTGGCAATTTCCTTGAGGATTTGGTCTGGTGGGGTGAGGAACGGCGTCGGCACTGCTCCCAGCATGCGTCGGGCGGTGGCGTAGTGCGGCATCAGCTCGGCTTCCCAGTCGGCAAGCTCTCCCCAGCTGGGGCTCGTGAAGAAGCCGCTCTTCGGTATCGGTAGGGTATTCGCGTAGGTCAGACTTCCGCCGCCGAAGCCGGCGCCGGCGAGCACCGTGACGTGCTTGAAGAACTGCATCTGAAACAGTCCCCGGCAGCCCAGCGCCGGCGCCCACAGCCAGCGCTTCACGTTCCAGTTGGTTTGGGGAAAATCGTCGGGGCCCATGCGCTTGCCCGCCTCGAGCAGACACACGTCGTAGCCCTTCTCCACCAGCCTCAAGGCCGACACGCTGCCGCCGAAGCCAGAGCCGATGATCACCCAGTCGTGATCGAACGTTTCGCTCATCTCCCGTCTTGCTCTAGTGCCATCTGCCGTGGAGATCAGCTGTCGAACGCGCTGCTGAACACCGTTCAATAGCCGTGTCGTCAGGATCTCGAGCGTATTTCGAGGGGTTGCGTGGCGTGCCCGGCGCAGACTCGACGCCGTTCAACGAGCCGAGGCGGGTCCACTGGCCCGCTGGAGCGCCGTGCCGCGCTCAAGGCGACGAGCCGCGCCCTCGCGCCCTGGGCTGCCGGGACGGCTCCAGCCTGCGTGCTGAACCGCGCGGATTGAGCACCTTTCCGCGGCTTCCGTGGGGCCCTGGGGTTTCCGCGCGGGCCTCTTGGCGTTGCGCGGCGCGTGGAGTAGACAACGGCCAAGGGGGGAAGGATGGGAGGACGCTGGCTCTTCGTGGCAGTGGGTTTGGTGTGCGCGGTCGGGTGCAGCTCGGGCGACGCTGACTCTTCGACCGCCGAGACTGGGGGCACCGGAGGGAGCGCCGGGAGCGCCGGGAGCGGCAGTGGCTGCGCTTCCTGTGACGGGTGCTGTGCCGACTCCGTGTGCACTCCTCTGGGCTCGCAGACCAGCGACCTGTGCGGAGTCCGCGGAGCGGCGTGCGGCAGCTGCGGTTCCGGAGAGAGCTGTGTCGCAGGCGTCTGCTCCAAGGTGCAAGCGTGCGACCCATCCACGTGCCCTGCGGGTTGCTGTCGAGACGACGTGTGCGTGGACGCGGCCGAGCAGGGCTGGAGCGTCTGCGGCTCTGGGGCGAACGCCTGTGCCGAGTGTGTGTACGGTTCGATCTGCAACGGCAGGTGTGAGGACGGTATCGACCGCTCGCTGGAGTTCGAGGTCGGCCTGGTCGCAGTGGGCGTAACCGAGACGAACGGGCCCGAGCCCTGGGATCCCACGGGGGGTCCCGATCTCGTGGTCTGCGTGGAGCCGGTCGATCCGACTCTGGGCGGGAAGCGTGGGTGTTCCGTGCCGTGCGAGGATGTTGCCAACTGCAACTTCCAGAAGGACGAAGGCGGACTCGGGGTGTTTCCGGGCGCCTCGGTGACCGCAGGCTTGACCTTCTCGGTCTACGATCAGGACCCCGCCACCGGGGATCAGCTGATCGGCACGACCACGGTCACTCCGCAGAAGACCATCGCACTCGGCTACTCCACGGGAGCGTTTGACGACGTGCTCATCCTGTTCTTCGAACTGCGCGAGCCCTGAATCCGCATGGATTCAAATCGCCTGAAACCTGGCGCTTGACGCCTGGCGCCGAACGCTTTGAAGCGAGGCATCACTCTCCAGGGCACTGCACCGGGACCTCGCCCCCGCAGCTTGGAGTGGCCGTACAGTCGCGGACGAGCACGCAGGTGCCGTCCGGCTTCTTGACGACCCGGCGCTTCGAGACCTCGGGACCGTCGTATTCGCTGGGAGGAGGCGGGGGAGCCGCGCCCTCGGGGAGGCGCTTTTGTTTCCGTGAGGATTTTTCTGGTGCTGGCTTGGCGTCGCTCGTGCCGCCGGCCCGTTCGTTGTCCGTCACGGCCGCCGGCTCCGCGGTCTGCGTCGGCAGAGCCGGCGCCGGAGGGGGGGATTGCGGGGGCGCGCTGGGCGCCGCGGGCTCCGGTAGGTTCTCGCCGCAGCCGCTGGTCAGCCAGGCCAGACACAGCAGCACAGGCGCCAGCCAGAGGCCGTCGATCGATCTGCCACGGAGCGTGCCGTGAGGTTTGGCTGCAAGGGGGCTCCGCCACGCTGTGCCGCTCATGCCCCTACCTTATCAGCAGCCCGCGACGAGGAGACAAGGGCCGCGCCAGGAGCGAGCAGCGGCGCGCACCCGCGTGTGATAGCGTTCGAGCCGCGTGGAGCTGGAACCGGGCGAGTTGATCGGCGCGAAGTACCGCCTCGAGCGCCCCCTGGCTCGGGGGGGCATGGGGGAGGTGTGGATTGCGCGCCACGTCGAGCTCGAGGTCGACGTCGCGGTGAAGTTCATCCAGGCGGCGGCGAACCACACCAAGGCTGGTGCACGCTTCCGCACCGAGGCGCGAGCCGCTGCGCAGCTGAAGAGCCCCCATGTGGTTCGCGTATACGACTATGGCCTGCACGGAGACGCGCCCTACCTCGCGATGGAGCTACTCGACGGTGAGGACCTGCAGGCGCGAATCGATCGCCTGGGCAGGTTGAGTCCCGACAGCGCGCTCCTGGTCGTCGAGCAGGCCGTGAAGGCGCTCGCGGTGGCGCATTCCGCGGGGATCGTCCATCGCGACGTCAAGCCCTCGAACCTGTTCCTGGCAGTGGAAGGCGGAGACGAGGTCGTGAAGGTGCTGGACTTTGGCATCGCGAAACAGGAGCAGCCGGATGGGGCGACGACTTCTCAGGGCGTGCTCCTGGGCTCGCCTGCGTACATGAGCCCGGAGCAAGCCCGCGGGCATAGCGTGGACCTGCGCAGCGACCTGTGGTCGCTCGGAGTGGTCGTGTTCGAGATGCTGAGCGGCGACTCCCCGTTCTCCGGCACCACGGTTGGTGACTCGATTGCGAAGATCTGCTGGGAGCCGCTGCCACTGATCCGACAGCGCGTGCCCGAGCTGCCGGAGCGCTATCAAGCGTTCTTCGATCGCGCGCTGGCCAGGGACCTCGAGCGTCGTTTCCAGTCGGCCCAGGAGTTCCTTCAAGGATTCCGTGCGGCAGTGGACCCGAACCTGGACCTGGGCGGGGTCGCTCCGGCTCGTACCAGCGTCGTCTCGGTGCCGCCCGGCGCGGACTGGGGACGCTCGGAGGCCACCGTCGAGCTGAGCCCCCCAGACGTGCTCGATCGCCGTGAGGGCGCGAGCCTCGAAGCCAGCAGTCACGTGATCGCACCGGCCGCGCGGCCGCGCTGGGTGCTGCCTGCGGGCCTGCTGCTGGTGGGGACGCTGGTGCTGGCCGCGCTGGCGTTGATCTCGTCGCGTACCACGCCGCAGCCCGAGCTGGCCGCGCCCAGTGCTCCGAGCGTCTTCACACCGGAGCCCTCGCCCAGGTCGGCGCAGGTCGCCCCTTCTGCTGCCGCGTCGACCAGCGCAGAGCCGCCAGCGAGTGCGCAGCCGTCCCGCGCCGAGCCCAGCGCGCTCGCGCCGGCCCAAGAGGCATCGCCCGCAGCGCCACGGGCGCCGAAGCGCCCAACTCCAGCGGAAAACCCGGCACCAAGGAAGCCGCCGCCCCCGCGGGATGACACCTTCGGGATCTAGCGCTCGGGCTCACGGCCACAGCCAGGACTGCGATCCGCAGCGCTTTCGGCTAAAAGCCAGGTCGTGTCGCCCGTGTCTCGATTCCGGCCTTTCATCAGGCTCAGCACGTGCTGGCTCGTCGTCGCGCTGACCTGCGCAGCCCCGGTCGCTGCCCAGCCCGCCGGAGGTCCTGACGAGGCCACGCGCGCGGAGGCGCGCCGTCTCGGCTACGAGGGGCTCTCGGCCTTCGACGCCAGGCGCTGGGCAGAGGCCTACGAGCGATTCCGTGCGGCAGAGGAGCTGGTACACTCCCCGGTGTTCGTGCTGTACATGGCGCGGGCCAAGCTCCAGCTCGGTGATCTGATCGAGGCGTCGCGTCTGCTCTCTTCGGTGGAGCGTGCTGGCAGTCGTGGCGAAGACGCCGCGTGGCAACGCGCTCGGGAGGACGCCGCCCGGGAGCAGGAGGCGCTCGAGCGCCGAGTCCCGAAACTACGCGTCGAGACTGACGGGGAAGTGGGGGAGCACGAGCTGCAGGTCGATGGGGCTGCGGCGAAGCTGGGAGCGACGCTGCGCCTGAACCCTGGCAAGCACACGGTCACGCTGCAGGTCGGCGATACGCGCTACGTGGAGACCGTGGAGCTGGTAGCGGCGGAGGGGACGCGTCAGCTCACGCTGAAGCTGTTTCAGGGCTCCTCACCCCCAAACCCCGCGGGAGAGACGCGACCAGGGCCGCTTGCCGGACCCCAGCGAGGATCCGGAGACCCGGGTGCTACTTCTGGTGTGCCGACCTGGCTCTCCCTCGGCATCATGGGACTCGGCGCGGTCTCCCTCGGCGTCTCGGGCTTCAGCTGGCTCGAGGCCAGCGATCGAGCAGACGCCGCGAAGGAGGGCTGCGTCGACAAGGTTTGCCCCAAGGAAAATGAGAGCGCGAAAGACGACGCGCTGTTCTACGCTGGCGTCAGCACCTGGACCCTGGTCGGAGGCGCCGCGCTGCTGGTGGGCGGCGGGGTGTTGTGGCTGACCTCGGACTCGACGACGCAGGTCGGCATCGCACCGCGCAACGTGGTCCTGCGCACGGCGTTCTGAGTCAGTCGTCGAGCTGATTCAGAGCGCTCAGGCACTCGGTGACGTCCACGATGCTACGCAGGCTGACGCGCAGGTAGTCGATGGCGACCACGGTGTCCGGGGAGGCACTCTGGTAGACGTGCGCAGCGCTGCCGAGCTGGGTCAGCGTCGTGGCGTCAGGGCCAGCCGGCGTCTCCGATGGGCCGAAGGTGGCAACCAGGACGAAGTTGGGTTCGCTCTCGGTGCGCGTTGCGACGAACGCGGTCTGACCCCCACGACACAGGCCAACGTAGCCGGAGAGCAGCGTGCCCTGGACGCGGCGGAAGTTCTGGCTCTGGCTGTTGCCTGGGTTGGTGAACTGCGCCAGCGCGCCGAACTCGATCGGGCCGCCACCCGCGCCTTCGTAGGTGCTGAGGCTCGCGAGGACGTTCGAGCCACCAGAAGCAGCGCGCATCACCAGCCCTCCGCCGGCGAAGGCGTCTGCTGGTACGGCGGGAGGGTTGCTGACGGACTCCACGGTCAATCGGCTCACCGCGGCGAAGTCTGCGCTCCCGACCTCCTGATAGAAGAACACGCCCTCCTCCTGGCCAAACCAGGGCCGCACCACCGGCACGATGCGCAGCTCGCCTCCCGTGATCTGAGCGGAGCCTCCGGCGAGCTGGGAGGAGAAGCAGCTCAGGTCGCTCGGGGCGTCATACTCACTGCCCAAGCCCGCGCAGCCGCCTGCCCCTGCATTCATGTTCCCCGCGGATCCACCGGCGCCGCCGCTACCCCCGAGGCCGGCGCTCCCACCGCTGCTCGAGCCGGCGCTCCCACCCGCACCACCGCCTGCATCGCCTCCGGTACCAGCGCTTCCGGCGGAGGCGCCGCTGCCTCCGCTCGAGCTGGTTCCCGCGCCGCCCCCGCTGCCTCCGGTGGCGGTGAACTCCAGATCGTCGACCTCCAGCAGTCCGCCGCAGGCAGCGAGCACCAGCGCGCCCGTTGCCATGCCGAGACCTAGCATCCAGGTGTTCGCGCTCAACGCTTCACTCCCAGCTTGCTGGCCAGCTTGCCGAGGTAGCTGCGCTCGAGGCCGGCGATCCGCGCGGCTTCTGACTGATTACCGCCGGTGTGCTCCAGCAGGCGCTGCAAGTAGATCCGCGTGAACGCCGCCAGCAGCTCGTCCTTCTGCTCCGAGTAGGCTCGCGTCGGGTCGACCCAGCTCTCCAGGGGGGCGTCCAGCTCGCCCCCGCCCTTGGCCGCCTGGGTGAGCAAGCCGATCGCGAGATACGCCTCGACCGCGTTGCGTAGCTCCCGGGCATTCCCCGTCCAGCTCTGGTTCTCCAAGGAGACCAGGAAGTCCTCTGGGAGCACCGCGCCCCCCGCCTTCTGAGCGAACGCGCTGGCCAGGATGCGGATGTCCTGGCGACGCTGCGCCAGGCTGGGGAGCTCCAGTCGCACCACCGCAAGCCTGAAAAATAGATCCTCGCGGAACTCGCCTCGGCGCCGAGCTTCGTCGAGGTTCTTGTTGGTGGCGGCGATCACCCGGACGTTCACCGCGCGCGGCAGGTTCTCCCCCACCCGCGCGACTTCGCGGGTCTCCAGCGCTCGGAGCAGGATTGGCTGTACGTCGAGGGGCAGCTCGCCCACCTCGTCCAGGAACAGCGTGCCTCCGTCGGCCAGCTCGAAGGCGCCAGGGCGCGTCTCCGAGGCACCGGTGAACGCGCCGCGCCGGTGTCCGAACAACTCACTCTTGACCAGTTCGCGATCCAGGGCCGCACAGTTGACCGCCACGAATTGCCCTGCGGATACGCTTGAGCCCTCGTGGATCGCCCTGGCCACCAGCTCCTTGCCTGTTCCGCTCTCCCCCTCGAGCAGCACGTTGACCAGCGAGCCCTCCAGGCGCTGGAGGATGGCGAACAGCTTCAGCATGCTCGGGGACCTGCCCAGCAAGCCGCGATAGCCGTGGCTCGCCAAGGGCAAATCGAGCAGATCCGTCAACTCGAGCCGGAGGGTGACCGAGCCGAGGTTCACCTCGCTCCCAGGCGAAAGCACCGCGCTCTCGATGCGCTGACCCAGATACAGCGTGCCGTTCCGGCTGCCCAGATCACGCACCGAAACGCCCTCGGCCACGAGCCCCAGCTCGACGTGACGTCGCGACACGGTGGGATCGTCGATGATCACGTCGCAGCCTGGCGCGGCCCCGACGACGCAGCGCCCTTCTCTCAGCTGCCACTCTGCGGGTTGCGCTGCCGCCCCCAGCACGCGGACTCGCACGGCCAACGGAGGCTGAGGAACCGCTCGACGAAGCGCGTGAGTTGGATCTCCGCTGGGCAATCGCTCGCTCACCAGACGTGTATAGCTGGCGATGGATGGCGGGCAAAGGCGCGGAATCACTGGCGCGCCGGTGGCGCTGTGGATGGGATCATTCGCGCAGCGTTTGCAGTTCACGTGCCGCGACTCGCGAGAAGGCCTCGCCGCGGGGTTTTGTGGGCACCGGACACCGATGTGCGGGATCCATCGCCCAGGTCGCGCGCTCGACTACGCACGGCCCCCGGGCCACCGGTGCGAGGGCCTGCACTCGTCCCGCACTCTTCCCGCACTCTTCCTGCACTCGTCCCGCACTCTTCCTGCACTCGTCCCGCACTCTTCCTGCACGAGGGGCCGCTCGGCAGCTGATCTGCGTTTGGCACTAGACTTGCGAATATGGCCGTGATGGCTGGAGGTCTGATGAGAGCGTTTGGTAGCTTGGGGTGGGGGTTGGGTGCTGCGCTGCTCGCGGCGTTGCCAGCCTGCAGCGACGACTCCGGCGAGCGGCTCGGCGGCTCGGGTGGCGCGGGGGTCGGTGGTAGCTCGAGCGGAGGCAGTGGAGGCGATCTCGTCGCTGGGAGCGGGGGCAGCGACTCTGGCGGAGCGGCGGCGAGCGGTGGCAACGCGGGAAGTCAGCCGGGCGGCAGCGGAGGCGCGCAATCCAGCGGCGGCGCCGGAGCTCAGGGCGGCCTCGGCGGGACCACCTCGAGCGGTGGCACCTCGAGCGGCGGCAGCGGTGGGGGCTGTCCGACGGGACTCGATGACGAGTTCGACGACCCTTGCACCCTGGACCAGTGGACGGCGGAGAACTTCGCGTCGTCCGCCGCGAGCTACGACATTGGCACGACCGAGCCCGGGTTCCTGACCATCTCTTTCAGCGCCAGCACGCCGGACCAGACGGCCTGGTACGCGGGCCATGTCGGGCCGATCTTGCGCAAGCGGGTGAGCGGTGACTTCTGGGTGATGGCGGAGGTCCACGCGCAGCGCGTGGATGACGCGAACAGCGCGCCCACCGGCAGCTACAACTCGGCTGCGCTGCTCGTTCGCGACGTCGCCACGCCGGGGCACTGGTTGATGCACAGCCTCGGTCATCATGGGGGCAACAGCAACGGTCCCGGTGCCGGACTTCCGGGAGGCTGCCCCAACCAGGGCGAGTTCGTGGGCGTCGGCAGTGAGGCAAAGATCACGGTGAACCAGGCGTCGACGTTGTGCCTCAACCCCAGCACGGCCTTCCGCGGACGTCTGGCGATCTGCCGTGTCGGCAGTCACTTCCACATGCTGAGGAAGCTCGAAGGCGAAGCGGGCTGGACGGAGACCAACAGCTTCAGCCACCCTCAGATCGGCGCTGCGATGGATGTCGGGCCCGTCGCCAATGGCTGGGGGGTGCCGCCCGACGTGAGCTCGCGCTTCGACTGGATCCACTTCGGGGTCCCGGCGAGCGAATCGGACTGCAGCGCTTCGGCGTTCGACGCCGCCTTTCCCTGACCAGACCCACTGGGCAAATGTTGGCCCAGCGCCCAGGCCTCACGGGACAATTCCGTTGGCAGCCTCCAGGCGGGAAACCCGCTGTTTCTCACGCTGAACCGTGGGGATGCTCGGGAGGCTGCGAAAGGACGGCGTATGGCGTTTCAACCAGCAAGCCTCGAGCTGCAGATCCGTGAGAAGCAACCTAGCGTTCCAGAGCTCATGCCGCTGAACGCCCACGACTGGTTCGTCACCAACGGCGCGACCGTGGTCGGACCGGTGTCCACGGGGTTGTTGCTGCGTGGGGTCTCCTTTGGCCGCATCCCCGAACACTGCATGGTGCGCCAGGTGCACTGGAACGACTGGCGGTTTCTCGAGGAAACGCGCGAGATGCGTAGCCTACGTCGCTACGCAGATCTGATGGGAAATGGCTGGCATCCCACGGCAGCGTTCCACCTCCCGAGCGCCAGGGAAGACGCTCGTCTTCGCACCCGCGCCGACCTGATGGCCGCACGTGACCCCGGTGAGGTGCTGCTGCTGGGACTGCACGCGGCGACCACTCAAATCGGCGCGGAGCTGGGCCTGATTCACCGCTTCCGTGAGCCCTACGTCGGCATGGTCACGTCCTATGTCGTTGGGCAGCCGCTGTGGCACCAGCTCGGAGACGTCTTGCGCCAGGATGATCCCGTGGTGATCGCCGCCTGTCAGCATCGCGGGGTGATCGGCAGCCGCATCCAGGGGTCCGCCCAGAGCGCCATCGCGCGGCGGCTGTCCGTGTTCTCCAGTGGCTTGCCGCTGGGCGGCGTCGCCATGCTGCCGCTGTTCGGCTACGGACGCCTGCTCGGCATGCTGGAGCTCGGGCGCTTGAGGCGTGGCTTCCGAGCTGCTGACAAGGCCACCCTGGAGGGAGTTGGTCAGGCGATCAGCGAGCGCATAGACGGCAGCCACTGGGCCTGAAGCCGGAGGCTGCGTTCACCACGCCTGATCTTCTAGGCCCTTGTGCTAGACGGGGCCGATGTCCGAGCGGAGCCCCGAGACCGACCACGATGCGTTCACCGCGGAGGAGCTCTTCAAGGAGTTCTTCTGGCGCTGGTACAAGCCCCTCGAGCGTGAGGTTCGGGGGAGAGAAACCCTAGGTGCCGATGTGGAGCCGCTGCAGGGCAGCGCAGCCTCCCGCCTCCCGGAGTACGTGCGCGGCAACGTGTTGCGCCAGCTGGACCGCATGGTTGATGCCGCGCGGCAAGATCAAGCGCGCTTCCTGCCGCCTGACGGAGACCTCGGCCTCGAGTGGCTGCGCGCGTTCGAGGAGAACTACAGCGTCCGCGAAGCCCAGAACCTGGTGGTGGCCGTCAACGCCGAGCAGGCTACCAACGACTTCGTGGTCTTGGTCTGCGAGCTGGGCGCCGTGGTCGGCGCCCTGCTCAATCGGACTGAAGGGCTCGAGTGGGTCCCCGAGGCACCCTACTGGGAGAGCTACCTGGTGGACCGTGAGCGCCAGCTGGTGCTGCGGCCATTCGTCGCCGCGCTGCGTTTCATGAGCACGAGTCGGCTGTACGCGCTGGGTGAGTGGCTGTTGATCGCCATGGAGCCCGGGCGTCGCAGGAGTCTGCTGCAGCTCGACACGCCCGCCTCAGCCGACCAGGCTGCGGGCGATGCCAGCTAGGATCTGCACCATCGGGCCGAAGCGAAGCGCGGTCTCGCTGGACGCATTCCCGTCCAGGCCGCGCTTGTAGACGCCCTGCAGGATCGCCGCGAGTCGGAACAGGCCAAAGGCCACGAAGTAGTCCAGGTCGGGGACGGCGTCTCGCCCGGTGATCCTCGCGTACTCCTCGACGTAGGCGTCCCGGCTAGGGATCCCCAGGGATTCGATGTCCGCGCCCACGTAGCCCGAACCGGTGAAGTCGCCAGCCGGCAGGTGATAGAGCATGCAGTGATAGCCCAGATCCGCCAGGGGATGCCCCAGCGTCGCAAGCTCCCAGTCCAACACGGCGATCACGCGGGGCTCCGTCGGGTGGATGATGAGATTCTCCAAGCGGAAATCACCGTGAGCTATGCGCGTCTCGTCGCCCGCGGGGATGTGCGCCGGCAGCCACTCGATCAGGAAGTTCATGTCCTCGAGGTCTTGCGTCTTGGAGGCGGCGTACTGCTTGCCCCATCGCGCGACCTGGCGCTCCATGTAGTTACCTGACTTACCAAAGTCCCCGAGCCCCACGCTCGCCGGGTCGATCTGATGCAGCTTCCCCAGCGTCTGAATGGTCGCGCTCGCGATCGCGGCGCGCTCCTCTGGGCCACTCGCCTGGGGCATCAGTGGCGCACGGAAGATGCGGCCTTCTACGTGGTCCATCACGTAGAACGCCGTGCCGATGATGCTCGGGTCCTCACACGACGCACGCACCGGCGGCACCGGGACCTGGCTGTCTTGAAGAGCGCGGAGCACCCGGCACTCGCGCTCGACGGCGTGTGCCGAGGGCAGCAGGTCTCCTGGGGGCTTCTTGCGCAACACCAGCCGGCGGCACGCGGCGCCTTCGCCGACCTTGAGCAAGAAGGTCGGGTTCGATTGACCCCCCTTGAACTGCTGCACCTCGAGCGGTCCGGTGGGCAGCTCCAGCTCAGCGCGAAGGTAGCGTTCCAGGCTCGCTTCGTCGAAGCGGTGCGCGTCGCGGACGCTGCGCAGCTCGGCGCTCTGGCTCTCGGCTTGGACCATGCAGGCAGCTTACGCGCCGCCACTACAATGGTGAAGTGGTCAGTCGCTGTCTGGCTTGAGCAGGTCGGTCAGCAGGGAGTCGGCGCGCTCGTCGCTGATCCCCAGACCTTCGATCAGCTTGTGGTACAGGTCGCGCTCCTCTGGCGAGATGTGATTGTCCGCGGCGGCCACCGCCGCGGCGAGGACGACGGTGATCTCGGCGCGGATCGGATCCGACTTGAGAGCGTCGATGCATTCCGCGAGGCAACCCGCTTCGCCTAGCTCGGCGACGCGCTTCGAGGAGGCGTCGATCATCGACTCCATGTGCGCGGTGCGGATCCGACCCTTGCTCAACACGTCCAGCGCGCCGCGCAAGACCATGCGCTCCACGTTCAAGACCTTCCGATCCGCCGCCATCATCAAGTACATCGCCTCGCAGAGGGGGCCGTACTCCTCGACGACGCTCATCGCTTCGACCAAGTCGAGGCGAGCGGTGGGGAGGTTCAGCGACGGACGATCGCCGCGTCTCTGAAGTTCGTCACGCAGCGCCTCCAGGCGCCTCTTGTGCAGCGGGAACACAGCGAAAGGGTTAGTCCGCCCGGGGCGCGATGCCAAGTCGGTGTCTCGACCGCTGGACCAGACCGCGATGCTCCACTGCTCACCCGAGCACGGTCCCGGGGCGCGGTGGGGAATTCCAGCCGCTAGCGGTCCTCACGCTGGCAAGCCGCGCTCCCCCACGGACCGTGTCGAGATCGGCGAACCCGTGCGCTGGAGTGGAAGCAACGGGCCCCGGGCGTCACCCGGCTAGAGACGCTCGACGTCGAGAGAGATGTCCGCGGCGGGCGCCGAGTGGGTGAGCGCGCCCACGCTGATTACATCCACGCCCTGACTCGCCAACTCCGCAATGCGCGGCAGGGTTATCCCCCCGGAAACTTCAATCTGTGCCCTGCCAGCGGCTCGCTGAACCGCCGTCGTGATCTCGTCGGGGGCGAAGTTGTCGAGCATCACGACCTCCGCCCCTGCGCTCAGCGCTTCGTCCAGGCCTTCCAGGCTCTCGACCTCGATCTCGATGCGACTGGTGTGGGGCGCGTACTCCTGGGCGCGCTTGATGGCTTTGCCGATCGAACCCGCCGCTTCGATGTGGTTGTCCTTGATCAGCACCGCCGAGCCCAGCGTGTCGCGGTGGTTGTGCGCCCCACCGCAGCGCACGGCGTAGCGCTCCAGGGCGCGCAGCCCCGGCGTCGTCTTGCGGGTATCGACGATGCGTGTCTTCGAGCCGGGCGGCACCGCCTCGACGTAGCGCCGCGCCAGCGTCGCCGTCCCGCTCATGCGTTGCACCAAGTTCAGCGCCGTCCGCTCCGCCATCAGGATCGGTCTTGCGGAGCCCTCGACCCGCCAGATCGGCGTCCCAGGCTTCACCAGGTTGCCATCGGCTTCGCACACTTCGAAGCTCAGGTCGTTGGCCAGGCGCTTGAACACGCGCTTGAACACGTCGCCTCCACACACCACGAGCTCGCTCTTGGCCTTGGCGGTGGCACGCGCGCGCGTCTCCGGGCTCACCGTGGCCATGGTGGTGAGATCCTCCCCCGCCAAGTCCTCGGCCAGGGCGCGGTCGACGACTTCGTCGATGATGAATTTGGTCAGCATGATTGTTGATTCCGTGAGGAAAAATTCCGGGTCAGCCGCCGAAGCCATAGCTGTGGGCGATGTAGGCGGCGAACAGGTTACACATCGCATGGAATAGTACGCCTGCGCCAATGCCGCCCGTGCGTGCGCGCATCCAGCCAAAAAGCAGCGATGGGAAGAACACAGCAAGGCGGTCGGGGCGTAGCTCGGTCGCCACGTGGCCTAGCGCGAAGAGCGAGCTCGAGACGATCAACCCCGGACCGACGTAGGCGCCGAGCAGCCTCCAGCGCGGGGTCCAGGCGCGGTCCAGCTCGCTCTGCAGGAAGCCCCGAAAGAAGGCTTCCTCCGGGAGCGCGATCACCGCGATCTCCCCCAGCACCTCCTGACCCAGGCTGGGCAGTGCCGCCGCCCCCCAGGCCTGGCTCGGCTTCCACCACCACAGCCAGCCGACCACGAACGGCGGGAAGAACACCAGCGCGGCGCCCAGCGCCCACAGTAACGCCCGCCCGAACGCCTTGCCGAGGCGCACCGGCTGGATGGGCGTCGTCTCCAGCACGCCTCCCAGCGACAATCCGCTGGCGCGCACCTCGGCGTCGTCCTTCCTCGACAGCGCGAGCCAGTAGGTCGCCAGCATGAACGCTAGACCGACGCCAGTCGCGGCGTAGTCCCGAGGCAAACCGTAGGAAAGAGCGGTGACGAGGGCACTCACCACCAAGGTCGAGCCGATCGCGCGCAGGGCGATGGACTGGCTCTTGGGTAGCGCTTCGGACACCGAGCGCGTTCTACGCCATCCACGGCTGATTCGCTGGCGTTTGTGCCGTCGACTCACCCACGGGGTGAGGTTCCGGCACTGCGACAGCTGGGCGGTAGTTTTCCGTCGCGAGCGATTCGCTGGAAGGGGGCACCGTTCATCACCTCCCTCTGCACGCGCGCTTGAGATAAGGTCGCGCCGCTCTGCGATGCGGTCTGACCAGGCAGCCCCAGAGTGGCTCGCGCAGCTGTTTTCCGCGCGAGTCGGATCCCTTCGCCGACTCAGGAGCGGCACGCCATCGCTGGGCCATCGGGCTCGGCATGACGGAGGACACCAATGCTCGATTCCAGCCAACCCGAACCCGTACAGCGACCCGCCGTCTTTCCGCCCGAGGCTCCCAAGGAGCGAGTGCATCTGGCCAAGTGGCCCCCGGACGATGACGACGACGTGGGCGGCGGCGGCGGGCTCCCGGCCGGTGGCGGCGGCGGTGGTGTCCCAGCCGGTGGCGGCTTCGACTCTGGTGACGGCAACTTCAAGAAGGGACGCTTCAAGCCGATCGCGGTGCTGGTTGGCTTGCTCGCGGTGGGCGGCCTGGCTGCGGCGCTGGTGCTCGGTGGCAAGCAAGATGCCGAGAAGCTGACCGTCGAGCAAGCCGAGGAGCAGAAGAAGGCCATCTTTATCCTCCCGGAATCAGAGCAGCTGCCGAAGTGGCGTCAGTGGGCGAGCGGCGACCGCAGCGACTACCTCAAGCAGGAGGCGATCAAGCAGCTCGCTTACATGAAGGATCCTGCGGGCGTCGACCTGGCGATCGCCGCTCTGAAGGATCCATCGGAGCCGGTCCAGGCTCAGGCCGCAGTGGCGCTCGCGTGGTACGGTCCGAAGCTGGCCGAGAAGGCCAAGCAGCCGCTGCTCGAGGCGCTGAAGAGCGCTGGACCCGGCGCGAAGCCGCAGATCGCCTGGGCCCTGGTGGAGCTGGGTGAGAGCTCGGCCTTCAACGAGATCATGGCACTCTACCGCCTGGGGCACCTCTCCAAGGTCCAGCGGCTGGATGGCGGCGTCGCCTTCGACACCGAGAAGCTGGTCGCGCTGGTCAGCCTGGACGACCTGGCGAAGCTCTACAAGGACGAGAGCGGTGCCGTACGGCAATTGGTGGCGACGGTGCTGAGCCGGCACGCCGACCCGAAGTACACCGACCAGCTGATCGAGCTGTTGAACGACAAGGACAAGGAGATCAGCCGCCAGGCGGCGCCCGGCCTCGGAAAGATCGGTGACGATCGCGCCCGGCAACCGCTGGTGCGCGCGATCCGTGGCGCAGACAAGGATAGCCGCAAGGAATACCTGAAGGCGCTCCGCGACGGCATCGGCACCGCGGGTCTGGTGCTGGCCTTCGACAGCATCGAAGAGCAGGACACACCGGAGCAGACCTGGCACCAGACCAAGGTCATCATGGACATGATCCGCGAGCTCGCGGATCCTCGTGGCGGCGACGCGCTGTTCACCTACATCGCGACCAAGCCGCACATCCACTGGCAGACCGAGGCCGCGTTCGCGCTGGCGGAGATCGGCGACCTGCGCGCCGCGCCCACCCTGGCCAAGCGTCTGCGCATGGATCCGCTGAAGATCTACTCCGACAAGAACGACTACGAAATGATGCTGAAGCGCGACGACAAGGAGCGAGTCGTTGCCGCGCGGATGCTTGCTGACCTCGCCGCGCTCCATCCGGACAAGCTGGAGCAGCTGCGCATCCAGAGCGAGGACGCGATCATCTTCTGGATCCACGACCTGCCGACGCCTCACGCGAACGGCCTGCGCGCTCTGTCCAACATGCGCAGCGAGAAGGACCTGAAGCAGCTGCGCGACTGGGCCTTCCCCTCGGAGGCGCTGCCTCTCGAGGGCCAGCAGCCGCCGCTGCCCAAGGCCTGGGAGATTGCCCAGAGCGCCCTGCGCTACATCGGCACCTACAAGGACAATCAGGACTTCCCGAACCTCGTCAAGCAGTTCGACCGCAAGCCACCAGACATCAACGTGACGATGGACGGTCTGATGGGCGGCGGCATCGCGATGCTCGGCATGGCGCTGCGCGCGGTGGGCTACGGCGCCGCGGACGGACTCAGCGAGTTCGGTGACAACAAGGCGTTCAAGCCGATGCTCGAGTACGTCGAGCGTCCCAAGGAGAACGAGCAGAGCCGCATGCGCGCCTGCGCCGCGCTGGCCTGGGTCGCCAAGGACGAGGACATGGTCGAGGTCGCCAAGAAGATCGGCGAGTACAACAAGCCTGACAAGGACGACCAGTTCCGCAGGGAATGCCTGCTCGAGACGCTGATCCAGCGCCCCACCAAGGGAACCTCCGCCGCGCTCGTCGAGCTGATCACCCCCGATGCTTCGATCAAGGCGCGGAACCAAGCCGCCCGAGCCATCGGCATGGCCGGGTTCGATCAGGCCGTCGAGGACAAGCTGTTCAAGATGATGGAGACGGACGCGCTGCGCGTCGACGCCGCCCTGGCGCTGATGCTGGGAGGCAGCGAGTCCACGGCCAAGCGGGCGATGGCGCTCTTCGCGGACAAGGACAAGACCGAGGTCGAGGCGCTGCAGCAGCTCTGGTACAACACCTTCGGGTACTGGAGCACCGAGGACCTTGCCTCCGGGCGCATCTTCCGTTGGATCGACAACGCCCAGGCCATCAGCGAGGTGCCGATCAAGCAGACGCCCCAGGAGTGGGCACGGGTCATGCTGGAGAAGCAGCTCAACAACCTGTCGATCGACAACGGTCCGCACTCCTTCACTCGCGTGGTGATGCGCATGAAGCTGATGGAGATGGCCAGGGGCAGCGACCAGGCCAAGCGAGAGGGTGCCATCCGCGCCCTGAAGTTCATGGGCGAGCAAGGCGTGCTGCTGGCGCTGCGCGACGACAAGGGCCCGACCGGCGAGCTGGCGAAGGCCGCCTATCACGACCTGATGAACCCCAAGATCGTCACCGGCGTGAAGCTCCCGGATGACGCCAAGAAGGACGACTGAGCGTCCTGGCTCAGCATCCAAACGGAGTTCTCGTCACGGGGCGCGTGCTAGAGTCGGCGCTCCGTGACCTTCCCCTCGAAAGCCTCCGTCACCAGGGCGCCCAGGCTCCTGCTCGGCGCCCTGGCGCTGTTCGTGGTCGCCGAGGCGTGTAGTCCCGCGCGCCCTGCGGCGAGCACGGAGTCGACCCGGAAGCTCGAGCTCGCCGACGTGTCGCTGCCGCCGGGCGTCGTGCTGGAGCGGGTTTGCGTGCCCAGCGGTCCCGAGCTGTGCTTCAACGCCATCGACGACAACTGCAACGGAGTGCTCGACGAGGGCTGCGGTCTGCACACCGGCCTGGTGCAGTTCACCATCGCCTGGAACGAGGCGGACGCGGACGTGGACCTCGAGGTGACGGATCCCAGCGGCGAGCTGGTGGAGGTCGGTCGCGTCAGCGAAGACGGTCTGGTCAAGGAGCGCGACTGTCCAGGTACGCGCAACGAGTGCCTGGGGCAGAACATCGAGAACGTCTTCCTGGATCAGGGAGAGCCGGCGCGAGGTGAGTACCAGGTCGTGATCCGGGTGGAGAAGCTCGGCACCTCACAGCCGCCGCTGGAGGTGACGCTCGGCGCTCGGGTTGGTCCGAAGACTTTTGCCTCGCGGATTCGGTTCAAGGCCGACGACGAGCAGCAGAAGCTGATCTTCGAACTCTAGCGGGGTGTTGAAGAACTCCCTGCCAATCAACAACCGCCTGCTGGTCGTCGAGCGGGCTCGCGCGTCTGCCGAGGCTGGACGTGCTGGGTAGGCGGTCTTACGGCCTCCTCGATGCCCAGCCGTCGCGCCCAGAGCCCCGAGGGGGCGCCACACCAGGTCGACTGCCTGATCATCGGGGCCGGGTTCGGGGGGTTAGGTGCGGCGGTCGGACTGCTGGGGCGCGCTGAGCGCGTCGTCTTGTGCGAAGCGCTGCGCTATCCTGGCGGCTGCGCCAGCAGCTTCGAGCGTGGGGGCCAGCGCTACGAGTCCGGCGCCACGCTCTTCAGCGGTCTCGGAGCGGGGCAGCTGTTCGAGCGCTGGCGGCGAGAGCTCCAGCTCGACGTGGTCTTCGAGGCGCTGGACCCGGTGATCGAGCTGCGTGGGCCGGGCCTGGTGCTACCCGTGTGGCGCTCGCGAGAGCGCTTCATCGACGCGCTGTGTGCGCTCGAACCGGCTCATGCCATCAGCCTGAGGCGCTTCTTTGCGGAGCAGAAGCGCGTCGCCGACGCACTCTGGGAGCTGTTCGATTCACCCAGCTTGCTGCCGCCGCTCAGCGGCGCTGCCCTGTGGAGGCACTCGCTGCAGTCTCCGGCCTACGTGCGACTCTTGCCGCTGCTGGGACAACCCCTGGAGAAGCTCCTCCAGCGGCATCGCCTGACCGACTGCCACGCCCTGCGGGTCTACCTGAACGCGGTGTGCCAGATCACGGTGCAGACGGACGCTGCGAGCGCGGAGGCGCCCTTCGCCTTGGCTGCGATGGACTACTGCTTTCGCGGAACAGGGCACGTCGTGGGGGGCATTGGCCAGCTAGCCACCGCCGTGTGCGAGGCGCTGGAGCGGCGGGGGGTCGATGTGCGGTTCTCCTGTCGGGTGCAGAGCCTGCGTCGCTCTCCCCATGGCGGCTTCGAGGTCCAGACGCGCCACGGCAGCTACCTGGCGCGCTGCGTGATCGCGAACTTGCTGCCGCAGGACCTGGCGGCGCTGCTTGGTCGCCAGACCAGGCAGCTGGACGACCTGAGCGCGGCGGTGGAGACCGGCTGGGGCGCCGTGATGAGCTACCTGCGACTCGAGGCAGCGGCGTTGCCGGCGCGAGCCTTTCATCTGGAGCTGGTGGGCGACACGACCCAGGAATTTACGCGGGGAAATCATGTGTTCTGCTCGGTGAGCGACGCTCGAGAGCACGCCGCGGGCGCCCCGCGCAGCGCGACCCTCTCCACCCACGTGGAGCTGAGCTGGCTGCGGAGCCTCGACGCCGGCGCCCGCGCGCGAGCCATTCGCGAGATTCAGGGACGACTGCGGCAGACGCTGGAGCTGCGCGCGCCGGAGCTGGCGAGCGCGGTGCTCGGCGCGATGCCCGCCAGCCCCCGCACATTCGAGCGATTCACCGGACGCTTCGCTGGCTACGTGGGAGGAGTCCCGCGGCGCGCGGGCCTCTCCAACTACCGGCGCCTGGGGCCGCTCTGCTTGGAACCCGGCCTCTACCTGGTCGGCGACAGCGTCTTCCCTGGACAGAGCATTCTCGCGGCGGCACTGGGTGGGTTGCGCACCGCCGAGGCTGCAGTATCCAGCGAGTTGGGCGGTTCTGACTCCCGCGGCATTGGCAAGCGGCCCGACTCGGCACAACATGCCGACCCTCATGTCGGCCCTTCAGCGCGCTCTTGAAGCGCTCCAACGTGGCAACCCGCTCTCTGGCGAACGGATCGTGACCGACGCCGCAAAGATCGCGGTGCAGACCTACGGCGCCCAGAGCGGCCGCGCTTGCCGCGCCCACTTCGAAGCTTCTCAGTTCTTCCACGCCGCGGGCAAGCCCGGAGAGATGTTGATGTCTCTCCGCGCGGCAGCGCGCGTGGTGCCGCAGAACGAGGAGGAGCAAGCTGCGCGCTTCGGCTACCTGTTTCAGCTCGGCGCCGCCCTGGATCGTCAGGGACAGCTGGGGGAGGCCGAGCGGGTGTTGCGCGATCTGGTGAGCGACCTGGGCGACACCTATGGTGAGCTCAGCCAGGCTGCCGCCACCGGGAACACCGCGCTCGCCGGCGTGCTGTTCGAGCAAGGGGAGATCGAGGAGGCGCTGGCGTTGGTCGATGGCGCCGTCCAGACTCTGGCTTCCCTGGGTGATGCCGGCGTGGCGCCGGCACTCGCGCTCAGGGCGTTCGTGGTCAAGGCGTATAGCCCGGTAGAGCCATCATTCCCTGAAGAAATGAGTCTCCCGGATGAGCTGGTGCAGACCCTGGGAGAGGCAGCGCTGGAGCGCGTCGGCCAGTCGGCTCCTCCCCTGGCGCTGCTGGCGCTCTCCGATATCGAGGAGCTGGTGCGCGAGACCCTGGGCGAGAACCATGCGTTGCGCCGAGCGCTGCTCGCCCAGACGGTGCGCACCGCCGCCGAGGCAGGAGACGACGAGGCGCAGCTGCGCACCTTACGAATCCTCGCGGATCTGGCCGAGAAGGCCGGAGACGCGCTCGGTCAGGCCGACATCCAGCTGGCGCTGGCCGAAGCGCACGCGGCCCAGGGGCGCACCCAGGAAGCGGTTGGCGCGTTCGAGAGCGCCGCCAAGTTCGCCGAGGAGGGGCCGCGCGTCCTGGCGCTCGGGCTGGCTCGTCACGCCCAGTACCGTGCGGCAATTGGTGACGACGCCGAGTCCAGGGAGCTGATGGAGCGCTCCGTCGAAGCGGCGCGTGACGCCAAGGAGCCGGAGCTGCTCGGCAGTTGCTTGGTGACCCAGGGCGTGCTCCTTCAGCACGCGGGTGACGAAGCCGCTTCGGGGAAGCTCGACGCCGCGCTCGATCTCCTGCCTCTTGGACATCCGGATGCGGATATCGCCACCGAGCACCTCGAGGCCCTCGAGGAAGAGCGGCCCTGTGGGTGTTTTGGGGATACTGGGTTGCTGCAAGCGGTTGCGAGCGCGCTGTCCCAGCGCTTGCCCGCTGGGTTGCTGCGCAGCGTTGCCCAGGATCAGGATGGATTCCGTGTCGACCTGGCGCGGGAGCCGTCACCCGAAGAGCATCAGCTCGTGGAGCGCGTGCTGAACGAGGTGCTCCAAGAACTCACCCAGGCGAGCCCCGACTCGGCCTGAGCCCTGACACAGCCCTGAGCCCTGACACAGCCCTGCTGCGACACAGCCCTGCCGCGACGCAGCCTGTGCCGCGACACAGCCGTGTTGCGAGTGAACGCCCTGCTTGCCGAACGGGATCCGACGGCGCTTGCGCACGGGTTTTCCGAGATTCTGCGGCCAAAGAGCGGGTGTCCTGAGGTACGCTTCCCAGATCGTGGGGGCGCAGGTTCTTGGCAAGGTGACGCACGCGACCGACGGGCCACGAGGCCCGGACGTGGAGCATCGCATCCAAGTCGCGAGGGAGTGGCTGGAGGAAGGCGCCAGCATCGAGTTCGAGCTGCCTCGCAACCTGAGCTGCGCCGCCTGCGGCGGAGGTGGCTGCGATGCGTGCGAGCGGGCTGGAGCAGTCAGCACCCGAGGTCGACGCGAGCTGCCTGAGTTGGTTCAGGTCAAGCTGCCCGTTCGCTGCGACGACGGTCCGCCTTCCTCGGGGGCGCGCTCGCTGGTGATCCGGGTGCCTGCTCACGGCGGGCTGGCGCCTGAGGGCAGCGACTTGCCGCGGGGCAACTTGATGCTGCGGATCAAATGCGCGGACGAAGCGGAGCCAGGGGTGACGCGGGTGATCGAGGAACGACCGCTGACTCCCCCGCCGGCGCCAGCGCCCAAACCGGGCTTGGCGGGTTGGGTCAAGCTGCTCGCCGTGGCGGTTGTGCTGTATGTGATCTTCCTGATCTTCCTCAGGATTTCTGGTCGCGGCTGAGGCCTGCGTCAGCGCAGCTGCAGCCTGCACCGCACTTTGTCCAACAAATTTGCGAGCCGGATTGACGCGCGGCAGCATTAACCCCTAAGACACCACGCGGCCTGCTGCCTGAACCACCGGCATGGGTCCCCCGAGGACGCGATGGTTCCTGCCTTGGCAGCCAGGCTTCGTTCCCGTTACTTCTGCGCCAAGTCGCGCGTGTTCCTGACAGCTTCGCCTTCTCCCCTGAAGGGCGTGTAGAGAGGTCCTGATGAACCCCATCGTAATGGCCGCAGTCATCCTCAGCTTGCTAGCGATGTTCGCCTGGAGCGCGCATCGTCGTCTCGCGCTGCTGAAGGTGGGCGGCCCAACTCACGAGAGCCGAGTATCCGACGTCGGCGCACGCCTGAAGGCGGTCTGGGTGTATGCGTTCTTCCAGAAGAAGATGCGCTACTACCTGGCGGCGGGCCTCGCGCATCAGCTCATCTTCGTCGGGTTCGTCCTGCTGCTGGCGCGCTCCATCATCCTCTGGGGGCGAGGTTTCGATCCGACATTCAACCTCTTCATCCTGGGACCGGAGGGCGTGGGTGGGGTTCCGCTCGGAAAGATCTACAACCTGCTCAAGGACGTCCTCGCCTCACTCGTGGTGCTGGGCGCGCTGGTCTTCGTCTACTACCGCACCATCAACAAGCAGAAGCGCATGGCTCTCAGCTGGGAGGGTCTGCTGATCCTCGGCATCATCATCACGATGATGCTGGCGGACATCTTCTACGACGGTGCCGCGCAGGTGCTGCAGGTGAAGCACGCGGCGGTGTGCGCGAACGCGACGGGAGAGATGGTCGCCACCTGCGGTCGCATCGAGACCATCATCGCCCCCCTCGGCTCCCACGTTCCCCAGGCCGTTCACTTCAGCGCCTGGGAGCCGGCGGGTTCCGCCGCGGCCCTCGCCGTCCAGGGACTCTCGCCTCGGGCCCTGGTCATCTTGGCTCACATCGGCTTCTGGACCCACGCGAGCCTGGTGCTGATCTTCCTCAACATCCTGCCCTACTCGAAGCACTTCCACATCCTGACGGTGATGCAGAACGTCTTCCTGAGCGATCTCACCCCCAAGGGCCGATTGCGTCCCATGGCCAAGAACTCCGACGAGCTCATGGCGATGGTGGAGAAGGGCATGGAGTCCGACGACATGCACGCCGCGCCCAT
Source organism: Polyangiaceae bacterium (assembly GCA_041389745.1). Classification (GTDB taxonomy): domain Bacteria; phylum Myxococcota_A; class Polyangia; order Polyangiales; family Polyangiaceae; genus JAHBVY01. The sequence continues at coordinate 138,034 of JAWKRF010000014.1, forward strand.
TGGCTACGCTCGCATCCAGCACTTCTCTTGGAAGGACGTGCTCGATTTCTACACCTGCACCGAGTGCGGGCGCTGCTCGGACAATTGCCCTGCGGCAACGACAGGTAAGATCCTGAGCCCCAAGCATTTCACGCTCGATCTGCGGGACCACCTGTATCACCGCCAAGACGAGGTGATGGAAGTCACGAAGATCAACCGCGTCTTGCTCGATGATCTTCGACCCAAGGAGGGCGCCGAGGATGGGGGTGAGGAGAGCGCCGAGGAGACCTCCGAAGAAGCCAGCGCCGAGGCCGAGGCTGCCGAGAAGCCGAGCGACGGCGAGCACGTCTTCGAGGACCTGAACCTGGTCCCCGGCGTCATTCACGAGGACGTTCTCTGGGCCTGCACCACCTGCCGCGCGTGCGAGGAGCAGTGCCCGGTCATGATCACCTACGTCGACAAGATCGTGCAGATGCGGCGTAACCTCGTGACGATCCAGGGCGAATTCCCTGCGGAATTGCAGGGTCCCTTCGACGGCATGGAGACGAACGGCAACCCCTGGAACCTCTCGCGCATGGACCGCGCGAACTGGGCGGAGGGGCTCGATATCCCGCTGGCCTCCGACAAGCCGGACGCCGACGTGCTGTACTGGGTCGGCTGCGCCGCGAGCTACGACGACCGGGCGAAGCGCATCTCACGCGCGACGGCGGCCCTGCTGCGACAGGCGGGCGTCGACTTCGCGGTGCTCGGTCAGGAGGAGACGTGCACCGGTGACTCGGCCCGCCGGGCCGGAAACGAGTACCTGTTCATGACCCTCGCCGAGGCCAACATCGAGACCCTGAACGGCTACAAGGAGCAAGGCGGGATCAAGAAGATCATCACCACCTGCCCTCACTGCTTCAACACGCTGGCCAACGAGTACCCCGACTTCGGGGGCAACTACGAGGTCGTCCACCACACCGACTACCTCCTGGGCCTCGTCGCGGAGGGCAAGCTGAAGCCCGGCAAGTCGGTCAACGCCAAGGTCGTGTACCACGACAGCTGCTACCTCGGACGCTACAACGACATCTACGATCCCCCGCGGAAGATCCTCGAGGGGATCCCCGGGGTAACGCTGGTCGAGCCGGAGTACTGGACCAAGCAGAAGGGCCTGTGCTGTGGCGCCGGCGGCGCCCAGATGTGGATGGAGGAGCAGAACAAGGATCGCGTGAACATCAAGCGCACCAAGCAGCTGCTCGAGACAGGCGCGGACACCATCGCGTCTGCCTGCCCCTTCTGCATGACGATGCTCACCGACGGCATCAAGGCCGAGGAGAAGGAAGACAAGATCAAGCAGCTGGACATCGTCGAGCTGCTGGCGATCTCGTGCGGCGCCGAGGAGAAGCAGCCCGAGGCCGAAGCCGCCGAGTGATCTGCACGCCGAGCGTCCGCGGATCTGGCGACCGACCTCGCGCTTCGAGTCCCAGCGCCCGGGCGCTTCGCAAGCGGCTCAGTGCACGTCCAGCGCGTCGGGCTCGGCCATGGGCGGCCGGCGCTCCAGGAGTTCGTGGGCGGTGGCTCGACGCACCAGCGGCAGGCGACTGCTGTCGATCAGCTCCTGCAATTCCTGGCGACCGCAGAGCGGGAGGAACGGCATCACCAGCGGGTCGGGCGCGCCGGGGTTGAGCAAGACCGAGAGGCGCACCCGACTTCGGGCGACCCAGCGCGAAGAGGTGACGATCTCCCTCAGCACCCGCCGGTTCGCCGGCCGCCGGCTGGTCATGCGCACCACGTCGTCCAGGGTGAGCCGAGGATTGCGCAGCAGGATCTGCACGACCATGGGGTGAGGATCTCCCAGCAAGCGGTCGAAATGCCGCCGCTCGGGGCGGCGCGCCAGAGCTCGCCGCTCTCCCAGGGACAGCTCGCGCCCCGCGCCGTAGTCCGGCACCCGCAGCTGGTCGAGCTCGGCCTGCTCCTCCGGCGCGATCTCTCCCCGGCGCAGCAGGCGTTCGAGGCTCAGGAGTCGTGCTGAGCTCGTCTCCCTGGACAGCTCACGCAGCCACGGCTCGTCGGCCATTCGCACCAGACACAGCGCCACGGCTACCATCGCTTCCCGCGCCCGACTGTGGGCGGCCTCGCACTCCCCCGCCAGCTCGTTCAGGATGCGACTTGCCAGCTGGGGTCCCCAGCCCGGTAGCTCGGCCTGGAGCCAGCGCGCTCGCAGCTCGAGCTCGCTGAGCGTCAGAAGCCGATGCTTCAACGAGCCAGAAGGCGCCGTGGATTCAACGCTGGGCATCGACCCCCAGGATAGCGCCGCTCCGAAGCTGCGCCCAGAGCATGGATCGTGCGGGTCAGGGAAGCTCAGTGGGCGAGTGTGCGTAGACCACTCCTCTCAGCGTCTGCATTGACGCACGGGAATGACCTTGATGAGGTGATTCGATGGCTCAACCCGGCTACAACCCCTACGCTGCTCCCCAAGGACCGGATTTCTCCTTCGCCTCCCCGGCGAGCAGCTCGATGTTCGTTCGAGCGGAGCGTGGGACGCGCTTCCTGGCCAAGCTCATCGACGGGTTGTGTGACCTGGCAGCCGCGGCGCCTGGCCTGATCATCTTCCTGATCGGGATGAGCTCGAACGAGGAGATCGCGATCATCCTGGGCGCGATCGTGATGTTCTTCGGCTTGCTCGCGATGGCGGGTTACCAGTGGTTCGGCATCGTCAAGACCGGACAAACCGTGGGGAAGCGTACGATGAAGATCAAGGTCGTGCGTCAAGACGGCAGTCCGGTCGACTTCCTGTACGGTGTCGTGTTGCGAAACTGGATCATCGCGTTCGCGTCCCAGATCGTCAGCGCGATCGGGCTGGTGGATGCGCTGCTCATCTTCACGGAGCAGCGGCGCTGCCTCCACGACATGATCGCGAGCACCGACGTGATCGTGGCCGAGAGCTACGCATTCTGAGTCCCGGCTCTGCCTCACCGGCGGCAGCCGGGTTGAGGGTGACTGCGCCGGAGGGTGACTGCGCCGGAGGGTGACTGCGCCGGAGGGCGACTGCGCCGGAGGGCGACTGCGCCGGAGGGCGCGCGCGCTGGAAGGGCGAGCGCGCTGGAAGGGCGAGCGCGCTGGGAGGCCGACAGGCTGCGAGCGCTCGGAAGCCGCTCCTGCAGGCTGGATCTAGCCGCTTGGGCGCGACGAGCTGGCGAACGAACGAAGTCTCCGGGCAACCTGCTAGGCTCCCGGGCGCACGATGGCGGGCATGCAGGCACAACTGGCGCGGAGGAGTCCCACGACCCGCGACGAGGAAGCGGACCCTCTCGACACCACCGCCGACGTCGAGACCCCCGAGCACGTCCGCTTCCGCTACCGCACGGCCGGCCCGGCGCGGCGTGCCGCCGCCTACCTGGTCGACCTGATGGTGCGCGCGGTCATCATCAGCGTGTTCGGCTTCCTGGCGCTGATCGGTGGAGCGAGCCTCGGTGAAGAGGGGATCGGCGGCGTGGGCATCGGTCTGCTCCTGACCCTATATTTCCTTGTGGAATGGTTCTACTACGTGGTCAGCGAGACGTTGATGGGGGGGCGCAGCCTGGGCAAGCGCGCTCTGCGACTGCGCGTGGTCAAGCAGAGCGGCGTACCCTTGTCGTTCTCTGACAGCCTGCTGCGTAACCTGCTCCGGGGCGCAGATCTGCTGCCGAACTTCTACCTCGTCGGCATGATCGTGATGGGTCGGGATCGCTACTTCCGACGCCTGGGCGACATGGTCGCGGGGACGCTGGTGGTCAGCGAGGAGTCCTCGAGGGTGCGCGAGCCCCTGATGATCCATCCGCCACCCACGGCGAAGGAGCTGTCGAGGATTCCCGCGCGTCCCGGGCTCAGCGCCGACGAGGTGGAAGCACTGGAGCTCTTCGTCGGCCGCTTCGGGCAGCTCTCTCCGGCCCGTCAGGAAGAGCTGGCCGACCTGGTCGCGCCCACCCTCGCGGATCGGCTCGGCCTGCGTTATCGCAGCGCCGCTCGCTTCCTCGGCCTGCTCTATTTCCGCGAGACGAGAGGCGTGCTGCCGGAAGAGAGTCAACCGCCACGTCCGACGCCCAACCTGGCCGACTACGGGCCTGGGTTCCAGCCCCCGCCTCAACCTGGGCAGGGTTGGCCATGATCGGGCGCGATGAGTTCGTAGCGAAGCGCTCCGCGCGCTGGGACGAGCTCGAGCGACTCCTGGTCGACAAGGGGTTGCATCGTCTCCCGCCGGCCACGATCAGCCGCATCGCCGCCCTCTACCGCAGCATCTGTGCAGACCTGATGCGCGCGCGCTCACTGGGCATCGGCGCTGACGTGACCGGACACCTGGACGTGCTCGCGAGTCGGGCCCACAACGTGCTGTACGCGCCGAAGCCGTATCGGCTCCGGGCACTGTGGGAGCTGGTCCTGTTCGGCTTCCCCCGCGCGTTCCGCGCCAACTGGCGCTTCAACCTGCTGGCGTTCGTGCTCTTCTACTTGCCGTTCGTCGTCGGCATCCTGGGGGCGCTGCACTCGACCGAGTTCGCCGAGGGGATCCTGCCGCGCAGCATGCTGCGGGGGATGGAGGAGGCCTACTCCCACGGCTTCGACGACGGCCGTGCGACCGGCGCGGACGCCGCGATGGCGGGTTTCTACGTCCACAACAACGTCGGCATCGCGTTCCGCTGCTTTTCCACGGGGATCCTGTTCGGCTTCGGCAGCATGTTCTTCCTCGTCTACAACGGCCTGGTAACGGGTACGGTGCTCGGTCACGTGATGCACGTCGGGCATGGCGTCAACATCCTCACCTTCGTGTGCGGCCACAGCCCGTTCGAGCTGAATGCCATCGTGATCGCTGGCGGCGCGGGCTTGCAGATGGGTTACGCGCTCGTGCGAACCGACGGCTTGACGCGCACGGCGTCGCTCAGACGTCGGGCGCCCGAGCTGTTCGCACAGATCAGCGGAGCTGCCTTCATGCTGCTGATCGCGGCTTTCATCGAGGGGTTCTGGTCACCGTCGTCGATCCCACCGCCGGTCAAGTGGGGCTTCGCCGGCGTGATGACCATCCTGGTGCTGCTGTACCTGCTGCTGTTCGGGCGCCAGAGGACGCGACCAGTCAAGGCCAAGCCAGGACGAAAGCGCGGGGACTCCGCAGATGCTCCGCCGCCGAGCTCCAGGATGAGCTCACCGCCTCCGAGCTCGCGCATGTCGACACCACCCGTCTCGGCTCCGCCTCCCTCGTTTGCTTCCCCGAGGCAAGGCGGATGAACGTCGAGAAGGCGAACGTCGAGATCCGCAAGCGCGGGTTGCTCGAAGTCACGGATCTTGCGTTTCGCTACGTGGTCGGACTGGGGGGAATGCTCTACCTGAAGCTGTTCTTGATGTTCGCGTTGCCGCTGGTCCTGCTGTTGTGGGCCGCACAGCGCTTCCTCGAGCTCAGCTGGTTCTGGACGTGGTGCTGGGCGTTGCTGCTCGGAAGCGGCGTACAGGGGATCTTCACGGTCGCCGCCGGGCGGTTGATGTTCGAGCGCGACGTGCGCTTCGGCGCCGTGACGCGTCAGTTCTTCTCGCGCCTGGGCTCGTACCTCGGCGGCCTCTTCCTCTCGCGCTTCTTGATGGCGCTGTCCGCGATGGTGGTGATCGCGCTGCCCATCGTCTGGGTGCGCATGGCTCACGTGCACGAGGCATCGCTGCTCGAGGGGGCTACGGCTGGCGCTGCGATCAAGCGTTCGTCGCGCTTCTCGGAGAACTACACCGGCGCGACCTTCGCGATGTTGCTGGTGCTCGGCGCGTCGACGTTGACCTTCGTGATCGGCGCCGAGGTGATCGGCCAGGCGCTGCTGGAGGACGTCTTTCAGCTGGGTTTGCCCTTCGGGGATCTGTTCGAAGACGGTGGCTCGCTGTTCGCGTTGCTGGGTTTCTTCGCCTCGTTGGTGTTCTGCGCCACGACGCGCTTCCTGTCGTACATCGACGCACGTACTCGCCGCGATGGCTGGGACATCCAGGTGCGCTTCATGGCGATCCGTGCGCGCGCGGAGGAGGCGCTGTGAGGGCTCTGTGGCTGCTCTCGCTGGTCGCCGTGCTGTGCGGCCTTTCCCGGGGGGCATGGGGCCAGCAATCGCACGCGGCGACTGATCCCTCACCCCCGAACCCGCGCTCCGTGCAGTACGACCCAGACGACGACTACTACGACGACGGGGATGACGAGCCAGGGCAACCTGCGTTACCTCCGGGCAACGTGTATCCCAGTCCGTACGACGACGATCCGGGCTACGACTATCAGAAGGACATGGCCCGCTCTCGCAAGCGGGAGGTGGAAGGCGATCTGAGCAAGATCCTGGGCGACGACGACTACGACTACTGTCGTGACCTCGAGTACCGCGTCCGCAGCGGTGAGTATCATCTGTGCAAGCTCAAGGAGGCCGCGAAGGCGCGCTGCCCGGGATTCGCCGCCGCCTGTGACAAGCCACCCATCGAGGACAAGGGCAGCTTGCTCGGGGGGGGAGGGGCCAAGCGCACCACGAGGCGCGGCGAAGAGAAGCCGGACGAGCCGAAGGCGTCGCCGTCGGCGCCCAGCGTGTCCAGCGGAATGAGCGGCGCCGCGGCGGTGGTGTTCTGGGCTCTGCTGATCGGGCTGGCGCTGCTGTTGATCTTCTCCGTTGCGCGAAACTTCCGCCGCGAGGACGTGGCGGAGAAGGCGGATGACCCCGCGCCCATCGATGAGGGTGATGAGTTCGTTCCGCGCCCCAAGCGCTCGATCGTGGAGACCGACGTCGACCGCCTGCTCGCCCTGGCGCGCGCGGCCGCTCAGGCGGGGGACTACGACCAGGCGATGAGCAGCGCCCACGCCGCGCTCCTGCGCTACCTCGACGGCAACGGCTTGATCGAGCTGCATCACAGCCGCACCAACGGTGAGTATGCCAGGCACCTGCGAGAGCACCCGCAGCTTCAGGCGGCCTTTCGCGCCAGCGCCCGGGAGGTCGAGGCGGTGCAGTTCGGTGCTGCCCAGTCTGGGGCCGACGGTTTTCGCAGGGTAATGGAGCGTATCCTCCCGGTACTGGGAAGGGTGGCCGCGCTGCTCCTGGCGCTGTGCGTGGCGAGTCCGCTCGTGGCTTGCAGCTCCAGCGGGAGCCCCAGCAAACCGAAGTCCACCGCCAGCGGCGACACCAGCCCGAGCGGCGTTTCGATCTTGCAGAGCCTGCTCGTCGAGCGCGGCTCGGAGGTTCGCCACATGGACACCAAGGTCGAGACCATTCCGGAGGACGTCCATACCCTCGTCGTCCACGGTCCGACGGATCTCGAGAGCTCCGAGTGGACGAGCATCATGGCCTGGGTGCGGCGCGGGGGACGCCTGGTGGTCGCGCTCGACAGTGACCTGCCCGAAGCCGAGCTCTCGGTTGGTCGACTCGCGGCGCCCTGCGACAAGCTGCAAGTCGCCGCCGGTTATCCCGACTACACCGGTGAGAAGCTGACCGCGGTCACGAACGAGGTGCTCGGTACCAGCAACCGCAGCTACTGGCCCATCCTCGAGTGCCAGGCCTCGGGCGGTGGCGGCACGCAGCCCTATGCGGTCGCGCGAAACCTGGGTCTGGGCAGCGTGGTGGTGCTGCCGAGCTCGGATCTGATCAGCAACGTGTCCATGGTCAGCGACGACCACGCCCACGTGGTCATGGATCTGATGTTCGGCACGCCGTCGGTGGTGGTCTTCATCGACACCTGGAGCGGGATCGGGGAGGAGAGCCCGTTCGCCGCCGTCGGGCACGGAAAGCTGAACCCGTTCTTGCTGCAGCTGTTCCTGGTCATGGGGGTGCTGTTCTGGTGGAAGGGGCGCCACTTCGCGCGGCCCAGGGATCCTCCCGAAGCGCATCGACGAGCGTTCCGTGAACACGTCGAGGCGCTCGGGAGCCAGTACGCGAAGGCGCGCGCATCGCGCATGGCCCTGGGCATGTACGCCGGCTGGGCGCTCGAGCGCCTGCGCGAGCGCTGTCAGCCGGGGGGGCAACGCCGCGGTTTGCTGCCCCTCGCTGGAGCCATTGCCGCGCGGACAGGCCGCGACGAGCGCGAGGTGATGCGGATCCTCGTCGAGTGCGAGTCGGCGCGTGATGCCTACACGGCTCCTGGAGAGCCGGCAGAGGACTTGAAGTTGATGCGGGAGCTCGAAGCGCTCCTGGCCGACACGGGAGGAATTCGTTGAACGTTGCCGAGTTTAGTCAGTCGTTTCGCGCCGTCGTGACCGAGATGTCTCGGGTGCTGGTCGGGCAAGACGACATCGTTGAGCATGTCCTGACCGCAGCGCTGGCCCGTGGGCACGTGTTGATCGAGGGCGTTCCTGGCCTGGGGAAGACGTTGCTCGTGCGCGCCCTGAGTCATGTGATGGGCGCCGGTTTCAAGCGCATCCAGTTCACCCCAGACCTGATGCCCAGCGACGTCACCGGCGGCAACGTCTTCGACCAGTCGAAGGGGCAGTTCCTGTTCATGGCGGGGCCGGTCTTCACACAGCTGTTGCTGGCTGACGAGATCAACCGCGCGCCGGCCAAGACGCAATCCGCGTTGCTCGAAGCCATGCAGGATCGCAGTGTCACTGCGGATGGCGAGACCCGCGCGCTACCCGAGCCGTTCCTGGTGATCGCGACGCAGAACCCGGTCGAGTCTCAGGGCACGTACCCGCTGCCCGAGGCGCAACTGGACCGCTTCCTGATCAAGGTCCACGTCACCCACCCGTCTCAGGCCGCGGAGCAACAGATCCTCACCAACTACCTGCACGGCTTCGATCCCGCGAACCTCGACCGTGTGGGTCTGCAGACGGTGCTCAGCGTCGAGCAACTGCTGGAGATGCAGGCGACCCTCAATACGATCCGTGTGGATCCAGAGATCGTGGCCTACGTGACGGACATAGTCGCGCGCACACGCAGCCACCGCGCGGTCTACCTCGGGGCATCGCCCCGCGCCTCGATCGGCTTGCTGACCACCGCTCGGGCGCGCGCCGCCGCAGAGGGCCGCGACTTCGTCGTGCCTGACGACGTGAAGACATTCGCTCCTGGCGTGCTGCGCCACCGCCTGATCCTGCACCCCGACGCCGAGCTCGAAGGCACTACCGCCGACGACTGCGTGGAGGGGATCCTGCGGGAGGCTCCCGTGCCTCGCACCGCCGCTTGACCGCCGACGGCTGACGTATGCTCCCCAACCGACCGTTAGTGATCTTGCTGATCATCCCGCTGGTGCTGGCGGTGCTCACGCTCTTCGACCCGAGCATGTTGATGCCGATGCTGGCTGCGGACGCCGCCATCGTGGCGGTGGCGTTGGTCGATCTGCTGTTGTCGATCAAGCCGCTGGTGCAGGTGAGCCGAGAGCTGGGACCAGTTTTTTCCCTGGGGAGACAAAACCCAGTGCGGCTGCGCGTCCGCAACCTGTCTCGGCGTCGCTTGAACCTCTGGGTCACCGAAGATCTGTTCGAGGACGCGACCTCCAGCGATCTCCCGCTGCGCGTTCGCGTTCCCGGTCGGAGCCGTGAGGAGCTGACCTACCACATCGAGCCGCACCGGCGCGGCGCGCACAAGATCGGCGCTCACCACGTCCGCTATGCCTCACCCCTCGGCCTGTGGCTGCGCCAGTTGAACTTGCCGGCGGAGAGCCTGGTCAAGGTCTATCCGGACTTGCAGTCCATTCGTACCTATGAGCTCCTGGCGCGGCAGGATCGCGAGTTCGCGCTGGTTCGAGCGACCAAGCTCAAGGGCGGCGAGAGCGAGTTCGAGCGGCTCCGCGAGTACACCCGAGACGACGAGTACCGAGCGCTGGATTGGAAGGCGACGGCTCGTCGCCAGCGCCTGATCGCGCGCGAGTACCAGCTCGAGAGCAATCAGAACCTGATGTTCATGCTGGACGCTGGGCGCTTGATGACCGCGGAGAGTGACGGCATCGCGCGCTTCGATCACGCGCTCAACGCCACGCTGATGCTGGCCCACATCGCCACGCGCGGAGGGGATCGCGTTGGCCTGGTTGGCTTCGACGAGACGGTGCGGTCCTTTGTCCCACCCGAGAGCGGCAGTCGGGCGGCGCGGCGGTTGATCCAGGCGAGCTACGACCTGCACCCGCGGCTCGTGGAGCCGGACTACGACGCCGCCTTCGAGTACCTCGCGCTCAAGGTCCGAAAGCGCTCGCTGGTCGTGCTCTTCTCCCAGGTGCTGGACGACGCCGTGGCCGAGACGCTGGTCAAGCGGACTCGAGGTATCGCGCGGCTGCACCTCCCGCTCCTCGTGCTGTTCCGTGACGCCGAGGTGGAGCGGCTGCTCGGCAGCCAGGGGGGGAGCGACTCCCTGTACGTGCGGGGTGCGGCGGCGGAGATGCTGCGTTGGCGCGACCAGGTGATCCGGGATTTGCGCGCCTCCGGCGCGCTCGTGCTGGACACGTTGCCGAGCAAGTTGACCCCCGCGCTCATCAACCACTACTTGCAGATCAAGGCTCGCCATCTGCTTTGAGCTGGGGCGGGCGAGGCCGTCCCAACGCGTGTAAGCTTCGACCCGTATGCCCCTTGCTGGCCTGTTTCGACTCGGTGACGTGTGGCGCAAGCGCACCCGCGTCGCGCGTCGCTGGCTGGTTTTCGCGGCGGGCCTGCTGGCGCTCTTCGGCTGCGCCCACCTCGCCCGCATCGGTACCCTCGGAGCGCGAGCTGCCGCCGCGGGGGTGTTGCTGGGTGGGCTGATCGTCTGGCTACTCTGGGTGCGCCGGGAGCGGCGCATCGCGCTGAGCCCGCGCCGGCTGATCCGCCGTGTGATCGCCAGCTATGACCCGGAGCTGGCAGAGCGTGCCCAGCGCGCGCTGGGGCTGGTCGAGCGCAGCGAGCGCACCAGCTTCGCGGGGTCGCCGGTGCTCGCGCGGGCGCACCTCGAGCGACTCGTGGCGCGAGCTTCCCTGGATCGCGTGGAAGTTGCCGCGCGGCACCGGGCTGGTGTGTTCGCGGTGCTGGCGGTGCTCTTGGGGACCGCGGCGACGTTTGCCCTGGCGTTTGGTCCGATGCACATCGTCGAGGGGCTCGACGTGCTGGCGGCTCGCGATGGGCGCGCCCCGCTGCCCGTCGACTGGCTCGAGTCCACCGAGGTGCGGGCGCAGCCGCCGAGCTACCTGCGGCGGAGTGAGCGCTTGCTCTTCACGGAGGCGCTCTCCGCTCAGCCGGTGGGCACGCTGATCACCGTGCGGGGGAAGCCGCGTTTCTCGGGGCGTCGGCTGGTGTTGACCGACGGTCAGCGTGAAATCCCGTTCGTCGAGGACGGTAGCGGCGGTGTCGTTGCGCGCTTCACCCTGGAGCAGAACGCGGAGCTGCGCACCGCGGCTCGCTTCGGTGACGTGTTGATCGAAGCGCCGGAAGCGCTCAGCCTCGACGCCATCCCGGACCAGGTCCCGACCGTCAAGCTCAGCTACCGGGACTCCGCGGGCAAGTCGGTTCCGGCTCCTGCGCGCCTGGAACTCGCCAAGCTCGACCGTCTGGAGCTGGAGTACGACGTCAGCGACGACAACGGTCTGCGCCAGATCGATGTCGTGATGAGCGCCAACGGTCGCGAAGAGCGCCGGGTCCTCGGGCGCTTCGATGGCGAAACCCGCGCAGAGCGCGGAGCTCACGCGCTGAAGGGGAGCGACCCGTTCCTGCGTCGCATGTTCTTGCCCATCGTGTTGCGCGTGGAGGCGCGAGATGGCGATCCAGTGACTGGACCGAAGTGGGGTCGAAGTGAGGCCATCACGCTCGTGCCGCCCACCGTGGGTCAGCCCGAAGCGGACCGCTACGAGGCGCTGGTTTCCATCCGCGACGAGGTCACCGACGTCGTCGCCTGGCGCTTGGACAGCGAGCGCGAGACGAAGGCGATGATCCGCGCAGAACGAAGGAAACGGGACCGGGAGCTGGTCAAGCGAGTGGTCGAGCGGACCGCCGAGGTGATGACGTCGAGCTACGGTGGACTCGAGGTCCCTGAAGGTCTCGAGGCGTTCATCCAGGGGCAGGTCCGGGTGCTTCAACGCCTCACCCCACGTGGTGCCTCGGAGACTCGCCAAGCAGAGGATGTCTTGCTCGCTTTGGACGTCTCGCTGCGCCGCTTTGCGGGGGCTGATGCTCGCGCGGTCTCCATACGTCTGGGCGCGGTCGCTGAGGAGATCGCCCAGGCGGCCAGCGCCGCGCGCGACTCGGAAGACCTGCAGGGCGCGGAGACGCGGCTGGCGTCGGCCATCGAGGCGCTGGCCGGAGGCGCCGCGGAGCTGCGAAAGCTCGGCGCGCTGGGCAAGGACCTCGGGTCCGTGGCCCAGGCGGACCTGGGGCGCATCCAGCGCGCGCGCAGCGAAGGGACGCTGACCCAGGTCGAAGCCGCCGCGCGGCACCTTGCGGCGCGTCTCCGCCGACCGAATCCGTCATTTGGTTCCGCGCGGCGTGGTGGTGTCGAGTCGGGCGGAGGCAGCCAAGAGACCGGTGAACCGTCCCAGGCGGACGAGCGCTTCAATCAACTCGCCGACGAGCTCGGTCAGCTCGTGCGGGAGCATTCGGCCAGCATCAGTCAGGTCCAGCGCACGCTGTCCGAAGCGGAGCAGAGCGTGGACATGGGCGACCTCGAGAAGGAGGCGAAGGAGCGAGCCGACGAGCTCCGTCAGGCCATGAATGGCCTGCCCATGGCTGGCGCCAACCCGGGCAGCGCGCGCGCCGCCGCCGCGCTGGGGCGGGAACATGGCGAGGCCATGGCGCAGTCGCTCTCGAAGCTGTCCCTGTCCGATGCCGTGGAATCGGGGAAGAGCGCTCTTCAGGCACTCAAAGATGCCGCGCGGAAGCGAGATGGCTCGATGGAGAACCGTGCCGCGCTCGAGGCAGCGGAGGCCGCGGTCAAGCGCGAGCTGGAGTGGGCCAAGAAGGCGCTCGAGAAGCTGAAGGAGAGCGCCGAAGAGAAAGCCAAGAACCGCCTGGAGCAGGCCGGCGAGCGTGAGCGAGAGCTGGCGCGACGCGCGGGCAACCTCGGCGCGCGCGGAAAGGAGGGCGAGACTGCCCTACCCGAAGACGCGACTCAGGCGCTGGAGCGCGCGGAGGCTGCCATGCGCGACGCCGCCAAGGCGCTGGGCAAGGGGCAGGGAGACAAGGCCCTGGAGCTGCAGCGCGAGGCGCAGCGCCTGCTGGAGCAGGCGAGCAAGGGGCAGACCACGGGAGGGCAGGGGCAGGACAGCAAGCAGCCGAGTCAAGAGAGTTCACCCAACGGCAAAGGGATCCAGACCGGCGGCGAGGTGCCCGAGCGCTCCAAGGCGGAGCGAGCCGAGGCGTTCCGGCGCCGAGTGATGCAAGGCCTCGGCAAGACCAAGGCCGGCCGTATGTCCCCCGCCGTCAAGCGCTACGCGGAATCGTTGCTACGATGAGTACTCGCGGGTTCAACAAGTTGCCGTGTGGAAAGCGGCGCGGTGGCGGGCGCCGCCGCCTGCGCTGGCTGGGGGTAGTCGCGGCGACGTGCTTCCTGGCCGGGAGCGCGAGCTCTGCGACGAGCCCACGCCAGGTCGCCGACGCCATCATCGAGCTGGACGTGGAGCGTGGGAAGGAGCTGCTGAAAGACGCGGAGCAACGCAGCGACCTGGCCTTCGAACGAGCTCGCCTCGCCCTGTATCTGGGCGACTGCGAGACGGCTCAAGCCATCCTGGCGTCACCCCAGTTCGCGAACGTCGAGGAGGCGCGACATTTCCGCGAGGTGGCCGATGGTTGCACGGGGACGACCGTGGGCGGGCTGGTCGTCGAGGACAAGGAGCGGGGCGTCTGGATGCGCCTGCAGGACAGCGAGGACAAGGCGCTGGCTCCGCTGATCGCCGAGGTCGCTGACAAGGCTCGAGCGCGCATCGAGCAGGACCTCGGCGTCAAGATGCCGCGTCCGTTGCGCATCGATTTGGTCCGTGATCTGTTCTCGCTCGCGGCGGTGACGGGCTTGCCCCTGGAGGCTGCCGAGACCACGGGAACCGTGGCTGTGGCGCGCTGGGGGAGAGTGACGATGCTCAGCCCTCGCGCCGCTTCCCTGGGGTATCCCTGGGAGGACACCCTGGCTCACGAGATCACCCACCTGGCGCTGTCACGGGCCACGCGTGATCGCGCGCCGCTCTGGCTCCAGGAGGGGGTGGCGAAGCGCGAGGAGACGCGCTGGAGGGAGAAGCAGCCGTTCGACGACGCCGACTACGACCGGGTCGCCCGATCCGCGCAGGCTCAGGGCAAATCCGTGGGGATCAACGGGCTCGGTTCTTCGATCGCCATGCTCCCGACCCCGGAGTCCGCGTCCATCGCCTTCGCTGAGGTGACGAGCTTCATGGGCTTCTGGCTGCGTGAGAACGGCATGCCGGCGTTCCACCTGCTGCTACGTGACCTGAAGGGCGTGGGCGAACGCGGCCCCAACGCGGCGCTTGCAAGCGTGACCGGGGTCTCACTTTCCGAGTGGAATTCACGCTGGCAAGGCTGGCTGGAGGGGAACGTGGAGGCACCAGCGCCGCCGCCCAAGCTCACGCCGCTCGAGGTGCGAAAGCGTCATCAGCAATCGGAGGACATGATTCGCTACGCGCGCCTCGGCGACTTGCTGTTCGACCGCGGACACATGGAAGCGGCGGAGTCCCGGCTGACGAAGATGTTCGACGCCTCGCCAGACGACGCCTCCCTGCGGGCGCGACTCGCCCGCACGGCCCTCGCCCGGGGGGACGGGAAGCGCGCGAAGGAGTTGGTCTCGAGGCTGGAGGACGTGGACTCCGCGAACGCGCACTGGTGGGCGCTGCGTGCGCGCTTTGGCTTGGGAACCGGCGCGGAACGGCCAGGCAGCTCCGAGGCGCGCAAGGCCGCATACCGCCTTGGGGTGGCGCTTGACCCCCTGTCCGAGGTCGTGGCCTGTGGCGGCTTCTGGAAGGCCCGAGGTGCCCCGCAACACTCCGCGTCAAATCCCAGCGCCTCCCCGAGCGGTGGGGACGGCGGCAGCGACGAGGCCTCGCCCACTGATGGCGAACTCGCTGAAGCGTATCGCTCGCTGTGTGAGGCGGCGCAGCGGTTTGGCCGTGATTGACTCTTCTCCGCGCTAGAACCTACGATGCACGGAACTCTCCGAGCGCGTCGCGGCGGTGGAGTCGCCGCTGCCTTGGAGGGCAAGAGCGGTAGTTAGCCAGCCCCCACCCGACCTACCGAGAGGCCTGAAACGACCCGTGAGCGCCGCCAGTTTCGCTGCCGCACAGTTGATCCGAGTCCTGCCCCGCGCCCGCATCAGCGGGCTGATGGGACGCCTTTCCGAGGCCCAGCTTCCAGACGTCGTCTCTCGCGTCGTGATGGGCACCTACGCTCGCGCGTATCGGGTGGACCTGGATGAGGCTCTCCCGACGCCCTCGGCATATCCCTCGTTCGACGCGTTCTTCACCCGCGCGTTGCGTGACGGAGCGCGGCGCGTGTCCGATGCACCGGTCGTCTCCCCCGCCGACGGGCAACTGTCCGCCTTGGGGCGGGTCAATGAGGGCGGTCGCATCCACGCCAAGGGGCAGAGCTATGCGCTCGGCGATCTGGTGGGCGCTCCAGCCGACGCTGAGCGCTACCACAACGGCTCGTTCTTCGTCGTGTACCTCTCCCCGCGTGACTACCACCGTGTTCACTCACCCGTCGCAGGTCACGTCAGCTTGGTCCGCGGTATCCCAGGGGATCTCTATCCGGTGAACTCGATCGGAGAGCGCTACGTGCCCGGCCTCTTCGTTCGCAACAACCGGGTCGCGATCTGCATCGACACGGAGCAGCTCGGTCGGGTCACCGTGGTCATGGTGGGTGCGATGATCGTCGGCCGCATCTCCGTCTCCGTCTTGCCAGACCCAGCGGTGCCTCCAGGGGTCCACACCATCGACCCCAAGGTCGAGGTCTCCCGTGGGGACGAGATTGGAATATTCCATCTAGGTTCGACTGCCGTGGTGCTGTTGGAGCCAGGAGTCACTATCTCGCGTCCAGTGGGTCCCGTACGCTACGGTGAGGCGTTGACTGGGGCTACATGACAGACGAAGAGCGACAGCAAGCTGCTGCCGCAGCGGCCGCGGAGTCCAAGGGCGAGTCCCTCGAGGACGAGGCTCCGCCGGAGATCCCTGACCTGGACGATGAAGAGGTCAGTGACGTGATCGTGGAGTCGCGCCTGTCGAGCAAGCCACCGCCCAAACCGCGTCGATCGTCGAGCGACAGCATTCCGGCCGCGCGCAGCGGTTCCATCCCACCTCCGCCACCCAGCGCTCGCCGCTTGGCGGCTGCCGACCCAGTCATCCCTCCGACTCCCACCATCGACGTGGTCGATGAGACCGGGGAGCCGCTCGCGGGGGCCGGGACCTCGGCCTCTGCCCCTCCCTCGGGTGACGCTTCCCTGGATCCTCCCGGAAGCGGCGCTCAGGTAGGTGGTCGTCCAGCGTCGGTGCCGCCACCTCGCCCCGCGTCGGTGCCGCCACCTCGCCCCGCGTCGGTGCCCCCCGCCCGTCCCGCTTCCGGCCCCCCTCCGCGTCCGGCTTCCGTCCCTCCACCCCGCTCGGCGTCCTCTCCGCCCGGACGGCGCATCTCCGCACCTCCGCCGGCCGATGTCGAGGAGGTCGATGTCGACGTGGATACGCCTGACGACGAAGAGGAAGCGCTGGACACGGTCGTCCAGAACGAAGCGCCCGCCGCTCCCGTCGATTCGGCTCCCACCGATCCCAGCTCCGCCGACCCGGCCATTGATTCGGCTTCATCCGAAGCAGGACCGGCCGAGCCAGCTACCGACGAGACGAGCCCCGGGGAAGACGTCTCGGCGCCTGCCGCTGGCGCAGGTGACGGCTCGAGCGACGCGTCAGACATTTCCGTGGGGGAAGGCACCCTGGACCAGGAGGAGGAGAGCGCCGCGCTGTCGGAGGAGGAAGAGTCCGCCACCGCGCCGGAGTCGACGCCGGCCCTCGACGCGACCTCCGAGCCTCCACCTCCCGAGTCGGTGACCGAGTCCCCAACGTCGGGCCTCAAGGGTGTGACGATTCCGGACGACGAAGTCCCGATCAGTCAGCCCCGGATGGAGGTTGCTCCTTCGCCGCCCTCGGCGCTGATGGCGATGCGCATCATCAGCATCAGCGAGCCCGAGCGGCCGCCCTCGGCCGAAGAGGACGAGTCGCTAGAGGACGTCGAGGCCGAGGAAATCGACGACGCCGAGCTCTCGCCCGAGTCGACTCCCGATGGGGACGCCAAGAAGCCTCCTCCGCCGCCGAAGCGCTCCAAGCGTCCACCACCGCCGCGCTCGGCGCTGGACAAGGAGCGCGCCGTCAAGGAGGCGCAGGTCAAGCGCAAGGTGCGTCCCTGGTGGGAGGAGCTGTTCGGCGACGATTTTGGTCGCGCGATCTTCACCCCCACGCAGTCGCAGATCGCGGGAGAGGTGGACTTCATCGAGAGGTCTCTGGGCGTCGCCCGCGGGGGAGTGGTCCTGGACCTCGCTTGTGGCTCCGGAGAGCACGCCGTGGAGCTGGCTTCCCGGGGCTACGCCGTGGTGGGGTATGACCTCTCCATCACCATGCTGGCTCAGGCTCAGGAGATCGCTCAAGAGCGCGGGCAGAAGCTCAATTTTTTGCAAGGCGACATGCGAGAGATGGCCTTCGAAGATACCTTCGACGGCGTCTACTGCTGGAGCTCGGCGTTCGGCTACTTCGAGGAAGAGAAGAACATCAACGTCGCGCAGCGGATCTTTCGGGCCCTGCGGCCTGGCGGTACGTTCTTGTTGGACGTCGTGAACCGCGACTACGTGGCGGTTCAGACGCCGAGCTCGGTTTGGTTCGAGGGCGACGGCTGCGTTTGCATGGACGACGCGCAGGTGGACTGGATCACGAGCCGCCTCAAGGTGAAGCGCACGGTGATGCTCGATGACGGCCGCTCGAAGGAATGTAACTATTCCGTGCGGCTATATAGCTTGCACGAGCTGGGGAAGCTGCTGCACGACGTCGGCTTCGTGATTCGCAACGCCAGCGGTCAGGTCGCCACGCCCGGCGTGTTCTTCGGTCCCAACTCCCCGAGCATCATCGTCCTGGCGCAGAAGCCCAAGGGCGAGTAGCGCGGTTCAGCTCGAGGCATGTCCAACGCCGTCGATCACGCGCGCGATCAGTCGGTTCTCTTCGGCGTTCGGCTCGGGATTTCTCGGATACTCGAAGCGCAGGTCGCGGGAACCCGAGCCGCGCTTGGGCCAGACGCAGAGCGTGGCTTGTTCTACGCGCATGCAGTGCTCACCCATGCCGTAGACCAGCGCGCCCAGGTCGGGGCCCACCGCCCTGCGAGGAGTAGGGCGGATGCCAAGGGTCTCTCCCGACGCAAGTCGGCCGACCAGGCCCGCGACCCGTTGCTCGACCGGATCCGCGTAGCTGTCGCGCGCTCCGGGCATGCCTGCAGCGAGCCAGGCCGCGAGGCTCTGACCCATGTCTGCTCCGTGTAGACGCAACGACAGTCCGAGCGCCTCCAGTTGCTCTTCGATGACGCGCAGGTTCTGTTCCCCGCGGAACGTGCCGAGCAGGCTGTGTGTGTCGACGCCAAGCGGTGGGGTCGCCTCATCCAGCGCGCGGCTCCAGTCTCTCGGAGCGTCCTCTCGTGGCACCAGATTGCCGGGGTTGAGGATCTGGTCGGGGTCGAGGCTGCGCTGGAGACGTCGGACCAACTCGACGCCGAAGCCGAGCTCGCGTCCCAGTCGGGGCGCCTTGCTGCGCCCAACCCCGTGGTGATGGCTCAGCGTTCCTCCGGCGCCGATCGCGGCATCCAGCGCGGCGCGCCAGGCGGCGTCGTACTTCGCACGGGCCTTGTCGTCGTCGCTCGCCGCCCCGGAGAAGGTGAAGTAGATGCTGCATCCGTCGGGATACGCGTGACTCAGGTGAGCCATGACCAGGACATGCTTGCCCAGGGCCGCGCGCACCGCGTCGTAGAGCGTGCCGAGCTTGGACCAGGGCGCCGCGACCTCCATCGTGTCGCTGAAGGCGCCGAGGCGGAACACCGGGGACTGGCGATAGCTGACGCTGTAGCGGTGCTCGAGCCAGTTGCGCGCGGGGCCCTCACCTCTCGGCTTCCCTCCGAGTCGATTGCAGATGCGGATGGCTTGCTCCGCGTCGTCCGACGTGGCCTCCGCTTCACCTTCGAAGATCAGCACGAGCGTCGCGCCACCCAGGAGGTTGCCCTCGGCCGCCTCGATCAGCGAGTTCAGAGCCCCAGGATTGGCCAGCAGTCCGCGCAGCAGTTTCTGTTTCCCTGAGGAGCTGGCGGCCTTCTTGCCTTGTCTCGATCTCGGCTTCTTCACCGCACCCTGTTTGAGGAAGAACGAGTCGACTGGGTCGTAGAGCCGTGACACGGCCGGCCTGAGCCCAGCCTGAAATAGCTGCCGCAACGCCTCCCAGCCGGCCTCGGTGGAGGCGAACTCGTAGGCCACGAACGCGCGCGAGCGAGGCGCATCATGCAGCCGCAGCTTCGCGCGGGTGATCACGCCCAGCGTGCCCTCGCTGCCCACGATCAGCGGGATCAGATTGGGCCCGAGTTCGCGGCGTTGCAGCTGCACCAGCTCACCCTGACCGGTGACCAGCTCCAGGCTGACCACCATGTCTTCGATCTTTCCGTAGCGACCGGAGCACTGTCCCGCCCCGCGCGCAGCGATCCAGCCTCCTACCGTGGAGCAGAGGATGCTCGAGGGAAAGTGTCCGATGGTGTGACCGCGGCGCTGGATGTCTTCCTCGAGGGTGATGCCCATGGCGCCGGCGCCCACGTCGATCAGCGGAGCCTGTTCGTCGATGGTCCAGCTCCTCAGGCCCTTGAGGTCGAGCACGACGCTGGTTGGGTCCGGCAGCACCCCGCCGCAGACGCCGCTCCCGGCGCCGAAGGGCACGAGGGACAAGCCCTCCTCTCGGGCCATGCGCACGACGCTCGCCACCTGCTCTCCCGTCTCGGGCCAGGCCACCGCGAGCGGGCGATTCTCTGCGACGTCGCCGCCACGGATCTCGAGGAGCTTCCTTGGCCAGAGATCTCGGGCGTAGGCGACGCGGTCTGCCGCATCCGTCGAACACCGCACGCCGCTGGCTTCCTTCAGAGCACGCGTTACATCCACTCGGTTCTTGTAGCGGTCATGGTTCCCGGGACCAAGCCGGCTGTTGGGGTGTCGAGGAAGCTCCGCTTGTGCAACCTCGGTGGCTCTCGGTATACCGACCAGTGGTGAGGATTTCTGGGCGACTACTGGCTGGAGTCGGGGGCCTGATGCTGGCGCTCCAGCTGGGCTGTGGTGGCGGCGGCACGCCTGGCGCGAAGGGGCCAGGCGACGGCGCTGGCACCGGAGCAGGTGAGGGGACCGAGGACGCTGCGGGGCAGCGGGGAGGGTCCCTGGGACAGGGCTCAGACCCCTGCGCCGATGGTTCGTGCGTGAGCTGTGGTGAGGGCGTCTGTCCGTCGGGCTACTTCTGCAACGAATCCGCCGCTGGCGGCGCTGGCTGCGGCTGGCTGGCCGAGTGCGCGGAAGCTCCAACCTGCGCTTGCGTTCAGCAGGCCCTGGGTGCGGGCTGCGAGTGCAGCGAGCGCGGTGGTTTCCCCGTCGTGACGTGTAACTGACGCTTGCCGTTCAAGCCGCGGCGAGACGTGCCGTTCCTCTAGGCGTTGCCCGAAGTCTCCAGCGCGCCGCCGCCGGCGCGAGTCGGTTCATGGGGATCGCGGTCGACTGCAACGCGCCATGTTTCCTCAGTTCTCCACTTCGCCCCCACGCGCCGAGTCGAACGCCCGAGTCCTGGTGGCGGTTTCCGCGCTCGACCAAGTGGAGCGACTCAAGGCCACGGTCACGCTGCTCGGGCACGAATGCTTGGCCATCGACGACGTGGACGACGTGTTCCGTGTGGTCGCAGAATGGGAGCCGGATCTGATCCTGCTCGGCGTCGATCTGAACGGGCTGAGCGGCCTCGAGGTCTGCAGTGAGCTCAGAACGTCGGACATGCAGCGGGCGACCCCGATCGTCTTGGTTGGGGACACTGAAGACACCGACGAGGGTCTCGTCGCCGGGGGGCTGCTCGCCGGCGCGGACGACTTCATCTCGCGTCCACAACGCGAGAGCGAGCTCAAGGCGCGCATCCAGGTCCAGCTTCGCAACAAGCGTTTCCGCGACGCGCTTCGCCGGCTGAGACGCGAGCGTGACCACTTGCGGCGGACCGCGGAGATCGACCCACTCACCGGTCTCCACAACCGTCGCACGCTGGAGAGCGCGCTCCACGCCTACTACGAAGGCTGTGAACGCTTCGCGATCCTGTTCCTCGACGTGGACCACTTCAAGGCGATCAATGACTCCAAGGGGCACGACGTCGGAGACGAAGTGCTGCGTGGCGTGAGCCGCACCTTGAAGGAGGGCATTCGCCCCGGGGACGCGCTCGGGCGCTACGGCGGCGAGGAGTTCATGGTGGTCGTCGCCGGTGCAGGCCAGGAGTCGGCGCGCCTGGTCGCCGAGCGGCATCGCAGGAGCGTCAGCACCCTCGATGTGTCCCGCTACGGTCTGGAGCAGGTGACGATCAGCGTCGGCGTGGCCATCTACGACGCGCGTCGCGACGAAGAGACGCTGGATGAGCTGATCAAGCGCGCTGACGAGGCGCTCTACGACGCGAAGCGCAGCGGTCGCAATCGCACCGTGGTCGCCCCACGCGAGAGCGCCGCGTCCCTCGGG
Source organism: Polyangiaceae bacterium (assembly GCA_041389745.1). GTDB lineage: Bacteria > Myxococcota_A > Polyangia > Polyangiales > Polyangiaceae > JAHBVY01. The sequence goes on from JAWKRF010000014.1 coordinate 159,639, forward strand.
CGCTCGCAGACCGTGCTCAAGGTCCTGCCGCCGACGCACCCCGCGGTCAGCGCTGGGTGGCCCTCGCTGTTTCCGGTGACCGGAGGTCGCCGATGACGCAGCCTCTGATCGCAGACGCGGAGCCCCAGAGCGCTCTCGAGAAGGGCCTCGTGCGGTTGATGCGCAACGGCGTGACGGCGCTGCCCGTGCTGCCTCAGGTCGCCGCCAGCGCACTGCAGCTGGCGAACGACCCCAAGGCGGGGCCCCGAGACCTCGCCGATCTGATCGACGGCGACCCGCCCATTGCCGCGCGGTTTCTCTCCGTCGCCAACTCCGCGGCCTACTACCGGGGCTATGCAGCGCCCACGACCCGCGACGCCGTGATCCGTCTTGGTCTTGCGACGACCCGCGACCTGCTCTTCCAGGTGGTCTATGGCGCCTCGACCCACGGCGTCGGTGGCTTCCAGGCGCAGGTTGCCGACTCGTTCAAGCGCTCCGTGCTGGCGGGCAGCGCGGCGCGCTTGGCCGCCAAACGACTCGGGCGCCGCTACGAGTACGACTACATGTGCGGGCTCCTGCACGACATCGGCGAAGCTCGCATCTACCGCTTGCTGGCCAAGCTCCCGCCGACCAAGAACATGCGCCTGGTGCGCGCCCTGGTCGAGCGCTACCACACCAGCGCAGGCGCGGAGATCGCCATGGCATGGAGACTCCCTGCGGAAATTGTCGACTGCTGCGCGGCGCACCACGACCTGGACACCGAGCACGAACCGCACGTGCGACTCGTGATGATCGCCGACGCCTGTGTCGACGCGCTGCTGGGCGACGGATACTCGCGCATCGGAGTCGACCCTCAGCGCTTCGCCAGACTCGGGGTCGACCAGGACACCGCCGAGGCGTTGGTCATGGCGCTGCGAGACTCCCAGAGCAGCGAGCAGGGGGCGCGTAGCTCCGACGTCCGCGCCGTGCGCTGAGCAAGCAACTGTCCTGGCAGCGCGTCAGGGCACCGACTCCGGGGGCAGGCTCTCGGTTGCGCTGCTCGCGCTCAGCGGCGCGAGGCGCATCAACGCGCCCTCCACACGCTCCCGGTCCTCGCGGGGCAGCTCCTGCCTGCCCGCGCGGTGCAGCGCGAAGTTCACGATGCTCATCTCCAGCGGGCTCAGCGAGGTCGTGCGCTGGAAGCCTAGATTATCCACCCGGAAACGCATGAGCACGCTGCCGTCCTCCAGCTCTTGACGACCGACGATCTCCGCCTGCTCTCTCCCCCGACCGAGCAGCTGCCGAATCAAACCCCGGAGCCGCTTGGCGCGACGGCGCACGCGCTTGCCTCCGGGACCCTCGAACAGGTCATAGAAGCGATTCCTGGAGAAGCTGGTCGGCACCAGCACCAGGGCGCAAAGCAGTGCATCGCTGTCCAGCCGTTGCTCCGTCACTCTCAGCTAGCCTCCTGGCCCTTGAGGCGTTCCGCCTGCTGCCAGGATGCCACTGCGTCGAGCAGCTCGTCGAGATCCCCTTCGACGACGCGATCCAGCTTGTAGAGCGTGAGGCCGATGCGGTGATCCGTGAGTCGATTCTGGGGGAAGTTGTAGGTGCGGATCTTCTCCGAGCGCTCCCCCGCCCCGACCATCCCACGCCGTTCGTCGCGGATGGCGTCGGCCTGCTTTTGCCGCTCGATGTCGAGCAGGCGGCTCTTCAGCACCTTCAGCGCCCGCTGCTTGTTCTTGAGCAGGCTGCGTTCGTCCTGGCACTTGACGACCATGCCCGTCGGCAAGTGGGTGATTTGCACGGCGCTGTTGGAGGTGTTCACCGACTGGCCTCCAGGACCCGAGGCGTGGGCGATGTCGTAGCGCAGGTCCTTGTCGTCGATCTCGAGCTCGACGTCCTCGGCTTCGGGCAGCACGGCCACGGTGGCCGTCGAGGTGTGTACCCGACCCTGGGTCTCCGTTTCTGGCACGCGCTGCACGCGATGTACTCCGGCCTCGAGCTTCATGCGGGAGAACACGCGATCGCCGCTGATCAGGGCGATCACCTCCTTGTAGCCTCCAGCGCTGGCCTCGCTGCTGCTGAGCACCTCGACGTTCCAGCCGCGTTGTTCCGCGTAGCGCGCGTACATGCGGAACAGGTCGGCCGCGAACAGCGCAGCTTCCTCGCCGCCGGTGCCGCCGCGGATCTCCAGGATCGTGTTCTTCTCGTCGGCCGGATCTTGAGGCAGCAGCAGCACGCGGATGCGCTGCTCCACGGCTTCCAGCTCGGCCTCGAGCTCGGGCAGCTCTTCCTTCGCGAGCGGTCCCAGTTCGGGGTCGTCCAGCGCCTCCTTGTCGTCGGCGATCTGCTTGGTGACCTTCTGCCACTCCTGGAAGGCCTGGACGATGGGCAGGATGCGGCTGCGCTCGCGGTTCAAGTCCTGCAGGCGCTTGCTGTCGGTGAGCACGCTGGCATCACACATCAGCGCGTCGATCTCGGTTTGACGGCGCTCGACTTGTTGGAGCTTCTCGACGGGGATCATGGCTTGGGATCTCGGGGCAGCGCGCAGCGCTGGGGTGACTTCGAGTGAGAGCGGCGCAGACTCCGCGGACCACGGCGCTCTCGAGCCAGGCGACGCGTCTCAGGATCGGGATCGGGGGGTGAGGTACGCTACGGGGCCAGTGCTCGGCGCAGGGCGTGCAACGCAACCTCGAGCTGATCGGCTGCCGGCTCTCGGGTCGTGAGACGCTGAAACGCGAAGCCCGGCGTTCGTAGCATTCGAAGTGGCCTGGCGTCCCGCGCGATCAGCCGCTGCAGCTCGATGCTCGAGGCGAGCAACGCGGGGGCTGTCAGCAGCTTCAGGGCGAGCAGCACCAGGTTGGCCCACAGCGGGCTCAACGCGAACCACGAGAGCCCAGAAGCCAGACCCCAGAACCAGGGCAGGCTGAGCAACGCCAGCATCACGATCAGGCTCGTGCCGCAGCGAGGGTGGAGCCGTGTCTGGCGGCCGGCGTTCTCCACGCGCAGCGGAAGACCCTGCTCGAAGGCGTGGACGCTCTTGTGCTCGGCGCCGTGGAACATGAAGAGCCGGCGGATCTCCTTGATACGCCCGAGCAGCGTGACGTACGTCGCGACGCCGATCAGCAGACTCGCGACGGTGATCAGCTGATACGAGAAGCCGCTCACCGGGACGCTCACCCCCAGCAGGCCGAGCAGCCACGCGGCCAGCCAGGCGACCGCCTGGGGCCCCGCGAAGAGGGCGCTCAGGGCGAACGTGGCGGAAATCGCCATCGGCACGACGTGCCTCAGGGATAGCTGCTCCAGGGGCAGCGCCTCCGGGCGCCGAGGGTCGCCGGACGGATGCATGGCCGTAGCCCCGGGAGCGCTCGGGACGTCGTCGGTGAGGCCACCCGTCAGCCAGAGCACCATCAGCATCGAGCCGACGCTCGGCGCGCTGCCTCGCTCGTCCTCCTCGTATATCTTTGCGGAAAATTGCAGCGCGGTGCTGCCCATGCGCAGGGCGTCGAGCAACATGAAGGGCGCGTTCACCATGCGCCCCGCGACGGTCTTGGCTCGCTTGGGCACCGGGATCTCCCGCTCGACCAGCGTGCCGTTTCTGCGCCTCACGACCGCAATCGCCCGCTCCGGGGTGCGCATGAGCACGCCCTCGAGCAGCGCCTGACCACCGACCAAGGGTCGCGGTGTGGTCTCAGGATGGCTCTCGACGCTCACCCGATGGATATAGCGCGAGCGAGCTCTGCCGGCAGACGAGCGGCAAAAACCCGCACAAAACGCCGATGGGCCCAGCGCTGCGAGGCAGCGGGGCCCATGTTCGCCGCGCGTCGCGCGCGCGCTCCGACTACTTGCCGTACTTCTTCTTGAAGCGGTCGATACGACCCGCGGTGTCCACCAGGCGCTGCTTGCCAGTGAAGAACGGGTGGCAGGAGGCGCACACGTCCACGTGCAGCTCCTTGGAGGTCGACCGGGTCGCGAAGGTGCTGCCGCACGCGCAGCTCACGGTGACGACGTCGTAGTTGGGGTGGATTTCAGCTTTCATCGTTGGCTCGCTCTCTCGTGGGCCGCGTTGTAAGCCCACGCTTTGGCCATGCGCGCCGGACTCCGAAGAGCGGGCCGGCGGCAAAGGGACGCGGAACCTAGCTCCCCTTCGAGGCTCACACAACCCATCGTCGAGCGATTGTTGGCTCTGACCTCGAGGCGTGTTCAGTGGTCGTGCATGGAGGTTCGGGGCGTTGCACCCCGATCGTTCGATCGTGCGGATTGCTCGCGAGGGTTCCGGTGTTGGGGGATACTTGCGGGGTAGACCCGCTGCGCGCTCTCGCGAGCCCTGGTGCGCTGCTCCTCGTGAGGTCGTGAAGGCGATCGTGGCGGCCGGCTCCAGCTCCCTGACCTTGAGAAAAAACTTAGCAAATTCAATGACATGAACAAACTTGACGTTACGTCATTTCTGGATCAAGGTGAGTCGAATGGGGCGTGATCCGTCTGCTGCACAGCCAAACCAGAACCGCGTGGTGATCCCACGGCGTGAGGCGCTGACCCGCGTCGGGCTGGCCGGCGCCGTGATGGGCGCAGCCGCGGTCACCGCCAGGCTCACCTACGATCCCGGAGGATTCGGCCTCGCGACTCCCGAGGGTGAGCGTCAGGTGCGGGACTTCCAGGTGGGCGCTGCTGACCTGCCGGTGATGGCCATCGCCAAGAGCAGCAAGGACCCCGAGGTGCTCGCGCGCCTCGCGGTCGAGGCCGTGGGCGGCATGAAGCGCTTCGTGTCTCGCGGAGACGTCGTCGCGATCAAGCCCAACATCGGCTGGGACCGCCAGCCGGCGCACGCGGCCAATACGAATCCGCTGGTCGTGGCTGCCGTCGTGAAGATGGTGTTCGACGCTGGCGCCTCGAAGGTCGTGGTGACGGACGCCTCCTGCAACGAGCCGAACCGTTGCTTCCAGCGCTCGGGGATCTGGCGCGCGGCGCACAGCCTGGGAGCCACCGTGATTCTCCCTGCGGAGCATCGTTTCCGTGAGATACGCATGAAGGGCGACGTGCTCGATCAGTGGCCCGTCTACACGCCGCTGGTCAACGCCGACAAGGTCATCAACATGCCGGTGGCCAAGCATCACAACCTCTCGAAGTTCACCGCGGCGATGAAGAACTGGTATGGCGTGCTCGGGGGGCGGCGCAATCGCCTGCACCAGAACATCGACACCAGCATCGCGGATCTGGCGACCTTCATGCGTCCCACGTTGACCGTGGTGGACGCGACGCGGGTGCTGATGCGCAACGGTCCTCAGGGCGGCAACATCGACGACGCCAAGGACATGCATCAGGTCATCGCGAGCCTCGATCAAGTCGCCGCGGACGCCTATGGCTGCACGCTGATCGGCGAGAAGCCGGAGAACGTGAAGTACCTGGCGATGGGTCACGAGCGCGGTATCGGCAACATGAACTGGAAGGAGCTGCGGGTCGTCGAGGTCTGACCTCGACTGCACCTGGCGGCTCTCACGAGGACCCGATGCAATCACTGGGCACGTCACCGAACGGCGCTTCGGGCGCTATCCGTGCAGCTCACCCTGGCGCTAGTCCCGGCGGAGAGCTGCCGTCTCCCATCCCCTGGCTAGGCGCAGCGGGAGAGGTGCCGGCGCTGGACGGCGTCACCACGGAGCAGGCGCTCCAGTCGGGGCTCGCGCCGAGGAACGAGCCTGCTGGACTTGCTGAACCCGCGGGGAAACAAGCATGCGGGTGTGGCGCGAGCGGTGGTTGTGGCTCCAAGGCGGGGTCGACTGCGCAGACGGTCGCGGCTGCGGCGGGGGCGGCAGACACGGCGGCACCTGCCGCGCCTAACCCCCAAAAAGCCAAGGCGTCCAGGCCCAAGAAGAAGCGCCCGGGGTCGGGGATCCCGGCGCGCAAGGGCATTCGGATCTTGGTTTGGGTGAGGCGCGTCTCTCAGATCGCCTTCATCTCGCTGTTCCTCTACTTCCTGTTCCAGACGGCCTTCCGCGGTACGTTCTCGGCGGACTCGGGCGAGGCCGTGCGCCTGCCTTACCCCGTGGAAATTTTCCTGTCGGCGGATCCCTTCGTCGGGGCGATGACCTTGCTCTCGACGCACACCATCTATCGAGGCATCGCCTGGTCGCTCGGGATCCTGCTCTTGACCCTGGTCTTCGGCCGGGTGTTCTGCGGCTGGATCTGTCCCTTCGGGACCATGCACCACTTCTTCGCTTGGATCTTTCCGTCGCGCTACGTGAAGGGGAACAAGCGGGTCAACGCCAACACCACCAAGTGGTGGCAGTCCGGCAAGTACTACCTGATGCTCGGTTTCCTTGCGGCAGCGGCCGCGGGGAGCGCGATCGGCGGCTTGCTGGACCCGATCTGCGTGGCGGTGCGCACGGTCGGGCTCGGCGTCTTGCCGGCGCTGCAGTACCTGGGGCTCCACGGCGGCACCGCGATCGCGGACACCAACATTCGCCCGCTCCAGGTCGCAGCGGACGGAACCCAGGACTTCCTGGCGCAGACGGTCTGGACCTCGAAGCAGTTCTACTTCCACCAGACGTGGTTCATCATCTTCTTCCTGGTGGCGATCCTGTTCATGAACCGCTTCATCCCGCGGTTCTGGTGTCGCGCGCTGTGCCCCCTGGGGGCGTTCCTTGGCGTCTTCTCCCGCTTCGCGCTTTTTGGTATGGAAAAGGACCACGCCAAGTGCACGGACTGCAACCTGTGCCTGGTCAACTGTCAGGGCGCGGATAGCCCTCAGGGCGGGGTGAAGCATCGTCAGGACGAGTGCCACATGTGCCTCAACTGCGAGAACGCGTGTCCCGAGGACGTGATCAAGTTCCGCTTCCTGCCGAACCGCAAGGGCACCATCAGCAAGCCGAACCTCGAGCGGCGCACTGCGCTCGCCGCCGTCGGCGCTGGAGCCATCGGCATTCCGGCCATGCGCATCGCCAACTGGCCCGACAAGGCCTACAGCGAGAAGGTGATTCGGCCGCCGGGCTCCGTCGAAGAGCGGGAGTTCCTGGAGCGCTGCATCCGCTGCGCGGAGTGCATGAAGGTCTGCCCCAACAACGCGCTACATCCCGCGTTCTTCGAAGCGGGCATCGAAGGACTCTGGACGCCCATCCTGATCCCGCGCATCGGCTACTGCGAGTTCTCCTGCGTGCTCTGCGGTCAGGTCTGCCCGACCGGTGCGATCCAGAAGATCGACGAGAAGCAGAAGATGGGCGTCGATCAGAAGCCCATCGCCATCGGCACCGCGATGTACGACAAGGGTCGCTGCTTGCCCTGGTCGATGGCGACTCCGTGCATCGTCTGCGAGGAGTTCTGTCCGACGTCGCCCAAGGCCATCTGGCCCGAGGAGGCCGAGGTGCCCAAGCGCGAGAGCCACTACGAGGGCGAGGGCCACGCCAAGATGACCACCATCAAGGTGCAGAAGCCTCACGTCGATCCGTCGCTGTGCGTCGGCTGTGGCGCCTGCGAGAAGGTGTGCCCCATCGTGGACAAGCCCGCCGTCTACGTGACCAACGCAGGCGAGACCCGCTCGAAGACGAACGTCATCCTGCTGGAGAACACCAGCTACAACCAGACGTCGTAGCATCCGGGGGATACCCGAGGGAGACTCGCCCCGTGAGCGAGGCTACGGCGCTCAAGGCAACGCGGGGCACTCCCCGTTCGCTTCGGGCACGGTGCACTGGTCGTCGCAGCCATCGATTCCGCAGGGATAGCAGCACTTGAGGCCGCCCTGGCACTCGCCGTCGAGCTTGCAGGTCTCACCCGCCGTCTTGCCCGAGAGGTTGCAGGTGTCGCCGGCGACGTCGTCGGCGCCGGCTTTGTGGGCTTCGCACACGCTGCAGTAGGCCTTGCCGTCGTCACCGCACACGCCGGTGCAGCTGTTGCCGGGGCAGCTTTCGGGGGAGAGGGTGCAGGTGCCGCGGCACGGCGCGGGTCCACAGTCAGCGCCGTCAGGCTTGTCGCAGTACTGACCGGCATTGCACTGGATGCTGCCTGGCCCTCCGCACTCCTGATGCAGGGTGCCCGGGACGCAGCGCTCGTCGACGCAGTCCGGCTCGGCGAACACCACCGCGCAAGCGCCGCACGACCAGGTGGCGCACGCCTCGAGGCGATTCGCGAAGTCCTGCAGCTGGTCGCGGTCGATGTCCTTGCTCGTCAGGTTCTGCTCGCACTGGTCCATCTGCAGGCACTCGGGCGTCGCGTCGAAGCAGTCGTCTCGCACCTGGCAGTGGTTGTTGGCCGCGGCGAACGCCCGGAACTCCGAAGCCGCGCTCTCGCAGTGAAGACCACCGCTGCCGCCGCTGGCTCCACCTCCCGCAGTGCCGCCGCTTCCGGCACTGCCGCCGCTGGCACTACTGCCGCCGCTCCCCGCGGTACCGCCGTTGCCCGCAGCACCTCCGCTGTTTCCTGCGTCGTCGTTGACGCCTCCCACCTCGCTGGAGTTGGTGTTACAGGCCGCCAAGCCAAGACAGGCGCTCAAGACTAGCCAAGGTCGCATCGGTTCCTCCCAATCGTGTCCCAGCCGAGAGCGGATCGCCCGCGCTGGTTTCCGCGCTTTGTTTCTTGCCCCGGGATTCCCGCGAGACAGCGCGTGATTGCTTGCGCTACATGCCGTGAGTGGTCGGAGGCGCCGCTCCGCATCCATGATTCTTCGTCTTCTCTCCGGTCCTTCCGAGCGAGCTCATGCACCCCATCAAGCGACTCTTGAGTCACGCGCGCGCGTGGCGTGGCCAGATCGGCGCGGGAACGCTGTTCTCGGTCCTGAACAAGTTCTTCGATGTCCTGCCGGAGCTGCTGATCGGTGTCGCCGTCGACGTGGTGGTCAACCGCAAGGAGTCGTTCCTCGCTCGCATGGGCCTGAGCGATCCGACGCACCAGCTGATCGTGCTCACCTTGCTGACCGTCGCGGTCTGGGGCTGCGAGTCGCTCACCGAGTACTTCGCCAACCTGAAGTGGCGGAACCTCGCGCAGAACCTGCAGCACGCGCTGCGCCTGGAGACCTACGCCCACTTGCAGCGGCTGCAGCCAGCGACGCTCACGCGCCTGAGGACCGGGCGCGTGATGGCGGTCCTGAACGAGGACATCAACCAGATCGAGCGCTTCGTGAACAACGGCGCCCACGATCTGATCCAGGTCGCGTGCTCGAGCCTGATGGTGGGCGCCGTCTTCTTTGCATTGACTCCCAGCCTGGCGGTCCTGGCGTTGCTGCCGGTGCCGCTGATCTTGATCGGCGCGTTCTGGTTCTTGCGGCGGCTCGCGCCGCGCTACGCCGCCGCCCGCGAGGCCGCCTCGGGGGTGTCCCATCGCCTGAACAACAACTTGCTGGGCATGCCCACCATCCAGGCTTACACCGCGGAAACGTTCGAGGAGCAGCAGCTGATGGCGAGCTCGGAGGCGTATCGTGCGCGCAACGCCGACGCCATCCGGGTCGCCGCCGCCATCACACCGGTGATTCGCATCGCGATCCTCGCAGGCTTCGTGGCCACGTTGCTGTATGGTGGTCGCCTGACGTTGCGCGGCGAGCTGGGCGTCGGGAGCTACTCGGCGCTCGTCTACCTGACGCAGCGGCTGCTCTGGCCGCTCACGCGTCTCGCGGACATGACCGATCTCTATCAGCGCGCCATGACCTCGGTGCAGCGCGTGGACGATCTGCTGCAGGTTCCGGTCCCGCCGAACGAGGCCACGGCGAAGCTGCCTCGTCCCGTGAAGGGTGGCGTACGCTTCGAGCACATCGAGTTCGCCTACGCGGACACGCAGGTGCTCCACGACGTGAGCCTCGAGGCCCCTCCCGGAAAGACCCTGGGCCTCGTCGGAGCCACCGGTAGCGGCAAGAGCACGCTGCTCAAGCTGCTGCTGCGCTTCGAGACGCCGTCCGCGGGCACGGTGCGCGTCGATGGCGAAGACGTGCAGGCGCTCGACGTCAAGGAGCTGCGGCGCGCCATCGGTTACGTCGCTCAGGATCCGTTCCTCACCGACGGCACGCTGCTCGACAACATCGCCTATGGCGAGGCGGAGCCAGACCTCGAGCGGGTGCGCGCGGCGGCCCGCGCGGCGGAGGCGCACGGCTTCATCGAAGCGTTGCCCGGAGGATACAATTCTCAGGTAGGGGAGCGCGGGCTGCAGCTGTCCGGAGGCCAGCGCCAGCGCGTCGCGCTGGCCCGCGCGCTGTATCGCGATCCGCCGATCCTGGTGCTGGACGAGGCGACCAGCGCCGTCGACAACGAGACCGAGGCCGCCATTCAACGCTCCCTGGAGCGCGCCGCCAGGGACCGCACGCTGATCGTGGTCGCCCATCGCCTGTCCACCGTGCGCCACGCCGACTCCATCCTGGTGCTCGACGCAGGACGCATCGTGGAGCAGGGCACTCACGAGGCGCTGCTCGAAGCGGGCGGTGCCTACGCCGCGCTCTGGAGCTTGCAGACCGGGGGCGGCGCATGACGCTGCGTCCGGCGTCGCTCGTGCTGGCGTGCCTCGCCTGGCTCTGCATCAGCGCCTCGAGCGGCGCGACGCTGGCGCAGTCGGAGCCGGCGGAGCCCGGCGGGTTGCCCAGCGTGCTCGTGATTGGGCCGCCGGAGTGCCCGACGAGTCAGGAGCTGGTGCGGGAGCAACGAGCGGGGGAAGGGCGGCTGCGCATGAGGCCAGTCGCGGTCGCGCCAGCGGACTACGTCGTGCGCTTCCGGCCCTGGCAAGGCGACTACGACGCCGAGATCCAGGATACGGCGGGGCGTGTGCGCAGCCTGGCGGGTGACGGCAGCGGCTGTGGCTCACTCGGTCGCGCGGTGGGACTCAGCCTGCTGGTGCTGGTGGATTCCGCAGCGCAGGAACGGCGCGCCTCACCCCCAGCCCCGGAGATCGCGGCGGGTCCGAGTATCCCTGTGGATCCAGAAGGCGCGACCTGGCAGACGCGCGTCGGAGCGTCGGTGGGTCTGGGCGGCGTGCTCGCTCCTCAGGGCGTGCTCGGGGCGTACGCGCGCGTCACCGGACCCGTGGAGCTTGGCGGGTGGTTCGTCTACAGCGCGAACAGCAGCATCAATCACGGTCCCGGGCGCGTCCGGCTCGGCTGGCTCGCCTTCGGCGGGGATGCTTGCTACCTGTTCTTCGACTCGTTCGGTCCCTGCGGCAGCCTGTGGCTCGGGCGCCTGAGGGCGGAGGGCGAAGGCTACGATCGCAACAGCGACGTCGCGCGCTGGCAGCCGGGCGTGAGCTTCGGCGTGCGCTTGCGTCGGGCGTTCAGCGAACACTGGGAGGCGGGCTTCACGGCCTCGGGCCTGGTGCCGCTGAACAAGGAGCGCATCACCGTGGCCAACGTCGACGGCGCTGCGTTCACCACGTCGAGCCTGAACCCGCTGCTCGTGGTCGATATCGGCGCGCGTTTCTGAGGGTTTCTGCCGGAAGCGAGCGGTCTGCGTCGATTGGGTGATGCAGATTCAGCCTCTCGACCACTCATGGACTGCGTGTGAATTTCGAGCGCATCTATCAGGAGCACTTCCGGCAGGTTTGGCGGTTTCTGGCGCGCCTGGGCGTACCGGAGCGCGATCTGCCGGATGCCGCCCAGGACGTGTTCGTGGTGGTGCATCGCAAGCTGCAAGAGTTCGAGGGTCGATCGCGGATCGAGACCTGGCTCTACGGGATCTGCGTGCGCGTCGCCAGCGATCGCCGCCGCCGGGCGAGTCAGCGCTGGGAGTCGCTGGAGCATCCCGACGAGCAGCCGAGCGGCGTTACCCTGGAGCCCGGAGACGAGCGCCTCGGGCTGAGGGCGCTCGCGGAGCGCATCCTCGGTAGTCTGCCCCTCGAGCAAAGGGCGGTGTTCGTCTGCTTCGAGCTCGAGGGCCTGAGCAGTCAGGAGGTGGCGGAGCGCCTGCAGATCCCTCTCGGGACCGTGCACTCGCGCCTGCGTCTGGCGCGCGCAGGTTTCCGTAAGGAACTGGCAAGGCTGGGCGCCAGAGAAGCTCGCTGGCTGCGCGCTGGAGGACAGGACTGATGCGCCCCTGGCAGGACGAAGGTGCGAGCGATCTCGAGCAGCAGCTGCTCGAGATGCTGCGCGAAGACGCCGCGGAGCCGCCGCCAGGCGCCGAGGAGCAGGTGCTCGGTGCGCTGTCGTTGCAGCTCGGTCTGGGCGCAGCGGGGAGCGTCGCTCGCGGAGCGGGCACCGCGGAGGCGCCCAGTGCCGTCGCAGGAAAGGCGGCGGGAGCCGCCGGGGTGGCGGGGAGTGCGACCGGCGCCGCGCTCCAGCTGACGTCGGTGCTGAAGCTCACGCTGGTGGGCTTGCTCCTGGGCGGCGCCACGGCTGCCGTCAGCCACTACGCGAGCCTCGACTCGGGCGGGGGTGAGCTGCCGCGCTCGGTCGCTTCGAGTTACCGTGAGGATATGAAAGGCGCGCCCACGAAGGGGACGGCGCCAGCTCCCGTCGAGCCCGGCGAGGTGCGGGAACCGTCGGGGTCTGCGCTCCAGCAGCGACGTCCAAGGTCGGAGGTCAGCGTCGCGCTGCCTCGGCCTTCGGTGTCGACCGACGCGCCGCCGGAGCCCTCGGTGGCTCGCTTCGAAGGCGTCGTCGAGCCTCAGGGGCAGCAGGTCGCGGCGCGGCGCTCTCAGCTCGAGGCAGAGCGCACGGTGCTGGCGGCCGCGCGTCGGTCGCTGCAGGGCGGCGACGCGGCCGGCTCACTGCGTCTGCTGACGGAGCTGAACCGGCGCTTTCCGCGGCTGCTCCTCGGTCAGGAGCACGAGGCGCTGAGCATTCGCGCCCTGGCTGCGAGCGGTGCCAGGGCACAGGCCCGGGCGCGGGCGGCGCGCTTCGTGGCGCTCTATCCGACGAGTCCGCTGACCCCTGGGGTGCGTGAGGTCCTGCGCTGAGGCGCGCTTCTCGGGCGTCAGGCGCCGATGCCGAAGAACGACTTGATGCGGTCCGCGAGATCGTGTCTGCGCTCGTCTAGTTTCCGTGCGGCGGCTTCCTGGCTCAGGTTGTCCCGCACGCGATCGAGCTCGACCTGGCGTTCGGCGAGCACCTCGGCGACTTCCTCGGCGATCTCGGGGCGGCGCTGCATCAGGTGGCGGAAGTGATCGCGCCCGAGCTTCCAGCACTGCACCTCCGTGAGGGCGATCACCGTGGCCGAGCGCTTCTCGCCGGTGAACAGCGACATCTCGCCCATGAAATCGCCGTCGTGGAGCTTCGAGACCTCGCGCTGGATGCCGTCGACTTCGACCCGAACGACGCACTCGCCTTGCTCGATGATGTAGAGCCAGTGTGCCTTGGCGCCTTGCTTGGTCAGCAGCTCGCCCTTGGTGAAGGGGGCGTACTCCAGCGACTCGGCCAGGTGCTGGCGCTCCGCGTCAGGCAGCTTGTTGAACAGGTCCACGTGCTCGATCGCAGCGCGCTGCCGCTCCTCGATCTCCTCCTGCTTCTGTGCCCGCCGCTTCGAAGACTCCTTGGTCACGAACAGCGCCTGGGCGGGAATGGCGAGCGTGATCCCTGCGCGGGTGAGCGCATAGAAGATGCGCTGACGTACCACGCTGTCGGTCGGGTCATCGACGGCCAGATCGGTGAGCCAGTAGCGGACGGCGTAGCGCGCCCACGACTCCCCGAAGTCCATCAGCTGGACGTTGGGAGCGGGGGTCTGAGCGACGCGCTCGATGGGCTCGGCGAGCAACGCCTTCTCTACCGCGCGGATCACGTCGGGGGGCGCGAAGCGATAGTCGACGTTGAACCACACCCAGCGACGCCACTGCACCGGCTGCCCGCCACGCCTCCCGAGGACGATCACCTGGTTCTTCAGTAGCACCGAGTTGGGGATGACGACGGTCTCCCAGTTTCGAGTCTCGACGGCGGTGTACCGCCAGTGGATGTTGGCGACTCGACCCACGACGTCACCGACCTTGATCCAGTCGCCGACCGAGATGCTCTCGTCGGTCTGCAGCGCGACACCGCCGAGGATGTTCCCCAGCGTGTCTTGCAGGGACAGACCGATGACCGCCGTCAAGACGGCGCTGGTCGCGACGATGCTCGAGAGGTTGAATCCGTTCCGCGAGGCAACGACCAGGAGCGTGATCATGACCGCGACGAAGATCGCCACGTCCTGCACGATCTGCGGGACCTGGGTCTTGAGCCTGGGGATCAGACCACGGAACACGAGCGCCCCGATTGCGCCCACCCCTGCGACGCCTCCGGTCAGCACCGCCACCAGGTGCAAGTCGCCGACGAGCTTCGAGTCCGCGAGGGACAGCCCGGAGGCCACGGTGACGGTGACGAGGTGGATGGCCAGGAAGAAGCTCGGCAGCCGAAGTCGTCGCTCGCTACCGTGCACCGCGATTGCAGAGACGATCACCGCCAGGGTGATCCAGGGTGTCCAGGCGCTTTGCGCTTGCTCGATCAGGGCGCGTAGGAACGGCATCTGCCCGCAGTCTAGTGGGTCCCGTTACGCTTTTGTCACCCAGAGTCGCCCGAGTGGCCTGGTTTCCTCGAGCCCCTCGGTGGGTCTCCCGACACCACGGCGCGCCTTGTTCTCTTGTGGGGAGCGCTCCCTGGTCTCCCGGGGGGCACCTCACCCCCAAACCAGCTGGAGCGAGCCCCTCGAGCTGGTTTGTATATCCGCATGGAACTAGCCGCGAGGCACCGTCCAGCTCCATGGCCCGCACGCTCCGGCAGCGGGACCGTGATCCTGGCGCCCGAGTCCTGGCCTTGTGTCACGACTTGGCACATTCGAGAACTGCCGGCGGAGTCGCGGCCTTGCCCCTCGAAGACGCAAAGCTTGCCAGGGATCGCCGCCGGCCCCGGGGCTGACCCAGCAACCTCCGCGCCAGGCGGCGCCGACGATCGCCTGACTTCTCTCGCCGAACCCATGGATTTTCCACGTGGCCTCCCCGATCGGAGCGCGAGCGGCCGCTCGCCTTTGTGCTCTGATTTGGACGCTGGCCCAGGGATTGCTGACAATGGAGGTCGCGATGGCTTGGCAACACAACAAGGCTGGGTTCGGGTTCGTGCTGACGATGGGTCTCTGGGCTTTGCTCCAGTCGGCGGGTTGCGGTCGCGCAAACCTGCCGGACGACCCGTACGGGACCGGCGGCACCGGTGGCAACGACTGCGGCGACGGCGTCTGCCAGCCGGATGAAGATCCAGGCTCCTGTCCCGAGGACTGCAGCTGCGGAGATGGCGTGTGTTCGGGGGGTGAGGACAGCCAGAGCTGCCCCAGCGACTGCGTCGAGAGCTGCGGCAACGGCAGCTGCGATCCTGGAGAGAATCGCAAGACGTGTCCCAGGGACTGTGGTGCGACGTGTGGCGACGGGCTGTGTGAGGCCTCCGAGAAGGAGACCTGCCCCGAGGACTGCTCGGAGCAGAAATACTGCGGCGACGGTCAGTGCGTGGCGCCGGAGGACCAGTACAACTGCATCGTCGACTGCGGTCGCTGTGGCGACGGGCAGTGCGCCGGGAACGAGACCTCGAAGAACTGCCCCAGCGACTGCTCCGCGGGTTGTGGGGATGGGCGCTGCGAGTATCCAGAGGACAGCTGGAACTGCCTGCCTGACTGCGGCTACTGTGGCGACGGGTTGTGCAACCCGCCGGAAGACACGAAGAGCTGCGACATCGACTGCTCGTTCTGCGGGGATGGTACCTGCAACGACTACGAGCGCGACTGGTGTCCCCAGGACTGCGGCAAGAAGTGTGGCGACGGGGTGTGTGACTATGGCGAGCACCAGAGCTGTCCCAAGGACTGCGGCCTGACCGGGTGCGGGGATGGCTTCTGCGCTCCGCCGTACGAAGACTCCAAGAGCTGCCCGGAGGATTGCTCCGCCAACTGCGGCGATGGCTACTGTGAGCCCAACGAGCAGAAGTCGTGCTGGCAAGACTGCGGCACGATCTGCGGCGACGGGGTGTGCACCCCGGACGAGCCGGGCTGGTGCTGGCAGGACTGCGGCGGCAAGGGCTGTGGAGACGGCGTGTGTCAGTCCGACGAGTACGGCTGGTGCTACGAGGACTGCGGCGGCGGCTATTGCGGTGACTACTACTGCACGCCGGACGAGGTGGGCTGGTGCTACCAGGACTGCGGCGGTAGCTACTGCGGCGACTACTACTGCAGTCCCGACGAGGTGGGCTGGTGCTACGAGGACTGCGGCGGCGGCTACTGTGGTGACGGCGTGTGCACTCCCGATGAACCGGGCTGGTGCTATCAGGACTGCGGCGGCGGCTACTGCGGCGACTACACGTGCACACCGGACGAGGTGGGCTGGTGCTATCAGGACTGCGGCGGCGGCTACTGTGGCGATCGCAACTGCACGCCGGACGAGGTCGGCTGGTGCACCCAGGACTGCGGCGGCGGCTACTGCGGGGACGGCTACTGTTCACCCGGTGAACCTGGCTGGTGCTACCAGGACTGTGGCGGCACCTACTGTGGCGATGGCTACTGCACTCAGGACGAGGTGGGCTGGTGCTACCAGGACTGTGGCGGCGGCTATTGCGGAGACGGCTACTGCGGTCCAGGAGAGCCGGGCTGGTGCGCGCCGGACTGCGGTGGGGGGTATTGCGGCGATGGCTGGTGCACGGGCAACGAGTATCAGTGGTGCTGGCAGGACTGTGGGGGTGGGACCGGCGGTTCTGGCTTCGGTGGCGCCCCAGGCTTCGGCGGAGCAGCCGGGACCGGCTCGGGCTTCGGCGGGTTCGGGGAGGCCGGCGCGGTGCCGCCGAACCCGGGCTGAAGTCCCGAATCGCCACGTTTTGCCGCGAATGCGCGTAGGTCTTGCCAGCGCATCGCGGCAGAAACCATGATTGCCCTCGATGCTCTCGGTCTCGGAGGTGCGCGCAAAAGCCAAGAACGTCGCCGCTTGGCTGGTCGACAAGGAGCGGCCTGACGAAGCCGTTGGCCTGCTGACGGCTTGGGCCGCCAATGGTCCCAACGATCCGGAAGGGCAGGATCTGCTGGCGGAGGCGCTGCGCATCGATCCCAGCGCACCGCTGGCGCAGATGGCCTTCGAGCGCATGGAGGGGATGGAGGGCGACCACAGCGCTCTCGATCAACACATCCAGGCCTACTCGATCGAGCGCATCAACCAGATCGAAGCCGAGATGCGCCGCCCGACGTTTCGTCGGGCCCAGATGGGCTTCAACAACAACATCAAGTTTCACGGCGTGCCTTACCATGTGCAAACGGAGGACTCCGGGCTGGACGCGCCGCACATCATCACGCACCTGTTCGCGGATGGTGGTCGCGTCATCAAGAGTCACAAGCGCGACTACGGCGAGCACGTGAATCGCCCGGACGTCGCCGAGTTCGTCCGCGGACTGATGAAGGCGCAGCACATGGAAATGGTGCTGATGCTGCGCGACGGTAAGTTCGACGAGATCATCGCCGGACGAGAGGTTGGCGGCGTGACCCTGCTCACCGAGCCGCCGCAAGAGGTCCAGAAGATCGCGCGGCGCAAGCAAGAGGCGCCGAGCGCGACGACGCATGAGCCCCCCGCTGCGGCAGCGGCGCCAGCGCAAGTCTCTCACTTCAGCCTGGTCGTGCTGCGCAGCCTGACCGGTGGCCCCGAACGCTACGATCCCGTCGGCGAAGAGGTGGTGATGGGCGCCCAGGGCGGGATCAACCTGCCCGGTGAGGTCTTCTGTCACCCCACGGAAGCGCTCCTGCGCTGGCGAGACGATGCGCTGTTCATCGAGGACCTCGAGGGCGGAAACGGCGTGTTCTTCCGCATCAACACCGCGGTGGAGCTGGAGATCGGCGACGAGTTCATCGTCGGTGATCAGCTCCTCAAGGTGGAGAAGAACCCGGCGCCCGACGACGGACCAGACCCCGATCCGACCTACTTCTACTCATCTCCCAAGTGGCCCTCTTCGTTCCGCATCATTCAGGTCTTCGAGGGCGGGGCTCAGGGTGCCTGCGTGGTCGCCCGCGGCAACAGCATGCAGATCGGCTCCGCGGTGGGCGATCTGATCTTCGCCGACGACCCGCTGGTCGAAGAGCAGCACTGCGTGATCGAGGAGCAGGCGAGCACCGTGGTGCTCACCGACCTGGGCAGCCGGACAGGCGTCTTCGTTCGCGTCCGCGGTGAGCAGGAGTTGCCTCACGGAACCGAACTCTTGGTGGGCCGTACGCGCCTGGTCGTCGACTTGAAGCGCTAGTTGGCTGGCCTCTGCAGGGGCGGTGCTGGTAACCTCGACCCGTGGGTCCGCCAGTACACGCGTGGGTGTTGCTGCTAGTCGGTGCGGGGCTCTGCGCGCTTGCGCTAGTCACCTTCCTGCTTGGCTTGTGGTTCAAGCGGACGACCCGCTGGTGGAAGCGGCACGGTGTCCCGACGCCTGGGCGATGCGTCCGCATCAAGGAGAGCGAAGAGGAAACCACCTACTTCGTGCAGTACCTGGACCGAGCCGGTGGTTTGCACGAGACCCACACCCAGGCCACGGTCGTGTCGATGAGCCTTGGAGAGGTCGTCGAAGTCTATGTCGACTCGAGCAACCCCAGCCACGCGAGGATCGCAGCTGAGCTTGCGCACCAGCACGCGGCCACGGTTGTCCTGGCGGCGGTCTTCGGTGGCTTGGGAGTGCTGACGTTTGCGCTGGGGTCGGTGTTCTGGGTGGTTGGCTAACGTCAGAACACCATGCCTGCGCCCAGCGAGACGCTGGGCGTCCATTGATCCACTACGCCGGTGTCCACGTCATGGCTGGCAAAGGTCGGGAACAGCAGCTGAGCGAAGACCAGGCCGTGGGTCGTCGTGTAGCGACCGAGCTCCATGCCAAAGCGTAGCCCCGGAGAGAATCCAGCTGCGGTCGCGCTCTCCACGGACTGCTCGCCGTTGAGCGTGGTCGGTCCTCGGAATCGCTGGTACTCGAGCCCAGCCACCAAGCCTGCGAAGGCCGCGGTGGAGGAGATCGCACTGGAGAAGAGCGCCGCTTCTAGCTGAGCGGTGACCTGGGAGGTGAGGGTGAGTCGCTCGTCTCCGCTGTTGAGCTGGTTTGCCCCTGCGACTCGCACGCCGAAGTGGAACCAGTCGACCTCCCGCCGCGCCACCAACGCCAAGCCAGGCAGCGTCGCCAGGCGTCCGTCGACCAGCGCGCCGACTTCGTACACCTCGGCACCGAAATAGTTGATGCCGCGCACCCGGAACGACCTGCGCTGCTGCGCAAACCAGTCAGCGCGCTCAGGACCGCTCAGTCTTCGCGGATCGTTGTGGAGCAACACCGTGAGCAGCTCCTCAACGGCGCGATCCATGCGGCCAGGTGCGACCTTCACACGGTCTGGCACCTCACCGTCGACGCGTCCCGTGAGAAAGATTCCGCCGCCCATCGTGGTAGCGACCTCGATCACCTCGATCCGCAGCGTCGTCTCACACTCACCTTTGCTCAGCTTGTGACTCGGGTGACGCGCGAGCTCGTTCTCCACCAGCCGCGTGAGGCTCGAGCTGTCTTCGCTGCCCGAGCTCACCTCGACGCAGGTGGCGACCTGAGCGTCTGCGTCGTTTGGCGCGAGCCAGGTCGCAAGCGCGAAGAGCATCGCCAGCCAGAGCAGTCCGCGCTTTGGCGGGGCGTGCCTGTTCCAGGGCATGGTGACGAGCGGCATGGGCCACCTCAGAAGATCACGCCGACCTGGGCGATCGCTCCGGGGAGGTAAGTGTCTACGGTCCCAGCATCACTTTCTGCATGGATAATATAGGTGGGGGCGTTGAGCTCCACCTGCGTGAAGAAGTGGAGCGAGCTCGCCCGCAGGAATTCATAGCCAAGCACGAGGTCCAGGTTCAGCCCACCTCCAACGACGCTGTCACGGCTGTCGCTGTCCCGCTCGCCCTCTGGGCGAATCAGGCTGAAGACCGCGAGGTCGAAGCTCGCTCCGCCACCGAGATAGACGGACGTCACGCCCGGCGGATCGAGGTAGCGGAAGAAGTGCAGCGCGAGCCCCACTCCGCCGCTGTAGTCAGCGTGTCCCCCTCCCAGGTTGTAGGAGGCGGCGCGCTCACGGGTGCCAAGGTTCACTCGACCTTGCGCATCCAGTCCCCAGGCCTTCAGCTTGCCACGATAGCCGAGGGCCAAGGTGATGGGCGTGAGCAGCCGTAGCTCGTCGTTGGCCGAGCTCCCGTCTTCCGTTGCCGTGGGGAGTTTTCCGATGCGGAGCGCCGTCCCCATGCCAAACAGCGCGTGACCTCTCACGCCGATCGTGCGCAGGCGCTGCTCACTGTCCGAGCGCAACACGTTCTCTCGAGTGATCGTGTCGCTGATCGGTCGATCGTACAGGAGCGCGCGAGCGAGACGTTGGGCGAGCTGGGCGAACTCGTCGGCGGTGACGTAGTCGACCTTCTCTTCACGCGCGTAGCCGCTGTAGCGCGCAAAGACCGTCCAGCCGTCCTTCAACGGGTAGAGCTCGACGGTGATGCGCTGGCTGCACCCCTTCGAGACGGCTTCGTAGTTCGGATCGTGGGTGACCTCGTACTGGAGCATGCGGCGCAGGTACGCTGGCGCGTCGAAGCTCCAGACCTCGGGCAAGTCCTCCGGCCGCTGCTTGCTGCCCGCTGTCTCCGGCTTGGGCTCGTCGGACCAAGGCTCGCCGCTCACGGCGGCGTCCACTCTCGGACCTGGGAGCGGACCGGGTGCGGGCTCTGCCGTCGCCAAGCCGTCTTCTGCTGTGCTCTTGGGCGCGGGCGTGGGTGCGTCAGGCCTCGACGGAGCAGCACTCCGTTCTCCGTCCCCGTCCCGGGGCGCTGGGGCGGCCTTCTCGTCGGGCTTCGGTGCGCGCTCAGGCTCCTCCTCGTCCTGCGAGGTTTTGCCGTGCGGCTTTTCTGGATTCCACGACTTCTGCACCACTTCCACGCAGATCTTGCGGGCGGCGTGGGCGGGGTGGGTGAGCGTGAGTCCGAGGCCGATAGCGCACGGAAAGAGCAAGCAGCGCGCTCTGGATAGGGAAGATGCAGCCATGGGCCGCGACCAGAGCAAGTCCCGTACCGAGATCGAGCCAGCCAGGTGAGGGCGGCTTTCTCGGTGCACTGCCGAGCCTGGAGCTCGCGGTGTGAACCCCACCCTGTGCGCCACAGTCACTCCTCCTCGGAATGTGGTGGGTCTGGCACACGAGATGGCGAGCGCTCGCGTTTCGCCGGATGTGCCATCAAGAATTTCCGTGCAGAAATAATGTGGGTCACGCCGAGTGGCGCCGAAGTGAGCTCCGCTGCTCCGAGCGGCGAGTTGCGTCGAGTTTGGGCCGTCTGACGATACGTGCTAGGGCTCGCGGCGTGCGCAGAGGCCAACCCCTTCCACACGAGCGCGCCGTGATCTGGCGCCAGCGCCCCTGGGTTTGGGGGTTAGGCGCGCTGTCGGTGGCGGTGGCATGCACCACCCAGGCGCCGGACAGCGATCCGGCGGTGGCCCCGACGTCGCCGCCCACGCTGACTCGCGCCGCGGGTCCCACCACCCTGCCGCCACCACCGGTCCGGGGCGCCAGCGTGGTGAGCGACGCTCCCACGGCGGCGTTCCCCGACGCGGGCGCGGAGGCCACGGGAGACTCGGGGAGCGAGGCGGCCGTCGGCGACGCGAGTGACGATGCAGCTCCGCCCGTCGACCTCTCAGCCCAGCCATTCGCCCAGCCGCTCGACGCGCGGCGAATCCTGCCACCCACCAGCTACGCTCGCCGGTTCGCCAATCTCTCGCCGGCCCAGTGCATGAAGCAGCTGCGCACGGCGAAGCTCCCGGTCAAGCACTGGGGGGGAGCAGCGAAGGGAGTCGCCAATCCCCACAAGCTGAATGGCGCGCTGTCTGGGGTCAGTTTTGTGTTTCCTGGAGGAAAAAGTCCGTTCGGCGTGCTCGATTGTCGCCTGGTGCTTGCGCTCAACGAGTTCGCGCGTGTGCTGGCCAAGCACGACGTGGTCCGCGTTCAGCTGGACAACATGTATCGGCCGCACTCGAAGCTGCCGCGGCATCGCCGCGGCAAGCCGAGGAACCCGAGTCAGCACAGCTACGGACTCGCGGCCGACATCACTCGCTTCTGGCTAGCGGACGGCAGCGTACTCAGCGTCGAAGACGACTGGCATGGCGAGCTGGGCGCCACGGCGTGCGGTCCCGACGCGCTGCTCAGCGATCCCGACGCAGACTCGGTGCGGCTACGCAACTTGGTGTGTGACGTGGCCCGGGAGGGGATCTTCACCCACATGCTCACGCCGGGCTTCAACGCCGCCCATCGCACTCACTTCCACTTCGACATCAAGCGGGGCGCGGATTACCAAGCCTTGCGCTGACTGCTCCTCACCCCCGAACCCGATCGAGATCGGAGAGCACAAAAAGAAAACGACCGGTGCTCGAGAGCACCGGTCGTCTGCTTGACGCACCCGACCGAAGTCAGGCTCGTGCAAGCCGAGTGGTTCTCACTCGGCCGCGGCGTCGTCGCCAGCCGCGTCGTCAGCCGCGGGGGCCTCGGGGGCCTCGGGAGCCTCGGGGGCCTCGGGGGCCTCGGGAGCCTCGGCCGCGGGGGCCTCGGGAGCTTCGGGAGCCTCGGGAGCCTCAGCCTCGGGCATACCGCCGCCACCACAAGCAACAGCCATCAGACCAACGATCGGGATAAGAGCGAGTTTACGAATCATTTGGGGATCCTCCTGTGCGAAGCCCCACGAGTAGTGCGTGAGCTTCGTGTTTCGGAAGGGGAGATGCCCCAGCCCTGGCAACCGGCTCAACAAAAAAGCGTCCCGAGTGCGGATTCGTGTCCCTCGGTGACGCTAAGTCGCTGCAATCATGAAGGATAATGAAGTCGCGGGAACATCGACCCGCGCGGGCCGTTCGCTGAGGTGCAGCGCGCCGGCGGCGCAACGTCGACCTGAGTCGACCCCGGCCCTCCTCTTCGTCCCTCGGCGGCATCCTCGACCTGGGTGCTCTTGCGGCTTCACCGCCGAGCGCTTCGCTTGAGCCGAAATGGTGGCAAGCTGCGTCTGAAGCATGTCGATGGGTTCCAGCTCTTCAGCAGCCGAGCGCCGGCTGCGCCTCGTCCGAGGCGGAGTGAGCCCGGAGTCCATCGAAGACTCACTCCCCCCCCGCTCCGAGGCCCATGTCGTGGCCACTGGAGCTCATGCTTCGGCTCCCGAGCCGAGCGTCTCTGAAGCCGAAGCCGAACGGCCACCGGTACCCGCCGAAACCCCTCTGCCCGCCGACGCAGCGCAGGTCGAGGTCGAATTTCCTGTCCGTGCGGAAACGCACCAGGCAGAGGACGCGGAGCTGGTGCTCAAGGTGCAGGCAGGAGATCGCCAGGCCTTCGAGCTGCTCTACCGGCGCCATGCCGGCTTCGCCATGAACCTCGCAGTCCGCATCCAAGGCAGCGCCAGCGACGTCGAGGACGTCGTTCACGACGCCTTCATCAAGGCTCACCAGCGCGTGGGTGACCTGCGCGACGCCGCCGCCTTTCGCTCCTGGCTAGGCGCCATCGTCGTGCGCCTGGTGCGCAGCCGCCTGCGCCGTCGTCGCTTGATGGCCAGCCTCGGACTCACCCATGCCGGTGACGCCGTGGATCTGGACGCTGTGGCGTCTGGTGGCGCCAGCCCCGAAGCGCGGGCGCAGCTCGCTCAGGTGTATGCGCTGCTTCAGACCATGCCGACGGAGGATCGCATCGCCTGGACGCTGCGCTACGTCGAGCGTCATCGCCTGGAGGCGGTCGCGCAGCTGACTGACTGCAGTCTGGCCACGGCCAAGCGTCGCATCGCCCGCGCCCAGCGCTTCTTCGAGCAGCACTTCGTCTCGGGAGGGAGCGTCTGATGGCCAAGCGTCGCACGCTGCCGCCCGAGGTGCCGGTGGACGCTCTGCGGGATCACGCCAAGGACGACGAGGCGCTCGACCGCATTTGGCAGCGGCTGGACGAAGAGCTGCCTCAGCTGCCCGTGATTCCCGCCCGTCGCCGCAGCAGCTCGGCGATCTGGGTCGCCGCGGCTGCGGTGCTGTTGTTCGGCTCTGGTGTGCTGGTGGGCAACCGCCTGCAGCCGACGGCAGAAGCCACGCCCGTGCCTCGAGCCGAGCCGGCGCCGACCGACCGTGCGGCGGGTGAAGAGACCCCAGACGTCGTCCCTGCGATCTCTGCCGAGCCGCCCAGCGATACTCCGCCGCAGCCCGAGCATCGCCTCGCTCCGTCGCCTCGACCACCGCGGACGGAGACGTCCGCTTCCAGCGAGGTGACCGAGGCCCCCGTTGCCTCCCGGCCTGCGGGACCGCCGGAGTGGCAGAAGCTGGCGGACAGCGGCGAGTACGCGGCCGCCTATCAAGCGGTGCAAGAACAGGGCGGCTTCGACGCTGTGATGGCCCAGTCGAGCGCCGAGCAGCTGATGACCCTGGCCGAGGTTGCTCGCGCCAATCGCCAGCGTGGCCGAGCTTCCCAGGCGCTGCGCCAGCTCTTGGCTCGCTTCCCTGGTGACCCAAACGCCCCGCTCGCCGCCCTGGCGCTCGGCAACCTGCTGGAGGCTGCTGGAGACAAGAAGGGCGCTGCCGAGGCATTTGGGCTCTACCGATCCTTGTCGCCGGACGGTGATTTCGCGGAAGATGCCCTCGCTCGTCAGGTCCTCGCGGCCATCGAGCAGGGCAACCTGGAGCTCGCGCGAAAGCTCGCCGGCCAATATGAGAAGGACTACCCCAGCGGACGTCGTGCACAGGAAATCCGCGACGCGCTGGCCGAAGCCGAGTCCAGTGACGCTGGAGCCCCGGAGGAGCCCGTCATCGCCGACGCGGGCGCAGAGAGCGTCCCGACCGAGCCGGCGCCCTCGGCTCCCGTCGCACCATCGCCTGCCAAGTAGCCTGCTGGGCGCGGCGCTGCTGGTGCTGGGCAGCCTCTGGGGCAGCCCAGCCTTGGCCAATCCGGGGCCAACTCTGGCCATCGAGATCGCTGCGGCCAGCGAGGGCGAGGTCGACGCGAAGCTGGTACGTCGGCTCATCGCGATCGAGATTGCGGACGTGGACGTGCCGCGGGATCCGTCGCTGGAGCCGCCCCTCGACGTCGTCTTGTTCTTCCGCGTGGTACCGGCCGAGGCGAGCGGCAGCGGAACCAAGATGCTCAGCGTCGAGCTCTGGGAGCGAGGAGTGCTACACGGCACGCGGCGGGTCTCCACCAGCGAGGGCAAACGCCTCACGGCTCGGCGCATCGCGCAGGCCTCGGCACAGCTCGTGCTCGGACTTCGCAAGCGCCGGCTAGCCGAAGCTCGCCGCCTGAAGCGCGAGGCGGCGCGTCAGGCGGCGGAGGCCGCCAAGCCAAAGCCTCATACCTTGCTCGCGCGCTTGACCCTGGACGTGCCGGTGGAAGGCGCCTGGATCGGCGGCGGCGGATGGCTCGGCGGGACTGGACTGCAGCCGACGTTGCGCTTCGACTCTGGGCCGCGCGTCGGCGCTGGGCTGAATCTGATGGCGGGCGGCGCGCCCGAGGTCGACGGCCTGCGCTATTTCGAGTTCAGTGTTTCCCCAGGGTACGATTTCGAGCTCTCGAAGGGTCTGGGTTTGGGGTTAGGGGTCACGCTGGGTGCAGGTGTGGTGCAGGTTCGCGGGGCCCAGTCGGTCGCTGATCAGGTCGGCCAGACCACGACCTGGACGGGGCGCGCCGTGGTCGACTTCAGCGTCGACGCGCGGCTCTCGCAGGCAATCGTGCTCTCGTTCGGTCCCCAGCTCGGGGCGCTCCTTCGCCCGCTGGACTACCGCAGCGCAAGCACGCCGGACGTCGACTCCAGGTTGAGCGGCGCCTGGCTCGGAGGCCAGCTGTCGCTACGGGTGGATCCGCCGGGCGGGTTGTAGCGGAGAGCGACGACAGCGTGGGGGAGGCCGGGACGCGTTTCCACAGGCTAATCCGCAGTGGTGCGCCGGAGGAAGCTGACCTCGTCGCGTGGCAGGGGATGTTAGTCTCGCTCTCATGGTGCGCCGTGACGCGAAAGACTTGGAAACCTGTTCGCAGGATGCTGGGTGTTTCGCTAGCTGCGTTTCTCCAGCGGGTGAGAGTCCCGTCCCGGTAAGCGTCGGTGCGCCGGGTAGCAGGCCCCAGGTAGTGGAGAGAGATCTCCCTGCCCGAGCGGGGTGTCAAAAGCTCGTGAAGCAGCGAGAGCTGCGTAGCGGGGAGCAAGCACGCGGGCCGCAACATGAAGTGAAACCTGCAGCCTCGACAGAGAAACAATCCGGAGGCCGAGCCGCTCATTTCACGGCGAAGGCAACATCGACGGCGAGAGCACCGAAGCTCGCCGCCGGCTCCGGCGGGGTACGGGGGGCAGCACGTGTGCAAGGAGGAGCGCGGAACTCGGGAGGCCCGTCTGTGCGGCCCAAGTCAGGGCGAGGTGTGTCGTATAAGCCAAGGGCGAAATCGGCCACTGCACAGCGGGAGTCCGAGGGGATCATGGTACCGAAGACCGCTGGGCAACCAGCGGGAACGAATGCCGTGCGGCAAAACGCGGCAGGAGGGAAGGGTCCCTGCGGTAGTCGTGTTGGAAGCGTAGGTAAGCGTGAGGGAATGGCCGGCAAGTCCGGACCTAACGACCCCGGTAGGCGTAAGCCGCACGGAAAAGCGCAACAACTACAACGCCAACTATATGCAGCAGCCAAGCGGGCACCGGATAGGCGCTTTCACGCCCTTTACGACCACATCTGGCGGGGTGACATCCTCCAGGAGGCGTGGAAGCGAGTCAGACAGAACCAAGGAGCCGCGGGCGTGGATCGCCAGTCGATCTGCGACGTGGAGGAGTACGGGGCTCAGCGATTCCTCGAGGAATTACAAGCTGAGCTGAAAGCGGGGAGGTATCGGCCGCAGGTGGTGCGGCGGCAGTACATCCCCAAAGCCGATGGTAAGAAGCGGCCACTAGGCATCCCGACGGTGCGCGATCGGGTGGTGCAGATGGCGGCGAAGCTGGTGATTGAGCCTATTTTTGAGGCGGATTTTCTGCCTTGCTCATATGGGTTTCGTCCCCGGCGCAGCGCGGTGATGGCGCTCGAGACGCTGAGGAAGCTCGGCGCCAAAGGGGGCCACCACGTGCTGGATGCCGACATCCGCGACTACTTCGGGAGCATCGACCACGCCAAGCTGATGAAGCTGGTGGGGAGACGCATCTCGGATCGTCGGGTGCTGAAGTTGCTGCGGCAGTGGCTCGAAGCAGGAGTGATGGAGGACGGCGTCGTGAAGGCGTCGGTGCGCGGCACGCCGCAAGGGGGAGTGATCTCCCCTCTGCTGTCCAACATCTACTTGCACGTGCTCGACGTCCTGTGGACCCGCCACAGCGCTCCGCATGGAACGCTGGTGCGCTACGCGGACGACTTCGTGGTGATCTGCCGCACCAAGAAGGACTGCGAGCTGGCCGAGGCGCGGGTCCGAGTGATCCTGCAGCGCCTCGGTCTCGAGCTACATCCGGAGAAAACCAGGCGAGTCGAGCTCTACGATGGCAAGCAGGGCTTTGACTTTCTTGGCTGTCATCTGCACAAGCGGCTGAGCGGCAAGGTGCTGGAGAGGTCGGGCGAGCGGCTCTACTTCCTCCATCGCTGGCCGTCGCAGCGCGCGATGCAGCGGATCCGGAGCCGTGTGAAGCAGCTCACCCCCCGCTCGAGATGCCACGCGGATATCCGCGATGTCATCGAACAGCTGAACCCCGTACTGCGGGGCTGGGGGAACTACTTCCGCACGGGAAATGCCGCGAAGCGATTCAATCAGCTCGATACGTATGTTTGGAAGCAGCTCCAAGGGCTGCTGGTGGCTCGCAAGGGTCGCCACTTGAAACCCAAACAAGTTACACGCTGGGATCGCGACTACTTCTACCGTCTGGGCCTGTACCAACTCCGAGGCACTGTCCGCTATCCGGAGCAATCCATCTTGATGGAGGCCGCGTAATGCTGTGCGCTGAGTGGCTACTGGTAAGCCGTGTGCGGGAAATCCGCATGCACGGTTTGTACGGGGGTCTTGACTTTGACCATCGCCCATCCGGCGAGAAGGAGTAAGAATCTACCAATGGCTCGTACCGCACCCGTGCCGAATATTCCCGCTCCGCCGGGAATGAACCCCGGGGCTTTCGTCGCTGGAGGTGGCGGCGACGGGGGAGGAGGGAGCGGAAAGGGCTCCAAGAACGGCTCTGGGAACGAGGGGGCCGGAACGGGGGAGGGGGACGAAGACGCGACAGGCGACGGAAACGGAGCTACCGGGTGTGGCGATCCCGTCTGCCCGATCACCGGGAAGGTCTTCCTCGAGTTCCTGGACTTCGCCTACGCGGCGCCCTGTCAGCTGCGCTGGACACGAGAGTACAGCTCACGAGGGTCGAATCGTTCGGGAGATCTGGGGTGCGGCTGGTCGCACTCCTTCAGCTGGAGAGTCCAGCTCCGGCGGCGCAAGCTGCTCGTCTTCGACAACAAGCATCGCGAGCAGGCATTTCGCTTGCCGCGTGGCAGCGAGGTCGTTCAGAACGCGTTCGGGTGGCGCGTCAGCTGGGTTCAGCAAGACTTGCTCCTGCGGATCCCAGGTGGAACGAGCTACGTGTTTTCGCGTGTGGAAAAATCCCAGGATGTGCTCCTCCTGGCGAGCGTGCTGGATCGGCACGGCAACCGAACGCGGATCCAGCGAAACTCGAAGGGCGCGATCCAAGGCATGCGGGACAGCGCCGGACGCGCCTACGCCTTCGAGACCGATGGCCTGAACCGGATCCGAGTCATCCGCATCGCGACGGACGCGAGCGAGTCCCGCTGGCTCGACATCGCGCGCTACGCCTACGACGCGAAGGGTAACCTCGCGGAGTTCATCGATGCCGAAGGCTACAAGTTTCGGTATCAGTACTCTGGCCATCTACTGACGGCGCATCACCTGCCCTCGGGCCTCTCCTACTGCTACCGCTACGACTCCCGGAAGGAGTCGGCGCGCTGCCTGGAGACCTGGGGTGAGTACATTGGCAAGACGGACCCGGCTCTGGACGTGCCGCTGCCCGTGCGCCCGACTGGCCATGACAACCGAGACGTCAAGGGCATCCACTATCGCAAGCTGACCTACTTGCCCGAGCAGAACTACAGTGAAGTCGAGAACGGCTTGGGGGGAATCGAACGCTACTTCGGCGATGAACTCGGTCGGGTCGTTCGCCACGTGACCTGGACGGGTGGAGTCAGGGAGTACTGGCACGACCCGGACACGGGCAGCACGGTCCGGGTGTCAGACGAGCTCGGCGACGTCACCGAGATTCGGGAGAACTCGGAGTCGGTACCGATGGGCTTCAGCTCATCGAACGGCCAACAGATGCGGCGTACCTTCGAGCCCGACGGCTCGGTCCTGGACTGGGACGGCGTGCGTGGCAGCTTCGTGCGTCGCCTGTTCGATGACGCTGGCAACCTGATCTACGCGAAGTACGCCGACGACACCATCGAGGAGTGGGAGTACGACGACCGTGGGCTGATGCGGATGTATCGTGCCAGGAGCGGCGCGGTGTTTCTGTATGAGTATGACGCCCAGGGGAACTGCGTCCGGGTCCTCCACGGTGAGCACGTCCTGGAGGAGAGCGAGTATGACTACTTCGGTCGGCGGACGTTGCTGCGGCGACCGGGGCGGGGCGAGACTCGCTGGGCGTACGACCGCCGAAGCGATATCGTGTGGAAACAGCACGCCGACGGCAGCGTGTTCGAGGTGACGCGAAACGCGGACCGCAAGATCACCATGTTGAACCTCGCGGGGGCCATCTCCCGTATCGAGTACGGTGGGATGGCGTGGCCGATTCGCAAGACAGCGCCCGACGGCGCCGTCACGGAGCGCCGCTATGACGTCGAGGGCAATCTAGTTCTGCTGCGCAACGCTCGGGGGCAGGAGTTCAGGCAGCAGGTCGACGTCGCGAGCGCCTGGATCAGGTGCTCGACCTTCGAGGGAATCGAGTATGAAATTCGGCGCGATGAGCTGGGACGCCCAGTTCAACGGGTGTCCCCGGACGGCATCGATTCCCGGGAGTTCGACGCTTGGGGGCGCATCACCACCGCGGAGATGCCGGACGGAGAAACGCTGACGCTGGACTACGGCGAACGCGGGCTGGCTTCGGTGGAGAGCCGAGACACCAAGCTGGGGTTCGAGTACGACGCGATCGGCCTGGTCACCAAGGACATCCAAGGTGATGTCGAGATCGCGCTCGATTGGTCCGGCGGTAAGCTCAAGTCAGTCCGACCTCCGGGGCGAGGGAGCATCGACTACGAGCACGACAGCCTGGGGCAGCTGCGGGAGCTCCTCGTCGAGGGGAACCTGCTTCGCCTTCACGACCCCGAGGGTGACTCGACGCTGACCTACCTCCGGGGTGTCGTCCTGCGGCAGCGTCGGAGTGTCACGGGAACGCTGGTCGAGCAACGGGTGGCTCGCCTGGACGTAAATATCCCGGAGGAAAAACGTGCTCGGTTCGGTGACCCCGGTTCCCTGTTTGGAGCGCGCTATGAATACAACGCGCGTCAGGTGTTGACCCGCATCATCTACGACGACGGCACGCTGGAGAGCTTCGTGCTCGACGCATGCGACCGAATCGTCAAGCGCGTCGTCGAGCGCGCTGGACGCACCCTGGTAGAGGAGCGCATTGGCTACGACCGAGCCGGATCTCCCCGGGTGGAGGGAGCGACCTACGATGCGCTGTTCCGTCCCAGCGGATACGCCGGCGAGACGTTCAGCTACGATACGAGCGGAAGGCTGATCGAGCGCCTGACCGATCGCGGCGCTTGGAAGTACGAGTGGGACACCCACGACAACCTGGTCCGTGTCGAGTCTCCCACCGCGCGCATCACCCTGCGGTATGACGGCCGCGGACGACGCTGTGAGAAGCTCGTGGAGCGGGACGATCAGCTGCTGCGCCACGTCACCTACGTGTGGAGCAACGACGCGCTGATCTACGAGATCGATCACTCGAGTGGGGCGACGCGCGCCTACCTGCGCGACAACAGGAGCTGGTTCCCGATGGGGCACGTCGACATCACGGACCAGGCGCGTCCCGTGCTCTACGTGCTGGATCCATCCAACGCACCGGTGATGGCAGTCGACGCCGGCGGGACCGTCGTATGGCAGGCAACGCGAAGCGTGTTCGGCGTGGTGCACCCAAGCGTCGATGTGGTCGACGTTTCCGCGAGGTTTCCAAACCAGTACTACGACCCGGACGTCGAGCTGATCTACAACCGCATGCGCTGGTACGACCCCCGCGTCGGCATGTACGTCTCGCCAGATCCGCTGTTGCTGAAGGGGACCTTCAACCCACGAGACTATGTTCCGAATCCGTTCTTCGCGTCAGATCCAAAGGGACAGATCGCCGCTCCGTCGGCGGACACCCCTGGACCGACTCACCCGCCTCCCACCGGTTGGGATCGCCCAGACCGTCCGGAAACGGACGCAGACATGAACGAGGACTACATGACCCACCCGGGGCACTGGGCGACCGATGGGACCGATGACGTGCCGGGCTGGGTCGAGTGCCCAGACAACGCCTTGAACGCGTCTGGCAACAGGCTCGCGAACGCAGAGGTCGACGGTCCCAACGGCCCCACGACGGTGCGCGACATGATCGACCGGGCGGGCGCAACGCATGGCTGCCATACGTGCGGCACCAAAAACCCCAATGGTCCGGACGCCGACAGCAGCGAGGGGCACTTCGTGCCTGATCACATCCCCCCGGCGACGCTTCACACACCTCGCCGCGGCGGCAACGGCATCGACGTGCCATCGGGTGGCGTCCGCTTGTATCCCCAGTGTCGTCGTTGCTCGAGCTCTCAGGGAGGACACCTCGGAGCCACTTCGCGCGGCACCACGCATCAAGAGCGCATGGATCGCGGGCAGCGAGAGATCGACCAGAACCTGGGGCTTTGAGCGACGTCGACGAGCCTAGGCGAGGTGCGCCAGCACCTCGCTGACGTCGGCGTCGAGGTCTTCCAGCAGAGGCTTCGCGAAGTCGGCGTGCGTTGCGAACCAGGCGAGCGCGGACTTCTTTGCCGTTGAATCCACGAGTCGCAGCATGAAGGGCACGATGCCGGGCAAGCGAATGTTCGCGTAGTGCGCCACGAGGACCTGGCCGAGCGTCTTGCGGTCTGGGTCGACGTATCGCTCCACCCACTCCCGCTCGCACTCGAGGATCTCCTCTCCCCCCAAGAAAACCAAGCGAGAGAATGGGGGGCTACCCTGGGGGTCGCCTTCCCACTGCTTGGCGCACGCGACCACGAACTCCTGGTCGTGGCAGAACAGCGACGAGGCTCTCGTGACCTTCCCACGAGCGGCTCCGTCTCCGCTGCGCTTCGCGCCAAGTTTTCCGTGCAGAATAACATCCAGAACTCGCCAGAGCTGCGAGTGGTTCTCCACCTGGTCGAGGGGCGGCACATCGCCCGAAAACGTCGACGCGACGCGCTGGAAGACTGCCTCGAGGCGCTCGGTCAGGGAGGCGTGTTCGGTCTCCGGGACGCGAAGCAGGAAGAAGCCCAGCGTGGAGAAGAACCGTGCGAACTCGACGTTCCTCGTGGTGAGCTGTTCGAGGCTCAGGCGCTCGAATGCGCGAGTTACCCCCTCGGCCATGGCGGACGGGCCAACGAGGCCCTCCATCGCGAAGAGCGTCCGGCGAAAGTGCTGCTGCAGGTAGAAGCCGCAGTCTGGATTCAGGTTGATCTCGAGGATCTCCAGGGCTTCATCGGCGCTGACCGGATCGGTGCGCTCGAGCTGTGGTCGCACCTTCTCGACCCACTCCTTGTAGTCTCGCCTGACGCGAGGCAAAGACAGCAGCCTCACGGCGAAGGTTGCCTCCGCTCGCGGAACACTCAGCGCGAAATCGGGCAGCATGAACAGCTTCCCCTGCCACTCGGGGAGCTTCGGCTTGGTCACGTCGTCGATGACCGTGAAGTGTGGCCAGCCAAGCGCCCAGGCCACGTCCTGAGCCTCGTTGAAGCCGAAGCCCGGCTTCAGGTACCTCCTCCCGAACGCGACGTCTGCGTGCTGCAGCGCCGCAGCGTTCGAGAAGTCGAGCTCGCCTCGCGCCTTCTTCTTCGCTGCCATCGGTGGCGAGACTACGCAACCGGGGCAGGCGCGTCGAGCCCCTACGCCTCCAGCACTCGCGTCCGCTGTTCCCGGGTCAAGTTCACCCACTTGCCGTCGATCAAGAAGCGCCCGTCCGGCTGCTTCTTGCAGTTCTTGACCTTCAGCGCAAAGGCGCCGTTCATGCCTTCGACCTTGCCTTCAAGAGTGGATCCCGGAGGAGACGGAATGCTACTGCTGACTCTGGCGGAGGCGCCATCGCTCTCCACCAGCTTGCCGTCTCCGCCCTTCAGCCAGGCCAGTTCGAGAACGCTCATCGACTGCCTCCGCGGGTCTTGCCTTCGCGGATGGCGTCGTAGGCCTCACGCTTGGCGTCGCGCTCCTTGAGAGACTGTCGCTTGTCGTACTGCTTCTTGCCACGGGCCAAGGCGATCTCCAGCTTGGCGCGGCCGTTCTTGAAGTAGCACTTCGTCGCGACGATGGTCATGCGCTCGCGCTCGACGGTCGCGCGCAGGCGCTCGATCTCGTAGGCGTGGAGCAGGAGCTTCCGCGGGCGCGTCTCCTCGTGACCGAACGCTGCGTGATCGAGGGTCGGGATGCGCATGCCTTTGACGACTGCCTGCCCGTCCCGAGTGATGTCCACCCAGGCGTCGCTCAGATCACCGCCGTGGACGCGCAGCGCCCGCACCTCGCTGCCGATCAGCTGCATGCCCGCCTCGTAGCTGTCGCCCAGCTCGTACTCGTGGCGAGCCCTCCGATTGAGAGCGACGACGCGATCGCCAAACAGCTTGTCCTTTGCCGCAGCCATGACTTCCAAGCGTCCGCGGACCTTCGAGCGCAGGGGCTCCGCCGCGGGGAGGGGGCACTATGCACGCGCCTCGCAGCGCCGCAAGTCCCAGCTTGGCCCTTTACCCGGACCCTTGGGAGGCGCATATCACCCGCCTCATGCTGACCACGGAGCTTCGAGGCGCCCGCACCCACAACCTCAAGTCGGTCGACTTGAGCCTCGTGCCCGGGGAAATCGTGGTGCTCACTGGCGTCTCCGGGGCTGGCAAGAGCAGCCTGGCCCTGGATACGCTGTACGCAGAAGGGCAGCGGCGCTTCGTCGAGAGCTTCAGCCCCTACGCCAGGCAGTTCCTCGAGCGCCTGGAGCGGCCGCCGATGGACTCCCTCGAACCGGTTCCCGCCGCGGTTGCAGTCGATCGCAGCGCCCCCGTGAAGAGCTCGCGATCGTCGGTCGCGACGATGGCGGATCTCGAGCCGTACCTGTCCGCGCTGTTCACCCGGGAGTCCGTGCCGGTGTGCCCGGAGCACGGGAGCGTGGCGCGGCTGCTGGACACCGCTGGCGCTGCCCGCCTGCTGATCAGCGAACCGGCGCCTCCGGGGGCCGATCCGGTGTTGCTCGGGTACGTCGCCAACGTTGCCTCGCGGGAACACTACCTGGAGCTACGGGAGGGGCTGGCAGAAGCCGGCTTGCGACGCCTGTTCCTGAAGGGCGAGCTGCGGAAGCTCGACGATGTCAAGCCAAGTGAAGCTGCGAAGCAGCGCCTGGCCGTCGTGGTCGACCGCCTGAGGCCGACCAGCCGCGACGCGGCGAGGTTGAGCGAGGGTCTCGAACTCGCCTTCGAACGGG
The DNA here is from genome assembly GCA_041389745.1 of Polyangiaceae bacterium. Classification (GTDB taxonomy): domain Bacteria; phylum Myxococcota_A; class Polyangia; order Polyangiales; family Polyangiaceae; genus JAHBVY01. Next base: position 194,121 of record JAWKRF010000014.1, read on the forward strand.
GTGATGGCCAGGCCTGGGTGCGGCTTCCCGACCGAAGTGAACGGCTGCTCAGCCGGGGCTACAGCTGCGCAGAGTGCGAGGATGCCGGCCGGCCGCGGCGGCTCGAGGCGCCACGTCCAGGGCTCTTCTCCTACGAGTCACCCCTCGGGGCCTGCCCCGAGTGCCGCGGCTTCGGCCGGGTGATCGGCGTGGATCCCGACAAGGTGATCCCGAACCCGGATCTTCCACTATCCAAGGGCGTGATCCGACCCTGGGCGCGGGGAAAGTCCACCAGCTGGGAACGCCGCGAGCTGAAGAAGTTCTGCGAGCGCGCTGGGGTGCCCTGGGACAAACCCTGGAGCAAGCTCAGCAAGGAGCAGCAGCGCCTGGTGCTGGAGGGAGACGGCGACTGGAAGCGTGGCCATTTCCCCGGGGTACTAGGCTGGTTTCGCTGGCTCGAGACGCGTACCTACAAGATGCACGTACGCGTCTTCCTGTCCCGCTACCGCGCCTATGACGTGTGTCCCGTGTGTGAGGGAAAGCGTCTGAACGAGCGAGCGCTGGGCTACGAGGTAGGTGGCTTGAACCTCGCGGCTTGGCACGCCCTCGAGATCCAGCACGCGCACGAGCGCATCGCGAAGCTCCAGACTCGCAGCGGACAGGGGGAGCTGGCGCGCAGTGAGCTCGAGAGTCGCCTCGGCTACCTGCATCGTGTGGGGCTCGGGTACCTCACGCTGGACCGTCAAGCACGCAGCCTGAGCGGCGGCGAGACTCAGCGAGTGACCCTCACCGCGGCGCTCGGCACCAGCCTTCACAACGCGCTGTTCGTGCTGGACGAGCCGACGGTGGGCCTGCATGCGCTGGACATCGAGCCGCTGGCGAAGCTGCTGCGAGAGCTGGCGGATCGCGGAAACGCGGTCGTCGTGGTCGAGCACGATCCGCTGCTGATCGCTGCCGCCGATCGAGTCATCGAGCTGGGACCAGGGGCGGGGGAAGCAGGCGGTCGCATCGTCCGCGATTCGCGCCTCACCCCCAGACCCAGGAAGTCGGGCAAGGGCACTGCCGGCAAGGTCGAGGTCCATAAAACCTCGGGGAAACGCTCCAGGTCGATGAAGGTAGCCGACGCGAGCACGCCGACCTACGGTGCTCGAGACGCCAGCTATCAGCGTGAGCGGCTGGTCGCGAAGAAATGGCTCGAACTCCGGGGGGCTTCCGAGCACAACCTGAAGGGCATCGACGTCCGCTTTCCGCTCGGGGTGGTTTGCGCCGTCACGGGACCGAGCGGGTCGGGCAAGAGCAGCCTGGTGGAGGACGTGCTGGGCCGTGCGGTTCAGCGCGCCCTCGGCGATTTCGACGTACCTCGGCCTGGAGCCCACACGTCCCTCGAAGGCAGCAAGGCTCTCAAGCGGGTGATCCTCGTGGATCAGTCTCCCCTGGGGCGCACCTCGCGAGGGAACGCGGCGACCTACACCAAGGCCTGGGATCGCGTCCGTGCCCTCTATGCTGCGCGGCCCCTTGCCAAGGCCAACGCCATCCCGCCGAGCGCGTTCTCGTTCAACGTCGATGGTGGTCGCTGTGAGGCCTGCAAGGGGGAGGGCTTCGAGACGGTCGAGATGCAGTTCCTCGCGGATGTCAGGCTCTCGTGCCCGGTGTGCGGGGGCAAGCGCTTCAAGCCACACGTCCTGGCGGTCGAGTACGATGGCGTCGACATCGCGCAGCTCCTCGACACGACCGTGGACGCTGCGCTCCAGCTGTTCGACTCCCAGAAGGAGATCCAGCGCACCCTTGGACCGGTGTCCCGGCTCGGGCTCGGCTACCTGCGCCTCGGGCAGCCGCTGTCGACCCTGAGCGGCGGTGAGGCTCAGCGCCTGAAGCTGGCCCGTGCGCTGTGCGAGAAGCTGGATGGCGCTCTGTTGATCCTGGACGAACCGAGCGCCGGGCTGCATTCCCACGAGGTGGGCCTGCTCTTGCGCGCGCTGGACGACGTCTTGCGTGCGGGGGGGAGCGTGCTGCTGGTGGATCACGACCTGGAGGTGATCCGGGCCGCGGACTGGGTGATCGATCTAGGGCCTCGAGGCGGAGCTGGAGGGGGCGAGATCGTCGCGGTCGGACCGCCCGAGGAGCTCGCTTCGGGAGCCACCGCCGAGGCGCTGAGGCAGGGAGCGCAGGCTCCGAAGCTGCGTATCCGTGCGGAGCCAGCTAGGCCGGTGCTGCGGGTGGAGCGAGCCAGGGAGCACAACCTGCAGGACGTCTCCGTCGAGATCCCGCACGGCAAGCTCTGCGTGGTCACCGGACCGAGCGGCTCCGGCAAGAGCAGCCTGGCGTTCGATGTGATCTTCGCCGAGGGTCAACGGCGCTTCCTCGAGACGCTGACGCCCTACGCGCGGCAGTTCTTGCCTACGCTCCCCCGACCGGACGTGAGTCGCGTCGAGGGAGTGCCGCCGGCCGTGGCTCTGGAGCAACGCACGAGCCGTGCGGGCTCCAAGAGCACCGTCGCGACGGTGACCGAAGTCGCTCACTACCTGCGCCTGCTCTACGCGAAGCTCGGCGTGCCCCACTGCCCCGAACACGATCTGCCCATCGCCAACCTGCGCTTCGAGCAGGTGCTGGCTGAAGTGCAGGCTCAGAAGGGCAAGTTCGATCTGCTCGCTCCGGTGATCCAGGCGCGCAAGGGTACCTACCTGGACGTCTTCACCACCGCGGCGCGCAGCGGCATCGCGCGCGCGCTGGTCGACGGGGAATGGATCCATACGGATACGCCTCCCAAGCTCAGTCGCAGCAAGGAGCACGACATCGATCTGCTGATCGCGGAGGCGATTGGAGCCCGGGACGTCACCCCGGAGCTGCTTCGGGAAGCGCTGCGCTGGGGCAAGGGTGCCGTGCGACTCCTGCTGGCCGACGGCGAGGCGCGACTGGTGTCGCAGAGCTCTGCCTGCCCGAGCTGTGGGCTCTCGGTGCCCGAGCTGGATCCTCGCTTCTTCTCCTTCAACACCAAGCAAGGTCGGTGCGAGACCTGTGAAGGTGATGGTGTGCTGTGCGAAGTGCGCAAGGTCGGAAGGGGCAAGCAGGCGCGAAGCGAGGAGGTGTATTCGAGCTGTCCCGACTGCTCGGGCGAGCGCCTCGGACCGGTGCCGCGAGCGGTGCGCTTCAGTCCAGACGCTGGACCCGGCCTGCGCTACCCCGAGCTGATGCAGCTGTCCGTGCGGCGCGCTGCCGACGCCGTTCGGGCCTGGAAGCTCAGCGGCGATCGCGCCCGCGTGGGCGCCGCGGTGGTCCAGGAACTCGAGCGTCGCCTGAGTTTCCTCGAGGAAGTTGGGCTCGACTACCTGAGCCTGGATCGCGGCGCTCGCAGCTTGAGCGGGGGTGAGATGCAGCGTCTCCGTCTCGCGGCGCAGCTCGGCTCTGGCTTGACCGGAGCCCTGTACGTGCTCGACGAGCCGACCATCGGCCTGCACCCCAGGGACACCGCGCGTCTCGTCGGGAACCTGAAGCGGCTGGTGGAGCAAGGCTCGACGGTGCTCGTCGTCGAGCACGACGAGGACACGATCCGGGCCGCGGACTACCTGATCGACGTCGGGCCTGGAGGCGGCACTCACGGCGGCAACATAGTCGCCGTGGGGTCCCCCGAGCACGTGCTCGAGCAGCCTGACTCGCCGACCGCCCAGAGCTTGAAGGAGCAACCCCAGCTGCGCAAGCAAATCCCGGTGGAAAATATCAAGGGGAAGCCGAGGGGCAAGCGCGCCAGCGCCGAGTCCCCGTCGACTCACGCCTGGCTGGAGCTGTTCGGGGCATCCGAGCACAACCTTCAGGGAGTCGATCTGCGTCTGCCCCTCGGCAGGCTCAACGTGGTCGCTGGCGTCAGCGGCTCTGGCAAGAGCACCCTGGTGCGCCAGGTGTTGCTCCCGGCGGTACGCCGGCAGCTCGGGCTCGTTGCGGAGACTCCGGGCGCGTTCGCTCGCCTCGGCGACACTGCTGAGCTGCAGCGCGCGATCAGCGTCGATCAGTCGCCGATCGGACGGACACCGCGCTCCGTGCCTGCGACGTTTCTCGGTATCTTCGATGATCTGCGTCGGCTGTATGCGGCGACACCGGAGGCCAAGGTGCGAGGCTTCGACGCGAGCCGTTTCTCCTTCAACACGCCTCGAGGTGGACGCTGCACCACTTGCGATGGCCAGGGCGCGATCACTCACGAGATGAGCTTCTTGCCCGATGTGATCACGACCTGTCCCGCCTGCGACGGTCAGCGCTTCGAGCCCTCGACCCTGGAGGTGCAGTATCGCGGCCTGTCGATTGGCGATGTGCTGAACCTCTCGGCGGAGCAGGCGGTTCACGCCTTCGAGCATCACCCGCGCGTCGTCCAGCCGCTGCGCACGCTGGTCGACCTCGGCGCGGGTTACGTGCGCCTGGGGCAAGGCTCCCACACGCTGAGCGGCGGCGAGGCCCAGCGACTCAAGCTCGCCTCGGAGCTCACCGAGGGCGCGCGACATCAGCCAACGCTGTACGTTCTGGATGAGCCCACGACCGGTCTTCACCTGAGCGACGTCGGGCGCCTCGTGCACGTGCTGGGGCGCCTGGTGGAGCGCGGGGACACGCTGGTGGTGATCGAGCACCATCCTCAAGTGATTGCGAGCGCCGACTGGGTCGTGGAGCTCGGCCCGGAGGGCGGAGAAGCCGGGGGGCGCATCGTCGCCGAGGGGACCCCCAGTGACCTGCGTCGCGTGAAGACCGCGACGGGCAGGGTGCTCGCGAGCGCGCGCCGCCGCTGAGGCGGGTCGCGGCTACGGCAGGCGCAGGCGTGGCCGACCGGTGCTCGTGCTCGTCGGCTGCGGTTGCGGCTGCGGCTGCGGCTTGCCGAGGCCAGGCAACCGAAGACGTGGTGCTGTGGACGTGGGCGTCGGGGTTGGGGTCGGCGTCGGAGTGGGAGTGGGCGTCGGAGTGGGAGTGGGCGTCGGAGTGGGAGTGGGCGTTGGAGCGGGACTCGGGTTCGACTTCGGCTGCGTGTTGGCGGGAGGCACGTAAGTGGGAGCCGGCGCGGGTTCCGAGGTGTCTGCCGCCGCCGCGGGATCTGCAGTCTCCGCCTCGGCGCCGTCGTCGCTCTGGCCTTCTGCCGCGACCGTAGCCGGTGCAGGTTGATCGAGTTGCAGGGGCTGAACCGGCGTGTCGTCGCTGCCCTCGCTCGTGTTCATCACCAGCGCCACCGCGACGCCAGCGCCGCTGAGTCCGAGCAACACCACCAGTGCTGGGATCAGCCAGCTCCTCTGTTGCTTCCCTCCGGAATATGCTGGCGGGGGTGGAGGCAGGTACGCGCCGCCGAGGTTCGGACCGTTCATGCCCGGACCGTTCATGCCAGGCGCGCTACCAAAGGCCGGATTGATGCCTGGTGCCCCATACCCAGGACCGACCGCCGGGGGACCGAAGGCCTGAGCTGGACCCATGGGCGCCGATCCTCCAGGGGCCATGCCTGGCGAGGGAACCCCGACTGGTCCATGCATTCCGGGCGGAACCGCCACGGGACCCGGTCCAGGCGGCGGCGGAAACGCACCGACGGACGCGTCGAAGATCGGTGGTTCGCCGGGCTGAGTGGCGCCTGGCTTGTTCCAAGGCAGCCCGTCTGCGGCGGCGCCGTCGCCGAGGTCAGTCCGGGCTGGTTCGAACGCCGGCATGTCCGCCTCGGTGGGATCGAGCAGCGCCGTCTTGCCCGCTACGGCCTGCTTTGCTCGTGCGGGGACCTCGCTTGGGGGGACCGGCAAGGGCTCCGGCGAGGCGTGGGGATCCGTGGGGCCCAGCTCGAGGTCGACAGGCAGCGCTGCGTCGACAGGCAGCGCGGCATCGAAGGGCATGGCATCTTCTTGGGTCGCCTCTTCGGGTAGCGCTGGGGTGGAGGCTACGGTCTCCGTATCGGGTCGGCGGGAGTCTGCCATGATCGCGGGCTCGTAAGAATGTGAGCAGTGGACAGTAGCTGAATGTGCTGCCGCTCGCTAGCGGCGGCGGTGGCTGTGCGCGTTCCTGCTTTTCTTTCGGCATTGTGTATGCTGCGCGCGATGCCCCGCTTGGTGATCGACGCGCGCTCCGTGGTGGCGAAGAAGAGCGGTATCGGCAACTACGTGGACGCGCTGATACGCCACATGGCGCCGCTCAGCGGGGATCTCGAGTTGAGCCTGTTGCGCCATCCCGAAGCTCGGGAGAGTGGTCCGCTGGTCGACGGAGTCCCGGAGCTCTTTTTCCGCGGTGAGACGAAGAGCACGGCCACGGTGTTCTCGCTCGCTCGCTCGGTCGATCTGGGCGGCTTCGATCTGTATCACTCTCCAGCGGATCTGGTGCCCCTCGGCATCCCGATCCCGTGGGTCGTGACGATCCATGACTTGATGTGGGTCGAGGCGCCACGCTTGGCGTCCGCGTTCCTGCCCGTCCGCATCGGGAACGGCCTCTGGTACAGCGCCAACATCCGGCGTTCGGTGGCAGGCGCCGAGCGGGTGATCGCGATCTCCGAGGCCACCCGTCAGGCGATCTCTCGGCACTATCCACGACACGTCCACAAGACGAGCGTGATTCACCACGGAATCGAACATTCGCGCTTCGAGCAACAGCTCGCGGCGGCGGCACCCAGGGAGCTGCTGGACGACTGGGTCCCGGCCGGCGCGCGCTACTCGCTGATCGTGGGTCAGGGGTCTCCCTACAAGAACCACCCGGCGATGATCCGTGCCTTCGTCGAGGCGTTCCGCGACGACCCAGGGCACAAGCTGGTCTTGCTGAGGCGCTTCGCGCGCGTGGATCGCGAGATGAGTCGGCTGCTCGAGCGCCCGGAGGTGAAGGAGCGCGTGCTGCCGATCTCCTTCGTGCCCGACGAGGTCCTGGTGGCGCTGTATCGGCACGCGCGGATGCTGCTGTTCGCCAGCCTCTACGAGGGCTTCGGGTTGCCCGGCTTGGAGGCGATGGCGTTGGGCACACCGGTGCTGGCTTCCACGGCGCCCGCCGTGCAGGAGGTCACGGGGCCAGGCGCGATCCATGCCGTACCCGATAGTCACGTCGATCTCGTGCGCTGCATGCGGCGCCTCGACGGAGACGCCAAGCTGCGCGCGCGACTGACGCGCGAGGCCAGCGAATGGGTCAAGCGATACCAGTGGGACGATACCGCGCGGAAAACTCTCGCGGTGTATCGAGCAGCGCTGTCGGCGAATCAGCGCTGAGCGGTGTCGACCGCCGTCAGCACCGCGACCTGGATGTCGAGGCGTCGCGAGGAGTCGATCGGGGACCCGTCGAGCTCCACCACGCTGAAGCGGTCGTGGACCTCGCCGTCGCGAGTGCGGACCTGAGCCTCGACGATCTGCACGTTCTTCTCGAACAGGGCGTTCGCGAGCGCGGAGAGCAGTCCGGAGCGGTCGCGAGTCTCCACCTCCAGCACGTTCAGCCCCCCGTCGGCGCTCTCGACGAATCGTACGCGGGTCTCTGCGCCGGGGGTGGCTGCTCGGTTTGCCTTGGACGGCGAGTCGAGGCGTCCCTCGAGCAGCGCCGTGAGTAGCTCCTGGATCTCTCCAGCGCGCTGAGTATCGACCTCACCCCCATCCTCGGCGTGCACCTGGAACACGCTCAGCGTCTCCTGACGCCCTGTCGGCGTGTTGCGAATCCAGATCTCGCCATCGTCGATGGAGAGGTTCAGCGTGGACAGCGCGCTGCTGGCGCGCGCCAGAAGTCCCGCCCGATCGTCAGCGACGAAATAGACGTTGCCGGTGTGGTGCTCCCCGGAGTCCACCTCCACCCTCACGAGCTCGGAGCGGCGCGCTGCGGCGACTCGCGCGTGTCTGACGACCTCTTCGTGCGTGTGCTGCTGCAGGTAATCCCGCGGCATGCTCTCGGTGAACTCCCGCACGAAGTCGGAGGACGGATTGCGCTTCTTCATGGTGCTGGTCCGGCGGCGCGAGCGCGCGAGCCCGGAGGAAGACGCGGCTCTTATATCACCCCATCGCCGGGGGGCCCGTTCAGACACTGCCACGAGCGTGAGTTCGCCGGATGCGGGTTGCGAGGCGGTTTCCCGAGCGTGTCCAGCGGCGTCGCCTGCTCGACAGCGCGCTAGTGAGGCGAATCCATGATTCGCTGAACAAGTCAACACAGCGTTGCCTCGTTTCAAAGCGGCGCGATGGCGAAGAACTCGCCCGCCCACACCCTCGGGGGGCGGGCGACTCTTTCAGCGAACTGCGGAGACAGGACGCTAGTTGCTCGGCGCAGGCTGCGGCTGCAGTGGGGGCAGTCCCGGGATCTGCGGCAGGTTCGTGGGGAACGGAGGCAACGTCGACGGGATGGGGGGAAGCGTGGAAGGGATCGTGAAGGGCGGGATCTGCGGGACCCCCGCGTCCTGCGGCGCGCCGGCGTCGGCCTTCGGCGGCTTGGGGTTGGCGGGTGAGCTGGGGCGACTCGTCGTGGTGGCCGTCGTGGTGGGGGTCGGCACGTCCGTCGATGTCGGGTCGGGGGTCGGACTCGTGGTCTCGGGAGCCACCGTGGTGTTGGGCGCCGTATCCACCGTCGGCATGATCGGCGGTACGTCGTCCTCTTGCTGGGTGACGACGATCACGGCGGCTGCCACGCCGGCTCCGAGCATCACCGTGAGCAACAACCAGATGATGCCGCGTCCCTTCTTGCGCGGTGCAGCCTGCGGATAGTAGCCGGGCATCTGCATGGGACCAGGCCCCGGCATACCGCCCGGGCCCAGCATGCCCGGTGTGGTTCCTCCGGGAACCGGGCCACCTGGAGGCGGGCCGTACGGGCTCTGAGCCTGCATCCCCGTCATGCGGATTTGTTCCTGGACGACTTGCGGCGAGACTTCCTGGGTGCTGCCCTTGGTGAAGTCCCCGCCGCCTTGCTCGGTGCCGGTGCCGGTGGGCGCGTCGTCCTCTGGCGGCAGCGTCTTCGGCACCGTGCTCTTCGACGCCGGGGGTGGCCCAGCGTCCTTCTGGGTCGGCGGATAGTCTCCGCTCGGCGGGGCAGGCGTTGCCGCGAGGCGCCCAGCGTGGCTCAGCTCTCCTGCGTAGCGCGCCAGCGCCAGGCGCATCTCGGTGGCGGAGGCGAAGCGATCCTCTGGCCTCGGGGCCATCGCCTTGTGGATCACCTCCGCGAGTGGTTCAGGGATCGTCTGATCGTACTCCGTAATGCGCTTCACACGTCCGGTGGTGACCTGGGAGATGATGACGTGGGCATCCTCTCCATTCGCCGGTCGCTGCCCGACCAGCATCTCGTAGAGCATCGCGCCCATGGAGTAGATGTCGGCGCGGTGGTCCACCTGATCGGCGGAGTACGCTTGCTCCGGCGCCATGTACTCGGGCGTTCCCATGATCGCGCCGGGGCGCGTCAGGCCCTTCTTGTACTCGTTCGTCTCGCGCAGCTTCGCGATACCGAAGTCGAGCAAGCGCAGCAGGGGGCCACCCGTCGTGCTCGTGATGAACACGTTGTCGGGCTTCAAGTCCCGGTGCACGACACCCAGGGCATGAGCGGCCTCCAGGCCGCTCAGCATCTGCAGCGCGAAGTCGATGGCACGATCTCGAGGTAGCTTGTGCTCGCGGTCCAGGAGATTCTGCAGCGGCTCTCCGCTGAGCAGCTCCATCACGATGAACGCGGCGCCGTCCTCGGTTTGGTCGACGTCAGTCACGCGTGTGACGTGAGGACTCTGGATGCTTGCCGATACTTTTGCTTCCTGGAGGAAACGGGAGACGAGCCCCGGACGCTTGGCTAGCTCCGGGTGCAAGAACTTGAGCGCGACCGGCGTGCCAAGCACTTCGTGCTTCGCCTCGAACACCGAGCCCATGCCGCCATCGCCGATCAGGCGGATGATGCGGTACTTGCCTCGGATTACGTCTCCAGGTTGAGGTCGGCGGCTCATGGGGTCTCTTCTTCGCGCTCGGCAGTATCGCGGAATCTAGCCTGAGGAGGCACGTGGCGGGCGAATTCCCTCAAGAAGCACAGCGTCCGCGGATCGGCTCGGTCCACGAACAGTGTCCCGTCGAGGTGGTCGGTCTCGTGCTGGATGACGGCGGAGGCGAGCCCTTCCCAGGTGCCGGAGATCGGCTGCCCCTTGCGGTCCAGGGCTCGGAAGCGAACCTTGCGGGGGCGCCGCACTCGCCCCCGAATCCCATGCACCGACAGGCAGCCCTCGTACATCTCGATGGCCTCGTGAACTCCGATCACGCCAGGCTGCTCGAGCACTGGCTCGAGCAGCGGGTTGATCAGCACCAGCAAGGGTTGCTCGGGCAGGTCTGGATAGCGCGGATTGCCGCTCACTTCGATCACGCACAGCCTGAGCGACCGATACACCTGGGGAGCCGCCAGCCCCGCGCCATCCGCGTCGCGCATGGTCTCCACCATGTCGTCGATCAGGCGCTCCAGCACTGGACTGCCGATCTCTTCTGGGGACACTTCGCGGGCACGCTCTCTGAGTACGGGCTCCCCGAGCTGCGCGATCTTCAGAATCGTCATGCTCAGTCCGCCTTGGCCCGTGGTGTCCAGGGCACGTCGACCTGACCGGCCTGATGATTGGCGGCCCTGGCCTGGACGAACAATAGATCACTCAGCCGGTTGAGGTAGCGCACCAGCGGTTCGCGCACCGGTGTGCTCTGACGCGCCTCGAGCACCCGTCTTTCCGCGCGGCGACAGACACAGCGGGCCTGATGCAAGAACGCAGCTGGCATGCAGCCTCCCGGCAAGATGAAGTTCTTCAGCGGCTCGAGCCCCGCCTCCAGCGCGTCGATCTCTGCTTCGAGGCGCTCGATGTGGGCGTCGCCCACCGGTTCGAGGCCGAGCTTGTCCTCCTTGCCCGGCGCGCAGGCGAGCTCGGCTCCCAGGGTGAAGAGCTCCGTCTGGATCCGCGCCAGGGACTCGTCCAGTGCTCCGCTGACGCCGGCGGCGCGTGCGAGCCCCAGCACGCTGTTCGCTTCATCCACGGTGCCATAGGCCTCCACGCGTGGGTCGGCCTTGGGCACGCGGACCCCGCCGAACAAACCAGTCGTCCCGTCGTCACCCGTGCGGGTGTAGATCTTCATGGCCGCGAACATAGCAGGCCCTGGCGGACTGCCAGCGGAACGCGAGGAGCGGGAGGTCGGAAGAGGCGTTCCTCCGAGGGACGGCTAGCTGAGGGCGCGCGCGAAGGCGCGGTATCCTTCCCGCCAGGCATCGATATCCCGGGACGTGCCGTCGGTGATCTGCACGCCGAAGCCTGGGGGCACCGTGGCCGTCCCGTTCGGCCCCCAGGGCCGCCGCCACGCGACTTGACCCTCGAGGCGCACGCGCCGGTCGGAGCGCGGCGGTGTCAGCTCGAGCCACACCACGTCCTCGCCGGGAGGATTCAGCGTACGCACGTAGAGTCCTCCGAGGCTGACGTTGTAGCTGTAGCCCTGGTCGTCTTGCTCCAGCCCCGCGGCGCGGAAGTCCACTCGCGTGCCATAGAGCAAGCGCGCGCTGGCGCGGTTGTCGACGCCCTGGTTGCGCCCCAGCTCGTTGGCCAGGAACAGCACGTTCTCCGGTGGGGCGAAGCCATCGCACACGGTCGCCCGGGTCGTGCCCACGAGCTGTTCTCGAAGCTCAGCCAGGCTGCGCGGCGCGGAGGTCAGGATCCACAGCGCGTCGCTGCCGGCCTCCCGCGCTTCTTCCAGCACGGCCCGAGGATGAGCGTCGAGCTCGGCGTTGATCACCACCAGCGCGAACTCCGGAGAGCGCGCGAAACTCAGCGTGTCTTCGTGTTCGACGGCGAACGTCACCTGGTATCCCGCATTCCGAAGCACCCCGGCCAGAGCCACGCGTCGAGTGTGATCCGGCTCGCACACCAGCGCGCGGCCACGTCGCGCGCTCGGAGGTACCAGCCCGTCCTTGGGCAGCCGGCGTAGGCGCTCGAGCAAGGCCCGGGGGTGGCGCAAGCTCACTGCATCGTCGCCGCCCCAGCTGAACGCGCTGGCGAAGCTCAGGTCGTTCAGCTCGGGGGAGAGAGCGAGCACTGGGACCTGCGCGAGATGGCTCTGGGCGCGCACGTCGCAGCAAAACTCCTCGCAGCCCGACAAGCTGGCGTCCACGAGGATGGAGTGAGGAGTCTTCCCCGCACAGCTCTCGCGAGCTTGTTCCGCGGACCCGCACAGCTCGAGATCCAGTGTCGCTTGATCCGCGATCCCGGCGAGCCGAGTTCGCTCCTTGGCCCCGAAGCTACCGAGCGCGACCAGCGTGGTGCGCTGGGGCGCCGCGGCGATGAGCGTCTCGCTGGTGGGCTCGGCGGGTTCGCTGGGAGTTCCAGCGAACTGGTCGAGGTCCAAGGGCTGAGCGGCGTCGAACGTAGCTTTCATCTACGCTGCTGAACGGTCGCTCTCGCGTCTGACTTGAGGTGTCAGGCAGTGAGGATCTGCTTGATCTCGCCTTCGATGCTCGCGGGCTCGACCTCTTTTGCCAGCGCAAGCTCCTGAACCAGCAGGCTTCGTGCCTGATCGAGGAGGCGGCGCTCGCCAAAGCTCAGGTCCTTGTCGAACTTCAGCCGATACATGTCACGCAGCACCTTGGCGATCTCGGTAGGCAGACCGCTCTTGAGCATCTCGGTGTAGGCACGAAAGCGCCGACTCCACGGCTGGACGTCCACCGCGACCTCGGGGGCCTTGAGGATGTCGAAGATCTCCTCCGCCTGGTCCGCCTGCATGACGCGTCGCAGCCCAACTCGCTCCGCCGCTTCCATGGGGACCATCACCTTGAGGCCCGTGTCCATGATGCGCAGGACATAGATCGTCGCGTTCCGGCCCCCGAGCTCCCGCTGCTCGAGTTCCATCACCTCACCCACGCCGTGGGAAGGATGCACTGCTTTTTCGCCCACTCGAAAAGTCGGCGAGGTGGTTCCGTTCGAACCGTTCGTCTGAGACGCCATCACTGGCTTTGCGCTCCTTGCCCGGAGAAACCCCCCGAAGCGGCGCGGGTCATACACTCTCGATTGCTCTGGGTCAATCGCACCCAGGTTCTGAAACCAGCACGATAAACCCACGAGATTTCTGGGAAATCACTCACTTAGCGGGTCCCCAGGCGAACCGGGGCTAGCTTCGGGGGGCGTTGGCTCTTGGTCCAGTCGCATCAGCTCGTCCACATCCGCCGCGACGGCGGCGTGCAAACCCGACAGCAGCCGCTGGAGATCCGCGTCGATTTCCAGTTTCAGCAGGTCGTCCCCACCGCTCACCACGGGCTTGGCGGTGAGTCGATCGAGACCAAACAGCGCTCCGGTGGAGCTGGCGGAGAGCTCGTCCCAGGCGTCCATCAGCCGTGCAGTCGAATCGGGTCCCAGCGCCTTCCAGTCGCCGGTCAGGTAGAGAGTGAAGCGGCCGACCCCGGCGTTGGCCCCCTCGAGTGGGCGCAGTGTGATGGCCACGGCCAGCGTGTGCGCGAGCAGGCCGTGAGCCCCTTGCATCCACTCGCCCGAGAAGGGGCCGGGGGCGAGGAACACCAGGGGCGCGTCGAGCGCCTCCTTGGGCAGGGTGCTCAGCGCGGCCCCGTGGAGGGCTGACGGTGACTTCTTGAGCTTGCGTCGCGCGAACGCCTCGACGACCCTCGCTGGCGTTGGATCCCCCACGGAAACAGCGACGAGGTGTCGGTCCAGGCGTACCAGAGTCTGAGGGGTCCTGCCCACCACGCCCGTCGTGCGCCACAGCTCGGGATGCGGATGCTTGCGACCCTTGGACGTCAGCAGGCGCGTGGCGAAGCGCTCTTCGACCAGCGCGTCCTCGTCTCCAACCCGGGCGATGTACAGCGTCGCGTAGTCGAAGCCCGCCACTGCAGCCGCCGAGAGCGCTCGGGGATCGACGCCGCTGCTCGACATGTAGTCGTTCAGGCTCTGCTCCGGCACCAGACGCGAGAGCGCTTGCCGAACCTTGGGTGCGGCGAGCAGGCGCTTCGGTTGTGCCAGGACGAGCCAGCGCAGCCCAGCAGCCGGGACGTAGTCCGCGGGCGCACCGAGGTAGAGCGGGGAAGCCTTGGGCTTCTGTTGGGCGTCGTTCGCCCTTGGCGTCGTCGACGCTGGGGTGCTCCCGCCGCAAGCGACCAGGAACGACGCCACGCCGAGCACCACCGCCAGCCGTCCGAGGCTCAACGCTCGGGCCCCACGCTAGGTCGGATCGGCACGTTCACCCCTTCACCTGAACATAGGCGAAGCGTCGCTTCTTGGAGCCGACTCGCAACAGGTAGCGTGCGCCTCGCTGCAACAGGTGCTTGACGTCCGTCACGCGTTCACCATCCACCTCGACGCCGCCTTGCTCGATCATGCGTCGACCTTCACTGGTCGACTTCACCAGGCCGGCCTCGCTGAGCGCCTTGCCGAGTGAGAGCGCTGCTCCGTCGGTGGAGAGCTCGTGCTCGGGGACGTCGTCAGGAACTCCGTCTTTCAGATAGGTGGAGTCGAACTCCTGGCGGGCGGTGCTCGCCGCCGCCGCGTCGTGAAAGCGCGCGATCAGCTCCTCCGCGAACAGCTTCTTGGCCTCCAAGGGGCCGGATTCCGCGCGGATTGTCTCGATCTCGAGGTTGCCACGCCCGCTCAGCAAGTCGTAGAAGCGCCAGATCACGCTGTCGTCGATCTGCATGCACTTGCGGAACATCTCGATCGGTGCCTCGGTCACGCCAATGTAGTTGTCCGCGGACTTGCTCATCTTCTTGCCCACGACTTTGCCGTTCTCGATGCGCGCGTCGATGCCCTCGAGGATGGGCGTGGTGATGACGATCTGCGGCTGCTTGCCGTAGTGCTTCATCAGGTCGCGCCCCACCATCAGGTTGAAGAGCTGATCGGTGCCCCCGATCTCGACGTCACTCTCGAGCGCGACCGAGTCGTAGCCCTGCAGCAGCGGGTAGAGGAACTCGTGCAGGTAGATGTCCTTGTTTTGCTCGTACCGATCACGGAAGTCGCGGCGTTCCATGGTGCGGGCGACGGTGCGCTTCGCCGCCAGCTCGATCACCTGATCCAGGGACAGCTTGCCCAGCCATTCACTGTTGTAACGAACCTCGGTGAGCTTCGGGTCCAGCACCTTGAAGGCCTGCGCCTTGTAGGTCTCGGCGGAGTCGAGCACCTGCTCTCGGGTGAGGCGTGGGCGCGAGTCGTTCTGTCCAGTCGGGTCACCGACCATGGCCGTGAAGTCGCCGATCAGGAACACCACGTGGTGCCCCAGCTCCTGGAACTGACGCATCTTCTGCATCAGCACGGTGTGCCCGACGTGGAGGTCAGGACGCGTGGGATCGAACCCGGTCTTGATCTTCAGTGGCCTGCCCGATCTCAACCGCTCCGCGAGGTCCGCTTTCTCATGCAGATCCACGACCCCGCGGGTCAGCAGCTCGAGCTGCTCCTCGACGCTCACAGCACTCATGGGGCTCGGGGTATGACACACCCAGCGGGTCGCGCGTCAGAGTTTGTTGCCGCTGCGGCTCGTCGTCCGAGGGGGTGGAAAGGCCTCGGCGAACCAACGAGCACGTCGTGGGCTAGGGGCTTGGGGACGACTCAATCGTCGTCGTCGGAGTCGTCGCGCAGCGGGAGCTCGCCAGCTTCCCCCGCCTGTCGCCGCGCCTCGAGCTCGCGCTCCCGGCTGGCGTTGACCAGCTCCTTCAGCTCCTTGCCCACCTTGAAGAATGGCAAGCGCTTCGCGGGCACGGGAACTGGCTGTCCGGTGCGCGGGTTGCGCCCGTCGTAGGGCTTGTAGGGACGCACCGTGAAGCTGCCGAAGCCGCGGATTTCGATGCCTTCGCCGCGCTGGAGGGCCTGGGTCATGGCGTCGAACACGCAGTTGACGACCATCTCTGCCCGCGCCTTCGTCAGCTCCGACCTGGCTGCTATGGCTTCGATGAGCTCACTCTTGGTCATTCCCCACTCCTCTGGCGTGCCGCTCGTACGCACGGTCGCGACACCGCAAATCGTCCCCGCCAGCAGGGGAATTGTCAACGATTTCAATAGGGCACGCTTGGTTCGGGTGGGTAGGCAACGCACCTCCAGGGGGGCAGTGTCCTCATCGCATCCTGCCCACTGGGGCCCTCGGTGCGAGTCTCCTACAAAGCCTCCAGGGTCACCACGTCCAGCACGAAATCTGTTTGAGTTACAGATACTTGCAGAGTTGACCGGGGCAGTCTGCCAGGTCCCTCCCGTGGCTCCAGTCGAACCTCGGGCAAGGCGACCTCGACACACTGACCTGCCTCGAACGCGAGCGGCGTGTGCACCTCGTCGTCCGCAACGCGAAGCTCCACGGTGCCCGGATCGCCGTCTCGCATGCGCGCCCAGCGCGTGGTCAGGCGGTACCGACCTGGTTTCGACGCCACCAACTCGAGCTTCACCGTCGTGGCGAGCCGGCCCTCCAGCGTCATGCGCTCGGAGTGCCTGGGATCTGCGCGAAAGCGCAGACCCCGACGCTGGCTGACGCACGCGCCTGGGGGCCAGTCAGGGTGCACCCAGCCTCCACTCACTGCACGTGGTGGCCAATCGGACTCCGCTTCCAGCCGGATCTCCCGGGGCCGGGGGGGAGGGGACAAGGCGCTCCAGGTAGGCGGAGAATTTCCGTGAGGATCAAAATCGTAGAACCAGCCTCGAGCGTCCAACGCCTCGAGCAGCAGCGCTTCTCGGCTGTCGTAGCTGCGCCGAGCGACGATCAGCTGATGCCTCTGACCGGCGCTCCACGCCCGAAAGGCCCCGGGATCGAAGCCCAGGTTGAAGCCATGATCCGTATCCACGAAGATCACCTGGGCGCGGTCGTCACCCCCGACGTGGCGCCGCACCTCGGCGCTCGGTGGGAACATCGGCTGACCGCCTTCTCGCTTCATCAGCGCGTGATGATCATAGGCCGCGTGCAGCGCGAAGCCGATCAGGCCGAGGCTTGGTACCCAGCGTCGAAACCTCCAGTTGGCGATAGCCGAGGCCAGTAGCAAGTGTTCGAATGGCAGCGCATCGACGTAGAAGCGGGCGCCGCCTCCGGGGTAGTTGCCGTCGAAGTAGAACGGGGCGTAGAGCAGGACCTGGAGCAACAGAGATCCCGCAAGGAAATGCGTGACGCTGGAGCGCCTCCCCCGATACACCAACCACGGAACGGCCAACGCGAAGCACTCCAGGTTCGCAGCGTCGGTCAGGTGTGCCTTGAGCCGGCGGCCGGTCGTGGCGAGCATCTGGACGAAGCCGAAGCCGTTGGGCATCTGACTCTGGATGAAGTCACCGTGCTCGAAGACACAGCCGCGGGCGCCGAGACCGTAGCCGAAGCAGCCTGGGGGACCGTCGGCCAGCGCGTAGTAAGCGAGCTGAGAGGAGCCGAACAGCGAGCCCGACGTGGCGGCCTGGTGCCACAGCCAGAGGCCAACGCCGGGCAACGCACCGGCTGCGATCCACAGCGGCCAGCGTGCGGCGACGCCCGCGGTCGCAGTCGTCCGTCGCAGCAGCAAGAGGCTGAAGGCTGCGGCGATCGCGGTGAAGGGGCGAGTGGCCAGGAGCCACCCCAGGCACAGTCCGGCCCCGAGCATCCAGCTAGTGCTCGAACGACCGGAGCTGGATGCCCAAGCGCGAAGTGCGAAGTAGACCGCGCCGAGCCACAGCACGGCGCACAGGCCGTGGCTCATGGTGTCCGCGGTGTGATAGCGCAGCGTCGCAGAGAGCGTGGAGAGCAGCGCTGCCCAGCACGCCACGCGTCGATCCGATGGAAAGAGTCGCGCAGCGCAGGCGAAGGTGAGCGTGGTCAGCAACGCTGCGAGGACTGGTCCGAGCCACATGGGGGCGCTCAAGGCCTGGAACGCCGCGAGCGCCAGCGGATATCCTGGAGGAAATATGACCGCCTGACGCAGCGGCGCGGTGGGCAACAGGAAGCGCCCGGAGAAGCTTGCCTCCACGCTCGGGACGGCGAAGTCGAAGTGCCCCGCTGCGAAGCTCCGCGCCTCCAGCCAGTAGCTGGTGGCGTCGATGATGCGTGGACCACCGCGCAGGTAGAACTCCACGTAGCCCGCCGAGAGCACGAAGGACGTCAGCGCCAATCCCCAGAGAACCGCGCGCGGTCGACGCAGCAGGAACTCCGCCGCTGGGCGCGGTCGCAGCGCAAGCAGCGCAAGCGCCACCCCCGCGCCAAGCGTGGCCCAGGCGACGGCGTCTGGCGGTGCGCCGAACCTGCCGAGGGGTGTGGTGAGGCCCTGCACGGCGATAGCCTAGTCCGGGATCAAGGCTCGACGAGTGAGCGTTTGCGCTGTGAGGCGCCGCCCTGGAGCAGCCACACGTGGTACAGGATGCGTTCGCCCTCGAGCTGCTTGAGCCGAAAGCTCACCTCTGGGCCGAGCACGCTGGCCGGGACGTCCAGGCTCACTTCTCGCCAACCGTCGCTGGGTTCCAGACTCATGGTCCCCAGGGAAACGGTGCCGGCAAAAACCTCGAGCGTCGAGCGCGTCGCCTGAGCGGCTCGCACCACGAGTCGAGCGGGTTGCTCGGGCCTGGCGCGCAACACGAACGAGGTCTCGGATCCCTGGGGAACGATGCGTCCCGCATCCCAGAGATCGCGATCGGGGTCGTTCGGGTTGGGCAAGAGCTTCATGGTGACGAAGCCCAGGGCGCCCTGGATCGCGAACCGGTGCTGTCTTTCGCTCACCAGATCCGCCAGGTCGAGCTCGTCGCTGATCGTCTCGTCCGCTCCCAAGACCAAGGGCTGGCCGCTGCCTTCGAAGCTCTGCCAGTTGGCCCGGTAGATCACCTTGTCCGCGCCTCCGCAGATCACGTTTCCGCGAACCGGGATGTGTGCCAGCGCGTCGCCGAACCACAGGGGCAGCGTCCCCCACCAGCTGGGGTAGATGGCCATCGCGTTGGGACGGTCCTCCGCTGGCATGCGTTCGATCAGCTCCAGCGCAGCGGGGACCCCCCACTGGCTGGCGCGGGCGAAGGGGAGGTCGTGGTAGCCACCGAGCCCGATGATGTCCAGCCCGGGCAAGTCCGAGCGATAGGTCAACGCTCCGGCGTCGCCCACCAACACGCGGCGCGGGCCGAGCTGCTTCAGGAGCGTTCCAGCCGTCAGGTGTTGATCGCGGATGTTGCGCGACGCCCTCGCGAAGAACCAGACCTGTTCACGGAAGCGTGGGAGCTGGTTGACGATGAAGAGCGTTGCCGCGAGGATACCGAAGGCAGCCTGGAGCAGGTGCAGTCTGAAGCCTCGGCTGGCGCGCGCTGGGCGAATCGAGAGCAGGCCGCCGAGTCCAAGCGCTGCGAGCATCAGCAGCCAGGCCAGCGCGGGCATCGTGTAGCGCTCGTTCTGCCAGCGGACCTGACCGTTCAACGCGACGATCAGCACCCAGGAGGCCGCGCTGAGCCACAGCAGGATCGCGTACCTTCGAGTCCGTGCCGGCACCAGAGCAAGCGCACCTAACCCCCACAAGATCCAGCCCCAACCGGGTTGCTCCGAGAGGTGGTAGTGGGTGATTCGGAGCACCTGGTACTTGGTGTGGAAGACCCAGGCGTCCCAGACCTGCTGGCGGCTGAGATGGGGGTGGTACATCTCGAGCTTGACGAGCGCTCCGGCGGCGGTGCTGTTGCCGGTGAGGAGCTTGTTGGCCACGGCGTGGGCCAGCAGCACCGAGAAGGCCGGCACGCCACACCAGATCAGCGCCGCGAGACCGCTCCTTGCACCTCGGCGCCTCAGCACGGCGTAGGCAGCGCTGCAGCCGAACAGCGCGACGATCAGCGCCGACTCGGGTCGTGTCGCCACCAGCAACGCTCCACACAGACCCAAGCGCGCGGCGCCTGGCCACATTCTTGTTGCCGTGGGGTAAAGCTCGGGGGCTCGCATCAAGTCGTCCCAGGCCACCAGCGCGGCGCCCCACAGGCCGAGAAACAGCGCGACTTCCATCCCGCTGAACAGCGACCAATCGAGGGCCCCGACGCACAGGAACGCAGGGGGGGCGAGCCACGCAGTCCACTTGGGTAGACCGCTGAACAGGCGCCGCGCAGCGAGCAGGAAGCCCAGGCAGCTGACGCAGGCGACGATCGACGCCCACAGCATCAGGCTGAGGGAGCGAAACCCGATCCAGTAGCCGAACGCGAGTACGAACGGATACAGCAGGCTGGTGCCGCCGCTCGAGTAGCCGTTGCCCTCGGACCACTGGAAGGGATAGCCCCGGGCGGTGGCGCGGGCGAAGTCGAAGTGGATGAAGACGTCGTCGAGGGGAGCCGACCAGATCCCCGTCGGGGTCAATAGCTCGCCGCTCGAATAGCTCTGCGCGTAGCCAAGCTGCAGCCGCAGTGCGCCGAAGAACAGATCGGCGACGTACAGGATGGCTAGGCCTGCGAAGGCTGCATAGAGCCAGGACTCCAAGCGGCTTCGCCAGCTACTGGAGGCGACTTCCGCTGCGCTCCCGCGCGAGAGACCAGTGACGAACAGGTCTTTGCGTATCAGGCTGAGGCGGTCCCACCAGGTCATCGTGTGCGTCGTTTCGCCCGGGTGAGCGGTTTCAGGGGGGCGCGGTGTAACACGAGCATGCTCGCCAGACGAATCGAGACGACCCCACGCCGCCGACGCTCGCGGGGGAAGCGCGATACTGAACAGGCGGCTGGAGCGCAGCAGAGCGTTTGGTTTCAGCCGTGAGACGGGGGCGCGGCAAGTTGAAACAATCCAGTGCTGGCAGTTTCGGGCGGGACCAGCCTGGATTTTTCCTGCGTCGAACCAGGTCTTGGGGGCAGGTTCGCGCGCGTGGATGGGGCTTGCTAGAGCGCGGGTGAGGCGCTCTACTACGAGCGCCACTCCGGGACTGGGGGGGTTCTTGCCCTCGATGGAAGTGGAGAGTCATTCGCGCCCTCGCAGGCGCGAACCGAGAACAATCGATGCGTTGGTTCGTAGAGGTCTCGCCGACGGGCGATGTCAGCAAGTCAAGTCGGTACTGTGTCGAGGCCAAGCAGTGGCAAGCCGCGCTGCAGGAGACACGGAAGTCGCTCGGGGACATCGGCCCCCTGTCCAAGTTCGCGATCGAGCTCTTGGACAACGGGTATCGAGCCGTCGACCCGGCAACCAAGACCCGCTACACGGTTGCGAAGGCGCCGGATGACGCTGAGCTGACACCCCTCAACGGCAACTCGAGCCCGGCCGCCGAAGCCAAGCAGGGACCCAAGCCGTCGGAGAAGCCAGCTCCCAAGCTCGCGCCCGAGCCGACCGCTACCGAGGGAGGGCCCGTCGAAGCCAAGCCGGCGAAGACCGAGCCAGCGAAGACCGAGCCAGCGAAGACCGAGCCAGCGAAGACCGAGCCGGCCAGCGCGAAAGCCGGGAGCGTCGATTTTCACGTGGTGCGGAAGCGCTCCGAAGATCCGTCGGAGCGCACCCCGATCAGCTACCGGGAGTTCGCCTACGCGGTGAAGCCCGGCACCACGCGCGCGGACGCCGAACGCCTCATCCAGGAACGTTTCCGTGAGGTCAAGAGTTCTCTCGACGGTCGTCCTCCAGGCAAGTTCGTCCAGCTGGCGGTGTTCGACCACGTCTTCGAGAAGCGTCCAGCGAACAAGCCTCTGGTGACGCTCGCGTGGAAGGACTGGCGAGGCGATGCCGTTCTCTCATTTCCGCGAGGCACTGATGAGGCGCCGATCAGCGTGGCGCCGCCCAGCGACGCTCCGCCCGAGTCGCTTCCTCCGTATAGCGGCCCGGGGATCGACGCCGCGCCGGTGTCGATGAGCGATCCCACCGTGGCTGCGGCGTTGGCCAACGAGGCGGTGGAGGCGTCGGACCCGATCGAGGTCAGCGAGGAGCCGCCGGTCTCGTCTCGCTCCGCCGCGAGCGCGCAGCCCAATGCCGTTGCGCACCCGGCAACCGCCGGGGCGGAAGCGCCAGCCGCCAAGGGCGAGAAGGGCCCCGCGTCCAAGGGAAAGAAGAAGAAGAAGCGAGGGGAGAGCACGACCACTCACCCGGACACGCCCTCCCAGAAGGTCGTGACACGGCGCCGAGAGGGGAAGGACGACCTGATCAGCGAGCTGTTCGAGACGATGCACGACCTGCACTTCATGCCGGACATCATGACCGGCGCGGACTTCATGCTCGATGTGCTGGCCAAGACGCTGCCGGCGGAGGCGACCGTGGTCCACGTCTTCGACATCAACACCCGCCGCTTCGTGGTGGTCCGAGCTCGTGGCGACAGTGCCGACCAGGTGTTGATGCACGCCACTCCCGACAGCGACGAGCTGTTCCGTGATGTCTTGCGGGCGCCGCGCTCGGTGCGCTTCTCGAAGGACAATCCGCCGGGCCTCGGTGAACACTGGCAGCTCCTCGGCCTCGTTCCCGAGGCGGTGATGCTCGGCCCAGTCCGCCAGGGGGGACGCTACCTGGGCGTGGTCGAGCTGAGCAATCCAGCGGGCGGTGGCGACTTCTTCGAGAACGAAGCCAACGCCCTCGACTACATCTGTGAGCAGTTCGCAGAGTTTCTGGCCCAGCGCCCCATCGTGCTCGACGCCGACGTGGTCCTGGCAAAGCGCTGAGCCGGCTCCAGGCGGAAGTTTTGCTGCGTTTCTTGGTGTGGACTCGATGATTGGCCACACTAGCCCGCGTGGCTGACGGAACGCGCCGGACGCGCTTGCTCACCTTCCTGCTGGTGCCCGCCGTGGTGCTGGCGGTGGGCGTGCTGGCGACGGTCACGTTCCGCACTTCGTTTCAGCTGGAGAAGTTGCGGGAGCAATCGGTCGTCGAGGCGACGCTCTCGCTGGCGAACGAGAAGGCTGATCGCCTCGACAAGCTGATCGTCGAGCAGGACGACGCGGTGGCGAGCGACGTGAACATCGGCGATCTCAGCACCCTGACGCAACGCTGGCTCAAGGGCGCCGCGCGTCAGACGCCGACGGTGCGCGCGGTGCTGGTGGTCCACCTGCGACGGCCGCTGCGCGACGTGGTGGCGTTCGCTTCACGCGCCCCAGGGCCCGAGGACGAGCGGTTTCGCCGCCTGCTGACCCAGCACATGCTGGGAGACATGGTGCTTGACGAGGAGCCGAAGGCCGGGCTCAGGCACCTTCACAAGTCATACGACGGCGTGAACTACCTGGTCAGCTACTGGCAACGCCGCCATGACGGCAGCGACTACCTCATCGTGGCCTGGCACGACGTGCCTCGTATCGTGCACGAAATATTTCCACGCGTTTATTCTGAGCGAGGAGACCAGAGTCGCATCAACGTGGTGGACGCGGAGGGGCGAATCGTCTACGGCCCGCCATTGTCCGGGGGGGAGTTCACCGTGGGGCGTCCCTTCGCGACCACGCTGTACAAGTGGCGTGTCAACGTCACCCTGACGTCTGCCGAGGAGCTGGCCGAGAACGTGGCACGGCGCCGTGTGCTGGAGATGGTGCTGGTGGCGTTGAGCGGACTGGTGGTGATCGCCGGCATCATCGTCGTGCTGCTGGCCGCCGCTCGAGAGCGCCGGCTCAGCCAGCTGAAGAGCGAGTTCGTCGCCAACGTCTCTCATGAACTCAAGACCCCGCTCTCGCTGGTCAGGATGTTCGGAGAGCTCTTGCAGAGCGGGCGCGTAGAGAGCCCCGACAAGCGCGAGCAGTATCTCCAGATCATCGTGGACGAGAGTGAGCGTCTCGGGCAGCTGATCGAGAACGTCTTGGACTTCGCCCGCGTGGAACGCGGCAAGGTGGCCTATGACATGACCGAGGGTGGGGTGGGTGAGGTCGTCGCCCGCGCCGTCGAGGCTTGCCGGATGCGGGCCGATCGCGAACAGGTGAGACTCGATATCGTGATTCCGGGGGGATCCGATACGGCACTGCGGGACGAGGGTGCGCTGGAGGTGGCGGTGATCAACCTCGTGGACAACGCGCTCAAGTACGCCAAGTCGGGCGAGCTCGTGCGAGTCGAGGTGCGACAGGTCACTGGCTACACGGAGGTGCGGGTCAGCGACTGCGGACCGGGCATCCCTGCCGAGGACAAGAAGCGGATCTTCGAGCGCTTCGAGCGCGGCCGCGGCGCCCAGGAGCAGAAGGTGCGCGGCAGCGGGATCGGGCTCGCGCTGGTGAAGCACATCGCCGAGGCCCACGGCGGCCGGGCATGGGTGGAGCCGAACCAGCCGCGGGGGAGCACGTTCGTCTTCACGATCCCCCGCCTCCAGCGCGCGACTCGCTCGACGGCGCTCGCTCACCCCCCTCGTCCAGCAGAATGAGGCGGCGGAGGGCGAGACAGCGCCGGGAGGCGCCGCAGGGATTCAACGCGGCCGTCAGCCGGTGTAAGAGCCTGTCATGGCTTGGCGAGCGACGCGAATCGGCGATCTATCCGGAATGAGAGCGATCGTCACCGGCGCGAACAGCGGGATCGGCCTCGAGGCGACCCGAGAGCTGCTCCGCCACGGCGCCGAGGTGATCCTGGCGTGTCGTGCCCCCAGCAAGGCCGAGGCGGCGCTGGCAGAGCTGAGGCGTGAGCTGCCGGATTGTCGTGCGGAAATAAAGCAGCTCGACCTGGCGAGTCTTGCGTCGATAGAGGCCTTCGCGGCGGAGATCACCGGGCCGCTCGACCGCTTGATCAACAACGCCGGTGTCATGGCCATCCCCCGCCGCGAGACCGCCGACGGCTTCGAGATGCAGATCGGCACCAATCATCTGGGGCACTTCGCGCTGACGGGTCGCCTGCTCCCTCGCATTCTCGAAGCCGCAAGGGCCGGCAAGCGACCTCGAGTGGTCACTGTCAGTAGCCAGGCCCACCGCATCGGCACGCTGCGGCTCGACGACATCAATCGCGAGCACGGCTATGACAAGTGGGCTGCGTACGGCCAGAGTAAGCTTGCGAATCTGCTGTTCATGCACGAGCTGGGCAAGCGCTTCGAGGAGCACTTGGTTTCAGCGCTCAGCGTGGCCTGCCACCCGGGCTATGCGTCGACGAACCTGCAGGCGGTGGGTCCGAACATGGAAGGCGCGACCTTCCTCAAGCGCGTGACGGACGTGGGCAACGCGTTGCTCGCGCAGTCCGCGGCGAGGGGTGCGCTGCCGACCCTGTACGCCGCCTGTGGAGGAGACATTCAGAACCGCGACTACGTCGGCCCCCGGGGCCCGATGGAGTTCTGGGGCGCACCGACCAAGACCAGGGGGAACGCCGAGTCCACGGACGCCGAGAGCATGCGCGGCCTGTGGGAGCTCTCGGAGCGCCTGACGAAGGTGAACTACGCGTTCTCCTGAGCGAATACCGGCGGACAAGCCACTAGCTACCGCCTGCGGGTTGGTTGATACTGTTCCGGCTTTGGCAGAGGGGATGGCAAGGTGACGCAAGGCGGGGGACCAAAAGGTACACAGCTGATGCCGGTGCAGCCCGACGCGAGTGTTTCCGCGCCGAATGCTCCGCAGCCGCAGTCACCCATCCAGCCGCAGTCACCCGTCCAGCCGCAGTCACCCATCCAGCCGCAGTCACCCGTCCAGCCGCAGTCACCCATCCAGCCGGCGATCCAGCAGCCCGCCTATCCCGGTGCTCAGGGCTTCCCTGCACCGGGCCAGGCTGAAGCAGGCTATGGCCAGGCTCAAGCAGGTTATGGTCAGCCTCAAGCAGGCTACGGTCAGCCTCAAGCAGGCTACGGTCAGCCTCAAGCAGGCTACGGCCAGCCTCAAGCAGGCTACGGTCAGCCTCAAGCAGGCTACGGTCAGCCTCAAGCAGGCTACGGTCAGCCTCAAGCAGGCTACGGTCAGCCTCAAGCAGACTACGGTCAGCCTCAAGCAGGCTACGGTCAGGCGTCAGCCACGGCTCAGGGGGCCGGCTATGCGGGCTATGGCGCCGCTGCAGCCGCGGGTGCTGCTGCTGCGATGGGCGGTGGGGGTGCGGGTGGAGCCAACCCCTACGCGATGCAGCAGCAAGCGGCGACCAACCTGCCGCCGGTTCAGATCGGGCCGCTGCCGACCTATCCAGTTCAGCACGAAGCGGAGCCGAAGCACACGCCGATTCAGCTGAACGACGACCTACCGGTCGACCACATGCTGGCCAAGCTGAGCCAGCTGTTCGCGCAGGACAAGCAGGCGGAACTCAGGAACAAGCGCCTCATGACCTGGGGACTCGTGTGTCTGTTCGGTGGCGTGTTCACCGCCTGGCTGCTGATCGGCATCCCGTTCATCTTCATCGGCATCGGCTTGCTGATCTATCGGGCGGTTGGCAGCTCGAGCAAGCAGGACGTCGAGGATCGCAAGCTGGAGGTCATCGCGGGGGTTCTCAGCGGACTGTACGGCGAGATCCGCACGAATCGACCGGTCCATGTGGGCGCGGACTTCGGAGCCTACTCGAACACCCAGCCCACGGCGTACACCGAGGCCGGCACCGGAATGTTCGAGTCGAAGACAACCGCTGCGAGCTACCAGCACTGGTGGCTGAATATGCGCTTCGCGCTGGTCGACGGCACGGGCGTGACGCTGGACGTGATTCAGCAAGCCAAGCGCAAGACCGCGCAGAAGCGCAAGTACATGAAGATGAAGGACCGGGTGATCGAGCGCATCAACGTCAAGATAAACGCGCCGCGCGGAAAGACGTTCGGCCCGAACGTGATGAATCGTCAGTGGAAGAGCGAGCGCTTCAATGGGCTACTGTTGAAGCGGGTGCTCGTGCGCCCGCGCTACGCGGTGTTCCAGTATCAGATGCCAGCCGTGGTGCGCGTGCGCGGTCGAGGAGGCTGGTTCGCGCAGAACCTCGAGCAGTGTGAGGTCACCAGTCCTCGCGCGCTCTCGGCCATCGTCAATTCTTACAAGAGCGTCGCGAGCGTGCAGAACGCTAGCTGAGCAGGAGCGAGCTTCGAGTGCGTTGTCGAGAAACCGCAGGCATCCTATTCAAGCACCGCTGCCAGGAGCCACCGTCGGGTCAGTGCACGATGTGCCAGAAGCCGGTGTGCTCGCAGCACGCGCGCTGGCAAGGTCACAACATCGTGTGCGTCAGCTGCCTGCGTCAGGAGCTGAACAATCCCTATCGCAAGCACAGCTACGCGTACCTGCGAGACGATCCGTTCTTCTTCTGGTATTTCCGCGAGGGTTCCTGGATGAGCGATCCGTACGGAGACGAAGACTACGCGCTGTTCGATGACGGAGACACGGACTTCGGTGGCGACGTGCCCGACGACTGGGCGGGGAGCTGACCGCGGGCTCTGCGCTCGCGGCAAGCCGCGCAGACTGAACGATGCGCTGGCTGATCTACGGGCTGGGGGGTGGCCTCGGGCACGCCGTGCGCTGCGCGAGCCTGGCTGGCGCGCTGGAGGAACTCGGAGTCCACTCGCGGGTGCTGTGCTCCGATGCATCCGCGCCCGTCGCCCGTAGCCTGTTCCACGACGTGGTTGGGCTGGGTCGCGAAGAGCACCCGAACCGAGAGGCGCTGCGACGGCGCGTCGAGCAGGAGCTGCACGGCAGGGACCTGCTCTTGCTCGACACATTCCCACGTGGGATCCTGTCCGAGCTCGAGGTGGAAGGGCGAGGAGCACCCCGCTTCCTCCTGACGCGCCTGGTGGCTGCTCCCGACGCCCGCTTGTACGGCGAGGCTGGGTGGGCAGAGCTGGGGCTGAGAGGTGTGGTCGACATCGAGCCCAATCTCGGCTGGCTCCCCGGACCCGCTCTGCGCTGCGGTCCCGTGGCTCGGCGGCTCGCTCGACCGCACCTCACCCCCGAACCCGACGTGGAGATCGCTCTGAAGAGCGCTGCAGCTCGCGAGCGAACCCTGAGGCTGCTCCGGCGCCTTCCCGAGGTTCGCTGGCGGACACTGGTCGCGCCCCAGCTGGTAGAAGGATTTACCGCACGGATTCTAGTTGGCGCAGCCGGCTACAACCTGAGCTACGAGCTGGCTGGAGCCGGGATCTGGCACATCGCGCTGCCGGCGCGGCGGACCCTCGACGACCAAGCCCGCCGGGCGCGGCAACTCGGCGCCCTGGTTCAGAGCCCGGAGGCCTTCGAGCGGCGCCTCCGTGCCTTGCTCGACGCGACTCCGCGACCCGCGGACGTCGTACTCGACCACGGGGCGTTCGCGCGCGAGCTGATCGACTACGTGGCGTCGCGCACGCGCTGAGCGAGCCTCGATCGGTGGCGATTCGGAGTGACCACCGGGAAACAGAAAGCTAGGCGGACACCAGCGGTAGGCGTCGGCCGGGAGTCGCTGTTGCAGGGAACGAGACGTCAGCCTCGGCCAGCGCAGCGTTCAGCTCACGGTTCTCCGTCAGGTACATGTCGCAAGCATGACAGCTCGGGATGCGCTCGGCGCGCATCTGGGCTCGGATGCGCTGAAACGCGTCTCCGAGCCACACCTCGCGCACGCTCTGAGTAGCCAGGTCACCGAGAGGTTCGATGCGCCCGTTGGTCATGCAGCAGAGGTACACCTTGCCGTCCCATGCGACGAACAAGTGGAGCCACGGCGCGAGGCACTGGTTTCGCTGGTAGTACGCGAGCGCGTAGTCACCGGCGGCCGACGCGTCCAGCTCGCGCTTGTCGCGGCCGAAGGGGTAGACGTACTCGTTGCCGAGAGGAAAGCCATAGTGGCGGCGTAGCTCCTCGACCTGGGGCGCGATCTCTTCGTTGTATTCGCGGATCAGTCGCTTGCTGAGCCGCAGGTCTTCGTTCTTGCTGTCGACGGGCATCGGCACCAGGTTCACCGCCCCGCGCTCGCCAACCAGGCGAATCAGCGCTGGGTAGTCGCGGAAGTTCTGCCGCAGCATCACGAAGTTGACCCGCAGCTTCGGCGGTCGCTTCCTGGCGTAGCGTGCGATGTACTCGATGCCGCGCAGCGTCTTCTTGAAGCTCCCCGGTACTCCACGCACGCTCTCGTGCACCTTCGCGCTCGCGCCATCCAGTGAAGTGCTGATGCCGCTGATGCGATGTGCGAGCAGGCTGCGTGCGCGCTGCTTGGTGAGCAAGGTGAGGTTGCTGGTCAGCGTGACCTTGATGCCGCTCTCGGCGGCAGCACCGGCGATGGCCTCGAAATCCTTGCGCGAGAGCACTTCCCCGCCCGAGAAATGTACCTTGCGGCAGCCGAGGTCGGCCATCTCGGCGAGCACCTCGATGAAGCGCTCACCAGGCAGCTCCGGCGGCGTCCAGCCGCGCCCGTAGCGGCACATCACGCACTTGAGGTTGCAGCGCGCCGTCAGCTTGATCTTCACGGAGCGGAGGTACGCCGGGGGCGTCAGCTCGCGCAGACTACCGAGCAGCGGCTCCCAGAGCTCTGGTTCTTCGATCAGCTGCGCGACGTCGTACATGCTTCCCGGCCCCTCGGGCGACTGGCGGAAACAGTGTAGCATTCGCCGGTGTCCGACGTCTCCGCCACCGGCTCTGGTTTTGTTGGGGGGGAGGCGCGCCTCGCAGGCTTGCGGGTGGCCTACGTCGCCTTCGAAGGCTTCCCCAACTCCAAGGGGTCGGGCACGCGCATCAGGCAGATGACGCAGGCCCTGAGCGACGCCGGCGCCGAAGTGCACCTGGTGAGCCTGGCGCCGAAGCCGGGTGCGGCGCCTCCTCCGCCGGGGGTCTTCCTGCACCCGATCCAGCTGCTCGAGGACAACCTGCTCGGGCGCGCCTTGGCGTTTCGTGGGCGGGTGCTCCGGGAGCTGGTGGCGATTCGGCCCGACGTGGTGCATTTCCGCGGGGTATTCGAAG
This sequence comes from Polyangiaceae bacterium, assembly GCA_041389745.1. GTDB lineage: Bacteria > Myxococcota_A > Polyangia > Polyangiales > Polyangiaceae > JAHBVY01. Next base: position 223,624 of record JAWKRF010000014.1, read on the forward strand.
GTGAGGCTGCACTGGTCTATGGCAGCACGCGGCGCGTGCCGACGCTGTTCGAGGTCAACGGTCTGCCGAGCATCGAGCTCTCGTATCACTATCGTGGGCTGGCGAGCTCCCAGAGCATGCAGGGCAAGCTGCGCGCGCTCGAGGCGCGAGTGCTCTCCGAGACCCAGTGGGCGATGACCCAGAGCCAGACCACGCTGGAGTTCATGCGTAGCCGCGGGCTCCCGGAGCACACGCCACGAGTCGTGATTCCGAACGCGGCAGACCCGACGCTCTTCGTGCCTGCAGCCTGCGAGCCAGTGCTCAGCGACAGCGCGCCCGCCCGCCTGCTCTACGTCGGCGCCACTCAGGCTTGGCAGGGCACTCTGGAGCTCCTGATGGCCACGCGGCGCGTCGCTCGTGAGCTGCCGGTGGAGCTGCAAATCGTCGGGCCCATGCGGCGCCGGTGGCGCAAGCAGATCGAGCGCACCATCCACCGCCTGAAGCTCGACGCGCAGGTGGAGCTGTTCGGCGCACTGCCCGCAGCCGACCTGCCGGAGCGCATCCAGTCGGCGCATGTCTGCCTGGCCCCGCTGCGTCGTGACGTACGCAACAAGCACCAGGGTTGTAGCCCGATCAAGGTCTTCGAGTACATGAGCTGCGGCCGCCCGGTGATCTCGACGGAGCTGCCCTGCATGCGCGAGATCATCGAGCCCGGGGTCAGCGGGGAGCTGCTCGACTCGCCCCGCCCCAAGGTGCTGGCGGACGCTTTGCTCGCTCTGCTGAGAGACCCACAGCGGCGCCGCGCGCTTGGCGCTGCCGCGCGGCAATTCATCGAGCGCGAAGCGAGCTGGGCGCACCGGCGCCAGCGCCTCGTGGCGTTCTATGGTGATCAGCTCGATCTCGCTGCGCGGGCGTCCGCGTAGAGCCGCTGGTAGGCTTCGTTCTCCAGGCTCGGCGCGTGGGCCTGCTGCACGAACTCCCGCGCCTGCTTGCCCCAGCGCGGGCGTTCCGGGCTGTCGAGACACTCCTGGATTGCGTCGGGCAGGCGATCCAGATCCTGGGTATCGAGCAAGGCACCGGTCACACCGTGCTGGATGATGTCGATGTGCCCGCCGACGCGGGTCGCCAGCACCGGGCGCGCTGCGGCCATCGCCTCCAATGCGGCGTTGGGGGTGCCCTCGAAGAGCGACGGGAAGACCAGCAAGTCGCACAGCGCGAGCAAGCGGCAGAGCCGCTTGGGGCTCCCGGAGTACTCCAGTATCTTGATCCGTGCGGCAGCGTCCGGGGCTGTCTCCGTGAAGGCGGCGTAGGCGCGCTCGGCGTCGCGCCTGACGCCGCCGATCAACAGCAGGTGGAGCGGCGCGGCACGTGTGAGCTCCGCGAACGCCGGGAGGAGGAAGCGCATGCCCTTCTTCTCCCGCAGCTCGCCGACGAAGCCGAGGACCCGTGCTCCCGTCTCGAGGCCCAGCGCCGCGCGCAAGCTGTTGTCGGGGGCTTCGGGCCTGAACAGCTCCGCGTCCACGGAGTTGGTGACGTGGTGAACCGTGCGTCCGAACACCCGGCTCGCTTTTCGGCAGAGCTCCTGGGAGACGCCGCTCACCAGCGTGGCGTTCGAGACGGCGTGCTTGAGCAGGTGGAACTGATCCGTGCGGAACAGGCCGCGGTCGACGTCGTTGCCGCGCAGGCCGAGCAGGCTCGCAACGTCCGTGAGCTGCGCCGCGAGCACCCCAGCATACCCGGCGTCACTGGCATAGATCGCGTGCACCAGATCCGCGTCGCTCCGGGCGATCACGTTCCCGCCGTGCTCGACCATGGCCATCAGATCGTGCTCGGTGTCACCCTGACGTCCCACGTGGTGCTCGAAGACGCCTTGCTTCTCCCGGGTCACGCAGCCGCCCGGGGGCGCGTGCTTCGACCAGCAGACGAGGTGGGTCTCTTCCCCGCGGCTCGCTGCCTGAGCGGCCATCCGCATCGTGGCGTTCGCGACTCCACCGCGTTCTCCGGGCGCATGGGGAGCGAAGAACACCACCTTCGAAGCATCAGACATGGCGAAGCGAGGCTACTCACCCCCAAACCCGTTGTCAGAGCCTTTCGTGAGTGGGCGAGACCAGGCCGCTATTGAAAGCACCCCCGGTCCTCGTGATGATGCGACGCATGAGGCGCTGGCTGAGGACGATGCTCCTGGTGTTGGGGCTACTGGTGACGCTGCTGGCCTGCAAGCGCAGCGAGTCCACCCGCGTGGTGAGCAGCGCGGCGCCGGCGGTGGCGAAGCCCGGCGCGCCCATTCAGGTCAGCGGCGACCTGGACATCACCATCCAGGCAGACGGCAGCGCCAAGGTCAGCGGCACCGCGCTCGAGTTCACGAGCCTGGGTACCAATCTCGAGGTGAAGAAGAACGGTGCGCGCATCGCCAAGCTCACCAGGGAAAGCGACCGCATCAAGCTGCGGGGCGCGGATGGTGAGACCGTGACGCACAAGCTCAAGTTCAAATCAGATGGCAAGCTCGAGCTGGAGGACGCCAGCGGAAACCGCCTGTACGTCGCCAAACCCAAGGACTACGGCTACAAGGTCAACGACGCGGCGGACGCGCCGATCGTTTCCGTGAAGCAAAAAGATACGCGGGTCGAGGCCAAGAAGGAGAGCGGCGAGGAGGTGTTTCGCGTCGAGGGGCTCACGCCCAAGGCCGCCAGCGTGCTTGGCTTCGAGAAGCTGGACCCGGAGCTGCGCGCCGCCCTAGCCTTCTTCGTGAGCCGGAGCGGGCTCTGATTCGCTGCTCGAGGACGCGCGTCGGCAAGTGAGCAGGTAGTTGTCGAGGGGGGTGCCCTCCGAGGCGTCGCTGAGCTGGCACTCGAGGCCGAGGCGCTCGAGGATCGCTGAGAGCTCCCGAGCCTCGACGAACTGGAACTGCCGGGCGCGGTTCAGCCTGAGGCGCCTTCCGACCCGCTCTGCAAAGCGCGTGAGCGCAGAGTTGGGGCTGGCCGCGGGCGACGCTTCGCGGATGTACAGGCGTCCGTGGGCGGGCAGCTCCCGGGCCACTCTCTCGAGTAGCTCGCGCTGCGCGTCCCTGGACAGGTAGTGCAGTACGTCCAGCAAGAGCACGCTGTCGGCGCGCAACGACGCCGCGTCTTCTATAGTTGCCACGTGGAAAGTCGCTGAGTCGAGGCCCGTGGCGGCGTGCCTGGCAACGGTGATCTTCTCGTCGTCGTAGTCGTAGCCGCTGACGCGCGTTGCTGCGCCCAGCTCGAGCAGGAGCAGCGCGAACTGACCACGGCCGCAGCCGAGATCCACGACATGCCCGAGCTGCTTCCACTCCCGGAGCTCCCTCGTCAGCGGGTCGAAGCGCAGCTTCGCGCGTACGTAGTAGCCGTGCTTCGGCGGCGCCGTGCGGTAGCGCTCGCTGACGGCGTGAATCGCCGCGTCGAGTCGTGGATCCGAGGTCTGGCGTCGCTCGACGACCCGGTAGGCGATGCCAGCGAGCACCAGCGCCAGTCCCGCACCCACCAGCGGCGCGCCGACCGCCAGCTCGAGGGCGAAGCGTCCAACCAGCTCAGCCACGGGCAGCCCGCGATCCGGCGTGGCGCCATGGCCGTGAAGCAGCCAGCTGCCGAGCTGGACCTCCGCGATCAGCAGGAAGGGCGCGAAGAGCGGGTTCGAGATATTTGCCGCGAGGTAACAGGTCACCAGGTCCAGGCGCAGCGGCAGGCACACCAGGGCGCAGAGCGGCAGGTGGAGTCCGTACAGCGGAAGACAGCCAATGAACACACCGGCGCCTACGGAGAGCCCGGCCCGCGAGGGCGTCAGCGCGCCACCCCGCAGGCGTCGATACAGTCGTCGGGCAGCGCCGCGCACGCCGCCGCTCTTGCGCTCGTCTCGCTCGGCCATCCCGTCGTCGGGCGTATTGGCCGCGGTCAACTCTTCGAGTCGCGGGAGCTGTAGCCCTTGGCGATGCGCAGGTACATCTGAGCGGACTTGTTCTCCGGATCGTCGGCCAGCACCTTGTCGAGCTCCGCGATCGCCTGGGCCTCTTCTCCCGTGGTGAGCATCAGCACGGCCAGCATCAGGCGCGCCTGGTGGTAGCTGGGGTTCGCCTGGAGAGCGGCCTCGAACTCCTCTCGCGCGCGGTCCGTCTTGCCCTTGTCTCGATACAGCACGCCGAGCCGCGTCCTCAAGTCGGCGAAGCGCGGGCACAGCGCGACGGCGCGCTCGAGCTCGAGCGTCGCTTCTTCCGGCATCGCTGCGTCGAGATACGCCTGGCTCACGTCGGCATGCATGTTCGCGATTTTTCCACGTACGAAACTGTCGGGTTGTGTGCGGCCGCTGACGTCCCGGGTGCGCACGCTGCCGTAGATCCCCCGCGCCTTGTCGTACTTCCCGAGGTCGTTGTAGGTCACCATCAGGTTCAACTGGGCCTCGGTGTAGCGGGGGTTGATGCTCACGGCGCTCTCGAACTGTCGCTCCGCTTCGCTGAAGTGGCCGCGGCTGTGAGCGATCACGCCCAGCATGTTGTGGACGTCCGCGAAGCCATGAGCATGCTCGGCGACCTGCTTGAGCAGGTACTCGGCCTGGTCGTACTCACGGTTGGCATAGTGCTCGCGGCCGAGCAGCAAGAGCTGCTTGAGGTGGTCGTCCATAGAAGATCAGTGTCGACCAAACTCGACGTTCGAACAATCTCGCAGACTCGGGTGGCGCGGTGCTTGACGCAAGTTCAGTGGTGGCCGGACCGTGCTCGCTTGCTCTGCTTCAGAGCCGCTGCTAAGTCGCTCGCGTGTCGTCGCAGCCAGGTGGACCTCGACTAGTCGGCCGTGTCGTCGACCCGCTGGCGGACTCCGGAGAGACCGAGCCCGTGTTCTCCGCAACGGATGCGCCCGGGGCCCCAGGAGAGGAGGCCGCAGGCGCCGAGTCGGGTTCCACTGGCGCAGTCTCGGAAGGACCCCCGGCAGAGACCCGTCACGTGGCGTTGCCGCCGCTGGAGTTGCCGCCGGAGCCTCGCCCCGCTCAGGACCTCGGCGCGTTCGCTGCGCGAAATGCCGGAGAAGGGTTCGGGGGTGAGGAAGCGCTTCACGGAAACGAGCCCGATGTCTCTGCGCCGGACAGCGATCCGTCGCGCGGCGCCGCTGAGCGCCTGTCCGCAGACGAAGCGCTGGAACCGACTCCGACGCCGGTGGCCCGTGGCGGAGCCATGCGCGAGCTCTTGCTCGCGAAGGCTCGCGAGGCGGATCCCGAGCGCGCGCGTCAGCTGGAGCAAGAGAGCGGAGGCGGACTCGACGAGATCGGCCGGGACTACTCGCCCCCGACCAATCCCCTGGAGCGCGAGCTCGATGAGATCGGTCTCGACGGGCCGAGCAGTCGCTCGGTGCCGGCCATCGTGCGTTCCAAGCCTGGCGTCTCGCCCGCGTGGCTGGCGGTGTTCGGCACGGGCTTTGGCGTGGCCATCGTGGCGGCGCTGATCTTCGTGATGATCCACGTCGCTCCCCGCACCATGCCTGGCGAGGTCCAGCCCGCGGCGCTCGACGTGGACGCCGGGACGACGCCCGCGCAAGTGGCGGAGGAGGCGAAGCCCGAGCGCCCCAAGCGAGTCAAGCTACCTGGCCCCTGGCGCATCAGCGACGACAAGGACAAGCCCGGGATGCGGGTCATCCAGGGCGAGATCGGGCGCGAGCCGTTCCTCAAGGCGATCCAGGATGCTGGTCTCGAGAAGGCCCAAGCCTATCGCGCACTGATCGCCCTCAAGGATCTGCGCGACCTCGACAAATGCGACAAGACCGACCGCTTCGTGGCGCTGGTCGAGCGCGGGAGCAAGCGCCTCAAGGCCTTCGAGTACATCGTCAGCAAGGAAGAGGTCTACCAGGCGAAGGAGGACGACGCGGGTCTCCTGCGCGGTGACAAACTGGACCTCAAGGTCGACCGCGGCCAAGTGAAGGGGGCGATTCGCATCACCGGTGCTGGCCTCGATGTGGACGCCAAGAACTCCGGACTCGAGCTCGGGTTGGCCAGCGTCGTCGCCAAGGCGCTGCGCGGCCAGATGTCCATCGATCAGTTCAACAAGGGCGACGTGCTGAAGGTGATCGCGCAAGAGGTCACCGTGCTGGGTGAGTTCTCGCGCTACGCGGGCGTCGAAGCGCTGGAGTATATTCCGCAGGGAAAGCCAGAGAAGACCCTGCGTATCTACTACTTCCGCGGCACGCGTTCGAAGGGCTACTTCGACGCTCAAGGTCGCTCCCCCTCCGAGGGTGGGTGGCGTCGACCGATCCCCGGCGCTCCGGTCACTTCGAGCTTCAATCCGAACCGTATGCACCCCGTGCTGCATCGGCGTATGCCGCACACGGGCACCGATTTCGGGGCGGCCTCAGGGACACCGATTCACGCCAGCTCGTATGGCGTCGTGAAGTTCATCGGTGTGGCCGGTCGGGCAGGCAACCTGGTGATGATCAAGCACGACAACGACTTCGAGACCGGCTACGCGCACATGTCGCGGTTCGCTCCCGGTCTCAAGGTTGGAGACCGCGTCGAGCGGATGCAGGTGCTGGGCTATGTGGGGCAGACCGGCAGCGCGACTGGGCCTCACCTGCATTTCATCTGCAAGTACAAGGGTGAGTACGTCGACGCGATGAAGAAGCTCAAGTTCGACGCGCTCGCAGTCCTACCGAGCTCCGAGCGCGCGGAGTTCGAGCAGTTCAAGCAGCCCTACGATGCCATGTTCGCCGAGATCAAGGCGCCTCCGGCGCTCGAGGAACCTCAGGCCGAAGCGGCTCCGGCATCCACCGATCACGGCAGCGACGAAGGCGAAGACCCGGGCGAGGACGAACCCTCTGCGGGGGGCTTGCCCGAGTCCGACGTGATGATCAAGCCGACGGCTGCTCCCGCGGCATCCGGGGGACAGCGGGGTGTCGACCTCTCCAACGCCGTGAACATGAGCGACGACGACCTGCTCAAGGCCCAGCCTGCAGTCGACGACGGTGAGGTCGAGTAGGCCCTCCGACGTGCGGCTAGCGCCAGGTCGCGCGCATGGTGCAGCGCGGGTTGCCGGCAGCCCGACATCCCAGCTCGACGATCTCCACTCGCGTATCCGGGCTGAACGAGAACACACCCTCGAGCCAGCCCTTCACGCTGAGGCAGTGCGCGCGATGTGGCAGCGGCATGTCCTCGATCGTGAGCTCCGTCTCGGTCTCGCGGTTGCTTTGCGCGACCACTCGCCCCGAGTCGTAGTGGCGGTGCCACAGCCCCGAGGCGATGTTCATGAACTGGTGGATGTCCATCCCGCGTTCGAACATCGACTTCCAGACCCCCGACGTGTGCTCCGCGGAGTAGCGCCCCATCTGCAAGATCAGCCCATGGTCGCCGCGGCCGAACAGGCGATCGATCAGGACGCAGAGCTCGATGAACAGGTCGAAGCTGATCCAGCCATCCGACGGATCGGCGACGGTCAGCACCTGCCGCAGTCGCTCCCCGGCGTGTTCGAGCAACCGCTCGTGACCCACCTGGCCGTAGCGCTCTTTCACGAACGCTTCGCGTACCCGCAGCGTCGAGATCTGCGCGCGACCGTGGAGAGCCCAGGAGCTCGAGCTTTGAGAAGGCGGCACTTCAAGCAGCTTAGCGGCACGTATGGTGCTCAGCGAGAGCACAAATCGGTCACATGTCCTGTCCAGCGCTCCCGGTGAGCCGCGCCAAGGCCGCCGACGCGCGCCGAGCATCGGCTCTTGGCAGGGCGGGGGGAGAGGGTTAGCTACCGTGCGTGGCTCGAAGTCTTCGCGGCGTCTGGCTCGGTCGGCGCGCCTACGGCGCCGTTCACGAGCTGCAACAGCAACTCCTCGCGGCGCGTCAACAGGGAAGGATCGACGACACCGTGCTGCTCCTGGAGCACGACCCGGTCATCACGCTGGGGCGCGGGGCCAAGCTGGAGCACGTCTTGCTCTCCAGGCCATTGCTCGAGGCGCGTGGGATCGAGCTGTGCGAGGTCGGTCGAGGTGGAGACGTGACGCTGCACGCCCCGGGACAGCTGGTTGGCTATCCGATCGTGAGTCTCGCCCCGGAGCGACAGGACGTGCGGCGCTACGTCCGCGATCTGACGGCCACGATGGGCAGCCTGGTCGAAGCGCACGGCATCGGCGCGGGCAGCATCCCGGACGCGCCCGAGTTCATCGGCCTGTGGGTGGATGCAGAGTCTCCGCAGCGCTGGCCAGGCGCAGAGCATGCGCGCCGCTTGCTCAAGATCGGGGCAATCGGCGTCCGCGTGTCGCGCTGGGTGACCATGCACGGCTTCGCGCTGAACCTCACGACCGACCTGAGTCTGTTTGGACTCATCGTGCCGTGCGGAATCACCAAGTACGGCGTTGCGTCGGTGGAGAGCCTCACTGGGAAGCGCGTCCCCGTGGACCTCGCCTCGAAGCAGGCGCTGGAGGCCCTGTGCGAGCGCCTGGAAGCCGACGGCCGCTGGGAAGACGCTTCCAGTGCGTCGTTGCCGGAGCTGAGGCGGGAACTCGGTGTCCAAGGCGCGGACGCAGCCAGCGTCGGCCCGCGTTGAGCGCCCGCGGCGTGGGTGACACGATCGTAACGGAAGTGTGTCAAATCGGTAACAAACGCCTTTCATTCCGCCAGGGTTGGTGCCACAAGCATGCCCGCAATGGCGGCAGCGGCGGACACCAAGCGCTCCCCGGCGAGTCGGGCTGCGGCCATCGACTCTCGGGTCGATGGCGATGCCGACGTTTCGACTGACGCGGCCGCTGCGTCCAGCGATCCCAAGCCGCTCCCTCGCCCCCAGGCCCCGCTCACTCGAGCGGAGGTGTTGCTGCGGGCCGTCTTCGGCGCGCTGTTGCTCTATCTCTTCCTGGTAGGCATCGGTGGGCTGAGCGATGGCTTCAAGGGCCTGGGCAAGCACGCCCTGGACTCGGTGTTCTCGGCCACCGAGAATCCAGCCGTTGGCCTGACCATCGGCATCCTCGCCACCACGCTGGTCCAGAGCTCGAGCGTGACCACCTCGATGGTCGTGGCGCTGGTAGCGGCACCGAACTCGCCGCTGCCGCTCGCGAACGCCATCCCGATCATCATGGGCGCCAACATCGGCACCACGGTGACCAACACACTCGTTTCCCTGGGGCACGCCGGAAGGAAGGACGAGTTTCGGCGCGCGTTCGCCGCCGCCACCTGTCACGACTTCTTCAACTTCATGGTCGTCTTCGTGCTCCTGCCTCTGGAGCTCGCGACGGGGTACCTGGAGAAGGTGAGCGGTCTCCTCGCCGGTTGGCTCCAGGGCGGCGGAGGTGCCAAGCCGCCGAACCCCCTCAAGAAGGCGGTTCACTTCGGGCTCCAGCCGCTTCACGACGGCATCGATTCACTGATCGGCAGCCCCAAGGGTGCCGCCGTGGCGTTGCTGGTGGTCAGCGCCGTGTTGATCTTCGTGTCGCTGTTCCTGCTGGTGAAGACGCTGCGTTCGCTCACGGGGACGCGTCTGCAGACCTACATCGCTCGAGCGCTCGATACGAACGCCTACGTGGGCATCATCGTCGGTGTGATCGTCACGGTGATGGTGCAGTCGAGTTCCATCACCACCAGCGTGATGGTGCCCCTCGCTGGCGCCGGAATCGTTACCGTGCGGCAAGTATTTCCGGTGACCCTGGGCGCCAACATCGGGACCACGATCACCGCGCTTCTGGCCTCCATGGCGCTCCCGCCCGAGACGGCGCAGCTCGGTATCCAGATCGGACTGGTGCACCTGCTCTTCAACCTGACCGGGTTGCTGATGGTCTATCCGCTGCGCTTCACTCGGGAGATCCCGGTGCGCGCGGCGGAGAAGCTGGCGAATCTGGCGGTGCGGAGTCGCCCCCTGGCGTTCGCCTATGTCGTCGTGTTGTTCTACGGTTTGCCAGCCGGCTTGATCTGGGTGACGCGAGGCTTCTGATGCTGAGGTGTTTGTGAGTGTGCTGAGGCAGCTCTTGAGTGTTTTTCGTGGCCCGAACTCCCTGGACGCGGCGACGGAGGACTTCTCGCAGATGCTCGAGCTCGCGCTGTCGATGGTCGTGCGCGCCAGCGACGACTTCTTTGGCGCTGGTCTGGCGCCGGCCGAGCGAACGCGCATCTACGAGCAGGACGTGCGGGTGAACCAGTACGAACGGCAGATCCGCAAGCTGGTCGTGGCTCACCTGAGTGGGGCCCGCTCGGCAGACGTGCCCTACGGGCTGCTGCTGATGAGCCTGGTCAAGGACGTCGAGCGGCTGGGCGACTATGCGAAGAACCTCGTCGAGGTGCCGGAGCTGCGCCGCGGGGAGTTTCCCGACGACGAGTACTACCGAGAGCTGCTGGAGATCAAAGCCAGCGTCGTCGACCTGGCGAAGGAGGTCGGCCCGGTCTACTCCCGCGGCGACACCGAGCGGGCCCATCAGCTCACCCTGCAGGGGCGGAGCGTGGCCAAGCGCTGCGATCAGCTCGTCGCGCGGGTGGCTCGTAGCGACTACAGCGCGAACCTGGCCATCGCGCTGACCTTGGGCGCACGCTTCTTCAAGCGCATCGAGGGACACCTGCTCAACGTCCTGAGTAGCGTGATCATGCCGCTACACAAGCTCGACTACTTCGACGAAGACGTGGCACCAAAGATCCGCTAGCCGCGGCGAACCCGGCGCGATCCTCGATTATTGCCGCAGGGATATGAGGCGGTTCCCGCGTGAGCTCGCCGCGCTCAAAGCCGCTGCTGGAGTCGCTTGGTGAGCCGGCCTATCGCCCGCGTGTGCAAGCGACTAGCCCAGCTCTTCGACAAGCCCAGCTCTGCGGCGACGTGATCGAAGCGTTCTCCTTCGAAGTAGTGCCGCTGAACCAAGGCGCGCTCTTGTTCCGGGAGCTCCTCGATGCCCTCCTGGATGAGCTGGAGGAGCTGCGCTCGCTCGAGCTGCTCGTCGGCGGGGGCGTCCAGTGACAGGTGGTCGGGGCCGTCCTCTCCAGGCACCGTCTGACTGACGATGCCGGCGGCCATGGCGGTCGCCATGTTCGCCAGGTGATCGTTCAACGCGCGTTCGGCGTCTGCCCGGGCGCTGCCTGGTGGTGTTCCACCTTGAAGGTCCTCGACCGCGCCTTCGCTGACGTGCCCGGCTGCCTCTAGCGCTCGCAGTCGCTCGTGCACCCGGCGGGGCAAGTGCGCCAAGCTGCGCAGCCCGTCGATGACAGAGCCTCGCACACGGTAGCTGGCGAAGGCACGAAAGGGGACGCCCCGCTCGGGATCATAGCGCCGCGCGGCGTCCAGCAGTCCTTCGCGAGCGAAGCTCAGCAGCTCGTCGAGCGCGGCGTTCGGGACGCCTCGTCCGATATGTCGCGCAATGATCTCGCATAGATCCAGATGGTCGTGGAATCGAGCGAGCATTTCCGGTGAGTCCGGCGATGTCACGGGAGCCTACCTGCCGAAGCGAATTCGAGATCCGCAGGAGAAGAGAACCTGGCGAACGCGTGGTCCGCCTCAATCGAGACCCTCGCCGCCGTAGCGCGAACCGACCAAGCGTCGAGCTGCCCTGGGGGCCAAGGGGTACCCCACACTAGCGCAGCTTTGCGCGAAGCCGCGACTGGGAATCGCTGGTCAGGGTTCGGGAGATCGGGAGTCATTGGGGGAAACTCATGCACGCATCGGAGTGCTCCGCGTGCCATAGTCAGGGGATGAGCAGGTGGGGACGCTATGCCGCAGCCTACGTGGGGCTGGCCCTGCTCGCGGTCGTGATCGGTGTCTGGCGAGGAGAGTCGCTCGTCACCCTGCCTGATGCCTGGCTAACGGTCACTCCCTCCCACGCGTGGAGCGCTGGCGCGGGGTTGCTCGTGGGCTTGCTCGTCGTGGTGCTCACGCGGGTTTCGGTGGTGCGTTTCGGCTGGGCTCGTCAGTTGCATCGAGACCTGCGTCCCGTCGCGCGTGGTCTGAGTCCGGTCGGCTTGCTGGTGTTGGCGGTCCTCAGTTCGTTGGGGGAGGAGTTGCTCTTTCGTGGCGCTCTACAGCCACTGGCTGGGGTCTGGATTCAGGCGTTGGTCTTCGGGTTGGTCCACTACGTGCCTGGGCCTAGTCGCTGGGTATGGGCTGCCTGGGCGGCGCTGATCGGACTCGTGCTGGGGCTGGTCTACGCGGCCACTGGTAGCCTGCTCGGACCGCTGCTTGCGCACGCCCTGATCAATGGGGTCAACCTGCGCTTTCTCAAGCATCACGATCCCGACCCTCGTCCACGCAACCTGGGTGGACTGCTCGGCCAGCGCGGCTGAGCCTCTCCACGGGCTCCGAAGCATTACCTTGTGGAAATAAGGTCAGCCGTTGCTCTGCAGCGTCGTCTTGACGGCGCTGCCAGCTCGGTCGACGAGCTTGCCGGCGAGGTCCACCGCCTCACTGTAGCGGTAGATGCCGGCCTGAAGCGCGATCAGGTCGCCAGCGCCGAGGCCGCCCATCTGGGCCCCGTTCAGCGCACGTTTGACGGTCTTCTCGCCTCGGTCGATCTCGCCTCCCAGCGCCGAGAGGGCTTGCTTGAACCGACTCTCGGCTCGGGGGGCCTCGGCGTCAGCGACCGACGTCGGGGGCGGCTGGCTGGGAAGTGGGGGCTTGGTTCCAATCTCCATGGGCAGCTGTCGACCAACGTCGGGGTGGGTTGCGGCTTTTCTCCTCGAGATGCCGACTTGCCCCGCTCGGCAGGCAGGCTATTGAGAGGACGTGGAGCAACCCGCGCGCATCCTGGTCGCCATGAGCGGCGGCGTCGATTCCTCGGTGGCTGCGGCGCGCCTGGTGGCGGCCGGACACGAGGTCGTGGGCGTGACGCTGCACCTCTGGGACTACCCCGACGATGGTCAGGTGAAGGGGCGCTGCTGTGCACCCGAAGACGTTCACGACGCCCGGCGGGTCTGCGATGCGCTGGGGATCCCGTACTTTGCCTTCGACCGGCGAGAGTTGTTTCAGCGGGAGGTGGTCGGCCCGTTCGTCGACGCCTACCTGGAAGGCGTGACACCCAGTCCCTGTGTGCGCTGCAACCGCGGCGTGAAGGTGCGGGAGCTGATGGCGCTGGCGGAGCGCCTGGGCGCGAGCCACGTGGCGACGGGGCACTACGCGCGGATCGAGGAGCACGCCGGACGCCCCGCGCTGTTCCGAGCCCGGGATCTGGGCAAGGACCAGAGCTACTTCCTGCACATGTTGGGGGCAGGCACGCTCCGCCGTCTGCTGTTTCCTCTCGGCGACGCGAGCAAGCCGGAGATCCGGGCCGAGGCGGAGCGCCTGGCGCTGCCCGGCGCGGGGAAGGGCGAGAGCCAGGAGCTGTGTTTCGTGCCGCGGGGCCGCTATGACGCTCTGGTGAGCCAGCGCGCCGGGCAGCGAGTGACCCGGGGAGAGCTGGTGGACGAAGCGGGCAAGGTGCTGGGAGAGCACGACGGAATCCACCGCTTCACCGTGGGGCAGCGCAAGAACCTGGGTGTTTCCGCGGGAAAACGGCTCTATGTCGTGCGGGTGGACCGTGACGGCACCGTGGAGCTTGGCCCCCGGGAGCGGCTGCTCGCGGACAGCGCTTACCTGACGGACGTTGCGATCGCCGACGGAGTCACGGCGCCCTTCTCGTGCCACGCCGTGGTTCGCTACCGGGGGACGCCGTTGCCCGCGCGCCTGGAGCACGGACCGGAAGGCTATCGCCTGGACTTCGTCGAGCCGCTGCACGCCGTGGTGCCCGGCCAGGTGGCTGTCATGTACGACGGGGATCGGGTGCTCGGAGGTGGTACGATCCTCAGGAGCTGGCTGCGTTCGGGAACCAGCGCTTGCTCTCCAGTCGTCAACGCACGAGCCTGAACCGCGTCGAAGCCATGAGCCCTCACCCCCAAACCCGTGACCTCCCAGGCTCCTTGCGCCCGTGGACCCGGCGCGTCGGCGCGCTGTTGCTGCTGCTCGGGTGGATCGGCGTCGGCTGCAGCACCGCAGAGGGTGACGGAGAGGTGCACAGCGACCGGCTGTTCATCGATGGTTGCTGGAACGGCAGCTACGATCTCAAGCCCAGCTTCTTCGCCGCGAATCCCTATCGGGACACGATGTTGATTCGCATCCAGCGGGGCGAAGACATCGAGGAGCTGAGTGATGGTCTGATCGTGATGGTCAACAACGTCGACGGGATCCGTGAGGGTCTGCTCGACACCCCCATCGAGGTCGGGCTGCCCTCTGGGGTGCAGCCCGTTGGGACGCCGATTCGCCCCCTCGAGGAGCCGCTCGTGAGCTTGAGCCTCTATCTGCACCAGACGTGTCACGAGCAGAACGGCTCTCTCCATGCCGTCGAGGGCACGATCACCTTCAGCGACTTGTTCAGCGGAGACCCGAACGAGCCGAACGGAGACGATCGTCTGACCGAGGCGCGCTTCGACGCCACGTTCGTCGATCCGCGAGATGCCACGGCGGATGGCAGCTATCCCGCGGGACGCGTCAGTCGCGTGACGGGATGGTTCCGCTTCTTCTTTCAGCGTGGCCAGCCAGCTCAGCCGTTTCCATAAGCGACCAAGAAATCGCCCAACGCGCCGCGCCAACACGCGCCTGGTCTGCGACCAGAGGCGAAGAGCCGACCAGCGTGGCATGCGCGGTCAAGCGCTGAGCCGGGTCTTTGGAGCTTGGCAAGTCGCCGATTCGCAGACGACAATTCGCGTTCGTGGAGGCGCGAACAACCAGTGCACTCGCGCCCGCGTGGGCGCGAACCGGCTCGAATTTTCGGGTTCCATCGCGATTGCTGCCGTGCTTCTCACCCCACCGCTTGGTGTGTGAGGTGGTTCATCAGGGAGCGTAACCGACGACCCATGCTCGAGGTGGTCACCTGGTGTGTGACGCCGGTGGAACTATACGCTCCCGCCGCCTTGATTGTCGGGTGTCTGACCGATACGATTTCTCAAACGGTTTCCTATGTATCCGCGCTTGCTCTTCACCACCTTGTTCGTGTTTGCCTGCAGCCTGTTTGGGTCGTTGGCATTCGCTGCTCCCAAGTCCTTTGGCAAAGCCGACGCAGCGTGGCATCGCGGCGAACTGGAAGAGGCTCAGAAGCTCTACCAGGAGGCGCTCAACGAAGGTGGTCTCGAACCCGAAGAGGTCGTGATCGCCTACAGCCGGATCGGCACCGTCAAGGCGGCGCTCAAGGACAAGGCTGGAGCGCTCAGTGATTTCCGCGTCGCTTCCGTGGTCGACCCCAACTTCGAGCTGCCTGCGGACAGCGGCCCCGTGGCGCGTAAGCTGTACGCCCAGGCCAAGAAGGAGGCAGGTGAGCAGGGTGAGAAGCTGAGCCTCAACATCAAGGCCCCCGAGGGTATCCCCGCCAACCAAGCGTTTGTCATCGAGACGGAAATTCCGGAGGGATTTGCGGTCTTCGTGACTCGCGTCGTCGTGACCATCGAGGACACGCTGACCGGGAAGAAGTGGCGCAAGAAGCTCGACTCGTCTGGTAAGCTGACCTTCAAGTTTCCTCCCAAGGTGGCCGAGCGAGGAGCGCGCCTGAAGGTGCGAGTGGCGGGCGTCGACGGGAAGGACAACGCCTGGGTAGCCGAGACGCTCAAGATCAAGGTCGAGGGCGAGCGCGCCAGCGGCGCTGCCGCGACCACCAGCTGGGGCAAGGAAGATCCCTTCGCCAAGAAGAAGAAGGACAAGAAGAAGGACGAGGGCGGCATCTTCTCTGGGCCAGTGCCCTGGATCGCCGGAGGAGTGGCCATCGTCGCGACGGCGGCGGTGGTGTTCTTCGCAACGCGACCGTCCGATGACGTCAGCGTCGGAGCGCCGGCTTGGCAATGAGCCCTGGCCCTGTGCCTCGGCCTCCACGCGCGCCCCGGCTCTCCGGGTCGGAGAGTGATTCACGCCTCGAATACAGTGAACCTTCCTTTCCCTCCGGCGGAACCTACTTCCTGGGGCGCTACCGCGTCGTCGACGAGATCGGCGTCGGCGGGATGGCCTCGGTTCACCTAGCCCGCGCAGACGGGCCTGGTGGTTTTCAGAAGTGGGTGGCGATCAAGCGCATCCACAAGCACCTCGCGGAAGACCAGACCTTCATCTCCATGTTCCTGGACGAGGCCAGGATCGCGGCGCGGATCACTCATCCCAACGTGGCCCAGGTCTTCGATCTGGGCACGCATCGCGACAGCTACTGGATCGCGATGGAGTACCTGCACGGCGAGCCGCTGCGGGAGGTCATGCGGGTGCTCGACGAGGGGGGCGGTCCCCCGATGGGGCACGCGATGGTGGCGCGCATCGTCGCGGACGCCGCGGAGGGGTTGCACGCGGCTCACGAGCTGGCCGACAAGCAAGGCAAGACCCTGGGGCTCGTGCATCGAGACGTGACCCCGCACAACCTCTTCGTCACCTACGACGGCAGCGTGAAGGTAGTGGACTTCGGTGTCGCGAAGGTCACCGACCGCATGACGAAGACGCGCGCCGGTACGCTCAAGGGAAAGCTCGCCTACATGAGCCCCGAGCAGGTGCGAGGAGAAGACGTCGACCGTCGTACCGACGTCTTCGCGCTGGGAGTCGTGCTGTGGGAGATCACGACGGGGCGGCGATTATTCCGCATGGATAACGATCTCGATACGCTCGAGCGCGTTCAGGCGTGTATCGTGCCGTCTCCCTCGAGCATCGTGCCGAACTACCCGGTGGAACTCGAATCCATCGTCATGCGCGCGCTCGCGAAGGACAAGAACCGCCGCTTCCAGACCGCCCGCGAGCTGTCGCGCGCGCTTCAGCAGTACCTGATGAAGACGGGTCAGTTCATCGGTGCCGACGAGATCGGCGGGTACATGAAGCAGGTCCTTGCCGATCGCTACGAGAAGCGTGAGGCGCACCTGCAGTGGGCCGCCGAGGTCACCCAGACCATCAGCCTGGACAAGCTCGAACGACCCAGCGCCGGCAACCTCGACGAGGTCAGCTTGCTCACGCTGGAGAGTGACGTGCAATCGGTACCCGGCGGTCCGCTCAAGACCTCCACGGCCCTTGCCAGCCCTGGCACCAGGCTACCGCCGATCAGCGCCGCGCCTGCCGCGAATGCCCCCCCGCGGAGGCCCTCGCAGCCGACTCGTCAAGCCATCCCCAGCTCCACGCCCGTATCCGGCCCTGCCTTCGCGGCCGCCAACGCCATGCGCCCGTTCGGCGCAACTCAACCCCTCGCAGCACCGCGGCCAGCAGCTGGACGGCCGCCCACGGTGCCGCCTCCAAAGGAGCTTCCAGGATATCCCCTGGAAGGTCCATCCTCTCAGCCCCAGCCCGATTCCGACATGAACTCTCCGAAGCGCACTCAGCTAGGCCTTGGTGCTCCTCCGCCGCCGCCGCCGCGGCCCGCCGCGGCCAAGACCCAAGTGATCCCAAGCTACTCGGCGCCGGCTGCCCCACAGCCCCCCGCCACCCAGCATCCCGGCTTCCACAGCTATGACGAAGACGACGATGCGGTGACGCGGATCATGGACAGTCCGCTGGACCTCAACGATGAGGATCTCAACACGGCGTCCATCTCGACGGCGGTGCACGTCCCACCAAAGAGCTATCAGCCGGCGCCCCAGCCCGCGTCGCCCGTGGTCGTGTCGGAGCCTCCCCCAGCGCAGGTCGTACCCACTCCAGCGCCACCCCAGGCCCAGGCCGCGGCACCTCAGGTCGTCTACTCCCAGCCCCCGCAGAAGGACTCGCGCTCGTTGATGATCGCGGTCATCGCGGCGACGACGACACTGGCAGCTCTCGCCCTGACGGCTCTGGTGGTGCTCAAGGTGCTGGAGAAGCCAGCAGCTGCACCCGTGCCCACCGTGGCGACGGTTCAGGCCCCGACTGCGCCGACCGCGACCGCTCCTGCGCCGACCGCGACTGCGGAGACCCCGCCGCCGGCGACGGCCGCTGCCGCTCCGACCGCGACCGCTGCGGAGAGCGAGACCCTCGACCCGAGCTCTCTGCCCGAGGAGAAGAAGCCAGAGACCGCGACCGGCACCGGTTCACCCGCGCCGGCTCGCGTGCCTGGACCGCTGAAGCCTCAGGAGCCAGCGGCGCCCAAGGCCGAGCCCGGTTTCCTCACGGTCGTGTGTGACCCTGCCTGCGATAGCGTGAGCGCCAACGGGCGCAACCTCGGGCCGTCGCCCGTCGTGCGAGCATCGCTTCCTCCCGGAAACTACGGAGTCTCCCTGCGACGCAAAGGAGCGCCGTCGAAGGCGATCAGCGTCACCATCACCAGTGGAAAGACCACGGCTCAGCGCGTAAGCATGGGCTCTTGAAGCGCCTTGGCGCTCTCCAGCTTGCGACGGCTCGTCTTCAGCAAGAACAGTGACATGAGAACTTATACTTCGAAGGGTGTGCGAGCTTTCGGTTGGACGTCCGGTGCGGTGCTGCTGCTCGGCAGTGGCCTGGTCGGCTCCGCCTGTTCGTCCCGCGATCTGGAGCTCGTGCTCCACGATCAGTGCACGACGCAGTGCAAGACCCAGGAGAACGGCAGCTGTGTCGAAAACTACGAGGGCTTCCGCGCGCTCGGTGAGTACACCGAGTTTGCGGTGTTCGAGTCCGACTGCCCGGGCAGCACCTGCGGAGACGTCGAAGCCAAGCTCGCCGTCGGCGACACCGAGGGCGCGGTCTTTCGCAGCATCGTGGCAGGGGACAGCGGATTGCCCGAGGTGGGCACCCTCACCGCACGCAAGTACGCCTTCGGCGTGATCGTGAAGGATGGTAGCTGCAAGCCGGTAGCGACGGGTTGCACCTGCGCCAACCTCGAGGACATCAAGAAGGTCGAGATCAACGTCGCTGCCTGGGCGAACTGCCCGCAGAGCGGTTGCTCGCCATCTCAGGCCTGCACACCCCTTCAAGCGAGCACTGGCTGCATCGCTCCGTCCACCTGCGTGGCCGGTCGTTGCGAAGGTGAGCCCGGGGACGGCGGGACCGGCGACTCGTCTACGGACGGTGGAGGAGGTGCCTGCGATCTCAGCGTCGTCGCCAGCGGCGAGCTACCGGCTGCTGCGGCAGAGGACGCGAACGTGTCCGGGCCAGCGGTCGTCGCGACGCCGAGTGGATTCGTGATCGGTTTCCGGGAGCAGAACCCCTCGACGACGGCGATCCAGCTCGTGCTGCAGGGAGTCAGCGACGCGGGCGCGCCAGCATCGCCCTCGAAGGTCGCACTCAGCGCGTGCGCGGAGACGCCGACGGATCTGGGGTTGGGCATCGCGTTCGGCGATGGAGGCGGCGTCTTGGCGGCGAGTCTCCCCGACTGCACGGGTGGCGGGGCTGGGGCGGCGTTCGTCTCCTTCGATGCAAGCGGCGCTGCCACGGGGAACAACTCCTTCCCCAACCCCGCGTTCAACGAGCTGACCCTGGCCCGGAATCACACCGTCACTCCCATCGCCGGCACCGCCAACGACTTCGAGTTCGTCTATCGGGTGCTGTCGGGCAACGGCGTGGTCGTTCAGAGCGCCACGCTCGAGGGCGCCGGCTTCAAGTCGGGGTTGAACACGACCAACCTGTTCATGGCAGCTCCCGCCGGGTTTGCGGAGGTCACCCAGACGGCGAGCGTACGCGGCTTGCTGGGTCAGATCCCCGATCGCTCGGCGGTGGTGCTCCAGGTGGGCGCGCCGGGGTCCGCGACGCCCACCGAGCTCGAGCTTCCCTACGCGGAGTGGGGGGCGGTGACGTCGTGGGACGAACGGGTGGTTGCGATGGTGCCCGGCGCGACCGGGATCCAGTACCAGCTCGCCGACGCCAGCGGCGCCGATCTCGGGCTGGGCTCTGCTGGCAGCGGCTCGGTGCGCGGCGGCGACGTGGCACAGCTCGGGGATCGCGTCGTCTTCCTGACCGGTGCATCGGAGAAGCTCACGTTCCTGCCTCACAGCGGCGCCAACACGACGCTCAGTGCCGGCACGCCGGTGGTGTTCGATGGCAGCGTCGGGGACACGGCTCTGACCGGGTTCGAGGGCGACATGGTCTCGATGGCCGCGGCTCGTGGCCTCGTCGCGGTGGCGTGGGTCACTCGGTCCAAGCTCAGCGCAGGTGAGCCGACGGGCGGGTGGGCCGTGTTGTCGTGCAGCGACTGACCGTGGGGGCGAGGTGAGGACGCGCGTCGATCAGCGCCTGATCGAGGACTGCGAGCGCTATGCGTTTCGTTTCACGTGCGAGTCTTGCTGTTACTTCGCTGAAGGCAACGAAGGGTGTGCGCTCGGGTATCCCAACCAGGAACATCGCGAAGGGCACGTCCAGCCTGGGGGTGAGCTGGTGTTC
This sequence comes from Polyangiaceae bacterium, assembly GCA_041389745.1. Lineage (GTDB taxonomy): Bacteria > Myxococcota_A > Polyangia > Polyangiales > Polyangiaceae > JAHBVY01. Next base: position 243,773 of record JAWKRF010000014.1, read on the forward strand.
TGCAAGGAGTTCGAGTTGACCTGACTCGATGCCTCGCGTGGCTCGCTCTCACCCCCCAACCCTGATCAAGCTCGTTCGAGCTGCCTTGATCGAGCTCGGGCTGCGCCGCGCGAATCTTCTGGTCGCGGTGAGTGGGGGGCCTGACTCGATGGCCTTGCTCCACGCCCTGTGCCTCTCGCGAGAGAAGCTCGGCTTACAGCTGTGGGCGCATGGCGTCGATCACGGGCTACGAGCGGAAGCGGAGGCGGAGCTGGACTTGGCCGAGCGCCTCGCGCGGCAGCACGGCGTCGTGTTCACTCGCTCCCGCGTCGAGCTGGGGCGCGGCGGGAACCTCCAGGCGCGCGCGCGCAGCGCACGCTACCGCGAGCTGGAGGAAGTAGCGGGGCGCGTGGGTGCTCTGATCTGCACCGCCCACCACGCCAACGACCGAGCCGAGACGGTGCTCCTGCGGATCCTGCGAGGGTCGGGGCCAGGTGGACTGGCTGTGCTTCCCGCGCGGAGTGGCGACCGAGTCCGTCCGATGATCCGCGCCAGCCGCGAAGACGTGCTGCGCCACGTGGCTCGACATCGCCTCGAGGTTGCGACGGACCCCTCCAACGCCGATCCGCGTTTTTTGCGGGTTCGTGTGAGGCGCGAGCTGCTGCCGCTGCTCGAGCAGCTCTCCCCCGGAATCGTGGGGCATCTGACCGCGCTGGCGGATCAACTCGGAGAGGAACCAGTGCAACGAGGCGGGCTGAACCGCGCGCAAATCCAGGCCTTGCAGCGCGCTCTCAGTCAGCGCCAGCCGCTCGAGTTGACGCTGAAAGGCGGGCGCGTGTTGACCTTCGCGCCGACGCAGGCGAACGCCGACGAAGAGGCTCGGTCGCGCGGCACGTTGTCGCTCAAGCGGCGTCCCTAGTGTTCTGTCTCAACCACCTGCCAGTGGCTCACAGAAACCACGCGCTGCCACGCCGCGTACCCCCAGACGACCGCCGCGGCCGCGATCGGGGACGACCCTGCGCCGCCGAGCCCCACCCGAGCGCCATTTCGCATCACTTACGCGCGCGGCATTGTGGGTCGTCAGGGGGTGCACGACCGCCGGTTCGACATTACGTAGAAGGAATCTCTGCCCGTTCCCTTCTCCAACCCACAAAACGAGTGCGAAACCATCGCCAGCGCATGCTCTCCCGGTTAAGAACCGTCTCGGCCCAGGCCTCGGGTGCGCCCCTGGCGTGGCGGTGGCATGATGAACCGAGCCAGCTCAGCTCGCGCGGTCTCGTCGCCCGCAGCTCGAACTCACAACTCTCTCGCGCCGCTTGGGCACGAGCATTCGATCACTACTCACCATCGCATCGCAAGTCGCTGAGGAACAGTGAAGCAACCCCATAAGACCGTCCTGCTCTGGGTCGTCCTGATCGTCGCCTTCTTCGCGATCTGGCACTTCGTCGACAGCGAAGGCCAGCATCGCAAGTCCGTGCCCTTCAGCGAGTTCATGGCGCTGGTGGACGCCCCGAAAGAAAAGAAACACGTCAAAGACGTCGATATCAAGGACACGCGATATCGCTTCACCGTCGAGGACCCCGGGAACCCCAAGGGCGAGAAGAAGGAGACCATCGGTCCGGCGGTCTCCGACGCCATCATGAAGCGGCTCCTGCGTAACGACGTGAAGGTCAACTACGAGCAGGAGGAGAGCAACCCAATCCTCACCACGATGCTCACCATCCTGCTACCGATGGTGATCTTGCTGGTGATGTTCTACCTCTTCATGCGCCAGCTGCAGGCAGGTGGCGGCAAGGCGATGAGCTTCGGAAAGAGCCGAGCGCGGCTGCTCAACGAGGCTCAGAACAAGGTCACGTTCGCTGACGTGGCGGGGGTCGACGAGGCGAAGGACGAGGTCGAGGAGCTGATCGCTTTCCTCAAGGATCCGAAGAAGTTCCAGAAGCTCGGCGGACGCATCCCCAAGGGCGTGCTGATGATGGGCCCGCCTGGCACCGGAAAGACGCTGCTCGCGCGCGCCATCGCCGGTGAAGCCGGCGTGCCGTTCTTCAGCATCTCGGGCTCCGACTTCGTGGAGATGTTCGTGGGTGTCGGCGCGAGCCGGGTGCGCGATCTGTTCGAGCAGGGCAAGAAGCACGCTCCCTGCATCATCTTCATCGACGAGATCGACGCCGTTGGACGCCATCGTGGCGCTGGCCTGGGCGGCGGTCACGACGAGCGCGAGCAGACGTTGAACCAGCTCTTGGTGGAGATGGACGGCTTCGAGAGCAACGAAGGTGTCATCATCATCGCCGCCACGAACCGCCCCGACGTGTTGGACCCGGCCATCCTGCGCCCCGGTCGCTTCGACCGCCGGATCGTGGTGCCGCGTCCGGACATCCGTGGTCGTGAGGGCATCCTGGCGGTCCACACCAAGAAGGTGCCCCTCGGCGTCGATGTGGATCTCTCGATCCTCGCAGCTGGCACCCCCGGCTTCGTCGGCGCCGACCTCGAGAACCTGGTCAACGAAGCCGCGCTTCTTGCCGCACGGCAAGACAAGGACTGCGTGTCGATGGTCGACTTCGAGATGGCCAAGGACAAGGTCCTGATGGGCACCGAGCGCAAGTCGATGGTGATGAGCGAGACCGAGCGCCGCACGGCGGCCTGGCACGAGGCTGGGCACACGCTGGTGGGCATGCTCGTCGACGGGAACGACCCGGTTCACAAGGTGTCCATCATCCCCCGCGGCGCCGCCCTCGGCGTGACGATGTTCCTGCCCCAGGAGGATCGCCACCTGATGACTCGCAAGCAGACCCTGGCGCGCATCGCGATGGCCCTCGGTGGGCGTGTTGCCGAGGAGCTGGTCTTCACCGAGATCACCACCGGCGCTCAGGACGACATCAAGCGCGCCACGGGTATGGCCCGTTCGATGGTGTGTGAGCACGGCATGACCGATGCCCTCGGTCCCATCGCCTACGGGGAGCAGGAAGAGAGCATCTTCCTCGGCCGTGAAATGGCGTCGCGCCGCGACGACTACTCTGACGACACGGCTCGTCAAATCGACAAGGAACTGCGCAAGATCATCGAGGAGCAGTACTCGCTGGCCAAGCGCACCCTGGAGGAGAACCGCGACGCGCTCGATCGGGTGGCGGAAGCCCTGCTGGAGCGCGAGACGCTGAGCTCCGAGGAGATCCGCTGCGCGATCAAGGGTGAGCCACTGCCCGAGCGCCCGAAGGTGCTGATCCCGCGCTGGACCGACAAGCGTCGAGAGAGCAGCGAGAAGAAGCGCCCGGCGAGCATCTTCGGCGCGCCCAAGCCCGCCCCGAGCGCCTGAGCAGGAGCGTCCGAGAGGACGCGAAACAAGCCTGGCCCCGCACTCCACCCAGCCTCCAGGGAGTCGCGGGGCCGAGGCTTTTCGTGGTTCCTCGGAGTTTGGGGGTGAGTCGCGCCGGTGCTACCCCGCTTCAGCCGCGAGTTTCCGCGCGAGATCGAGCAACGGGCCCTTGCGGTTCAAGCTCGGCTCGTCGGTGACGTGATCCAGCAGCTGGTCGAGCAACAGGCCCAGGTGCTTGCCAGGCGCCAGTCCCAGCGCTTGCATCAAGTCCTTGCCACCGACGGCCAGGTCCCGTGTGGACAACACCACTCCAGCCGCGAGCTCGCGCTCCACGTGTTCGCGCAGCTGCCAGAGGTCCGGAGGCCAGCCCGCCATGCCAGGAACGGCTGACGACGCGAGGTAGTCAGCGCGCGCGAGCTCCCATAGCTGCGGTAGCACGTCAACGCCCACCGCGCGCAACCAGCGCCGCAGCGTCGGGCCGTCTTCGAGTTTCCGGTACTCGATCACGTGGTGCCTCACCAGCGCCACGACGCGCTCGCGCTCGGCGTTCGAGAAGCGCAGCCGGGAGCAGACGTCGTCGGCGATCGTCGCCCCCAACGCGGCGTGGATTCGCGCGTCATCGGTGGCCTCGAGTCGTGGTTCGCCGACGTCGTGGAGCAGCGCCGCCGTGCGCAGCACTGGATCCGCAGGGCACGCGTCGACGACACGCATCAAGTGATCCCAGATCGGCCCCGAGAGCCGAGCGTGCCCGCTCTCGAAGTCGGCACAGCTGAACAGCTCCGGCACGCTCACTTCCAGCATGCCGTGCTCCAGCATGACCTGGAAGCCACGACTGGGTTGCTCGGTCTTGAGGGTCTTCATCCACTCGTCGCGGATACGCTCCGGGCTGACCTTGCGATAGGTGTCGAGGGACGGGCGAATCGCCGCCGCCGTCTGCGTCTCCAGCGTCATGCCCAACGAGGCCACGAAGCGCGCCGCTCGCAGCACCCGAAGCCCGTCCTCGTCGAAGCGCTCCTTCGCGACGCCCACCGCTCGCAGCAGCCGGCGCTCCAGATCCGAGGCGCCGCCGAAGGGATCGATGAGCTGCTCTTCCAGCGGATCGTAAGCGATCGCGTTCACGGTGAAGTCACGACGAGCTAAATCTGCACGGATATCATCTACGAAGTAGACCTGGTCAGGGCGGCGGCCGTCGCTGTAGGTCGTCTCGCCGCGCAGCGTGGTGACCTCGTAGCCGACGCCTGACAGCAGCACCGTGACGGTGCCGTGCTTGATCCCCGTCGGGATCACCTTGCGAAACAGCTTCTGAACCTGCTCTGGTCGCGCGTCCGTGGCGATGTCCCAGTCGTTTCGGATCGAGTCGGCGCTGCCCTCGGGGGCGAGCAGGAGATCTCGCACACAGCCTCCGACCACCCATGAGCGATGCCCAGCGCGCTGCAGGGTCCGGCAGAGCCGGAGCACGTCGCCTGGGACTGCGTCCTTCAGAACTCGAAGATCCACGATGGGCCGGCTTATAGCGCAGCCCGCGCGCTCAGGCTCCCCTCAGTGTCGGCCGACGCCCGCAGCGCGAAGCCAGGCGGGGGCTGAGCTCAGTTCCAGGGGTTCACGATGTCGCTGCCACCGATCTGAGGCTTGGGCTTGGGCTTCGAGTGGGTCTTTGGTTCGGGCTTCGAGGTGGGCTTGGTGACCGGACGCACGTAGCTGCCCGCCGCCTTGGCCTCCTTCTCGAGCTTGATCGAGTGCTTCGTTTCCTTGCCGTCCAGGCTGAGCTTCTGGGCCTTGTAGCCTTCCGCGCGGATTTCCACGTCCACCGTCTCGCCCTCGGGCACCTTGAGCGACACGGGGGAGGCCCCCAGATCCTCTTCACCCCTGAAGACGTGCGCCTCGAGGGGCGCGACGGCGAGGATCACTTCCGTCTGTCTCGGCTCGGCGGGCTTCGGGGTGACGGTCGCTGCGGCGGTGGTCACCGGTGTCTCGGTCTTGAGCGTCTCTGGCGCGGGCGTCGATGTCGGCTGAGTCGCGCTGCTGGGCGGGCTCACGGCGAAGATCGTTCCCACGATGGCGATCGCGGCGACGACCCCTGCGACGCCCGCGTAGAGTGGCCACTTCGAGCGTCCCCGGCGTCCTGGATCGGCGGGCACCGGCGCCGGCATGGCGCCCTTGTTGAAGTAGTCCGCGGGGACGTTGAAGCCACCGGAGCGCTGCATCATCTCAGGCACTGCCGTGGGGATATTGCCCGTCTCCAGGCGGTTCAGGTCCTCCACGAGCTCGTTCATGTCCTGGTAGCGCTGCTCGGGGCGCTTGCTCAGACACTTGAGGATGATCGCTTCGAGACCAGGCGGCACCTCGTTCGGCTGCGGCACGAGGGCGCGGATCGGGACCGGCGCCTTGTACATGTGCTGCGTGAGGATGCCCATGAAGTTGTCGGCGTCGAAGGGCACCTTGCCGCTGGCCATCTCGTAGAGGATGACGCCCAGCGCATAGATGTCGACGCGATGATCCACAGGCGCCCCCGCGGCCTGCTCGGGGGACATGTAGTGCGGTGTGCCAAAGACGGAGCCAGCCCGGGTGATGCCATGTTCGGCGGTCGAGACCTTGGCGATGCCGAAGTCCAGGATCTTGACGAAATCCTTCTCTTTGCCGCGATCGATCAGGAAGATGTTGTCCGGCTTGAGGTCGCGATGCACGATCTCGACGTCGTGGGCGGCCGCGAGGCCCTCGGCGAGCTGTCGCCCGATGTGGACGATTCGCTGTATCCCCAGGGCAGCGCCCCCGTCGATCAAGCTCGAGAGTGGCGTGCCCTCCAGGTACTCCATCACGAAGTAGGTGGAGCCGTCCGGGAGCTGGCCGAAGTCGCTGATGTCGATGATGTGGGGGTTGCCGATCGAACTCGCCGCCTTGGCCTCGATCAGGAAGCGTTCGGTGACCTCGGTGTCGCGCGCCAGGTCCGCGCGCAAGATCTTCATCGCGACCTTCTTGTCGATGATCTTGTGGCGGCAGCGATAGACCACGCCCATGCCGCCCTCGCCCAGGATGGCCTCCACCTTGTAACGATCATCGATGGTACAGCCGAGGAACGGATCGGGCTTCTTGCCGAACTCCACTGCGGGCATGTCTGGGAGCGAGGCCATGCTCCCGGGCGCGATGGTGGCGAGCTTCAGCCCCCCGGTATCGGCGCGCTTCGACTCCAGGGGCGGGTCGGGGTAGGAAACGGCGCCGGCCGCCTCGCTCTCCATCGTCTTTTGCCGTTGTTCGCTCACGACCGACTCCACTCTAATGAGGTGACCTGGAAGAATCACCGCTCATCTGCGCTCATTCGTCCCTGCCTGCTCGCGAGGGCCCGAGTGTTTCCATGCTGAGAAATTGGTTTCTACGGTCGAGCCCGAGCGCTCGACCTAGGAACTTCATGCGAACTTCCGATACGGGCGCGTATTCTGGGCAGCGTCCGCCCATCGGTCGGACGATTGCTGCAATATCCGTGCTCGCGTTTCCACCCCAGATCCAGGCGCCTGCTCTGCGAGTCCTGGGTGCTGGCCTGGCTCGCGTGGGCACATTTCCCGGGTCTGGTGTCGCGGGGCATTCGCGGCTGGACCGGCATCCAAGGTTCACGCCGGTGCGCAGGCCTCACGGGTCCGCAAAGGTTGCAGACCCTGGAATCCAGGATCGGGCACGCAAGCAAAGCGTCGGTCAAGCGTTGAGCCGATCCGCGCCTCAGCTATAAGACCGGCGGGTCCAGCCGGTGGCCCGAGAGACAGCATGGGATTCCCCCTCCAGATCGCCCTGCGCTACATGGGCTCCAAGAAGCGCGCCTTCGTGTCGTTGGGCACCTCGCTCGCGATTCTCGGCGTGGCGCTGGGCACGGCGTGTCTGTCCATCGTGGTCAGCGTGACCGGCGGATTCCGTTCGGAGTTCCGTGAGAAGGTGCTCGGCGTCAACGCTCATGTGCTGGTGCTGAAATACTCGAGCGACTTCCGCGAGTACCGCAGCGTCATGCAGGACATGAAGGACGTCCCGGGAGTGATCGGCGTCGCCCCGTTCGTCATCAACCCGATGATGGTCAGTCACAAGGACAAGACCGCGACCGGCGTGCTGCTCAAGGGCGTCGATCCGAAGCTGTTCGGTGACGTGCTCGATCTGCCGAAGCACATCGTCGAGGGCAGCACGGAAGGTCTACGAGCCGTCGGGGCAAAGCCGCCGGAGTCCAGTCGTCGAATGCGCATCCGCGAGTCTCCCTTGGATGCTCCTGGAGGCACCAAGGGTAACCCGAACTACATCGTCGATCTGGAAGACTCGGTGAGGGATGGCGGCGTCTCTGCCAAGGATCTGCTGGACGACACGCAGGACGCCGATGCCTCCGACGAGCAGCCCGACGCTGCGCCTGGTGAACCGGAGGCTGAGCAGAGCGCTGCGCGGGAGCGCGGTGAGACCCCAGGGGCACCTGGCGCGTCTCCCCCCCCGAACTCGGATGCGCTCCCGGAGGATGCGCCCCAGGGTTCGATCGTCCCGGAGGGGGGCTACGAGAGCGTGCTGCCCGACCCGGATTTCATCCCCGAGGAACTGGACGAGGACCCGTGCAAGAGCGCGGAGTTGGTGAAGAAGCTGCCCGGCATCATCATCGGCAAGAGCCTCGGGGAGTACCTGGGCGCGGGTATCGGCTCGTGCCTGCAGGTCACCTCACCAACGGTGGGCTTCTCGTTCGGCTCGGGAGGTTTCCGACCGCCGGTCGCAAAGCGTTTCCGTGTGATAGCGATCTTCGACGCTGGCTTCGACCAGTACGACTCGAAGCTGGTCTACACCGATCTCTACGAAGCGCAGGCCTTCCACAGCAACGGCGACAGCGTCACCGGCGTGGAAATGAAGATCGATCACATCGACGACTCACAGCACGTGAAGGCGCTGGTGGACGAGAAGCTCAAGAGTTCCATCTATCACACGATGGACTGGAAGGAGCTGAACCACGGCCTGTTCACGGCGCTTCAGATCCAGCAGATCACCATCAGCCTGGTGCTGGCGTTGATGATCTTGGTCGCTGCCTTCACCGTGCTGGCGACGCTGATCATGGTCGTGCTCGACAAGAAGAAGGAGATCGCCGTGATGAAGGCGATGGGCGCCACGGACTGGGCGCTGGTTCGAGCCTTCCTCTACCAGGGCGGGATCATCGGCGTGCTCGGGGCCGGCTCGGGACTCGGGCTCGGCTACGCCGTCTGCTACTACCTCACGGTGGATCCATTCCCGCTGGACCCAAAGGTCTACTTCATCTCCTACCTACCGGTGCAGGTGGATCCTGTTTGGTTCCTCGCGGCAGGGTTCTTCTCCGTTGCGGTGTGCCTGATCGGAAGCCTGTGGCCCGCCGTTCATGCGGCTCGCTTGCGTCCGGCGGAGGCGTTCAGGGAGCAATGATCGCTGCCCCCGGGCGAGTCGGCGCGGAGCGCCCGCGAGCAGCGTCTCGCGCCGGGGCTATAGCAGCGTCGGGAGCTGCGAACGGCGCAGCAGGCCCATGACTCGAGCAGCGAGCTCGGGTGCCCGGAAGGGTTTCGGAACGAAGTCGTCAGCGCCGGCGTCGAAAGCGGCCACGATGTCTTCGCTGGCGGAGTGTGCCGTGAGGAACAGGATCGGCAGCCGGGTCCCGATCTGACGTAGCCTCGCGCACAGCTGGAGGCCGGTCATGCCAGGCAGGTTCCAGTCGAGCACCATCAAGTCGAAGCGCTCCGTGCGCAAGACGTCGAGCGCTTGCTCCGCGCTGGACGCGACCTGCGTCTCGTATCCCGCGTGGCTGAGCAGGGCGCCGACGACGCGCTGAAGATCCCGATCGTCGTCGACCAGGAGCACTCGCGTGTTCGGTGGAACATTTTCCACATAGGAAATCCGGTTCGCGGGTACGCTGGGTGGTGGCAGACTCGCGCGGCTGTCCTCCTCCTGCGTGAAGTCCAGGAGGTGCTCCCAGTCGCGCTCTTCGAACGCGAGGCGCACGCCGGCGCCTCGATCGGCGACGCAGGCAGCGACGGACGTGGACTCCTCACCAACGCAGAAGTGAGCGAGCACCCACTCGCCTTCACGAAAGCGCTCGCCGGTGGGCAGATCGAGATCCTGATCATCGCCGCTCAGCTCCAGCTGGCTCGCCAGCTGAGTTAGCGACTCGAAGCGAAACACCACGGACCGCACGAGCCGGAGACTAGTACAAGCCGCCCCTTGCGCTACCGACTCGGTGCGCTTTCCTTGCGACCTCTCAGCGTGGCAGGCGCCAGCGCGAGATCAGCAGACACAACAGGCTGAGTGATGCGAGAAGCAGGCCACTCGCCAGCTGAGGCAGGTTGGCGGGCGGGGTTGCACCGAGCAGGTTGGCGACATGAGCGCGTGGAAATGGCAACGCGAGCGCCCCGGTGGTCGCGCCGAGGAGCCAGTCCGCGCCCACGAACCAGACTCGGGCGTGGCCATGCCTGCCCAAGCCAGAAGCAGCCGTGAGGTAGCAGGCGTAGGCCAGACCCGCTTGGACGCCGATCCCTCCGGAGAGCGCGCCGTCGAGTCCGTTGCCTCCGGCGAGGAGCACGGTCTCCAGCGCGAGAACCCCGAACCACAGCCCGAGGACGATTGCCAAACCAAGCCACAGGCCGAGCACCGTCGCGCGTCGGTCAGCGCCCCAGCGGGCGGGCTCGGCGACGCTCTCGAGCAGGGAACCTGAGGCGAAGGCGCGTCGACTGAGGGAGAGCGCCCCGAAGGGCATCACCAGGCCAAACGCGAGACCGAGCAGGCTGAGCTGCAGCCCGTCGCTCTGCTGGCGAAACAGCAGCGAACCGAAGCCGCTCACCACCAGTCCGAGGGTGAGCACTCCGAGCGAGCCCCAGCTGGAGAGCCGGGTTCTGGCAAGGGAAAGGCCGATGGAGAAGCCGCTCATGTCAGCTCCCCCGGCGACTCGTCGCGCGTGCGAGCCTGGTGAAACGCGGCCTGCGCTGCTCCCGCTGCTCGCGCCCTCAGCTGATCCACGGTGGGGGTGAGGGTCGTGATGCGGGTGATGTCCAGGCCGAGCTCCAGCGCCGCGTGCATCGCAGCCAGGCTGCTGCGCTCCTCGGCTCCCGTCACCAACACCTGCCCCGGCCGCTCGGCATCGTAGCTCACCCCCAGGCCACCCACCTCGAGCAGCGCGCTCGCCAGCCGCCGACTCTCCGCGCACTCGAAGAGCAGTTGCGCCGGGGGACGTCGGGGAGCATCCAGCTCCAGCTCCAGCAGTCTCCCCCGATCCAGCAACCAGCTGTGACCATCGAGGTACTGAGCGTGAGCTGGATTGCTGGTCAGCACGAGCACGCAAGCGCCGCGCTCTGCTTGCTGACTGAGCCGTGTGAGCACCGCCTGGGTGTGCAGGCCCGGGAGGGCCGTGAACGGTTCGTAGACCACCACCAGCGACCTCGACACGCTGGTCGCAACCAGGAAGGCGAGGCTACGTCGCTCCTCGGGGCTCAGGCTCTCGGCCCGGCGCTCGAGCAGGTGACAGGTCGAGAGCAGCTCGCTCGCTGCCTGTTCGCTGTGTCGCGGGAGACGCTGGGACACCAGGCGCTGGATATTGCCTCGCGGAAGCTCGGGCTCGAAAGGAAGCAGGCAGCCGATCTTGCTGCGAAGCTCCGCCGAGCGATAAGGATCGACTCCGCTCATGGCCACGCTGCCGGGTTTCGTCTTGCGCAGACCTGCCAGGCACTCCACGAGGTCGAGCAGGCCGTCCTCGGGGCGACCGATCACTACATGATAGCCTGGTGGAAAATCCGCGGTGACTCCCCTGAGCATCCCGGACCAGAGCGCGCGGAGGCTCAGCATCAGGCGCCCCCCAGCCTAAGGATCCCGTCCAGCATCGCGTCGAGGGCGCGCGGCACGTCGACCAAGCGAAACCAGCGCTCCGACAGGAACATCGGTCCGAGCACCAGCAGCAAGAGCAGCCAGCGTCCCTTGCGCTCGCCCAGGCGAGACGCGCCTGCGCTGGCGAGTCCCGCAGCCATCGCGAGCCCGACGATGTAGACCGAGCCTGCCAGGAGTTGTAGCGCGCGGCTCGGTAGCTCACCGACACTGCGACTCAGGAGCAGGGCGCAGAACAGCGCAAGGAACCCCGGGATTGCCAAGCGGGAAAACACGAAGCGCACGCCCCCGAGTAGAGCCGCCAGCTCGAGACGCGTGTTGCGCACCCCCAGGGAAGCCAACGTCCGGGGCAGCCGGGCGTCTCCGCGCAGGCGCGAGAGACAGCTGATGGCGGCGAGCGTCGACGGAACCACGATCAGCCAGGAAGCCCAGCCCAGCGCTCGCACCGCAATGCTATCCAGATCCCCTCGGGATCCGCTGCGCACGACCACCATCATCACCAGGGTCGTGACACTCACCAGCGCGCTCGAGAAGGTCGCGAAACGCGCCCATCCCAGCCTTCCGATGCGGCGCGCGATCAGGCGATCGAAAGCGCGCGGGGAGGGGGCGAGGGGCTGCATCGGAGCGCACTACACTAGTCACGGGCGACGCACCGCGCAGTCAGAAAGCGCCTACGACGTGAGGGGAGGTAGGGCAATGGGAGGAGGAGCGAGCACAATCTTTCGAGTGAACTGCAGAGTTGGGCCCGCAAATCGGTTACTTTATCGATCACGCGGGGGCGATTTCCGCGGTTTGTGAAGAGAGCAATGGAGCGCTGCGCTCGAGCTGGGCGCGGTGTCTCGGACGATGATGGTGGTCGCGTCGGCTCGAGCGCGGGCGAGTTGGCCTCGGCGCCGAGCGCGACTGTGGAGGCTTGATGAACGCGCGCTTCGCTTCGGTTTGGGTCTTGGTCGCTCTGGGTGCTGCTGCCACCGCGTGTGGGAGCGGCGCTGACGATTCCAGCGCCGCCTCGGGTGGTTCCGGGGGTAGCGCTGCTGGAGCGGCTGGTGCTGGAAACGGCGGCACGGCTGGGGTTGGTGGCAGCGTGGGTGGCGTGGGCGGCGCGGGTGGCGCGGGTGGCGCCACTGGCGGCGCCGCGGGTAGCTCGGGCAGCGCCGGCACCGGGGGCGTGACCGCCTGCAGTCCCGACGCGGACGGCGACAACATCCTGGATGAGTTCGAGGGGCGGGACACCAACCGCGACTCGGACGGCGACGGTACTCCCGACTACCTCGACACGGATAGCGACGACGACGGCATCCCCGATCTCTTCGAGGGGGATCCGCTGGGCTGTGATGCTCCTGACTCGGACGGGGATGGCAAGCCGAACTTCATCGATCTCGACAGCGACGACAACGGTATCCCCGACGCGGACGAGTTCTATGCGGACGGTTCCGCCTACGACCCGAACAAGCCCCCTGGTGATGTCGACGGTGACGGACTTCCCGACGCCTACGACGACGACAACGACGGGGACTACGTCAAGGATGTCGATGAGCTCGGGGGCAAGCCGCCCGTGGACACGGACTTGGATGGTGCCTACGACCACAACGACCCCGACTCCGACGACGACGGCATCCGAGACGATTTCGAAGGCACCGACGACACCGATGGCGACGGAAAGCCGGACTTTCGCGACCTGGACTCCGATGGCGATCTGGTTCCTGACGCCTGCGAAGCGGGCTTCGGTCACCAGCTGGATCAGGACGCCGTCAACACCGACGCCGACGCCAACGCGGACCCGTACGACCGTGACTCGGACAACGATGGCTTGGTCGACTCCGTGGAGGACAAGAACGGCGACTGCACGGTCAATCAGGGCGAGACCGATCGCATCAAGGCGGACACCGACGGTGATGGAGCCAACGACCTGATCGAGGACACCCTCGGTAGCGATCCGACCCGCTCGGCGGAGACACCCCAGTCCCTCGGTCGCTATTACTTCGTGATGCCCTATCAGGAGTCACCGATCCCCAAGCAGCAAGACGTCGTGCTCAAGACGAACCTGAACAAGGGCGACATCGCGTTCGTGGTCGACGCGACCGGCAGCATGGGACCGGCGATCAACAACATCCGCAGCAACCTCAACAGCTTGATCACGACGATCAAGGCGGATGTCCCCGAAGCTCAGTTCGGTGTGGCCGCAGCACAGGATTTCCCCGTGGAGCCCTATGGAGCGTCCACGAACCTGCCCGTCAGCGTGACTCCGAACGGCTACATGACGAGCGACATCACCAAGACGCAGGCAGCAGTCGACGCGCTGACGACGGACAACGGGAACGATCCTCCCGAGGCGCTGATCCCTGCGCTCCACAAGGTGATCGCCAATGGGGCGACGTTCTGGCCCGGTGGCGGCTATCAGGCTCCGTTCACCCCGGGCACCGGCAGCTATGGCGCCCTCGGGTTCCGTGCAGATGCGCTGCCGATCCTGGTGCTGATCAGCGACGCCGCCTCGCACAACGGCCGTCGCGTGGTTTGCGCCGAGTCGCCTTTTCAGGCGTGCCGCGAAGGGTGCTGCAGCACCACCGAGTCCACGCTTCACGACCAGTACTCGTTCAGCGCGCCGACTGCTGACGACCTCGTCACGGAGCTACAAGACCACGGCGCGAAGGTGATTGGAGTGGCGCTCAACGACGGCGGGACCCAGCGCTACGCCGGGCCCTACCCGGACATGGCGTTCCTGGTGGATCAGACGGGTTCCCACGTCCGCCCCAGCAGCTTCAGCGGCAGCCAGTGCGCAACCGACGTCTACTCCAACACCGTCGCGCCCGACGGGCCGACGGTGAATGGCTTCAACACCTGCCGTCTGATCTTCGCCAGCCACAAGGATGGCTCCACCGTCGCCAACACCATCGCCGCGGGCGTGAAGGCGTTGCTCAGCGGCCTGCAGGTGAGCGTGCGACTGCGCGCACGCAACGACACCAACCCACCCTACCTGGCGATCAACACCATCGCGGACTTCGTCGATTCCATCGAAG